>NZ_QDFZ01000009.1 GCF_003347605.1 Chryseobacterium sp. KLBC 52 | reverse complement strand
CTAGAGGGGGAATTAGCTCAGCTGGCTAGAGCGCCTGCCTTGCACGCAGGAGGTCAAGGGTTCGACTCCCTTATTCTCCACAGTTTTGGAAGACTGATTTAAAAGTTACGGATGGAGCCAAAAACAACATCTGTTCATTAGTCGGAAAAAAAGAAATTAAGATCATTGACATTAACGGTAAAGACATCACAAAGAGAAAACCGAGCGCATAAAGCGCTTGAGTAACCAATAGGAAAGAAATCGTTAAGGGCGTATGGCGGATGCCTAGGCTTTCAGAGGCGACGAAGGACGTGGTAAGCTGCGAAAAGCTGCGGGGATTGGCACACACGAATTGATCCGCAGATATCCGAATGGGGCAACCCGGCATGTTGAAGACATGTCACCTCGTAAGAGGAGCAAACCCGGAGAACTGAAACATCTAAGTACCCGGAGGAAAAGAAATCGAAGAGATTCCGTAAGTAGTGGCGAGCGAAAGCGGATTAGCCCAAAAGTCTTTTTATGTTTAGAGGAATGTTCTGGAAAGAACAATCGTAGAAGGTGATAATCCTGTACTCGAAAGGCATATTAAGATGATAAATGAGTAGGGCGGGACACGTGAAATCCTGTCTGAATATGGGGGGACCATCCTCCAAGGCTAAATACTCCTGAAAGACCGATAGTGAACAAGTACTGTGAAGGAAAGGTGAAAAGCACTTCGAATAGAAGGGTGAAATAGAACCTGAAACCGTACGCCTACAAGCGGTCGGAGCAGCGTAATGCTGTGACGGCGTGCCTTTTGCATAATGAGCCTACGAGTTAATTTTACTAGCGAGGTTAAGGTATTAAGTACCGGAGCCGGAGCGAAAGCGAGTCTGAATAGGGCGGATAGTTAGTAGGATTAGACGCGAAACCTTGTGATCTACCCATGGGCAGGTTGAAGCTCTGGTAACACAGAGTGGAGGACCGAACCGGTTGACGTTGAAAAGTCTTCGGATGACCTGTGGGTAGGGGTGAAAGGCCAATCAAACTGGGAGATAGCTCGTACTCTCCGAAATGCATTTAGGTGCAGCGTCGTATATAAGTTTATTAGAGGTAGAGCTACTGATTGGATGCGGGGGTTTCATCGCCTACCAATTCCTGACAAACTCCGAATGCTAATAAATGTTCTACGGCAGTGAGGGCATGGGTGCTAAGGTCCATGTCCGAGAGGGAAAGAACCCAGACCAACAGCTAAGGTCCCAAAATATATGTTAAGTTGAAGCAACGCGGTTGGACTGCATTGACAGCTAGGATGTTGGCTTGGAAGCAGCCATTCATTTAAAGAGTGCGTAACAGCTCACTAGTCGAGCGGTCCGGCATGGATAATAATCGGGCATAAACATATTACCGAAGCTATGGATTTATATTTTAGATATATCTGGTAGGAGAGCATTCTATTTGCGCCGAAGCAGTACTGTGAGGTATTGTGGAGCGGATAGAAAAGAAAATGTAGGCATAAGTAACGATAAAGCAGGCGAGAAACCTGCTCACCGAAAGACCAAGGCTTCCTCAGCCATGCTAATCAGCTGAGGGTTAGTCGGGACCTAACGCGAACCCGAAAGGGGTAGTGGATGGACAATGGGTTAATATTCCCATACTTGCTCACGAATAAAGGGGACGGTTGGATGTAGCTGCTGGAGACTGACGGAATAGTCAAGGCCTAGCCTTCGGGCGAAGCTGCTGTAGTGTAATCTGATCCAAGAAAAGCCGAAGTGAAGCAACCCGTACCAAAACCGACACAGGTGGTCGAGGAGAGAATCCTAAGGTGCTCGAGTGAGTCGTGGCTAAGGAACTAGGCAAAATAGTCTCGTAACTTCGGAAGAAGAGACGCCAACAGCAATGTTGGCCGCAGTGAAGAGGCCCAGGCGACTGTTTATCAAAAACACAGGACTCTGCTAAATCGAAAGATGCTGTATAGGGTCTGACACCTGCCCGGTGCTGGAAGGTTAAGGAAGGTGCTTAGCGTAAGCGAAGGCATTAACTGAAGCCCCAGTAAACGGCGGCCGTAACTATAACGGTCCTAAGGTAGCGAAATTCCTTGTCGGGTAAGTTCCGACCTGCACGAATGGTGTAACGATCTGGGCACTGTCTCAGCCACGAGCTCGGTGAAATTGTAGTATCGGTGAAGATGCCGATTACCCGCAATGGGACGAAAAGACCCTGTGAACCTTTACTATAACTTCGTATTGACTTTGAGTAAGTAATGTGTAGGATAGGTGGGAGGCTTTGAAGCAGGCACGCTAGTGTTTGTGGAGCCGCCGTTGAAATACCACCCTTTACTTACTTGGAGCCTAACTTCTTTCAGAAGGACATTGCGTGGTGGGTAGTTTGACTGGGGTGGTCGCCTCCAAAAGAGTAACGGAGGCTTTCAAAGGTACCCTCAGCACGCTTGGTAACCGTGCGTAGAGTGTAATGGCATAAGGGTGCTTGACTGTGAGACCTACAAGTCGATCAGGTGCGAAAGCAGGACATAGTGATCCGGTGGTTCCGTATGGAAGGGCCATCGCTCATAGGATAAAAGGTACTCCGGGGATAACAGGCTAGTCTCCCCCAAGAGCTCACATCGACGGGGAGGTTCGGCACCTCGATGTCGGCTCGTCACATCCTGGGGCTGGAGAAGGTCCCAAGGGTTGGGCTGTTCGCCCATTAAAGTGGCACGCGAGCTGGGTTCAGAACGTCGTGAGACAGTTCGGTCTCTATCTATTGCGGGCGTTAGATGTTTGAGAGGGCTTGATTCTAGTACGAGAGGACCGAATTGAACAAACCTCTGGTGTATCAGTTGTACCGCCAGGTGCACCGCTGAGTAGCTACGTTTGGAAGAGATAAGCACTGAAAGCATATAAGTGCGAAACTCGCCTCAAGATGAGACATCTTTTAAGGGTCGTTGTAGATGACGACGTTGATAGGCTATAGGTGTAAAGACAGTAATGTCATAGCCAAGTAGTACTAATTACCCGTAGATTTATAGTCTATGGTTACTAATATAAACCAAGTGCTTTATGCGCAGTGAAGGTTTTGTCTTTGTGAAAGTTTTTATCGCTTAAAAACGCAATTGGCAACTAGCAGTTAGCAATTGGCAAAAACAGCCAAAAGCCAACAGCAAATAGCCAGCTGCTATATACAACCTTTAGGGTGGTTTTAGCGGTGGGGCTCACCTGTTCCCATTCCGAACACAGAAGTTAAGCCCACCAGCGCCGATGGTACTGCTAACGCGGGAGAGTAGGCCGCCGCCAGTTTTTATTTTATTTTTAAAAAACCTTTATCTTTACGATAAAGGTTTTTTTGTTTTCTACCCAGCTCAATTCATGAGCAATAGGTAATCAGTCAAGATGAGTAATCTCTGTTATCTTCTCTGTCTCATCCTCCAACTTCAAGCCTCCGGCTTCTGAATTCCTCCATCAATTCTTTATACCTGGTAGTAGTCTTTACCATCATTGCTGTTCTTTATCCCTCAGCATTGTCACTCCGTAGGAGTCTAAACAGAGTTCTTCTTTCTTAAAATGCTTCGACTCCGCTCAGCATGACACTGCTAATACTAGATGTTAAAAAACTTAGACATTAATTATCCTGTCATAGGTCTCCTTTAAACCTCTCATACATATAGCTTGATTCATGCAGGATGCATAATTGGAATAGAGATATAATCCTACTCTTTCACTGGGAGATGGTTGTCGTATAAGGATCCAATAGTCTAAGAATATGAAGATTGTAGATGGGGCGACTTAGACCCTTAATACGACAGGAAACCACTAGTGAGGAAGAAATTTATTTCTTATCCCACCATATGCGACCTTGTATATCACTTTCACTGGCTCCAAAGTCAGGATCTTGTTTCATCTTGTCAAGTGCATCTTTTTGGTTTTGATAATTCAGATTATCTTTTGAAGGGGTAGGAAGAACAATTCTTCTCGGCATTATTAACATAACTCCGGATTCACTGAATGGATTTTCGAGCTTAAGAGCTGTCGACACGTTAGGTATTCCAGTTCTTTTGATAAGTGCCCATACTTCATTTGGTTGTTTGAAATAATTTAAATATTCCTGAATAATGATTTGTTCCAGGGCCAATGATGGATTAAATTTAATTTGAGACTGGCTCAGATAGGTGATAATATCGGTATCATCAGCTGATTTATAATCATCTACCAATGCCTCTTTGGCAATATAATTATAGGTTTCAATAGACGCTCTGATTCCTTGTTCATAAAGATCTTTTGTATTACCTGCAATAAGATTTCTTGCAGCCAGTTCTGCTTTCAACAGAGAATAATCCGCATAGGTAAGGATGGGGAATATAGCATTTCCTGTCCCAATAATACCTTTTGAAGTATTTTCCGGCCTCCATATTCTATATTGTAATCTGGAAATGGTATCATAATTCACCCCATTTAATAATCTTTTTGCTGAAGTATAATAACGACTCATATCCGCTGAAACCATGTTAGGACTGACAAGACCACCAACATAACGCTGGCTTTCTGTAGCTTTTTCCATTTTACCAGCTGCAGCAAGCTTATCTATATTTTCCTGAGAATAATCATTTTGCTGAAAAAATATTGATATTCTGGGATCTTTGCTTTCGTTCATAAAGTCAACCATAGGTTTTGAAGCAGACATGCCTACAGGATTGAAATTACCATGCTCAGTAATTCTTCTGGCCCGTAACATGAAACTCTCTGCTGTACTGCTGATTTCATCCCTTGATAAAACCTGTGAAGCAATAGCAGTGAGTTTGGCAGGATTTCTTTTCATGAGTCTTGACGCAATTTTTAATCTTAGAGAATTAGCTGTCCGTTTCCATTTGCTTATATCTCCGTTAAAGAATAGGTCTTTCTCTCCCGGATTTACCTGTACAGATTGATCTGCACTTTGAATTCCATTATATACATCGTCTAACTGTTTGTCAAAAATATCATACAATTGTTCCTGTGTTTCATATTTAGGAGTTTGTGTTCCCCCATATCGAGCCTGGAATGCTTCTGTATAAGCTATACTGCCATTCACATCTGTTACATACCATGCATAGTAGACTTTTAAAATTGTGGCAATGCTTTTAATGTTCACGTATTTTTTTTGATCTTCAGCTGGCATATGATCAATTTTGTAGATGATGTCTGTAAGTAAAGCGCCATGATCTCCATAAAAAATATCTTTTCTTTGATTCATATTGGAGCCGTCATCCATAAACTGTGAAGAATTACCTGTACTGGGAACTAATGTCTGAGTCCAGGGCATAATTCTGCGGTAGTAATCATAATAGTATTCAAAACTGCCATCAAATCCTTTCATAATTGCTAAAGGCAACAGTTCTTCGGGAGTAGCTTTTATCTGATCTACGGGATTGGTATTAATCTCTGCAAAATCGCTGGTGCAGGATATAAACAGGGAAAATAATAGAGCAAGTATAAGTGTTTTTTTCATTTTAATAATCTTTAGAATAATATTTTAGAATGAGAAATCCAGATTAAATCCAAAATATCTGGACATAGGTGAGCCTCCATATTCTGCAAAGCTGCCTGCACTGTTGGAATATTTTCCTTCAGGATTGATCCCATCCGGTAGTTTATTGTATATATAGAATAAGTTTCTAACGATAAGGGAGAGGTTCAGAGTATTTACTCCAAGAGATTTAATCATTTCCGGTTTAAAGGAATAGGTTAAGCGTGCTTCACGAAGGGAAACCCAAGTATTTTCAAATATAGACTGTTCCCGGATTCCTCTACTCCATGAGCCCAAATTGTTGTAATAAGAAGCTGTACTTACAGGGTCGATCCATCCTTTTTCATAGGCTTCCTGATAGGTCATACCACTTACATCTCTGGTAACTCCTTGTTTATCTTTTATGCTGGTATTCTGGTTAAATACTCCTTCGGGAATTACCCCAAACTGAATGTTGCCATTGGAATCTGTATATTTGATTCCTCCTCTCTCTTCATCCCTGTACTGTAATGTGGAGGATAAATTACCAAACTGAACACCATAATTATAGGTGGCAGAAAGAATATCGCCTCCTACTCTTGCATCTATCAGTACACTTAAAGATAAATTTTTATACCTGAAAGTATTTCTGAAGCTGGCTAAAAAATCAGGAGTTAACTTTCCTACTGTAGTATACCCCTGGTTTTGGTAAGAATCTGATCTCAGATATGAGCCATCAGCTTTCAGAACTTTCATTCCATTTCTGGGATCATCAATTTTATTACCATTTGCGTCCAGTGCCTGATATCTTGCATAGGCATATTTGGTTTGTATCAAACCGTATTGTTGGCCTGGTATTGCTATACTTTTTACATCAGTTCCCATACCCCAGTTTAATACATATTCAGTAACTCCCGGATAAAGTTCAATAAGTTTATCCCTGTTTTGAGAGAAGGTAACTGTTGTATTCCATTTGAAGTTGGATGATTTTACCGGAATTGCATTGACAATTACCTCTATACCCTGATTTTGCAGATTTCCTGCATTGATCTGCTGTTGGCTAAGCCCAGACTCTTGTGGTAAGGAAAGTGTTAGCAGCTGATTGGTAGTGTTGGTTTTATAAAATGATACATCAAAATCCAGCCGGTTATTGAGAAAAGCCATATTTAATCCAAACTCTATGGATCTGCTCAATTCATTTTTTAAATTTAAATTCGCGAGTGAGTTACTATTGAAGCCAACTAACGGAATGCGTGTTCCGTCAGGTGAATTGTAAGCAGAAGGATCGGGTCTGTAGTAGAGACCAGAGCTCGTACTGTATGGCGAAGTATCTCTTCCCACCCATGCCAGACTTCCTCTCAGGCTTCCGGAATTTATCCATTTTGGAAGTTGTAAGGAATTAGAAAATATCCAGTTTCCAACAAATGAAGGATAGAAATAGCTTATGTTTCCATGTCCATCTGGATATGCCAATGTGGAAGACCAGTCATTCCGACCTGTAATATCAATGAATAGCTGGTTCTTCCAGGCGAAATTGGCAAAAGCGTACAGTCCCTGAATTCTTTTTGGAGACTGATTGCCATCAGCATAATAGGTCTCGCTTCCTACCGGATCTATTGAGTTCTGGATTTGGAAAACGCCGGGAGAATTCAGTCCTCCGTTGGTCCATTGTCTTGTAGCTTTATATTTGGATCTGAAGTCTTCTCCACCAATAGATGCATTAAGGGTAAGATTCTCTGTTAATTTGAAGTTGGCATTTAATAAAAATTTTGTAGTATACTGTTCTTTTCTCCCTTCCAAAATGCTATAACCACCTCCTGTGAACCCTGGGTTTTCTCCAAGTATTTTAGATTCATTAATAAAATCATAATTATTGAAGTTGCCGGTTACCAGAAGGTTTAACCAGTCTGTTAGCTGGGATTTGAGTTCGATCCTGCCTATATAGTTGTTTTCTTTCTGGGTTCTTGTATTCTGGAAAAGATTAAAATAAGTAGATGCCATACCGTAAGGGTCCGCATTGTCTTGTTTCATTCCTCCTTTTACAGGGTCCAGATAATTGTTTTTCCAATATACAGCATCAAAACTTCTGGGAGTACCATATATAAAGCTGAAGAGTGGGCTTTCATTTCCTCCCTGGGGTACTGGATTTTGCCCGAAAGACCGATTATAGTTGAAACTTGCATCTACCTGCAAATATTTACTGTACTGATGGGTTGCGCGGATAAAATAGGCATTTTTGATAAACTTATTACGGGGAAGAATTCCATCAGCTTCCTGATTGGTATAACTCAATAAAATAGTAGATTTATCATTTCCTCCGGAGAGTTCGAATGAGTTTTTACGATCAAATCCTACCTGGTAAATATCCTTATAATTATTGGGTTGAGGATTCCATAGAATTGTTCTGCCATCAATATCCTGTACCGGTTTTCCATCAAATTTTGGCCCATAACTGTAAAAAAAATTGTTGGGATCTATAAAACGGTCTCCGTTTGCATCTGTTGAAAAACCAGAACTGAATCCGGCGCCAAATTCATTCTGAAATATGGGACCATTATAGACATGCTGTGTAGTAAGAGAAGAATTTACCCTGACACCCAATCCGTTAGTGCCTTTTCCTTTTTTGGTTGTAATGACAATAACCCCATTAGCAGCCCGTGAACCGTACAGAGCAGATGCTGCAGCACCTCTTAAAATGGAAACGGACTCAAAAACATCTGAGTTAAGATTTTTCATTTCATTACCGAAATCATAACCAGAACCCCAGGAATCCGCACCGGTTACTCCATTGTCTATAATTACTCCGTCAACAACAATTAGAGGTTGGTTGTTACCTCCTAATGATGTATTTCCACGGATCTGAATTCTGGCACTGGACTGTGGACCTCCGGATCCTGCTGTTATTTCCACACCAGGAAGTTTTCCCTGAAGGGCCTCCATGGGGTTAACTACACCGGCCTGGGTAATATCTTTGGTCTCCACTTTGGTAATGGCATAGCCTAGTTTTCTCTGATCTCTTTTTATCCCAAGTGCAGTAACAACAACTTCGTCTATTTCCTTATTCTTTACTGAGTCTTTTTGTATTTTTTGTGCATTTATTTGATTTGTACTCAGTAGAAAACAAAACACACCGGCGGCCAAAGGCAACCCTTTATTCAATTGTTTCATTTTTTCTCATCATTTGCTTAATAGTACAATATTAAAAAAAAATATCGCACGAATATTATAAATTTAAATATAACATATTGGTTTTCAGTGTTTACTTGTTTGTGTTTTTATAGTTTAGGATTAATTTTAATGTATAATATTTTGTAATTAACAACATTGAAAATATAAAAAGTGATCATATGTTATTATTTGTGAATTTTATTTTTTTTATATGGTATGAGGTTTTTACTTATTAAATAAAGTATTTTAATGTGTTTTTATTGGGTGATTTATATCATATATGAAAAATCCCTTATCAATGTGATAAGGGATTGTTGTATTGAAAAGGATAACAATTCTGTTATACCTGAATTACTCCTAAGTTGAATTTCTCTGTAATGGGAGCATGATTAGCTGCTTCAATTCCCATAGAAATCCATTTTCTGGTATCGGCAGGATTGATGATGGCATCTGTCCACAATCTTGCTGCTGCATAGGTAGATTCAGTTTGTTTCTGATATTTTTTAGAAATCGTATCCAGAATTTCGTTATGCTCTTCTTCAGAGATATTTTTTCCTTGTTTCTTTAATGTAGATTCCTGAATCTGAGCTAATACTTTTGCTGCTTGTGCACCTCCCATTACTGCTAAATCAGCCCAAGGCCATGCAACAATTAATCTTGGATCATAAGCTTTTCCACACATCGCATAATTTCCTGCTCCATAAGAGTTACCAGTAATAATCGTGAACTTTGGAACAACAGAATTGGAAACGGCATTTACCATTTTAGCTCCATCTTTGATAATTCCGCCATGTTCTGACTTGGAACCTACCATAAATCCGGTAACATCCTGTAAGAAAATTAATGGTATTTTTCTCTGATTACAATTGGCAATGAATCGGGTTGCTTTATCAGCAGAATCAGAGTAGATTACTCCTCCAAACTGCATTTCTCCTTTTCCACTTTTAACGAGCTTTCTCTGATTGGCTACAATTCCTACAGACCAGCCATCCACTCTTGCGGTTGCACAGATAATACTTTTACCATAGTCTGGTTTATATTCTTCATATTCGGAGTTATCCACAATACACTTGATAATTTCGTAAGTATCATATTGCTCAGCCCTTGAAACTGGCATAATTCCAAAAATATTTTCCGGGTTTTCTTTGGGCGGAAAACTTTCTATTCTGTCAAAGCCTGCTTTTTCAGTAGTTCCGATAGATTTCATGATGTTTTTAATTCTGTTCAAAGCATCTTTATCATCTTTCGCTTTATAATCTGTAACTCCCGAAATTGAGCAGTGTGTGGTAGCGCCTCCTAATGTTTCATTATCAATACTTTCTCCGATAGCCGCTTTTACAAGATAGCTTCCGGCCAGGAAAATAGAACCCGTTTTATCCACAATCATGGCTTCGTCGCTCATAATTGGAAGATAGGCTCCTCCAGCTACACAACTCCCCATGACAGCAGAGATCTGGATGATTCCCATGGAACTCATTTTAGCATTATTTCTGAAAATTCGTCCAAAATGTTCTTTATCCGGGAAGATCTCATCCTGCATAGGAAGATAAACACCTGCAGAGTCTACCAGATAAATAATTGGAAGTTTGTTTTCCATCGCAATTTCCTGAGCTCTCAGGTTTTTCTTTCCTGTGATAGGAAACCAGGCACCGGCTTTTACAGAAGCGTCATTCGCAACGATAATGCATTGTCTCCCGGAAACGTAGCCAATCACTACTACTACACCTCCGCTAGGACATCCTCCATGTTCCTGATACATCTCGTATCCTGCAAATGCTCCTACTTCTATGGAATCTGAATTTTTATCGAGAAGATAATCTATTCTTTCTCTTGCTGTCATTTTTCCTTCATCACGAAGCTTTTGAAGCCTCTTCTCACCACCTCCTTTTTTGATCTCAGTGAGTAAGCGATTTATTTCTGATAATTTTAATCTGTTCTGATCTTCTCGTTTATTGAATTCGATGTCCATAAAATTTTCAATTTTTTACGCTTAAAGATACTATTTTTATGAGGAATACGAATTGGAAGTAAAACAGATGTTTAATTATTTGGTTTTTAGTAAATTGTGAAATTTTTAACTAAAAAATATTTTTAAATAATTTATATTTTTTCTAACTTTACACTAGAGTAACAGAGGTGATATTCTCTGCAAAATACTCTAAGTTCCTAGTTTATTTTTTTAATAGTTTATTATTTGAAGGCCCTGAAAGTTTAACAAATTTTCAGGGTTTTTTAGTAATGTATGTGGCTGTTAATAATACTTTCTATATTCTATAATATTCAGATCGGTAAGATGATCCTTATGTTTTTTATATTTTTTAGCAGGAATAAAGCCAAGTTTTTCCGGAATTTTTCTGCTGGCTGTATTGTCTTTATCCACAGGATATAAAATATACTCAAAAGTAAAATTCTTTTCCAGAAATTCTATGAGGGTCGTTATGATTTCAGTTCCTAATCCTCTTCCCTGAGAACCCTTTTTTAGCCATAAGCCAAGCTCAACAGATTCTTCTGTTATATTATGGATACCGCAGCATCCTATAAACTCTCCATTAGAGTCAAGAGCGACCATTACAAGATCTGTGTTTTGTAATAAAGTTCTTTTTGATTCAGCCACAAAGGTGATTATATCCTGTCTGTTCCCTTGCGGGTTAAAAGGCATGTATCTGGTCACCTCACTGGTAAAGTGTTCTACAATATCATCGATGTGTAAGTCGTCAACAGGACTTAAAGTCAGACGTTTTGTTTTGATTTCAATGCCCGGGGTTAGTATCATAATGAGTTGATTGATCTTTTTATTAAATTAATAGAAAGTGTTCTGAATTAAAAGTAAAGCTATTAAAAACTTTGTTTATTATCTTTTATTAATGCGAATTTATATTTTTTTGCAAGATTTATAAAAGCGTATTTGTAAATTTGCAGGGTAAAAATTAAAAGGGGATAGGTTATGCATAAATTGGCACTTTTCAGGTTGCATTTAATAGTTTTTTTATGGGGGTTCACTGCAATTCTGGGAAAATTGATTCAGGCCAATGCACAGATTCTGGTTTTTTACAGAATGTTGTTTGCTTCTATCTTTCTGTATGTATTCATCAGGATTTTTAAAAAGGAGAGCATAAAGGTTTCCCAAAAGATATTTTTTCAACTGGCAGCAATAGGTTTTGCCATGGCACTCCATTGGTATTGCTTTTTTTATTCTATTAAAGTTTCCAATGTTTCTATTGCGCTAAGCTGTCTTTCCTTATCTACACTTTTCGCCTCAATTCTGGAGCCTATTATTTTCAAAAGGAAAATTGATGCATCTGAAGTGATCATGGGAACTGTTATTGTAGCCTGTATACTCTTAATCTTTAAGACAGAATTTCATTTTAAAGAAGGCATTATTTATGGAATTCTGTGTGCCATATTCGGGACTATTTTTTCTGTTTTTAATGGTAAGATGTTTGGGAAAACAAGTTCGGGGAACATAATTTTTTATGAAATCTTCTGTGGTTGGTTCATTTTAATGTTATTTTATTTGTTTTCAGGGCAAATTTTTCAAATGAATGAAATAAACTACAGAGATCTGGCGTTAATATGCTTGCTAGCCAGTGTTTTCACTGCTTTTCCGATGCTGGAATCGGTGAATTTAATGAAATATATATCACCTTTTACTTTAATTTTAACAGTTAATTTAGAACCTGTTTACGGAATTATACTAGCTTTTTTTATCTTTGGGGAATCAGAACATATGAGCCCTATATTTTATGTCGCTTCAGGTGTTATGATACTGGCAATCATTGCAAATGGATTAATAAAAGCCAGAAAAACTAAAAACTTAAACTAAGCATCAAATTTATATGATGAAAAAATATTTTTTACTTGCATTTTCACTGCTGTTTGGGCTTTCTCAATCTCAGATTATCAGGAAATATTCCAATGAATTCTTAAACATCGGAGCCGGAGCAAGAGGATTAGCCATGGGAGGAGCAGTAATTACCAATCAGGATGACGTATATTCTCCAATGTGGAACCCAGCAGGTTTAATGTCTGTCGAAAGAGACTGGCAAGGGGCAGCAATGCACGCAGAATATTTTGAATCTATTGCAAAATATGACTATCTGGCCTATGCAAAAGTACTTGAAGAAGGTGTTTTTGGAGTTTCGGTAGTAAGGCTTGGAGTAGATAATATTTTAAATACTACCCAAATGATCGATTCGGAAGGAAATATTGATTATGATAAAATTACCAAGTTTTCCCAATCTGATTATGCAGCTATTCTTTCTTATGCTTTCAGACCCGGAGGAAATCCGAAACTGGATGTAGGGGTGAATGCAAAAATTGTTTATAGAAATGTAGGTAAATTTGCGAATGGTTATGGTTTTGGTTTTGACGTTGGAGCAATTTATAAGGCAGATAACGGATGGAAGTTCGGGGGAATGGTGAGAGATATTACTACGACCGTAAACTTCTGGACGATTAATCAGAAGGAGCTTTCCACTGTTGTAAATGGGGAAGAATTTAACCCTGCTCCTAAAGATAAACTGGAACTTACAATGCCTAAGCTGAATGTAGGTGCCAGCAAGTTATTCGAAATCAATAGCAGCGTGTATGTATTACCTGAAGCTGGAATTAATGTTGATTTTGCTAAAACAGCATCATTAATTTCAACAGATTTTGCCAGTATCAGTCCATATGCCGGAGCTGAAATGGGATATCAGAAAATGATTTTTGTAAGATTAGGGATCAACAGATTTCAATCTATTACAGATATAGAAGATCTAAAAAGAAAAGTTTCTTTCCAGCCGAGTGCAGGTATTGGGATCAGATACAGAGGGCTCACACTGGATTATGCAATTACGAATTCAGGGATTGGCGGATCTAATTTTTATTCCAATTTCTTTTCCTTAAAACTGGATATGGGAGCATTTAGAAATGATTAAAATTATAAAAATGAAAAAGTTATCAATATTGGTGATGGCTGCTTGTTCAACAATAGCTTTCGCACAAAAAGTTTCAGATTATAAATATGTTGCAGTTCCCGAAAAATTTGAAACATTCAGGGAAGATTATGGATTAAAAAACTTTTTCACCAAAGCTATGACCGGGAAAAAGTATATCATTCTTCCTGCTATTAAAGATAATTGGCCGGCTGAAGCTAAAAGTAATTTCTGTAATGTGGTTGCCGCCGATGTACTAAATGATAAAAATCTATTCAAAAATAAATTGATAGTACAGTTTAAAGATTGTAATAATACTATGATTTTTGAATCTAAAGGAGCCTCAAAGATTAAAGAATTTGAAGAAGGGTTACCAGACGCGCTAAAAGATGCATTAATCAAAATACCGGTTTCTAATCCGATTGCCTTGTTGCCTGCCTCTAATAATAGCGCTCAACGGACATCTGCCGAGCCTGTTGTATCTGTAGCCTCTACAGCAACTCCGGAAGCGAGCAATTACTCGAACGGAAAACTGGATCTTCAGAAAATACAGATTGATTCCAATCAGTTTATCTTAGCAAAGTCCGGTAGTTCAGTACCGTTTGCTGTTTTTAAAGCAACTTCAAAAAATTCTGTTTTCCTTGTAAAAATGGCTGATGGAAATACTACCGTCGGATATTTTGAAAATGGGAATATTGTAATAGATGTTCCACAGACCGAAGGAAGGTTTTCCAAAGAAGTTTTCGCCGCCAAATAATTTACATCAATTATACAATGATATCATCCTTAATTCATAACTTTTCAGAATTAAGGATTTATTTTTAACTAATAGCTATGAAAAAGGTTTACATTTCTATATTGACAATACTGTCAGTATTTTCAAGTGCACAAAATGTGTTTAATACCCAATTGAATGAGATTAACTTTGGAGCCTCCAGTGATCCTGGTAATCTTATCAAATTCAATGATCATATTCTTTTCACAGCCACCAAGTCTACAGAAGAGGGACGAGAGCTATGGAGTTTTGATCCGGGTACTCAAAAATCGATCCTGTTGAAGAATGTTTTTCCGGGATACAGTATTGGGATGGCTGGAGATCCGGCTTTTATGAAGCTCAATAATAAAGTGTACTTTATTGCTGTGCAAAGTACTAATTCGTCCATTAATCAGCTTTGGGTTACAGATGGAACTATGGCAGGAACATCCAAGGTAAAAGATCTTAATTTTGAGTTTTCGGTGGCTGCAAGTGCAGCAGTCGGAAATAATATCTTTTTCTACCACCACAACGAACTTTGGTCTTACAATACCGTTACAGATACTTTGCAGCTACTAAAAACATTTCAGTATTCCGGTGATGTGAAAATGTATACCATGAATAATACTTTGTTCCTGGCAGCTGATGATGGCATACACGGAAAAGAGATATGGAAATCGGATGGAACCGTTGCCGGAACATCTTTATTAAAGGATATTGTTCCCAATGCAGGCGGAAGTATTAATGGAGATTTTAAAGCACTGATCTTTCAAAATAAACTATACTTCGTTGTTAATCTTGGGACAGGAACGGCGGGATATGAATTATATTCAACAGATGGAACAGAAGCTGGAACAGTATCCATAAAATCTGTAGGTTATCCGCAGCTGGAAGGAGCTGCCGCTGATAACTATTTTGTTTTTACAGGATTTGATGCCGTAAATGGCTATGAACCATGGGTTTCTGATGGAACAACGTCAGGAACTTATCTGCTGAAAAATCTGATGCCAGGAGCTACAAGTTCTATGGCAATGAAGAAATTTGTAAAATATAATAACAAAATATTCTTTGAAAGTAGTGCCAACGGTGTTAACTCAGGGTATGGTAATTATATCTGGGAAACAGATGGTACAGAAGCCGGAACTGTTCTCTTCAATACGCATGCAGGAGCATTGATCTATGGAAGTAGCTCGGATAATAATCATTTGATTCTTACAATGGCTAATTATGGAAACAGATATTGGGTTGTCAACGGAAATTCTTCGCAGAGTTTCGAGATCACAGAACTTGCAATGATCAATAATAACAGTTTTGTAGACCTGAATTCTAAAATTTATCTAACCGGAAACACCCCAAAATATGGAACAGAACTGTTTTCATTAAATCCGGTGACACATCAGACCGCGATAGCTTCGGACATTAGCAGATCTGAAAGTTCTTTACCTCATGCATTTCAGGTACTGAATAATGATTTTATTTTCATTGCGACAGACAGACAGTATAATAGCCAGATTTATAAAAGAAATAAAGTCACACAGCAGATTGAGAGAATATCCAGCTTTGGAGGAAATTCGTTTATTGGTATGGGAAGCGATTTTAATGACAACTTCATTAAAGTAGGAAACTATCTTTACACTCCGGAAGCAGGTTACAGAACAGATGGTACAGAAGCCAATACTTTGCCGATATCATCCCCCAATATTACGAGCAGGGTACCGTATACCAGCTTGAACGATAATACATTGCTTTTTGCCGGATATAATAACGTGGTGGGAACTGAACTTTGGAAAATTGATAATACGTCCAATACTGTTAGTCTCGTAAAAGATATTTCCGCGGATAATATGGGAAGTCTTTATTCAGTGGATTCAAAAGCTGTAACCCTGAATGGTTTTGCTTATTTTGTGGCAAAAGATAATGGAAAATTGGGGATCTGGAAAACAGATGCTACTGAAGCCAATACCCAAAAGGTAATACAGTTCTCCTATCAGGATGGGACAGATGGAGATATTAAGGTACTGAATACTTTTAATAATAAATTATTCTTTACAAAGCAACAGGAAAATACTCCTGCGAATTACGGCTCCGGGCAAAACGAGCTTTGGATTTCAAACGGTGATCAGGCATCTGCGGTATTACTGAAATCTTACGCTACTCCTTATGGCTCTTCAAGTATTGCCAGGGAAACAATAGTATTTAATAATAAGCTTTTTTATGTCACTTCAGGTTATCCTTCCCCGGCACTGCATTCCACAGATGGAACGGCTGCAGGGACAGAACAGATAGTAGCAGGAAACTTTTTTGGTGATGTGAAATTTAAAAAATGTGGAAATCAGTTATTTTTTACCAATAATAATAGTACACAGTTGTGGAAGACGGATGGAACGGCTACTGGCACATCTGATTTATCCCAAAATTTTTCTTCAGTGAAAGATATGACGTGTGTCAACAATTATCTTTACTTTCTTAACGGGGATTCCCAAAAGGTGTGGAAAAGTGATGGGGTCTCGGTTTCTCCGATGGATATTTTCGTGACAAATGATGACAGTCAGCTGTTAGCTAATGAAAATATTCAGAAAATGGGAGCAGATGGTGAAAAATTATTTCTTACCATTAATACCAAAGAACATGGAAGTGAATTGTATGTAGTGACTGATCCGCTGCCTGTTTATCTGGCAACGCATGAAATATCCGGTGCAGAAAGTAAGAAAGAGAATATTGATCTGCAGATTTATCCTAATCCTGTTTCAGAATATTTTTCAATCAAACGGAAAGAAAATTCTACAATAGAAATTGTGAAAATTTTCGATGCCTCCGGAAAGCTTGTGAAGAATGTTATCAATAATTATGAAAATATTGGTGTAGCAGAACTTTCATCTGGAATATATTTTGTTAAGATAAAAACAAATAAAGGAGAATATTTGGGTAAGATCATAAAAAAATAATATGTGTAAAAGGCTCTTGAAAAAGAGCCTTTTATAATATATATGCTGATGTGTTTTTCATTTTTTGAAGAGTTGAAAAGATGAACATCGTTTCCTGCAGACATGGGGAATAAGATGATTCTCTCATGAATAATGAAAATGAAAAATCTTTATAAAAAGAGAAAATTTTTCATAATATTATTGTTATTAGTTGATAACTCTAATTTATGAAAAAAATACATATAATAGTATTTTTTAGTAAAATATTTATTTATTGGTATTTTTTATTGATATTTTTATTTGCTGTAGAAGGGGATTTTGCTTTTTGTCCCTTTTTGATAAAATAGAAAATTAATGAGGAAATATTACAAAACATATCCTCTTATTTGTAAATCTTTAACCATTAAACCAGAGCGGAGCTTTAATCAGCATTAAAAAACTCCCAAATTACCTTTGCCTTACTCTTACCCAGAATTTCTTCCAGGGTTTCCAGATTTGATTCTTTGATACGTTTTACAGACTTCAGCTTAGACAGTAATAATTCAATAGTTTTTTCTCCCACACCAGGAATTTCTTCCAGCTCAGACTTTATCGTAGAGTTTTTTCTTCTCGTTCTGTGATGTTTTACCCCAAACCGGTGAGCCTCGTCACGTACACGCTGAAGGATTTTCAATGTTTCAGATTTTTTGTCCAGATATAAAGGAATAGGATCTTCAGGAAAGAATATTTCTTCCAGCCTCTTGGCGATTCCTACAATGGTAATTTTTCCGTAAAGTCCCAATAACCTGAGACTTTTTACAGCAGAAGAAAGCTGTCCTTTTCCTCCATCTATCAGAATCAGCTGGGGAAGACTTTCTCCCTCATCAAGCATTCTTTTGTAACGGCGGTAGATGACCTCTTCCATCGTGGCAAAATCGTTGGGACCTTCTACGGTCTTAGGATGGAAAATTCTGTAATCTGCTTTGCTCGGTTTTCCATCTTTGAAGACAACACATGCAGACACAGGATTCGTTCCCTGAATATTGGAGTTATCAAACCCTTCAATATGTCTTGGCTCCACAGGCATTCTCAACAGTTTCTGCATTTCGGCCATGATTCTGTTCGTATGTCTCTCAGGATCTACAATCTGAACCTGCTTCAGCTTTTCAAGACGGTATTCCTTAGCATTCTTTTCAGAAAGCTCTACGATTCTTTTTTTGTCGCCTACCTTAGGAACAATCAGTTTTACATTGGGAATTTCTACAGAAAGATGAAAAGGTAAAAGAACTTCCTTGGAATCTGAAGAAAACTTCTGACGAATCTCTATCAAAGCTTCTTCCATAATATCTTCATCGGTTTCTTCAAGAATCTTTTTGATCTCAGTAGTAAAACTCTGGATAATATTTCCGTTTCTGATTTTAAAGAAATTCACATAGGCTGCGGTTTCATCACTTGTCATTCCGAAAACATCCACATCATCAATATTGGGGTTAACCACCGTGTTTTTAGCCTGGTAATCTTCAAGAATATCCAGTCTTTCCTTAATGATCTGAGCCTCTTCAAACTTCAGGTTGGAAGCAAGTTTCATCATCTGATTTACCAGATAATCTTTTGCTTTCCGGAAATCCCCTTTAATAATTCCGCGGATAGCTTCTATTTTTTCGTCATAATCTTCCTTACTCTCAAGATCTTCACAGGGGCCTTCACAGTTTTTGATATGGTATTCCAGGCAGACCTTATATTTTCCATCCGCAATTTTGGAGGGAGAAAGATTAAGGTTGCAGGTTCTGAGTTTATAAATATGTTTTATGGTATCCAGCAAAATCTTTGCAGGACGTACTTTTGCATATGGACCGTAATATTCTGATCCGTCTTTAATCATATTTCTGGTCAGGAAAATTCTGGGAAAATCTTCATTTTTGATGCAGATCCACGGATAGGTTTTGTCATCCTTCAACATCACATTATAAAAGGGCTGATATTCCTTAATCAGATTATTTTCTAATAATAAAGCATCATACTCACTGTTTACAATTGTCGTTTCCAGTCGCTGGATTTTGCTGACCATTATTTTGATTCTGTATCCGGAAAGGTTTTTGTTGAAATAGGATAGAACCCTCTTTTTAAGATTTTTAGCCTTTCCAACATACAAAAGCTGTTCGTTTTTATCATAATAACGATAAACGCCGGGTTCGGATGGTAAGGTTTTGAGCTGTAGTTCTAAAGAAGGATTCATATAACAAAATTAAGGAAACTTTCGCTATCTAAAAAAGAAAAACCTGCAGATGGTTCTACAGGTTTTATTTTAGGGTTCAAAATATTTTATCCGTTTGTCATTGCAGTATATTCGCTTACAAGAAAACTGAAATAATCCCATTCTACAGAGTTCTTAGGATATTTTTTCATGAAATCCTGATTATCTCCAAAAAGAAAATCATAATTGTCTTCAAAGTCATCTTTATGAAGCCACATTACCTTATTGCCCTTTTTTACATAGTAAGATTTGATAACACCGCCTCCAAGCTGTGGAGAGCCCATTACAGAAAAACCTGTTGTCTCTTTGGCTCTGGGATCGTGGTATACTGAAATAATATCATCAAAACCTGGATTGATCACCTGCATCAGAAATTCCTTATCATCTTTTTTGTTCTTTAGAGAGACAGTCTGGTTGATAAAATATATCCTGTCATTGTTGGTGTTTTTCGTTAACTTCTTAGTTCCGAAGTTTCTGATATTCCCCATGTATTTTGCCACTTTGGCAATCTTCTCTGCATTGCTTGGATACACATACATCTCATTGATCTGATCGGCATTGAAAGTAGCATTCTTTTTGGTGATACTGTCTTTGATAGCAACTTCGTAGATCTGCCCTTTTTTGGTTTCAATCTTATTACAGAAACCTTTGTAGGTAGTTCCGTCTTTTAAGATAATGGTAGATGTTTTTCTGGGAGATGGCGTATTAAAACCTTCATTAAAAAGGTAAGTTTCCATTTTTTTGATATCCTCTTTAGAGTATTTTACTTTCTGCGCGAAAGCAGTGGTGCTTGCTGCACATACAGCAAGGAGTAGAGTTTTCAGTCTCATGTATTATTGTTTTTAATTTTCGGGGCTAAAAGTAGTAAATTATTTCGCTTGTTTTATAAAAATATAGAAGATTGAAATTTAGCTTTTCCAATTATTGTTAAATGCGTAATTTTAAGGAAATTTTTTAGAAATGATATACGGAGTAGATGTTTTTACTTTCCATGATGTTCTGGAAATATGTAAAAAACCTAATAAAGCCAAGCTAAACAAAGCAGCAAAAGAACAAATTTTAAAATCTCAGAAAAACGTACAGAAAATAGTAGAGTCAGACAGATGCGTATATGGAATCAATACAGGATTCGGACCATTGTGTGATACTAAAATTTCAGCGGACGAAACCGCCCAGTTACAATATAACCTTATCATTTCTCATGCGGTGGGAGTAGGAAAGCCTATTGATAAAGAGCTTTCCAAGATCATGATGATTGCTAAAGTACATGCGCTATCGAAAGGATTTTCAGGAGTTTCTCTGGAAGTTATTGAAAGAATGATTCTGATGCTTGAGAAAGATATCATTCCGGTAGTTCCTGAACAAGGATCTGTAGGAGCCTCAGGAGACCTTGCCCCATTAGCACATCTTGTACTGCCTTTACTTGGTTTAGGACAAGTTTGGGAAGGAGATCAGGTTTCTGATACCTTGGATGTTTTGAAAAAGCATGACCTTGAACCCTTAGCTTTAGGTCCAAAAGAAGGATTGGGATTGATCAACGGTACGCAGTTTATCCTTGCTCACGCCATCAAAGGACTTGAAAAATTTGAATACTTATTAGACCTTGCTGATATGACAGCTGCAATGAGTCTCGAAGCGTACAGAGGTTCAGAAAGCCCATTTAAAAAAGAACTTCACGAGATCAGACCTTTTGAAGGCAGTAAAAAAGTGGCGGCAAGAATGCTTAAGTTTTTAAAGGGATCAGAAAATATGAAAGCTCATGAAGATTGTGAGAGAGTTCAGGATCCTTATTCTATGAGATGTGTACCACAGGTTCATGGAGCCAGCAGAAATGCTTTTGAGCACCTTAAAGGAATGGCAGAAACAGAATTGAACTCTGTAACAGATAACCCGATTGTCCTAAGCGCCGAAGAATCTATTTCAGGTGGAAACTTCCACGGACAGCTAATGGCGTTGCCTTTAGATTATGCTACATTAGCTGCAGCCGAACTGGGGAATATTTCAGACAGAAGAAGCTACTTATTATTAGAAGGAAAATATGGACTTCCGAGATTATTAACGGAAAGCTCAGGATTGAATTCCGGATTTATGATCCCTCAATATACCTCAGCAGCGTTGGTTACAGAGAACAAAACATTATGCTTCCCTGCATCGGCAGATTCTATTCCAACAAGTTTAGGTCAGGAAGATCATGTTTCTATGGGAAGTATTTCAGGAAGAAAATTCAATCAGGTTCTTGGGAATCTTGTGAATATTCTGTCTGTTGAGTTGATGTTTGCAGCTCAGGGACTTGAATTCAGAAGACCTGCGAAATGCTCTAAAGTGATTGAAGAAAACTTTGCTATTCTTCGTTCTAAAGTTGCCAAGCTTGAAGACGACAGGCTGATCGGTAAAGATATGCTGGCGATTGCTGAGTTAATTAACGAAAGAAAATTTGTTGTCAACTAATCTAAATAAAATGAAGGCTTCCGAAAGGGAGCTTTTTTGTTTTCTACTAAATAATGGCTGGGTTTAAACCTAATAGGTTTGATTCTATCAGTATTAATCTTTTAATCAAATAAAAATGTACATCCTCAGAACAGATTCTACTCATAAAGATTTTCAGAACCTTGTAAAACTCCTCGATGCCACTTTGTCTGAACATAATGGTGAAAATGATGATTTCTTTGCTCAGTTCAATACAATAGATACTATTAAAAACTGTGTCGTAGCTTATATAGATGATATACCTGCTGCGTGTGGAGCATTCAAACCGTTTTCAGAAGATACCGTAGAAATAAAAAGAATGTTTACCCATCCGGAATTCAGAAAGAAAGGACTAGGTTCTACCATTGTAAAAGAACTTGAGAGCTGGGCAACAGAATTGAACTTTACAAATGCCGTATTAGAAACTTCCCGGGATTTGAAAAGTGCCATCTCGGTTTATGAAAAAAGTGGTTTTTATCAAATACCCAATTATGGACAATACGCTGGGATAGAGCAAAGTGTGTGCTACAGAAAAGTATTGTAATTTAATATTTATGTAATGCTAAATTCATTTTTTTTCAATTTTTAATTCCCGTTAAAGTGTTATATTGTAGCCTCATCCAAAATTATAACATATGAAAAAAACTGTATTCCTACTGGCAATATTTTTTGCCTTAAACTCGTGCTCCAGAGAAGATCTCCAGAACGAAAATGTAAAAACAGAAATGTCCCAGAAAGATCCGTTGACAGCAAAACAAATCAACGAAAGGATCAATCAGGCGATTAAAACAGACGGAACTTTCAATTGGAAAAATGAATCCGATCATTTCGTATGGAGTGCTATTTTCCGTGGAAATAAAATGGTCTCTATCGGTTTCGGAGCTTCTAAAGATGATTTTGACAGAAGTAAGTCTCCCAACAATGCTGATATGGAGAAAGAAGTTCTCTCTGTAATCAAAAAATATGAAGGAAAAGACGAAAGAAATTTCCTTCTTCTTTCAGATCAATATCTTAATCAGATGGATGTTGTGATTGAAAATGAGGAAACTGTTTCCGCTCTCCGACAAATGAAAAACATCCGATATGTAGAACCGGCAGATTATCATTATTTTGAATTTGAAGCTCAATATAATGCAGCGGCAAAATCTTCAGGAAGTGGTTCTTCGGGATGTGGGTTCTCATCATCTACTTTAAGTACTGCAGACTATACTTCAACAACGCCAAGTGCAAAAATACCTTGGGCTTTTGCTAAACACAATATTCCTGATGCATGGAGCTACAGCACAGGAGCAGGTGTTACCATAGGACTTATTGATACAGGAGTTTCACCGGAACAGACTTTACTGGGAGGAAGTTTTAATAATGGAGCTTCTTCAGGAAGAACGATCAGCAAATACGGAGTGTATAATTCAGACGGATCCGGAGACCAGTGTGGGCATGGAACGAAAATGGCTTCCGTAATGGCAGCTCCGAGAAATAATGCAGGATTACCTGTAGGAGTAGCTTATAATGCCAATCTTATTGCCTACAGAGCTGCAGAAAATGTTGTTCTTGAAACTTCCAGTGAACAGACAGCTGTAAAAACGGCTTTCACAGAATTGGGTAACAATACCAGTGTAAAAATCATCTCTATGTCGATGGGACATATTTTCTCTGTCGGAAAAATTGAAGATGGGGTTAAATATGCTTATTCTAAAGGAAAACTGATCTTCTGTGCCGGAGGTACTTCAACCAGTTTTACGAGTTTTGTCGGAGTCATTTTCCCTGCATCAATGTCAGAAACTCAGGCGATAACAGGAGTAAAAGAAAATACTTCCAATCAGAAATGTGATGTGTGCCACTCGGGCAGCCAGATCGACTTTACTTTCCAGATGGAGAGGCCTTCAGGAAATACAGTGCCTGTATTGAGTTATTACAACGGCCAGGCAGATTATGTGGGTGGTTCTTCAGTGGCTACAGCAGCTACAGCAGGAATTGCAGCGTTGGTTTGGGCTAAAAATCCATCATGGACAAGAGATCAGGTACTGAATAAAATGAGACAGTCTGCTACCTATTATCCCAATGTAAATTCAAGCTACGGCTACGGAAACATCAATGTTCTGAAAGCGGTACAATAAATAATAATTCCATAAAAAAGAAAAGGAAATATCTCAGCTGAGGTATTTCCTTTTTTATTTTAATATAGATTATCCTATCCTTACACTTGTCATACTCAATGATCCACCAATAAGTTCGTCATTGAATAAATTAAGCTCTTCAGACTGATCTTTCAGCCCTAAAGTATACAATAAAGGAAGATAATGATCAGGCGTAGGAACAGCATATTGTAAGAAAGTTCCTTGTTTCTGGTAATCGATGATATTCTGAAAGTTGCCGTCAAGTAACCAGTTGTTGGTTTTTTCACGGGCTTCCACAGCCCAGTCCCAGCCGGCTCCCACTGTATTTATATTTTTCCAGTCGATAAGGCGAAGGTTATGAACAATATTTCCGCTTCCGATAATAAGAATACCTTTTTCACGAAGTTTGTTCAGTCTTTTGGCAAGATCGTAATGATACTGTGGAGGTTTTGTATGATCGATGCTCAGCTGAATCACCGGAATATCCGCATCAGGATACATATGTTTGATAACTGACCATGCCCCATGATCCAGTCCCCAGCTGTGGTCTTCTTCCACATCTACAGGAAGAAGTAATTCTGCAGTTTCTCTCGCCAGTTCCGGACTTCCGGGAGCAGGATACTGCACATCAAAAAGGGCTTTTGGAAAACCATAAAAATCATGGATGGTTTTCGGCATATCCATAGCGGTTACAAAAGTTCCGTCTGTATACCAGTGGGCAGAAATACAAAGAATTGCATTAGGCTTTGGAATTTCTGAAGCAGCTTTCCGGAATCCTTGTACAAACTGATTCTCTTCAATGGCATTCATTGGTGAACCATGTCCAAGAAATAAAACAGGCATTCTCTGTGTGCTTTTAAAACCGTTGCTTATGTTTTGAAGATCGTTGAGGTTCATAAATATAAGATTATAAAAAAAACAAAAGGTTCAAGGCTTTTAGAAAAATCCCCGAACCTTTTATCCTATATATTAATTTACTATGCCTGTTTTACAAACTGTAATTCACCAGCTACTTTTACATCGTCACTTACCATTACACCTCCTGCTTCAAGAGCGGCATTCCAGTTTAATCCGAAGTCTTTTCTACTGATTTTTCCTTCAAAAGAGAAACCTGCTTTTGTATTTCCCCATGGGTCTACGTTGATTCCTCCGAAGTCTACATCAAGATTTACAGGTTTTGTGATTCCGTTGATGGTAAGATTTCCAACAATAGAATTATTTAATGCCTGAGATTCAAAAGTGATGGTAGGATGTACTTCAGCATTGAAGAACTCTGCAGACTTTAAGTGGTTATCTCTGTCTGTATTGTTGGTGAATACAGAATCTGTCTGAATGGTAGCAGTAGTTTTTGCATTTGCAAAGAATTCATCTTCAGATTCAATTTCAGCAGTGAAAGTTCTGAAGCTTCCTTTTACGTTAGAGATCATCATGTGTTTTACTTTGAAAGTAATTTCACTATGCGTAGGGTCTAAAATCCATTTTGTTGCCATTGTATTTTGTATTTTTTGTTTGTTATTAATGATGCAAATTTAGGACACCGTACCTATATGAGTCATTGATATAGGATAAGAAATGAGATTTTTTTGTCAAGGGTCAATTTTGCTCCGCAAGTGAATGGTGAATTTATTTCAACAAATTGACAAGCGCAGCGGATTGACTGTTCACAATTCACCTATCCTAATTCCTTTAAAAATTCTACTATCAAGTTAAGAAATAATTCCTTTGAATGCATGAATTCCATTTTATGAATGTTTTAATTTAACGTTTCTTAACGAATGGTTTTTATTTCTTATTTTTGGAGGATTCAATTTTATACAATGAAATTACATAAATTTTCTTTATTGATGCTGGTTTTAGGCAGTTCAGCATTCGCCCAGAGCCAGAAGTTTACCATGGCGGAGGCTGTA
Source organism: Chryseobacterium sp. KLBC 52 (assembly GCF_003347605.1). Lineage (GTDB taxonomy): Bacteria > Bacteroidota > Bacteroidia > Flavobacteriales > Weeksellaceae > Chryseobacterium. Next base: position 161,767 of record NZ_QDFZ01000009.1, on the reverse strand, counting down.
AATGGAATGAGAACCAACCTTGCTGTGAAAAATATCTCCCAGTTTTCCTGGGCTGCAGACGGAAAATCTTATATCCAGGCAGTGAAAGGCGGTTATCTGATTACAGATTTGAAGACCAACAAACAGGATACTCTGATCTCATTGAGCCAAATGAACAGAAACCTTTCTAATGAAAAATTTAAAGCGGTTCCTCCTATCAAATTTACAGGGAATTCTAAAGGATATTTTACTACAGAAGGTAAAATGTTGTGGATCGAAAAATCAGGAAACGACTGGAAAGTAAAAAGCGCAGCTACCATTGATCAGGATGCGGCGAACGTGAAAATGTTTGGTGACGGTCAGACTTTTGCTTTCACAACAAAGAATAATTTATTTGTCAACAGAAACGGGAAAACCATTGCTGTAACCAACGAGAGCAATGAAAATATCATTAGCGGACAGGCTGTTCACAGAAATGAATTCGGAATTGATACCGGAATTTTCCCTGCGCCAAACTCTGAGAGTGTAGCTTTCTATAAAATGGATCAGAGCATGGTTGCAGATTATCCGATCATCGATTGGTCTGTAACTCCAGCTGTCAATCACAATATTAAATATCCAATGGCGGGTCAGACTTCTCACCAGGTGACATTAGGGGTGTTCAATATTAAAACTCAAGCTACGACTTTCTTAAAAGTGGAGGGCGAAAAAGACCAATATCTAACAGCAGTTACCTGGAGTCCGGATTCAAAATACATCTTTGTGGCTGTTCTGAACAGAGGCCAGAATCATATGAAAATGAATCAATATGATGCTGCAACTGGAGAATTGGTGAAAACTTTATTTGAAGAAACAGACAGCAAATATGTTGAGCCACAGCATCCGCTTACTTTCTTCCCGAATTCTAACACCGACTTCATTTGGCAGAGCCAGAGAACAGGATACAACCACCTGTTCCACTACAGCCTTGAAAAAGGACTGGTATCTCAAATCACAAAAGGAGACTGGCTGGTAACCGATATTTTAGGGTTCAATGAAAAGAAAAAGGAAATCTATTTTACATCAACAAAAGAGACTCCTTTGGAAAGACATTTGTATAAAATTAACTGGACTAATTTTAAGATGCAAAGGCTGGACAGTGGAGAAGGGATGCATGCAGGTACATTGAGCAGCGATGGAAATTATCTGTATGATGCTTACAGTAATGCCAATTCACCGAGAGTTGCCAATATTATCAATACAGCGAACTTAAAAACTACCAATATCCTTACTTCTGAGAATCCATTAAAGAATTATCAGAGACCGGAAATTAAAAACGTAACTTTAAAAGCAGATGACGGAACTCCTTTGTATGGAAAGATTATCCTTCCAACCAACTTTGATCCGAACAAAAAATATCCGACTATTGTTTATCTGTACAACGGGCCGCACTTACAGCTGATTACCAACAGCTTCCCGGCTTCAGGAAACCTTTGGTATGAATATATGGCTCAGAACGGATACATTATCTTTACCATGGACGGAAGAGGCTCTTCCAACCGTGGAATGAAGTTTGAGCAGGCTGTATTCAGAAATCTGGGAACAACAGAAATGAATGACCAGATGAAAGGAGTAGAGTACTTAAAATCTCTTCCTTATGTAGATGGAGACAAAATGGGAATTCATGGATGGAGCTTCGGAGGATTTATGACGACAAGTTTCATGCTTCGCAAGCCGGATGTATTCAAAGTAGGAGTAGCAGGAGGACCTGTAATCGACTGGAGCATGTACGAGATCATGTACGGAGAAAGATATATGGATACTCCGCAGGAAAACCCACAGGGATATGCAACAGCTAATCTTCTGGATAAAGTACAGAACCTGAAAGGAAAATTACTGATGATCCACGGAGCTCAGGATGATGTAGTCGTATGGCAGCATTCTATTAAATTCATCAAATCAGCTGTGGATAACGGAGTTCAGTTAGATTACTTTACGTATCCGGGACATCCACATAATGTGATTGGGAAAGACAGAGTTCACCTGATGCAGAAAATTACAGATTATTTTGATCTGTATCTGAAGAAATAATAATACAATCCAGTCTCGCTTTAGGCTGGATTTTTTGTTTCGCTAAAAAGGATTAGGATCTTTTGAAAACGCAAAGACGCAAGATTATTGAATACTTCATATTATGGGGAGCAAGGATTTTATCTGCGATAAAATTGTAGAGTTCTAATACTATATACATTATACACATAAATATTTGCTGAAAATCTTTGATTTTCTTGCGCCTTAAAACAGTATAAAGATAAAAATCCTTGCGCCCTTGCGTTTTCCAACAAAAAAATCATCAGTATTCAATAGCCCTTCCGATCTTAACAAACATCAATGTTTTTGATATTTCATAGTGGTAATTTTGTATTACTAAAATCAACAATATGGAATTAGGAATAGGAATGTTTGGGGATCTGGCTTTAGACCAGTCTACCGGAAAATATAGAGATGCAGGAATAAAGATCCGTGAAATACTGGATCAGGTAAAATTAATGGATGAGGTGGGAATTGATGTTTTCGCAATGGGAGAGCACCACCGTCCGGATTATGCTGTTTCCTCACCGGAAATAGTACTGGCAGCAGCAGCAAGTATTACCAAAAATATAAAACTGGCGAGTGGAGTGACTGTTTTAAGTTCTTCAGAGCCGGTAAAAGTATATGAAGATTTTTCAACGCTGGACTTGATTTCAGACGGAAGAGCAGAGATATTTGTAGGACGTGGAAGCTTCATTGAGTCATTTCCATTGTATGGTTACTCATTGAATGATTATGAACAGCTGTTTGACGAAAAATTAGAATTATTACTGAAAATCAATTCTGAGGAAAATGTTAGCTGGTCGGGAAAACTTCGTGCTCCGATGCAGAATCAAACCGTATATCCAAGAGCAAAAAATGATGGAAAACTTTCCATCTGGAGAGCGGTTGGAGGAACTCCTCAGTCTGTTTTAAGTGCAGCCCAGCTTGGAATGCCTTTAGTGGTAGCCATTATTGGAGGAATGCCAATCCAGTTTAGAAATCTGATCGAATTCTATAAACAGGAATACCAAAAAGCAGGACATGATGTTTCGAAAATGCAGATTGCAATCCACTCCCATACTTTTGTGAGTGATGACCAAAAAGTGGTAGATGGGTATTTCCATAATTATAAATCTCAGATGGATAGGATAGGAGCTTCCAGAGGATGGGCGCCTTACACAAAAGCACAGTATGAGGGTGGAAGAAGCAAGGACGGTGCGTTATTCATCGGCAGTCCGGCTGAAGTAGCAGAAAAGATTGCTTATATGAAGGAGATTTTCGGGATTACAAGATTTATCGGGCACATGGATGTGGGAGATCCTGCCCATGATGTAATGATGAAGTCTATAGAATTGTTTGGAAATGAAGTGAAGCCTGTTATAAAAGGACTGTAACAGGGAAGTTTATGAGGTGCAAAAGCCACAAAAGAACAAATCTTTTGTGGCTTTTGTTATTTAAAATATACTGAACTAAATCATTTCAATGATACTTCCTCTTTCTTCGTCTTTAATAATATTGAGTGCCGTAGGAATTTTCTCTTTCAGTTCTTCCACGTGCGAAATAATTCCCACAATTCTGTTTTCTTTCATCAGATTGGTGAGCGTTTCAAATACGATATTCACAGATTCCGTATCCTGTGTTCCGAAACCTTCATCAATAAAGAAGAAATTCTTATCAGCCTGTGCATTGGCCTGAACACTTTCTGCCAGAGCCAGAGCCAGACTTAAAGATACCTGAAATGCCTGTCCTCCGGAAAGCGTTTTTACACTTCTGCTTTTTCCTTCGTTGAGGTAATCGATGATTTCAAAATCGTTATTTTCATTAAGCTGAAGACTCAGCTGGTTTCTCGTCATGCGGTGAAAGCGTACATTGGCATGATCACACAGCTGTCTCAGATAAATAGATGAAACATATTGTACAAAGCCTGCTCCTTTAAACAGGTTCATCATGATTTTTAAATTTTCGGAACGTTTCTGAAGCTTTGCCAGTTCTTTCAGAAGTTCGTCTTTTTTTACAAATTCCTTTTCCAGACGGTCTATTTCTGCAGTTTTTGTGACTACAGAATCACTGATCTGCTTTTGCTCGGTTTGTGCTTCATTAAATTGCTTTTCAGCCAGAGAAAACTGTTCATTATCGAATGAAAGTCCCTTCAGCTTTAATTCCAGCTCTCCAATGAATTTCTTTAAAGCTTCAAATTCAACTTTGAAATGCTGAACTTTAGCCCTTACCATCTGAACATCAATTTCCTGAAGTAAAATATGCTCAACCTCTTTAAATTCTGTGAAGTTTTGATTTGTCAACGCTTTGACAATAGCTGCTTCATTGCTTGAAATTTCTTTTTCAAGTTCTGTAATCTGTTTTTCAGACTGGCTGACAATGGCTTTTTGCTCTGCCAGTTTTGGAGAAAGGATTTTTTCCTGCTGTAAAGCTTTCTGGTAATTTTCTTCAGTTTCCTTGTTGGATTGTACCAGCTTTTGATAAATTTCTTCAATCTCAGATTTTTCCTTTTGGACATACAGATTCCAGTCCAGGATTTTAAGACCAGACCGGCTGATATTGATCTGTTCCTGCTTCGAAACTTCTTCTAAACGGAAAGCTTCCAGAGCAGTCTTATACTTTTCCAGCGTTTTAATTTCTCTTTCAAGAGCTTCTCTCTCCAAAGCAATATTCCGTTCTGTTTCCTCAATCTTTTTTTCTAAAGTGAATGAATCTGAACGTTTTTTCTCAAACTCTTCTTCCTGATCAGGAGAAAATGTTTTCCACGTAAAATTCAGAATATGATTTTCAAGATCTTTTTGAATCTGAAGAACGATTATTTGTTCTGAAATAAGCTGTTCCTCAAAGATCTTTTTGCGGTCAAGAATCTTGTCAATTTCAGCCTCCTGCTTTTGAAGTCCTGTTCCTTCCTGTTCAAGCGATGCTATTTTCTCCTGAATTTCCTTCAACTCAGCATTCACATCATGAAATTCCACAATATGCGGATGCTCTTTAGAGCCGCAAAGAGGGCAATTTTCACCATCATGAAGTTCATTGGCAAAGCGGGAAAGTTCTTTTTGAATTTTGAGTTGATCCAGTTTCTGGGAAAGTTCCTTTTTTTGAGTTTCTAAGGTTTCTTTTCTGATTCTGAAATCTTCTTTATAATTTTCGGTATAAGCAAAAGGCTTTAATTCTTCTGTAATTTCTCCGATCTGCTTTTGATGTTTCCCAATCTTTTCAGTTTGCTCCTGCAGGGATTTTTTTAAATTCTTGTGTTGAATAAACCAGTTGCCCACTTCAGAAAGCAGGGCAGAGTCAAGTTTCTGTTCCTTTAAGGTTTTAACCTGTGTAGAAAGTTCATCAATGGTTTTTTGAATTTTCTCTTTATGAACATCTACTTCTTTTACTTTTTCAGAACCTTTTTGAGTTCTTTCATTCAGAACTTTGATCTCCTCAGAAAATTTCAGGATCTGAATGATAAGATTCAAATCATTTTCCTGAATTCTGGACTGCTCCAATGCCTTAAACTTTGGTTCAAGAGCAGTAAGTTGTTCTTTGATGATAGTAAAAGCCTTTTCAGTTTCCTGCTGGATTTTGATCTGTTGCTCTTTCTCATTCCGCTTGTCTGAAATCTCTTTTGAAAGCTTATTTTTCTCAATGATCAATGGATTGAAGAGCCTGAAAATACGGTCGTATAATTCTGCCTGTGCTTCCAAAGCATCCATTGGAGACTTTTCTTCTGAGAGTTTATTGAATTTTTCTTTATTCTGTTGTAAACTGTGGAAGTCAATTTTTAAGTTTTTCAGCTGCTGATAAGTCTGGGAAATTTTTTCCAGTTTTTCATTGGATTCTGAGAGCTTTTTCTGTTCCTCTGCAAGCTGCTCTTTTTGGATCTGGATTTTCTCTTGGTTGATTTCTTCAAAACCTTTCAATTGCCCTTCCAGCTGATCCAGTTCAGATCGGTTCCTTACATTAAGTGCAGAAACATTGTTCTGGAGGTCAAATTTTTGAAGATTGAAGATCTCCTTCATCATATTCGTTCTCTCTGCGGCACCCAATTCAAGGAATTCTTTGAACTGTCCCTGCGGAATAATGATAGTTCTTTTGAAGTTGGAATAACTTAATCCAATAACAGCTTCCGCATTTGAGTGATCTAAAGGAATCCATTTCCCATTGATGTTCTCATAAAAAGTAACGGCATTAGGTTTTACCTCTTCGAATTTTTTGGAATTTCTTTTAAAATCACGGGTAGCACGAAACAATTTATTCTCATAATTCACAAAATCAAATTCTATATAAGAACTGTTTGATTTTAAATTCATCATGTTATAAGCCCTCTTATCACGCATGTTCAGACGCTCCGTTTCTCCATATAAAGCAAACGAAATGGCCTCAAGAACCGATGATTTTCCGGAACCTACCGCTCCGAAAATCCCAAACAGTCCGGCTTCAGTAAGATTTCTGAAATCAATCGTCTGGCGTTCCTGGTATGAGTAAAGACCTTCGATAGTTAATTGAACAGGGATCATGGCTTATGCATTTAAAATTTCGTTAAACAGATTCATCAGTTCTTCATTGGCTTCCTGCCCGCCATTTTTGGATTTAAAATAATCTTTGAATAAAATATCAATATCCTGACTTAAATTGATTTCATGGTTTGAATCTTCTGACAATTCCAGATTTTTTACTTTGGGGATAAGGTGAACAATTCCGTTGTGAGACTGATAGATTAATCTCCTTTCATCTGCCGTTAAAAAAGTCTCACTTTCCAGCGTAAGTTCAATAAATGTGTTTGGATTTTCTCCCAGCCACTGAACAGCAGCATCAATGGCGGTAAATGTTTTTCGGACTAAAGCTCTGCCGCTTTTCAAAAGTTTCTTTTCGTAGGAAACTGTTTTTCCAGGTTCTGCGTCAATAATGGAAACATACTTCGTTTGTCCCGCTTCACTGAAACTATAGCACAGAGGAGAAGATGAATAAATAACCGGTTTCTCCTTCGTTCCTATATTCTGGAAACCATGAAGGTGACCGAGTGCTGTATACTGAATTTGCTCAGGAATGCTGTCTGAAAAAATCAGATCTGCATTGCCTATCTTAATTGGTTTTTCTCCTTCGGGTTCTTCCAACACTTCTGCACCTCTTTTATTCATGTATAAATGAGCTGTCAGAAGATTCACCCCGGAATCATCACAAAACTGATCCGCAAGGTTTTTCCAGGTCTGAGAAAGGACTTTGTTGATTTCTTCTTCCTTATTTTCTCCAAAGTATTCCTTTAATCGGATCTCATTTGCGAAAGGAGTGTGAAGAATTCTTACAGGAAAGTTGATCCCACCAATTTTCAGCTCGATAAAACCTTCTTTTGAATGGGTAATCTTAAAATGTTCTGTACCAAAAGGTGCTATTTCAGCTTTAGGATGGCCTATTAAAATAATCCCGCATTCCCTTGCCAAGGGATCGGGAGCATTAATTAAACTGGGAGAATCGTGATTCCCTGAAATAGCAATCACAGGGCGCTTACCATTCAATGATAAACGTTTTAATGTTTTATAAAAAAGTTCAGCAGCCTCTACACTTGGATTAAAATTATCGAATAGATCTCCGGCAATGAGAACTAAATCAACGTTTTGTTCATCAGCAATCTGAACAATTTCATTCATCACCAAAACCTGTTCTTCCAGTCTAGAAAAGCGGTCGAGGCGTTTACCCAAATGCCAGTCGGCAGTGTGGAGGATTTTCATAATGTAAATTTGAGAATTAAAAAGGGTATATGCAGCGTAATTTTCAAGTTGTTTTGCAGAGAATTATTTTGCAGCTATTACAATGTAAATATAGAGAATACTTCATTTTTAAAAATAAGGTTTCCTTTAATTTCAGATAAAAACAATTTATAAGCTATCATCAGCTTCTCTTGCTTTGAAATCTTCCCGGATTTGTTTTAAACGTGCTTTCCTTTCCGCTTCTGCATTCTGTATTTTACGTTTTTTCTGATCAATTTTCTTTTTATTTTTTTTCCTGTTCGCTTCGTTGTTTTTGCTCATATTTTTTAAGAATAAGAAATAGCTTCTTCAAAAATAAGAAACAAAAAGGGAAGAAGAGGTGTAGATTTCCATATAAACTTATAATCAATTAATTTTGCAAAAAAAAGATGGAACAGCAATCCAAAGATCCTCTACACGGAAAAAGACTTGATGCTATCCTGGAAGAACTGGTAGAATATTATCAAGGTTTTGAAAGGCTGGGCGAACAGATCAATATTAAATGTTTTACAGATAACCCAAGCATAAGTTCTTCCCTGAAATTTCTGCGGAAAACACCGTGGGCCAGAACAAAGGTGGAGAGCCTGTATCTCTTTATGCTGAGACAGAAAAAAAGAGATGAAAGCAGAAAAAAATAAAGGCTGTAAAAAGAAGATCTCCATTTCTTTATGCCTTTCATAGCTTCCTTCTTCCAACCTCCAGCCTCCAGGCTCACGGAATCATTTCAAAAATAGTATATTTGTATGATTAATCGTGAAAGAAAATCACGAAAAAAAGAAAAAATATGACAATCGAAAACAATCACGTTGTAGCTGTAAAGTATATACTTCATACGATCGAACCAGACGGAAGTAAGATTCTTGTAGAAGAAACAACAACAGAAAATCCACTTACATTTTTGTATGGTGTGGGAATGATGATTCCGAAATTTGAACAAAATATCTTAGGTTTAAAAGCTGGAGATAAAGCGGCTTTTGTAATTCAGCCTGAAGAAGCTTATGGTGAAAGACAGCCTGATGCTATTGCACAGTTACCAGTGGAAATGTTCAAGGAATCAGGACTTCCACCAGTAGGAGCTATTCTTCCTTTATCAGATAATCAGGGGAATAACTTCCAGGCTTTTGTAGTAGAAATTACTCCGGAAGTTGTAGTAGCAGACCTTAACCACCCAATGGCTGGAAAAGTGTTAGATTTCGACGTTGAAGTTTTAAGCACTCGTCCTGCAACAGAAGAAGAGTTGGCGCATGGTCACGCTCATGGAATTGACGGAAACGAAGCTCACTAAAAAATAAAAAAATGTCCGGTTATTTCGGATATTTTTTAGAGATAAAAAATGAGCCACAGAATTATCTGTGGCTCATTTTTATTGATAAGGTTATAATAGGTATTGAATGCTTGGCATTCCCCTCCAGTGGAGGGGTGGCGAAAATTCAAAGAATTTTTGACGGGGTGGTTCTATACGCAAAGCATCACTTTACATCATATCTCCTCAATCCATTTATTAATCCAAAAACTCCCCGGAAACATAATACCAGCGTTCATGCATTTTCTGAAAAACAGAGAACTCATGATGAACTTGCGGATGCCCGTCCTGATCTGTATAATAAGCCTTAAATTCTACATGATTTAAAGCTGGAGTACGGATGATTTCCAGTTTTGTCCATTGGTTGATTTCTCCCCATTCCTGAAGATCTTTCTTATTATGGTATTTTCTTTTTCCCGGAAGGGTAGTCTCCATCAGGTATTCACCATTCGGAATGGCAAAAGCAGAAAATCTTGAGCGCATCAGAGCTTCAGCCGTAGGAGCATGTTTTTCTCCTGTATGATAAGGTTTACAGCATTCTTCGTAGGATTTTCCTGAACAGCATGGACAGTTCATATATCGTATTTTAAATTTTGAATGCAAAAATAATGAATCTCATTAGAAAGGACTTCTGCCTATTTGAATTCTATAATGGCATTAATATGTTGAATTATTATATATTCAATAGAAACGGGATATAATCCTGAGCGGAGACGAAGGAAGCCCGTTCAAAATCAATAAACAAAAATCCACCGGCTTTAGCCGAAACATAGAAAATTTTATTTATCACCGATAGGTATAAAAAAGAAGCACTCCAATTAAAGAATGCTTCCCTTGATTTATTTAATAAACCCTCTGTTTCTCAATAAAGGTTTGATATCCGGATCATGTCCGGTGAAGTCTCTGAATGCCTGGTTCAGGTCTACAGAATTTCCTACGGAAAGAATATATTTTCTGAAACGGTCACCATTTTCTCTGGTTAAACCACCGTTCTTACTGATCCATTCCCATGCATCATTATCCAATGTTTCAGACCACAAATACGCATAGTATCCTGCAGAATATCCACCTCCCCAGATGTGTGCAAAATAAGGCGTGTGATATCTTGGCGGAACCGTTGCCAGATTAAATCCATGGCTGGCTAGAGACTGCTTTTCAAAATCCAGAACAGGAATAAACTGGCTGTCATTGCTTACTGTATGCCAATCCATATCCAATTCAGCGGCAGAAACCAACTCTGTAGTCATATAGCCTTGATTGAAAGTAGATGCTTTTTTGATCTTATCTACCAAAGCCTGTGGAATAGGCTGTTTTGTTTCATAATGTACAGCATAATTCTTCAGAACAACAGGATCTAAAGCCCAGTGCTCATTGATCTGAGATGGGAATTCTACGAAGTCTCTCGGTACATTCGTTCCTGAAAGTGAAGGATATTTCTGGCTGGCAAACATTCCGTGAATAGAGTGACCAAATTCATGGAAGATGGTTGATACATCATCATAACTAATTAATGAAGGTTTCCCCGGAGCCGGTTTCTGGTAATTGTAACAGTTCACGATTACAGGTTTTGTTCCTAATAAGTAAGATTGCTCCACAAAATTACTCATCCATGCTCCACCGTTTTTAGAATCTCTTGTATAGAAATCCAGATAATAGATGGCGATAGATTTTCCATCGTGATCGAAAACTTCATAGGTTACTACATCAGGATGGTAAACCGGAAGATCTGTTCTCTTTTTGAAAGTTAGTCCGTAGAATTTTTCAGCAGCGAAGAAAACTCCTTTTTCAAGCACAGTTGTGATTTCAAAATATGGTTTTATTTCACTTTCATCAAGATCAAACTTAGCTTTTCTTACCTGTTCAGCATAGAAATTCCAGTCCCAAGGTTCTACTTTGAAACCTCCTTTCTGCTGATCAATAAGATCCTGAATATCTTTTGCTTCACGTCTTGCTGTTTCCACTGCAGGAGTAGCAATCTGGTTCATAAGTTTTGTTGCCGCTTCAGGGGTTTTTGCCATTTGATCCTGAAGTTTCCATTCTGCAAAGTTTTTCTTGCCTAAAATCTGTGCTTTCTTCAATCTTAGTTTAGCAAGCTGCTCGATGGTTGATCTCGTATCGTTGGCATCTCCTTTCTCAGCTCTGGTCCATGAAGCTTTGAAAAGTTTTTCTCTGGTAGCTCTGTTTTTTAAATTTTGTAAAAGAGGCTGCTGTGTTGTATTCTGTAAAGCCAGAAGATATTTCCCTGGTTGTCCTGCTGTTTTAGCATCCGCTGCTGCGGCAGCAATTTCATCTGCAGAAAGTCCATCAAGTTCTTTGGCGTCTGAGAAGAAAACTCCACCTTGCTTTCTTGCTTCCAGTAATTTGTTGGCATATTGAGTAGAAAGAGAAGCCAGTTCCTGATTGAGTTGCTTTAATTTTTCTTTATCAGCTGCAGAAAGGTTAGCTCCTGCAATTTCAAAATTCTGCTTATAATATTGTAAAAGTCTTTTGCTTTCAGAATCCAGACCATCTTCTTTGATGGATTGTATTCTTTTAAAAAGATTTTCATTCAGGTACAGTTTATCAGAATGGGCAGCAAAAATAGGTGCATATTCTTCATCCAAAGCCTGCAAAGTAGGGTTCGTATTTGCGCTGGTAAGGTTTGAGAATACAATTTGCGCTCTTCTCAGTACTTCACCACTTTTTTCCAATGCAACGATGGTATTTTCAAAAGTAGGGGCAGCCGGATTGTTGGCAATTTTTATAATTTCAGCTTCATGTTGCTTTAAACCATAGTTAAAAGCAGGTTTGAAGTGTTCGTTTTTGATTTTGTCAAACTCCGGAGCTTCGTATTGAAGCTTACTCTTCTTCATAAAAGGATTTGAAGCTAAAGAGGGATCAGGTGCAGGTAGCTCCTGTTGAATATCGGTCTGTTTCATTGTAGTACAAGATTGATTGAACGCCAAGGCAGAAATTAATAATACCGATGAAATATTCTTCATAAATATAGTTGTTATTAAAGCATAAAGATATTAAAAACTTGCATCATAGAATGTATTTTGGCGAACGTATTTATGTAACCCATTGTATCAGCGTTTTACAATGAATCGGTTAAGTACCGATGAATCGGAAATGTCTTTTCTAAAAAATCAGTATTGCATAGAGTTGCAGTATTTTCAAATGTAATGTAATATTTTTTATAAATTAGTTGTCATTTAATTAAAGAAATCAACAAAAATAATTAACAAAAGGAATAAGCATGAAAACAAGGACTTTATTTATTTTTTCAGCCTTAGCGGCATTAGCCTCATGTAACGATAAACATGAGAACCGAAACAGAGACAGAGACGGAGACCGAAGTAATTGGGTAGAGAAAGTAGTGAGCAAAGAAAGCGGCCCGATACAGCATAAGGAATTTAACGGAGATTTCGATGAAATTCAGGTTTCACAAGCTATTGAAGCAGAAATTATAAAATCTGAAACTGAGAAAGTTGAAATCTCAGCTCCTCAAAGTATCATTGATGAAATTCTGGTAGAAAATGATGGCGGAAAACTGCACATTCATTATAAACCAGGGATCAGAGTGATGAACATCAGCAAAGTGACAGCTAAAATTTATACAAAAGATTTTAGCAAACTTGTTGCAGATTCAGCTGCGAGAATTATTATAAAAGATAAATTTACTCAGGAGAAAACAGATATCGAAGCATCAAGTGCCGGAAGTATTTCCGGAGACCTCGAAGCTAATGATATGGACATCAATGTAAGCAGCAGCAGCAGCTTCGATGGTAAAATATGGGCCGTAAACCTTGATATTGAATCTTCATCAGGATCAACTCTGGATCTTTCCGGTAAAGCAAAAAAGGTAGACGTAAGTGCTTCTTCAGGCAGCAGTGTTTCTGCAAAAGGAGTTATTGCTGATGATGTAGAAGCAGACGCTTCCAGTGGAGCAAGTGTTCACATAAGTGCTGTTTCCAGTGTGAAAGCAGGTGCTTCATCCGGTGGAAGTGTGGATATCTCGAAAAAAGGAGAGCTTAAGAGTGTGATAAAAGACGAAAGCAGCGGTGGAAGCGTAAACATCCAATAAACTAATCCTGGGATTCTTCCTCATCTTCTTCGTCGGTAGATGAGGAACCTTCCCAGTTTTTATTATCAAAATTAAGATTATCGTATGCTAATAATTCCTCCTCACGCTGGAGGATTTCTTTTGTGGTAAATAAGGTAATATCATCATCATTTTCCTTCATTTTTGCCAGCTTCCGTACAGATGCTTTATCAATAGCCATAAACCTTTGACCAAGACGTCTTGCCGCATATTTCCTCATTCCGGTTTCATGAAGTACATCCACAGCCATATCCACGGCTGTTCCCAGTGTTTCACGGTAAATATGATTGACTCCGCTGTTCAGGTAATCATAGGCATCAATCCTGTTTTTGGCTCTTACAAAAATTTTGACATTAGGATAATGTTCGCGGACGAGTTCTGCAATGAATTTGTTATCATCCGGATCATCCAGACATAAAACCAGAATTTCAGCTTCTTCAATTCCTGCCGCTCTTAAAATAGGAATCCTCGTTGCGTCACCATAATATACTTTAAAACCATAACTTCTGAGCAGTTTCACACGGTCAGAATCACGATCCAGAATGGTAGCTGGTATTTTATTGGCTTTTAAAAGGCGTCCTACCGTACTTCCGAAATGCCCAAAACCTACAATGATGATTTTCTTTTGAGTAACGTTGCTGTCAAGAATATTATAATCATGCTCTTCTTCGGGAATTTCTTTGATAAATTTTGGAGTAATCAATTTGTCATTGATGATCAGAAGAATAGGAGTGATACACATGGTAATTGCCGTTACAGCCATCATCTGTGCATTCATTTCAGGACCTAAAAGGTAAAGATCTGATGCGTAATTCAGCAGTACAAATGCAAATTCTCCTACCTGAGAAAGGGCAAAGGCATAAAAAAGACTTTGGGAAGTATCTATCCTGAAAAACTTTCCAATGGTATATAAAACCACAAATTTTACAGCCAGTACCGCAAAAACAGTACTGAAGATAAATAATGGATCTTTCTGAATAATATTAAAATTGATGGTAGATCCTACACTTACGAAGAAAACAGCTAAAAGCAGCCCTTTGAAAGGATCGATCTGTGCTTCCAGCTCATGGCGGAATTCACTGTTGGCAAGCATTACACCCGCAAGGAAAGCTCCCAATGCAGGGGAAAGGCCAATAACAACCATCAGTTCCGAAACTCCAATCACCAGAAATAAGGAAGAAGCAGTCAATAACTCTGACATTCCCGATTTTGAAACATAACGAAGGAAAGGAACAAAGACATATCTACCCAGCAAAATAAGCAATGCTACCCCAAAAATAACCGTTCCGGCCTGAAGCCATTCCGGGAGTTTCTGGATCAGAATCTGAATTTCATTGTCATGATGCTTGGCTTTATAATTGGCCAGAATAGGCAATATGGCCAGAATAGGAATTACCGAAATATCCTGAAACAGCAGGGTAGAAAATGAAGCTTCTCCCGCGGTGGTTTTGAGATTATTTTTTTCCTGTAAAGTCTGCAGAACAATGGCAGTAGAAGATAGGGCAAAACACATGGCAATAGCAATCGCTTTGTCTACTCTCCAGCCTACGGTTGTGAATACCAGAAAGAGCAGAAGAATGGTAAGAGCCATCTGAGACAGTCCAAGACCCATTATTTTCTTTCGCATTTCCCAGAACTTCCGGGGTTCCAGTTCCAGACCTACCAAAAACAAAAGCATAATCACTCCAAACTCGCTGGCATGCATAATATCATTGACATTGTTTCCTGTAAGTTTAAGGACGTAAGGACCTATGATAATTCCTCCTAAAATATAACCGATAACAGAACTCAACCCTAATTTTCTGGCCAATGGAACCATAATAATGGCTACACCGAGGAAAATTAATGTGTTCATCGCTAAGCTGGATTCCATATGCTATTGATTGAGTAGTTCTGTAAATTCTTTTTTATGTAAAATAATTTCTTTTTTAGAGAGCTTATTGGCTTCGTATACGATTTTGATATGCTTAATATCTGCTTTGAAAACTTTTAATGAAACAATAAGCCCGCTGATGAGTTCATCTATGGTATATTGGTAAGTACCGGTTTTGCTGAAAGACCTTTCTTTTCCACCTGTGGTTACCAGAATATAGACTTCTTTTCCTTCCAGAGGATTATGTTCACCTTCTTTCAGCCAGTCTCTGTCGAAAACTTCATCAATCCATAACCGGAGAAGAGGTGGCATTCCGAACCATATCAGGGGAAACTGGAAGATAAAACGTTCGTAATTTTTAAGACGCTTCCTTTCCCGGAAAGCGGCAATATGAAAGTCGGGATATTCTTCGTAAAGATCTCTCAGGGTATAATGCTGGTGTCGAACGTAGAAGTTGATGAGCTCTACATTCGAATTGGAGTGCTCCAGATAAGGGTGTGCAAATACTACCAGCGTCTTCTTCATAATCCTGTTTTCAGTAAATATAAGAAAAAAATATTGAATAAAAGGTGGTTTTTATGAGGTTTTATTAATTTTTTACTATCTAAATATCAAATTAACATTAATAAAAGTTAAAGAATCAGTATTATTTTAGGTTTTTAAATAAAAAAATCAGATCATCACGATCTGATTTCTATATAAATTTTAAATTGACTTGTTAGTTTACCAACCTCCGGATGCGCCACCGCCTCCAAAACTTCCGCCACCGCCGAAGCCTCCGAATCCGCCGCCGCCGCCGGAACTTCCTCCGCCAAAGCCTCCTCCTCCGAAGCTGCCCGGGAATGGGAAGAAACCGCCAGGATAATTTCTGCGTCCTCTTCTGGTGATAATCACATCATCATCGTCGTCATTATTTCCGCCACGTCCGCCACCTCTGTTTCCAAAAAGGATAGCAATGATGATGAAAATAATAAAAGCAATGATAAGAACTTTAAAGGCACTTCCATTACCGGAAGGAGCTGTTGTGGCTACAGGTTTGAATTTTCCCTCAACAGCCTCCATAATAGCTGAGGTTCCACCATTGATGCCTTCATACCAAAGTCCTTTCTTGAAATTTGGAGTGACGATGTAATCTAAGATCTGTCCTGCTACTGAAGCGGTAAGATATTGTTCTACGGCTCGTCCCTGCTGGATAGACATGGTTCTGTCTTCTGTGGCAATCAGGAAAACCACTCCGTTATCAACACCCTTTTTTCCGATTTTCCATTTCTCTCCAAACATGGTTGCAAGAAAATTCACATCCTCTCCTTTAGTAGAACGGATGATGACAACTTCAATTTCCGTTGAGGTAGAATCTGCAAACTTGATCAGTTTATGATTAAGCGCATCTTTTTCCTGCTGGGAAAGTAATCCGGCTTCATCAAAAACAGGATAAAGCACTGCTGGCTTTTCAGGAATGGTATATTGTGCTGATACAAAAGTGTAAAAGCAGAGTAGTAAAAATGAAAATACTATTTTAAGAGAACGTAATTTCATTTGGGAGTTGGTTTGGGTTTTCTCCTTGTACAGGAAAATGTTTTTTGAGTTCAAGACCTGTTTCCAGGATGGCACTTTTCAGGGCCTGATAATAATTTCCTTTGGCAAATTCAGCTGTAATATAATCGTGAAGATGATCCCAGTACGACTGTCTTACTTTTTCATGAATTCCAATATCTCCAATGATGGTAAGATATTTTTGTTCAAAATTGACATGGAAAAGTACTGCGTTTCTGTCAGCGGTCTTATCCATAGCCAGTTTTTTAAAAACTTCAAATGCAGTCTTTGCATCACGGTTTTCCGTGTTGGAATCAATATGCACTCTGATCTCTCCCGTAGAATGATCTTCCGCAGACTGAATCGCTTCCACAAGGGAAGCGATTTGTTGATTTGTTAGGAAATTACCCATTATTATTTGAATACTTCAGGAGCTTTCTGAGCGCCTGCATCAGCTTTGAAATAAGGTTTTTCTTTGAAGTTGGTGAAATTCGCCAGAATATTATTCGGGAAAGTCTTGATGGAAGTATTGTAATCCTTCGCAGCATCGTTATAGTAAACTGTTTCTGTTCTGATACTGTTTTCGATGGCAGTGTATTCTCTTTGGAAGTTGATATACTGCTGATCTGCTTTCAGGTTAGGATAAGACTCTACTACAGCCATCAATCTGCTTAATGCACCCGATAATTCTCCTTGTGCTGCCTGGAATTTTGCCAGATCAGCTTCGGTCATATTCGTAGGATCAATATTGATGGAAGTTGCTTTGGAACGGGCTTCCACAACTTGTGTTAAAGTTTCCTGCTCAAATTTTGAATACGATTTTACAGTTCTTTCCAGGTTAGGAATAAGGTTCGCCCTTTTCTGATATACGGTCTCTACATTAGACCATTTTGCGTTCACAGTCTGTTCTTTGTTGACAAAACTGTTATAGCCGCTTTTTCCCCAGAAGAATAGAACAGCAACAATAATAAGGAGGGCAATACCGATGGTTCCTGCACCCAGACATCCTTTATTTTTCATAGTTTATTTTTTTAAATTTTTTGTGCTAACCAAATATACAAATTATGTGCTAATTTTGTAAAAAATTATTTGAATGACAACAATAGTGGTGGCAATGGGAGAGAAAAATGAAATTGGTTTTGAAAACCAGTTGCTTTGGCATCTTCCCAAAGATTTGAAACATTTTAAAGATATTACTTCCGGGCATCCGGTTATTATGGGGAGAAAGACCTATGAAAGTATTGGAAAAGCTCTTCCAAACCGTACCAACATTGTTGTGTCAAGAAAAAAAGACTGGTTTGAGGAAGGAATTCTTATTGTAGGAAGCATCAAAGAGGCATTGAAATTTGCTAAAAAGATTGATGAAGAAGTTTTTGTTATCGGTGGCGGAAATATCTATGAGCAGACTATGGATGTTGTGGACAGATTGGAAGTTACTTTGGTGAAAGCAGACCTTCAGGCTGATACTTTCTTTCCGAAAATAGATCCTAAAATCTGGAAAATGACTAACGAAATCTGCCATGAGAAAGATGAAAAGAACGGCTATGATTTCTGTTTCCAGACGTTTGAAAAAATTAAGAGTGAATAGTTATAGGAATTCTAGCCTCTAACTTCTAGCTTCTAATCTCTAATTTATTTATCTTTGCACTTCTAAAATTTAATAATGAATAAATACATAAAAATTGCAGTAGCAGCAGTTCTTATCCTGTTAGGACTTTATATGATGATTTTCACAAGAAATCTTGGATGGGGTATTGTTGTTTTTCTTTTGGCTGCATTTCCCATCTTACTTTTCTTCAAAAACGAGTATATCCTATTGGCATTCTGGCAATTGAGAAAACAAAATATGGAAAAAGCAGGAGAATGGTTATCTAAAATAACAGATTATAA
This sequence comes from Chryseobacterium sp. KLBC 52, assembly GCF_003347605.1. GTDB lineage: Bacteria > Bacteroidota > Bacteroidia > Flavobacteriales > Weeksellaceae > Chryseobacterium. Next base: position 143,321 of record NZ_QDFZ01000009.1, on the reverse strand, counting down.
AGGACAGCTTCATAAGACTCAATACGGATATTTTCACTATTTATCAGGACTGACGCAGGCTCAGGATCACCCTGCAAAAGTAGAGCCTTTCATGAAGAAAGCTTTGGAGTACGGTTTGAATATGAAACACGACAGAGCAATGGCTACTTTAAATCTTGCAGCAGCAGCTATTTCTAAAGGTAGAAAACAGGAAGGTCAGAAGTTGCTGGAAGAAGCAAAAAGACTTGACAGCGCAGGAATGATGACGGATCAGATCAAAATGATGAAAGATCAGTTGAAAATGCCAACCATGCAGAAGCATATGCATAACCCGAATATGAGAAACAGAGGAAAATTCTTCTAGTTAAACTAATATATAATATAAAAGTCCTGAATTTTTCAGGACTTTTTTTATGCTTGGAATTACAAGTTTCTTTTAAGTAACTCAATATTTTTAAATCTTGGTGTCTGATTAAATTAAAAGATAATTAACAGGTCGCTCCTCCGGAGTAATGATTTTAGAACAAATACATTCTATTAACAGTTAGCTCCTATTGGAGCCGGATTTGTTCCCGTTGGAATCTGCTGTAGCAATATATTTAAACTTTTTATCGGACAGTAATCACTTTTAAATTACATTTCCGAATTATTATGGTCATAGCCATAAAACTTGGGCATCTGCCAGTGGTATTTTACGGCAAGCGTCCGTATGGCAACAATAAGTAGAATAGTGAGAATCTGTACAAAAGTATAAGATAGTACAGAATATTTGGTCATCAACAGAAAAACTGCTCCGCCTACGATACATGCTGTGGCATAAATTTCCTTTCTGAAAATTAATGGAATTCTATTGAGTAATATATCCCGGATAATCCCTCCGAAACAGCCTGTGATAGTTCCCAATGCAATACAGATCATAGGATGAATACCTGCATTTAAGCCTTTCTGAACTCCGATAATGGTAAATAATCCAAGCCCGAAGCTGTCGAAGATAAATAAAGTGACTTTAAAATTCTTTTCAAGAGATTTGAATATCATGGAAAAAATACTGGTCACCAGAATCAGGGTACACATCAGGATATCATGCATCCAGAATACAGGGATATCCAGTAACAGATCTCTTACAGTTCCTCCTCCTACAGAAGTTACAAATGCAATAATAAGCACTCCGAACGGATCAAGCCGTTTCTGCATCGCTGCAAAACTTCCGGACATGGAAAAGGCAATCGTCCCAAGGACTTCTATCGCAAAATTGAACTGTTCGTGCATATATTATGAATGATAAATAATGAGCAATGAGTAATAAAAATTATGCCATTTAAATTTGAGATAACTTGAACTTATAGGTAGTCATAACTTTTACAAGTTCTTCACATTCTGTTTTTAAATGTAAAATTTTTTCCGGACTTACATATTCTAATTCTTCAATAATTTCAAGCCAAAATTGTGTTTCATCAATTTCTTCGACTACGATGCATATTTTAGCAAATTTTTCTTTCTCCGATCTTGCTCTAGATACAGCACGATAATTTGCAGCCACAGAAGTTGAAGATCTTATAATTTGTTTTCTTATTATTGAAATGTCATCCGAATAAGGTAATGAAGAAAGAGTTCTAATGACAGCAATAGAAAAGTTTTTCGTTCTTTCTCTGAAAATTTGATTAAAATCTACCCTATCAAAATTACTCATTACTTATTGCTCATTACTTATATTTATCTTTCCACTCTCACAGAGTCCGGAACCATCAGTTCGTATTCGCCGCCGTGGGTAATGACTTCCCTTACAATGCTGCTGCTGATGAATGATTTTCCTGAAGAAGTCAGTAAGAATACGGTTTCCAGTTTTTTGTGAGCTAACGTTCTGTTGGTATGGGCAATCGCTTTTTCAAATTCAAAATCTGCCGGGTTTCTCAATCCTCTGATGATGTACTGTGCATTTTTTTCAAAACAGTAATCTACCGTTAAACCTTCGAATGAATCTACTTCTACATTGGGAAATTCTGCTACAGAGTTTTGAATGAATTCCTTTCTTTTTTCAAGAGGGAACATATATTTTTTCTGAGAGTTCTGTCCGATAGCGATGATTAATTTATCAAATAGCGGTGCCGCTCTTTCTATAATGTCATAATGTCCTAGTGTAATCGGGTCAAAAGACCCTGGAAAAACAGCAATTTTCATGTTGTATGAGTTATGATGTTGAATGGTAAATTATCAGTTAAAAGCTATGTATTTATTATTTTTAACCTCTAACCTCTAATTTCTAACTTCTATATTTACTTATTAAGTGCTTTTTCTACTTCATTTCCACAAAGATCCATAATGGAAATTCCATAATGTCTTGCCTGCTGAGGAAGAATACTTGCAGGAGAGAATCCCGGGTTGGTATTCATTTCCAGCATATAAGGAATTCCGTTCATCAGAATGTATTCACTTCTTGAGAAACCACTCATCCCTAATGAATTGTAAGCTCTTTTGGCAATTTCTTCCACTCTTTTTGTGGTTTCTTCGTCAATTCTTGCAGGCGTAATTTCTTCAGAAGCACCTTCGTATTTTGCCTCATAATCAAAGAATTCATTGGTAGGAACAATTTCTGTAATTCCAAGAACAATAGTTTCTCCTTTAAAATCAATAACGCCTACGGAAACTTCCATACCGTCAAGGAAACTTTCAATCAGGATTTCATTGTCTTCTTTGAAAGCAATTTCAGTAGCGGCAATCAGTTCCGATTTTTCTTTTACCTTAGAAATTCCCAGAGAAGATCCGGATTGGTTAGGTTTTACAAATAAAGGAAGGTTAAGTTCAGACACAATCTCGTCTACATTGATATCTTCCCCTTTTCTTAAATAAATACTTTTTGCGGAAGGAATTCCATATTTTGATAATACGGCAAGAGTATCTTTTTTATTGAAAGTAAGGGCACTCTGGTAAAAGTCACATCCTGTATATTTTTGGCCGATGGCATCCCAGTAGGCCTGAAGAATTCCATTTTCTCCCGGAGTTCCGTGGATGATATTGAAACAAACATCAAATTTTAAAGTTTCCCCATTATCTAAAGTCACAGAAAAATCTCCTCTGTTGATGGCATATTTTTTATCATTTTCACCTAAAAAATACCATTCATCTTTAAGGACTACTACTTTATATACGTCATAGAGATTTCTGTCTAAAGAATCATAAATCAATTGTCCGCTTTTTAAGGAAACAACATATTCATCAGAATAGCCTCCCATCACTACGGCAACACTTTTTTTATTCATAACCATATAGTATCAATTAGGGCAAATTTAATCATTTTATGCAATGCAATATGGGAAATCGGCAAATTTTAAAATCAAAAATGAATTGTGTTAAATAAAAAGTCCATTCTAAAATTATTAGCTATATTTGCGGTTATAATTAAAGTATTTTTAAGTATGCTTAAATCACTTTTCAATTGGAAAGTTTTACTGAATTTAGTAGTAGCCATCGGTGTTTTCGTTGGGCTGGTATGGCTCACATTTCGCTGGTTGGAGTACCATACTAACCACGGTCAGGAAATTCCTGTTCCCAATATTGTAAATAAATCGGTGCATGATGCCGTTAAAATATTAGATGATACAGGGCTGGAATATGAAGTAGACAGTGCCAATTACGACCCGAAATACAGACCATTCCAGGTATTGCAGGTATATCCTGCTCCAGGTTCCCGTGTAAAAGACGGAAGAACTGTAACATTAAAAGTAAATCCGAGAACATGGGCTCCTATTGCGGTGCCGAATGTAATCAATAAGTATTCCGGACTGGCATTCCAGAGATTGGATCAGGTAGGTCTTAAAATCGGTGATACGATTTATGAGCCTAGTATTCAGAAAGATGCCCTTCTAAGAATATTATATAAAGGAAATGCAGTGAATCCGGGTACCCGTTTACCAAGATTCTCTACAATTGATGTTGTGGTAGGATCAGGGCCAATGAGAAATATTTCTATTCCTAATGTTGTAGGACTTACGGTAAAAGAAGCGAGAGCTGTAATTACCAAAAGTATGTTTGAGGTTGGACTGGTAGAGCATGAAGATGGAAGTAAAGACGAATCTGATATTATCTATTATCAGGATCCTGCTTCCGGAGATGTTCGTGACCAGGGAATGCAGATCGATCTTTGGGCAAGTAAGAGAACTCCGGCAGAATTAAGAGCAAAAGTAGAACAGTTGAATTCTATCTATCGTATGAAAGTGGATACTTCACTTCCTCCGGTACGATATGAAGAAGTACACAGTGAGCCAAGTTATGATGCTCCGGCAGTACCAGCTCCTGCGCCTAGAAGAGAAACTCCAAAGCCAGAAGTTCCGAAAACAGAGACTCCCAAGACTCAGACTTCAACTTCAAAGCCAGCAGGCCAAAGTACAGAGAAGCCTAAAACTTCTACCACTACTCCTGCTGCAGGAAATACAGCAAAACCAGCTGCAGCAACAACACAACAGCCTGCTCAAAAGCCGAAAGCTAAGAAGGTTGTCGTAGAATAAGATCAGATTAATATCAAAAATACAGGCTTCAACTATAAAATGTTGAAGCCTTTTGTGTAAAAAATATAAAACAATGTCAGAAGATAACGACGATTTTTTAGATGAAGAATTATTAGATTCCAACAGTATCGAAAACATCGATATTGATGAGGAAAATAAGGGTTTGTATGAACATCTTAATATCACTGTCGACAGCAAACAGGAACCATTAAGAATAGACAAGTTCCTTTTAATATACAGGCAGAATTCTTCAAGGAATAAAATTTCACAGACCTGCAGAGCCGGAAATGTTATAGTGAACGGAACAGCAGTGAAGCAGAATTACCGTGTAAAACCGGGAGATCAGATCTCGGTACTGCTTACCCATCCGCCAAGAGAGAATGTCATTATTCCACAGGATATTCCGGTGAATATCGTTTATGAAGATGATGATCTTGTAGTAGTGGATAAGGAAGCAGGAATGGTGGTACACCCAGGATTTGGAAACTGGGACGGAACACTGGTGAACGCACTGGCTTTCCATTTTGAAAAGAACGGGGAGAAGTCCGATCTTGACAGAGTAGGACTTGTTCACCGAATTGATAAAGATACCTCAGGACTATTGGTCATTGCTAAGAATGAATACGCACTGAGCTTCCTTGCCAAACAGTTCTTTAACCGAACTACGAAAAGGCTGTACTGGGCTTTTGTGTGGGGAAATATGCAGGATGAAGAAGGTACAATCAGAGGCCATATCGGAAGGCATCCTAAAAACAGAATGCAGATGTCTGTTTATGAAGACGGCAGCCAGGGAAAACATGCGGTAACCCATTATAAAGTTCTTGAACGATTCAAATATATGACCTGGGTGGAATGTAAGCTTGAAACCGGAAGAACACATCAGATCAGGGCACATTTCAGGCATATCGGCCATACTTTGTTTAATGATGAAAGATATGAAGGACATACACCTTTAAGAGGGGTAAATCTTCCAAAATACAAGCAATTTATTAAAAATGTTTTCGAAATTTTGCCAAGACATGCCCTTCATGCCCATACCCTCGGATTTATACACCCAACAACAAAGAAGGAATTATATTTTGAGAGCCCAATGCCCAAAGATATGGCGGATGCTGTAAAAAAATGGAGAAATTATTTAGAAAACTAAAAATATATTGAGAATTTTTTTATATTTGTTGAATTGAAATCAAGATTTGTTATGAGAAAACTATATGCTATCGTATGTTTAGCTCTTTTGTCAAATGCATACAAAGCACAAGAATCACTACCATACTATCAGCAATATCTTTTGGATGGTGAGTTCCTGTTCAACCCAGCTCAATACGGAAAAACAGATTACGTACAGCTCAACGCCAATTATCAACAACAATTTTCAAAATTCAGTAATTCTCCAAATGTTCAGTCAATCGGGATGAATGCGAATATCTTTGATAGAGTAGGTGCTGGTATTTCCGTGTTCAGAGACAGTAACGGACCAATCTCTGCGGGTGGTATCACGGCTGGTGCTTCCTATTTTATTCCGCTAAGTAGTGAAGGAGACAGAAAAGACCAGTTCTCTTTCGGTACAAGTGTTAACTTCTATAACATGAATTTTGATTATTCAAAAATCAATACTGAAGAAGGTGGTGACCCATTATTAAGAGGGGAAGAAAGTAACATTTTTATGGTGTATGCCAACTTCGGTTTGGCTGCTACGTACAGAGGTTTATTCGGGGGTGTTTCCGTGAATGATATTGCATTAAGTAATGACGCTTCTATCGTAAACAACTACGAGCCTTCTCCAATTAAATTCTTCTTAAATTTAGGATACAACTGGAACATTGCTGATAATATTACCATTGCACCGTCAGCATTGATCAACCTTAATACAAATTCAACGAGAATGATCGACTGGAACTTAATGGCGACTTTCTCTAATGATATCAACGCATTCTCTTTCGGGGTAAGCTACAGAACGGTTCAGAACAGATTTGACAATCAGAACCTGAGTATCTCTCCAATTGTAAAAGTAAGATTCAACAAATTCATGATCGGAGCTACGTATAACCTTGGATTGTCTGATATCCAGAGTTATGGAGGAAACAGCTTCATGATTGGTCTGGGGTATAACTTCGACAACTTCATTAATGCTAGAGGATTTAGATACTAATTAATTTAATTTAAATAAATTTGAGCTCTGAAATTTTTCAGAGCTTTTTTTATGATATATATTCACATCCCGTTCTGTAAACAAAAATGCAGTTATTGTAACTTTCATTTTTCAACATCCCTGAATTTCAAGGATGAAATGCTTCGCGCCATGAAAACTGAAATATTATTGAGAAAAGATGAGTTACAGAATAAAAATCTGAAATCATTATATTTTGGAGGCGGAACTCCCTCTATTCTCTCGGTGGATGAAATCAGTTCTTTAATAGACGATGTCCTGAAGTATTTCAGTTTTGAAAAAGATATAGAAGTCACTCTGGAAGCTAATCCTGATGATCTGGATAAAAACTTTTTAAAACAGCTGGCGGGAACTCCAGTGAACAGACTATCCATTGGAACTCAAAGTTTTTTTGAAGAAGATCTGAAACTGATGAACAGAGCTCACAGTGCTTCCGAAGCAGAAAGTTCTATTAAAACGGCACAGGACTTCGGTTTTGAAAACCTGAGTATTGATCTGATCTACGGTTCACCCACTTCCAATCTTGAAATCTGGAAAGAAAACCTGAATAAAACAATTGCTTTAGAAGTTCCTCATATTTCATCTTATGCATTGACGGTGGAGCCCAAAACAGCGTTGGAAAACTGGATTTCAAAAGGGAAAGTAAAAAGCCCCAAAGAAGAAGAACAAAACAAAGAGTTCTATTATCTGTCCGACTTTTTAAAGGATAATAATTTTGAACATTACGAAGTATCTAATTTTGCAAAACCTGGTTTTTACTCACGACACAATTCTGCTTATTGGAAATACAATGAATATCTTGGAATAGGACCATCAGCGCATTCTTATAACGGATTTGATGTCAGAAGCTGGAATATAGCCAATAATCAGCAGTACATTAAAAAACTGAATGATAAACTTCTAGCCAAAGAGGAAGAAATTCTTTCCCAGGAAGATCAGTTTAATGAAATGATTATGATTGGTTTACGTACTACTTGGGGTGTAGATTTGGAAAGTTTAAAAAGTAAATTTTCAGACAGGATGCTGGAGCATTTTAAAAAAGAGAGCAAGTCCAAAATTGAGGAAGGTATTTTAATCATTGAGAACGAGCATTTGAAAATTCCTGAAAAACATTGGTTTATGGCAGACGGAATTGCTTCGGATTTGTTTATTGTATAAATTGTATAATATGAAAGATGCTTCATGAACTACGTTCGTAAACCTTCAGTTTATGCTCAGCATGACAGATCTAAAGTATAATCTAACATCAAAATTTTTTAATTAGGTAGTATATTATACTATGCGACATAAATTCATTAATTTTGTATAAAATTTCAACTCATTTGAAAACGAAAAAACAAGATTATTCACATCTTTCACCAAGCCAGCCTATCGGAATTTTCGACAGCGGGGTAGGAGGTCTTACCGTTGCCAAAGAAATCAAAAGACTTCTTCCTAACGAAGATCTGATCTATTTTGGAGATACAAAGCATCTTCCATACGGAGAAAAATCCAAGGATGCAATTATTGAATATTCTACAAAGATTACCAATTTTCTGCTTGAGCAAAACTGTAAAGCCATTGTAATTGCCTGTAATACGGCAACTGCGAATGCTTTGAATGAGGTCATGCAGTCGGTTGCAGGAAAAGTTCCTGTCATAGACGTTATCAATCCTGTTGCTGAAAAAGTTTCTTACGAAATCCATAATAATGTAGGAGTAATTGCTACTAAAGCAACTGTGAATTCGGGGCTTTACAAAAAAAGCATCCGAAAACATAATAAATGGATCAAAGTGGATGAACTGGCAACCCCATTATTGGTTCCTGCCATTGAAGAAGGATTTAAAAATCATCCGATTACTCATGCTATCATTTATAATTATTTAAGTAATAATAAATTAAAGAATATCGAAACGTTGATTCTGGGCTGTACTCATTATCCTCTTTTAATAGATGAAATCAAGCAGTACTACGGAAACAGAGTACGTGTGATTGATTCCCCGAATATCGTAGCCAATCATCTTAAGATCATCCTTGATAAATATAATCTCCTACATGATCATAATTCAAAACCGAATTATCATTTCTATCTTTCGGATATAACCAAGAATTTCGAGAAAATTTCAAAGAAGTTCTTCGGAAAAACCATTGACTTAGAATTGAAAGTATTATAAATAAAAAGTCTGCCTCTCTATTGAAGCAGACTTTTTATTTGTGTTCTTTGTGGAATAATTAGTGAAATTTGTGTTTAAAATTACGCCTCCACAATTACTTTTTCAGCATCCAGTCTTTTCTTAGGATTAAATTTAGGCTGGTTTGCATCTGCTTCATCTCTTTCTCCGATGGCTACAGCAAATAAAGTTTCATATTTCTCATTATTCAGAACAGCATCATATCCTTCAGGTTCGATTCCTTCCATTGGGGTAGAATCTATTCCCATCGCTGCGCAGGCAGATAAAAGAACTCCTAAAGATAAATAGACCTGATGCCCTAACCACGATTTTATAGCCTCTTCACCTTTAGGTTTTACCATCGTTCGGTAGTAATTAACAGAGCCTTCCGGAAGGTTTTCTTCAATCTGTTTTTCAAAATTTTCTACATTTTTGATCACCTGAAAGACAATAATATGACTACTGTCCAACACTTTTTCTTTATTAAAATAAGATTTATCACCCAATTGCTTTTTCAGTTCAAGATCATTCACGAAAATAAAATTCCATGGCTGACTATTGATGGATGAAGGACTTAAATTTAAAATCTCCTGAAGTGTTGCAATTTGTTCTTCGCTGATTTTTCCCTGTGGGTTATACTTTTTTACAGTATACCTGTTTTTCATTTGGTCTAAAAAGTTCATAATTTTATACTATCATTTTTATAGTTACAAAAGTAATTTAAGTTTATTAACTTTGCAATAACGGTAAAAAATGATAGTATAAAAATGTATACAATAGATAATAAATCCTATCCCTGCTGTACCAGCGTCACGATGAAGTTTATAGGAGGGAAATGGAAAGCAGTAATTTTACACCATCTTATTGGCGGTGCTAAGCGTTATAACGAGATAAGAAAGTCTATTCCTACCATTACGGAAAGAACACTGAGTTTACAGCTAAAACAACTGGAAGAAGATGGAATTGTGGACAGAAAAGTTTTTACGGAAAAACCTCCTTTAGTGGTAGAATATGAATTGACAGACTTTGGAAAGACGCTTTTACCCGTGTTAGAAGCAATAACAAAATGGGGTGAAGAGTCTCCCGTAATATCAAAAAAAATAATCAGGAATTAAAGTTCCTGATTATCTTCTTTATTTGGCTCAAAAAAACTGAAACTTACGTTTCCGTATTTTCGGGTATCTATTAAATTGGGATGGTCAAGCTTCATTCGGCTTTGGTGTTCTACAATAAGAACCCCATTTTCTTTAAGGTATTTATTGTTTAAAACCAGAGAAATCAGCTCGTGGTATTTTTTCTCTTCCATTTCAAAAGGAGCATCAGAAAAAACAATCTCAAATGCCTTTTTATTTCTGAATTTTTTAAGCCAGTCGAAGACATCTCCTCTCTGCACATTGATCTGAAGTGCCATATCAAGCTCAGAAGCCGTAGTGTTGATAAATGCCGTATGCTTTGGATTCAATTCTACGGAAGTCACATTCTGACACCCTCTGGAAGCAAATTCCAAGGTGATAGAACCAATTCCTGCAAAAAGATCAAGCACGGAAATCGACTGCATATCGTATTTGTTTTCCAGAATGCTGAATAAAGCCTCTTTTGCAAAATCGGTTGTAGGCCTTACTTCAAAGTTTTTCGGAGCGGCAATTTTCTTGGCTTTCCATTTGCCTGATATGATTCTGAACATAGTGTTGTTAGGGTTTAGGTAATAGATTTTAGGTACTGGGTAATATGTTTGGGTTCTGATCCCTATTACCTGCGGCCTGCAACCTAATTAAGTATAAAATTTTTGTTGGGAATATTGTCAAAAACAATTTTCAGGTTTTTAACAAATTTCTGAAGTTCGGAAATAAACGTTTCATTTTCCGTAGTTTCTCCATAAGCATAAAAAGTGGTTTCATTGATTCCGAAACCAATCTTGCTCAATGTAAACATAATGAAGTAAAGGAAATCTACTTCAGAATTGACATCCAGATTATTATAAAGAATGATTTTCTTATTATCAATCGCAAAAAACTCACACTGATTATGATAGAGGTTGATGTGAATTTCTTTACTCGTTTTATTGTTGATTGAACTTAAAAACTTTTCTCCCGAGAAATTAAAATGAACCGGTATTGCCAGCTCTTTTATTTTCTTATAGTAGTTTTTCGGGAAAGTATAATAAAACTGAATATTGAATTTTTTGTTGATAGAAAGCATCAGTTCTTCCTTCTCCCTGTCAGTAGGAGCGTTGAAGGCAATCAGATCAAATCCTGCCTCATGCTCTGAAAAACCTTCCGGCATCAGGGTAAAATGATTCAATGCTGAAATCACATGGATTTCGTCATAGCGCTGCTTTATAAGAACTTCATCCAGCTTTTGGTCAATAAGATTGGCCGGTGTCTCTTCAGTAACGAAATAAGACTTTTCCTCCAGAATGCTTTTGTTTTTAACAATCTGGGAGATCAATCCGTCTTTGGTAAAAAGTAAATTAAGTACGTTCATATTTCAATTCCTGCAAATTTAGTGAAATTCTACCATTACCGCACCCGATTGATGGTGAAGTATTTCCTTATTATAAAAATCAATATTGACCTGGCTTTCCAATACATCCCGAACCATCCTCTGCAAAGTCCCGTCACCAATGCCGTGAACAATTTCCAATCTCTTCAGGTTGTTCTTTCTGCAAAACTCAATCACTTCAATCAGTTTTTCCTTTTGAATAAACAATCTTTCAAAACTGTCGTAATCATTGGGATTCTTTACCAAATTATGAAAATGCAGGTCTAAAACCAAATGATTTTTCTGATGTTTCTTAGAAATGATTTTTTTAGGCTCTGCTTTTCTTACGACTCTGATATTTTCATAAAGATCAGCATCTTTAGGAACTAGTTTTTCTTTGGGGTATTGATGGGTAAAACCATATTCATCTTTAAAAACGACAATATTTCCCTTCACGGAAGTAATTACTCCGCTTAAATCTTCATCTACTACCGAAACCTTATCGCCAATTTTCATATTTTTCAAGACTTCTGTGAGCCATTATTTGTGCAAAGGTAGAAAGTAAAAGGTATAGAAAACAAACTCCTTTACTCCCAATTCCCCTAAATTATCAAACGCTCACACTCTCCAACCCTAAAACTCTCCAACCCTCTCACTCATCAAACTCTCGGTCCCAGTTCAATCACCTCCAGATCTTTTATTTCCTCACCGTCTACCACAAAGCGCATCATGGTTCTTACTTTATGCCAGCCCTGTTTACCACAAGCTCCAGGATTCAGATGAAGAAGGCTGTTTTTCTCATCATACATCGCTTTCAAAATATGAGAGTGGCCTGAAATAAACAATTTCGGAGCTTTTTCTGCCATTTCTTTTTTAGTAAGCGGAGTATATCTCCCGGGATAACCTCCGATATGGATCATCAGAACTTCCAGTTTTTCACAAAAGAAACGGTTCACTTCCGGAAATTCTGCCTGAATTTTAGCATTATCAATATTTCCGTAAACACCCTTCAGTGGTTTTATTTTTTCCAGCTGCTCAATGACATCCAGACTTCCGAAATCCCCGCAATGCCATACTTCATCAGCCTGAGAAGCATATTCCAGAATTCTGTCATCAATATAAGAATGAGAGTCGGAGAGGAGAAGAACTTTTGTCATTATCTAAGGGTTCTTTCGGTAATATTTTCGTTGTATTTATCTTTAAAAACAGCTACACGGTCAGGATTAAGCTCCCCGTCGTGGTTGATTACTCTTTCTTTCAATAGCCATTTTATCAGCTTTTCCATTCCTTTTTTGGAATTCATAAAATTGGCAATTTTAGCAATATCCGTAGATTCTACCTTTACTTTTTCTGTCAGAAAATTCAGGATAAAATAATCATCACTTACATAGCTTGGCGTTTCATTATCCATATAACGGTAAAGAAGAACTTCTTCATCATCTTTCATTGAGAAAAATGAATACTGTGCCACATTGATTTTTTCAGCCTTCAGGATCTGTTTTCCATCCAATAAAACCTTATCGTCTTTGATGCTTACATTCTGAGAGAAATATAAATTACAGCTTATCATCAATAAGAAGAAAGCCAATAATCTGTTAACTGCCATTTTACTATTTTTTTAAGACTGCAAATATAAAGAAGCTTTTATCAATTCGCAGGAGATCCTAATCAGTAATATTTTTTGTTTTTCTGATAGAATCCATTTTCTTTTCAATATCTGCGCTGAAAACCTTTTTCAGTTTCAGTTGATTCTCTGTAAGCTTTGAAATAACAAAAGTACCCGTCATATTGGTATTGGAAGGGAAAACTAAAGTTACTGTAGAATCTGATGCTTTTTTCCAGCTCCCGATATAACGGTCCGGTTTTTCATTTTTCTTAATAACAGGTTCTTCCGGGGTGTCATATTTTAAGGTAGATTTAATGAGATTTCCTGTGATTTTTCCATTTTTCTGAAATCTTATTCCTTCTCTTCTTGCTTCAAAACCATCCTGTTTTTCATAAGTATAAATATAGGTATCCATTTTACTGAGATTCCAGGTCTGTAAAAGTAAAGGATTTGAAGTTCTGTCCTGGGCTTTGATACCACTGATAGCGAAAAGAGAGAAAATACAGATACAAATAGGCTTTTTCATGAATACAACTGATTTATCGTAAAGTTTTAGCACGGCTAAAATTAGCATCGCTTAATATTTAGTAAATTTGGGAAAATTAAAATAAACAATGAAACAGAAACTTTCTTTTTTCATTTTTCTTTTGACCGTAGGATTGGCGAACGCACAGGTTGAAGAAAAAAAGCTGGACGAACTGATCCAAAATACCCTGAAAACCTTTGATGTACCGGGAATGTCGGTAGGAATTGTGAAAGATGGCAAAATGATCTATTCCAAAGGTTTTGGAGTACGTTCTCTTACAACAAAGCAGCCGATGGATGACAATACGCTGGTAGGGATTGCTTCCAACTCAAAAGGTTTTACCTGTACAGCATTAGCCATCTTAGCAGATGAAGGAAAACTGAACTGGGATGATAAAGTTTCAAAATATATTCCTGAATTTCAAATGTATGATCCTTACGTTTCCCAAAATGTAACGATCAAAGATCTTATTACCCACAGAGCAGGATTAGGACTTGGCCAGGGAGATCTAATGTTTTTTCCGGAAGGAGGAAATTTAACTGTTAACGATATCGTTCACAATGTGAGATACCTGAAACCGGAAAATCCTTTCAGAACAACACTAGATTATAACAACATTATGTTTATTGTAGCCGGAGAAGTCATTCACAGAGTTTCCGGATTAAGCTGGGCAGAATTTATTGAGCAAAGAATTATGAAACCTGTAGGTATGACTTCAAGTTTTGGAAGCTACAACAGAGCAAAAGCTATTGCTAATAAAATTGATGCACACGCTCCTGTAGACGGAAAAGCAATTGCTGTTCCTCACGACTGGAATGAGACAGGCAATGCAGCAGGAGGAATCATGAGTAATATTAAAGATATGACAACCTGGGCAGAATGTCTGTTGAATAACTTTACTACTAAAGACGGAAAAAAACTGGTTTCTGATAAGAATGTACAACAGTTATGGAGCTTGCAGATTCCAGATAGGGTGGCTGCAAAAAATCCTTATGATACAAGTTTTTACGGATATGGTTTAGGATGGTTTCTAAGTGATGTTAAAGGACACAAGCAGGTACAGCATACTGGTGGACTGATTGGAACCGTTACCCAATTTACTTTAATTCCGGATATGAAACTGGGAATTGTAGTATTGACGAACCAACAGTCCGGAGCAGCTTTCAATACCATTACCAATACGGTGAAAGATTCTTACCTTGGAGTAGCCGACAGAAACTGGCTGAAAACCTATGGCGAAAGAATGTCTAAAATGGAAGCTGAATTCAACAAACAGAAGAAAGATGCTTATGCAAAATCTGAAGCTTTCAAAAAAGAAAAAGCACTGCAGCCAAAGGCAGAACAGTTTACAGGAACATATAATGACGTTTGGTTTGGTGATGTAGACATTGCACAGCAAGGAAATACCTATAGAATTTCATGTAAAAACTCTCCGAGATTAAAAGGAGAATTACTTCCTTACTCTAATAATTCTTTTATTATCAAATGGGATGACAGAAGTTATGATGCGGATGCCTACATTATTTTCAGCTACGACGAAAACGGAAAAGCAGAATCTGCAAAATTGAAAGCGATCTCTGATGTGACGGATTTCAGTTTTGATTTTGATGATCTGGATTTGAAGAAGAAATAAAATCGAAATCATATAAGATATTTATAGAGAACGGGCTTGGGTCCGTTCTTTTTTTGTTAACCACCCCGTCAAAAAAAATATTTTTTTGCCACCCCTCCGGTGGAGGGGAATGAGCAGTCGGTACAACAAATGTTGGTTTATTGTACAATATTCAGATCCTGATTTGCTAGCGTAAGCTCTGTGTTAAGATGTTGCTTTTCAAAGAAATTTTTCAATTCAAGAAGTCTTTTCTTAGGATCATAATGGATACTTGAATTCAGTTTTCTCTGGCAGAGTGAACATGCTCTTGCGAGGTGATAATCTGTTTCAGTAAGCGTATTGGTTCCATTCATCACGCAGTTGGCATTCAGACAATGGCTGATTCCGAACATATGACCAATCTCGTGTGAGCTGATTTTTACTAGTCTTAAAAGGCTTTCATTGAAATTTGAATGGGTCAAATGTCCGCCTGCAAATCTGTACATCGAAGTTACTCCTACACCATCTTCATAAGAAGCCAATCCAAAAACATAGTTCCATTCCGGTTTTGGGAAAAGGTCTTTTTCGGTAATTCCCATCAGTACGACAGCGTCTTTTGGTTTTCTTCTGATCAGAATGCTGTCCAGTACATATCCTGCAAGAATCTGTTCATTCCCTTCCTTTGAAATTCTTTTTACATTTGCGGGGAATATCGTGTTAGGCAGAGTGGGGAGTATTTTGGTCTCCAGCTGGTAATATGTTTTTAAATATTCCTTTGTGAGAGTTATTTCTTTTTTCTGAAGTTCATCGAATGCTCCTATGGGTTGAAGATAAATGGTATTCTTTCCAGGTTCTGGTTTTATTCTTTTTAATTTTTGAAAATCTTCAAATGTCTGGAAATGCTCATCATGATTATACCGCCAGCTTCCGGGTTTTGGAGAAGAGGAAAGTTTGATGTCATTGCTTGCAATAGATTCATAGTAATTTTTCTTCTGTTTCTGACAAGAGAAAAGAAGGAGTACTGCAACAGAAAAAAATAGAAAAGTGAAATTATATTTTCCCCGGTTCATAAAAGAAAAGAAGTTTCTTTTTAGCACCGTCGAATTCTGACCAGGATTGGCAGTCTACTTCAAAGCCTGCAACGCCGCAAGTGGGGAAATGGAAAATATCCTCAGAAATGGAATTGGCAAAATTGGAAATTCCATTATTATGAGAGAAGAACGCCACCGAATTCAGGTTGTCATCCAGATCATAAATTACAGATTCAAAGCTTCTTTCCGAAGGGTTATATAGTTTTTCATCAGTTGAACAGTTCAGCTGATACGCCTGATTAAAGATTTTACAGGTATTCAGTGCACGAACCGCGGGGCTCGATACAAAATGGTCTATAGAAATATTATTGCTTTTCAGGAATCTGGACATGTGCATAGCATCCTCCAAACCTTTGTCTGCCAAAGGTCTGTCAAAGTCCTCCGTTTCCTCCGGCCAGTCGCTTTTTGCATGTCTAACGAGGATGAGTTTCTTCATATAATTGTTTTTTGGAAGATTAAAATTATAAAAAAAATAATGGAATAAAACATGATTTATATAAAAAAACTGCGTTATGAATAAAATCAGTAAATTTTACTAAATTTGCAAACTTATGGGACAAATCCTTGCAATAGACTACGGAAAGGCTCGTTGTGGCATCGCAGCAACCGATGATATGCAGATTATAGCCAGTGGGCTGGAGACTGTAGAGAACCGTTTTTTAATGGAATTTTTGAAAAAATATTTCAGTGAAAACAAGGTGGATGAAGTAGTGATTGGGCTTCCCATAGATTTGAAAGGAAATGTTTCGGAAGTGGAAACCGATATTTTAAAATTCATAGAAGAATTTAAAAAAGAATTTTCGGATATTGCAGTTCACCGTTTTGACGAAAGATTTACTTCCAAGATGGCTTCATTTTTTATTTCCCAAAGTGGAAAAAGTAAGAAAAAGAGGCAGGAAAAAGGATTAATAGATAAAGTAAGTGCAACAATTATATTGCAGAATTTTTTAGAACAAAGATTAAGATGATATTACCGATAAGAGCTTTTGGGGATCCTGTTTTGAGAAAAGTAGGAAAAGATATAGACAAAGACTATCCCGAATTACAGGAACTGATAGATAACATGTTCGAAACCATGTACAGCGCAAATGGCATAGGTCTTGCAGCGCCACAGATTGGTTTGGACATCCGTCTGTTTGTAATAGATGTGACGCCTCTTGCAGAAGATGAGGACTATGAAGATATTAAAGATGAGTTGGCAGAGTTCAAAAAAGTATTCATCAACGCTCAGATTCTTGAAGAATCAGGGGAAGAATGGAAGTTCAATGAGGGTTGTCTTTCTATCCCGGATGTAAGAGAAGATGTGAAAAGAAAAGGAACAATCGTTATTGAATATTATGACGAAAATTTTGTGAAACATACAGAAACTTTTTCCGATATTAGAGCCCGCGTAATTCAGCATGAATATGACCACATTGAAGGGATTCTGTTTACCGACCACCTGAGTGCTCTGAAGAAGAAACTGGTAAAAGGTAAGCTGACTAAAATCTCTCAGGGTGACGTAAACATCGGTTACAAAATGAGATTTCCAAAGTAATTAAATAAGGATTAAAACGAATAATAAAAAGCAAAAAGCTAGTGCTGATTGCAGAATTTACAAAAAATAAAATTATGCTGTTAGAAAAAATAATTTCAATTTCTGGAAAACCAGGACTTTTCAAATTAGTTTCTCAATTAAGAAACGGATTCATCATTGAAGATGTTACCAACAAGAAAAAAGTAAGCATTGGAAACTCAAGCCAGGTAAGTTTATTGGATAATATTGCCATGTTTACATTTGAGAAAGAAGTTCCTTTGTTTGAAGTATTTGAAAATATTGCTAAAAACAACGATTATAAGGAAACAATCTCTCATAAATCTTCTGATGCAGATCTGAAAGATTTCATGTTGGCATCTCTTCCTAACTATGATACAGAAAGAGTATATTCTTCTGATATCAAAAAATTGGCTCAGTGGTATAATATCCTTCAGAAAGCAGGATATATCACTCCTGATAGCTTTGTAAAAGCGGAGCCTGAAACTTTAGAAGGTGAGCCAGCTGAGGAAGTAAGCATTGAAAAAGAAACTAAAAAAGCAGCTCCAAAAGCAGAAAAGCCAGCAGCTCCAAAAGTAAAAGCTACTTCCGCTGCTAAATCAGCTCCAAAAAGTACACACAGAAAACAAGGATAATTCATTTTTGAATTAAAAATACAAAGCCTTGTCTGGAATTTCCGGACAAGGTTTTTTATTTTTTAAAACAAAAGATATTGGCGCGCTAATATTCCAAACCTGACAGGTTTCGAAAACCTGTTAGGTTTACATATCCAATATCCGAATTCTGCATGCCGCAACTTTTACTTCCAACGTTTGTAATGATGTCCGAATATCCCTTACATTTGTATGAGATTGAATTTTCAAACTATGAATACGAAACAAGAGAAACTGGAGGCCTTTGGAAGATTACTGGATATTATGGATGATTTGCGTGAAAAATGTCCATGGGATCAGAAACAAACGTTAGAATCCCTTCGCCATCTTACCCTTGAGGAGACTTATGAACTTTCAGATGCCATTTTGCAGAATGATTTACAGGAAATAAAGAAAGAGTTGGGCGATGTCCTGCTTCATCTGGTTTTTTATGCTAAAATAGGTTCGGAAAAAGAAAGCTTTGACATTGCAGATGTTATCAACTCCCTGAATGAAAAGCTGATCTTTCGTCATCCTCATATCTATGGAGATACGGAAGTGAAGGATGAAGAAGAAGTGAAGCAGAACTGGGAAAAATTAAAATTAAAAGAAGGAAATAAATCTATTTTGGGTGGAGTTCCGAAAAGTCTGCCGAGTTTGGTGAAAGCCTACAGAATTCAGGATAAGGTAAAAGGAATCGGTTTTGAGTTTCACGATGCTGAAGACGCCTGGAAAAAGGTAGATGAAGAAATTCAGGAGTTTCATGCAGAGACTGATTTGGATAAAAAAGAGCAGGAGCTGGGTGATGTATTTTTCTCTTTGATAAATTATGCAAGGATTTCAGGAATCAATCCGGATTCTGCGTTGGAAAGAACCAATCTGAAGTTTATTTCAAGATTTCAAAAGATGGAAGGTCTTGCCGAGGAGCAGGATTTAAAACTGGCAGATATGTCTCTGGAAGAAATGGATGTTCTCTGGGAAAAAGCAAAAAAACTTTCATAGTTGCCGATTGGAACAATTAATGCTTCTTACATTCAATTAAAAAATAAAAAATAAATATGTTACGTTTTCTTATTTTACCTGCTTTTCTTTTATTCAGCTGCAATCCAAAAGCTCAGAATTCCCCTACGAAGGAGGATGAATTGAAAGTTCAGTTTTCCTTACCGAAAAAGTTGAAGGAAGTTTCCGGAATTACTTTGTCGCAAGATAAGAAAACCATCTGGGTGATAGAAGACAGGGGAAATAAAAATGCAGTATACGGATTAAGCGATAAAGGCGATATGCTGGCAAAAATACCGGTGGAAAATTCTGAAAATACAGACTGGGAAGATATTATATCTGATTCTCAGGGAAATATCTATATCGGAGATTTTGGAAATAATGACAATAACAGACAGGATCTGGCGATCTTAAAAACAGATTTAAAAGATACCAAACAAATTGTAACCAAAGTTACCCAGACTACAAAATTCCATTATCAGGGGCAGACAGAGTTCCCTCCAAAAAAATCAAATCTGTTGTATGACTGTGAAGCTTTTGTTGAAATGGACGGAAATTTTTACTTATTCACCAAAAACAGAAGCAAAGGTTTTGACGGAACTTTCCTTGTATTCCAGGTACCGAATAAGGAGGGTGATTTTGAAGCGAAGCTTATAGGAAAATTAAAGCTTGATGGAGGGTATAATGATGCTGCTATTACCTCTGCGAGTATCAACAGTACAAAAGATAAAATCGTGTTGCTTACCCATAAAAATGTTCATGTTCTGAGTGGGTTTACTGCAGATAATTTCAGTACTGCTAAAATTCAAAAAATTCCTTTGAATCATAATTCCCAGAAGGAAGCTCTGGTATTCTTTGATGATAAAACATTAATGATAGCAGATGAGAAAGGGAAAGATGAAGGGGGAAATGTGTATAGTTTTTCACTATAACCTTTATCTTTGCAGCTGATTAAATAACTATGAAGAAAATATTTTATATCTTATTGGTACTAGGGTTATCCTCTTGCAGTAGTACTAATGATGAGTTTATAACTGTAAATGAAAATCAAACTGAAGATTTACAACCTGATAAAGGGTATATTTTTCTGATGGATCAGCGCACAGCATTAATGAGTCCAGATAAATACTATCGGTTTTTCTACGAAAATGGACGTTTACAGAAAATGCTTGGAAGAAACTATTTCGTAACCGGAAATTCTCAATTTTTTTATCCTGATGTAATTACTCAGTTAAGTTATACAAACAATAAGGTACAAGTAGATTATCTTGAACCGGAAATGACTTCCGGATATAGAACGACTTCTTACCTGATGGAACACAACAGACCTGCTAAGGCTGAAAAGTATTATAAGAATGGAACTATTGCCGAACTTGAGATGACAAGAACTTATACCTATGGATCCAATACGGTAAGTGTATATACTAAACTTGGTTATCAGGAATTTTTTACAACATATTACTTTGATGCAAATAGTAATCTCTCTAAAAGTGAAACATTAGAAAAGACGAGTGGTAAGGACAAGCAGTTCACCACTACGTTGTATTCAGATTTTGACAATGCTAAAAATCCATTTAAAAAATTATTTTTGATTAATGATGATTTTTATGAAAAGAGTTTATCAAAAAATAATTTCAGAGCTAAGGAATCAGTGACTGAATATGCTGATTATCCTGATACCGGTGTACCTCCGCAGCCAGGCATATCCAAATCAAAATGGACCTACAATTACGATAATAATGGCCAGGTATTATTATATTTTCCATTGCAATAGCAGATAAAATAAACCCTACAGAGGAATCTGTAGGGTTTTAAAATGGATGAATGTTATGGAAATGATGACGCTTGCATTGTTTACTGTGTAAGATAGGAGATACTGATATTACCTTTTGATAATCTGAAATCCTGAGTGTATATACATCTGAGCCTGAAAGTTTCTCCGGCAGCAAAAGATTGTATGCCTGTAAGCTGATGATATACATAGTTTGTTCTCTCTCCATGTCCTGTTGATATTGCTGAAACTAAGTTTTGGGTATCAGCCTCTCTCTGAAGTTGTGATGTTGCTGTTCCTTCTGTCTGATTGGTTCCGTTGAGGTTTAAATCATATGTAAAGTAGGTTGCTACATTATAGAAACCTGCTTTATTGACCGTAAATATCCCAGTGTTTGCATCATAGGAAATAAAATTATTATCTATTTTGTTAACAATATTATAGATGAAATTTTTAGAAAAGTTTTCAAAAGTTCCGGTTAGGTGGCTTCCTGTATAGCTGCCGGAACTGGGTGATATATTATCCTTATTCGCTACAAAAACTACTTTTAAAAAATTCTGAGATTCTATACTTCTCCAAGTAGGAGCTGTACCGGCGCCGTTGGAACTTAAAAATTCGCCGTCTTTACCTGCGGTACCCTGTACACTTTCAGAACCTCCAACGTTTAATTCTTTTACCAGCTGCAGTGAGCCGTTAACATGCAATGTTCTCTGCGGAGTTGGTGTTAGTATTCCCACTTGCGCATTGGCTACGAATGACATGATTAGGAACGATGTCAGTAATAATTTTTTTTTCATTAGATTAAGTATTTTGTTGTTGATCGTGTAAAGTATTTCTGTTTTCAATAGTATGACCTGTGAAGAATCTGAGGCGTTCAGTAAAACTGCAGGGCTTCAATTCTAAGGAAGCAGATAAGAAATGCTGATATTGCCTGAGGTTAATCTGAAGTTCTGAGTATAAACGGATCTCAGAGAAAAGGTTTCTCCGGAATTGAGAAGCTTTATACCTGTCAGCTGATGATATATATTTTCTGTTCTTTCTCCGTGTCCAGTAGACACTGCCGAAATATAATCACTCATATCTGAACTTCTCTGAAGTCTTGAGATTGCTGTCCCCGCAGTCTGATTAGTTCCATTCAAGCTTAAGTTATAAGAAAAGTAAGTTGAAATGTTATAATATCCGGTCCTGTTAACTGTGAATATCCCTGTATTGGCATCATAGGAAACATAATTATTATCTATCTTATTGACGATATTATAGACATAATTTCTGGATGGTCCGTCATAGTCTGTTGCGCTGCTGCTCCCTGTATAACTGCCTGTGCTGGGTGAGATATTTGTTTTCTGCCCTGTAAAAACAATCTTTAAAAAATTTTGCGATTCTACAGTTCTCCATACAGGTGATGTTCCGGCCCCGTTGGAACTTAAAAACTCTCCCTCCTTTCCTGCAGTACCCTGAACATTTTCAGACCCTCCTACATTGAATTCTTTTACCAGCTGTAATGAACCATTAACGTGCAGTGTTCTCTGTGGAGTAGAGGTTAATATTCCTATTTGAGCATTGGCTAAAAATGACATGATTAGAAAGAATGTCATCCATAATCTTTTTTTCATCGGATTGATCTATTGTTATTTTTGATAACAAAATTATTTTTTTTTTATAACCCGTAATTTGTAAAAAAGTGAATACTATTGAGTGAGAGAAGGGTTTTTCTATGTCAATAATACGTGAAATAATCATGTGGATTAATTATTTTTTTTAAATATCACTATTTTGTGATTTTTTTAATTTCTTGTAGATATTTATCTACTTTCCTGAGATTTTTTCTTATGGCCGATAAAATCAGATCTTTAGGTTTTCTTTTTGTAATGAATGGATAAATCATCAAATTACGTTGCACTGAAATTCAAATAAATTTAATTTGTTAACCTGAATTTTGGGAATATAAGAAAGATATCTGTACTTACAGCATTGAAAATATGGCTTTTAATTAAAAGCCATATTTGTCGTATCAGTCAAAAATGTAAGGATAAAATTTTAATTATTACATTTTACAAAAATTGATTTGAGGTGATCGTTATAAGAGTGATCATCAACTTTTTCCTGTAGAAACTTTAAAATTTCATTCCCACTCCGGCAGAAATTCTTCCGCCATCTGAACCATAGAAATAATTCAATCTTGCAGACATCATTTCCACAATGCTCAGCCATACTCCTGCACCCACAGACTGATGCCATTTTCTGGAATTTTCATGGTCATTCCAGACACGGCCGGTATCATATCCGATAAGAATCCCCATATTGGCAGGAACAATATTATTTCTTACTCTTCCAAAATCCCATCGGATTTCCGAGTTATTGGTAAAATAGGATCTTCCTGAGAATCTCTCGTTTCTGAAGGCCCTCATTCCATTATTACCTCCGATAGCTGCAGCCTGATAAAATTCAAAATTATTGTTATTAATCCACATCACATTGCTGGAATTGGCGAATACAAATTTCCCTTTTTTATCAATCCTGTGATCAATAGCCAACTTTCCTTTTATGGTCACGAAATTCTTATTAAAATCGGAAAGGGTTGCCTTCCAGTCAGCATTCAGCATAAATTCCAGTCCAAGAGTAGGGAAGGCTGTATTATCCGCATTTTTATAGCCAAAGGTATAATTGGCTCCTACAAACTGCTGGCTGTTGAATACGCCAGGTCTCACATCCGGTGACTGGTTGATGAAACGGTCAGCCTTTCTTTGTACTTTATTATCTTCAAAAGTCAGTTGAAACTGGTGGCTTAGGTTCATCCAGCTCTTTTGAGAGATGGATGGAGCAAAGTTGAATTTGGAAATTCTGGCTCTGTTGTATTCTCTTTCTGTATCT
This sequence comes from Chryseobacterium sp. KLBC 52, assembly GCF_003347605.1. GTDB lineage: Bacteria > Bacteroidota > Bacteroidia > Flavobacteriales > Weeksellaceae > Chryseobacterium. The sequence continues at coordinate 119,421 of NZ_QDFZ01000009.1, read as the reverse complement.
TCTTTGTCATATTCACTTTCATTGGAAAGTCCAAAGAAGTTTTGAGAGAATCTTGGTGTTGTATAAAATGCATCAAGGTTGATATCCCAACCTGAGATTGCTTTTTTAAATACACCTTTGTACGTCAGGCTAAATCCTGCTGTAGCCGTATAAAAATTAGCTTTTAAACTGTGTCTTTGAGTAAATGGGTCACGGATAAAATTATTCACCGTGTAATTGGCCAGAACGCCTACAATCACCCCGTCATCCGGATTGTAATCCAGGTTGGGATATCCTGCAACAGAATTATATTTAGGATGCTTATAATTATAGCTGTTGATGTCATAATCATCCGTAATGTTTTTGGTTGCATTTCCGGAATTGTAAGTGTTTTTCTGAGATTTAAAATCGTAGATTTTCACTTTTCTTCCATCTGCAACGTTGTAGGTGTCATGGTTATATCCGCCAATCAGTCGGATCGTCATTTTCGGATTTCCGCTTCCTGTCACTACATAGGTGTCATCATCTTCCAGTCCGTAGATCCATAATTCTTTTGTTTTAGAATCGTGATAAGTTTTTTCAAAAACCAGCTCATTCTGATCTTTGTTTTTACCCAGATAATATTGCTGTACCAGTACGGAATGTCCGTTTTTGGTGATGATAAACTTATCAGGATGTACCGTTCCTGCCAAAGGAACTTTTTTCTGCAGTACATCATAATACTGTGCTGCATAGCTCTGAAGTTTGGTTTTTCTTGTTTTCAGTTTTCTCTGAATTTTAGCAATGGTGTCATCCTGCACTTCTTTAGGAAGATTGTGGAATGCTTCATCAATATCCGCATCCGTAAGATGTTCCTGAATATATTTGGCCTGGGTTTCCCATTCATTCTGGTCTGCACCTTTTAAGAATACAAGATCCATCGGATAAGGTTCCATAGCGAGCCATTTTACACTGCTGATATCTTCTGTAAAGGTTTTCATATGACGGATGGCAGGAACATTCATAATGATTTTAAAGGCCGCCCCGTCATATTTACTGAATGCCTGATCCCTGTCTTTTGGAATGGGTTTATAGATCACTTTATCACCCTCTTCGTATTGCGCCCATTTCCACTGGTCGGAATGTCTGTCCCAGTCACCGATAAGCATATCAAATAATCTTGCTCTGATATAGGATTCCCTGTCTACAGAATATTTATCACTTTTACCAAGGTTTTTAAGGACATCATCGGTGGAAACGATGTCTTTTGCATGGTCAAGATAAGCTAATGTTTTGGGATCGGAAGAAAAACGTTCCTCAATCATATACATTTCATCCCCGTAGTTTTCGTTATATCTTCCCAAAGCCTGCTGCTTGGGAATATAATACAGTTTCGGATTACTATGAAAAATACCCAGCTTTTCTGACATATTTCCAATAGTAAATGGGGTAAACGGATGATTGGTCGTATAAAAATCAAGTAAAAATTTTTCTGGGAATGTATCTGCAAGCTCTTCTCCCAATGTGCTTTTCTGGAAAGCCATATTATTCAGAAAACGGATGGCACTTTTTTTCACTCCACGCATGACGAATTCCTGTCCGTCTGCAGATTTCAACCGTAAACTGTTGGATTGGTTTCCTCCACCTTCCCGGAAAGGAATATATCCTCCGTTCAATTCTGAAAGATTAGCGGTTGGAGCCTCAATAGGAATTCCATAATATCTTCTGTAATGATCTCCCCAAAGCCAACGGTAAAACTTTCTTTTTTCAGTAAGCGCTACCGGGTAAATGGTGGAAGAAAATGTGGCAGGAAAAGAATTGGGGAAATTATTGATAAATACATCCGGTTTGGAAATCACAGAAATATGAGTAAGCTTTTGAAGCTGGGCATCTTTGGTTGAAAAATACTCAACATCTGTACTTTCATCTTTTCTGAAATTTAAAACCGCAAAACCACTGCCTCCGTAGGAAAAGTCTGTTTTTTCTACAATGGTAGAGGGATCTGTTTTAGAACCTGCACCACTGATGATCTGTCTTAAGTTTCCATCTTCATGATATTGCAGGTTATGGTCATGGCCGGATACGAAAATAATGTTTTCTTTATCCTGAACAATACTTTTCAGTCGGTTGGCCAGATCTGCATAATGCTGATTATTGATATCTTCAGGACTGGCTCCTGAGGAACTTCTCAATATATTGATTACACTTGCCACCACAGGAACAGGAACTTTACTCTTTAAAGGAAAGAGATGGGATTTTGCAGAATTAAAACCTGCATGAGTTCCACTGCTGATGATGGGATGATGTAGGGCAACAATTATTTTTTTTCCCTGATTTTTAATGATCAGATCTTTAAATTCTGTGAAAAAATCTTCACGGGTTTTGATATTGCAGTTTTTGTTGATTCCGGGATAATTGTCCCAGTTGGCAATCACCCATTCTGTATCGATGGCAATAAGTTTGATATCTTTGGAAACATTGATATCATCAATAGGACAGCCGTTTTTTGGTAAGAAAGCTTTTTTATCATCAAGATATTTTTTAACCAGTGCTTCCTGGTTATTCAACCCTTCCAATCCGTTATACCAATCATGGTTGCCCGGAATTACAAGTGTTTTCCCTTTGAAATTTTTGGTTATGGAAAGCTGATTTTCCAGTTTCTGCTTTGCTGTGGCGTAATCTTTATCTGTTTCTTTAGGCATCCCATTGGGATAGATATTGTCGCCCAAAAAGATCAGCATAGAATTGCTATCTGCAGAATCCAGTTTACTTTTCAGTAAATTCAGAGTTTTTTGTGCCTGAGGTTCATCTGAGTTTCCTGCATCTCCAACCAGAAAAAGTTTAAAATCATTATCGGATTTTATTTCGGAATCTTTTACTTCATATAAGTTTTCGCCCTTTTGCACGTTATAGGTAGCACAGGAATAAAGGACTCCTGCGGACATTACTGTTCTAAGAACAATAGAAGTATTTTTTAGATGAGTTTTAAAGGATAAATTCATAAATTTACATTAACAAAATTTCAGGGATGAGCATTTTACAAAAAGCTAAAAATTATGTTGAAATCTTATTCAAAGATAAGTTATCTTCAGTATATTTTTATCATAATTTTATCCATACTGCCTATACAGTGAATAAGGCTGAGGAAATCATGAAAAATACCCCTGTTTCTGAGGAGGATCAGGAGAAGGTACTCGTAGCATTATGGTTTCATGATACGGGGTATATAGAATGTGCCCTGAACCATGAGGAAAGAAGTGTGGAGGTGATGAAAGCCTTTTTACAACAGGAAAATTATCCTGAAAACTATATTGCAGATGTTGAAAAACTGATTCTTGCCACTAAAATACATTACGAACCTCAGAATCTATTGGAAAAAATTGTAAAGGATGCCGATTTCAGCCATTTTGCAGGCCATGATTACAGTGATATTTCCGATGCTTTAAGAAAAGAATGGGAACTTACCAATGTAAGATGCTTTTCCAATGAAGAATGGAATGCCGGAAATCTGGATATGCTGAAAAATAAGCATACTTTTTATACGGATTATGCCAAGGAAAACTGGGAACCTCTGAAAAAGAAAAACATCAAAAAGATCGAAAAGAAGCTGGAAAAAGAAGAGGAGAAAAAAGAAAGTAAAAAGGAGGTTTCGGAAGGTAAAAAAGAAAAGGAAAAATCAGACAGAAGTGTAGATACCCTATTCAGAGTTACACTGAACAATCATACAAGATTAAGTGACATTGCAGACAGTAAAGCCAATATTCTTTTATCGGTAAATGCCATTATTATCTCGGTATGTCTTTCTGTATTGGTTCCGAAGCTGGATGCTCCAAAAAATTCACATTTAATTCTTCCAAGTTTCATATTATTGCTGTCTAGTGTACTGACGATTATATTTGCGATTCTGTCCACCAAACCGAATGTCACCAAATCAACATTTACTTCTGAAGATATTACCAACAGAAAAGTAAACCTGCTGTTCTTTGGGAACTTTCAGCAGATGTTGTTTGACGATTATAACAATGCGATGAAAGACCTTATTAAAGACAGAGATTATATCTATGATTCTATGGTGAAGGACCTGTATTATCTGGGAAAAGTTCTTAACAGGAAGTATAAGCTTTTATCCATTACCTATAAGATCTTTATGGCTGGAATTATTATTTCCGTTTTATCTTTCGGAGTGGCTTTTCTTAGTCTTTAATTAATAAACATACACACAAATGATTGTCAGACAGCGTACCAATTGGCTGAAAATGTTATTTATATGGAGAGGATCCGTATTAAAGAAAATTGTTGTTCAGCTTTCCATTATCACGCTGTTTTCCTTAGCTATCTATTTTTTCAAAGGAAAAATCTTTGACTATAAAGTACATCTTAATCCTACCATCTTTACATTGATAGGATTGGCGCTCGCTATTTTTATGGGTTTCTGTAATTCTGCAAGTTATGACCGTTTCTGGGAAGGACGGAAACTGTGGGGATTACTTGTCATTGAGACCAGATCTCTCACAAGACAGATTTTATCCTTAGTGAATGATTCTTCTCCTCAAGCTAAAGAGGAAAAAGAGAGAATCATCAAGCTGATCTCTGCATTTTCCTGGTCACTGAATTTTCAATTAAGAGATAAATCTGGTACAGAACATCTTGAGAGACTGCTTTCATCTGAACAATTAGAACAGGTGAAGAATAAGAAATTTATTCCCAATATTATTCTTGGATTTATTGCAGATTGGCTCAACGAACAGAATAAAAAAGGAAATATAGATACCATTGTCATGACTTCGATGGATCATCAGCTGAACCAGTTTTCTAATATTTCCGGAGGCTGTGAGAGAATTTACAATACACCATTACCCTTTGCTTACAGTGTTTTGCTGCATCGTACTGTTTATCTCTATTGTTTCTGGCTTCCATTTGGATTGGTAGATTCTTTAGGCTGGATGATGCCTTTGATCGTTTTGTTGATCAGCTATACCTTTATTGCCCTTGATGCCATTATTCAGGAGATTGGTGAACCTTTTGGTGAAGAAGAAAATGACCTTGCATTGAACAGCATCTGCCGTACCATTGAGTTTTCTATTTTTGAGCAGGCAGGAATTCCACAAGGGGAGTTGAAGAAACCGGATACTTATTTTGTGGATTAGTTTTCTATTCCTCCGGAAGTGTAAAAGATACCCTCAGCGCCAGCAATCCTGTAATTCCCTGAAGATCTTCTACTCTTAAAAATTCTACGTCATTTTGTAAAACTCCTTTTTTCTGGAGTTTAGAAATATAATCCAGATATTCCTTTTGGTTTTCCATGCCGAAATAAACGATGGTAATTTTTCCGGGAGCAGTAATGCGTTCTGAAGAATCTTTTACGTGGGCTTTATCCAGACGCTTTTTGATAATCTCGTAATAGGAATTGTAAGCTCCGTCTACATCAAAGCGTTTTTCATCCATTCTGAAACGGATGTCTATTTTTTCATTATAGACAAAAATCAGTGAAGCAATATCAAGTGGTACCGGAAGATACTTTTTGAACGACTGAAATTCAAGTTCCATTTTACAGATGGTTTTCAGCTGCCAGTATCTCAGTTTGTGAACTACTTTCGAAGTATAGTGCAGGTCAGGAGCTATGGTAGAACCACTATAAAGATTATGTTCCACACCGTCAGATTTAAACCTTTCATAATAATGCGGAAAAATTTCCTGTGCTTTTACCTGGCTTTCGTCCAGCATATCTGCCAGTTTTCGGTTGACCAGAGTGATAGAATCATCAAGGTTTTTCCGGTGGTGATAAAACAGATCCGTAGATGTATAGATGTGTGAGAAATAATCTTTAATTTTTGTCTTTATTTCTCTGGATGTTCTTACTTCCAGTTTTCCCTGTAAAAAAGGATGGATTTCTTCCCTTAATAATCTCTGAAAACGTTGTTCCGTATCTGCTTTGATCTCGTTGTTGATCTCATTCTCAAAAACATCCAGTGCCAGTACAAATTTTTCCGAATCGGAATTGGTGAGTGTCAAAACTTCATTCAGCCATTCAATTTGTTGATTAAGATCCTGCAGCATCAGATTAAAACGTTTTTCAGAAGAAGAACGGATATCTGAAACCCCAAACAAAGGAGTCAGATTTTTGAATGCAATCTGCTTTAAGGTATATATTTTTTTTCCCAGCGATGCCGTAAAATATTTCTCAGCTTCATTTCTGAATTTCCAGACCACACTGTCGTGGATGGTTGTATATTCACGCTGGATAATAGCTTCAATCTGGTAATTTTTCTCAAAGTAAAATCTGTTCAGAGAAAAAAGAACCATATCGGTGAAAAACTCCAGTTTTTTAAGTTTTAAACCATTGAAACTTCCGGCAATAGGAGAGGTGAATTCCATGATCGCAAGGAGTTCACCATCTTTCATGATAGGAATTACCATGAAACTGTTCACATTATTATCCTTTAAAATACTGAAGGAAGGAAGCAGCTTGACATTTTCTTCCAGGTTATTTACATTGGAAACGACTACAGGTTTTGAATTGTGATTTAAATTATTAAAAGTACTCTTACGCGTTTCTTCATCAAATGCATTGATCCAGAAATCCAGGATATGGTTGGTAAGAAGACTCTCATAGATCGGGAGCTTATCCAGTTTCTGTTCCTTTTTATTGAATGTCATTAACCCGAAACTGAGTTCCGGAACATCAAAATAAGATTTGAAAATTTCCGTAAGATTTTCGTTGGGATTCATATTTTCCGGATCAATTTCAATCATGCTTGATTTCAGATCAGAAAGGGCAACTTCAGAGGTGCAGTCTACCAGTGAAATAATGGTAAATCCTTTCAATATCCAGGATTGAGATGGGAAATATTTCTTCCAAAGCTTAAAGTCATCAAGATTTTCCAGAAGCATATCCAGAACGTCATCAGATGGAATTCTGGCTTCTTCTGTAGGCGTTATTTCGGTAAAATCTGAATTGACCGTAATTTTATAATGTTTCATGATTCCCTGTTTGTTGGGAATATCATAATAAAACGGAATGGTACTTTTAATATCTTTTTTGAAGTAGCTCTGAAGAATCAGACAACAGCAGAATACATAAAATTCATTATCTGAAATATTTCTGAGTTCTATTTCGAAGTCTTTTCCTGCATCTTTCAGAATATCTTTAAACCTTTCGGTATAGTTGAAAGTAATATTGGAAAGCGGAATACTTGCTGCTTTTATTTCGTTTTTGGTAAGACCCGTTGGGAAAAGATCAGCAAGAAGCAGTCTGATGAGGTCTTCATGTTTTTCAAGAAGGGTCGTGTCCTGAAATCCCTCTCTAAGATCTTTAAAATTTCTGGTGCTCTCTAGTAAAGACTCCGCATAATTGACCCTGTATTCCAATCTGTCATTATATCGGATATGTTCCAGAACATCCAAATATTTTTTGAATGATATATAAACCTGAAAGGGAGAGTCTTTTTTATAGAGATTAGCCAAGAGCTGAAAAATTTAAAGTAAAGTTATGAAAAAAGGAGAATATTGATCGTGTGGAATTTTTATTTTATTGTACATAATTTGCAGGTGCTTTGGGAAACTCTGCAAGGTATTTTATAATTCCTTACTGTTTTTTATAAAGACAGATTATAGATTTACTGATAAACAAAAATTGTAATTTTTTGGGTAAGATATTAATTATTTAAATAAGATAATAAAAAAGCACAACTGAGAAGTTGTGCTTTTTATATTGTAGAGTTCTGATTTTACAATCCGAACATTCTTGCAAATAGATCCGGGAAAACTCCAAGGATACTGATCAAAGCAATAACAACTACTCCAATGATATTGTAAGTAAGGGTTACTTTTTCTGATGATTTGAATGTTGATTCTTTAAAGAAGAACATCGCAATGATCAGTCTTAAATAGTAAGCAATAGATAGGGCAGAACCTAACACAGCTACCAATACTAAGAAAGCTGCACCGTTCATAGCCTGGGAGAATAAAGCAAATTTCCCCATGAAACCAGCTGTTAACGGAACTCCTGCCATTGAAAGCATAGAGATTGTTGCAGCTGTTGCTAATAAAGGTTCAGTTTTTGCCAATCCTTTGAAGGCTCCGAAAGACGTTTCTCTCTTTAATTTCTCTACCCAGATCAGGCACATGAAAACTCCTACTGTAGATAAAGAATAAGCAAACAGATAGAAGGCAAGGTTATACGTAGAAAGGCTTGTCATTCCGAAGAATACCAATCCGATATATCCTGCGTGAGATACTGAAGAGTATGCCAGCATTCTTTTTGCATTTGTCTGAGCAAGACCCATAACGTTTGCCAAAAGTAAAGTAATGATTAAGAATACACCTAAAACATTAATCCACTCGTGAGTTACCCCAGCGAAACCAAGCGTCATCAATCTGAAGAGCGCAAAGAATCCGGAAATTTTTACTACACTTGCCATGAAAGCTGTGATTAATGAAGGAGAACCTGCATATACATCAGGGCTCCACATGTGGAAAGGTGCCAAAGCTACTTTGAACGCCAATGCACAAAGAATCAGTAATACTCCTAAGATGAACATTACATTCCCTGAATTAGCTACTCCAAAATCATGAATCTTGTAAAGATCAAAACTTCCTGCACTTCCGTAGATGAACGCAATACCAAACAGTAAGAAACCTGTTGCGAATGCACCCATAAGGAAATATTTAATAGAAGCTTCGTTGGATCTTAGATCAGTTTTGTTCGCTCCAGCCATTACATATAATGGAATAGAAAGGATCTCAACTCCTAAGAACATCGTTACCAGGTTCTGGTATCCGAAAAGGATGATCCCTCCACACAATGCAAATAGCATCAATGCATATAATTCCGACTGGTGGCTTCTGTGGTTGCTGAACGCAAAACCGCCCAGGAAGAATAATAATAAAGTTGTTACGATTGATATTTTAGTGAATAATGCGGTATTGTCACTGTACTCATACATATGCTTGTAATGATCGAAGAACGAACATTCCGGCATAAAACTTACGTACAATGCAATGATTAATCCCAAAATCCCAATGTATCTTGCGAATTTTCCTTGTTCAAAAACTCCTGAAAATAACGCAATAACTGCCGTTAGGAAAACAATAATTAAAACACTCATTTCTTAAAATATCAAATTAACTTACCATTGATTGGTAGATAAACTTCACCGAACTACTCACCATGTCGATTACCGGTTGTGGGAAAATACCTAGTAAAATCACAAAAACCGCTAAACTTGCCAATACAGAAAATTCTACGCCTGATAAATCTTTTGCTGTACTTAAAACGGCTTCATCTCCTTCTCCAAACATTGCTTTTCCGTAGAATCTCAATAAATACACCGCACAAAGAATTACCGTAAGACCAGCAATTACTGCTGCTGTTCCGTTAAAATCATAAACAGATTTCAACAAAATAAATTCCCCGATGAATCCATTGGTTAATGGAACTCCCATTGAACCTAATATGATGATCAGGAACAACACCGCAAACTTAGGCGCTACTTTAGCTAAACCACCCATTTGTCTGATGTCTCTTGATTTAAATCTCTTATATAAAATATCACAACAGTAGAATAAACCTACTACGTTGATACCGTGAGCAAATGTCTGTACCAAAGCTCCTTCAGCACCTTCTACATTGAAAGTTCCTCTTAAAGTAACTACTGCAGAAGCGAAGATCCCTGCTACCATCAATCCTACGTGAGAGAAAGAAGAATACGCAATGATTCTCTTCATATCCGTCTGGATAATAGCGATCAACGCACCGTGAACAATTCCTACAATAGCAAGAATAATTACGATCTGACCTGAAATTCCGGCAATCGGAAGTGGAGTGATTGGAAGTAAATAACGCATTACACCGTATACTGCCATCTTCAGCATGATCCCTGATAATAACATGGATCCCTGAGTAGGAGAGTAGGTATACGTGTCAGGCTGCCATGTATGGAAAGGGAATACCGGTAATTTCACTGCAAAAGCAAAGAAAATAAACCAGAATACCACAGTCTGCTGTACTTCGTTCAATTGTGCATTATATAAATCTGTTAAAGCGAATGATGCAGAGTGGTTGTACACATAGATCAATCCGGCTAACATAAATAATGATCCCACGAATGTATATACGAAGAATTTCGTAGTGAACTCGAACCTTTTATTCTCTTGTCCCCAAAGTCCGGCAATGAACCAAATTGGAATCAAAGTTACTTCCCAGAAAATGTAGAATAACAATCCGTCTAAAGAAGTGAACACTCCTACAAGACCAAACTGCATCAACAGAATCAGTCCGTAGAATGTATTTCTGTAGTTTACATTTTCATTGAAAGATGATAAAATAATGATTGGAGCCAGAATGTTGGTCAATAATAAAAGAAGCATGCTCATCCCATCGATACCGAAGTGAAGAGAGCTCTTCATAAATCGTGACCATGGATAATTGATCTCATGCTGCAATACGCTGTCTACTGTCGGAGTAAAATCAAAATCCGAAAGTACGTAAAACGTAAGGAGCATTTGTACCAATGCAATTCCAAGCGCCAAATATTTGCTGGAATTATTCTTCCAGGCAAAAACTAATCCCGAACCTACTAGAGGTAATAGTAATAATGTTAATAACAAACAAGACATTATTATTGTAATAAAAAGTTAACAATTAATATAATTCCCACCGCTAAAGACATGATAAGGATATATGTCTCTACATTTCCGTTTTGTACACGCTTCATAGCTTTTCCGCTGTCTTCAGCACCATCACCTACAAAGTTTACAAAACGGTCTAAGATACCCTTATCAAACATTTTTCCTCCGCGTCCTAATCCTTCAACAGTTTTTACAATCAATGCGTTGTAAAGTTCGTCAACGTATAATTTCTTAGCAGAAAGCTTTTCCCATCCGGTATAGTTTTCCTCTGCAACAGCCATCTTTTTCTTACTTACATAAGTATTTCTAACGATGAACCATACAGTGAAGAACATTAATACTGTAGCTGCTAATAAGATCATTTCAGTATTGAAAGGTACTCCTGAAAGAGTAGCTTCCATCTGGCTGTAGCTTTGTTCCGTAAGAACCGGCTTTAACCATTCCATCAGCTTAGCATAATGCCCGTGGCCGATAAAGTGTGGCAGGTTGATAAAACCTCCGATTACAGAAAGAATAGCCAATACGATCAATGGTAATGTCATATTAGACGGGCTTTCATGTAAGTGGTGTTTTTGTTCTTCCGTACCTCTGAATTCTCCGTGGAATGTCAGGTAGTATAATCTGAACATATAAGTTGCAGTCATTGCCGCTAAAACAAATAGAATTACCCAGTAAACAGGGTTTTTAGCGAAAGCTGCTACTAAAATTTCGTCTTTAGAGATCATCCCTGATAATAAAGGGAAACCTGAGATGGCTAATGTTCCGATAAGGAATGTAGCGTGGGTAAGAGGAATATATTTTTTAAGACCTCCCATGAAACGCATATCCTGTTCGTTGCTCATCGCATGGATTACAGATCCTGCACCTAAGAATAATAAAGCTTTGAAGAAAGCGTGTGTCATTACGTGGAACATTGCTGTTGTGTATGCTCCAAGACCTAAAGCAATGAACATAAATCCAAGCTGTGAAACTGTAGAGTATGCCAATACTTTTTTGATGTCGTTCTGACGTAGCGCATAGAATCCTGCTAAAGCAGCGGTTAAGAATCCGATGAATAAAATTCCTCCCTGTACAGTTGGTGCCAAAGTAAATAAGAAGTTGGATCTTACTACCAAATAGATACCTGCTGTAACCATCGTTGCCGCGTGGATCAAGGCTGATACAGGAGTTGGTCCCGCCATCGCATCCGGTAACCATGTATATAATGGAACCTGAGCCGATTTACCGGTAGCACCGATGAATAAACTCGCTGTGATAAAGATAATCACTGTTCCGTCTAATTCAAATTTTGAAGCGTTTTCTGCTACAGAAAGATAATCTACAGCATTGGTTTGAGAAGCGATCATGAAAATACCTATCAATAACGCAAGGTCACCAATTCTGTTCATGATGAAAGCTTTTCTTGCTGCTTTACCGTATTCTTCGTTGGTATACCAGAATCCGATCAACAGGTAAGAACAAAGACCTACACCTTCCCATCCGATGAATAAGATAAGGTAGTTGCTTCCCATTACTAAAAGTAACATCGAGAAGATGAAAAGATTCAGGTAAGTAAAAAACTTGTAGAATCCTTTATCATGACTCATATATCCGATAGAGTATAAGTGGATCAGTGAACCGATACCCGTAATGATCATCACCATCATTAAAGAAAGCTGATCAATCTGGAATCCAAAATTGATTTGAACTCCGTTTACTCTAAACCATTCAAAAGCTTTTACAATGACAGGCTGGCTTTCAGAATTGAAATTCATGAAAATACTTACAGCAATACAGAATGATCCGAAAACCATAGCTGTAGCCAAAGATCCTACCAATATTTTGGGAAGGTTTTTCCCGAATAGCCCGTTAATAAGAAACCCTAAAAGTGGTAAAAGTACTATTGCATATACTAGATTCTCCATTCTTATCCTCTTAATTTATTAAATATACTCACATCTACAGAACGGGTGTTTCTATATAGCATCGCAATAATTGCCAGACCTACTGCTACTTCAGCCGCAGCTACCACCATAATGAAGAAAACTAAAAGCTGTCCGTCGCCGTTGCCTTTATACGCTGAAAAAGCTGCCAATAAAAGGTTTACAGAATTCAGCATAAGCTCTACACAGCCCAGAATCACAATAGCATTTTTTCTAAGCAATACTCCCATTACTCCCAAACAGAACAATACTGATGAAAGAATGATGAAGTAGTCCAAAGGGATGCTTTGTATAAATGTATTTACTTCTCCCATAATTTTATAAATCTTTTTTACCGATTAATACCGCGCCTACAATACCTGCCAGAATTAGGATGGAAGCAAGCTCAAACGGTAAAACATATTCATTAAACAAAAGTCTACCCAGGTTTTTGGTAAGACCAACCCCTCTGTCTACATTTTCAACAACAATGTGATTGTCTTTTACTCCTCTGAAAACTCCTAGTACGCCTACCAAAAGAAGACCTGCCGTAAAAACTCCAACAAATTTTAAAGTATTGTTCTTCTTACTTTCGTCTTGCTTATTAAGGTTAAGCATCATTAAGATGTAAAGGAAAAGTACCATAATGGCACCTGCGTAAACAATAATCTGGATGATTGCAAGGAACTGTGCATTGAGAAGAATGTACATTCCGGCAATTGAAAACATCGTAACAATTAATGACAAAATAGCATAAAGAGGATTTCTTGCAAATACAAAGTAAACAGCACTTGCCACTGCTAAAAACGCCACCAAGAAAAATAAAAACTGATCCATTATTTTACCGCATTTTTTTGTTTCTCGGATTGTCTTGTCGTGATATCAATCCTTTCATTTATTTTTTCAACTAATTTATCTTTTCCGTAAATGAAAGAACCTCTGTTGGTTTCTACATCTACCAATCTGTCAGTAAGATAGATGGCAGATTTAGGACAAGCTTCTTCACACATACCACAGAAAATACATCTTAGCATATTGATTTCATATACTGAAGCGTATTTCTCTTCTCTGTAAAGACCTCTTTCCTCTTTAGTTCTTTCAGCAGCAGTCATCGTAATGGCTTCTGCAGGACAAGCTACCGCACAAAGTCCACAAGCTGTACATCTTTCTCTGCCTTCTTCGTCTCTTTTCAAAACGTGCTGGCCTCTCCAGATGGTGGTTCTTGGTTTCTGTACTTCCGGATACGAATATACTGCGGGAGCACCCTTTATCACGGTTCTTACAGCATGCTTAAATGTAATCCCCATCCCTGTAAAGATGGCAGGAAGGTAGATTTTTTCAGCAAGGGTCATTTCTTTATTGGAAACAACTTTTGATCTGTTTGTAAGTTTCATTTAATTATAGATATTAGATGTTAGACACCAGATTTTAGACTAATCTTGTCTGTTATCTTAATTTTTAATATTCAATATTTACACAAACCTAACAGGTTTCAAAAACCTGTTAGGTTTGATAATTTAATTTCCAAACGCTAAAATTACAGCTCCTGTAATTAATAGGTTTACCAATGCCATTGGGATTAATGTTTTCCATCCTAAGTGCATTAACTGGTCATATCTGAATCTTGGAAGTGTCCATCTGATCCACATGAAGATCAGAATTCCGATTACTGTTTTTGTAAGGAATGCCACGATACTTAAGATTCCTGCCGCATTTTCTCCCCAGTTCTGAGTTACCCATTCAATACCAGGATAGTTATACCCTCCAAAGAAAAGGACAACCATAAAAGCATTGGAAATAAACATGTTCACATATTCTCCGAACATATATAACCCTAACTTCATGGAAGAGTATTCTGTAGAATATCCGGTTACCAATTCAGATTCACACTCAGGTAAATCGAAAGGGTGTCTGTTGGTTTCTGCGAGAGCAGCTACAAAGAAAACAAGGAATGCGATCGGCTGATAGAAAATGTTCCAGTTCAATCCTGAAACCCAAGGAATAACGCCCCATAATTTTCCGGTAGTCTGACTTTCAGTAATTTCTTTTAAATCCAAACTTCCTGACATCATAATGATAGAAAGAAGTGCTAATCCCATCGCCAATTCATAAGAAATCATCTGAGAAGAAGCACGGATAGCACCTAGTAATGAATATTTGTTGTTCGAAGCCCAACCTCCGATCATAATTCCGTAAACCCCGATGGAAGCCATACCGATGATGAAAAGTACACCAACATCGATGTTTGCTACCTGAAGATCAAAAGAAGTACCTGCAATATTTAAACTTTTACCCCAAGGAATCACAGCTCCTGTAATCAATGAAATAAACATTACCAAAGCTGGACCCAATACGAAAAGGAATCTTTCTGCATTGGCAGGCGTAAAGTCTTCTTTAAAGAAGAATTTTCCACCGTCAGCAAGAGGCTGCAGCAATCCGAAAGGTCCGGCTCTGTTGGGACCAATTCTATCCTGCATGATAGAGGCTACTTTTCTTTCTGCCCAGGTAGAGTAGGCTGCAATCGTAAGTGACAGCAGGAAAAGTGCTAGTACAAGTATAAGTTTAAATGTAAGTAAATCCATTTTTATTTTTATAGATGTTAAAGGTTAGAAGATGGAAGCTGGAAGATGGAAGTTATAGCAATCACATCAACAGAGACTCTCATTTTCAAATTACCTCATTTTCAAATTTTATTTTTCGTCTTTTTCACTGATTTCTTTAGCCATCGGATTGTCTAAAACTCTTAGCTCATCTTTAGGCTTTTCGTAGTGGTTCAATGAAATTACAGAATGTCTGTCGATATGTCTAGGACCTTCGATGTTCCAGTCTGATAAAGCTTTTCTTTCGAAACGGCATGTATCGCAGATGAATTCTTCTACTTCACCCCACTGGTCTTTTCTTGCAGTTACTCTTACAATTTCGTCTCCTTTAAACCATACAACAGCTTTTCCGGAACACTTATCACATTTACAAGTTGCGTTCATCGGTTTTGTAAACCAAACTCTGCTTGCAAAACGGGCTGTTCTGTCTGTTAATGCTCCTACAGGACAAACGTCGATAACGTTTCCGATGAAGTCATTGTCTAAAGCTTTATTTAAATAGGTCGAAATTTCTGCGTGATCTCCTCTGAAAAGGATACCGTGTTCTCTTGTTTCTGTAAGCTGGTTAGCAGTCAGTACGCATCTTGCGCAAAGAATACAACGGTTCATATTTAGTTTGATGTTCGGTCCAAGATCATCAGCTTCGTAAGTATTTCTTTCGAATTCTGTTCTTGTATTTTCCACACCATGCTCATATCCTAAGTCCTGAAGATGACATTCTCCTGCCTGGTCGCAGATAGGGCAGTCCAGCGGGTGGTTTACCAATAGGAATTCGGTAACCGCTTTTCTTCCTTCCTGAGCTTTCTCAGAAGTAAGATTTTTTACTTCCATCCCATCCATTACATTAGTTCTGCAGCTTGCTACTAATTTTGGCATAGGACGTGGGTCTGCTTCAGATCCTTTAGAAACTTCTACCAGACAAGTTCTACATCTTCCTCCACTGGTTTCCAACTTGCTGTAGTAGCACATTGCAGGAGGTACAGATTTACCACCGATTTGTCTTGCAGCTTCCAGAATAGAAGTACCAGGCAAAACTTCAGTAGTCTGTCCGTCTATAGTTATTTTGAATTTTTTAACTTCTTCGCTCATATGATATGCTTTAAGCTTTATGCGTTAAGCAATAGGCTTTGTTATTTATATTTCTTTGTATTAAATGTATATCCAATTCCTCCCAGAATCTGTCCGAAAACAAAATCCTGACGTGCTTTGTCCGGCTTATTATTCAACGTGGTTTTGATGTCCCACATATTGATATATCCTGCTTTTCCTTCTAATCTCAGCATCCAGTTTTTCCAGAATACTAAGTTAAGGCTGGATCTGATATCGGTTCCCATACCTGCAACGTGAAAACGGTCACTTCTTTCGTTACCAAAAAGTTTTACATTACTTTTCGGAAACATAAATCCGATTCCGGCCCCATAAGACCATACTAAATCTATATTTTTCTTATGAACAAGATTTTTGTATTTCTCAAGACCTAAGTTTTCATAATTAAGTCCGTCTGTATGTTCGAAAGTAAGGAACTTCTCATCTGCAAGATTAACCTGCCCGTTCTGAACCATTGCTGCATATTCAGGATCTGAAATATGACCTTTGAAACCAACAGTCTGGTTCTGATCCATAACGTATTTCATATGGTCTATCCCCAATACCAACGCTAAATTGTCTTTAATGAAATATCCTATTCTGAAATTATACTGTGTTACAGTAAACCAGCTTGGATCAAAATAGACAATTCCAAATTTTGTAGGTCTGTCTTGTGCGGTTACATTATTCAATTGAAAATCGTATCCGTTTCCGGTAAAATGAATGTCAGAATTACTATAAGCGGCTCTGTTCCATCCATAAAATACGAAAACCTGACCCTTTTTGCTTAGTGGTAAAGGCTTTTCCTTTTTCTCAGCTTTAATCTGCTCTTTCTCACTCACTAAATATGACAAATCCTCTTCAACGGATCTGTTATAATTTACGGTATCACTCTTCTTGTTCTGTGCAAATACAAGATTCGACATCATTAAGCCGACAACCAATAATTTTTTCATCTTACCTACGCATTCTTTTCAACAGCCGGGATAGGATCTGCATAATGTGCCAATCCATAGTTTTGTGTCTGAGACAACTCTGGGTTTTTCACGTGCCACTCAAATTCATCTCTGAAGTGACGGATCGCTGCTGCAACCGGCCAGGCTGCTGCATCACCCAACGGACAAATCGTATTTCCTTCGATTTTTCTCTGGATATCCCAAAGTAGATCGATATCTTCCATTTTTCCTTCTCCTTTCTCGATTTTCTTTAAAATCTTGTACATCCATCCCGTTCCTTCACGGCAAGGAGTACATTGTCCGCAACTTTCATGGTTGTAGAATCTTGCCAATGTCATGGTGTGATCTACAATACACTGGTCTTCATCCAAAACGATGAAACCTCCTGAACCCATCATTGTTCCGGTGGCAAAACCACCATCTGCCAATGATTCATAGTTCATATATCTTGGCTCTCCGTTCACGGTTCTCAACAATAAATTAGCCGGAACAATCGGAACAGAACTTCCTCCAGGAATACAAGCCTTTAATCTTTTACCATCTTTGATACCACCGCAATATTCATCAGAGTAGATGAATTCTTCCACAGTGATTGTCATATCGATTTCGTATACACCTGGTTTGTTGATGTTTCCACAAGCAGAAATCAATTTCGTTCCTGTAGATCTTCCAACACCTATTTTAGCATACTCAGCACCTGTAATATCAATGATTGGAACTACTGCCGCAATAGACTCAACGTTGTTTACCACCGTTGGTCTTTCCCAAAGACCTTTTACAGCCGGGAATGGCGGTTTTAATCTTGGGTTACCTCTTTTTCCTTCAAGGGATTCAAGCAATGCAGTTTCTTCACCGCAGATGTATGCTCCACCACCTCTCTGTACATAGATTTCAAGATCGAAACCAGTTCCTAAAATATTTTTACCTAAAAATCCTGCTGCTTTAGCTTCTTCAATAGCTTCTTCAAGGATATCCGGAATCCATGAATATTCTCCACGGATGTAGATATAAGAAGTATTGGAACCTAAACAGTAAGAAGAAATCAGCATTCCCTCGATCAATAGATGAGGAAGGAACTCCATCAGATATCTGTCCTTGAATGTTCCGGGTTCAGATTCATCCGCATTCACAACAAGGTGTCTTGGAACACCTTCAGGCTTTGCCAGAAAGCTCCATTTCATTCCTGTTGGGAATCCAGCTCCACCACGACCTCTTAATCCTGAAGCTTTTACTTCTTCAAGAATTTCGTCAGGAGTCATTTTCAAGGCTTTTTCAGCGGCTGTATAACCTCCCTGTTTACGGTAAGTTTCAAAGTAGCGAATACCTTCTATATGTGCGTCTTTAAGTAAAAGTTTTTTACTCATTGTTTATTATGCTTTTCGCTATTGGCTTTTGGCTTCTAGCTTTTTATAATTATTAAAAAAAATAACTGAATAATTTAAAATCTAAAATGTAGAATTTAAAATTTCTATTAGTCTAAAGCAACTTGTCCTTGTCTGCAAAGATCAAGGATTTCATCTACTTTTTCTATCGTTAAATTTTCATGAAAGAATTTTCCTAGCTGCATCATAGGTGCATATCCGCATGCTCCAAGACATTCAGCAGGCTTTAAAGTGAACATACCGTCTTCAGTAGTTTCCCCATCCTTAATGTTCAGTTTGGTTCTGATATGATCAAGGATTTTTTCGCTTCCACAAACCATACAAGGTCCTGTTCTGCAAACTTCCAATACATATTTACCTACCGGCTTCATATTAAACATGGTATAGAAAGTAGCCACTTCATATACTTCGATCGGTTGGATACTTAATAGTCCGGCAACATAATCCATCACAGGAACATCTAACCATCCTCCGAATTCTTTCTGTGCCAGGTGAAGTACAGGAAGAAGAGCAGATTTCTGTCTTCCTTCAGGATATCTTGCGATAATTTTGTGTACCTGTGCTAAACTTTCCGGTTTAAAAGCTATTGTTTCGCTCATTTTTGAAATTTTAGATTTTAGATTTTAAATTCTAAATGAATAACGGTCTAAAATCAATTTATAATTTATAATTCAAAATTTATAATTCCAGTTATGCGTCTAATTCTCCCGCAATAATATTCATACTACACATCGTTACAATGGCATCTGAAATTACAGAACCTGTAATCATTTCAGGGTAGGCCTGATAGTAGATGAAGCATGGTCTTCTGAAGTGAAGTCTGTAAGGGCTTCTTCCTCCGTCACTCACAAGATAGAAACCTAATTCTCCGTTTCCACCTTCTACAGCATGGTAAACTTCTCCTTTCGGTACATCAGTTTCTCCCATTACAATTTTGAAATGGTAGATCAATGCTTCCATTTTCTGATATACATCGGCCTTTTCAGGAAGATAGAAATCAGGGACATCCGCATGGAATGGTCCTTCCGGAAGATTTTCGTATGCTTGTTTGATAATTTTGATTGATTCCCAGATTTCCTGTTGACGAACCATGAAACGGTCGTAAGTATCTCCTGAAGTTCCTACAGGAATAATGAAGTCGAAATCCTGGTATGAAGAATAAGGCTGTGCAACTCTTACATCATAATCTACCCCTGCTGCACGTAAGTTTGGACCTGTAAAACCGTAGCTTAATGCTCTCTCGGCAGAAATAGCTCCTGTACCGATGGTTCTGTCCATGAAAATTCTGTTTCTCTCTAATAAAGTACAGAATTCTTTGAATCTTGGTGGGAAAGTTTTTAAGAAGTCTTTCAACAACTCATGAAACTTAGGGGTGAAATCTCTTTCAAAACCTCCGATTCTTCCCATATTGGTGGTCATTCTGGCTCCGCAGATCTGCTCATACATGTCATAAATACGCTCTCTTTCGATGAACATATAAGTAAGACCTGTAATCGCTCCTGAGTCCATTCCGGTTACCCCGTTACAGATCAGGTGGTCACCGATTCTGGCTAGCTCCATCAGGATCACACGCATATAGTCTACACGTTTTGGAACTTCCACGCCAATCAGCTTCTCTACTGTCATGTGCCAACCTAAGTTATTGATGGGTGCAGAACAGTAATTCATACGGTCGGTAAGGGTAGTGATCTGAGAATAGTTTCTTCTTTCAGAAATCTTCTCAAATGCTCTGTGGATGTATCCTACGGTTTGCTCTGCATGAAGGATTCTTTCTCCGTCCATCGTTAAGATATTCTGGAAAATCCCGTGCGTAGCAGGGTGGGTAGGTCCCAGATTCAGGGTGTATAATTGTCCGTCAATCTGTTCCTTACTTTCGTACTGGTTTAGTATATTAGATAATGAGTTATCTTTCATAATGATTGCTTTTAGCTATTTGCTTCTGGCTATTGGCTAGCTGCCATTGGCCATTCGCTTTTTTATCTTCCGAACATGCTATCGTTCTTGTCGGTTCTTGTACCGTCTTCAAGGCGATATTCCTTCAACATTGGGTGGTATCCAAGATCTTCCATATTTAAAATAGGTCTGAGATCCGGGTGTCCTTTAAATTTAATCCCATAGAAATCATACGTTTCTCTTTCCATCCAGTTGGCTCCTGCAAATAGCTCTACAAGAGAGTCTACTTCAATATTTTCTCTGGACATAAAGATTTTCAGACGTAATCTGAAATTGGCCATCATATTATGCAAATGGTAAACAACACCAATTTCCTTTTCCGGGAATTCAGGATAATGAATACCACAGATATCCGTAAGGAAATTAAATTCCAGTGATGAATCTTTCAGATAGTGAATGATTTTCTTAATATCTTCTTTCTTCACTTCGATCGTCAGCATTCCATAAGGTTCTGAACTTGAAATGACAGATTCCGGAAATTCTCTTGTGATAGCTTCTAATACAAATTCGTTTGTCATTTCCGTTTAGTTGCTTATGTTGTAAGAATCTAATAATTTCTGATATTCAGGCATGTCTCTTCTTCTGATGCTTTCGCTTTCTGCAAGAGCCTGTACCTGCATTACGCCTTCAATGATCTGTTCAGGTCTTGGAGGACATCCGGGAACGTAAACGTCTACCGGAATAATTTTATCAATTCCCTGAAGTACAGAATACGTATCAAAAATACCACCGCTGGAAGCACAAGCTCCAACTGCTACCACCCATTTCGGCTCAGCCATCTGAGTGTAAACTTCTTTCAGGACTGGTCCTAACTTCTTTGATATAGTTCCGCAAACCATCAGCATATCTGCTTGTCTTGGAGAGAAAGAGTTTCTTTCCATACCAAATCTTGAAGCATCATAAGTCGGGTTCAGGGTAGCCATAAACTCGATACCACAACAAGAGGTTGCAAAGGGTAACGGCCAAAGTGAAAACTTTCTTGCCATCCCGATTACACTGCTCAGTTTTGTTGCGAAAAACCCTTCTCCTTCATAGCCTTCGGGAGCAGGTGCATCTGTTCTTATTACTGGTTTTTTATCTGACATTTTCTTTTGTTGATATTTAAAGATTAAAATGTTTATAAAATTTAATCATCTCTGTTTTTCAATGATTAAATTGTTCAATCTTTTAATGTTAAAATTTATTTATCCCAATCCAGAGCGCCTCGTTTCCAGACATAGAAAAACGCTACGAAGAAGATCGCAACGAATGTAAGTACGGCAAGGAAACCTTCCATACCGAATTCTCTGAAGTTGACAGCGTAAGGATAAAAGAATACGATTTCAATATCGAATAGTACGAACAATACCGCAGTCAGGAAGTACTTGATAGAAAACGGTGTTCTTGCGTTTCCTTCTACAGGAACCCCACATTCCCAGCTTTGGTTTTTTACAGAGTTTCCTTTTTTCTGCTGTGGGCCTAAGAAATGTGCTCCAAGCAAAGAAACAGCTACAAATCCTACTGCTACACCAGCCTGGATAAGGATTGGAATATAACTTTCAGGTAAATTCATTTTTGCATTATTATCTCAATTTGCAAATTTAGCGAATAAACAAGAAAGCATGAAATTTATCAGCTTAAAAGTCGGATGAAAATGAGTTAAATCGGTAATTTAGAATCAATAAAAATTAGCTTTTTATGATTATTTTTTTGGTGTGTTTTTCCCCTTTTTTTGTAGTGACTGCCAAAAGATATATTCCATCGGGCATATCGGAGATATTCAAACCTTCAATATTTTTTTGATTCGAGAAGTCTTTGATCATCTTACCTGAGTTGTCAAACAGATATATTGAGATGATTTCATTGCGTGGAATATTGGTATGGCATATCAT
This sequence comes from Chryseobacterium sp. KLBC 52, assembly GCF_003347605.1. Taxonomy (GTDB): domain Bacteria; phylum Bacteroidota; class Bacteroidia; order Flavobacteriales; family Weeksellaceae; genus Chryseobacterium. Next base: position 97,085 of record NZ_QDFZ01000009.1, on the reverse strand, counting down.
CGTATGCGTCGCGGGATTGTTTACATTGAAATAGGTTTCTGATACGGAAGTTTCTTTGGTGTTTAATGGGGTGAGATTGCATGTCGTGTTGGTGGATGTAATATTATAACTGGCAGCAGCACCATAGATGAGATGGTTATAAGTTCGTATGGGGGTCCCTATCTGTTTGTTCACCATATCAATTTCAGACAAGGTGGATTTATTGTTGCCGTATGTTATCAGATAGGCTTTTGAATATGTTCCATAATCAATAGAAAAAGCGGCGTATGGGTTCGCTGTATTGATGGTCATGAAAGGACAGCTCTGGGTTGGGTTTTCCAGGTTAATTTCAATGATTCCCTCCGTGGTAGTTAAAAAAAGCCTGCTTTCATAGAAGAATAAATCTCCTGAAGGAGTCTGGCCATCCGAGAGATTACCGATCTCTGTGAAAGTACCGGTATTGATATCATACCTGTAGAGTGCGTTGGGGTTAGTTCCGGCAGCATATAGATAATTTCCGGAATCGGCTACCAGTGAGTTGGCTGCAGCGTTGCCAGTCGTAAAATCACCTAAGAATTCACAAATTGTATTGCTGCTTTTTTTTCTGTATAATAATCCCGAATTGGTAACGTAATACAGATTATTATTGCTGTCAATGGCAATGTCTGTGGATATATCGTTGGCTGTAATATTGGCTGTACAGGAGGTTTCGGGAACTTCCAAAGGACCTGAAACATCAAATTTATAGACGCCGTTGGTGAAGTTAGTAAAGTTGATTACGGAAAATGTATTGACGTAAAATTCCTGCGAATAGGTTGATGCCGGAATAAACAATATTCCAATGAAAAATAATATTTTGCTCATGCTGTTGGGTATTAGTAAGAACAAATATAAATTTATTTCATTGAATCTTATTATAATTTCAGATTTCTTATTTTTTCATTTTTCTAAGAAGAGTATAGGCCATAAAGGAGATGTATCCAAAAAGAATACTGGCAAAAAGAATATTAATTACCGTATTGGTTTTGTCATCGGGCGACTGAAAAAAGATGTTGTAACCGATAAATCCGGCAATTAAAATAGCAAATATGATAAGCTGTGGTTTCATAAAGTTCAAAGTTTGGGTGGTAAGTTTACGTTTTACTAATTGCGGTATTAATTAGTTGAGTTCCATTGAATACGTTCTTCTTCTTTTATGATTCACCGGATTGTAATCCTGCCATAACAGCTGAATACTTTTGTTTTCTTCCAGTTCCGGGTTGGTTTCAAGGTATTTTACTCCCTTTTTTCTGAATATGTCCCAGATTTCTTTAAAAATAATTGACGTTACGCCTCTTCTCTGATAATCCGGATGAATTCCGATCAGGTAGAAGTTTGCTCTGTCATTTTTCTTTCCTGCCTGTAAGAAATGCCACCAGCCAAAAGGAAGCAGTTTTCCTCCTGACTTCTGCAGTGCTTTGGAGTAAGAAGGCATTGTAATAGCGAATGAGACCAGATTATTGTGTTCATCAGCAATACAAACAATGAAATCTTTATCGATCAGTTTGAAATATTTTTCTTTGTAGGTTTTGCGCTGTTCATCCGAAATAGGGGTATACGTGGAAAGATGTTTGTAAGTTTCATCCAGAAGATCAAACATAGGATCCACATACTGAATAATCTCTTCTTTTGTTTTGAATTTTAAAACCTTCAGCTTGTACTTTTCAGAAATAAGCTGGTTGAATTTATGAATTTTGTCCGGTAACGTTTCAGGGAAGATGATTTCAAACTCTACCCATTCCTTTTCCTTAGTCAATCCCAGGTTCTCAAGATGTTTTGGATAGTAATCATTATTGTAAATTCCTATCATTGTTGCCAGCTGGTCGAAGCCTTTGATCAGCATTCCAGCTTTGTCAAGATTGGTGAAGCCCATTGGACCTTCAATTTTGTTGATATTTTTTTCTTTGGCATAATCAACCGCTTTTTGAATTAATGCCTTTGAAACTTCAGCATCATCAATAAAATCGATCCATCCAAAACGTACTTTTTTAATTCCTAATTCTCTCTCTTCCTTATGATTGATGAGAACTGCAATTCTTCCTACAATCTTATCATTCCTGTAAGCCAGATATTGTTTGGCCTCCGAATATTGAAGCGCAGGATTTTCATCCGCATTCCAAATATTGATTTCGTCATTGATAAAGGACGGAACGTAGTAGGGATTGTTTTTATACAAATCCATTGGAAATCTTACGAATTGCTTGAGCTGACCCGCTGTTTTTACTTCAATAATTGAAACTGTAGACATGTTTTTTGAGAGGAATTAAAGGACAAATATAAATAATAATATCTTATACTTTGGCACAGTTTTTATATGATTATGGGTAAAATTAAACACAAAATTTATATAAAATGGTGGGTTATTATATCATTATTGGTATTTCAATGTTGGTGAGCTGGTGGGTTTCGTCCAGATTGAAATCGAAATTTGAATATTATTCCAATGTACACCTTCGAAATGGCCTTTCGGGGAAAGAAGTAGCGGAAAAGATGTTGAGAGACAACGGAATAAATGATGTTCAGGTCATATCAGTACCCGGGCAGTTGACGGACCACTATAATCCGGCAGATAAAACAGTGAACCTTTCTGAAGGCGTTTATATGCAAAGAAACGCAGCGGCAGCGGCGGTAGCAGCTCACGAGTGCGGACACGCGGTACAGCATGCGGTAGGATATTCTATGTTGAATTTACGTTCAAAACTGGTTCCTATTGTGAATATAAGTTCCAATCTGATGCAATTTGTCCTTATTGCGGGTATCGCAGTAATGGCTGCATCCAGAACAATTGAGAATCCAAATGGAAATACAACTGTGCTGGCTATAGGAGTTGCAATGTTTGCGATGACTACACTTTTTGCTTTTGTAACGCTTCCGGTAGAGTACGATGCAAGTAACAGAGCGATGAAGTGGCTTAAAGATACCGGAACTGTAACTGCAGAAGAATTTGTTGGAGTACAGGATAGCTTGAAATGGGCAGCAAGAACTTATGTGGTAGCAGCGTTAGGTTCTCTGGCACAACTTCTTTACTGGGCATCTTTGCTTCTTGGTGGAAGAAGGGATTAATCATTAAATTCAAATGAAACATATTGCATCTCAGAAAGCTTTTCTGAGATGCTTTCTTTTTGGGCCAGTTTCAATGATGCAGTAAGAATACAGTTTTCATTGGCATCGAAGTTCAAAACTTTAGCATCAAATTTAGAAAGTAAGGTGAAAATAGTATTCTGTTGATTAAAATTAAATTGAATCTCTACTTCTGTTTCTAATTCTCTGGTGATAATAGTAGCTTCCTCCAATGTAATCTTCGCAGATTCTTTATAAGTTTTTACAAGGCCGGAAACTCCCAGTTTGGTTCCTCCGTAATAACGGACAACAATCACGAGTACATTTGTGATTTCATTAGCTAATAACTGATTGTAAATAGGTAATCCTGCACTTCCGGAAGGTTCACCGTCATCGTTGGCGCGATAGTTTTCCCCATTCAATCCCATTCTGAAAGCATAACAGTGGTGAGTCGCTTTCGGATGTTCTTCTCTTATCTTTTCCAGCTCTCTCTTTAATTCTTTTTCGTTAGTCACAGGATAAGCAAATCCTATAAACTTACTGCCTTTTTCTTTTAAAAGAGTATTTTCTATGGGTTTTTCTATGGTTTTGTATTCGAACGTCATCAGAGTTGCTGCTTTGTTCTGCAAAAATATTAAATAAATCCAAGTAGTTAAGTAAAGAAGCCGCCAGATTTCTGACAGCTTCCCAATTTTATGTATTATAACTTCTGCTATTTTTATCCGCAATAATCTAACGGAAGTAAACAGATGTAGTTGGTAGGGCCACAAAAGTCTGTAGGACAGAAATCTCTACATCTTGTAAGGTCTCCATTTGGTAAAGTACAGTTTACAAATGCTCCTCCCTGGATTGCTTTTAAGCCGGTTCTTGATACTTTTTTCAAATTTTTCATGGTAGTTTTAATTTTGTAAAACTAATGTAAAAAAAATATTTCATTTTACAGTGATAAAACTGCTATTTTGCTTTAAAAAATGAAATGGTATTATCTCTGAAATTTTCAATTGTAGAAGGAATTTTGCCAAAATCCGGGGCTTTTGTCCCATTTTCCAATATCAAATTCTCATTTTTAATCACAATGGTTTCGTCCCAAAGATCAGCATTAATAAATTCCTGCAGCGTAAAGCGGCCTCCTTCGATAATCACAGATTGTATTTGTTCTTTATACAATACCTCCACGAGTTCAGCGAGAAAATCAGCCTTGTTGATTTTAATAAATTGAATATGTCCTTCAGAGCCTTCCTTCACAGAATTTAAAACCAATGTTCTTGCTTCATTATTATAAATATTGAAGGCAGCAGGAACTTTTAAATCAAAATCAATCAGAATTCTGACAGGATTTACGCCTTCAGCATTTCTAACGGTAAGACTTGGGTTGTCATTCAAAGCAGTTTGAGTTCCTACTAAAATGGCATGCTCATCTGCTCTTAACTGATGAACAAACTGATTAACCAATGAGTTGGAAATGGCTGTAGGTTTAAAATCTCTATCAAGAAAACCATCACCGGATTCTGCCCATTTTAAAATGATATAAGGTCTTTTCTTTTCGTGATACGTGAAAAACCTTTTGTTAAGTTCAATGCATTCTTTTTCAAGTATTCCTGAAACAGCTTCAATTCCTGCATCCTGAATGATTTTCTTCCCCTTTCCATTCACTTTATCATGGGAATCCATAGCGCCAATCACTACTTTTTTAAAGCCCAGTTCTTTAATCTTTAAAGCACAAGGTGGTGTTTTGCCATAATGTGCGCACGGTTCCAGTGATACATAAATGGTAGATTCCGGAATAAGCTCTTTATTCTTAACGGAATTGATCGCATTGATCTCTGCGTGGTTTTCTCCTGCCTTGTGATGATAGCCTTCACCAATGATCTCTCCGTTGTGTACAATTACACTTCCAACAAGAGGGTTGGGGTAGGTGTTGCCAAGAGCTTTTTGGGCAAGCTCAATACATCTTTTAATATAAAATTCGTCGTTGTTCATAGGTATAAAAATAAAAAGCGAAGACAAATTGCTTTGCTCCGCCTTTATTTATTCTGTTATGTATTATTCTCCGCTGATAATAGTGTGGAGATTTTGTTTTAATGTTTCCAGATGAGCTTTTTTCTCATCAATCGTGTTGTAAGTATCTTTTAACAGAGGGTTTTCTCTGGACGGCTTGTTGAAGAAAGAAAGGTTGTTTTCCAGTTTAACGATTTCTGCTTCAAGATCAGAGATTTGATTTTTGATCTTTCTTGCTTTATCGGTAAGCTGGTTTTCAGATAGACCTTCCTCTTTCAGTTCAAGTTCGTTGATCTTATTTATTTTCAATTTCTCTCTCAATGTTTTGTTGAATTCAGAGTTGATTGAAATTTTATCTCTCGGAACTTTTCCGATATTATTCCATGAAGTTTTGATCTGCTCAATTCTTTCAATGCTTCCTTCTTCGTTGGAAACTTCTTTAAGTTCATCAAGAAGAGCTTTTTTGTTCTTATAGTTTTCCTTCCAGTTGTCTGTGGAAGTGTTGCTTTTCTCTCTGTAATTGTTGAAGAATGCATTACAAGCGTCACGGAATTCATCCCAGATTTTATTGGTCATGCTTTTGGGAACGTGGCCGATTTTTTTCCAGTCTTCCTGAAGTTTTTTGAATAACGGAACAGCAATATCCCATTCTTCGTTGTTCATATTATCCTGTGCCGTCTGGATCAGCTTTAATTTTTCTTCAAGATTCGCTTGCTGAGAACCTTTCAACGATTTATAATAGTTGTTTTTCGTTGTATTGAAACCTCTTAGTGTAGTTTTGAAGTCATTCCAGTTTTGGTTGGAAAGTTTTCTCGGAACACTTCCGGTTTTCAGGAATTCAGAGCGCAGATCTTCCACTCTTTTGATAGCATTCTGCCAATAGTTGTGATTAGGTGCTTCTGATGGTTCAGAGAGTTTCTTGATTTCAGCAATGATTTCATTCTTCTTTTCAAGATTAACGGCCTGCTCTTTTTCAATGGAAGCAGAAAGTTCAGATTTTCTTTCGTGAATTTTGTTTGAAATTTCTTTGAATTCCTCCCATGTTTTTTCACGGAATTCTTCTGCAACAGGCTCAGCTTCTTCTTTCCAAAGTTTGTGAAGGTATTGAAGTTCATTTAAAGCCTTCTGAATCACCGGTTCATTTTCCAGTTCTTTTGCACGGGCAATGATGTGCTCTCTTTTTTCAAGGTTGTGGCTGTATTCCTGCTCCAGAAATTCTTTGTTCAGATCCAGCATCTGATAAAACTGATTCAGGTGGTGGAAATAGTTATTGTTAAGAATTTTGAATTCAGATTTGGCAACCTGTCCGGCCTTCGACCAGTCTTCTTTAATCTCACGGATAGATTTGAAAAGATTGATTCCCGGTTCAGAGCTTGTGTATAGATTTTTAAGTCTTTCAATTATACTTTGACGGTGGTCAAGGTTTTTCTTTTGCTCTTCTTCCTGTCCTTTCTGGAAGTCATCATGTTTTTCTCTGAAAATATTAACCAATGCAGAGTATTTAGCCTGAGAAGGGTGTTCGTAGCTGAAATTTTCAGCTGCATTTCCGGCTTCTATGTATTCATGCTTTTTATCCTCCACTTCATCATGGATATAATGACTTGCTTTTTCCTTCAGCTGATTGAATCTTTTGAAGTTCTCACCAGCGTTGGGAGTGTTGATGATTTTTTCCATTTCCTTTAAAGCATCGGCAAGGGAAATTTCTTCTTCATGTTCATCCAGGTGTTCTGCATCATCTTCATGTTGGTTTGCATCATGAGAAACTGTGTTTTCTGATGGGTCCTGAGATACTTCGTTAGGATTTTTCTTTTCTTCGTTTTCAGAAAGATTGTTTTCTGTAGTCATAGCAAATCTTTTATGTGAGTGGCGTTAATATCCTTTAAATATAGCTTTAAGGCCAATTAAAGTACTAATTTATGTTATTTTTTTTGAAAATTCCAAATTTCCCAAGCTTTTTCTGCTTGCTGTTCAAGCATATAGTATCCATTTACCGTTTTTGCTCCTTTTTCAGAGGCATTGATGATGAATTGAGTATAATTGGGGTTGTAAATCAGATCAATAACCAGATGATCCGAAGAAAGTCCGTCAAAAGGAAAATTCAGACAGTCTTTCACATTCGGGAAAGTGCCTACCGGTGTACATTGAATGATAATTTTATGGTCGGCAACAGTTTCCTGATCAAGATTTTCAAAATTGATTTCTGTACTTCTGGAAATGGTTACAGAAGGAATACTGTGTTTGTCCAATGCATATTTTACGGCCTTGGCAGCCCCTCCGTTTCCTAAGATTAATGCTTTGTCCTGTGACGGTTTCTTGTGTAAAAGAAGCGTCTTTTCAAAACCGAACGCATCTGTATTGTAACCTGTTTTTTTTTCATCCTGAATAAGAACGCAGTTGACGGCACCTATTTTCTCGGCTTCATCACTTAATTCATCCAGATAATCGATTATTTTTTCTTTGTAAGGGATGGTCACATTAAATCCTAACAGGTCGGGAGAAGCAAAAAGATGTTCTACTTCATGAATGTCGTTCAGGTCAAAAATATCATAGGAGAAGTTCTTCAGCATGAGCTTCTGGAACTTATTTTCGAAGAATTTTTTAGAAAAAGAATAGGAAATATTTCTTCCTATCAATCCTAATTTTTTATTGGAATCCATCTATCAAAAATAAAAAAAAGACCGGATAAATCCGGCCTTAGTTTGAAATATTTTTTAATAATTAATCTACGATAAATTTAGTAGAGAAATTATCTGTTTTCAGGACATAAGTTCCTTTAATCATACCTTTAAGATTGATTTTGTTTGAATGTCTGAAAGGATTGGCAATTGTTTCAATTAATTTCCCTGAAAGATCATAGATCTCAGCTTTTGAAATTTTGCTAAGGTTTTCTCCTTTTACAAATAATTCATTATTTCTTACCGGATTAGGGTAGATGGTAACTGCTGATTTGTCTTTTTGATTTTCAGCAGTCGCTAACGTAGTTCCGAAACATGTCCAGCTAAGATCATCCAGAGCAACTCTGTTGGAAGTAGAGGAATTTGTCAGTTTAATCACGGCATTTCCGCTTACATTTATATTGCTGATGGTAGTGGTGGTAACAACATTACTGTAAGGAATAGTTCCTACATTAACATCGTTTACAAGAACATTAAAGTAGCCTGCACTCCCGGAGAATTTCAATTGAGTTGTTAAAGTTAAGCTTTGAACACCACCTGAGAAAGTTGAACTTGTTAAAGTACCATTTTTTATGGTAATAGCTTTATTATTGATAGTTTGGTCAACTCTTGAGTCTGTAGCAGTCCATGAAATTCCGTTGTTGGTCCAGTTTACTGTCAGATATGTATTTACAGGACCGCTGATTGTTTCAAAATTTTCAGTTCCACAGCTTCCTCCTCCTGCGGGTACATCAAGAGTTGTTTCTGTAGCTGTTGTACTTTGTGGAGAAGAGTTTGCGAAAGCATCTTTGGCAATGATGTAGAATGTGTACTGCGTCAATGGTGATAATCCGGAAACAATAGTAGATGTAGTTGTACCTGAAACAGTAGCTTTTAAGGTACCGTTCGCATAAATCTGATACGAGGTTACTCCCACATTGTCTGTAGCCGCTGTCCAGCTTAAAGCAATAGAGTTTGAAGTTGGGTTGCTGGCAACAAGGTTGGTTGCTGCTGTAGGGGCCTGGCTATCAACAACCGGAGCTCCCCAGATCTGGGTAACATATTCAGGGTGATCAATGAAAGGGTTTCTGTTTCCCTGGTAAGTATAAGAAGCATTGTTTCTTGCAATTTCTTCCGGAGATACAGGGTCCATTGCATTCCACGCTAAATATTGGTTAAGTGCCCAAGGCTGCAGTCCAGGAAATGCTGTGTTGCCAAGCATATCACCAGTGGTGAAATTATGAAGTTTATCCTCATATCTTGTTACAAAATAAAGAATCATTCTTGCAATATCTCCTTTGAAAGCGTCGATAGGCTCAAATACAGTCCCTCCGTATCCTGCTGATACAGATGTACCAAGTTTTGATCCGTTTTTAGAGGTGAAAGAAGTGTTGCCAACCGTTCCGAAAGGATAGTTGGATCTCATTCCGTTCACTTTTCCATCGGTAGCTCGGATAAAATGAATATCAGCAACCATAGGAGAAGCACTGTTGAATAAACTTTGAGGAATCACGTGCTCTCTGTTGTAGCAGTCTCCTTCATTAGAATATCCGGCAGATCCGCACTGACTGGTTCCAAGGGTAAAATTATACTGATCCGGTCCATTTGGATTTTCAGAATAAATATCCAGAATAGTTCCGTCATTTTCATAGAAATAATCACGATCAGTGGTAGCATAGCCTGTCCATAAACCACCATAACCGTGGTCTATGTGTCCATCACTGATAATGATTTGAAGAGCTGTTTTAAGAGCTGCACCTGTTAATCCGTTAGCATTTGTATAATATCCTGCCGGAGCCTGTGCCAAAGCGCTTATAAATGTTACGCTTAAAAGAAAAAAAGATAAAATTCGTTTCATTTTTTTAAATTGGGGCGTAAAGGTACGAAAAAATGAAACCGAAGTATATTAACTTAATGTAACGTATAAACTAAATGTATTAGTTTTTAGTAATATATTCTTTACTGATTTTTGAAAAGAACCATGAAATAGTGATTCCAAATAAGGAAGCTGTAAGGGCTACAATAAGATAATTCTTTCCTACAATTTTTACCGGGAATGGCAGAACTTCATTGGCTCTGAAGAATTCTGTGTAAAGCTGGAAGTAGCAAAGTGCTGTTCCAAGAATTAATCCGGTAATCACACCGGAAATCACAATCAGGAGGCCGGTGTAGAAATAGGTCATTCTTAAATGGCTTAAAGGGAAACCCAGTGATATCAATGATTTTGCCTGCTCTTTTTTATCAAGCTGAAGAATAATAATGGCTCCCGCCAAATTAAAGGTGGTAATAAAGATCACCAATGCAAAGATCAGGTAAATAAAAAGTTTTTCAGTATTGATCATCTTCCAGAAAGCGGCATTTTCTTCTTCCTTGGTTTTGATCTCAATATTTTTCCCAAGTGAAGAAAGCAGATTTTGTTTTACGGCATCTGCATTTTCCGGATTTTTCAGTTTAATAACAATCTGATAAGCCGATTTTTTAGGAAGGGTAAGTAATTCTTCTGTAAGTTCAATAGGAGAAATGATATAATTGTCCAGCTGGTCTTTACCCGGGAAAACACCCGTTACCAGAATATCTCTTTTATTATAGATGTCTTCTTCCTTACTGATAATTCCTGTTCCCGGTTTGGGCATGAAAACTGTTGCGTAGTGATTGGAAGAATCTACCGGAATCGAAAGTCTGTTATCCAGACTGTTTTCCATCAATACCTCATTGGAGTATCTGAAACTTGGATACGTTCCGTAGAACACTTCTTTATTAATAGGATTTACTTTGACGTAGGCAGAATCTACACCTCTTAAGTAAGCAATATCACCTTTTCCGTTGAAACTGATATATACTTTTTCTTCAATAACACGGGAGAAACTGCTGATTTCTTTAGTACTGCTTAAAGTTTTACTAACTTTATCCAGATTTTTGATGGTTTTCCCCGAAGTACTTTTTATAGTAAGATCTGCATGAAGATTGGAAATGAGATCTTTGTTCAGGTCTTCAAGCCCCGAAAAAACAGAAATAATGACGAACATTGCAGCCACAGCAACCGTCATGGCACCTACGGCCAGCCACGTAATGAACGTAACGGCAGTACTTCCCTTTTTAGCCAAAAGGTATCTGGATGCTATGTAAAATGCAATATTCTTCAAGATCTATAAAACAGGATTGTCGCCTTCGCCTCTTAATTCTCTTTCCAGTCTTTCAACATCATCAAGAGCGGTATCCAGGTAAAAGTTAAGTTGTGGAATAATACGTACCTGTTTTGCCATTTTCTGGCCAATGAAGTTTCTGTATTGAGGTTTGTTTTCTTCAATCTCCTTCATCACAGCGGTACGGAATTCCTGTGGGAAAATGCTTAAATAAATTTTCGCAATTCCTAAGTCAGCAGTTACTTTTACATCTGAAACAGATACCAATATGCTCTGTTTGCTTTCTGAAGCCTGTTTGCGGAAAAGCTCTGCGAAGTCTTCCTGAATGATCTGTGCTACTTTTCTTTGTCTGTTACTTTCCATAATTTCTGCAAATTTAGTACTTTTGTTTGAATTGATACTTTGAAATTCAACTACAGTATCAAATTTACGATTTAATTATATTGATTAGTATTTATGAAACTAGAACATATTGGTATTGCCGTAAAGTCTTTAGGGGTTTCTGATGAACTTTTTACCAAATTATTAGGAAAAGAATCCTATAAGAAAGAAACAGTGGAAAGGGAAGGGGTAGTAACTTCTTTCTATGCAACAGGGGAAAGTAAAATTGAGCTTTTAGAAGCCAGTAATCCTGAAAGTGCGATCTCTAAATTTATTGATAAAAAGGGAGAAGGCATCCATCATCTGGCATTTGGCGTTGACAATATCTTTGAGGAAGTAAAAAGATTAAAAAAAGAAGGATTTCAGTTTATCTCCGAAGAACCGAAAGAAGGTGCTGATAACAAATTAGTTGTATTCCTTCATCCCAAGTCTACCAACGGAGTGCTGGTAGAACTTTGCCAAGAAAAGCAATAAAAAATTTTGTAGTGAAAGAAATTTTACTATTTTTGCAAACACAAAATTTAACCAAGTTTTGAGGTCCTATAGCTCAGTTGGTTAGAGCACCTGACTCATAATCAGGTGGTCCCTGGTTCGAGCCCAGGTGGGACCACAGAAAATAAACCACTTATGTAATTTTTACTAAGTGGTTTTTTTATTCAGGTACAGCATATGTACAATAATTTTAATAATTCCGATTTATCTTTCATTGGCTTTCCTGTTTTAACTTTTGCTTATTTTTGAATATGGAAAGTAATAAAATCCCCTTTACGATACTTTGAAGATTTAACTATCTGCCTGTATTTCTGTGGAAGGTAGTATAAGGAGCCTACTTTCTTTAAACAGCTTGAAATCATGTTGAACCCTTATCTACCGTGAATACAAATGATTTTTCGACTCTGTTCTTCCACCACCATCTGGCTTTTGGGTATGATGCTTCTTTTTTCCTGAATAATATTTTCGTTGTTTTTTAAAACGTTTCACAGGGCGCTTTCCTCCAAAGGAAGTTCTTAAAAAAGTTGATTACCAGAAATCTAAATTCAGGAGTTAAAGAAATCTATCATTTTGCTAAAAGTTTGCTACAGAATATCAATCCATAGAAAGTGCAATTAACCTGTTTTGTGGTAAAGGTCCAGTGGAAGGCTTTGTAAATAAACTTAAAACAATCAAAACACAAATTTATGACAGAGCAGTTTTGAAATATTGAGAAAAAGAATTACACTAAATTTTCAATACTTTTTTTAAAAATGAAAAATCCACTTCTAAATTATAAATAATTGATTATTATGTATTTAAATGGGTGTTTTTGATTTCAATTTATAGATAAGCAATGTGTTGTGAAAATTAACTAAGTGTTGGAAATTTTACTTAACCCCCAATAATGAGAAATAACATGAATCAAGGTTATATTATATTGAGGAAAGTATTTTAAACAACTATAATACAATATGTTATATTGATTTTGAATCACGTATTAATACAACACCATGTGAATTAATTAAATATTTTAGATGCAATTTGATTTTTTTTGTATAGTTTAGTGCCCTAACAAACCATGAATCTCAATAATGAAAAATACCATGAAAAACTTAATTGAATTATCAGACAGGCATGAGTTAAAAAGAGGAAGGCATGCTGCAATAGTATATGGTGATAATGAATTAACCTACAATGATCTGATAAGAGAATCCATTCAACTATCAAACTATCTACAAACAGAAAAAAAAATATCGGCAGGTGACAAAGTCATTGTAAAGATGATACGTTCTGAAAAATTAATTATTACCATATTTGGATTACTTCGTATTGGAGCTGTATTTGTTCCTGTAGATGAAGATTCACCTGTTGATCATATTTCTCATATATTTCAGGATTGCCTTGCAAAACTTTTGATAGACAATACTGTTTTTGAAGAATTTAGTGCTTTACGTAATAATTACAGCGATCTGGAAGTAAGTCAGCCAGTAACCGTAAATCCTGAAAATGAAGCATATATTATCTATACTAGCGGTTCTACCGGAGCACCAAAAGGAGTGATACTTTCCCATGATGGATTAATGAACCAGTGCCAATCCAAGATTGAACAACTTTGTCTTACAGAAGAAGATGTCTTACTACACACTTCAAAAATGAATTATGTAGGAGGAACATGGCAATTATGGGTGCCATTAATTTTAGGCGCTACATTGGTAATTCCAAAATCGGAAGAAGTAATGGATATTGATCGTCTTTTTGATTTGGCAAACACTTATGGTATTGATACAATAGAACTTGTACCCTCTCAGTTAAAAGAATATGTATTTTTCAGAGAGGTAAGAAATTTTGACAACATCAAAACACTTATACTTACTGGAGAAAGAATTCCTTTGAATTTGATTAAAGAAATATACAGAAGAAACCCTTCTGTAGAGATTTGGAATGGTTACGGACAGACAGAGTCTTCAAATGACACATTCACCTATAAATTGTCTAAAGATCGCTTTGAAGAAGAGGTTGATGTGATTGGTAAACCTATTATCAATACGAATGTTTATCTTCTTGATGAGTTTGGATGCTTAGCTAGGGAATGGGAATCCGGCCAGATTTGTACTAGTGGAAAAGGAACTTCGTATGGGTATATCAATAACGAAGAGTTGACCTCAAAATGCTTTATTGATAATCCATTTGAAGTTGGGAAGAAATTATATAAGACGGGAGATTACGGAAGATGGAATGAAAATGGAGACATGGTATTCTTAGGAAGAGTAGATGACCAGGTGAAAGTCAGGGGAAACAGAGTGGAGCTGGGTGAAATTCAACAACATGCTCTGAACTTTCAAGGAGTTGTTGACGCTATTGCCATATTTGATAAGGACAGCGAATTTATAACCTTATATTATACAGCAGACCAGGTTTTCGAAACCAACGAATTAAGAGATTATTTAAAATCCAAATTACAGCGTTTCATGCTCCCACAGCATGTGATTCTTTTAGAAAAATTTGAATTATTAGCGAATGGAAAAATAAACAAGAAGCATCTGCCGAAAATAAACCATCAGGACCTTGTCTATAATGTGGAATATGTGGCTCCGAAAACCGAAGTTCAACAAACCGTTTTGGAACTGTTTGCTGATTTACTGAATGTTTCAGTAAATGATATAGGACTAAAGCATAACTTCTTTGATCTTGGCGGGCACAGTATTTTGGTCACCCGTCTTCTGAATCAATTGAATACCAGATATTCAGGCCAGTTAAAGATTTCTGATATTTTTGAAAATCCTGCTGCCGGAGAGGTTGCAGATTTGATTGAAAAGAATACTACTGCAGATGGAGTCAGAGCTGCCTCTATAAAAAAAATACAAGTTCAGGATCATTATCCGCTTTCTTATGCCCAGAGAAGAATCTGGCTTTTATCTCAATTTGAAAAAGATTCAATTGCCTATAATATGCCAATGGGAGTTGAGTTGAAAGGAAATATTGAAGAATCCGTGTTGCGAAGCGCCATTGCACAATTGATGGATAGACATGAGAGTTTCAGAACATGCTTTCAAATGGTTGACGGAGAACCAAGACAAAAAATACTTACAGAATATAGTGTAGAGCTCACCATTCAGGACCTATCCCAGCACGCTGATAAATACCATAATGCAAAGAGCTTATATGCTGCATTTGCCGAAGAAAGATTTAATCTGGAAGAAGGACCTGTTGCAAAATTTTTACTTATTAAACTAAGTCAGAATCAATCACTTTTATGTATTAATCAACACCATATTATCAGTGACGGATGGTCTGAGGGCGTTCTGATAAATGAATTATTTGAACTTTATGAAACGATAAGTAATGGTGCTGATTACTCTTTGCTCAAAAATGAATTCAATTATATAGATTATACCTACTGGCATAATCAGCTGATTGAAGATCGATTTTTTGATGGCGATAAAGAATATTGGCTGAATAAGCTGGCTGATAAGCCAACGGGAATAGATTTTCCGCTGGATTACCAGAGGCAACCTGTTCAGACATTCAACGGAGCTTCCGTTAGCTTCTTACTAGATAAAGATCAGCTCGCACAATTAAATACGGTATGTGAGGATAATAATATGACGATAAATATGCATTTCCTGTCAACTTTAGGTATACTTATGTATACTTATTCAGGTGAGAAAGACATCATTATCGGTTCTCCTATTGCTGGAAGAAATGATCAGCAGCTGAATAATTTAATAGGATTTTTTGTCAATACCGTTGTATATCGTTTTGGAATTGATCCACATCAGAAACTAGACGAACTTTATTCATCCGTTAAAAAAGAAGCCTTGGATGTTTATGACCATCAGGATTTTCCTTTTGACTTACTGATTGAAGAACTGAACATGGATAGGGATTTGGCCAACTCTCCTTTATTTAATGTAATGCTGGCCTATGACAATACAAGAGTGCTTTATCAAAAAAAAGGCGGAATAGAAATTCAGCCCCTTCCTCTTGACTTTGCAGAAGAGGTTAATATCAGCAAATTTGATCTGATTTTCTTTATTGATGATTTCAAGGATGAAATAAAAGTGACTATTGAGTACAATAAAGATCTATTCAATAGAAAAACGATTGAAAGGCTTGCCTGTAATTATAAAAATATCATCAGTGAATCCCTCAACGGAAATGATCAGAGGATAAAGAACCTTCAGATTCTTGGTGAAGAAGAAAAAGAAACTCTTTTACATCAATTCAATAAAGCAAGAAATACCAATGATATTGAGTTTATTAATGAACTATTTGAGAAGCAGGTTGCAAAAACTCCCAATAATTATGCTGTAACTTTCGAAAATAAAAAACTCACCTACCTGCAGCTGAATGAATATATTAATCAATATGCGAATTTCCTGATACAGGAACATGATATTAAAGAAAACAGTATTGTAGGAATCTGTCTGGATCGCTCCTTTGAAATGATCATTGCCATATGGGCAACGGTAAAAGCAGGAGCTGCCTATCTTGCCATAGACCCGTCTTATCCTCAGGACAGAATAGAACATATGGTGCATGACAGTAAAGGATCAATTATTCTTACGACTGAAGATAAGCGGGAACTGCTTAATTTCTTCGATGGTTCCATCATTTCTATAGATACCATTAATTTTGATCAGTATTCAACAGAAAATATTTCAAGAACTGTTAAAGCTTCTTCACCGCTTTACATCATTTATACTTCTGGATCTACCGGAATGCCAAACGGTGCCGTTTTATCTCACGGATCTCTGGCCAATCTGGTACAATGGCATAAAGAGGGCGCCAAGATAGACGGAAGCCTGAAATGTCTGCAGTTTACTTCTATTAACTTCTGTGTATCTTTTCAGGAAATAGTTACTACCCTTTGCTATGGAGGAGAATTGTTCCTGATTGGAGAAATAGAGCGTCAGGATATTCAATATATGACAAACTTCCTAAGTGAAAATAAAATACAGAATTTGTATCTGCCGTTCACTTATTTGAACTTTTTGTTTAGTCATTTCAACGAATTTCCGGACAATTTTAAAAGCTCTCTTAAAAATATAGTGACTGCAGGCGAGCAGCTTAAAATTTCTCAGGGGCTGAAAGAGTTTTTACGAAGAGAACCCGGAGTTATGCTTCATAACCATTACGGTTCTTCGGAGCAGCATGTTGTTACGTCCCAGTGTATCGACTTTCAGTCTATTGATGAATCATGTGTTCCTTCTGTGGGAACACCCATAAAAAATACACAGATTTTCATCCTGGATGAAACTCTGAGACCTTGCCCGATAGGTGCGTGGGGAGAAATTTGTGTGGATGGAAGTCATGGTTTTTCAGGTTACTTCAACAATGAAGAATTGACTGCATCAAAATATGGTGAAATCGAGGTAATGGGTGAAAAAAGAATACTTTACCGTACGGGAGATATTGGGAAATATCGTGAAAATGGAGAAATTGAACTGAAAGGGCGAAAAGATTTTCAGGTAAAAATCAGAGGTTTTAGAGTTGAGTTGGGAGAAATTGAAAATAAATTTCTGGATATTTCCGGTGTTGAAAACTGCGTAGTTCTTGCCAAAAGTGATCAGTATGATCAGAAATATCTCGTGGCATATGTGGTGATCAAAAATGTAACTTCTGAAGAACTGTATCGCATCGTTTCTGAAAAACTTCCTAAATACATGATCCCACACATTGTTGTCATTGAAGAACTTCCGCTGCGGCCAAACGGAAAAGTAAATCAGGATCTTTTACCGGAACCTGATCTTCAGTCCAATGCTTCAAAATACATTTCACCTTCTACAAACACTGAGAAAAAGCTTGCAGCCATCTGGCAGGAAATACTTGGTATAGAAAGAGTAGGAATAAAAGATAATTTCTTTGAAATCGGTGGTGACTCCCTGAAAGCAGTCCGAATTGTATCCTTAATTTCAAAACAGTTAAACGTTAAGCTTGATTTGATTCATATGTTCAAATCTGCTACAATTGTTGAAATTGCCAGAATAATGGATTCTTTGACCCATCATTCGGACTCTGAAATTCCTGCTATTATTCGCCAGAAGAGCTATCCGTTAAACTCTACTCAAAGAAGAATTTGGATTATGAGCCAGCTGGAAGATGGAAATATTTCCAATAATATTGTCAATTTATTCTTCTTTTCGGGGAACCTTGATGTCAGCTGTTTTACAGATGCGCTGTTGAAAGTAATTGAAAATAATGAATCTCTCAGAACAGTATTCCGTAAAGCCGAATCATCAGACGTTAGACAGGAAATCATGGAAGGTTTTGCTTTACATGAAGTACTTGAGATTGATAATATAAATAATACTGAAAATTCAGAATTACTGATAAAAAAAATTACTGCGGAAGTCTCAAATCATTTGTTTGATCTTGAAAACGGCCCCTTGTTCAGAATCAATCTTATCCAGACAGGAGATGCTCACTGGCAGTTGATTCTGAATATGCATCATATTATTTCTGATGCCTGGTCCATAGCAAACTTTGTAAATGAAATTAACACTGTATATAACCACATTCAGACAGGAACTCCAGAGGATATTCAAGCTAAATCTATTCAATATGTAGATTTTATTGCATGGCAGAAAAACGAAATGAAGAATGAAGAATATGAGGAACAAAAAAAATACTGGAAAGAAAAGTTTGCTGCTGAAATACCGGTTCTTGACCTTCCAACAGATTTTGCGAGACCTAAGGTAAAATCATTTAAAGGTGATGAGTATAGAAAAGTTATTGATGCAAAAGTGCTGAAAAAACTGAAAGAATTTCTCCTTAATAAAGAAGCCACTTTATACATGGGACTGGTTGCTGCGGTTCAGTCTCTATTATACAAGTATACAGGCCAGGAAGAGATTATCATAGGCACACCGGTTGCAGGAAGAAAGCATGCCGACCTTGAGGACCAGATAGGTTTGTTCTTAAATATGATTGCTCTGAAGCTATCAGTTACACCTAACAGTAGCTTTGATGAAATAGTTAATGCTGTAAAAGAAGAAGCGATAGAATCATTTAAAAATGATAAAGTTCCAATAGAATATGTGATTGAGAATCTTGGCATAAAGCGAGATCCAAGCAGGTCTCCACTGTTCGGAATTATGGTTGTTCTTCAAAATACCGGGTATTCAGAGTTATTTGCAGATAAAAATGAACAGTTTATATTGGGAACAAGTCTTCCAATAAAAGCGACGAAATACGATCTGACGTTCGACTTTGTTGAAACAAATGAAGGGCTGTCATTGAACATAGAATATAACAGTGATTTATTTCTCCCTGGTACAATTGAACGTCTTGCTGATAATTTTGAGTTTTTGATAAGTTCTTTAATGCACAATCCTGATGGAGAAATCAGATATGCAGATTATGTAAGTCCGTCTGAAAAATCATTGATAGAATCATTTAATCCTGTAGAAGTTACAATTGAGAAAATATCACCAATCACTAAGTTCCATAATATAGCACTCAGCCACCCTGATCAAACAGCATTGGAATTTGAAGGAAAGACTTTTACTTACAAAAAGCTGTCAGAATGCTCAAATCAATTTGCGAACTTCCTGAAAACAGAATATAATATTAATAAGAATGATGGGGTTTGTATTCGTCTGGAAAGAAATGAATATATGATGTTTGCTATGATCGCTATCCTTTCAGTTGGGGCTCATTATATTCCTGTTCATCCTTTTGAAACCGAAGAAAGACTGGCGTACGTAGCGGAAGACTGTAAGTTCAAAGTGATCATCGATGAAAAAGTAATTGGGAAATTTGTATCACAGCAGCCATCATATGCTGTTTCACTCGAGCATGAGAATATAGACCTTTCTTCACTGGCTTATGTTATGTACACTTCCGGATCAACAGGAGTACCGAAAGGAGTTCGAATCAGCCATGATAATCTGGCCAATTTCTGCGAAGCAATGAATCCTATTTTCTATGAAGAAAACGGAAGTTTTCTGGCTATCACCAATATTACTTTTGATATCTCATTCTTAGAATTGATATGGCCTTTAACAAGAGGGTACAGAGTTCTTCTGAAGGATATAAAAACCATCCTGAATGAAGATACTGCCGATCTTATTTCATCTGGTTTTGAAAACTATTTTCAATCATTAGGAAATGTATTTATTCAGAGTACTCCGTCATTGTTGGAACTTATGCTTCCAAAACTGGAAGAATACAAGAGTGCAGGTATGCTTTTCAGAAAAATTCTTTTAGGTGGAGAATTGGTAACCAGATCTGTCATTCAGAAAGTACAGACAATATTTGAAAATAATATTGAAATGTACAATATGTATGGTCCTACTGAAACCACAATATGGTCTACGTTCTCTCATATACATAAAGAAGACGAAAAGATTACTATTGGTAAGCCTGTTCTCAACACAGAAATATATATCACAGATGAAGATGGTTATATAAAACCTATTGGAGTAGCCGGTGAAATTTGTATTGCAGGAAAAGGTGTTTCTAAAGGATATCTCAACAGAGAAAATCTGACGAACGAACGATTTGTACAAAGAGAATATGCAGCAGATAAAAAAATATATCTGACAGGAGATATAGGTAAATGGACAGACGACGGACAGATTTTATTTATAGGAAGAAAAGATAACCAGATTAAACTGAATGGCCAGCGTATTGAGCTTGGGGAAATTGAAAATGCAGTCACTGCAATGCCAGGTATAGATGCTGCCGTAGCCGTTCTTAAAGAAAATAATGAAAAAGGCATTTATGTATTTTTTGTAGCCCAAAAAGAAATTTCAATAAAGGATCTTCGTAGCTTCTTAAGTAAAAAACTTCCTCCCTATATGATTCCTAGCGGATTCAGACAAATGGAAACCTTTCCGCTTAACAATAGTGGAAAAGCAGACAGAAAAGCTTTGCTAAATATTGATATTGAAAAATCTGAGGCAGTATTAAATCACGAAGAACCTATAAATGAGCAGAAACTTAAAATCCTTGAAATATGGAGCGAACTGCTCGGAAGAAATATTTTAGATCAGGAAGGGAGTTTCTTCGAACTAGGAGGTTCCAGCTTACACCTTATCAAACTTCAATCCAGGCTCATAGAAAACTTTAATGTCCGCTTAAGCTTTGCCGATCTTTTTGAAAATAATACCGTGAAAGAACTTTCTGATTTGATCTATAGAAAAACCTCCGTGAATGTATAGAAATTAATGAAGAAACAGAGAATACACTTTCAAAAAATAAAATAATTAAATACAGGGCTCTTTTAAACCAAACAAAACGTTTGTATAAAAAATGTAAAAGTGAATTTAAAAACCCAACAAGGGAAGAGACCTAGTCAATATAGAAAAAATAATATGAAAAGAATAGTTTTAATTACAGGAGCAGGATCAGGTATTGGGAGATCTACTGCCCTGAGATTATCGAAAAATGGATATAGAATCATTTTGAATGGAAGAAATGAATCAGCTTTATCAGAAATACAAGATCAGATAAATACCATTGCCGGAGAAAAGATATCAGAAACGGTGATAGGAAGTATAACTGATATTGAAACTACTGAAAAAATGATTCAAAAAGCATATGATACCTGGAATACGGCACCATCTGTACTCATTGCCAACGCAGGGATTTCTCTCCCGGGAAGTGTTACGAATTCAGATGATACGAAATGGGACAATTTAATCAATACCAATTTTATAGGATTAATGAATCAGCTTAGAGTATTTAGCCTGGAAGCAACAAATGTCATGGACGGAATTACGAAAGATATAGTGGTGATTGGATCTAATATCGGAAGAAACGTCTCTCCCTTTAATTCTGTCTATGGTGCTACTAAATTTGCAGCCTATGGAGTTACAGAAGGATTGAGACGTGAACTCGCTCCTAAAGGAATCAGAGTATCATTAATTGAACCTGGAATGGTACAGACTAATTTACAGGCCACAGCAGGCTATGATATGGAGTGGTTTAAAAATTATGAAGCAGAAATAGGCCCTATTTTAAGTGGTGAAGATATTGCTCAGACCATCGACTTTATTTTGAGTCTTCCCGGTAATGTGACGGTTGATTCATTATCTATCAGACCTACAAGACAAGTTTATCCATGATCATTAACCTATTTTAAACTACTATGGATAAATATAAAAACTTAACCGATTTACTGATTAATGCTTCAATAGTATTCCCGGAGAATAAAAGTATTAAGGATAGTAAGCAGGCATTCACTTACGAAGAACTCTATGACAGATCAATTTTGGTGGCGAAATCTATTTCAAAAAAAATTAAAAGAGGTGACAGGATTATCTGCATGACAGAAAAAAATGTAGAATCAATTGTATTGTTCTGGGGAATATTATTCTCCGGAGCAATCCCTGTTTTGATTGACAATGATGATCAGGAAACCCTTACAAAAGAAAAGATTAACTATCTCTCACCAAGCTTTATTGCTTTTGTCAGTAAATCTTCCTGCAAAGACAAAAATATCGAGAACCTTTCCCCGGTCCATTTTTATGACGAATTGATCCTCCCACAGCCCAATGTAAAATATGAGCCTGTAGTCCCTGCAGATATCTGCTATATGCTGTTAACCAGCGGAACAACCGGAGAACCCAAAGCTGTTCAGATTTCACATCAGAACGTCTTACATTATATCACATCCGTATATGCAGATATTGGAAGTCCTAAAGAAATTAATACCGCTCACGTAACTACATTTGCGGCTGATCTGGGACTCACAAACTTTTTGATTGCCCTTATTTCAGGAGGATGTATGAGAATTTTTGACCGGTTTGATTCAAGAGACCCAAATAAATTTCTGAGTATAATCAAAGAGGATAATATCCAGTTTCTTAAATCCACCCCTTCACATATTTTGTCAATAATAAACGGACAGACAACTTCTTTTGAAAATACAGTACTTGATTTTTTAGTATTAGGTGGTGAAAAACTGACCTGGAATAATGTTGATCTGATTTTCGGTTGCAATTTGTGCAATAGCTTCTACAACCATTATGGCCCCACTGAAACAACCATTGGTGCAACATTATATAAAATCGATCAGTATTCGGATATCAGGACATGTTCAGATTCTGTTCCCATTGGATTCCCGATAGGAGAGAACAAATGCAGTTTGAGCGGTGGAGAACACGAAGGAGAGCTTGTGATTTCCGGACCTGGAGTGAGCCTAGGATATTTTGGTGTTGAAAACATAGCAAAAAATGAAGAGAAATTTCAAAACAATGGCATTGTAAAAACTTATAAAACAGGAGATTACTGTAAAATAATGCCAGATGGAAGTTTTGAATTTCTCTATAGAATGGACCGTCAGGTGAAAATACGCGGATATCGTGTCGAACTGGGAGAAATAGAACTGTCTTTACTTTCTCATCCGGAAATTAATTACGTATTTGTAGACCTTTACAAAAAAGAAGAAAATACCTGGCTGGAAGCGTATCTCAATACTGCAGATAATAAACAATTGGATGTAAATGAATTAAAAGCATGGTTGCAAAATCGTATATCAAGTTATAAAATTCCTTCAAGATTCTTTTTTTTCGAAGAGGTGATCTCAAATAAAAACGGAAAGATTGATACCCGGAAGATTAAAAGTATGTTTAAAAATGATACAACCTATTTTGATGGCTTAAAATTGTCCACTGAACAGGACTGGGAGAGTGTAGTGGAAATTGCATGGAAGAAAACCTTAATGATTGATAAAATTCAGCCATTAGATGATTTCTTTGCACTGGGTGCCAATTCTATTCAGGCCATTAAACTGATTGGGAATATTCAGCGCCAGGGTTTTAACGTTACTGTTAATGAACTTTATGAAAACTCAAACTTCTGTAACTTCCTGAATTTAAATAAATCAAAAGTGATTCAAAAGAGAGCCAGTATTGCAAAAAATGAGCAGACTCTTTCTCAACGCCTATTTCTGAAAAAAAGGTTTGATCTTGATGCCTATTGCCAGACTGTTCTTTTTGAAACATCAGATTTGAAGCTGAGAGAGTTTGGTCTAGCTGTAAAAATAGCTGTATCAAGCCACGAACTTTTAACACGATGCTTTAACTCCGGCCCTTATCATCAAAATGATAAAGATCTGGGACTCACATTCAGCTTTTTAGATAAGGAAAAGGCAACAAGTGTACAGATCTTTGATAAATCAGAAGAACTGATTGGTAACATCTCTCTTGAAGAGGGAAAAACATTCTTAACGCATGTATTTTTAGATGATGCAAGCGGAATAGATTATGTGTTTTTTGCAGCGCATCATATTGTAATAGACGTTACTTCATGGCAAATTTTATTTGAAGAGATCCTTGATATATATGATAATCTTCTGAAGGGAATAAAACCCAATATTCCACAAGAAAATTTGATCAATGACTTTTACGGGGATCTGAAGAAAAAGGCAAAAAAAATACACAGCAAATCAGAATCCCACTTCGAAAAGAAATATCATGAAGATAAACAGATACCGTATGAAGGATTTAAGTCCTTTAATATGACATTTTCCGAAGAATTTGGATATAATCTCCTTCAGTTTGAAAAAAGAAATCCTAATATATCTATCGATAATTATCTTTTTCACGCCTTTACAACAGCTCTTTTCACAGAGCTCAATGAAGATAAAATATGTGTAGATGTAGAGTTTCATGGAAGACCACGGTCAAATGAATTTGTTGACATCAGCAGATCCGTTGGATGGTGGGCAAATTCAATTCCTCTTGAGCTTGAAAAAGAAGACTTTTCCTTATCAAAATGCATTGAAATCTTAACCGAAAAAGGAAAACAATCCCATCAAATGAATATTGATCTGACTTCACAGGAAGACAAAGAGTCTTGGGCCAGATTCAATTATCTAGGCAGATTTCCTGAAACGTTTGATGGTGAATATATCAGATTTAAACCTTCGGCATTTAATCTTGCATCAACAAGGACGAAACAGGCGCATGGGGAATATTTATTAAACTTTACGCTCCGATTTATTGGTAACAGGCTGTTGGTTGATGTACAGACCGTTTCTAATAATTTTTATGTTAATTTGTCAAAGAATCTGTTGCGAAGATTTGCCGAAAAATTGAATAACTGTTTTAAGTTTGATGAAATACAGGTGTCCGAAAAGCTAATAACCAGTTTTTCCGAAAATAATGTTCACTCGGTAGGTAAACCTTTTCTTTATACCGATCCACACTTTGATGGGGATCAGGATTTTACAAGTTCTGTCTTGCTTACAGGCGGGACGGGTTACTTAGGGGCAAATCTTCTGTTTCAGCTTTTAGACGCCGGTTTTGAGAAAATATATGTTCTAGTCAGAGGAAAAGACAGAGAAGAAATTAAGGATCGGTTTTACAATTCGATCGAAGAGCATGGGCTGGATGCTCATTCAAAATTGCTCAGAAATAAAGTGATTCTTATTGAAGGAGATATTTCTATGGATCTATTGGGACTGAGTGAGAGTGTGTATCTATCTCTGGCCAATGAGGTAAGAATTGTTTACCATACTGCAGCCAATATAAATCTGAGCGAAAAATACGAAGTGCTTAAAGCGAGTAATGTTGATGGTACGAGACGAATTATAGATTTTTGTAAAAAAGGACAAGATAAACATCTTCATTATGTTTCTACAATTGCCGTATGTGGCTATGTTCAGGGACAAAAAATGATCAGCTTTTCTGAAACTGATTTAGAGGTCGGACAAAAATTCCGTTCCAATTATGAGCGTACGAAATATGAAGCAGAACATTTAGTAAGAATATATGCTGAAGAAAACGGTCATGTGAAAATTTATAGGATGGGACATATAGCAGCTAATTCCGTGACGGGCAAATTCCAACGAAATTATGGCGCAAACAGGATCATGCAGATCCTAAGAGGAATTATGGAAATGAAAAAAGTTCCAAGATCATATAACGAAAAATTTTCATTCTCCTATGTAGACGTCATCGTTAAATCTATAGTTGGGATCACGGCAACTGTTAAAGAAAATGCTCATTGTTTTCACCTGGAAAGTCCTCATTACTTTGAAGTCCATAAAATCGTCAACATTTTAATTGATTTTGGCTATGAAATTGAAATCGTAGATGATTCAGTGTATTATGATTCTTTAAAATTGTTTGAAGATAATGAGTCTGTAACGCTTATGGCAAACTGGATACAAAGATACTTTGATTCGAACTCAAATATCAATATCCTAAGCTCTGTAACTAATGATAAACTGGCCAATCTAGGATTATATTTTAAGAAACCAGATGCTAAGTGGATAAAAAAAATCGTACAAGATGGGATTAATGCAGGATATTTGCAAAGTCCTGAAAAACAGTTAATTTAATATATATTAATTATAATTATAAAAATGATAAATATAGATTTATTAATAAAACAAAAGGAATTTGTAGATGCATCTTTGGAAAACAGAGGTGAGGACAGTACAATAACGGATAAAATTTTAGAAGTTTACAAATTATTAAATGAGTCAAAACATACCTACGAAAAATTAAGACAGGAAAGAAACGTTTTAAGTCAAAGCAATTCAGTTGTATCAGATGATGATAAAATAGCAAAAGCCAGGGAAATTAAATCCAGTCTTTCCATTTTGGAAAAAGAAAAACGAGAGTTGGAAGACAAATACTCCAATTTGATCATGCAGTTACCTAATGTACTGGATGAAGATACCCCAGTAGGAAAAGACGAAGATGAAAACGTTATTTTGTATTCTGAAAATGTTCCTGACGCATCAGATTTTAAAAGAAAAGAACATTGGGATATAGAGGTCTGTAAGAGAGATATTGATTTTGAAAGAGGAGTGAAATTAAGTGGTTCCCGGTTTTATGTTTTAAAAAACAAGCTTGCTCAGTTACAGAGAGCTCTTATATATTTCTTATTGGAAAAACACAATGAATCAGGATATACAGAATTGAACTTACCCTATATTGTTCAGGAAAAGTGTCTTCTGGGGGCAGGCCAGCTCCCTAAGTTCGAAGAGAACCTGTATCATGATCATAAGGAAGACTTCTGGCTTATCCCAACTTCTGAAGTTTCCATTACGTATCTTCATGCAAATGAGTTATTTGCTTCTAATTTTTCTACTATAAACTATTGCAGCTATTCTCCTTGTTTTAGAAGAGAAAAAATGAGTGCCGGAAGAGATGTAAGAGGAATAAAAAGAGGTCATCAGTTTGATAAAGTGGAACTGTATAAGATCTGCCATCCTGATGAATCCAAAACAGAGCATGAGAAAATGCTTGAACATATAGTTTCAATTTGCAAACAGTTAAAGATTCCGTATAGAATAAAGCTGTTATGCTCAGGTGATATCGGATTTGCAGCCATGAAGACCTATGATGTTGAACTTTGGGCAGCCGGAAGCCAGGAATGGCTGGAAGTAAGCTCCATTAGCAATTGTGGTGACTTTCAGGGACGTAGATCCAAGATTAGAATTAAAGATGAAAATAGTAAAAAGAATGTCTATGCACATACTTTAAACGGAAGTGCTTTTGGCATTCCGAGAGTTATGATAGCTATACTTGAGAATTACCAGCAAGCAGATGGATCTGTTGCAGTTCCTGATTGTTTACAAAAATATGTAAACTTTAAAGTTATTTCTGTTTAAAAAATAATACATGAACATCAAACCACAACTTTTTCTTTTCCATTTCGCAGGTGGAAACTGCTATTCATATTCATTTTTGAAAGAATATTTAGAAGAATGTTTTGACTTTATACCGCTGGAATTACCAGGCAGGGGAAAACGGATGTCCGAACCTTTACTAAAGACCAGATCTCAGGTAATCTCCGATCTGGTCTGGCAAGTGAGAACACGGAGAAATACTAATGTCCCATTTATTCTTTATGGTCATAGTATGGGGGCGGGCCTGGGCTTGGATATTGCAAAACATTTGGAACAATCTGGAGATCCGGCGCAGACTTTGGTTGTTTCAGGAAATGCCGGGCCCCGAGTCTACAGAGAAAAAAAAATGTATTTACTGCCTGATGAAGAATTTAAAAAAGAACTAGAAAACCTTGGAGGTATTAGCAGTGAACTGCTTGAAAACGACGAACTCTATATGTTTTTGGAACCCATTCTAAGAGCTGATTTTGAAATTGTTGATATAAAAGATGAAAAGATCCCCTCAGCATTAAAATCTACATCAATTATAGCTTTAATGGGAACAGGTGAAGAGAATGCCGAAAATATCGACAATTGGAGAAATTATACAAGT
The DNA here is from genome assembly GCF_003347605.1 of Chryseobacterium sp. KLBC 52. Classification (GTDB taxonomy): domain Bacteria; phylum Bacteroidota; class Bacteroidia; order Flavobacteriales; family Weeksellaceae; genus Chryseobacterium. The sequence continues at coordinate 69,170 of NZ_QDFZ01000009.1, read as the reverse complement.
CAATCTTTCACAAAATTACTTTTGGAAGGAGATCATTTCTTTATTTATAATCATCCGGTAGAGCTGGCAGCACAAATTAAAAAAGCATTTGGAAATATACATAGCGTCTCTGTTCCAATTGCCGAGTAATAACAATTTTGTTTACTGTAAAATCGAATGATAAGTAAGAATTATTTATGAATATATTCCTGTCCTAATGATTATTTTATATGCATTTATAGAAGAAGAAAACCATCAGTATTTATTAGATAAATATTTACATGCTTTTTCCACTGATTTAAGTACGAAAATTCAGAAATACAGAAGATGGCAGGATGCCCAACTATCTTTACTTGGAAGAGTCCTTTTAAAATACGGTTTAAATGGTTATCTTGATATTCAGGATTTTAAACTAATCTGTACACAGAACAATAAACCTATTTTAACAGACCATAATGTACATTTTAATATTTCACATTCAGGAAGCCTAGTAGTATGCTGTATTAGTAAATCGGTTATTGGAATTGATGTAGAATATATTGATCATAAAATCAATTATATGGATTTTGAAACTCAAATGACTGAGAATGAATTAAACAGATTACACACCTCTGAAAACACTGTCAAAGAATTCTTTACCTATTGGACAGAAAAAGAAGCTGTAGTCAAAGCTCATGGTAAGGGGTTATCAATTCCTTTGACATCTTTTGAAATTTTAGAAAATAGGAGTATGATCGGTAATGAGAGTTACTGTGTGCAAGAAGTTTTTATTAATGATGAATATAGCTGTAATGTTGCAGCTTCTGGATTGGATATCCAGGAGAAGAATATTCATTTGGAACATGTAAAGCTAAATAAATTATGATCCAATAATCATTGTGTAATATTATGTATTCAAAATGCTGAAGGAAGATCAAAAAACTTCAGGCCCATAAGAATAATAGTAACCTCATAGTACACTTAGTTTTGAAAAATAAGTTTCTGTCTTATTATTTTGATAGTTTGTACTTTATTAAAACGAATTATTTCCGTGAAATTAATTAAAAATTATACGAACTCATTTAAAGGACTTTCTCAGGAAAGCTGGATGTTGGCATTGGTGATGCTCATCAATCGTTCAGGATCTATGGTACTCCCGTTTTTAGGAGTATATATGACAACTCATTTGCATTTCAACATTGAGAATTCGGGAATTATTCTGAGTTTTTTTGGAATAGGATCTGTGATCGGCTCCTGGTTGGGTGGAATTGTTACCGACAAAATTGGTGAATATAAAGTGCAGAGTATTAGTTTGTTGCTAAGCGTGCCTTTGTTTTGTATGATTCCTCTTTTCACAACAGAAATAGGATTGGCTGGTATTATTCTGGTACAGAGCACGGTAAGTGAGACTTTTCGTCCCGCAAACTCAGTGGCAGTCACTAAATATACAAAACCGGGAAATATTACAAGAGCATTTTCGTTGAATAGGATGGCTGTGAATTTAGGATTTTCTATCGGTCCAACTTTAGGAGGGGTTCTGTCTGCTATTTCTTATGAATTTCTTTTTTATAGTAATGCTTTGGGAGCACTCTTGGCCGGGATAATATATATAGTGTTCTTTAGAAAACGAGATAAGCTCTTGGCGGAAAATCCTAAAAAAATACAGAAAACCATTACCATCAATAAAAGCTCTCCTTACAGGGATCGAAAATTCTTAATCTTTTGTATTTTTTGTATGCTTTTTATGATATGTTTTTTTCAGCTTTTAAATACATTAACCATTTTTTATAAAGATACAGCACATCTTAGCCAGCAAAACATTGGTTATCTTTTAGGATACAATGGTATTTTGATTGTATTATTAGAAATGTCACTTGTCCAAATTGCGGAGAAATATTTTAAATTGAAAACGATAATGTTTTTAGGAACATTCCTGTGCGGGTTCTCTTATGCAATGCTTGCATTTGATTATAGTATTATTACTTTGATTATCTCAATGAGCATACTTTGTATCGGTGAAATATGGACACTCCCTTTTATGTCTACCATTACAGCTTTACGAGCCGATGCTAATAATAAAGGAGCTTACATGGGGCTGAATGGTATTTCTTTTTCCTTAGCCTTTATTGTTACCCCTTTTATAGGAACCTTAATTGCCGAAAGATTTGGGTTTAAGGTACTATGGATTGGTACAGGTTGCTGCGCAACTCTTATTGCGATAGCCTTTTATTTTATAATACCGTGGATGCTGTCTAAGGAAAATACAAAAGACGTTGTGACCTAATATAAAATTCAAAAATAATGAACTGATGTAAAAAACATCCCCAATGTATTTTATCTGGCTCAAAAACCAACAGTAATCAGAATTATCCTTGAGCGTTTTCTGAATCCCTTTTGTAAAATTCAAGGGCATTCAGATTTCTATCTAGGAAAGTATCTATAGAAGAGGATTTATTAGCTTGGGTAAAAGGTTATACACATTCCAGAAGTTTATCCTGCTATCCTCTTGTCTGCAAAAGTTCTTACTACTATAAATATAGTTGAAAAACTTAAATCTCTTTTACAGACTTAAATGAATAAATTTCCCCTATACTTTCCCTTTGTAAATACAGTTGCTTGAGAGTACCGTAAATAAAGGAAAAAATAAAAAATATTCGAGCCCAGGCGGGACCACAGAAAATCAACCGCTTACGTAATGTGAGCGGTTTTTTTATTGTGTAACGGGATTTCCGATAATTGTTGTTGCCTTGTAGAAACGGAGTAAATAATCATATATTACCATTTCAAATAATCTTTGATGGGAAACAAACAGCCTGTTAATATGCATATGAAAAATACTTTGGAAGAAATCTTTTACAGAAACTTTTAGCAGACTTTCTTTTCTTAGTCTAAGAATTTCTTGAAGTGGTACATTACTTTCGGAAATAGTATTCAATATCAAGTCCCTTATTTCTTCATATTCGCCGGAAGTAATGAATTCAAAGTATCCGGGAGAAAATTCATTATATTTTCTTTTCAACTGCTGATTTAAGTGTTTATCTGCCCTGAATTCTATTTTGAAAGCATTCTCATAACCTTTTATATATTCTGTTTTTTCTTCTGCAGATAGACGGAGTACTGTAAAAATATGATCAATATAAAACAGAGATGCGATGATTTTTTCTTCGTCGCTGTATTCCAGAAAGTTTAAAATCAATTCACTGCTTTTAAAAAAAAGGTCTTCTGCATATTCTATAGTATTTTCTCCATACCGTTCAAGTTCTCTGGAGTAGCTTTCTATGATGAAGGCAGAAATTTCCCCAGATTCCAGATAATTCTGAGATACTGAGTTAAACATTTGCAGAACATGATGATGGTCATTAAGGTTTCTGAGGGCTAATCTAATCCGTAAATGAGGCTTGGGATCATTATACCGTATAAAAAACCATTTTTCAATGATGTTTTGATCCTTTAATTGCTCAACGATGGGTTTCAAAACTTCCTGTAAAATAATATCTGAAGTTTTGACTCCAGTATAGACTTTAAAATAAAGCCACTTGCTTCCCGGATGAAATTTTCTGGTTATCATCTTATTTATAGATCTTTATAAAGAGAGAAAACGAATTGATGAATATAATCTGACTGATCATTACACAGGAACTCCTCAATAAAAATTGTTTTCTCATTTTTTACGGATGATAAAAATATTTGAATTAAATCGTAATTTTTCAGATTGATTGCCAGTGTATTATCTCCCTTTACCCACTGTATCCATTGCGGGATCCTTTTTAATTGTCTCCACTCTTCAATCTTTTGAAACAGAAGATCTTTTTGACCAGACTGAAGAATAGAATCAAAATAATGAATCTGTTCGGAATCAATCTTCCACTGCGCCTTAGACAGAATTATATTTTGATATTCTACTCTGGGAAGGCATTCATAAATTTGCGATAAACCGCCCCAGCTAAATGATAAATAAGGTTTCACATCCTGGTTATTATAATCACATAAAAAATGGTATATAGGCAACGAATTATGTGAATAATTATGAGCGTTTGTTAAATGAGGAATAACTTCCTTGTTATACTTTTTTGACCTTAAAAATAATTGATTATTTCTTATTGACAAGTACAAATCGTCTATAGGAAGCTGATTTTCTGTTTTTAACGCCGAACTGGCCAAATATGGAATTTCATATGCTCTTATTGATGGTCTTCTGATTACATTTCCGATTCGGGATTCAGGCAAATGTAAAATCTCTGCCAGGATTTTATCCATATTAAGTTCCTGCTCTTTTTCAGCAATGGTTTTCACTAAATCTTTTATGGATGATTTTTCTGAACAGAATCTGCCCAATAATTTTCCGGCATTTCCACTGATGGATTTGAGCAATAATTTTTCCTGCTGGTCTTCAGACACGATTTCTGCCATTACAGATAAAGTGTCCGGAACGTTTTTCCAGTCTTCTTCAAAACCATTGAAGTCCTGATCAGTTAAATGAATTACGGCATCTTTATTCCAGAGTGCTTTTTGCAGCTTTTGATTCAGGATAACCTGTAATGGATTAAGCTTAATGTGAATTTCTTTTTGCTGACGGGAATACGGCAGAATTAAATCTTCAATATAGGGATGAACTCCTTTTGCAGGGATATTTTGTAAATAACCAATTCCTATTTCCGGATCTAAAGCATAAGATAATGGAACTTCTTCGTGTTCAAATCTTTCATGAAAAGCTTTTTTAAATTTTTCTAAAGCAGTTTCTTTGTGAGGAACAGCAATTTTATTCAAAAAAGAAATTCCTTTCTTCAGCCCTTTTTTCCATTGATAAGATAAATCCGTTTCACTGGCAAAATAAAGATCTGTCTGAAAAAGGTATTTTTTTTCATATTGTACATTCAGTTTTTTGATGAGTGCCTCAATTTCAGAATATGCTTCGGCGGTATTTCCAAAATGTAAGTCCAGTTCATTAATTTTACTCTTTATAGCAGACAGGATTTCTTTTTCATCGTGAGCTCCGATTCTTTTGAGAACGGAAATGATAAGTTCCAGGAAATCATCTCCTGAAACGGTTGGATTAAGTTCACTGATTAAAACCTGGTTTTCAATGAGCTCATCAATAAATTCTTTTGCTTCTTCCAGAGATATTTCTTCATCAATAAGAACAGAAGCAATCTGGTTTATCGTTTTACCAGCCTTACAAAAGTGTATAATGTGTTCTAATTCTTTAGACAAAGGTGCAGAAGACACTACATAATCTCTTTTTCCATTATTATTTTCATATTCCATATAGCGGATTTTGCTTCCGACCTGATGAATACTGTTGTTAGGGAAAAATAAAAGGCTGTTTTTAATGTGGGGAATGAAGATAAGCTGCTCGGAGAGAGCGACCAGAAAATGCATGTCAAGCTTTGTATCTCGTATTTTTACGCCCTCTGAAAATACCGGAAATGTATTTTCCTTTTCAAATCGGCCGATGCTTACTCCTGAAAATAAACCAAATGGAGTGGAACGGGTACTTGTACGGTTATAATATTTTAATAATGAAATCTTTGTTTTTTCATTGGGCAAATGAGACATTGTATGATCACGATCCGTCAATTTCTCTATCTCATCATATAAGGAAAGAGAAGCTAAATAAATGGCTTCTCTAAAAATTGTATGGTTGCAATATTTCTCTAAAGATCCCTTAGTGATGTTTTCACCAGAGAAATTATCCTGAAATTCTTTGTAGGAAAAAATCGGCGATCTCACAACAAATGTGTCAAAAAACTGAAATGGAAAACGTGGCATTATTTAAGTGAAATAGGGATTTCTATAAAACTGTTGTTGTAAAATTTTATTTCTACAGGAACCGCAGCATCCTTGATGGTTTCTTCGCTCACATCTTTTCCAGTTCCATAGTTGATCTGCATAAGTGGATTTTTTATAACTCCCAGCACCAAGACAAGCGTACTGCCTTTTGCTACTTTTTTACTTACAAATTCGTTGTTGACAGCAGTTATATCCGTTTCTTTGTTTTCACGCAGTAATTTTCTTTTCTCTGAGCTTTTAGCATAGCTTGCTCTTCCATAGTAAGTAGACAGTAAAAAATATTTACCTTCCTGGGTTTTCTCATACAATTTCATGTATACATCGACATCTTTTTTATTAACAGACAGTTTTAAACGGCCCCTGAAATTTCCAGAATATTCAAAAGGTTTGTCAAATGGATCTGATGAAAATACCACTGCATCAGGATGATTTATTTGAGTATCTATCACATTATCATTCTGTTTTAAAAGCTCAGCTGCATTGGAACGTTGTTTTAAATCTACTTTTATCGATGTGAAATCCTTATGAGCTTCTTTTTGTAAGGAAAGCTGATGCTGGCTTGTGATATAGAATTTTAATTTATTTTTATCAAAATCATCAATGTTGGAAGTACTTTTCCATTCATTGGCTCCCATTACCTGGTAATTAATTTTATCTTTAAGAAAAGATGGCTTTGCTTTACCTTTCAGAATATAATCAAACCACTCCATTGTCATATTTCCAAGATCAATATTGGCTGCAGGATCAATAGTATACCCTTTTACATTACTTTTAATATAACCTTGTGCTCCTGAATGATCATAGGGGCCAATAATGACATAATGATAGGCATTTTTGTTATATTTAAAATGGTTTCTTAAATAATATAATGCTCCCAGCTGATCAGAATCATAGTATCCTGTAATAGTTAAAACGGGGATATTGATGTTTGAATACTCCCGTTTATAAGGAATCATTTTTTGCCAGTAATTATCAAATGAAGGATGTTTTAGCCAGCGTTGAAAAATTTCACTCTTTTTACCGGCAATAGAATCTAATCTGTTGAATGCTTCACCGCTTTCATACCATTTTTTAAAAACCGAATGCCATTTATCTTCATCCACAAAGCCTTGATCAAGCATTTTGTTATTGGTAACATAATTAATCCAGCGAAGACAGTAAGATGCGAAGATGTTGTTGTTCATGGGGAAATCTACTGTTCCGATTCCCACTGAAGCTTGCGGAATGATAGTTTTCAGGGCTGGGTGAATATTTTTAGCGGCAGCCCATTGGCTGAATCCCAGATAGCTTCCCCCGATCATTCCAGTTTTACCATTACTCCATGGCTGTTTTATCACCCAGTCTATAACCTTATTTATATCTTCCTGTTCATGCTCAAAAGGTTCTATTGCAGAGTTGCTGGTATATTTCCCCCGCGGATAGATATATACGGAATGATATCCATAACTTGCCTGCTGCTTCTGGTCATTTACATCCTCATTATCAGGATAGATAGAATTGGTTAAAATGGTAGATTCGGGGTGGGTAATTTTTTTATTTAAAACAACTCTTATACTTATTTGGTTGTCGATCAGTAAGCTGTCCATTACCTCAAAGTTCCGGGAGTCTAAATCTTTTAAGTATTTTAGGGCTATGTCAAAAGTAGGTCCTGCTATGTAGGCGTTATAGCTTCTGCACAGCAATATAGCTTTTTTTAAATCGATGCTGTCCTTGTTTTGCACATCATTTTTAAGAGAAGCCAGAAGATCTTTTTTTGTTTTTTCCGTATCACCACTAAAATAGCGGGTAAGTATAATCTGAGACTTTACAGGCAAACTTTCATATTTTTTTTTGAATTCTTCCTTATATGCCTGCTGAAAGTCTGTTTGAGAATTTTTATTTTTTTTGGCTTTTATGAAGATCTCATACTGCGTTCCCATTGCATGAGCAATAGAGGGATTACTTTTTTTGTACACACTTCGTACAGAATCCAGCTGGCTTAAAGCAACGTCATAGTTTTTTCCGGCCATATTTACCCTGAAAAGATTATCATACTTTGCGGCCTTATCTTTTTCTTCATACTTTTTTTGTATTTCAGAACTTAAATATGACATTAAAGGTTCTATCTTTTCAATATTGTATTCGTTAAATTGTTTAATGCTTATTTTTTGAGAAAAAATAATAGTAAACGATAAAAAGAAAGGTACAATTAGTATGTATTTCATAGAATGAAAAATCAGTAATTTTTTCCAAAATTACTGATAAAATGTTGAAGTGGTTATTAATTTTTTAGTTTGTTCCTGTTTGGATATCGATCGTATCAAGTGTTTTATTTACAACTGTGTCGTTCGCTCCATTATCTCCTGCAAAACCCAGGTTATCCATACCTAAACCTCCCCTGATGGAATTCAGCCCGCGTGTTATTTTAGACATTTGAAGTTTGTTTAATGATAATTTTTTTTCTGTTTTCTTAAGCTTTTTCACTAGTAAAAATGATTTAAAATTGATTTAATAAATTGATGTACAAATAAAGTTCTAATCTTGCTAAGAACGAAAATATATATACCGGAATTGATAAATTTCGATAAGGTGAGGTTGTAACGTATTGCTAATTAGTGTGTTGTTATTTGTGTTTAGCTGAGTGCTTTTATGTAGTAAGAAGGAAGAGTCCCCGTTATTTTTTTGAAAGCATTGGTAAAAGATTCAGCGTTGTTGTAGCCTATATCATTTGCAATGGCGGCAATGGTATGTTTTCTAATTTTCTCGTTCGATTTTAATTCTTCAACGATATAATTAATTCTAAGTTCGTTCAGATATTGTGAAAAGTTTTTACCTTTTAATTCATTCACAAGCTTAGAAAGGTAGTCTCTGTTGGTGTCAAACTCTTTTGAAAGAGAGTCTAATGTAATGTTCTTCGCAAGGAAGCTGTTCGTCTTCTCAAATTCCTCAATTTTGTCAATTAATATTTTAAATTTTGAATTGGAAGTGAGATCATTTTTGGTGGTCTTTTCTTTTCGTTCAACGGAAGCAGAAGGAGCTGTATTACTTTCTGGTTTTATTTCTTCTGCAAATACAGGAGCAGGAGCTATTACAGGTTTTTCTAACAGTATTTTAGCCTGTTTTTCGTATTCTTTTATCTTTTTTCTGTTTTTTCGGATAATAAATATGAAAAGTAAAGTAATACATAACAGAGAAACTATTAACCATATATTCTGATGGTTCAGTTTATCAATTATATTTAACTTTTCTTTCATAAGTAAAGGGGTATCATACTTTTTCAGAATTTCTTTTGAAAGATTTTTTCGGTTCACAGCTATTATACTGTCACTATACATCAGGTTATTAATGTACTTTAGCTGATTATTTAAGTCCCCTTTCTTTTTATAAAAATCAATTAAAATTTCATATCCATCTCTCTTTATGGCCTCGAAGCCGTTAAAATTAAAGGAAATAGAGTCTGCTTTTTTAAAGTACTCTACAGCTTCTTCTTCTTTGTGATTTTCATATTCGATTTTTCCAAGATAATAGTATAGAATACCTAAATTAATATAGTCTTTACTATTGATTAATCCTTTTTCAATGTTGGATAAAATGACACCAGATGACGAAAAATCCTTTAAATAAAAAAGGCTGATTCCTTTTATCATCAGGAGATAATTGTAATTGGAGTAATCATTATACTTTTTACATTCTGCCAATCCGAGATCTGCAAACTGGATACTTTTTTTATAATCCTTGCATTTTGTGTAGATGTTGGCTAGAGAAAAAATGGACGAAATATAGTTTTTAGCATCAAGGTTTGTATTTTTAACTTTATCCCTTTCATAATCGTAATATTTTATAAAAAGCGGCAAAGCTTCCTCATATTCCTCTGTCGCAGTTTTTAATATAGCAATAAGCTTGCTTACGTAATAAAATTGTTCCTTGTTTTCAGCCTTATTCAGATTGAGGGCAACAGTATATTCATTTAAAGCTTCTTTATATTTCCCCTCATTATTAAACAGAATTCCCTTCAGAATATGAGATTTGGCAGGATATTCAGCGTTACTAACATTCTTAGTGGCATTGATGAGGGAATCCGCAAAGGGATGTCCGTTCTCATTTTTGAGATTTTTTACACGGGCAATATTGTAGTAGCCTTCGAAGATAATCTTTTTATTATTCTCATTTTTTCCCTTTATTAAAATATAGTTGGCCAAATGCTCTGCTTTGTCATTATCAATTTGGAATACCTTATTATAAGCATCATCAAAATATTTATCGCTTTTATTCTTTAATGAGTCGGGAATATTCAATCCTCTTATACTCTGGGAAAAGAAAAAAACAGGGAAAACTGCCAATACTATCAAATGAATCTTCTTCATATTTCTAAATAACATGCAAATTTATGAAATATCACCGGATTTTATAGCTGAATAACTAAGTTGTTGATAATCAAAATGTATTTCCTGCTGAATATCGTGAATTTATAAATTTTAGTATCCGGATATGCCGGGATTTATCAATCTAGGGTTATTAATCTTGCAGATTTTTTCTAAAATTATGATGTTTGCATTAGAAATATTTAAATATCCATGAGGAAAATATTAATATGTGTGAGTGTTTTGCTGCCTTTGTTTGCCTTCTCGCAGGAAAAGAAAGACTCTATTAATAAAGTCATCGAAAAACAGATCGCAGAAATAAAAGTTAGCGGAAAGAAACCTTTTTTTGAGCAAAAAGATGACCGCTTTGTTTTTAATGTTGAAAACAGTGACTTAGTTGTAGGGAATCACATATCTGAAGTTCTTTCTCAAACACCATTGTTAAAAGTAGATGATAATAAAATTACTCTTTTGGGAACGAACGCCTCTGTTTATATCAATGACAGAAAATCAATTCTAAAAGGAAAAGATTTAATACAATATCTTAATGCTATGCCGGCTTCTAATCTTGTAAAGATAGAGCTGATTACCAATCCTTCCTCAAAATATGATTTGGAGGATGCCATGATTATTAATCTGAAGCTGAAGAAACTGGAAACAGATGGACTGAAAGGAAGTTTTACCATTACAGATAAACAAAACAGAAAAAACAGCCAGCAGGCAAATATTGCTTTAAATTATCATAAAAACAGATTTTCAAATAATACCATGTTGTTTTTTGAAAATAATAATGACCTGCAAAGAAACAGCATTGATAATTACAGCTCAAAATCCAGCAGAAATCAGATTATAGGAAATACACTGATGAAGGAAACCAATTTTGGAGGCAATACAGGTTTTGATTATGAGCTTAATGAGAAAAGCAGCATAGGCGGTATTCTGGAATATTACCACAAAACGCCGGAATCTTCCCTTGAAAACAGGAATATCTATTATGATACTACAGGAGGAATTTTTGAAAACAGAACGGTAAATACACAAAATGATAAACTGAATCTTTTCGGAGGAAATGTTTATTACAGCTTTAATGATGATAAAAAATCCAAAAGACTTGATATCAACTTTGATTATTATACTCATCACAGAGACAATACGACAGAGTTTTTCAATTTGACAAATCCATATTCTAATGTAATATATAACGATTATCAGAAGGACAATTATACGGTAAGAGTAGATTACTCCAAGACTTTTGAAAAATTAAAACTTAGTTTCGAAGCAGGAGGGAAGCTTAATTGGCTTTCTACAGATAACCCCTATGCTTACTACAATGCAGACGGTACATTGAACTCCATATTTTCTAATAATTTCACGTATCATGAAAATATCAACGCGTTATATACCAACGTTAAGAAAAAACTGTTTTCGGCGTTGGATGTAAACCTGGGGCTGCGTTATGAAAATACAAACATCAACGCAAAACAAAATACAGTTAGTGAGAATTTCTCCAGAAGTTACAATAATGTTGTACCCAGCATCAACTTGTCCTATACCATCAATAAAAATAACAGAGTTTCACTTGGATACAGAACCGCATTATGGAGACCTTATGTAGATGATTTGAATCCATTTATTTATAAAAATAATGAAACCTGGTGGGAAACAGGAAACCCGGATCTGAATGTGGCAAAGATGTATTTGTTTAATGCCAGCTACAGCATCAAAAGAACTTGGGTGTTTGTAAGTAATTTCGGAATTGTAAAAAATCCTATTCTTCCTTATACAGAGGTCGTAGATAATGTTTCTATTACAAGACCCAAAAACTTTGAAGGAAATGTAAAACGTCTTTATGTAGGATTGAACTATAACAAACCACTGTTTGAAAACAAATGGATGTTCAATCTGTCTACAGGAATGTATTATATCAATAATGCAGATATCTATGATGTTCATCCGAGTTCATGGTATAATAACTCTTCCGTCACGATTAGTGGAAACAACCTATGGAATAAAGGATGGAACATAAGCTACAACTTCGGTTACACCTCTCCATATACACTGGTTAATAAGAGGAATGGATATTTTATCAATAATCAGATTGAGATTTCAAAGAATTATAAAGATTTTAAATTCAAGCTTTCAGTTAAAGATCTGTTGAATCTTTCCAATTCCCGCAATACGCAATATAATAATGACGGATATATTGAAACGCTTTCACAATCCAATTTAAGATCCATATCACTCAGCATATCCAAAACATTTGGAAACAACAAAGTAAAAAAGGTGAATACCGGCGATATAGACAAGGGTAGAACTCAAAACGAAAATCCGCGGCTATAATCCTTTTTTTTACTACAAAACTAATACACTAAGAATAAAAACTAATAACCATGAAAAACAAAAAACTTGTGGAGTTATCCAAAAAGGTAACCCTTGGTAAGATCAAAAAATTAGAAAAACATGAAGTTTTAACAATCTATGCAGGAAAGAATATTACTGGAGATTGTTACGGACATCCTGATTGTAATTCCTACTGTGGTCCGTTTGTTTGCTCGTCGAATGATTGCTGGAGCTTTTCATAAAGATTTTTATTGAGCCTTCTCTGAAGCCAGAACTTTTCAGGAAAAACTATTAACCATGAAACTTATCAGGATGAAGAATAAAAAATTACATGAATTATCCAAAAAAATAACGCAAAACAAGTTATTAGGAGCTGATGCCCACTCAATAAGAACTATTACCGGGGGAAACATGTCTCTCGAATTATTACCCAATGAATGCGGCCGTGAGAACGAATGCTGGGGATATGGAGGTACTGCTGGCGATTGTTCCAAGAATGAGTGCTGGTATTTTATGACAAAAGAAAATTAGTTCTTTAAAATCATAATCTATTAAGCTTGAGTAATTTTTATAGAGGTAAGACTCGTAATAAACATAAAAAACTTATTTCTATGAAAAACAAAAAGCTTGAAACGATTTCTAAAAAAATCACAAATGTCAAAATGAAAAAACTGCAGAAAGAAGGCCTGGTATTTATTACCGGTGGCTTATTCGCTTACCATTGTAGCCAATGTACCTGTAGTGGGTGCAGGCCGGATCTGCACACAGATCCTAATTGCTGGATCTTTTCATAAAGAAATTTGTGTTCTGTATAGCCCTGTGTGGAATTAAAACTGTTCAGGGAAATGATAACCATGAAAATTTATTGTAATGAAAAACAAAAAATTGTTTGAATTGTCTAAAAAAATCACTGAAAACAAGCTACAGGGAATGAGCGAAAATTCAGTAAAGACAATCAAAGGAGGTAAACTGCCTCTAGAACTAGCTGCAGACTGCACAAGCCAGAACAGCTGCTGGGGATTTGGAGGTACAGCTACTTGCAGTGGTAACAGCTGCTGGAGTTATAACTAAACTCTGATTCCATCAATTACGTTCTGCAGGGTCTTGTGTGGAATTAAAACTTTACAAGAAAAAAAATTAACCTAAGATTTATTGTTATGAAAAACAAAAAATTGTTTGAATTGTCTAAAAAAATCACTGAAAACAAGCTACAGGGAATGAGCGAAAATTCAGTAAAGACAATCAAGGGAGGTAAGTTACCTTTAGAATTAGCGGCAACCTGCACAAGCCAGAATGACTGCTGGGGGTTCGGAGGTACACAAACTTGCAGTGGTAACGACTGTTGGAGTTACAACTAAAGTAAAAAGTAGAGTAGCATTCGTGCTACTCTATTTAATGTTAAAAAAAAATAATTATGAAATACAAATTATCAAGATATATCCATACCATAGAAAACGAAGAGATTTTAGATGATCACATCATTCTTTTTTCTACCCGTTCCGGAACATCTATTGAAGTGAAAAAAGGATTATACGAAAAAATATGTAATCTTGAAACCACAGAAATTCCTGAAGAAATTTTTATCAACCTTATAAAAAATGAATTTTACGTACCTGAGTTTGAAGATGAATTAAGAGAAATCCTTTCAGACAATATCATGTCTGTAGATCATCAGGATCTTAAAACACTTTCTTATGTGATTCAGCCATCCGGAAACTGCCAGCTGGGATGTCACTATTGTGGACAGCTCCATACCAACAAAAGTATGTCTAAAGAAGTTTTAGATCTTACTTATGATAGAATCATTAATAAAATGGAGGACTTATCGGGTGATCTTGAACATTTAAGCATTACCTGGTACGGAGGGGAACCTTTAACAGGCTTATCAGCGATTTCTAATTTGTCAACCCGTTTGATCAGTTTGTGTGAAGAAAAAAACTTAAAATATTCTTCCAGAATTATCACCAATGCTTTAAGTCTTAAATACTCACTTTTTGAGAAACTGGTAAAAAACTACAGAATTACAGAATATCAGATCACTGTGGATGGAACTCAGGAATTCCATGATAAGAGAAGATATCTGAAAAACGGTTCAAACAGTTTTGATATCATTATTAAGAATATAAAAGAAATTGTCAATTCTGAATTGTATCAAAAAGAAGCCAGCTTCAATATTAGATGTAATGTAGATAAAGAAAACAGCTACAATGTAATAGACTTTATTGATTATTTAGAAGCTGAAGGTATTTTGGAACATGTAAGTTTCTACCTGGCACCCATTCACGACTGGGGTGATAATAAGGCAACCATCAAAGGAGTTTCAAAAGAAGAATTTGCAGAGCTTGAAATAGAAGTTTATATGAAACTTTTACAATCAAAAGCAAAGTTTAAAACCCAGATCATTCCTGAAAGGGTTACAAAGCCATGTATGGTAGTGAGCCAGACTTCAGAAGTATTTGATGCTTTCGGAAATGTCTCTACATGCTGGGAAATTCCGTACACTCCAAAATATGACAACTCTGAGTTCTACGCAGGTAATATCGTGAAAGATAAAGATGTTGACAGTAAAAATATTGTAATGAGAAACTGGTTTAATGAAATTCCAGATAATAACTCATGGTGCAAGAGCTGTAAATTTCTTCCTTTATGCGGTGGAGCATGTCCGAAAAACTGGTACGATAATATTCCTGCGTGTCCTTCCTTCAAATTTAATATTGATGATAGAATTCTTCTTCAGAGATATATTAATGAACAGGCTGTGCTTTCTTAACAAATAATGTATGGAAACAATAATTCTAGACAAAATAAAAACAGTAGAATTCCGGGAATATGAGGTGAAAAAGCCAAGACATATTTTCGAAAATCTGATTGAGGAATTTAGAAAAGATATTCCGGAAGATATCCAGGCTGGGTTGTTTTACTATATGAACCTGTCTGAAAAATCACTCTCTGCTTTTCGTGTGGGGAATGCTACTTTAGGAAACTACCATTATTTAAAAATGCAGAATCTGCAGAGTTACTTCATCGATCCTATAGAACATGGGATGATTAGTTTAGATTATGCTTTGCTTGCTTATAAAAATTATGTAGAAAATGATTTTGAACTGGCAGAAGAAAATATTAACAGGGCTATTGAAAGTGCTTTAATTCAAAGTAAAACGTTTCCTTATTTTGCTATCATTATTGGTGAGCAGTCACTCAATAAAATCAGAATTTATGCACGCGTAAAAGATCAGGAGCGTTATAAGGAAGAAGTTTTGAAAATCATTGCTTTTTTCATGTTTAACAAACATGAAAATACCCATTATCAAAAAATTGCTGAAGATTTGCCATTGATTGATAAGCAGGGAATGCTAAAGCATATCATTAACAATTCTTATGTTGCAATTCAGAAATCCATACAGGATGATCAAAAAACAGCAAGGATATTTCAGCAAATATTTCATTCGCTTGTAAAATCCAATGAATATTCCGGAGATCAGGAAAATTTACTGGCTGCCATGTGCTGCATTGATAAAATTGATGATGAAGACTTTTTAGAGTATCTGAACGAAAATTTTTCTCATATTAAAAGTTCTCCTCAGAAATTAGTGAAAATTATAATTGAAAATTATTTAGATAAAATATCCAATAACGAGCAGTTAGTAAATGATGAAGAATTTACTAAAAAGCTAAAAACACTAGGCATAACAATTTAACTTATTATTGTGTTCAACAAATTTCCCTTTTATTCCCAAATAGAACAGATGGATTGCGGTCCGGTTTGCCTGAAGATTATTTTAAAATACTATGGCAAAAACTGCGATCTGGTATTTCTGAGAAATCTTACCGAAGTAACGCGTTCCGGTGTTACTTTGGCAGATATTAATGATGCCGGGAGAAAACTTTATTTCCATACCACTCCTTTTAAGGTAGATTTATCTACGCTGAACGAAGATGTGCATCTGCCATGCATCTTACATTGGGAGCAGGAACATTTTGTTGTACTTTATAAGATCAAAAATGATTTTTATTATATTTCAGACCCCAAATACGGAAGATTAAGACTTAAAAAAGAGCAGTTTACTAAACTTTGGATCTCTTCATCTGATCAGGAAGGAATAGGATTACAATTGATTCCAACAGAAGAATTTGTTGAATTTCAACCTCCGTTTGAACAAAAAGATTTAAAGATCTTTAAAAGCTATATTCATTCTGTGTTAGAAAAACAAAACTTCAAAATAGGTTTCTTGATTTTTTTAATCACAATCAGTTCCGTTATTTCGTATATTTTTCCTCAGCTGATCCAAAAAATGTTTGATGAAGGCATGAAGTCAAAAGAAGGAAAAATTATTGTTGGAATCTTTGGCTTTCAAATGCTTTTATATGGCGGACAAATACTCATCACTATTCTTCAGAACTTTGTGGGTGTACATTTCAGCTCGCAGGTAAGTATCAAAATGTTGAATGATCTGCTGCAAAAGACGGTCAGGCTTCCCATATCTTTTTTTGAAAACAGATTATATACAGATTTGTTACAAAAAATAGAAGAACAGGCCAAAATAGAACAGTTACTGACCCGGCAGCTGCTGTCTAACGTTTTATCAGTATTTTTACTGGTTGTATTGGTTATAAGGCTTTTACTATACAATCATTATATTGCATTGGGATTTATTGGCCTCGCTGTTTTTTCCACCGTTTGGATTTACCTGTTCAATAATAAGAGGAGAATTATAGATTATTATGCCTTTAAACTCAATTCAGAAAATAAAAATCATCTTGTAGAGATGATTACCGGAATGGTTTCTGTTAAAATCAGTAATGCTCACATTTCTAAAATATCAAAGTGGGAGGAGCTTCAGAAAAAAATATACAAGACTAAAGTAAAAAGTCTTACTCTGGATATTTACCAGACCAATGTTACCAGTATAATTAAGCAATTATTTATATTTTCAACCACTTTCTTGTGTGTTTATTGGGTGTCACTTGGGAAAATGACTGTTGGAGAGATGCTGAGTATAGGTTATATAATAGGTATTGCATCAGCTCCCATAGAAAACCTGGTAGCTTTTTTCCGCTCATTTCAGGATTCAAGTTTGGTGTATAAAAGAGTGCAGGAAATACTGCAGCAAACTGACGAAAATATAAATTTAAAAGACGGAAATCATACCCTTCTGCGTCAGGATATCAGCTTAAATAATCTGTGGTTCAAATATCCCGGAGGACATCAGCCCTATGTTTTAAAAAATATTAATTTTCAAATTCCTAATGGGAAAGTAGTAGCAATCGTTGGGGAAAGTGGTAGCGGAAAAACCACTTTATCTAAACTGTTGCTGGGCTTTTATCCCTCTTCAGACGGAGAATTAAAAATAGGAAATGAAGAGCTGTTTCGTATAAATCATGATTGGTGGCGGGACAATTGTGGCGTTGTGCTTCAGGATTCTTACATTTTCAGCGGAACAATACAGGAGAACATTGCAATGCAGGGAGATGTAGATGAAGAACTATTGATCAGTGCATGCAAACTTGCCAATATCTACGAAATGATTCAAAGCCTTCCTCTGGGGTTTAATACCAAGATAGGCGCAGCAGGCGATGATTTAAGTGGCGGGCAGAAACAACGTATTCTCATTGCCAGAGCCGTATATAAAAATCCTGATTTTATTTTCTTTGACGAAGCTACCTCTGCACTGGATGCGGAAAATGAAAAAATTATACACGACAATTTGCAGGAGTTTTTCAAAGGAAGAACCGTAGTTATCATTGCACACCGTTTATCCACCGTAAAGAGTGCAGACAATATTATCGTTTTGAAAAAGGGTGAAGTTGTAGAGCAAGGTAACCATCAGGAATTAGTTTCTAAAAAAGGAGAATATTTTAATTTGGTCAGAAACCAGCTGGAATTGGGGGAATAAAAGAAAAATGAGAGACCTTAAATGATATATTTGATGAAAATAAAGTTTCTCCTGTGAAACTTTCAGACAAAAGGAAACCGGCAAAGGTTTCCTTTTGTCTATGCCCATTACAGCAGTATATAGCAAATGTAATTTACTATGTATAACATTAAACATTTGTTTAAAAAATCATAAAATACATTTAAGATTCAGTTAACAAGCTTCTTTCCCAGATACCGTTGCTTTGCAAAAAAAGTAATGATGGAAAACAACCACCAATTCAACAGAAGAAGATTTCTTAAAAATTCACTATTGGCAGCCGGAGGAATTTTTCTCGCTCCTCTCATTGAAAGCTGCAGTGACGATTTTACTGAAAATGGAAATGCTCCCGATGATCTTAAAAACGGAGGTTTTGAATCCGGGGTAGCAAGTTTTGATCCCAGCGCAACAGGAATTATTATCTGGACCCGGTACTCAAAAGGAACGGATGCCGAGATTACGTGGGAAATCAGTAAGAACAGTAACTTTTCAGAAGTGGTAAGAAGAGGGCAGGCAAATGCCACAGTTGTCAACGATTTTACTGTAGCAGTAGATGTTCAGAATATCTCTTCCAATACAAAATATTACTATAGATTTTATAACGGTAAAACCAAGGAAGTCAGCGTAACAGGAGAAACCCTTACTTTACCTTCAAAATCAGATGCTGTAAGTGAAGTGAAAATGGCAGTGGTATCTTGTTCCAACTTTCCTGCAGGACTTTTCAATGTGTACGGCGCAATTGCAAAATCTGAAGCAGATGTTGTAGTACACCTTGGAGATTATATTTATGAATATGCGCCGGGACAATACGGGACAAACCCTTACACCAATCAATTGGGAAGAGCCCATCAGCCGGCGAAGGAAATTCTTAACCTCAGCGATTACAGAGAACGCTACAGACAATACAGAGGAGATAAGAATCTTCAGCTTCTTCATCAGAAAAAACCGTTCATCTGTGTTTGGGATGACCATGAATTTGCCAATGATACCTATAAATCCGGAGCAGAAAACCATCAGCCTAACGAAGGAGATTTTCAGGCAAGAAAAATGGCAGCTTTTCAGGCTTACAGCGAATATATTCCTCTTAAAACAGGGAAAGATATGAGAATTTACAGAAGCTTTAACTTCGGCAATATCGTTTCCCTTTACATGATGGATACAAGGGTGATTGCCAGAGATAAGCAAATGGAATATTCCGATTATATTGATAGCACAGGAAATTTTAATCAGATACAGTTTAAAACAGATTTTTTAAGTACTAACAGAAGACTGATCGGTAATGAGCAAATGGCATGGCTGGGCTCTCAGATCAACAGCGATACTGCAAAATGGAAGGTATTGGGGCAGCAGATTTTAATGACTAAAATGATGGTTCCAGCAGAGTTATTGATGCTGTTGAATCAGATTCTGGCAGAAATTAAACAACATGGAAGCGCACAGCCAGCTACCATGCAGGCTCTTCAGAATACCATCACTCAACTGATTATTCTTAAAACAAGACACCAGCAGCAGGATCCAACACTGACTCCGCAGGAAATTGCAAGAATCAAAACTACTTTACCCTACAATCTCGATGCATGGGATGGATATTTCATGGAAAGAGAACAGCTTTATTCCCTTCTTGCAGGCAAAAATGTAGTGGTATTAGCAGGAGATACCCATAATGCATGGCTGGGAAAACTAACCGATGCACAGGGTAAATTTATAGGGACAGAGCTTGCCTGCAGTTCAGTTTCTTCTCCTGGCCTGGAAGGATATCTGGGGATTACTTCAGATCCAACAAAAGCAATAGAACTGGCCCAGGCATTTTCACTACTGATTGATGATCTGGATTATGCCAATCTTTATAAAAGAGGCTATCTCCATGTGAAATTTACCACCGGAAGTTCTACTGCAGAATGGAGGTTTGTAGACAATGTGATTTCCGATACCTACAATACCACAACAGAAAAGACCTATACGATTTCGTAGTTTCAATAATTATATCTTATTTTCAATTTGGTAAAAAGAGTCATGGTGCTGCTGTGGCTCTTTTGTACTATAGTTGGGAAGCCGGAAGCCGGAGGAGGGAAGGTATTGAAATCATAACAAAAGAGACTCTCAAAAACCTATCATCTTTTTAAGGAAAAATTTCATTGAGTTTGTGGTAACAACAGACATTATCAGACTAACAGTTGCCTCCAGCTTCACTCTTCCAGCTTCCGTTTTTACCAGAGTTTACTTAATTTTTTCGTATCTTGAACAGATGCAAGAGGATATAAGAAAAGATTTTTTGCCATTAACATCTAAAACATGGTGGTTCATGACCTGGATAACCAGGACTTTTGGAATACTTTTATTGTTGGCAGCGTTTATGATCATAGCAGGATTACCTGTTGTGATGAGCGATAAACTAATCATATTTATTATTGTAGCCATACTATACTATCCGGCGCTTGCTTTCGGTTTATACCGTTTTTTTCTTTACCGGCGGAGAATCAGAAAAAGAATAGTCAGAACGATAGAGGTTGATGATAGAGGAATTCACTACGAAAGAGCCGATGGAACGATAGATGAGATCTTGTACAATAATCTGAAAAAATATTCCTTTTCTGATGAATATGATGTGAGTGTGAGTCCAAGGCATAAAACTTATATATTGAAAGTAAATAATAATGGCTCGGTAACAGAAGTTGATTTTAATGGAATGGATGCAGGTTACAGTACTTATATTGGAAATCTGAGAGCTTTACGAAGAAGATATATTCAGGGAATTGTGCATTTTCGACCAGATTTGCGTATAAATCCTTTGGTTTATGAGGTCTATTATATTAACCCTGTTGATTTTACTTTTGATCATAAAAAGTTTTGGACAGAATTTGGGAAGATTTTTGCGGTAATGATACTATTCTGTTTAGTATTAGGAACCATCATGATCGGATTGGTTAAATGGCTTTTTTAAGAATCTGTCATTGATTAATGAATAATTTAAATTTCATATCCTTTTAAATTTTATTTTTACATCTCAAAATCTTATGCTTATATTTATTTTATAGTAAGATTTGCCGGTCAATAAAATAGAGTGTATTTCTCTAAGAGCTATGGCTGGATTTAAAATTAAATGAATGAAAAGTTTAAAAAAACAGCTGGGACAGTTTCCCGATGAGAAAAGAAAAGAATATTTCAGTACACTGCCCAATTATCTCAACGGACGATTTCAGAATATATTAACAACCCCGGCACTGTTAGAAGGAGAAAGCATGACCAAATTGCTTCTCAAAAGCCTGTGCAAAATAGAAAATACATCACCGAAAACAGCTCTTCCGTATGTAGTGACTGATCTTAAGAATCTTCAGCCGGATGAAAATGTGTTGGTATGGTTCGGACACAGCTCCTATTTCATACAGGTTGACGGAAAGAAATTCCTGATAGACCCGGTTTTCAGTGGTAATGCATCCCCGATGCCCGGTTCTATAAAAGCTTTTCAGGGGGCAGATTATTACAAACCGGAACATATGCCGGATATAGATTTTCTGCTCATCTCCCATGACCATTGGGATCATCTTGATTATAAAACCGTTCAGGAATTAAAAGATAAAGTAGGTAAAGTTATTTGTGGCCTGGGAACCGGACAGCACTTTGAATATTGGGGCTGGAGCTTTGATACCATTATTGAAAAAAACTGGTGGGAAAGTATAGACATTGCAGAAGGCTTCAGGGTTACACTCACTCCCGCAAGACATTTTTCCGGAAGATTGCTGAACCGCAATATCTCACTATGGACTTCTTTTGTTTTAAAAACTCCGACTAAAAATCTGTTTTTAGGAGGTGACAGCGGCTATGGAAACCATTTTGCAGAAATTGGAGAAAAATACGGACCATTTGATTTAGCCGTAATGGAAAATGGACAGTATAACGAAAAGTGGCCTTATATCCATACATTACCGGAGCAATTGATGACCGAAATAAAAGAACTGAAAGCCCAAAACTTTATCCCGGTACACCATTCCAAATTCAGGCTGGCTCAGCATACATGGTACGAACCTTTAGAGTTGGCTTCAAAACATGCAGAAGAAAATAAGGTACCAATAACCCTTCCGATGATGGGAGAAAAAGTCAATCTGGATCAACTGGGAACTACAATCTGGAAAAAATGGTGGGAAGAATACAGATAAATAACTTACCAATAATACATCCTTTTTAATTTTAAAATATAAAGACCTGCCCATCATTGAGCAGGTTTCTTCCTTCTTATCAAAAAATAATCACTACAAAGGCTCCTTATGGTTAACCTTAGTATGAATAATATCGTAAAACACAGATGGGTTACCAGCATCAGGCGTAATTCTGTAAGTAAATGTCGTTTCGTTCAGAACCAGAATATCGACAACGCGCGTAAAAGTAGGAGTGGTAAGGGTTCTCTTCTTTCCATCCGGAGAGATAGACCATGTTCCTTCAGATCTTAACACATCATTTAAACCGAAAATTTTAAAAGTACCGTTGGCTTTGAAGTAAGAATATCCCACAAATCCGGCTACACTCGCATCATTTAATGCAACATTATTCCCACTTTTATCCTTAGCACCAGTAGTTTCCCATGGAGTAGAAGCCAAAGTAAGCTGCCCATTGGCTGGCTCTGCATGAGTGGTTCTTGTGTGGATGATATCATAATAAACTGACTGATCACTGGAATTAGGACGAATTCTGTAAGTGAACTCATTTTTGTTCAAAACAAGAATTTCAACATCACGGGTAAAAATAGTTGTCCCATCCGGGTTTAATGCTGCAATAGTTCTGGTCTTTCCCTGAGCATCTACAGACCATGTTCCCATGGATCTTAATACGTCAGTCAGATTATAAATCGCAAACTTTCCATCTGCTTTGAAATAAGCAAAACCTACATATCCTGCCACGCTGGCATCAGTAAGGGCTACATTGTTTCCACTTTTATCTCTGGCTCCTGTAGTTTCCCATGGAGTAGAAGACAATACCTGTGAGGGGGTCTGTTGTTCAATACTTATTTCATTATCATCATTTGAGCATGAAACAAAAGATACTGATAACAGTATAGCAGCAGACAGGTAGCATAATTTTTTCAGTGTATTCATAAGGGTATTTTTAAGTCTTTGCAAACTTATTTCTAATAAACATCAATATGTTGTACGAAATATCTCTTTTGTTGTAGAAAACATAACAGATCCCAATTCAGAATGAGAAAAATAATATTATGGGCAAAATTTGCATCAAAAGTACCCGATTCCCATCCTCTGGAGGGGTGGCGAAAATTCAAAGAATTTTTGACGGGGTGGTTTTTAGCATTACCTATTAAAATCAATTTCTTACCATAAAAATTCACCAAAAACTCTATTTTTGAGTATGAATAACAGAAACCGTGGAAAAAATACAGGTGATGATACCTTATTTGGCTCAGAAAAACAGATCAGTAAGCTGAAAATGGCTGTTGAAGACATGCAGTACCTGTTAAGCAGAGAGTATCCGGAAAAAGCGGCTTCAGATCTTGTGGGTAACAGATATAGATTGAAAACCCGCCAGATACAAGCTCTTCGGGGAGCATCAGCATCTATTCAACAGCTTCATAACAGACAGTTAAAGCATGTTGATGCTTCAGATTTAAAAGATAAAACGGTATATCTTGATGGGTTCAATATTCTTATCTTACTGGAAAGTCTGCTTTCAGAAGCTTATGTTTTTGAAGGATTGGATGGCTGCATCCGAGATCTTTCAGGTGTACATGGAACTTATAAAAGAGTGAATCAAACCTTAAGAGCAGTCGAATTGGTAGCTTCTTTTTACAGGAAAAATCAGATTGATCAACTGATATGGATATTTGATAAGCCGGTTTCCAACAGTGGAAGAATCAAACAGATTATTCTGGAATTTGCCGAAGAATATCATCTTAACTGGGAGGCAGATCTGCAATACAATCCGGATAAATTCCTGGCAGAAAGTTCCGCAATCGTTATTTCCTCAGATGCCTGGATTCTGGATCATTGTAAAGAATGGTTTAATCTGATCAGCTACCTGATCACAGAAGAACGACTTCCTGCTAATCTGATCAAAATGACGTAAAATATGAATATGTTCGAACCTTATATTGCTCTGTTTTCCGAACCATGGAAAGATCAATACAAAGCTCTTTTAGCAAAAGAACATCTGGAAAACCTGGAGAAAAATATTCACAGATTTAAAGAAGGAATCTTAGATTGGGATTTTCCCTATTTTAATGAAGAAATAAAGATCAACAGACAGGAAAGCTTTGAAAAATTCTTGAAAATTCTTGATGATAATGATTCAGATGAGGTAAAAGTTCAACTTCTGGAAGCAATTCCTTTTGAGCATTGGCTGAATGTTTTGGGACAAAGACTTACCTCTGCCAGCATCCGTGATGAAAATGCTGTTCCGCCATTGAAAGCAATGCTGATCAATGCCTGCAAAGAACCATTCAACAATGAAATTACCATTGCACAAAGAGCCTGGGAAAAGCATATTGGAAGAATGGATGATGATTTTTGGGGAGACATAAAAGGAAATAACCAACAGAAGCAGGAAAAAGTAATGGCAAAAATCAATGATATTTTTGATCATAAAACCTGGTGGAATGTTTTCTTCCATTACAAGCATGGGTTGGTTTTTGAAGTTCGGGAAAAAGAAGGCCATGGAATCCGCTGGAGCCACGGAGGAACAAAGCTGATTGGTTTTCTCGAAAAATTTATCAACGAATAAGTTATCCACAAACATCTGCGCCATCTGTGAAATCCGTGGGAAAATAAAAACGCTCACAGATTATGCAGATTATGCAGATTTTTTAATCTTAAAAGTATTTTGTCTTTTTACTTTTCTTCTTTTTAACTGCGTAAAAACATTGCGCACCATGCTTCTAGTTTTGCAGACAAGAAACAGAAGCTATGAATCAATCAGAACAAAAATTTTCTAACAGAATTCTGTCAGTTTCCATTTTATATTCAGAAATTAACATCGAATAAAAAGTAAAAAATATATGAACGCTTATATTGATATTGGCATTAATCTGACCAATAAACAGTTCTATAACGAACACGAAGAAATTATTAACCGCGCTTTGGACGAGGGTGTTGAACATATGATTCTCACCGGAACCAGCATACGTGGAAGCAGAGAGTCGGCGGAAATTGCAGAAGAATATCCCGAAATTTTATTTTCAACAGCCGGAATTCATCCCCATGATGCCAAATCTTTTAATGAACAAAGTATTGATGAGCTCAGAAAACTATTAAAGCAGGATCATGTGATTTCCGTAGGAGAGTGCGGTCTTGACTTTGACCGTGATTTCTCCCCGAGATCTCTGCAGGAAAAATGTTATCAGGCACAGCTGGAACTCGCCGTAGAAACAAATAAACCCCTTTTTCTTCATGAAAGATCCGCATTTAAAAGGTTTAATGAAATCACAGATAACTATCTTTCAAAGCTACCTGAAGCCGTTGTACACTGCTTTACCGGAACCTTGAATGAGGCAAAGACCTATCTGGATAAAGGATTTTATTTAGGATTTACAGGCGCTATCAGTGATGAGAAAAGATTTAAACACCTTGAAGACGTTATAAAATATACACCTCTTGACCGGATGATGATTGAAACAGACGCCCCTTTTATGCTTCCGAAGAATATGCCGAGAATACATAACAGACGAAATGAACCTTCATTCTTATCTTATGTAGCACAAACCGTTGCCCATCTGAAGAAGATCAGCATTTCTGAAGTGGCAGATGAGACTACAGAAACTGCCAGAAATTTTTTCAGACTATAAAAAAGAGCTCTACTGATGAAGTAAAGCTCTTTTTTTATAATGAATTGAGTTCTTACAAACTTTTTATAGCCGATTCCAAAGCCAGTTCCATCATAGGATTCAAAGCTGTTTCTCTTTCATCAGCAGAGATTTTTTCGTGGGTAGGAATAATATCCGTTACCGTAAGAATAGTTGCTGCATTTTTTCCTAAATGCTGGGCATTGGCAAATAAACCAAAAGCTTCCATTTCTACTGCAGGACAGTTATATTTGGTAGCAATTTCCGGAGTGTTAGGATCTTTTCTGTAGAAAATATCACTACTGTGGATATTGATGGCTTTAGCATTCAAAGATAAATCTTTAGCCGTTTCATTAATGGTGTTAAAGATATTCCCCTGGTGAGAAAGGATTTCGTCTTCAATTCCCCATGCATATTTAGCGTACGTACTTTCGCTGGCAGCTTTATCAATATTTAAAATATCAAAAAGTTGAAGATCTGTATTGTAAGCACCACAAGTTCCGATTCTGATGATCGTATCTACTTCATATTCTGTAAACAACTCAAAAGAATAAATTCCGATACTTGGAAAACCCATTCCACTTGCTCCTACAGTGATTTCTTTCCCTTTATAAAGTCCTGTATAATAAAAAATACCTCTGGTTTTGCTTACCAGTTTAGCATTTTCTAAATAATTTTCAGCAATATACTGTGCACGAAGCGGATCCCCCGGCTGCAATACTACTTTAGCAATTTCTCCTTTTTTTGCACTGATGTGAATACTCATAATGTTTTTTTGAATGCGACAAAGATAATAACTTTTAGTTTGTTTCTCTAATTACGAAAATGGAAACAATGAAACGACCTCTTATTAATAAAATATATAAGATGTTATTAATAAATGCCTTAAATAATATTTTTAATAAAGTCCTTTGTATAATCCAAAACCTCACCTTGTAAATACAGAACAACAAAATAATAACATAGAGCGGGTATAGTGAAAGCAGTCCGGCTACTTTTGCAGAAGTAAAAATCTTTAAAAATGAAAATCGAACATATTGCCATCTGGGTGAAAGATCTTGAAAAATCCAGAGCATTTTATCAGAAATATTTCGGAGCGGTTTCTAATGAAAAATACCATAATCCTGTTAAAAATTTTCAATCCTATTTTTTAAGTTTTGAAAATGGCTGCCGTCTTGAAATCATGACCAGACCGGATATCAAAGAAAGCGAAAACTCTTATGAATCCCAGCAGTATGGAATTATTCATCTTGCATTCTCTGTGGATAACAAACAAAAAGTAGATGAACTTACAGAAATATTGAGAAAAGACGGATATAAAGTAGCCGGCGAACCCCGTACTACGGGAGATGGCTATTACGAAAGCGTGATTCTTGATCCTGAAAATAATATCATCGAAATCGTATCCCAGTAAGTCATTGCGAGGAGCTTTAGCGCCGAGGCGATCTTTAGTAGTAATGAATACGTAATTTCAAACCTTATAGGTTTTTAAAACCTATAAGGTTTAGATTGTAAGATTTTCTTGCACCTTAAAAACGGCATAATGCTTATAACCTTTGCATCTTTGCGTTTTCCAACACTTTAATTCCATATTTAACAAGAATCTTCTTCATAAAAATTTTATTCTCAGCGAAATAATTTTATTTTTGTTAGATCATGGAAACCAGGTCACCGTTTTTAGACACAATCTTTTTGCTTCGTAAGGAAGAATGTATTACTCTTTTTTCAAGCTTACAGCAAATTTCCCCTCAGGAAGAGGTGGAAGCAGGAGATTATTTTGAAACAGAATTTGAAAAAGAACGACTTGAGTTTTTGTCTGATCAATTTACCTGCAGCAAAGAAACTGCTGTTTGGGCTGCCAAAGTGCTCTACCATAGCGCACAACTCTACCTCATCAGAGAAAATACAGAAAAAAATATTGAAAATCTTGTTCCCGGATTCAAAGGAATCCGGGATATTCCTTCTATCTTATCTGCTGACTTATCACTGAGATTTTTACCACAGGTCATCGTTGCATTACATACAATTGATCCTGAAGATCCACTGATTGCTATGCTGGAAAATATTCTGATGCAGTTTCACTATTCCGGAATAGGATACGATCTTGACTTGAGGAATGTGAACTGGCAGGAAGAACTGAATGACAACACGTACAGAAAACTTTACCTGGAAAGAATTGTTGAAAAAAGAGATTATAAACTGGCGGAAATTCCGTTTATCAATAAAATACTAATAGCCGAATTCGGAATGCACAAAGAGGCATTCTGGCGGGAACTAAAAACTATAACCGAAGACCACAATGAAAGCATATGAGAAAGTATTTGAATTTTTAACTGACCCTACAAAAGAAACATTCCTGAAATGCCGTGAACTGGTGATTCATGATCCGCAATATGATCCCTATTCGGAAGATATTGAAAACATGCAGGATTTATTAAATGAAGGAAAATTTGAAGAGGTTATACAATATGTTAATGTCAACATTCTACTGAGTCCCAGAGCGCATATCTGTAAATATTTTGCTTACAAAGAATTGGGGGACGACAAAGGAAGGAATATTGAAATGACCATAGCACAGCTTATTTTTGAATGCCTTGAAAAAACTGGAGACGGAACCAAAGATTCTCCTTATATGATCACAAGAATTTCCGATGAAAGAGATCTGATCAGACATCACTTCAATAAACAGGATGTATCACAAAGTTTGATCAAAGATGGAGATCGAATTATGGATGCACTCACACTGGATGACGGAACTCAGCTGTATTTCGATATCAGAGTGCCTTATCAGAGACTGGCTTTTTCATTTAATAAAAGAAATGGACAGGCAGAAAGTAAAGAAGAAGAGAAAATCCTGAAGAAAAAGTGGTGGAAATTTTAATTTTTTAAATCAATGAACCAGAATATCAATCAGCTTAATACAGTCCTTACCTACGTGAAAGATACTTTTGTAGGTAAAAATGATGTCGTAGATCTGTTGGGAATATGCCTGCTGGCAAGAGAAAATGCCTTTTTGTACGGACCTCCCGGCACTGCAAAATCTGCAATTGTCAGAACGCTGGCTAAAACAGTTAAAGATGGAAATAATTTTGAATATTTATTAACTCGTTTTACAGAACCGAACGAAATTTTCGGACCTTTTGATATAAGAAAACTGAAAGAAGGTGAGCTCCTTACCAATACAGAAGGAATGATGCCTGAAGCCTCTATGGTCTTTTTTGATGAGATCTTCAATGCCAACTCAGCTATTTTAAATTCACTTCTGACAGCTCTCAACGAAAAAATATTTAAAAGAGGTAAAGAAACCAAACATCTTCCTGCACTGATGTTTGTAGGAGCCAGTAATGTTCTTCCGGAAGATGAAGCATTGAACGCCTTATTTGACCGTTTTCTGGTAAGAATTAATGTAAATTACGTGAATCCTGAACTCTTACAACAGGTACTTTTGGCAGGAAGAAAACTGGAAATCCAGGAGGAAACGAACATTCCGGAAATCCATGCGGACGAAATCAGACAGCTTCAGAGCTTGTGCAAAACAATAGATCTTAAACCCATTTATGAAGTTTATCTGAATACCATCATAAGCCTCAGAAATACCGGGATTGCCATTTCAGACCGTAGAGCGGTGAAACTTCAGAACCTGATTGCTGCAAGCGCTCTGATCTGCGGAAGAAAAGAAGCTGTACTTTCTGATTTGTGGGTTTTGAAACATATCTGGGATACAGAAGAACAGATTGAAATTCTGGAAGGAATTATCAACAGAACGATCGAGAAAGATGATCATCCGGCTTCTCATCCACAGGCTATGCAAAACAAAACTCCCAATCCCGAAGAAGTCATGAAAGACGTGAAAATTCTTGTGGAAAAATGGAATGAAGGAACACTGAGCTTTGAAGAACAGAATGTAATTAAAGATAAACTGAGATACCTGCAGACGCGTTGCGACTGGATCAGGAATACGGAACAGAAGCAGTATATCCAGCAAGAAATTGAAAGCTTATGGCAGAAGATCCTTCAAAGCGTTTAAAAGAATTCCGGGCGGAAATTCCCCGTAATGATGAAGATTTTCTGGGCTCAATCAGAGACTGGCAAAATATTCAGTTTGCTGTAGATGATGATACAATCTGGCTGAAAGGCTTTACTGAAGAACAGGCCGCTGCCTCAGAATTACAACAGTTGCCGGATTTTATTTTATACGAACTTCGTGATGGGCTTTTATTCAGAAAAGAGGCCTTGGTTCCCCATAAAAAAATGAGAACAGCATTACTCTGGATTCCTATCAACAAAGCATTGCAGCTTAGCCTGCCCCCTTCGAACCAAAATTATTTTGGAATTCAGGAACAGGTTCAGATACAACTAAAAGAAAGTAATGAAGAACAGCCGGTGATTGCCTTACTTAGCAATATTGATGATATTAAAGAAAATATTGTGGCACTGCCCAAATTTAAACTTGAAAATATACAATGGACTTTGCTGGGAGATAAAGCCCTGTTTGTAGGTGTTCCCCTGCTAAGCTTACCCGGAAAAACCTATTGGACCAAAGACAGACATTTGCTGCCCGCAGGTCTGGATTTTGAATTTAAAAATGTAAGCCCACTGTTGCAGCAGAAATATAATAAAGAGCAGGAAGGGTGGCTGTTATGGGATGAAAATGGGAACTGTATTTTAATAAAAAATGCCGATTTCCGTGCTTTGTCCGTAAGCTCATTCCGCCTTACCGAAAAATCAAGAGAATGGAACTAAATACTTACTTCCAATCCTACGAAAATTACTTTTGGGAATGGAAAACAGATGAAGATGTTCCCGGAGATTCCGGTTATCATGATCATAATCTCCTCTCGGTACCGGGAGTAGGTGCCATTGCTTACAGACCCTATGTCATGGAGATTTTAAATTATCTTCAGCCCGTAGGATGGCCTCCTTTCGGGGCATTGCTTATGGTTTTGTATGCAATGCAGGACGGCTATACTGATTTTGCGGACCCGTTAAGACGTACAGCAGAGTTTTATAGTGGAGAAGATTTTGAATTCAATGTGGAAAAACAAATTGAATTTCTTGAAAAAATTAAAGAACTTCCCAAAGCCTATAAACAGAGACAGAACAGAATTGTACTGCTGCAGACTCTTTTTGAAAACGGGCACAACAGATTGTCCCCAAGCCTTTCCGATGGTTTCCTGAGATTCTATTATAAAAGACCGCATGAACTTGCTTCCAGTGCAGAAAAACATGATGATGGGTCATCAGCTTTAAACAAAGATTTAAGTGCTTTGAACCTGAACGAAAAGTTCCCTACGGTACAAGCCATCATTGAAGCCATGAAAGGATTGATGCATGAGCCAGAGCTATATGATGAGGTCGTAGAAGAAGAAACAACGGCAGATTCCACTAAAGATTTTATCAAAGAATTAGAGGATGAGCCCAAGACTTTTCAGGTAGGAAGCCTGATCAAAAGAATCTGGAGCGGTCTTAAAATTCCAATGCGTCATCTCTCACCAGGTGAACAGCCTATCGGAGGAATTTCTGATATAACTAACAAAGGCGATTTTCACAGGATGCTTATTTCCGAATTTGCAAGTGAAGATGAGGTTTTTATGAATCGAGTAGTCAACAACGAAGCACTTTATATTCAAAGAGAAATTCCGCCTGAAGAGAATATTTTTGAAAGAATTATCTTAATCGATACCTCCCTTAGAAACTGGGGAACACCAAAAGTATTGGCTTATGCTTCTGCAATAGCTGTTATTAAACATCCAAAAGCCCATTCAGAATGTAAAGTTCTTGCTTTGGGACAGGCGGCGACTCCTATTGCGCTGAACAAAGTGGAAGATGTGGTGGAAAATCTTAATCAGGTAAGTGCCGTTCTGGAAGTTTCGGACGCACTGGAAAAGTTTTTTAATGAATACCGTTCAGAAAAAGATATTGAAGTTTTCTTCATTACCCATCAGGATAATATGGCTGATGAGGAAATTCAGAGGGTTGTACATCAGAAAAGGAATCAGCTGAAATTTTTAGTAACAACGGCTTCCGATGGGGAGATCAATTTTTACAAACACCATAAAGGAGCAAGAAAGCATATCCAGAAAATAAAACTTCCACTGCATGAGCTGTGGGCCAATCCGCCCCAGCAAAAACAATCCACTCAGAACTTCAACGGAAAGAAAACTGATCTTCCGCAAAACTATCCGATTTTATTCCCAACACCTGTTAATAAGATTGCTAAATTTTTATATGATGGAGAATTTTTTATTCTGAGTTCAAAAAAACAATTGCTGAAAACGTATCTTTCCGATAATTATTATGACAGACACTCCTATGATTATTATAAAACCCATCATGGCTGTGAAGTGCTCTTTGATAAGATCTCTATAAAGCCGAAAGGACAGTTTGCTCTCGCAAAAAACAGACAGCAGCATTTTATTCTGTGCCAGTATCAGTCTGTTCAGAAATTAGTTTCAAAGATTAATCTTAACACCGGAGAATATTCTGAGCAGAACCTTACAGGAATGAATATTCCCGAATATTACCGGTTGATTTATTTTGGCCGGAGCTTTTATCTGTATCATCCGGACAATGTTACCCATTACAAAATCAATATTGACGGGAATATTTCTGTGCAGCCTACGACCGGAAAAGAAGAAAGATTTGAAAAAAATATCATAAAAGCCGAAGCTGAGGTCGCCAAGCTGAAAAAAAGCGGATTGAGGATAATCAATAATTTCAATAAAATAGGAATTAACCAGAATGAAAACCTTGTTGTTTCCGGGAGTGAGCTGTACAGTGCCTCCGAAAACACACTTAATTTTTCTAAAAACAAATATGATATCAGAGTTTCCGCAGAACAGAATAAAAATAAATTCACATTTCCTGATGGAAGTGAGATTATTACTGATTCAAGGGGAATGCTGACTTTCAGAAGCAGCAACAAGAGTATTGAGGAGTTCTTTATTCCGTCCACACTGGGTGGTTTTCTCTCGTTGGCTACCTATACGGAATTTGGAGGATCAGAATATTATCTTCCGGAACACGCCCTGTTGAAAGTAAAAACAATGGATGATATGTATGACAGGTTTTTAAAACCTTTTATAGAACAGATTTTGGATTATGGAGCTTAGAATAAAACCTTTCCCGAAAAATACTTATCCCAAAAAAGGACTTTTAATCAGGGGATCTTCACCTGTGGTATGGCTTCAGGAAATGGAAATCCTTGGGATCAGCTTAAGTCAGGTAAAATCTTTTGCGATTCCGGCAGATCATCCCCATGTGCTGTACGGTTGCTTTCTCATTTTTAATGATCATGCTCCGCATGAAATAGGCAGAAATGCTTACTTTCAAAGTGTGGACGACAGGCTTTTTATTCCTGAAAATACAACCTTCTATCCCAAAATAAATCCTGAAGACTGGACACAACTTGATTGCCGTTTTCTGATTATGCATCCCGAATTCGGCTGGGTAAAACTGTCTGATGAAATCGACTGGACCGCATTGATTCAACAGCCGGGATCGATAACTGAAAGTATCCGTAAACCACTGAATGGCGTTTCAATTCCTCAAAAAATAGAAAGCTATACGGTGGAAATGGATGATGAAAAAGTATTGGAAGCATTACAGCCCAAACAAACCGAAGAAGAATGGATGAAAGATCTGCCATTTGATCTTAAAAAAGTAATGTCAGGAAATAAAAAGGAAATAGAAAAATACTTAAAATATATTGAAAAATACCCCGAAAGAGCTGTTGAATTAGGTGTTTCTCTGGATGTAATGGGAACTTCCAGAGGAGATGGTTTTGGTAAATTTACATGGCTTGAAGGATTGTTTGGCGGTGGCACAGGAGGTAAAAAAGAAAGTGCAGGAACCAGAAATTTTCGCAGAGTATTTTGGGGGATCATTGTTGCGGCCATTGTTTTAAAGATAGCATTACCTGCAGATAATAGTAGTTCAGAACAGGAACCAAACACGAGTTCATCTGGAACTATTGTAGACAATGCCATAAAAGAATCTTCAGATATGATAGCTTTCCAGTCCGGAACTTCGGAAATTGATCTTAAGATAGATTCAATGTACCATCAGCAGAGAAAAGCATTATCCAAAGAGGTTGTTAAGGGGCGAATCTCAAAATTCAAAACAAAAGAAGATAATGAGAACTATAAAAAAACGGGAGGAAGAAACGTAAGTGAAATAGGAAGAGACATAGAGAATCTTGTTAATAAAGAAAAACAGAGCAGAGATTCCCTAAAAAGTATTTATACTAAAAAAATTACAAAACATCTTGAACAGAAAAATGAAAATCTGAAACGTAAAATTTCAGATTCTTTAAAGCAATACACTAAAGGGAAAGCAGTGAATGGTGATGTTGTAAAATATCTTCTGAAAAAGAAGAAAGCCCTGATGGCGGATTCATTAGGAAAACTTTACGGTACGCTGGATATCGTAGATCCTTCTTCTGCGTCCATTGACAAATCGAAAGTAAAAGGTTTGGGTACAGACGGAACTTCTTTAGAAAAAAAGGCCCCGGTTTCCGATATTCTGTATATGGTAATTCTGATGATTGCCGGAGTAGGATTGTATTCATTTCTGTTTAAAAATAAATCATTAAACCTTGGCGGTGATTATGTACCTGGCTGGGTGAAATTTATTTTAATAACCATTCTTGTAGCGATGCTGGTATATTTATTTTACCCGCTGGTAGAAATGTTTGGATACAACTGGTTTGTATGGATTCTGGTAATTTGTGTGCTGTTACTCCTTTATCGTCTGTTTAGAGAAGATAAAACCATTTTAAACTCAGATGATGATGAATAAACAGAAATTTATAGACAAATTCATGGCGGCATTCGTGCTGTTGGCCATGTTTAAGATTGTCGGAATTGTAGCCCAGTTATTCCATGAAAGTTTCTGGAGTGTTATCGGAACATTAGGAGTTTTCTTAATTGTGGCTTTTATCATTCTCCTTGTGATTACTTCTTTAAAAGACAAAGAACAAAACGACAGAAATTCAGCCGGAAAAAAAGGCCGGGGAAGCAGCAGTTTTTATCTGGAAAATTCACTTTTCGACAGGATCCGGAGCAAATATGAAGAACTTGCCGAAAAATACATTGCCGAAAAAGACTATAAAAAAGCAGCGAGAGTCTATATGAATCTTCTGCATGACAACTACAGAGGAGCAAAGACCCTGGAAAATGGGGGATTCTACAATGAAGCAGCAGTTGTATACCTTAAAAAACTCAATAATAAATCCGATGCTGCAGCCTGCTATGAAAAAGCAAAACAACATAAGAAAGCCATTGACCTTTACAAAGAAATGGAACAGAAAGAAAAGGTAGGAGATCTTTATAAAGAAATCAACGATCTTAAAAATGCCCATTATTATTATCAGATAGTAGCGGACGATTATGTGAAAAACAACCAGATGGTAAAAGCTTCTTTGGTGTACCGTAAAAAAATGGAGCAGCCAAAAGATGCTCAGAAGGTTCTAATGAAAGGATGGGAAGAAGATAAAGATGCTTTCAATTGTTTGAATAACTACTTTGCCAATATCTTTGACATTAAAAAATTAGAATCTGAAATTCTGAATTTATATGAAAACACTCCAGCCTATAAAAAGATTACTTTTCTGGAAGCGATAAAATATGAATTTAAAAAAGATCCGAAGCTGCATGCAGCAACCAGAAAAATAGCCTACGAAATCATTGCAGAAAAAGTAAACACCCATTCTGAAATTGTAAACGAACTGAAATTTTTTAATCCTGATGACGCAGTGATTTTGAAAGATATTTCAAGATTTAAGACAGGAAGAAATAAAATGTTCAGGAATTAAATATGTAAAGATTGAATAATTTAAAAATTAAATAAAACGTCTGCTTCATCAAATCAATTCGTAATTGATTCTTCTTAGCTCCCTAAAATAAGAAACTCCTGAAATTAAAACCTTGCGTTGAAGATAACATAATAATTTTGTTTTGTTGGAAAATCGCAAAGTCGCAAAGATTTTCAGTAAGTATATAATAAAAGTTATTTATATACAATTTACATTAATCCTGCTATCCTCTGTCATTCTGAATGTAACGCAGTGAAATGAAGAATCTAAGCTTTACATGGGATTCTTCCTTCGTCAGAATGACAATGGTGTAAATTTGTATTAGTTGTCATAAAAAATAAAAAGTATTTAATTTTATCGCAATTAAAATCCTTGCGCCTTATAACCATTTTTTGATGTCATATTGCGCCTTTGCATGCTGAAAACCTTCCCGAGATTGTGAATATTATAAAATAATATTAAAAAAGATTTATCTTTGCACCAGAAAATTATGACAATACAAAGAGCACATATCAATGCAGAACTATTCAAAAGTCCTTCTAATAAAGGATTATTCGGATATGATGAGGTGATATGGAATGAGGCGAAATGTGCTGACTTTGGAAATTATTTACTATAAACCTGTAAAAAATTAATCAAAATACAACAGAAACGCCTCGGAAAACCGAGGCGTTTTTTGTTTTTTAGGTCAGAAATTATTTAGAATGAAAAAAAATAACCATAAACATGAAAAATTTTTAATCAACAATGAAACTTTAATACGATAAAATAGAGTGATAAGCAACCCGGTGAGAGACAGTCATTTAGGTAATTAAGATATCTGCAAAATATTGCGGACAGAAATTCTCTATTCTAAATTTAATGCGTAATTAATTGATTTTCAATGTTTTAATTCGAAAATTTATTTGCAGATTCGAAAAATTCATATTTACTTTGCAACCGAAAATTGAAAGCAACAGGTTTTCAGGATTCAATTAAAAATAATTTAGAAACAAACAAAAATAAAATGAAACAGTTACACAACATATTCAATCAATATTCAAGACTATTCGGACAGGAGCCGACAGGTGTTGCGTGTATTCTTGAAAGTGGAATTGTGGATAAAAGGTGCTTATATACGTGGGTCATTTAATGATCTCTTACGTTTAAATAGATGAAGCGCCTCCCGAAAAGAGGCGCTTTTTTTTATGGTTTCTTTAGCTTATTTGGTAAAGCGCCGGTCTGTGGAACCGGAGAACAGGGTTCGATCCCCGGAGATACCCAAAGGAGAAAATCTCATGGCTCAATTGGATAGAGCGTCGGTTTACGACACCGAAGGTTGAAGGTTCGAGTCCTTCTGAGATTACAAAGAATGTGAATTTTAAAATTAGCAAGTCAAGCAAATTGATTATTGATGATTCACAAAACCAAAACAATCTCATAGCTCAAATGGTTAGAGCACCGGTCTTTTAAACCGGGGGTTGAAAGTTCAAATCTTTCTGGGGTTACAAAAACGGTTCCGTAGCTCAACTGGACAGAGCATGGGTTTTCTAAACCCAGGGTTAGAGGTTCGAGTCCTCTCGGAATCACAAAAAGGTTCATGGAAAATTTCCCATCCGGCTGTCTCCCGGAAAAGAAACAGAAGTGAACCCCAAAGCTGGAAAGATAACGGTGGTTGTTTACCCGTCTTGGACGCGGGAGGTCGCAAGTTCGAATCTTGCTTTCCAGACAATTGGTTCCATTAGCATAGTGGCAAGTGCATCCGGCTTTCTACCGGACGACAAGGGTTCGATCCCCTTATGGAATACAAATGATTTCGTAGCTCAAGTGGTTAGAGTGTCGGTCTGATACACCGAAGGTTGAAGGTTCGAGTCCTTCCGGAATTACAATGATTTTGTAGCTCAATGGCAGAGCACCGGTCTGTTAAACCGGAAGTTGAAAGTTCGAGTCTTTCCAGAATCGCAGGTAACTAATTGTTAATTGTTTCAGGAGAAAAAGCAAAAGTTTGTCGAGAGCAGAAGATCTTTACGCCAAACACGAAAAATAGAGACAGGCTTTTCTTCTCTCCGGATGAATTAAAAGTAGGAATATCATTTATAAATTTTTAGGTAAAATAAAGTTTGTCAAGCGCAGAAGTTCTTATATCAAACAAATGAAGACAGACTTTATTTTTTAATCTGATGGTTCGCCGAAGTGGAAGAGTCGGGGCGGTCTGCAAAACCGTTGTGTAAACTGAGTGGGTTTGAATCCCATAGCCATCTCAAAGTAGAAACTATAGGAAATATAAGAATCTTTTATCAATGATCTTTTATCATCTATAGCAAAGAATATCCTTTATTAATAAAAGAAAAAGGCTGTCGAGCGCAGAAGATCTTTAATCAAACATTCAATAAAGACAGACCTTTTCTTTTTAAAAGGAAAAATGAGGAATTACTTATTAATTACTCATAAAAATCCGGAAGTACGCCGAGGTTGGAGAGTCGGGGCAGACTGTAAATCTGTTGCTTCATTGCTGAGTAGGTTCGAATCCTACTACTTCCACCAACCACAGATAATGTAATGGCAGCATGCAGGAAATGTACTCTTGTTGTCCAGGTTCGATTCCTGGTTTGTGGATTAACGCTCTATTCGTCTAATGGTGAGGACGCCTGCCTTTCGAGCAGAAAACAAGGGTTCGATTCCCTTATAGAGTACTGGATGTGAATAGCTGGTCAATATTGAATTGATAATAATACCATGAAAGTTCAGATTTTTTTAAAAAATTGGCCAGTTACCATTCACACAAAAAATGAAGAAAAGAGAAAAAAGGACTGTCGAGCGCAGAAGATCTTTAGTCAATAAAAACAGACAGCCTTTTACTTTTTTAAAACAAAATACAATTAGGAAACGAGAAAGGTTTGTCAAGCGCAGAAGATCTTTACAAACACTAACAGGCATAGTTTATCAACAGACAGAGCTTTCTCAAACCTAGCATGACATAAGTAATAAACAATGAGCAATAAGTAATAAGCAATGAGCAATAAGTAATAAGCAATGAGCAATAAGTAATAACCATAGATTTTCAAATTACTCATTACCGATTACTCATTACTAATAAATTACGCCTCTCTATTCCAATTGGCAGAGAAAACGGCTTTAAACCCCGTAAAGTCCCAGTTCGAATCTGGGGAGAGGTACATAATATGAGTAATAAGTAATGAGCAATGAGTAATAATGAAAATAGAAAATATTACTCATTACCAATTACTCATTACTTATAAAAAACCTGCGGGAATGGTGGAATGGTAGACACTCTTGATTTAGGATCAAGCTTTTGGGGGTTCGAATCCCTCTTCCCGTACCAAAATATAAATGATAAGCAATGAGCAATAAGTAATGTTGTAGTGTGAAAATTACTCATTACCAATTACTCATTACTTATAAAATCCGGAAGAGTGGTGTAGAAGGTCTGCACGTTAGTCTGAAAAACTAAAGGTACAGGTTCAATTCCTGTCTGTTCCACAAAAACATGAATGATAAGTAATAAGCAATGAACAATCATTGATACCCGACTGATTTCTGATATTACTCATTACCAATTACTTATTGCTCATGAAATTGATTCATAGTGTAATTGGCAGCACACAAGATTTTGATTCTTGGAGTTTAGGTTCGAGTCCTAATGAATCAACAGCATTTACTCTGATGGTGTAATGGCAGCATCTCAGTCTCCAAAACTGATGGTATCGGTTCGAGTCCGGTTCGGAGTGCTCAAAATGGCAACCAATAGACAGTTATCATTTATCAATTATCAACAATCATTTATAAATTTAAAACATGTAGAAAAAATGGAAACGCAACAACAAACATGGCAGAATATGAATGGGAAAATTTTCCAACACTCTATCACACAGCTGGTAGAAGAAGCCATCCTCCGCGAACAGGCCAACGGACACCGTCTGAAAGTATGTGTGGGATCAGACTCCCATGTATACGGAGATGCCATCAACTATGCTACGGCAGTAGTATTTATTCGTGAGGGAAAAGGAGCGTTTACCTTTATCAGAAAAGAAAGAGAAATACAGAGTATCAGTATCAAGGAGCGAATGCTGAATGAAGTCAACAAATCTGTTGAAATTGCATACGCAATCTGCTCTGTGTTGGATGCTTATGGTGTGGAAATGGAGGTACACGCAGACATTAATACCGACCCGGATTTTAAATCCAATGTTGCACTGAAAGATGCTATGGGATATATTCTGGGAATGGGATATGTGTTTAAAGCAAAGCCTTACGCTTTCGCCAGTTCCAACTGTGCTGATATGATGGTGTAATAAAGCTGGAAGCAAGATGCAGGAAGCTTAAAAATTATAAAAATTAACTCATGGAAAAAACAAAAAGATTACTATTTCTGGATGATATAAGATACCCGATTGAGGCTTATCATTATACAAAACAGGATATTTTCCTCAGAAGCGACTGGCACATTGCTCGGAATTACGAACAGTTTGTCAACAGGATTTTGGAAAAAGGACTTCCGGAAATGATCTCTTTTGACCATGATCTGGCGGATGAACACTATCTGAAACAGGATTCTCAGGAATTTGTTGAAAAAACAGGATATGACTGTGCCAAATGGCTGATAGAATATTGCATGGACAATGATCTGGGCCTTCCTGAATTCTATTGCCATTCCATGAATCCGGTAGGAAAGGAAAATATTCTAAACCTTTTAAAAAATTTTAGAAACAATTAAAAAAACTAAAACAAAATGATTTTCAAAACATATAACGCTATAGAAAATGCTTACCAGGCCCGCGTGATCGAACAGATCAGGATGCAGGGTTTTGGGGATGAGGTTTTCATCGTACAGGAAAAAGTTCACGGAGCTAATTTCTCTTTCTTTACCGACGGAAAGGAAATTAAAATCGCGAAGAGAACTGCTTTTATCGAAAAAGATGAGAAATTTTTCAATGCCCATCAGATATTGGAACGCTACAGAAAAAATGTAATAGAAGTGTTTCAAAAAGTGAAAACCATTTACCCGGATGTAGAAACTGTAGTGATCTACGGTGAATTGTTCGGTGGTGGTTACAAACATAAAGAAGTAGAGCCCGTAAAAGATGCTGTGAAAGTACAGAAAGGTATTGAATATGCACCTTACAACGAATTTTACGCTTTCGATATTAAACTGAATGGAATTACCTATTTGGATACAGAAGTGGTCAATCAGATTTTTGAAGAGACAGGATTTTTCTATGCAAAAATTTTGTTTCAGGGAACTCTTGAGGAAGCTTTGAAATTCCCTAATGTTTTCAATTCAAAAATTCCGGTTTGGCTTGGATTACCTGAATTGGAAGACAATAGGTGTGAAGGTACCATCGTAAAAACTTTGAAAACCAGATATTTTGGTAACGGTGCCAGAATTATTCTGAAAAATAAGAATGAAAAATGGGTCGAAAAGTCCAAAATGGTTAAAAAAGAGGGTAAAACTGTTCAAAAACAGATTCACTTCAGCGAAAAAGCGCAGGAGATCTGGGAAGAAATCCAAAAATATGCTACAGCCAACAGATTGAATAATGTGGTAAGCAAAATCGGTGAATTTGAACCTAAAATGATAGGTAAGGTCATTGGTCTTTTTTCACAGGATATTTTAGAGGATTTCCAGAAAGACTTCCCGGCAGCTTTTGCAGCTATTGAAAAAGAAGAGCAGAAAAGGATCAACAAAAAGTTGAATTCTCTAGTCATTGATTTTATAAAAGAAGAGTTAATGACGCTCAAAGTATAGTTTCGGTAATTTTTTACCGAAACTTTTTTATGTATAACAAGTAACCATCAAAGTCAGAATAACGAAAACACTTCATTGTATTTAAGAGAAATAGAACTACTGAAAGTGTGACAATTCCCATCCTTTGGAGGGTTGGCGAAAATTCAAAGAATTTTTGATGGGGTGGTTTAAAAAAAAATTAAAAAAATGAAACCCAATATATTTTTTACAGCAGACCATCATTTTGGTCATGAGAATATTATAAAATTTTCAGAGCGGCCTTTTGAATCTCTGGACTATATGAATGAAGAGCTCATTAAAAGATGGAACGAGAAAGTTGAGCCCGGTGATACGGTATACCATTTAGGAGACATGAGTTTAGGAAAACCGGATTTTACAAAGGAGATTTTAGACCAGTTACATGGCAATATTCATCTGATCAAAGGTAATCATGAAGGAGCTGCTTTAACGTATCCCAAACGATTTGCTTCCATCAGAGATTACCATGAACTGAGAATTGATGAACCGGATCAAAGTAATGGCAAACAGAAAATCATTCTTTTCCATTACGCCATGCGTACATGGAATGGCTCACATCGCGGGGTCTGGCAATTATACGGCCATTCACACGGAACCTTGCCGGATGATGAGATGGCACTGAGTTTTGATGTTGGAGTAGACTGCCACAATTTTTATCCGGTTTCCTACGAGGAAGTCAAAGAAATAATGAAGAGGAAAAAATGGACGCCTCCATTTGCTCCCAGAAATTAACAATTAACGATGAAAATGAAGCTTGAGGATATGAGAAGTATAAACCGAACTAACCTCTAGCTTCTAATTCTAAAAAAATCATGAAAACAACCAATGAGATGATCATCATCGATCTGGAAGCCACATGCTGGGAAAACGACAGAATTCCCATTGGGCAACAGGTCGATATTATAGAAATAGGAATTTGCAAATTAAACTTAACATCAAAGGCAATTTCCCAGAAACAATGCATTTATGTTATTCCGGAACGTTCAGAAATCAACAGATTCTGTACACAATTGACCGGAATTACGCCACAACTGATAGAAGAAAAAGGAATTTATTTCGAAGAAGCCTGTGAATTAATCAGAGATCAATACCATTCCGCACCGCTTACCTGGGCAGGATATGGAAACTTCGACGGAGAGCAGATCATAGAACAATGTGACTGGCTCGGGATAACCAATCCTTTTTCAGAAAACTATATGAATGTGATGCATGAATTTAAAAGACATTTCAAATTGCATAAACAAATAGGGCTTAAAAGAGCTTTACATTATTTGAATATGGATTTTGAAGGCACCCATCACAGCGGAGCAGACGATGCTTATAATACAGCCAGAATTTTAAGTAAGATTCTGTAAATAATCAATAGGCTGGAAGATTGATGCTGGAGGCTGGAAGTAAATGAGACGTTATAAAAACTTCTTCAATCCCACATCATCCATGCTTTAACAATTAAATTTAAAACAAGTGAAAACAACAGACAATATATTAATAGTAGACCTCGAAGCAACGTGTTGGGAAAACCGCCCGCCAAGAGGTCAGGAAAGCGAAATCATTGAAATCGGGGTATGCATTATGAATGCAAAAACAGGTAAGATCTCTAAAAATGAAGGAATTTTAGTAAAACCCCAGTATTCAAAAGTAAGTTCGTTCTGTACAGAGTTGACTACTATTACCCAAAATATGCTGGATCATGAAGGCATTATGCTGGATGATGCTTTCGATATCCTGAGAGCAGAATATGATTCGGAAGAACTGACTTGGGCGAGCTACGGAAACTACGATCTGAATATGCTTCAAAACCAGGCAAGAAGATTCTACACAGATTATCCCATGAGCGATGACCACATCAATGTGAAGACATTATTTGGTGAAATTCATCCTACGATCAGGAAAAGTGTAGGAATGAACAGAGCTTTGGGAGAATTGGGTATGACTTTAGAAGGTACCCACCACAGAGGTGTAGATGACGCCAAAAACATTGCAAAGATTCTGCATTGGTGTCTTAAGAATTATTAAATACTCTGAAATAGAAACAGATATTTAAAAATGAAGACTGTCTCAAATGTTGAGGCAGCCTTTTTTTATTTTGTTAAATCAGATATCCTGTCACTAATAAAACTGTAAAGCTCAATAGGAATAGAATGTCCCATTCCTTCAATAAGCAGC
This sequence comes from Chryseobacterium sp. KLBC 52, assembly GCF_003347605.1. Lineage (GTDB taxonomy): Bacteria > Bacteroidota > Bacteroidia > Flavobacteriales > Weeksellaceae > Chryseobacterium. The sequence continues at coordinate 25,306 of NZ_QDFZ01000009.1, read as the reverse complement.
CATTCGGCACCCGGAATAGAATCCGCAATATCTTTTCCGCAATCAGGATGAAAGATCAGATCGTCTGTTCCATGGATGATTAAAGCCGGAGCCGATATTTTCTTCAATACTTCAGGATTATATTGAAAGGAACCCATCGCTAAAAGCTGTCGGATAATTCCGTTTTTGGTTCTGGAACGGATAAGTTCCTCTTCAAGCAAAGCTTTTTCCAGATTCGAATCAAAAATATATCCCGAACCCGATATTTTTTTTGCAAAACGGATCTTTTCCTTCAAATACTTTTCTTTCTGAAGAACAGGATCAGCGGACACCTGTGTCATCATAGCCATCACTTCCGGATCAGGTTTGGGAAGGGAAGGATTTAAGGATGTTGACATGATGATCGTCAATGATAAAACTCTTTCAGGATAACAGGAACCTAAAAGCTGTGCAATAATTCCTCCCATGGAACGCCCTGCAATATGAGCTTTTTCAATATTTAAATAATTAAGAAGACCAATAACATCATTCGCCATATCCATTAAAGAATAAGGAATCCCTTCGTTACTGAGATTCCCGAAAACCTCTTCAATGCTTTTACCAGCAGGAATTTCTCTTTTTGCATTAAAAACAGAAACTCCCGAATCTCTGTTATCAAACCGAATCACCCTGAATCCTTTTTCAACCAACAGATCACAGAATGTAATATCCCAACGGATCATCTGGCTTCCTAATCCGGAAATTAATACAATGGTATCAGAATTTTTCTCGCCAAATTCCTCATAGCATAATTCCGCCTCATTCATTTTGACTGTTTTCATTTAATCTCTTTGTATATTTAATACTATTTCTTCCAATGGTAAAAGCCTTGAATCCTCTACTGCAGCCATTCTATGACCCATAATCTTCATATAATCTTCATTTTTTTCGAAACCGAAAAAATCATTGACACTTTTTTGTTTGATTAAGAGGCACAAATCCCAATATTCACTTTCAGGACCTATCAGAAACTGATCTCCTTTTCCAATAAATAGAATTTCTCCACCACTTTCCTTTAAATAGGGTTCAGTTTCCCTGATATAAGTAAGATAGGCATCCCTGCCGCTTGTTTTCTCGTGAGGTTTCAAATCCGGATATTCAGAATAATCTGCTTCCTTCTTTAATCTGATGAGATTAAGATTAATAATGGCTCCTTGTATATTTTTCGCAAACAGGTGCTTTCCTGCCTCAAAAGTAGGAGATAGATATTTTTTTGCCATCACTTTAATACAATTCTGTAGTTAGTCCGGAAATATAAAACTGTTCAGCCTTTTGAATCTCTTTACGATAGTTGATAAATTCATTGTTCTGATCAGGAACAACGACTGCAAACTCAAAAGTAAAAGAATCACTTCCCAACTCAGTCCACTCCTTTTGTAATTGTGAATGGGTAAATAATCCTCCGTTTAAAAGAAATTTCATCTTGTTCACCAGTGCTTCCAGGTTTAAAGAAGCCTGAACGTATTTTTTCCCGTTTAAAGTGTTGGTAACAGCAAGTACTCCCATTGTTGTTGTATGGTCTTTTGCCTTTTCTCTTAGCTGTTTCTTTAACGCATTTTTCATCTTTTCATTATTGTATATTTCCTCCTAAATCAAATAAAAACTCATTGACCATGCGCAGCGATTTATTTTTTTTGGATGAAAGGATTTCTTTAGTACTATTTTCAGCGCTTAGCCTAGCTTCTTCAAATATCTTTTTACCATTAGGAGTGATGACCACATAACTTACCCGGGCATCTCTTTCGTTGGTTTCTCTGGCTACCAGCCCGATTTTTTCCAATGGATTCAATAAACGGGTGACTCCCGATGCGGTCAGACCTATTTTTTCAGCAAGATCTATTCTTCTCATTCTGCTCTCAGAGGAAGAATAAAGCACATAAAGAATCACAAAGTCATTGAATCCCAGTCCATGAACACTCAGAGAATCAAATTTTCTGGTAATTACAGACTGTAGTTTATTGATGTTGATTAAAAATAATAATTCCGTGCTAATCATTGAAAAGTATTTGAGTTGTCAAGTATTTTGTTCTGCAAATATATAAAATTTAACGAATTACAATCCTACATTTATTATTTTAAAAAAAATTAACGTATCCGTGTGGTAAATTGATTGTGTTGTGGGCGATCACAAATCCTGAAAATAAGACACCAAATGTTGTGTAAATATCATCCTAGACAGCATTTAGCTACTTTTCTATTGATATATCTTTAAACAGGGATTTATTTTTATCCTGTTAAATGCTTTATTAGTGATTGTTTCATTAACTTAATATTTGTTAAAAAAATCACTTTTAAGGGATAATTTACTGTCTCTCAGTCAATTTTTTTTATTTTAGCCGATAAGAATGAATTTATGCTTATTGGTAAAGGTTTTCAGGTGAAAAACTTAAACTGTTGGCTTATGGCAAAAGAGGAAAAGGGTACAAAGAATAAGATTACGGATATGATAAAACATCAGTTGATATTGTAAGTACATTCTTTGATCTTTATATCCTGAAAGTGCTTCTTTTTTTTATAATTCATTCCATTTTTTCAAGGTGTTTATGATAACCAGCTGAATAGAATTTGTATAGAATTTCCTGTTTTTTCAGACTCTGCTTTGACAGGTGAAAAATAGTAAAACTTGTCAGGTTTTGAATATCAGTGTTTTATTTGAACGGGAATTATGTTTGTGAATATTTTAATGAAACAGAATACCCTTTCCTGAAAAGGCTTTATATAATCCTTTTTTCGGGACTGTTTAATATTATCAAACGCTATGTGGTACGGCTTTTGAAGCCCTAAAACCAGGATGATTTTAAATAATTTTAAAGAAATGAAGTGGGAACAATAACCGGTAAAAAATTAAGTTTTAAACGGAATCAGATAAAAGGATTTATGCATGAAATTCCAAAACTTATCATTCTGATTACCAGTTGCTATATTGCTTTCGGAAAACTGCTGATATCCATTCTTTCAACAGTTGAAAAAACAGTTCAGAATCCTGTAAGGTTCTTTGAACCTGATCATGAACGGATCAAACAAAATGATGCCGGGATGAAAAAAAATCTTGTCATGCAGAGTAAAGAATGGCATAAAATGAATAACCTGAAACAAATTTATACATCAAATTAAAGCACATGAAAGAAAGACTTTATGAGATCCTTAATGAGGAAAAAATACATGAGATTATTCCCTTTCTAAAAGAGCTTAGTATTGAAGAGAGGAAAACCCTGGTACCATCTATCAAGAAAATGGACCGTGAGATCAGTAAAATTGTAATGACTAAAAACTCCTACCATACGGCAGGATCTGTAAATCAGCATTCCATTATAGATATTGCTTCATTTGTCTGCATGGACAAAAAGAATTTTGGTAAAAACTACTGGAGTCTTTTCCGCAACGTAGAACAGACTGATCAGATCCTGGAATGGGGATGTCCGGATTGGTTTTCAGACTTTATCAATGAATCTGTTGAAGCTGAATTTACAGCATTTAATTATAAAGATATTTTAGGATGGACGGAGAAAGGATATGTACAGCCCAAACCAGAATTGTTGGGACATCATCTGAGCAATTATCCGGCAGATCTTGACCGCCATCCTGAAACACTCAATACTCATTTTTGGTATTTGTGCGAATTTCCTTCCAAATCTTTACCTTTCCGCAAAGAATGGTTTCCTATTGTTCAAAAACTTATTACAGATAAGAAAATTGAAAGAAAAAGGTTCCTGAAAGAGTGCCTTCTGGCTGCCAACAGGAATTTTAATAAAAATGTCACAGGTTGGTTTATGGATGCGTTTACCTCATTAAAACCAACGGAAGAAGAATTATCTGATCTGCAGGATGAGCTTCTTGCAGGGCTTGTTTCTTCACAGTCAAAAGCCGTGAATACAATATTATCCCACTTGAAAAAAATTGTGGGAACTTCAGAATTTAAGAATGAAGAATTTTCACATTATCTTCCGAATCTTCTAAGCTCTGAGGTAAAAACAGTAGTGGTTTCCAGTCTGGGGCTTACGGAAAAAATATTCCAGAGAAAGAAAATGGATCTGGACATGCTTGGGATGGCTTTAAGTACAGCATTTGTCAGTAAAGATGATGGGATCCAATCAAAAGCAGCGAAGATCATCCTGAAATACATTCCGGCTTCAGAAAATATGATAGTCGCCCTTTCTCATTATTCAGATAATATATTAACCAATGTACGTCCTCTTCTGGTAAAATATATTGAAGAGAAACAGCCGGAACTTGAGGCGATAGCATCAGAAAAATTATTGCTGACTTCAGATGAAAATGCAGTGCAGATACTTCAGAACTTTGAAGATCTCATGTTCTATCTGCCTTTAGCAATGGACGATCCGTATAGCTACCATTGTGATATTGCTTTGACAGGATTTATCAGGTTTGCCGGAGACGTGGATGAAGAATCTGTAAAACTGATGGAACCTGTGTTTTTGAAAGCCTGTAAAACCATTGCAAAATGGGAAGTTCCTTATCTGAATGTTTTACTATGCAATGCAATCATCAATTATGGGCTGGCTTTAATGGAAAAATATCCGATTCAGCTAAAGAGTCTGGAAAAAATATACCAGAAAACCAAAGAGGAGGAAGCTACGAGAGAGTCTTACTCCAATTATCAGAAAAAATTGGGTCCGATAGAAGATGTAGGAGCAGATTGCCCTGCACGACAAGCATTTAAGGAGATTGCTATCTATGCAATTGAAAAAATAAAATCAGGAGACAAACTTCCGTTGTTATTCCCAATCACCCATGCACCATGCTGGATTTCTCCTGTAACGCTGGTTGAGAGATTGGAGAGTTATCAGAATAATAATGCAGAGCCTCACCATCTGGATATTCAGCTGGCCCTGCAACGTTGTGCTTTAGATGATACTTCAAAAGCTATTGAAGAAACAGAGAAAAGATTAAAAGGTGAGTATAAAGAATTACTGCTTTTCTTCTTTGGAAAAAATGAAAAGCCGGAAGGTAAGTTTATACACCCTTCATGGTGGATGACAGCTGGAATTACCCGTTCACCGGAAGCTGTTTTTGAGGAATTTAAAAATTTCGGATATGATAATATTCCCACAGAATTCTTTTCAGGGGATTATCAATGGAAAACTATTGACAATAAGAAAAACTCATATTATCCGGTAGAGCTGAACATTACAATTCCAAAATATCATCTTGAAAAAAGAACAGAACCTTTGTTCATGGAATATTTTGTTGCCGAGCAGAAAGAGCTTAATGAAATTCCTGCGCTGATGCTTTGCTTCCCCAATACACCTGCAAATGCGTTAGCGAAAGTAATTAAATACTGCCTTTTCTATTCAGGAATTGCAGAAGTTTTTGAAAGAAGCCTTGTTCTGAATACTGCAAATACGTTGTATCAGATCAAAAAACCTCTGGATGAAATTGGGTATCTGTTTCTTGGAACTATTTTCCTGGACAGTGACAAAACTATTCGTGGAACAGCTGCTGAAATCTGGCTTGAACATGTTTCTGGTCAGATGATGGATAATGCAAGACTGGGAAGAGTGATTGGCCTGCACGAAAAATTAGAATGGGCACCGGTGAAAAGATTAACCGATCTGATGCAGCACCACATGCTTAATGTAAGTAAAAATCATAATGCAGCGCTCGAAGAATTGATTTTCAATATTTTACTCCAAATGGAAGAACCGGTTACCAATCTGAAAAGAATTCTGGAAATCTACCATGAAGTATTGGCTTTGAATCATTCCTCAGTACATCAGGAAGTCGTTGAAAAATTAAACAACTGGAAAGAAAATTCGAGTCTTAAAAAAATATGTAATCTTCTTCTGAAAAAATAGATCATGGAAGATATACTTAGTTATAACTATTCAGGAACGTCCTCTTTAGTCAGGAGAGGTGCACTTGAAGAACTATTTCTTGCCCAATACAGTGAGATTGATAAAAATACCGATGTTCCCTGCTTTTTCTGGGGAGATGTAAGGCAACCCTTTATTTTGGCCCGATGTCTGATCACACTTTCCAACATTGTGAAATCCAGTTTTAACCTGTCGCCTTTTCAGATGTCGCTTCTTAAAGATCCTATTGTGACAGCAGGAAATGAAAGAGTAAGGTTTGAAGGTTTTTCTCATTGTGCGGGAGTGTATGCAAGAGTAGATGTGCTGCCAGAGGGCTTAGATGGGGAGTTTCTTGAAAACGGAACTACGAATGTGGATTTCAATCAGCCTATGATAACAGCTTTGGGAAGTATTCGTCCGAATGAAAAAATTATGCTTTCTGTAGGGCAAAAAGAAGTAGGGCTATACAAGGGGGAAAGCAAAATAATAGAAAGAAAAGTACCATTGCCTGCTAAATGGATCAGAGGACTGGGAACTGTTCAGGTGTATTTATCAGAATCCGAAAAGCGTCATAATACCTTCAACAAAATCCAGACACAGCAATTGTTCAGAGGAATGCCGAAAGGAGTGGTGAAGTCAGATTATTATTTAATTGTGAGAGGAAATAAACCTGTTTTTTCTCCGGTAAAATCTGCAGATTCTGTTTGTATAGGAGGACTTCACAGACTGCGCCTATTAGAACCTCTTCTTCCTTATATTGATGGGTTGCAGGTTTTTGCACATGCTCATATGCAGTCTACCACATGGCAGCTCACTATGGGAAATATCCGGTTCAGTTTTTCTTTATCACGAGAATGCTGGAGAGGTTTTTCAGGTGAGGGAGCAGTGTTGGATAGCCTGATTTCAGATGTCCCTGATGAGTGGATTGATGCGTTGGATAAATATGCCTATGCCAATCAGACTTTTAATCCTGGCAGAATTGCTTTGGAAGAGAATATCAGTTTTGAAAAAATTGAAAATAGTACTGGCAGACTCGCTGCAATGGGATTACTTGGTTACGATCTCAATGACGGAGAATTTTTCTATCGTAGACTTCCTTTTAAATTAAGCCGTATTATCGGGCTTAATCCCCGCATAAAAAATGCGGAAAAACTGATCGAAGACGGAAAAGTAGAAATCTTGAATAATAATAAAGAAAGAACAGAAGCCAGAGTAAAAGGAACCGGTGTAGATCATACAGTAATCATTCAGGAAGAAAAAGAACGCTGTACCTGCGAGTGGTTCAGTAAGTATCAAGGGGAAAGAGGCCCTTGTAAACATGTATTGGCAGTGAAAAAACTGGTTAATGTTTAATACTGCTGATGCTCATCTGATCATTTTGTTGAGCAACACAAAGGCGCAACATCTTGCGCCACTGTGTTGTATGAGTGTCTTATTAATGACCAGTCTGCTTCATCCATTCCTCATAGCTCAGTACTCCCAGTTCCGGTCTGCCTTCACCCTCCAGAATAGAAATAAATTCAAGCTGGTTTCCATCTGGATCATTAAAATAAATAGCCAATGCAGGCATCCATGAAAATACCATAGGCTCTACAGTTCCGTTTTTCAGAAAATTGTAAGGTTTTAAATCCTTCTTTTCAAGAAACTCCACAGAATAATTCAAAATATCCTCCTTACTGCTGGAAAAAGCAAAATGTCTGGTCTGAAGATTCTCCTTCTGCTCCCAAAGCCCCAGCATAAACTCTTTTCCTTTTCCCACCCATAAAAAAGCAATAGGTCTGGTTTCATCCCTGTGAGCGAGCTTCAGTCCTAATATATCGGTGTAAAATTGTATTGCATTTTCCAGATTGCTCACCTGAACATGAGTCTCATATATTCCTTTAATCATAGCTTAATTTTAATAATAACAAAGCTAGAAAACTCTCATCTGGAAACGCTCTATACGCGATTTCTTTAATGAAAATGAATGATAGAAGGATTTTATAATGATTAATGATTAATGATGAATTCTATTTATCGCCACAACATCTATGCTAATCTGTGGTTAAAATAAATTCTATAAATCAATACTGTTCAATAGCGGTGGGCTTTAGCCCGCCTTTCAAATAGAGCACCTTTCATTCGGCTTAGCCAAAACTTAAAATCTGCGTAATCCTGAATAATCTGCGAGAATCATTTAAAAAAATAAAAAAATCAAAGAAAAATAAACTACGCAAAAAGGTTGCGCAACACTGTTTTTACTTTGCATCAGAAATCAGAGAGGAAGTATCAATCCTTCCCATGTTTAACAATAAAAACAGTAACCATGAAATTTAATTTTTTAAAAAAAGAAAATAAAGTAGTACAGAACTACGAAGGTGCAAAAGCTTATGCCATGACGCCTGCAGAAGAATTGTATAGTGCTGTTGTTACAACAGGACTGTCAGATGCCAACTATGAAAAAGGAAATGACAGATTAGGAAGAATCCAGTCTCTGATCAAAAAAAATGATCCCGAATTTGTGGCAAAGCTGGCCGTATATGCAAGAAAAGATATGTATCTGAGATCTATCCCATTGGTTTTGACAACTGAATTGGCAAAGCAGACTTCAGGTACAGACCTTGTAAGCAAAACAGTAGATGGAGTCGTTCAGAGAGCAGATGAAATCACAGAATTATTGGCTTACTACCAGCTTGCCAATCAAAGAACAGATACCAAGAAACTGAACAAACTGTCCAAACAGATTCAGAAAGGTCTGGTGAAATCATTCAATAAGTTTGATGAATACCAGTTTGCCAAATACAACAGAAAATCAGAAGTAACGCTGAAAGATGCATTATTCCTGGTTCACCCGAAAGCTAAAGATGACAACCAGCAGGCAGTTTTCAACAAAATTGCTAACAATACCCTGGAAACTCCTTATACATGGGAAGTGGAGCTTTCCGTTTTGGGTCAGACGAAATTTGCAAATGATGCAGAAAGAAAACTGGCTGTCAAAAATAAATGGGAAGAATTGATCTTCAGCAACAAACTGGGCTATATGGCAACCATGAGAAACCTGAGGAATATTCTGGAAGCTAAAGTATCTTCTGATGCGATGAACAAAGTGTGCAGATATCTTTCCGATGAGAGAGCCGTAACCAATTCAAAACAGCTCCCATTCCGATTCCTGGCGGCTTACAGAGAATTAAAAAACTTTGATTCTCCGTATTTGTCCTCAGTACTGGAAGCATTGGAATATGCTGTTGTGATAAGTGCCAGAAATATCAAAGGCTTTGGTTTTGATACTTCAGTGGTAATCGCAGCGGACGTGTCGGGTTCTATGCAGAAAGCAGTTTCCCGCAAAAGTAAAATTTTACTGTATGATATCGGTTTGCTGATGTCTATGATCCTCCAGTCACAGTGTAAAAATGTGGTGACAGGTATCTTCGGTGACCGTTGGCTGAGAGTTCCCATGCCGAAAAACGGTATTTTAAGGAATGTAGATGCATTCTACAAACGTGAAGGTGAGGTAGGATATTCCACCAATGGTTACCTGGTAATTGAAGATCTCATCAAAAGAAGAGAGCAGGTAGATAAAGTAATGCTGTTCACCGATACTCAGATGTGGGATAGCACAGGAAACAGAAACTCCTTTGAAGACGTGTGGAAAAAATACAAAGCCATCGCACCTCATGCAAAGCTGTATATTTTTGACCTTGCAGGTTATGGTACGCAGCCGCTTGATATCAGAAAGGATGATGTACACCTTATTGCAGGTTGGTCAGACAAAATTTTCGATGTATTGAATGCTTTGGAAGACAAAAAATCTGCAGTGAAAATGATTCAAAAAGTAGTGCTGTAACAGGCACTGCTTTTAAAATATAGAAAAAACAATCAATATATTCAGGAGCTTAATCCCGCTTTCCACTTTATCTTTTTCGCCAAAGCTTTCTTCAAGCCCTTTAGAAAAAGGATGCCGTTGCAATCGGGGCTAGAAATTAAACAATATACTATATACTATGAAACTCATTAATACCATTGAAATTAGTCCTTTACGATATTCCAAAGAAGAATTCGAATTGCCGGAAATTTCAGATTATCCCGATCCCGAAGAATGGTTTGCCAAATGGGAAGAAGTAGTTTCTCAGCTGAATTTTAATTTTGAGGCTATTGAGAAAGGATCTTGCCTGGTGGATATTGAAACCATCGATGATGAAAATCTTAAGATGATTGTAGAAGCCAAAATAGAAGATATGGAATCAGACGAATCTGAAGAAGATATTGGTATCATGGCCTTTGACGGCGGAATTGTATTAAAAATAGAAGATAAAATACTGATACAACCTAACTGTTGTAGTGATATAAGTAATATTGAAGATTGGGAAAATATTTTTAAGACACCAACTTCAGAATGGAGAATGCTTTGGATAGGACATCCGTGGGTGTTTTACAAAAGAGAAAATGGGAAAGTCTTTTTCTCAGAATATACAGAATCCAATGTTGAAGATGTTGAAAATATAAAAATTGTTGCAGAAGTAGAAGAATCCGAACTTAAAACTGAGTTGGAAAAAGTAACCATGCAACAAGTCAATTTAAAAAGCAGAATATTATCTGTTTTAAAAACGATGAATTATAAATATTCCGAGAAAATTTCAAAACAATTGGCTGGAATTAAATAATGACATAGGAAACGGAGGCGTTAAGAAAATAAGCTATACGAACGTTAAGAAAATTCTACTGTTTGAAGCGCGAGACAGAAAGTGAAATGAAAAAGTAACATTAGATTCGCGCAAGTTTTAGAATTTTTAGAGCGTGTAGGTTATTTTTAGCCGGAGTTTCCAGGTCTTGAACTTTTGGTTCTTTTGCTTCAAGGTAAAACGAACGAATATGTAAATGAAAAATAAAACTGCTTAAAAAACAATGGGAAATCTATTTTACAGAATTGAAAAGGATCTTAAAGAAGGCAGAAAGAAAAAAGCATGCGACAGATTAAGAAATATGATCAATCAGTTTCCTAATGATCTTTCCCTAAGAAAAAAATTAGGACAGATTTATTTTGAAGCAGGATTTCTTGATGAAGCAGGTAAGTTCTGGATTCTGTCTACACCGGAGAATAACGAAATGGAAAATGCAGTAGAGATTTATAGAAAGTCTTTAAGCAATTCAGGAAATGCTATTTTAAAAGATATTGTTTTCAGAGGAGATAAAAATCTGCTTGATGAATCTGCATTGAAAGTAATCACTGAACTTGAACAACATAGTCTTAAAATCACAAAACATATTCCTGTTTTCAAAGCCAAAACAAGAGAGAAAGAAAACTATTCAGAAAACAAAACAGGCTTTTTAAGTAAAATCGGAATTTGTTTAATCGTAGGATTTATTATATCACTTCCTCTGTTAGGTATTTTTAAACTTTTTGAAATGATTTCATCATTATTTTCTTAATAAATTTAAACTACGTAAAAAGATTGCGTACTTACAATATAATTTTGCAGTGTTAATAATACTGGTGCCGTTAGAAAGACCTCCTTCGATTCCAAACTGACAGAGTCTTTCACCAGATTGCCCGGTAGCTAACCAATGCCGTTAATAAGAGTTTCATCGTCAACTTTCAATTGAACATCAGCTACTCTTATAATTCTTTGCTTGGTTTTTAATAAAAAATAACTGCGTAAAAAGAAAACTAATAACTATGAATAATTAAAATCAAGTGTCGTCTTAGAATCATACTTCGAGATTGAGTAAACATTGGGTCGCAGGTTCGAATCCTGCCTTCTCCCTCGAAAAGGAGAGGTAGCTCAGCAGGTAGAGCAAATGCACGGAAGATTCTGAAAAATATTACCTTGATTTGTAAAAGAGTGCCGTAGAAAAGGCCTACTTCGGTTTAATTTGGTTCGACTCCAGAAGGTCATGAAAGTGATCTTGTACAAGTCTTTTCGAATCTTGCCTCTTTTTTATTTTAAAATGAATAACCATGCATATACCAAGTAATCTGACTGAATTTTTACACTGGGTCAAAGAACGCACAGAAAAATTGTGGTCTGTAAATGATGAAAATTGTCCAAAAGGATTTTACGGAGCCAAATGGCAAGGGCTTTCTGAAGAACAGATTGATCAGGTTGAAAGAAAATATGAGGTGAGCTTTACGTCTGAACACAGAGAATTTCTAAAGATTCTTCATGCAATTGACAAAAAAGAAATTGTTGAATATGAAGATGAAGGGACACTGATTGCAGAAGAATGTACTTTCTTTTATAATTGGTTAGAGAATGAAACAGAAATTATCAGTCAGATAAATTCTGTTTATAAATGGATGTGGGATGATATTATGAGTGTCAATCACGTTTGGTTGAAATCCTGGGGAATAAAGCCTAAATCTTTGGAGAGAAAAAAAGAAATTTTTGATGAATGGTTTTCAAAGCTTCCCCAATTATTACCTGTCAGGGATTCAGCTTGTGTTGTAGAAAACAACAATTTAAAATGGAATCCTGTAGTAAGCGTTAGTGGTTCGGATGTTGTTATTCTGGGTTGGGATTTCAGAACATACTTACTATATGAACTAAGAGATCATCTTGATATTTATACAGACGTATATGATGAAGAAGATAAGAGGTTTTATCCGGAACTTATTGATGAGGTACAACAAATATTCAATGAAAACTTTAAGTATGATGAAACCAAAGACATTCCTTATCTGAAAGAAATGATTCTCTATTGGTCCTCCGGATGGCGTGGGTTTGGTTTAAGCTATTATTCTGAAGATGCCCGGATTCATCCTATTGTCAAAACATATATTGCTGAAGAAGAAAAATAAAAACAAACAAGTGCCGTAGAAAAATGTTACTTCGCTCATCACGACGGGGTCACGGGTTCGAATCCCGTCTCTTCCACAACAAAAAAACACGGTCTATATAGGAAGAGTAGCTCAGTTGGTTAGAGCACGACTACATTATTCGTTTTTAGCCTTGTTTTTAAAACATACAAGAAGCCGGAAGTGGGAGGTTGAAAGATCTTTGTATCATAATTTTCTATAAAGTCAGATAGATTTTCAGGCTTTAACCCCTTTCTTCTGCCCACTTCCAGCTTCTTTATATTACCATTTTGAAGTGTCGTTAGGAAAAAATTCATCGTAACACAACTATGGGAGGAATAGCGAAGCCGGTCACTCCGGCAAGGTTATCCGGTTCGACTCCGGCAAACGTTTAGCCCGGTTTTTTCCTTACTATTACCTTTAAAAAAATGCCGGTAGATTACTTACCGGCATTTTTCATTGTATTTTCAAGCTCTTCTTCAAACATTCCTTTCCATTTTGAAAGCGTTGTTCGGCTTATTTTATATTTTCGTGACATATAGCTTGTAGAATGACCATGCTTTTTTTGATACTGAAGCAGTTTCAGCATAGTCTGCCTGTCATAGGTTTTAAGTTTTTGATTTTCTCTGGATTGCTTGAACAGTTTTTCATTGAACTTAAGGACATCTTCGCTCGTATGAAGCTTTTCAAGAAGATCTTTAATTTTTGGATCTTTAAGCTTTTCGGGATATTCCATCCTCAGCATATCCTGGTAAATCTTTTTGTAATTTGGGCGCATCTTTATCTGTTTATCCGTTTGCATTATCACTCTTCTGAAGCCATCTGTGAAGAGTACTTTTTGGAATAGAATACTCTTTAATAACTTCACTTTGAGTCATTTCACCGGAAAGAATCCTTTTCATGATAAAGTCTTTAATTTCCTGTGTATAAATATTTTTCCTGAAATAAGGTGTTTTCTCGGACTTCTGCTGGTTTTTGTTAATAGCGGAAGGAGGAGCGTATAAAATCAAATGTGAGCTGTACAGTCTGAAAAAATCATATTCCAGCAATTTGCTCCATCTTAAAAGAAGATCCGTATCCATTGATCTGCTGTCATACATCATTTCGACAGCCTCTTCATCTTTACTTAAAAATTTACATATCCTCTCTACTGTAATTTCATTTTCATCAACTCTTTCCTTAATAAATTTCCCAATATGGATTTCTTTATATAACATTTTTACTAAATATTGTTCTTTTGTTTAAACTTATATATAAAAAAACGAGAATAGGTGATATATATTATTTTACATAACGGGAAATAATTCACAGAAATTTGAAATTGATATGAAGGAGAAATAATGATGTAAGAATCTTACGACAGATTTAATAAGACCATATATCCTATAAAACTAAATCTGTATTTTGCCAAATATCTTAAAAACAGGTGGGTAGGGATCACCTTAACGTACTTGGATTATATTCTTTATTTTCAATGGTTTCCTCTTCTTTTTTTTCAAACTTCTTTTCCTGCCATTTGTGTGAAATAATATATAACCTATTAAGGTTTTACACAATTCTATGATTAAAGCTGCAGATAGATTGATATACAGCTTTTTACCCGTTGAATTTTTAATTAGTACCAAATAATTGCTTATTCGTTTTCAAATGTAGACAAAAATAAGACGTAAAAACAATCATAAATATAAAAATTATGTCTTATGTATTTATTTTAATTAAAATTAACATATTATAAGAACTGATGTGTGAATTATTTAAAGTAACATATTTGCCTGTGAAAAAACATAAAAAGAAAAAATTGTATACCATCCGGACAGTCCATACCTTTGCAAATCAATGAAAAATACTATAAGCTTATTCGACTTTTCGAAAAAAATCAATTATAAAAATGAACTGCTGGCTGGCTTTACCGTAGCGATGACAATGATTCCCGAATCTCTTTCATTTGCTATCCTGGCCGGTCTGTCTCCGCTTACAGGTCTTTATGCAGCTTTTATGATGGGTCTTGTAACCGCTGTTTTGGGAGGTCGGCCGGGAATGGTTTCCGGTGGAGCAGGAGCAACAATCGTTGTACTGATTGCTTTGATACAATCTCATGGGATAGAATATCTTTTTGCCACTGTTGCACTTGCCGGAATCCTTCAAATGACGGTCGGAATCTTTAAACTTGGGAAATTTGTAAGACTGATTCCGCAACCTGTTATGTACGGATTCCTGAATGGTCTTGCCATTATTATTTTTATGGCGCAGGTACAACAATTCAAAATTACAGATAGCAGTGGAACGGTAAGCTGGCTGCAGGGAATGCCTTTATACATCATGGCAGGACTAACGGCGCTTACAATTGCTGTAGTCTATTTTTTTCCAAAAATCACAAAAACTGTTCCTGCCTCTCTGGTAGCCATTATCATTGTCTTTGCTGTGGTTCTCGGATTTAATATTCCAACAAAAACAGTAGCAGATATCGCCCATATCAGTGGAAATCTTCCGAGTTTCCATATCCCTGAGATTCCTTTTTCTCTGGAAACTTTACAGATTATTTTCCCGTATGCCTTGATTATGGCTGGAGTAGGCCTGATAGAGTCTCTTCTGACATTATCTATGGTGGATGAAATTACAAATACAAAAGGAAGTGCCAATAAAGAATCCGTAGCTCAGGGATTAGCCAATATTACCAATGGTTTTTTTGGAGGAATGGGTGGCTGTGCCATGGTTGCACAAACGCTGGTGAATCTCAACGCAGGTTCCAGAGCCAGATTATCCGGGATAATAGCATCATTGTTAATTTTAATCATCATTCTGTGTGGAGCACCTGTGATAGAGAAAATCCCTATGGCGGCTCTGGTAGGAGTCATGATGATGGTTGCGATCAGTACCTTCCAGTGGGTATCCATCAGAATTGTGAATAAAATGCCGAAATCTGATATTTTCGTGGGGGTTACCGTAGCTTTAATTACCGTGATTTTACACAATCTTGCTTTAGCGGTTTTAATTGGAGTGATCATTTCAGCATTGGTTTTTGCCTGGGATAATGCTAAAAGAATCAGAGCAAGAAAACATGTGGATGAAAACGGAGTGAAGTACTACGAAATATATGGACCTTTGTTTTTTGGTTCAGTAACAGCGTTTACGGATAAATTTGATCCTATGAATGACCCGGATCAGGTGGTTATCGATTTTAAAGAAAGCCGTATTGTAGATATGAGTGCCATAGATGCGCTGGACAAATTATCCAAACGTTATAAGCAAAATCATAAAACCCTTCATCTGCGTCATCTCAGTGAGGACTGCAGGAAAATACTTAAAAATGCAGAAGCTGTGGTGGAAGTTAATATTCAGGATGACCCAACGTATAAGGTGATGCCGGAAAAATAGAAAATAAAATTGAATTGTTTATCAATTATCAATTATCAATATCAATTATCAAGAATATATTCCAATAACAAGACAAGGACTGTAAGAAAAATCTACAGTCCTTGCTTGTTTAGGTTATTAATGTATTGGCGATAAAATCAGGTACTAAAGCATAGTGTGATAATTTCATGTTAATAGATGCTCTTCCGCTTGTCAGCGTTCTTAAGTCTGAAATGTACCCGAAAGTTGAAGCTAACGGGATTTCCGCAGCAAAAATCTTTCTTCCTGACTTTTCATCAATAGAAGTAATAATTCCTCTTCTTCTGTTGATATCCGCAGTGACAGCACCTGTATATTCCTCAATGCTTTGAATTTCCACCTGCATGACAGGTTCCATCAATTTAGGACTACATCCTTTTGCCGCTGCTTTGAATCCTTCTCTTGCTGCAATTTCAAAATCAAATGCTGCAGAATCCTGAGCGTGGAAAGAACCATCAAGAAGAGTGATCTTCATGTTTTCCAGAGGATATCCTTTTAATGGGCCATGCTCCATAGCTTCTCTGAAACCTTTTTCAACAGAAGGGATAAACTCAGTAGGAATAACACCTCCTTTGATCATATTAACAAACTCCAGTCCATGTTCATGATCATTTCCTGGTCCGATTTCAAAAGTGATATCAGCAAACTGACCGCTTCCGCCGTTTTGCTTGGAAAGCTTTTCTCTGTGAACTCTCGTTTCCGTTAAGATCTCACGATAAGAAACTTTAGGTTTTCCCTGATTGATTTCAATACCATGATTCAGACGGATTTTCTCCAGAGTAACCTCGAGATGAAGTTCTCCCAAGCCACTTAATAAAGTTTCCCCGGTCTGCGGATCTCTTTCAACCACCAAAGATGGATCTTCTTCCTGGATTTTTGCCAGTACCAATCCGAAAGATTTCTCATCACCATTTGTTCTTGGCTCGATAGCCACTCTGATCACAGGAGTCGGAATTGTAATGGCTTCCAGTAAAACCGGTTGCTCTGTAGACGATAAAGAATCTCCGGTTTTGGCATCCTTTATTCCTGTTAAGGCAACAATATCTCCAGCTTTAGCTTCTTCCAGTGATAACGTTTTATCGGACTGCATCTGCAGAATTCTGGAAATCCTGTAGCTTTCACCCGTCCTTACGTTCAATATAGTATCTCCGGATTGTATCCTTCCGGAATACACTCTAAGCATCGCCAGCCTTCCCATATGTTTGTCGATCACAACCTTGAAGACAAGCCCTGAAAAAGCAGTCGCTTCATTTCTTTCCAATGTTACTGTTTCTTCTGTTTGAGGATCTCTTCCCTGCAGGTCAGCAAGCTGATCCGGAGCGGGCAGATAAGTGACCACAGCATCAAGAAGAGGCTGGATTCCCTTATTCTTAAAGGCAGAACCACAAAGAACGGGAACAGCTGATCCGGATCTGCAGACTCTTTGTATCGCTTCCGAGATCATTTCAACAGTGAAGGTTTGTTCTGTATCCATAAACATCTCAAAGAACTTCTCATCATTTTCTGCAAGCGTTTCCATTAATTTCATTCTATATTCATCAGCTTCAGCAATATAATAATCGGGAATTTCCTTTTCCACAATGGTTTCACCATTTTCATCGGCCCAGTATAACGCTTTCATTTTGATAAGATCAATGACGCCTTCAAAATGTATTTCAGCACCCATCGGAATCTGAAGAGCCAAAGGAACAGCATTCAGTTTGGTTTTTATCTCATTGAGAACCGCAAAGAAATCTGCCCCGATTCTGTCCATTTTATTGATGAAACAGATTTTGGATGTTCCATGTTTTTCAGCCTGGAACCAAACATTTTCAGTCTGTGGCTGAACTCCTGAAGAAGCACAGAAAACAGCGACAACACTGTCCAGGACTCTTAATGAACGTTCCACTTCTACTGCAAAATCAATATGTCCCGGAGTATCAATAATGTTGATGTTATACACTTTATCGCCTTTTTTCCATTGGGTAGAAACTGCAGCAGAAGAAATGGTAATTCCTCTGTTTCTTTCCTGGATGTCTTTATCCATGGTGGTATTTCCATCATCTACATTACCGATTTTATGAATAAGTCCTGTGTAATACAGAAGTCTTTCTGATAACGTTGTTTTTCCTGCATCTACGTGTGCTATAATCCCTATATTTCGTGTGTTGTATTTCATTTTGTTTGATTTAAATTGTTGATTTTTAGATCTGTGTTTAGAAAAGATTCTGAAAAAAAATGAACACAAAATACACTCCGGTCTTATAAAGCCGGCAAAACATTTTTCGTATTTCGTATCAAAGGAAAATTTTTCAGAGATCTTAACAAATAACACAAATTTGTTGAATTGTTAAAGTCTGAAAATAGGGCAGCAAAAAAGACCTATCCGAATAGACAGGTCTTTAATATATTTTTGGGTATAAAAGATCTATAGAACTATTCAGATAAATATTCATTGCTGCCAAAGAACACAGCTCTGACAGGATTGCTTAAAGTTATAATATTTATCATTTTTGTTGACATTGTTGATTTTTAATCGGTTGCGAAATTATAATTTTTTTTTGATTTTCAAAGAATTTTTGAAATTATTTTTTTGTAAAGGGATATTAAACACTTCGTAATCTATCTACTTTGAGCCTCTCAAATTCATAGAATTTCATAAAAATATCTTAAAACAGATAACGGACGTAATGCTTTTATGATAAATATTTTATCTTTGGGAAGAATAGTATGGTAAACACTTTTTGATGATTAAAAAATTTTAAATCTTTTTCAGGAAGCTAAATAAAAACTTTTAACTTAAAACCTATTGAAAACAGATATCGACATCCATAACCACTGTCATTTTTCCTTTGATCTGTGGCTCACTTTAATCAAATCTCATCCTGAATTTAAAGCAAAAAGAGTTGAGCTGTTCTCCTCATTTTTCAACGTAGATAAACCGATAGAACAGGTTGCGAAAACTGTAAAATATTACGATGATCTTTGCAATACCATCAATGAGGTTACAGGGAAAAATATCGATACTTTTGAAATTTATCTGATGATTCTAGGTGCTCTGGATGTGGATGTGAAGCTTTTGAATAAGGAAAAGCTCAATGGGTTTTACAACAAAAGTGAAGAATTGTTTCTGGAATATAAACCAGTTGTAATTTTTGAAAATATTCATGATTTTTTTGAGGATATCAAAAATCAGGGAAAGACCATTAATATTCTGAGTAACACCGGATTTATCAAAGGGAAAACAATGAGAAAATTTCTGATTCATGAAAACCTGGATCAGTACATAGATTTCCATATTTATTCTGATGAAATCAACTGTTCCAAACCTAATCCGCTTATTTTTCAGGAAGTGAAAAACAGGATCAATGATCAGGATTTGCCCATGCACCAGATTCTGCACATCGGAGACAATCCGGTGGCAGATTATCAGGGAGCAAAGAACTTCGGTTTCAGTGCCCATTTACTTAAACACTATCCATAAACATGAATAAAAGATACAGCTTACACCACATTCATTCGGCGGATGAGTTTACTTTCTCTCCTGCGGAATACAGCTTTTTCAAGTATGGCGATAAGTCGTATGCTGAAAAATTTGCAAGAGAATTATTCGACGGATTTATTTCCGAAAATGAAGAACTTTTAAATACTGAAAGAGAGATTGTAGTGCTTCCAAGCCCTTATATGGCGATTCCTACCGCATCCAACTTTTTATGTTTCTACTTTAAAAAACACCTGGATTTTTATCTGTTTCAGAAAGGAAAGAAATCAAGTATTTTATCTAAAATCAACAGAAACCATACTTACATCACAGATTACGGGAATCTTAATTTTGAAGACCGCAAAAATCTGATTGCCAATGATACTTATTATATCGATAAGGATTTTTTGAGAGGAAAACTTTGTATTTTTATAGACGATATAAAAATCACAGGAAGCCATGAATATACAGTGAACAGAATCCTGAATCAATATAGCGTGGAAGCAGATTTTATGTTCCTGTATTATGCAGAGCTGATGAATTTTGACCTTGACCCGAAAATTGAAAACTTTTTTAATTACTATGCCGTAAAAAATGTAAAACATGTTGCAGAAGTGATGAATAAAGAAAGTTTTCAGTTCAATACAAGGATTGTAAAATATATTTTAGGCCTGGAATCAAGTAATTTTGATTATCTTACGTCTAAAGTAAAAAAGGAACAGATGGACCTGCTTTTGGAGCTGGCAATCAGTAACAATTATCATTTAATAAAAGAATACGAAAATAACATCAATACTTTAACACAAACGGAATTATATTATGGCTATTAACTTACAAAAAGGACAAAGAGAAAACATTAACGCACCTAAATTTACTGTAGGTTTAGGATGGGATATCAATAATACTTCTACAGGAACAGCTTTCGACCTTGATGCTTCTTTATTTTTGCTTGGAGACGACAAAAAATTAGTTTCAGATAATCACTTTATTTTCTATAACAATCTTGAGTCTCCGGACAAATCCGTCATTCATACAGGAGATAACCTTACAGGAGAAGGTGCAGGTGACGATGAGCAGATCAAAATTGATCTTACTAAAATTGACAGCGCTATCAAAGAAATTACAGTAGTAGTAACGATTCACGAGGCTGATTCAAGAAAGCAAAACTTTGGACAGGTAAGAAATTCTTTCATCAGAATTTTCAATACAGATACGAATGAAGAGATCTTAAAATATGAATTAGACGAAGATTTCTCAATCGAAACTGCTGTAGAATTCGGAAGAATCTACAATAGAAACGGAGAATGGAAATTTGAGGCTGTAGGGGCAGGACAGAGAGAAGGCCTTGAGAAATTTGTATCAATTTATCAGAAGTAATTATGGACAATCAGGAAAATCAACCGATAGATCCACTAGGATCAATAGAACCTCTTAAAACCTTTGAACCAACTCCAATGGTTCCTCCAACTCCGGCTCAGCCTGTTCAGAATGCAGCACCGGCAGTTCTTGTGGATAGAGAAGGAAATGTAAACCTGACGCAATTGCAGTCAGAAGAACGTCAGAAATATGAAGTTCTTGCGAACTCTATTGATGAAGCAAACCCAGGTTCCATTGTGAATTTTGGAGCAGAGCTTCAGAAAACTTTAACCAACCAGAGTGACAGCTTCTTAGGAAATGTAAGAAGATCAAACTCAGGAGAAGTAGGAGGGCTTATCAACGACCTTTTGGTAGAGCTTAACTATGTTGACGTAGAAGAGCTTAACGGAAATAAAGTGAAAAGTTTCCTGAGCAAATTACCCTTCATGAAGAAGGTAATGACTCAGGTAGAAAACTTATTCGCAAAATATGACAAGATCATCAATAATATTGAGCAGATTTCTTATAAAGTAAATGCTGGGATTATCACCTCTACAAAAGATAATGCTGTACTTCAGACTATTTTTGAAAGCAATGTGAATTCTATCAAGCAGATTGAAGATCTTGTCATTGCAGGTAATATCAGAATGGAAAGAGCTGCAGGCGAGCTTGCTCAGATGGAAGCGAATCCGCAGATTTATCAGGATTATCAGATTGCAGATAAAAGAGATTTTATTGCAAGATTAGACAGAAGAATGGCAGATCTTAAGGTGGTACGTGTGATCATGATGCAGTCGCTTCCGCAGATCAGGCTCGTACAGAACAACAACGTTTCTATTGCTGAAAAGGCACAGACGATTCTTACCACTACGCTTCCAGTCTGGAAAAACCAGCTTTCACTGGCTGTAGCAATGTACAGACAACAGCAGAATATTGAAATCCAGCAGAAAGTATCTTCCACTACAGAAGAGATCTTAAGAAAGAATGCGGAACGTCTTGGACAGAATTCTGTGAATGTTGCCAGAGCGAACGAGCAGACTATCGTATCTGTGGAAACATTGAGAGAAACAACATCAATGCTGATCAATACATTGAATGAAGTGAAACAAATCCAGAAACAGGGAGCAGATAACAGAAGAAAACTGGATCAGGATCTTCAGACATTGGAGCATGAACTTAAAGCTAATGTCAGAGGTTAATTTATAGCATACTAAGGTGGGGGATGATGCAGCAACCATATTGTCGCAAAGCAAAAGAAGATTAACAAAGCTTAAGCTTCTCGCTAATTTTTTTGAACATATTGATATTATATCTATTTACATCAAAACGGATATTATTCACAATCTGTTCCAGGAAAATACGGCTCTAGATTATAATAAACTGGAACTTTTTCACCTGCAGTATACGGACAGCCTCATAGAGCTTCTGACTAAAATTAAAAAGCAGAAGGAAAATGATATGCTGGCAGTCATTAATGAAATTAACATCAACGGTAAATATATTTCAGGTTTTGAAGAAAGACAGTCAGATAACTTTCAGACCGACAGGAAAATGTACAGCGGTGTATTTTCCCAACATCTGAAAACACTGTACAAAGATCTTACAGAAGATAGCTTTACAGCCAATTGGGAGAATGTACTGTATTTTCATAAAAAATATGCTCAGGAATTTTACAGAACAGATGCAGATGAAACGCTGCTGAAATCTGATTCTTTCCCGGCCTATCAGTATAAGGATTATTCCATTGAAAGAAAACTGTTGGGAAGGCTTAATATACAGGGATTTAAAGTCCGTTTTGTCTGTGGTTACCTAATTGGAACCCATGATTATGAGCTTTTTAAAATCTTTCAGTCGGATGATCATTTTATTTTCAGTGTAGACGAAAAGAAATTGTATCTTTTTGACAAAGAACTGGATAAGCTGGATACTTCTGAAAATCAGTCTAACCAGAGTTCCATTATTGATCAGCTTAGAAGCAAAAATGAACAATTGGAACACAGTATGAACGAAAGAAAACGTACGTTACCGCCGGAAGTAGAAGGTGTTTTGAAAGATTATATCAAAAACCTGGAAAATATGGACATTATGAGCAAGATATTTGATTTCGATGAAGAGACGAATATTCTGCGGGCAATGCTTAATTTGAATTTGAATAATAACTAGAACGAAATTTGAAGCAGAGAAGATTCACTTTTTTGCAAAAAATAAATAACAACTAAACATAAAAAGATGGCTATCAACTTACAAAAAGGTCAAAGAATAAACCTTAAAAAAGAAAATGGAGCTGAACTTTCCCAGGCTTGTGTAGGAATCAACTGGGGAGCAATTGAAAAGAAAGGATTTTTTGGAACTAAAAAAGAAGCAGTAGACTTAGACGGAAGCTGTATTTTATATGATTCAAACAAAAACGTTACTGAAGTAATTTATTTCGGAAACCTTAAATCCAGAAACGGATCTGTAAGACACAGCGGAGATGATCTTACCGGGGATGTAGATGGTGATGACGGACTGGATAACGAAGTAATCACAGTAGACTTCAGCCAGCTTGAACCGAATGTAGAGCACGTAGCAATGGTTTTGAACAGCTACAGAGGTCAGGATTTCGGAACAATTCCTTTTGCTTCTATCCGTATTTATGAAGGATCACCTACCAATGTAAGAGAAGTTTTTGCAAAATATGATATTGCCAATGACGCATCTTTCAGAGGACACGTCGCTATGGTAATGGGTGTTTTCTATAAGAGAAACGGAGAGTGGAAATTCAACGCGATCGGAGATCCTACAGCAGATAAAAAGCTGGAGCAGACGATTCAGACGGTACAGATGAATTATCTATAATCAATTGACAATCAAAAGATAAATAAAATAGCAATATTTGCACGCTGTGCATCTATTGCTTTTATCATATAATAACATAACTCAAGTGGAACATCAAAGTATTTTAGAACTGCACCCTGGTCTGGTGTGGGGATTTGCAGTAACAGTTGTTATCATGCTGCTCCTGGACTTAGGGGTATTTAATAAAAAAAGTCATGAAGTATCTTCCAAAGAAGCTACCATCTGGTCTATCGTATGGATCTCACTTTCAATGGTTTTTTCAGGAGTGGTATATTGGGTATTCAATACCGATGGAAGTCCTGAAAGTCATGCTTTGGCAGTAGAGAAATTTACACAGTATCAGGCTGCCTATTGGATTGAAAAGGCCTTGTCGGTGGATAACTTATTTGTCTTTATCCTGGTTTTCGGATTCTTTAAAGTTCCGAAATACCTTCATCACAAAGTCCTTTTCTGGGGGATTATCGGAGCCCTGATTTTCAGAGCGATCTTCATCTTTGCAGGAGTTGGGTTGATCAACCTGACATATCTTCCTGAAATGAATATCTTCGGAGAAGCAGTGAAAATCAACGTAGTCATGACCTTATTCGGATTATTCCTTGTGTATGCGGGGATCAAATCCTGGGGCGACGGTGACGATGACGATGATGAAGATTACAGCAATACGGCAGGTGCAAGATTAATCAAGAGTTTCTGGAAAGTTTCAGACAATTACGATGGAGATAAGTTTTTCACCATCCAGAACGGAATCAAAATGGCAACACCTCTTCTAGTAGTGGTTGGGGTTATCGAGTTTACGGACGTTCTTTTTGCAGTAGACTCTATTCCGGCAATCTTCGCCATTTCAAATGACCCGTTTATCCTTTATACATCGAATATCTTTGCAATTTTAGGATTAAGATCATTATACTTCCTGTTAGCGAACTTTATCCATATGTTCAGCAAACTTCCATACGGATTGGCGATTATCCTATCCTTTATTGGGGTTAAAATGCTTATTGCACCATGGATTCATATTCCGTCTCCGGTTTCATTGGGAATCGTAGGAGGAGTATTGGTCATCTCTGTTCTTTTATCGATCATCTTCCCTGAAAAAGAAGAAGAGAAGAAGGAAGAATTGGACGAAAAATAATCACATTTAAAATAATATAAAAGCCTCCGGAATTTAGACTGCACCCAAAAGTTTAGACAAAATTAAACAATATTATTATATGAAAGAGTTCGGTACTGTACCGGACTCTTTCCTTTTAGATTAAGTCTTATCCTGTCGTTATTGTAATACTTGATATACTTCTTTATTTCTTTTTTGAGCTCATCAATGGTTTTAAATTTCTTAGTATAGAACATTTCAGATTTTAAAGTTCCAAAGAAGTTTTCTATTACTGCATTATCCAGACAGTTTCCTTTGCGGGACATACTTTGGATAATGCCTTTTTCTTTTAACAGGTGCTGATAGGCTTTCATCTGATATTGCCAGCCTTGATCAGAGTGGATAATGAGGTTTTCAGTATTTTTAATTTTTCTGAATCCTTTTTTGAGCATATTCACAACCTGCGCAAAGGCAGGCCTTTCTGAGAGATCGTAACTGATAATCTCGCCATTGTAAAGGTCAATTATCGGCGAAAGATACAATTTACTGCCCGAAACGTTAAATTCTGT
>NZ_QDFZ01000008.1:85637-240237 GCF_003347605.1 Chryseobacterium sp. KLBC 52 | reverse complement strand
GGTGACAGCGTGGGAGTGCGCGGGCGCGAGGAGTATGAATGGATAGCAGGATAAAGCTCCTGAAAATGTTGGAGAGTGTGAGAGTTGGAGAGTTAGAGAGTATGAGGGCTTGAGAGTTGGATGGATGAAATTGTAGTAATGTCATATATATAAATGTACTATAGATATATGAGTGTATGCAGGATTGGGAAACAGTTTCTGTTAAATGATTCACCTTTTCAAATGTAATAATAGATGTAATAATGATAAAAAGAGGTCTACATTTTTTTTGATTCCTTACATTTGTAGTGCATTCCGGTTTCTAAGGAATGAAATGAGTTTTATATATGACAGACAGAAAATATAAGGAAACGGTACATACAGATAAAAACCAATACAACTATATTACGGTAACCCACGACGAAAATAACGTCAGAATCTATACTTTGAAAAATGGATTAAAGGTTTTTCTTGCCCAGAATTTTGATGCTCCAAGAATACAGACCTTCATTCCCGTAAGAACAGGAAGTAATAATGACCCTTCTGATAATACAGGTTTGGCTCATTATCTTGAACATATGATGTTTAAAGGAACTTCCCACATCGGAACTCAGAACTGGGAAAAGGAAAAAGAGCTTCTTGATCAGATCTCAGCTTTGTATGAAGAACATAAAGCAGAACAGGATCCTGAAAAGAAAAGAGAAATCTATAAAAAGATTGATGAAGTTTCTCAGGAAGCCAGCCAATATGCCATTGCCAATGAGTATGACAAAGCAATATCTTCTCTGGGAGCGAGTGGAACGAATGCCCATACCTGGTTTGATGAAACGGTTTACAAAAATAATATTCCGAATAACGAACTTGAAAAATGGGTGAAAATAGAGAAGGAAAGGTTCTCTGAAATTGTCCTTCGTCTTTTTCATACTGAGCTGGAATCGGTATATGAAGAGTTCAACAGAGCGCAGGACAATGACACAAGACTTGTGAACTACGAACTGATGGATGCTCTTTTCCCGACTCATCCCAACGGGCAGCAAACAACACTTGGAAAACCGGAACACTTGAAGAATCCATCGATGAAGGCTATTCATAAGTATTTTGATGAATATTATGTTCCTAATAATTATGCAATGGTACTGGTTGGGGATTTTGATTTTGAAGAGACCATTCAGTTAATCGATCAATATTTCGGGACTCTACCTTATAAGGAGCTTCCTAAAAAGACACCTGTTATTGAAAAGCCTATCACAGAAATTGTAACAAGAACGGTAAAAAGTCCTACTACCCCACGCGCTCAGCTTGCATGGAGAACAGAGAGCTATGGAACAAGAGAAGCAATGCTGGCTGATGTGATTGCAAATATTCTCAGCAACAGAGGGGAAGCAGGATTACTGGATCTGCATATCAATCAGACTCAGAAAATGCTTTGGGCTCAGGCCTTTTCTGTAGGGCTAAGACAATATGGATATTTTTCTATTGTTGCTGTTCCTAAGGAAACACAAACTCTGGAGGAAGCCAGGAATATGGTACTGGATGAGATTGAGCTGATCAAGAAAGGAGATTTTCCAGACTGGATGCTGCCGGCGATCATCAATGATTTCAAACTTCAGAGAATGAAAGGTCTTGAAACTGCCGAAGGCCTTGCCACCAATCTTTACGATTCTTACATCAAAGGAAGAACCTGGGAGGAGGAACTGAACGAAATGGATGAATACGCTGCTTTCACTAAAGAGGATGTCGTAAATTTTGCCAATGATTTTTTCAAAGAAAATTATGTGGTGGTCAATAAAGAAAAAGGAGTCAATGATAAATTGATCAGGGTTGAAAACCCGGGGATCACTCCTGTTAAGATCAACCGTGATAGTCAGTCTGAATTTTTGAAAGAGATTCTGGCGGATAAAACGGAGGATATTAAACCTGAATTTATCGATTATCAGAAAGAAATTATCACGGATCAGCTTAACGGAAAGAAATTAAGTTTTGTAAAGAATAAATACAACGATATCGCTCAGCTGCATTTTATTTTTCCTTTTGGAAGTGATCATGACAGGGATCTAGGGATTTCAACTCAGCTTCTGCAGTATCTGGGAACTGATACCCTTTCGCCGGAGGATTTAAAAAAGGAATTTTTCAAAATCGGAGTCAGCAATGATTTTAAGACAACAAACAATCAGCTGATCATCTCGCTCAGCGGACTGGAAGAAAATATAGAAAAAGGAATTACCCTTTTACAACATTGGATGCGCGATGTGCTGCCTGATCAGGAAATCTATAATCAGTTTGTCGGAACAGTACTGGAAAACCGCCAGGCCATGAAGAAAGATAAAAACCGAATTATAACGGCACTGAACAATTACACGAAACTGGGCAGTAACTCCCGTTTTACGGATGTTATTTCTAAGGAGGAACTTGAAAACAGCAAACCTGAAGTGTTCACAGACAGGATGAAAGCACTGTTCCAATATCCTTATCAGGTATTTTTCTATGGTAAAAATTTTGAAAACTTTAAAGAATACATCGGTGCGTACATAGAACCTCAAAGCCTTCAGATACCGGAAGCCAAGCAATATCCGGAACCGGCAACAGGAGGAAACGTGTATTTCATCAACTACGATATGGTTCAGATGGAAATGAGCAAGATTGGTAAAGGAAACGAGGTGAACCCGCTTCATTTCGGAAAGATCAATGTGTTCAATGAATATTTCGGAAGAGGATTATCTTCTATTGTTTTCCAGGAGATGCGTGAAAGTAAGAGTCTTGCTTACTCTGCTTATGTTTCTTATGCTGCGAACTCTGAGCTGAACCATCCTGATTATGTAACAACTTATATAGGAACTCAACCTGACAAGCTGATGATCGCTGTAGATACGTTGAATGAACTGATGAACGAACTTCCTGAAGTCCCTATTCAGTTTGAAAACGCCAGAAACGCTGCAATGAAACAGATTGCCTCAACAAGGGTAACCCGAAATAATATATTCTTCAATACTTTAAGATTACAGAAACTGAATATCTATCATGATTTCAGAAAGGATATCTATAAACAGATCCAAAGTCTGAATTTTGAAGATATCAAACATTTTTATCAGACAGAAGTTCAATCAATACATTTTAACACAGCCATTATCGGTAAAAAGGAGAACCTTGATATGGAAGCTGTCAACAAAATGGGAACATTTAAAGAAGTAAGTCTGAAAGATCTATTCGGACATTAAAAAACAAACCGCACGATAATGCTATCGTGCGGTTTGTTTTTTTATCAGTGATCAATGATAATTGATAAGTGATCAATGATAATTGATAATTGATCATTGATCATGTGTAGCTCATCATTCATTATTCATCATTTATCATTTATAATTCCACCATTACGTCATCATACAATCTCCGTCTCCATCCTGATAGTTTGGGTCAAAATGATCGGGAAGTAATTCCAGCAGGTTTTTGTGAAACAGATATTCCCGTTTGAAATCGCGTTCGTAGATAGGGGAAAATACTTTTGACTGTTGAATTTCCCTGTTTAATGCGGTTTGATAAGAAGTAAAACCTTTTACTTTATGGGTCACGATGAAATACTGTAAAAACCGGACAACCTCATCTACATTACTATCTGCAAAAAGGTAAGGGATTTTAAGGTAGCCATCACGAAGCTGCAACAGAAAACAGGATGTAAGCTTGTTATTTTGATCAAAAATTTTGATCCAGAAATATTTAAAACGATCCGCAAAACTTGAGAACAGGTATTTTTCATCTTTATTACCTTCCAAAACCCAGGGATGATTGATAAAAGTATTAATTTCATCTGCAACACGTTTCCCTGAAAATCCATTCATAAAATCAGCACTTTCTTTGTCGATCTGATCAAGAATTTCGTATTTGAAATCCGGTTTTGACACTGTAAGATTCTTTATTGAGATCAATCCATTGGCGGCAGCATCCAGAATTTGAAAAAGAGGTTTCAACGGTTGTGTTCCCGGTTTCTTTTCAGGAATCATTTTGGCGGCATCGGTTCTGAAGTAATAGCGTTTTCCTTCTTTAGGAAAGACATAGTCAAAAACACCCATAATATTGTAGAGTGCTTCTGCTTCTTTGGTAAATTCTGTAATGGCAATTCTACCCTCGTACTCTTCAAAAACTCTTTTCAGTAATGCTTTTGCCGGTCTTTTTTTTCTGTATTCCGGGTTTACATATAAAGTGCTCAGCCATGCGTAACGGATTTCTTTTCCATCAATGTTAAAATTATCCGGAAAACATCCTACATAACCTATCAATTTCTCTTCATAAAAAGCTAGAATAAGAAGTGTATCCTGGTCTGATGCTTTTGGATTTTTAATATGAGACAGCGCGCGGTGTCTGGTAATCGGAAGAAAATCATATTGCTGAAAATCTCCGGAGGATGTAAAATCTTCCAGTTCTTTTCTGTTGAATGTTTTCAGCGTTATCATTCTCTAATAATCGTATTTTTATTGATAACTTTTTTCAGTCTGAAGTACGCTATTTCCTTTTTTAAAGTCTGTACTCCGCTCTCTCCCATTTCCATTGGAATTCTTTGGTAATTTCTCTTTACACTGTCCAGTTTTATACCAGCACAGCCAAAGCTGCAGTAGATTTCCTCATTTTTATAAAGTTCTTCAAAAAAATCCTTCTTTACTTCAAAATCTGTGAATGGAAAGGCAAAACTTTCATAGAGGAAAGCATTTTCTTTTAAATAAGCAAAAGTTTTATCTGTTGTTTCCATCTGCTGTTTCAAAGATAAATCTCCATATTTCGGGTGATCCCAGCTGTGCGAAGAAATTCCGAAACCTTTACGGGTAAGTTCTTTTAATTCTTCTGTTGTTAAATAAGGTTTAAATTCCTTTGAATAAGTCTTAAAATCTATTTCAAGTTTTTCTGCAAGCCTGTCCAGAATATCTTTTTCCTGATAATTTATGGATAAAATTTTCTTTTGTAAAACGCACCGCTCTGTATTTTTCAGCGACAGGATAAAATAAATTTCAGGATCTATGGTTTTCATTTTTTCAACAGCATCGGCAAGCAGACTTGCCTTGCATCTGAACATCATATCTTTATTGTCTATGAAAGCGGGATTGATAAAATTACAGGCATAAATTCCTTTTCGTTCCAGAATGGGAGCCACAACATCATAG
Source organism: Chryseobacterium sp. KLBC 52 (assembly GCF_003347605.1). Lineage (GTDB taxonomy): Bacteria > Bacteroidota > Bacteroidia > Flavobacteriales > Weeksellaceae > Chryseobacterium. The sequence goes on along the minus strand of NZ_QDFZ01000008.1, from coordinate 235,111 downwards.
AATTCTCTGAAGCCGTCATCAAAAGTAAGTAAAGCAATTTTTTTCTGAGGTTTGAAATTCCCGGACGTATATTCTTTAAACTCCTGCCAATTCACAAACTGAAAATTCCTGGCCATATAATCCAGATCGTCTTCAAACTGTTGAGTGGTCTTATAACGGATCACATGTTTTAAATGAGGAAGTTCTTTATCTGAAACACTGTGATAAAGCGGCAGACAATAGTCCAGCGGAAATGATTTTCCGATATTTCCAGATTCAAAAGCTGCCAAAACATTGATGATCCTTTCTTTCATCCTATTGTAAATAAAAAAGAATCTATTCAAAATTAAATTCAAATAGATTCTTAAAGGTATAACTTTTAAAATTATTTTATGATCTTCATTTCATCAACAATCCACTTTGAATCTGCGAACTTATCAATGATGAAAAGGATATATTTTGTATCTACCATGATGTTTCTGCTGAAACGCGGGTCATAATTGATATCACTCATTGTTCCTTCCCACTGTCTGTCGAAGTTTAGTCCAACAAGGTTTCCGTTGGCATCCAAAGCCGGGCTTCCCGAATTTCCTCCGGTTGTATGGTTGGTTGCAGTGAACCCTACAGGAACATCACCCGTTTTATCTTTATAGATTCCGAAATCTTTTTTGTTGTAAAGATCAATCAGTTTCTTTGGAACATCAAATTCATAATCTCCTGGAACGTACTTTTCCATTACTCCTGCAAGGTGAGTCTGGTATCCGTAAGAAACGGCATCTCTAGGACTGGAACCTTTTACTTTTCCATAGGTTACACGAAGCGTTGAGTTGGCATCCGGGAAGAATTTTCTGTCTTTATCCGTCTGCATCTGCTGCGCCATGAATTTTTTCTGCAAAGCATCAATTTTTGCCTGCATTGAAGTATATTGCGGATCAGCAGTTTTCATATACGTTTCCTTCATGGAGACATACAATTGATAAATAGGATCTTTCTTTAAAGTTCTGATCAGTTTATCCTGGTTAGAAAATGCTTTATCGATATCGGCAGTTAAAGTTCCTCCGTTTACAGCAGTTCTTCCTGTGATAACAGAGTTTTTGGACATATCTTCTACGACAGGAATATTAGCGTTCTCGTCTTTATATTTGTTGAATCCTGCCGGTAAAAACTGTGGTGCAGTTTTATTTACGTATAAAGCCAATAGTTTTGCTGTTACTTTTGCATCAAGCTCAGCACTGTAATCCTTATAGAAAGAAGTTAATTTTGTTTTTAACTTTGAAAGTTCCTTCTCATCCATTCTTCCTGCTTCTACAGAAGCTACAAAGTCATAATAATCACCAGCAAGCTTCAAAGTTTCTGCATTTTTCACTACTTCTGTATAGTAAGCGTTGTTTAATGCATAGGGAGCCTGATCATTGTACAGTTTATTCAACTGATCCAAAGTAGTTTTGATTTCAGGGTTTTTGGCTATCAAAGAACCTTCATACATTACTTTCTTTTCTACAGCATTGGATTTTTTCAGTCCCTCTACCTCGCCGATCCATTTTTTCCAATAGTTGGCTACGGAAGCATATTTTGAAGCATATTTGATACGGGTTTCATTATCAACACGCATTTTTTCGTCCAAAGTTTTTAAAGCTACATCACGTACCGCAATTCTTGCAGGATCAATATCTTTCATGATCTTCTCTACAGCGATTGCAGGAAGGTATTCTGTAGTTCTTCCCGGGAATCCGAAAACAAAAGTAAAATCGTTCTCGTTTTTATCTTTGATAGAAACCGGTAAATAGTGTTTAGGAACGTAAGGTACATTGTCTTTAGAATATTCTGCAGGCTTGTTGTTCTTGTCTGCATAAATTCTGAACATAGAGAAATCTCCGGTATGTCTAGGCCAAACCCAGTTGTCCGTATCGCTTCCGAATTTCCCGATGCTTTGAGGCGGAGCCCCTACAAGACGGATATCTTTATACGTTTCGATGGTATAAGCGTAGTATTTGTTTCCATAATACATTGGTTTTACCATAATCGACTGGTAAGATTCAATTTTCTGAGAGTTTTTATACACCTCAATATTGTTGTTGATCTTTTTAGTAAGCTCAGGTTCTGTAAGGTTGTCTGTACCTTCTAATATCGGATCAGTAACTTCTTTTATATCGACAATAAAATCTACTTTTACTCCCGGATTAGGAAGTTCACCATCTGTATTTTTTGCCCAGAATCCGTTTGAAAGAAGATCATTCTGAACGGTAGAGTGTGCCTGAATCTGCCCAAAACCACAGTGATGGTTCGTTAAAAGCAGTCCTTTAGGCGAAATAATTTCTGCAGTACATCCGCCATTAAACTGTACTACTGCATCTTTAATGCTTGGTTTCTGAGGATTGAAAATATCTTTTGCAGAAATCTTCATTCCTAAATCCTTCATTTCCTTTTCATTCAGCTCTGTAGGAATCCACATTCCTCCATATTGTTGTGCAAATGCCATTGCAGCTGGCAAAAGAAATACAGATAAAAGTATCTTTTTTGTCATAATCAAAATTTTGCCCCAATTTACAAAGAAAAATAGGAACAGGCTTTATAAAATACGTAGAAAAGTTGTTTAAACTTTAAAAACCACAAAAGTCACAAAAGTTTTCATTTTGAAGCACTTTAGTCCACTTAAGTAATTTTAGAATAATTCTGGAGAAAAGTTCATATAAGATGAACAATTCGACTTCGCTCAATAGGCAAAGATTTATTTTCACAAAACTTAGGGGTACTTATTACGCATAAAGCTTACCTCTAAAAATTTAATTGTTTAAACTTTTGTGCCTTTTAGGGTTAAAAATAAAATATACCAACCACAACTTGAAACCTTCAACCCGTTTCCCTATGGCTCAGTTTTTGTTCACCAGAAGTAACTTTATTATTAAAAACATCCTTAAATTAATTATTATGATGAAAAGCAAAATGCTTGTGTTCGGAATGGCGTCTGTTTTATTCCTTGCGTCATGTTCTAAAAAAGAAACCACTGAAACAACAGCAACTACAGATTCTGCAACGGCTGTACAACCTGCTGCTACAGACAGCATTACTAAAGCAACTCCTACAGCTGCTGGTGATACTTCTGAAAATGCTCTGGACTGGGCAGGTACTTATGAAACAACGGTTCCTTGTGCAGACTGCCCGGGAATAAAGACTTCTTTGACATTGAATGATGATAAAACATTCAGCATTAGTGAAGAATATCTTGACAGAAATTCAAAGAACCAGGATAAAGGATCTTTTACCTGGGATGCTACAGGAAGCATAATTACTTTAAAAGGGAAATCTGCCAACTACAAATATAAAGTAGGTGAGAATATGCTGATCCAGCTTGATATGGAAGGAAAAGAGATCGATGGTCCGAATAAGGATCTGTATGTCTTCAAGAAAAAATAAAAATAAAGGCTCCGGCCTTTATTTTTTTGCTTTTATATTGTCTAAAACTGATAAGCTGTAATCTTAGGGTCATTTATCAATCGACTGATAATTTCTTCATGATGGTTGTTTTTACCTGTCAGCCTCCAGATAACCGTTAAGCTTTCCGGTGAATATTGCTGTTTGAGCATCTGATACTTTAAATGATGTTCTTTGAAAAGAATCTCACAATATTTTATATCTGCTGCACCAGTCAAAGCAATTTTATATTCCCTTACTTTATTATAATTATCAATAAAATTCTGGAGATAGGTTAAAGCACTCAAAACAATCAAAACCAACGCTGTTCCCAGAAGAGCAATATAAACATAGCCGGAACCAACTGCCATTCCTATGGAAGCTGTGGCCCAGATAGTGGTGGCTGTGGTAATTCCTTCAATTTTATTATCTCCCTTAAAAATCACTCCTGCTCCCAGAAATCCGATTCCCGTAATGATGTTGGCGGCAAGACGATCCGGATTGGCAACGCCTATTTTTATGGAAAGTATGGTAAACAGACAGGCTCCAAAACACACCAGGATAAATGTTCTGAGACCAGCCGACTTATTACGGTATTCTCTTTCAGCACCAATGAACAATCCCAGAATAACAGAAATAAGGATGAGCAGCAATTCATTTTTAACAATATAGTGGTCCTGAAGAAAATCCATAGTTTTAAATTTAAACCAGGAATAAATTTACAATAAAATACAATTAAAGAAGTACTTTTGCCCCCCGGATTTTGTTCTGTGCATTAAAAAAATTATTTCACAAAAAACTTTTGTAATATTACATTTTAATTGCAGGAATTTCTTGTACAAAAGGGATATTTATCGACGAGGAAAAATGTCACTTATTAAAAAAATCAAAAAGTAAAATACTTATATACAATTATGGATAAAGAAATTTCACACTTCTGGTTAGGATACTTCAAGAATGAAGAAGACTTTTATAGCTTCGTAGAAGAGGATGAAAACTACTATATAGAGGAAGAAACTGATGATCAGTATGTTTCCAAGTTTGCAGAATCACAGAACATCAAGTGGTTTGATGATGATTTTATAGAATATGGTTTTGAGGATGAAAGCCTTAGTCTTTATGACAAGTTTGCTGAATATTCTTATGCAGACCAATGGATTCCAATCTTAGAGAAAAAATTGAATGAACTCAGTCTGGATACGCCTGTAAATGCTATCATTTTTGCAACAAGATTTGTTATTCCTAATCCTGTTTCTGTAGAAAATGATGATTTTTCACTGCATTATGTGGGAGAAATAGAGTACGATATTTAGCCGTCAAATGAAAAGAGCTTCAATAAAGGATTACAGGAATCTGCTGAGGGTTTTTGTAATCCTTTTAGATTATGGTGTGATCAGAAAAGAGAAGGTCATTAGCTGGGCTGATTCCATATTGGCATCTGAGAATGAATCTGAATATGCATTCATTGAGCTTTCCACTAGTGCAAATACACAAGATATCATACAGGTCTTAAACAAAAATACTCTTGATTCAGATTCGGAAATCACATCCAGAGCTGTATTGGGAATTTTATATCATCTGCTAGATGAGAATAAAGTAGTTTTAAAAAATATGTTTCAAACCGCCACTCATATTTCTTACGAAGAACAGCTTACCGATGAAGAGCAATTTCTTCTTTACCGTTTTGATGAATATACTGACCTTTTTGAAAACGGAGTCTTTGAGAAATTAAATCTTTTTAAAACTAATTTTGAAGAATTACTAGGTATATACAAAGATTTCAAACTTGATAATCCTCATCAATGGATAACGATTAATGAGAAGATAAAACAGGATATGCAAATAAAACTTGAAGCTTTCAAAAGTGGTTATCATTACTAAAAAACAGCTTATTGAAATCAAGGGTATATATAAAACAATAACCTAATTCTAATAAAAATAAAACTTCCGCCCAAAGACGGAAGTTTTTTTATCGTTAAGGATAAATCGTATTTATTAATGGGCTTCTAACCAGTTATCTCCTACTCCAATTTCTACCAATAGCGGAACCTGTGTTTTTAAGGCACTTTCCATTTCCGTTTTGATCAGTTTTGAAGCGGCATCAATCTCGTCTATCGGAGACTCGAACACCAATTCGTCATGTACCTGAAGCAGCATTTTTGTTTTAAGCTGCTGTTCTTCAAGTTCTCTGTCTATTTTAATCATGGCAAGCTTTACAACATCTGCCGCACTTCCCTGAACAGGGGCATTCACGGCATTTCTTTCCGCATGACCTCTTACCACGAAATTATTGGAATTGATATCTTTCAGATGACGTTTTCTTCCTAAAATAGTTTCAACATATCCCACCTGGCGTGCTTTACTCACCTGCTCTGCCATGTATTCCTTCAATTTCGGATAGGTTTCGAAGTAAGCTTCAATCATTTGTTTAGCTTCTGTACGGGATAATCCGGTTTGTTCTGCCAACGCAAAAGCTCCTTGTCCATAGATAATTCCAAAGTTTACGGTTTTAGCCTGACTTCTCTGAGTTTTTGAAACCTCAGTCAAAGGAATTTTAAAGAGTTTGGCCGCGGTAGAAGCGTGGATATCTTCTCCATCCTGGAAAGCTTTGATCATATTATCCTCTCCTGAAATTTCTGCAATCAAACGAAGTTCAATCTGTGAATAATCGGCAGAAATAATCTTCTTGCCTTCTCCGGAAACAAATGCTCCACGGATCTGTTGTCCTCTTACCGTTCGGATCGGAATATTCTGCAGGTTTGGGTTTACACTCGCCAAACGGCCTGTAGCAGCTGTAGTCTGTGAAAAGTTGGTATGTACTCTGTTATCTTTTTTCTCAATCTGTGAAGGTAAAGCGTCTACATAGGTTGATTTTAATTTCTGATAGGTTCTGTATTCCAGGATATGCTTGATGATCTCATGTTTTGAACTCAATTTTTGAAGAACATCTTCTGAGGTTGCATATTGTCCTGTCTTTGTTTTTTTGGCTTTGGGATCCAGCTGTAATTTTTCAAAAAGAATTTCTCCCAACTGTTTAGGGGAATTCATATTGAATTCTTCTTCTGAAAGTTCAAAAATCTTTGTTTCCAGCTGTTTCAGATCATTTTCAAGATCAATACTTTCCTGCGCCAGCCATTTTTCATCCAGAGAAATCCCCGAAAGTTCCATTTTTGCCAGTACTTCCATCAGAGGCATTTCAATAGTAAAGAAAAGCTCCTCCAGGTTTTCTTTTTTCAGCTGTGGTGCGAAAAGTTCATACAATTGGAAAGTGATGTCTGCATCTTCCGCCGCGTAGTCTGTCTGTGTTCTCAGATCTGCATCTCTGAAATTTCCTTGTTTTTTTCCTTTTTTTCCGATGATGGTTTCAATGGATACCGGTTTATAGTTCAGATATACTTCTGAAAGGTAATCCATCCCGTGTCTACCATCCGGATTCAGGAGATAGTGGGCGATCATAGTATCAAACATGGCGCCTTTCACAGTGATGTCGTATTGTTTTAAAACTTTGTAATCAAATTTAAGGTTGTGCGCTACTTTCAGCAGGTCTTCTTTTTCGAAAAACGGTCTGAAAATCTCCAGGGTCTGCAACACTTCTTCTCTGTTTTCAGAAAGTGGAATATAGTAGGCCAGTCCTTTTTTATAAGAGAAGCTCATTCCTACCAGTTCTGCTTCCAGTTCGTTTAATGAAGTAGTTTCCGTATCAAAACAAACTACTTTCTGCTGCAGAAGGTTGTCGACCAGCTTTTTCTGTGCTTTCGGATTATTGATAAACTGATAAAGGTGATCATTATTCTCAATCGTAGACTTTGTAGAAGTTGCCTGGTCCAGTTCTTCAAAGTTGGCAAAAAGGTCGAGCTGCATCACCTGCCCTTTTACTTCTGTTCCGGCCGGAGTCTGCTTTACTTCTACTTCGCTTACAACCACTGTTTCTACAGCCGCAGGAGCAAAAGCCCTGTAAAGGTTTTCGTATAACCTTCTGAATTCTATTTCATCAAAAACCTCTTTTACTTTCTCAAAATCCGGAGTTTCCAGGTCATATTGTTTCTGATGGAATTCTACAGGAGCATCACAGATGATAGTCGCTAATTTTTTAGACATGATACCACGTTCTGCGGAAGCTTCTACTTTTTCTTTCAGTTTTCCTTTCAGTTTATCCGTATTGGCTAACAAATTTTCGATGCTTCCGAATTCTTTCAGAAATTTCATAGCAGTTTTCTCTCCTACTCCTTCAAGCCCAGGAATATTATCTACGGCATCTCCCATCATAGCAAGGAAATCAATCACCTGCTTAGGATCTTCAATCTCGTATTTTGCCTTTACTTCTTCTACGCCGAGAATTTCGATATCGCCCCCTTTTAGACCTGGCTTATAAATTTTAATTTTATCGGTAACCAGCTGTGCAAAATCTTTATCCGGTGTCACCATGAAGGTGGTGTATCCTTCTTTTTCTGCTTTGCACGCAATAGTTCCAATAACATCATCGGCTTCATATCCTTCTACTCCAAGAATCGGGATATGCATTGCCTCCAGAATTTTGTGAATGTATGGAACCGCAATTTTGATGGCTTCAGGAGTTTCGCTTCTGTTGGCTTTATAATCCGAATAGTCATCAGTTCTTACACTGGCCTGTCCTACATCAAAAACAACTGCCAGGTGGGTAGGTTTTTCTCTTCTGATCAATTCAATCAAAGAATTGGTAAAACCAAAGATGGCGGAAGTGTCCAGCCCTTTGCTGGTGAGTCTCGGATTCCTGATTAATGCGTAATATCCTCTGAAAATCATCGCATAAGCATCGATGAGAAACAGCCTTTTATCTTGTGTTGCGTCCATATTTTGAATAATGAACAAATATAAGAAAATAGGAGTAAAAGTTGATAGTTTGGGGAAGGGTTTCGGGATGCGAGGTTCGGGGTTGCGGGATAGGGAGAATGCTTATTAGCAATAAGGGTTGGAGAAATTGTTTTATTTCATCTTATTTTTATGTTCTCCTTATTTGTTGCTTTTGGTTATCTTTATACAAAACAAAACAGTACACCAAAAAAGGCATACTGTTTCTTTTTTTATTTAAGTTTATGGGATTATTTACCTGAAGAAGGCCATAGTCCTGCGTACTGAGAAGTACCGTAGTCAATAGTTTCAGCACTTACTACGAAGCTGATCAGCATACTGTTGCTGTCTACTGCGTCGAAATCTACTTCGTGCTGGATTACGTATCCGTTCTCCCATTTCAAAGTGATTAATGTTCCTTCTTCGTGAGATTTGTTGAAAGTAATTTCTCCTACAGTCGGTTTGTATTTACCGTTTAGTAAGCTTTCAAGGATGTCTGACTTTTCAGTAGCTTCTACTGTAACCTTGATTAATGCATTGGAAGGATCTGATGCTACACGTCCTGAAACGTCTGTAGATCTTGATACGCTGTAGTTCATTTTTAACAGCTTTTGTCCTTCTCCGTTGTTGAATTTTAAGATTCCTCTTGAGTTTCTTTCTGCCATGATTGTAAATTTTAATCGTTAGTAATAAATTGTAATTCAATAATTATATAACAAAGATAAAACCCCTGGTTTTGAAAAAAAAGCAATTGAAAGGAAATCTGAAAAAGTGTCGTAATTGTACGATTTGATGTCGTAGTTCTACGATTTATTGTCGTAATTCTACGACAACAGATTTAAAAATTACATATAAATACCTTATAACAAATAAATTACAAATAGAAACAGAGCGCATGTTATTACACTAAAAAGAGATATATTGTATTTAATATTAGCATAAAAATCTAGTTCTTTTAAAATAAAAAAACAGAACAGCGTTCCTTGCACGCTGTTCTGTTTTTTATTTTTACTAAGATGATGAATAGGCTTATTTGCCGGCTGAAGGCCATAGTCCTGCGTACTGAGAAGTACCGTAGTCGATGGTTTCAGCGCTAATTACGAAGCTGATCAGCATACTGTTGCTGTCGATGGCGTCGAAGTCTACTTCGTGCTGGATTACGTATCCGTTTTCCCATTTCAAAGTGATTAATGTTCCTTCTTCGTGAGATTTGTTGAAAGTAATCTCTCCTACTGTCGGCTTGTATTTACCGTTTAGTAAACTTTCAAGGATGTCTGATTTTTCAGTAGCTTCTACTGTAACCTTGATTAATGCGTTGGAAGGATCTGATGCTACACGTCCTGAAACGTCAGTAGATCTTGATACGCTGTAGTTCATTTTTAACAGCTTCTGTCCTTCTCCGTTGTTGAATTTTAAGATTCCTCTTGAATTTCTTTCGGCCATGATTGTAAATTTTAATCGTTAATATTTTTGTTATTCAGTGATTGTGTTAGCAAATATAGAAGCTCTTTACCGCTAAAAAAAAATTTTGACTACAAATATGAAAAAGTGTAGTAATTCTACGATTTCTTGTCGTAATTCTACTATAATGGATTTAAATATTAAATTAATACACTAGTTATAAATACGTTACGTAAAAAACAGAAAAACTTTAAGATTAAAATATCTCACACGTTAAAGACAAAAAACCGTCCGGAATAATCATATGATACACACTGTCATTTTCCTTTAACTCTGTTTAAATCTTCCTGATAAAGATTTTCTCCGTAATTTTTTTTGAAATTCACGGATAGTTTATCTTTGGAGCTTAATGATTCATACTGTTTTATTCTAAGTTTAGCTTCTTCTACGGTGTCTTTCTTATACGGAAACGCTACATTATATTGATCAACCAGCTGTTTTTTAATTCCGAATAACTTTTGATAGTAAGGAGAGTCTGGCAGATTACGGTCACTTTTCTGCTTTTCTTTATACTGAATATAATCTGCCATTGGGCAAAGATCTGTTCCTTTTATTTTAGGTAATCCTCCTTTGGACAGAAAGTATTCAGCCATATCCAGATCATCCCTGGCAGCACTTTCCATAATATTGCTTCCGTTATAAGAAACATTATTGATGTCAGCTCCATTCTGAAGTAAGTAATCAATCATTTTATTTTCGGTGCTTTCATCACCCCCCAGGGTCATTGCATCAGATAACGGGGAATTCCCTAAAGCCGGGTTAGGACTGGCTTTATATTTGAAAAGCAATTGCAGCATTTCGTAATTATTAAGAGCTACGGCATGATTCAAGGGAGACTCAAAACCTTCATGAGGAACGATAATATTAGGATCAGCTCCCAGTTCTAAAAGCTTTTCCATGGCTTTCAAATCTTCAATAATAGAAGCATACATCAATAAGGTATAACCGGTATTTTCCTGTAATTTATTGATATCAATATTTTTTTCCTTAATAAGTTCTTCCATGCCTTTAAGATCTCCATCAAACATTTTTTGGGCAGCTGATAAACCGTCTCCTGTAAACATTCTTGAAGGAGGATATTGATTTCTATTTTCGTTTTTACGCGATCTAAGGTTAAAATCTGAACAGGAAAAAAGTGTCATGATAGAGAATATTATTAAAATAATTGGTTTCATATTATATATTATTAGCTACAACATCAGTATTTATAGTGGCCAGCATCGCCTGAAACGCATCATTATATGCGCTATGTCCGCTTCCAATGGTTTTTATGCCAAGCCCTTCATTATCCTCAATGTACCCGAAGATTTCATTCTGTTCTCCCAGCGCTCTCGGAACTCCTCCTGTAAGGCCGCCAAAAATTGCAATTTTATTAAGCCCCGGAATTCTGGAAAAAGCCAATGTAGAGAGCAGACCTTCCCTGTTATTCTGCAGCCCGTTAAGAATATCATTACTTGTACTGTAATTGATAATTCCGGAAGTTGATTTTACGGCTCCTTTTTTATCGAGATAATCGAGTGTATTTCCATGTACTCCTCTTGCATTGAAGGTATATCCGGGAAGCCCTGTGTAATAGGAAGCCATGGCACTGTTTCCTCCTCCTAATGAATGTCCTGTAAATTTCACTTTTCCTCCGGTCGCATTATCCATTTTTTCAGCAAGCATTCTCGTTTTCTCTATCTGAGGAGTTGCAAAACCAAGAGCCTGTCCTCCATCTTCAATGAACCAGTCATGATAAAACTGCATTCCTTTAGGTTCAGAACCTCTGAATGCTACAAAATAATCTCCTGTTTCTTTATTATAATATAAAGAGGAAAAGAAACCGTTATCTTTGTTGGTATTGAAATCTTTGCTGGTTAATACTCCCGGACCGAACAGCTTGTCCAGCTCAGCCTGATCATCTGTATTGATTCGCGTATACCCGTCGATACTGGTATTTTCACCATTATTATCCTCGTAAGAATCCTGGGCCATTCTACTGGCAATAGAGGCTTCCTGCAGCTGGGCTACAGGTAAATGAAAGGTAATTTTACCCCCTATAAAACAGTGTAAACTGGAATTTTGCAACAAAGGTTTTTTATTTTCAATTTTTACTTTAGGATGGGTATTTTGCCAGTCGCTTCCCTTGCATAAAAATGAACAGATATTGAGGCAGTCATCTATGAGGGCACTTCCCGCCCAGGCTGCCGCTGCTAAAACAAAAAGCCCACCGGAGAAAGCTGCCGCTACTGCTACACCTGCTAAAGCTCCTGCCATCATCATTTCAGGACAGATAAAATTGTCTTTAAAACGGTCCTTTTCCGTAGCCATCAGCTTAGCTCCTTTTTTTAACTTTACGGAAGACTGGGAACTTACTCCAATTCCTATAAGTCTTCTGCCTTTACTACAAGTAAGCGGAGTATCCTGTGCGATATATAATTGACTCATAGTGATCGTATTAATTGTTATTTTTTATTTAACCTTATATGGTATCTGCAAACATAGATCATCTTTTCATTCAGTTCTTCTTTCACATGGAATATGACCTCTGATAGTACAGAATCTTCGTTATAAATATACTCTCCTTCAATGGCATATTTATATTCCAGAGCATTTCCGAGCGTTCTCTGATATTTATCTTTATAAATACCTTCAAAGCGAGACTGATTTCCTTTGCTTTTTCCATCCAGTTTCACAATGAAGCCTCCTTCTTTATTTTTTAAAATTTTATACGAGGAACTATATTCAAGCTCTTCTCCCGGGAAAAGCGTTGACAATGCCGTTCTTACAGGAATTTCATCTGTAAAACTTCCCCCGCTGAATGCTGGTAAAGGATAAAACATGATCTGGTACAAAAAGTTTTGTCTGATATTACGATCTATATTGTTAAACTCTTTATCATAGATCTGAATAAATGCCTTATAACTTTCTTTTACCAGCTCAAAAAAATGCAGATCCTTTTTTATCTCTTCCCACCTGCTTACAATTTCACTTTTATTGGTTACTTCATGAATACTTTTATCGGTATTTAAAGATAATTCAACTACCTCCGTCGCTTTATTAATTTTTTCAAGAATTTCATAAAATGGCTGCATCTGTCCGTCTGCCTTAATATACCGCTGGGTAGAAGAATGTATAGTAATATGATTATATTCTCCAGGCATTACAACCCAGTCTTCTTCTATTTCAGTCTCGTTGGCTTTCCCTGTTCCTAATGTAAGATAGGATTTGATATTGATATGATATTCTTCTTTTTTATACCAGGCATATTTAAATCCTGACAGTTGGTCATTTTTTTCAACTTTATTTGGTTCCAAAGCCATGTTTTAATACGTTTTAGAATACATTTACGACATCAGTTAATATCAACATTACTTCCGGTAATAAATATATCTCCTGTAGCATTCATTGAAGTTACTGCTTTACTGTGAATACTCAGGTTATCCTGTGTTACCAATAATGCATTTTTTAATGAATTCAAATCCAGCATTCCTTCTTTTGCAGATATAGTTATCCCTTCTTTGGTAATTGTAATACTGTTGTCACCAACTCTTAATTCAATTTTTGTTTTTCCTTCCAGAGCAATATTTCCGGATGCATCCATTGTCAGCACTGAATTGGCTGCCTCACCTTCTTTTCCTCCAACATTAATGGAATTTGTACTGCCGGCATTTATGGTATTATTATTTCCTACGTTTACCGTTTTATTGTTATTGGCGTTAGTCTGGGCATTTCCTGCTCCGTCAAACTTCATATTAGCTCCCCCTTGATCCGTCAGAAATACAGAGCCTTCACCATCATTTAATTCTAATTTATTTCCACTTCTGCTGCTCAGGCTTTTTATATTGTTACCAGCTCCGCCGCCGCCACCGATTCCACCATGGAACATGCCTCCCATTACAAACGGACGATCCGGATGCTGATGTACAAAATTGACAATAACCTGGTCTCCTACTTCCGGAACAGCCATAAATCCTCTGTTCTTATTTACTTTATCGCTACTTCCTGCATCCGGGGTCATTACGCGGACAAATTCAGTAGTATCAGGTCCGCTTTGCCAATCGAACTGCACCCGTACTCTTCCCTGATTCAAGGGATCTGTATTTGAAATTACTTTTCCAAACTGGGCTTCTGCTTTTGGCATATGAAATTCGGGACGTGGAATAAATCCTGTATCTGCTGCAATCGCTTCAAATTGGCCATCATAATAACCTCTGGCATCTACTTCGTGAGTCACTTCAGTAATCATCAGTTTTGTAAAATAAGCGGTTTCATTACTCTCAGATTTACGCATTTCGATATCCGCGGTACATCCCGGGTATAAGAAAGGAACTGTTGTAGTTCCTGAGGTAACGAAAACTTCTGAAGCTTTGCTTCCTGCGGTTCCTTTCTGGGAAGCATTAATATCCATAAAGGAAGAAGCTTTAATAGGCGCAACTCTTAAAGAAGGGGTGGTAAAAGTTTTTTCTGATATTTCATAAGCACGTCTTGCAATATCTGAAGTATGGTTAATTTTCGAACTGCCTGCTGTAAGCTTCTCATTTTTACTGCTGTTGTAGCCATAAAAAGTAGGACTTACATGCTGGGTCTTCATTTTGATGGCAATATCACTTACACTGCTTCCATAGGTAAGCCTCACGGGTTTCTCCTGAGGGGGCAGTTTTCCAAAGTGCAGAACCTCTCCATCATAATAAAACTGCTCTCCATAAGCTTCTGCCATTCTGGCGAGATAATTATAATGGGTTTCTTCATATTGTGAGCTGTACGATATATTTCCATGCCGGGCATCTACTCTGAAATCAAATTTATGCTGTCCAAGCCCTTCTTTAATTACCTGATCAGCAATACTGTTCAGACTTACAGGCTGGTTCCCTCCAAAGCTCTGAATATGAGGTGCAGCATCCAGAAGTACAGTTGGGCTGTAGCCTTTGATCATAATATTTCCAAGGCTTCCTTTTTCCTGGCTGAATCCCACTTCTGTAACAACTCCTACAAAATTACGTTCGGCTCCTTTCTCAATATCTTTATATTTGAAAACAACTGTGATTCTTTTTCCTAAAAATTTCTGAGCTTCTTCCAGATTATGGTTTTCGGGTTTACCCAAAGTATCATGTGCCAGCATCAGACTGAACTCATGGTGTCTGGTAGCACTCTGCACAAGCTTAAAATGCTTGAAATGATTAATAATCTCTCCTTCTATGATTACATCAAGCTTGATAACACGGTTTATTCCCGCTATATAACTCTGAGAGATCGCTTCTGCATTATGTATTTTTGAAGTAGGCTGCTTGGCCCACACTTTTGTTTCAACAACAGAAGGATCATTGGAAACCAGTGTTTGATTCAGAAACTTGCCTGTTTCCTGTGCCGAGTTCAAATGCTGTGCGGTTTCTGCTGTTTTTTTTATTGTATCCCCTGCTTTGTTTACCTTTTCCTCCGTATTCGTAACTGCATTTTCCTGTGCAATTTTTTTGATCTCGGCATCCTGGCTGACAGAATGCTGAGAATTCTTCACTCTAATTTTATCATCTTGAAACATAGTGTTGCGTGTTTTTAAGTTAATAAATGTTGAACTGACCCTGTAGTTATCATTACAGGTTTTGTAAATTCCAGATAGTGGTTTCTATAAGTGATTATTTATCTGAAACTTATTGTAAAGCACAAAACAGAACAGCAAACTTTTACAAGGGCTGTTCTGTACCAATTTTATTTTTACTAAGATGATGAATAGGCTTATTTGCCTGCTGAAGGCCATAGTCCTGCGTACTGAGAAGTACCGTAGTCGATGGTTTCAGCGCTGATTACGAAGCTGATCAGCATACTGTTGCTGTCGATGGCATCGAAGTCTACTTCGTGCTGGATTACGTATCCGTTTTCCCATTTTAAAGTAATCAGAGTTCCTTCCTCGTGAGATTTGTTGAAAGTAATCTCTCCTACTGTCGGCTTGTATTTACCGTTTAGTAAGCTTTCAAGGATGTCTGATTTTTCAGTAGCTTCTACTGTAACCTTGATCAATGCATTAGAAGGATCTGATGCTACACGTCCTGAAACGTCTGTAGATCTTGATACGCTGTAGTTCATTTTTAACAGCTTCTGTCCTTCTCCGTTGTTGAATTTTAAGATTCCTCTTGAATTTCTTTCGGCCATGATTGTAAATTTTGATCGTTAATATTTTGTGATTCGGTGATTGTGTTAGCAAATATAGAAGCTCTTTTCCGCTAAAAAAAGCTTTTGAATGGAAATCTGAAAATTTGTAGTAATTCTACGATTTCTTGTAGTAATTCTACGACAATGGATTTAAGAATAGAACCTCAAAGCCCATCAATAGAGGATTTTAATTGATAAAAAAATAGTCACAAAAACAATAATTTTCCACATCAGTGAGAAATATTAAGATTTTATTAATAAAAAATTGGCATATCTTTAACAGGTGATTCAATAAAAAAGCAACCGGTTTTATGGGTTGCTTTTTTGTTATTTATTGGATATTATTTTACTGTTGGGTTTTTCCTCCTTCTTTTATGGAACGAACCAATATTTTGTTTTTTCTCAGGAGAAAATCGGGCATCAGATCCACAGGAAGGTAAAATGGGCTCTCCCCTTTTTTCTGAAGTTCTTCCACAATTCCGGGATTCCAGGCAAGTATTTTGTCTACTTCTACGTTCAATTCAGCAGCAACTACGTTCAGATTGAATCCGGCATTGATCTCTGTTTCTGAAAGCGCTGCAGCAGTTTCTTTACGGTCTCCCTCAAAGAAAATCTTGTTGAGTCTTGCAGAATTATAGTTATTCAATACACTCTGAAGTTCTCCAGTTGCATAGCATGCATTAAGATATTTCTTCACGTGATTAATAGTTTCTCCCGGAAGGTATTTATAAAACACATGGTATTGGGTAGAACCAGCAGCTTCCATTGCTTTGGCAATATTTCCTTCACCACAGTTATAGGCTGCAACCACGGTCACCCAATTATTGTACTTTTTATAAAGATTGCTTAAGGAAATGGTAGCGGTTTTGGTACTTTTATAAATATCTGTACGTCCCTGTTCTGTAAGTCCATACTGGTTGGCATGTGCAGTCATAAACTGCCAGATTCCCACTGCTCCGGCTCCAGAAGTAATATTTCTGTCAAAATGGGATTCAATCAGGGCAAGGTTTCTCAAATGTTTTGGAAGACCTTTCTGAAGGAGTAATTGTTCAATAAATTCTACAAGATCTTTATTGGCATTAATGATACCTTTATACTTTTTCACACTGCTTTCCGAGGTATCGGAAGCAGCAAGAAACTGTCCGTTGATCATGATAACGGATCCTAATAATAGAAAACCTGTAAAGATATTTCTGACAATTGTTTTCATTTTAATTTTATTTATAAGCTAAAAGGCAAAAGTGCCAGCAAATTTGCCTTTTTACTTTATATTTAATCTACTTTCCAGCTTAGTTTTTCTTCGTCTTTATTCCAATCTACATGAATCGTCTGGCCGGATTTCACTTCTTCTCTCACAATCATTTTAGAGATCGGTCTGGCAAGCTGAGCACGGATTACTCCGGAGATCTGTCTTGCTCCGTACTTGCTGCTGAACCCTCCCAATGCAAGGTTTTTCACAGCTTCATCGGTAATTTTTAAAGCGATTCCCAATCTTGTTAATGACGTATGAAGTGATTTCAGCTGAATGTTAAAGATTCTTTCTGCAATGGATTCAGTGATTGGTGCAAAAGGAATGATCTCTGTAATTCTTGCCAGGAACTCAGGTCTGAATCGTCCGGAGTTTGACATGATCTGCATGAGTGAAGATGATTCCGGAATTTTTCCTTCTTCAAACTGTTTTACAATTTCTTCACTTCCGATATTGGAGGTAAACAGGATGAGTGCATTGCTGAAATCTCCTTCTTTACCTAATTTATCATGAACTTTCCCTTCATCCATAATCTGAAGGAATACGTCAAAAACTGAATGATGGGCCTTTTCAATCTCGTCAAATAACACAACGGTATAAGGCTGTTGTCTGATTTTATTTACCAGCATTCCTCCTTCTTCATATCCTACGTATCCCGGAGGCGCTCCGTATAGCAAAGCTGCGGAATGTTCTTCTTTAAATTCTGACATATCAAAGCGTACCATTGCTTTTTCATCATTGAAAAGTAGTTCTGCCATTGATTTTGCCAGCTCTGTTTTACCGGTTCCTGTAGGTCCCAGAAGGAAGAAAGATCCGATGGGTTGCCCGGGTTTATTTAATCCGCTTCGGTTTTCCACAATAGCATCGGAAAGGATTTTTAATGCATGGTCCTGTCCTACGACTCTGTTCAATAGAAGAGATTCCATATTCAGTAGTTTTTCTTTTTCCTGAGCCTGGATTTTCCCGATGGGAATATTGGTTTTGGCGGCCATTACGGCTGCCAGTTCCAGTCGGTCTACTTTTTCTCTTTTCTTCGCGGCATGTTGTAAAAGCTCAGCATAACTATCTTCAATGATTTTCTGAATCTGATCTACCGGCATAGAGTTGTCGATGGACGGCTGCTCGCTGAGTGATCCCCACAAAATCGGGCTTATTTTATCTCTCAACAGGTTGTAAGTCCAGATCAGTTCATCCGCTTTATCTTTGCTGTCTGCATATTCTTCCGTTAAAATAGCATCGTAGCTTTCTTTCCAGCTATCCAGTTCTTTTTCTGATAATTCATCCAGCATTTTGATAGCAGCCATTGTTCTGTCTAATAAATCAATAGCGGCATCCGGTAATTTTTTACCTTTTGCATATCGTTTTGCCAGACGTACACATTCCGGAAGGGCTGTTTTTTCTACTTCAATACCGTGGTGTTTTTTGTATCCTTCAAGGAGTACATCTATCATTTTGACGCAGGTTTTCTCATCCGGTTCAAGAACGGTTAACACTTCAAAACGACGGTTGAAAGCCTGTTCAGGTTCTATAATTTTTCTATATTCTTCCTGAGTGGTAGCTCCGATTACAGTAATTTCGCCTCTGGCAAGCTCAGGTTTCAGGAGGTTGGCAACGTTTCCGATGCTTCCTTTAGGATCTAAAAGGGTATGAATTTCATCAATGAAAAGAATGGCTTTTTCAATTTTCTTACATTCATTGATTACTTTTTTCAGACGGTCTTCAATTTCCCCTTTATAAGAAGTTCCGGCTAATAATGCTCCGGTGTCCAGTTCTAAAAGGGTACCGTTTTTAAGCATTTCAGGAACATTTCCTTTAATAATTTCTGTAGCAAAGCCTTCTACCAAAGCTGTTTTTCCTACTCCCGGCTCTCCGATGATGATCACATTCGGTTTGCTTCTTCGGCAAAGGATTTCCACCAGCATTCTCAGTTCTTTGTCCCTGCCGATAATATTTTCGATTTCTCCTTTTCTCGCCTGCGCTGTTCTGTCTACGCAATAGCTTTTAATGGAAGGAAAGGAAGAGTCTGAATAATCTGCTGCACCATTTGAAAATAATGATGAGAAATTTCCGTCTTCTGCAACGGTAAACGGAGTATCTTTTCTATACAGGTTAAAGATCTCATGTTCTCTCAACGGAAGTGATTTTAACTGCTGCAATGAGAATACCACCTGTGGTTTTACAATTGCGGTAAGAATACAGATGGGAGTAATCTCATCCAATCCTAATTTTAAACGGATATCATCAGCTTCTTCAATAAGGGTATCAATGGCGTCATCCTGCCCTACCTCATCGGGAAGGTGATTGGTTTTTGGATATTCTTCAATACGGACATCTGCCCATTCGTAGAAATAGCCCGGATCTTTATCTATACTTTTCAGGAATTCATTAAGCCCGATATCTTTATGCATTAAAGCCTGCAGAATGTGCGGGCCACCATAAGTTCCATTATAATTTTCCTTCGCTATCGACTGAGCAATGTGAAATAGTTGCTTTACTGTTTCGTTGGTTACTAGTACTCCCATTTATAATTTTCTTATATTAATATATTTGCGTTCTGTTTATTGTGTAGATTTGATGGTTTTAATCTATAATTTTCACCCCTATTGCCAAGACATAAAAATTTGTTCTTTTTGTGAAGCTAAAATTAATTAATTTATTCTAAACGATATAAAGATAGTTAATTCTTCAATTAGAGAAGTAACAACGGTGTTTTTTGTTTTTAATCGTAGTTCTGATGGTGACATATTGTAGTAAATTACTTTTCTGGATCTCTTTCCGTCCAAAATAGAAAAAAGATTAACCTTTTCAGAGATTTATTAACTGCTTACAAACGGAACCACTTTTTTCTCCAGTTCTGTACCTGATTGACCATCTAAAACAACTTTTTGAATATCTCCATCCTGGATAAGGTATTCTATTACCCAAACTTTTTTACCATTGAGAACATCTTTTCTAACCCGTGTATAAAACCCGGAATCATGATACCCTTTCGGAAGCTCAATTTTATTCTTTTCGCAATAAATTATTACCTTTTCAGGAGTAAAACTATATCCTTCATCTGTATTTTCTTCCTTAGTAAGTTTGCCTGATTCATCAAAATAATACCAGATACCAATTGGAGAACCTTCATTGAAAGCTATTCCTTTATTTTTAATATTTCTGGAAGGATAGTAATTTTTAATTATCATAAAATAGCTATTCTTGTGATATTCCGTATAACTAGAACCGATTTTAGCAGAAACAAATGTTGTCGTTTTGTTATCATTAATAATAATACGTTTTGCCTCTTCGGTATTGATTATTTCAAATTTATTATCTACTGTTGGTACGATGCTTTTGTTTATTTTTTGAGGTTGACATTGTATAAATACAGTGATCAGCATCATTAGAATTATTTTTTTCATATCTATTTGATTGAATTGTTAGCCTGTTTCCATTGCCAATAAAACAATGAACACCTGTTACTATTGTTACCCGACCCTAAACGGTGAGAATAATCTAACAGGTTATCTGTCTTTTTAAATTCATACGTAAACAATGCATCAGAAGTTGTTTCTTTATTGGTAAAAGTATGAGGTAAATTCATAGCATGCAGCCCCGCCTGCATTATAATCTTCCTCTGCAAAATAGAAAGCTTCAAATGCTTAGTGTATTTATTTGATTTATCTTCTCATAATTAATGATTTCTGATAAACCTATAAATATCCAGACTATAACATTAACTAACTACTTATGAACGGAACCACTTTTTTCTCCAGTTCTGCACCAGATTGACCATCTAAAATAACTTTTTGAATATCTCCATCCTGGATAAGGTATTCTATTACCCAGACTTTTTTACCATTGAGAAAATCTTTTCTAACCCGGGTATAAAACCCGGATTCATGATACCCTTTCGGAAGCTTAATTTTATTCTTTTCACAATACTTCACTATCTTTTCAGGAGTAAAGCTATACCCTTCATCTGTGTTTTCCTCTTTAATAAGCCTGCCTGATTCATCAAAATAATACCAGATGCCAATTGGAGAACCTTCATTGAAGAGTAACCCTTTTTCTTTTAAATTATAATTCTTATAAAATTTTTTTATAAGAACAAATTGATTTTCCTGATAAAATAGTCTATCAATAAAACCATAACTTTGTTCCTGTAATTGCTGAATACCGTCAGCACTTTTTAATAAAATAAATGATTCATCAGGATTTATATTCTCATTGAAAGTTTTAATATCAAATTTCTCAAACTTATTATTTATTTGGGGCATCATTTTTTTTTGTTTTATTTGGGTTTGACATGTTGCAAAAACACTAAATGAGATTATTACTAATAATTTTTTCATATCTATTTGATTGAATTGTTAGCCTGTTTCCATTGCCAATAAAATAATGAACACCTGTTACTATTATTACCTGACCCTAAACGGTGAGAATAATCTAACAAATTGTCAGTCTTCGTAAATTCATATGTAAACAATGCATCAGAAGTTGTTTCTTTATTGGTAAAAGTATGAGGTAAATTCATAGCATGCAGAAATTCATGGGCTGCAGTTTGGTCATTTTTACTTTTAAATACTACAACATAATCAGCTCTGGGAGCTGAATACCCCGATACATGCCCTCCACCTGCATTATAACCGTCCTCTGCAAAATAGAAAGCTTTAAAATGCTTATTGTATTTACCCGGATATGCTTTCTCTAATTTATTTTTTAAATAACTATCTAATGACTTGCCTCCACTAGACTTATCAGAATCAATTTGGCTGCTCGTTATAAAATCATTGAAATCTTTTTCAGCAGTAAGGTCCAGTTCTACGATAATAGAAGAATCAGAAAGTTGTATATATGCTTGTTCCAGATATTGATTAATTCTTTTTTTTTCATCTGTTACACTTGGTACCCTTTCACCATCTCCTATTTTTATTTCAGGAGTTTTTATTTTGACAAATACAACATCCTTTTTCTTATGCTTTGTTACATCATTTGCCCAGACATTTATTTTTCCCACTATTGCTTCTATAGTTGTACCTTTTTCAGCCTTAAATGCCTTTAATTCTATTGTCTGATCTGTGGTAAATTCTTTAATACATTTAATAGTTACCTCAAAATCATCTAATGAAATTTTCTTCTTCCCCTTAATCTCAATTTTATCAGGAGTAAAACTAAAGTAATCAGATTTTGTAAACTCCAGATAATCTGCTTCATCTTTAATTTCTGCAAAGAAAGTAATTTTTGCTTCTTTATCTTTTTTCAGAGAAAGCCATGGAATATAATATTCTTCAGCTATTTCTTTTCCTGATTTATCTTTATAGGTTTTCCATGGGATGGAAAAGGGATTATACTCTTTTTTAAGGTTGTTAAACATAGCTTCATCAGCTTTAAAAGATCCATCATATTTATTAACATAGTTACTGTTAGAATTATCTACCTTTTTTGCATAAGTTGAATCAAAATATTGATAAGCAACTATATTTTTAAATGAATTATCATTAAAAAGTTTAGTATCAGCCAATCTTATCCAGTCAAAGCCAAACTCTCCTTTCCAGTTTTTGTTCGGTCTGAATTGTACAATCAATTGTATAAGCTGTTGTAGTGGTGGAGATTGCGGCGTATTATGACTCACTCCTTTAGCATTCCCCTTTTCAGAAATCCATTTCATGGCACGTGAAATAATACTCTCCTGAGAATACATATTATGATTTTCATGAGAGATTTTGTTGTAGGTGCCTTTTACAATTCTCGTTCTGCTCATAATTAATAGGCTTTAGATCTCTCTCCGCTGTTGTTCTGTACTTCTTGCTGGGCGTGTTTGTTGATGGAAGCATTGGAGGTAATGTTAATTTCCTTTTCTGAAATTTCATTTCTTTCCTTCTTTGTTTCGCTGTGTACATCTCCTTCAATAATTTCAGTAAGTTTACCCGTAATGAATGTACTTACATTTCCTATGACCGAAGTAAGTTTCATAGCGCCTACAGTCTCAGTATTATTTAGTCCGATACTATCAGACTTATTCATTCCCACCGTCGTCGTCATATTCTCTCCTACATTGATGTTCATATTCTTACAGTTCAGGGTCATAGTTTCCGGCGCCGTGATATTAATATTACTTCCGGTTGTATCCAGATGGATCTCATTTCCGCTTTTGTCTGTAATAATGATACTTTCATCTTCTGTGAAAACGATCCTGTGACCGCTTCGCGTTTGTATAGATTTTACCCGGTTGTCTGCTCCACCGCCAAGGCCTATTCCGCCATGGAACATTCCTCCCATCACAAACGGTCTGTCCGGATGACTGTGCACGAAATTAACCATTACCTGATCGCCTACCTCGGGAATGGCTACATAACCACGGTTTTGAGTAATCTGATCGGTTCCTCCTGCATCCGGGCTCATTACTCTTACAAAGTGAGTATTATCATTCATCTGCCAGTCGAATCTTACCTGAACTCTTCCCTGACCTTCCGGATCCGTATTGGAAATAACAGTTGCGATCTGTGGCTGAGCAGCCGGTACCGTAAATTCCGGTTTAGGCAGAAATCCCGTGTCTGCAGCAATAGATTCGAAAGTTCCGGTGTAATGACCAATTGTATCAATTTCATGGACAGCTTCTGTCACCATCACCTTTGTAAAATAGGAAGTTTCATTACTATCCTGTTTTCTCATATGAATATCTGCAATACATCCCGGATGTAAAAACGGAACGGTTGTAGATCCTGAAACTGAAAATACATTAACGGCCTCACTTCCTGATGTACTTCTTTGAGAATGCTCCACATCCAGATGCGTTGTTGCTTTGATAGGCGCAACCTGTAATGCCGGAGTTTTATATATTTTATCGTTATGATTGTATGCTGTACGGGCTAAATCACCCAAATGGTCAACCGGAGTTTCTCCTGAGGTCAGTTTTTCATTTTTACTGCTGTTATAGCCATAATACTGAGGTTTTGTATGAACCGCTTTTAGCTCTACTTTGATATTATCCGCATTGCTTCCATATAAAAGTTTTATAGGTTTATTCTGCGGAGGAAGCTTTCCGAAATGCAATACTTCACCATCGTAATAGAACTGTTCGCCATAAGCTTCAGCCATTCTCGCCAGATAATTGTAATGGGTTTCGTTATACTGGCTGCTGTAAATGATCTGAGAATAATCATTGGTATCAACCCTGATATCAAAACGCTCTTTATCTATTCCCTGTTGTATTACTTCTTTGGCTATGATTCCCATATTAACGGGTTGGCTGCCACCAAAACTCTGGATATGCGGAGCACCGTCCAGCAGGATCGTTGGGCTGTATCCGGAAAGCACAATATTTCCCAGACTCATTTTTTCCTGGCTGAATCCGACTTTGGTAATAATCCCAACGAAATTTCTTTCCGGGCTCTTCTCAATATCTTTGTAGGAAATAACAGCCGTAAGACGTTTTCCCAAAAATTTATTGGCTTCTTCAAGGGTATGGCTCTGCCTATCTCCTAAAGCATCGTGAGCAAGAATAAGATTGAATTCGTGGTGGTGACCCGCTTTTTGTTTAAGAGTGAAATGTTTATAGTACTTAATAATTTTACCTTCTACAACCAGTGATAATTTAACCAGCCGGTTGATCCCTGCGTGATGATTCTCGGATATCCCATCTGCATTCTGTGACGGACGGAAAGAAGATCCTTTGGTCTTTGATTCGGTTTTCATATGCTTTGTGTTTGTGTTGGGTATTAAAGATAACAAATTTATATAACAGACACTATATAAATATGTTATAGAATGAAATTTTCAGGTATAGTTTTTTTTATTCAGGCAAAAAAAGACCGTCTTAAATAGGGACAGTCTTTCTTCTTATGAATGTTGATAATGTGTGTCAGTATTTAGCTGGATGGCCATAGCCCAGCGTATTGAGAAGTACCGTAATCAATTGTCTCCGCACTGATTACGAAGCTGATCAGCATACTGTTGCTGTCGATGGCGTCGAAATCTACCTGGTGCTGGATTACGTATCCGTTCTGCCAGTTCAGCGTAATCAATGTTCCTTCTTCATGAGATTTGTTGAAAGTAATCTCTCCTACTGTCGGCTTGTATTTACCGTTTAGTAAGCTTTCAAGGATATCTGATTTTTCAGTAGCTTCTACTGTAACCTTGATTAATGCGTTAGAAGGATCTGATGCTACACGCCCTGAAACGTCTGTAGATCTGGAAACGCTGTAATTCATTTTTAACAGCTTCTGTCCTTCTCCATTATTGAATTTTAAGATTCCTCTTGAATTTCTTTCGGCCATGATTAGTAAATTTAATCGTTAGTAATATTTTGTGATTCGGTGATTGTTCAGCAAATATAGAGGCTCTTTTCCGCTAAAAAAAACTTTTCACTATAAATCTGAGATTTTGTAGTAGTTCTACGATTTCTTGTCGTAATTCTACGACAATGGATTTACGAACCCTAATATAACTACCATTAATACAGTATTTTAAATTATTTCTCTCTTTTTAGATAAAAGACAATTTTACACATTAAAGAGAAATAAACAGACTTTAGGGGTTAGAAGTTTAAGGTTTAAGGTTTAAAAAGTAATCAATATATTGCCTCGCTCTACAGCAGAAAAAAAGCAGAAGTAGATACTCCTGCTTTTGATATTATAAAAAAATGTTTTTTAATGCTTTGTGTATTCCGGTTGTTCGCTCGGAATTCTGGATGGAGTAAAGTACTCATTAAGCCAGTAGAAAGTCTGTCCGTTCTGCTGAATTTTTACAGCCGGGTTGTTTCTGTTGGCAAGCATTCTGTCTGCTAAGTTTTTATAGTGCTGGAAATAGTTTTTCACCGTTTCACCAGGAACAACTTTTGATTTTTTCCAGCCTTTCAGCTTATATTTAGCCATCAGTTCTTCTTCAGAAAGGTCAAACCCTGTACTCATTCCGATTGCATAAGACATTGGCAGCTCATAAAGTGCTCCTTTATCTAAGAATTTTATCGTAGGATTATACTTCTTCAGTAATTTAACATACTCTTTAATAGCTCTCCCCTGATTAAAGTCTGCACGATCCGCCTGGGTATTTCTGTAAACTTCTGTGTAGAACGCTTTTAAGTTATCATATTCCGATTCGGAAATAAGGATTCCCTTTTCTATTCCTGGCGTAAAATCTTTCAGATCTTTCGGGATATATCCTTTTACAAGGAATGGGCTTCCGTAGTTGATCAACTGTGCTGCAATTCCGGCAGAAACCGGATTGGTAAGTCCCGGGTACAGGTATTTATATTTTAAATCCACATCTGTTCTACCTGCTCCTACAGATGAATGGAAGTATTCGTTAAGAGACTTATCAATAGTCTGATTATCTAAAGTAACCTGGGCAATAAGGCTGTCAACTGATTTTTTCAGGAATCCCGGAGTGGTAATGTCTCCTTTCTTAGGGAAAATAACGAATCCCTGAGACATACTCTGTTTAGGATAAGCCAGAGAGAAGAATCCTGTATCTCCTTCTACAAGGCTGAAATTATTCTTGGTTAAAACATCATTTTGGTTGATGATCTTCTGCTTTTTAAGCTCAGCAATATTTTTGGCAGTATTGGTAACCACATTTTCTGCCATCAATACAAAATCATTGTAAGTATCGGATGATCTTGCACTGGTCTGGAACATGATTAATCTTGCCTGGGCCTGCGTTAATGAACTGATTACACTGTACATATTTCCGCTTTGGTTGGCAGAAGTTCCTACAGTAACAACGATATTGGTTTCATCAGGTACATTTGAAAGAAGGTTTCCTGCTGCAGTAAGAGCTTCTCCTACCGGCTGGTAGCCGCTATTGCTTGCACAGTTCATTTCATTTGTTTTCTGATCAATAAATGTGGTGATCTTGCTGTAATCTGTGCTTAAATTGGATACCGAAACATTATCTCCGCAAGGATTGTTCTTGTATAAAACCACACCATACTTAACATTGCTGAAATAAGAAGGTTTTTCAAATCTAAGCTGAAGATCCTGTAATAATGATTTTACAATAGGTGCATAAGGTGCATTGCCGGCACTTACATCCAATGCAAAGACAATATTGATATTCTTATCTTTTTCTGTGATTTCTCTGTAGCGGTCAAAATAGATGGGTTCCCCCAGAACATTGGATACAAAGTTCTTACTGTAATCTAAAATATTGGTGAAATATTTTGTCTTGGTATCCGGAGTCGGAGCTTCTTCTAAAGGAAGATTTACCGGAAAAATATTTTCCAGTTGTGTTCTCTTATTTACATCAGTAAGAAGGATGGCTGTTTTGTTGGCCGCATCTGATGCAGATCCTCCCGGATGTCCTTCATGAATTCCCAATGTTGTATCGTTAATACCTGTTGTATTTTTAAGTCTGATCGCAGAACGTTCTCCCCAGCTGGAGATCACGTTGGAGCTTACCCAGCCATAAAGCCCTTTGTTGATACTGTCCATATCAACAGATGGTTTTTTACCTACCAGGAAACGTTTGTTATTTTCGGCCATCTTGTACACATATACAATTTGTCCGTTAGGAATTTTCACGTTGGCTGTTTCAATAAGGCTTGGTGAATTAAACACCATAATAGAGTCGTTTTTGTAGTATCTTTCAGCATTTCTGATAACTTCGCTGTTGTTAGGTACTACGGCAACTCTTACAGGATAACCTGTTTTTTCGCTTTTTAAAGCATTATTCCAAAGAAGGAGGTCAGATTCCTGAATCCAGCCGTATGTTTTGACTGATTTTGGGGAAACTTTTTTCATTAAAGCATCCGGAACATATTCCGCTACTTTTACCATTCCGTCTCTATGTTTCAGAACCATTAAAGGTTCAAGGAATTTCACTTCTTTGTAAGACTTCTCATCATCTTTATCCAAATAAGCTGTATTTCTGGATCTGTCTGAAATAACAATCCATGGAACTGACTTTTTTGGATACCCGTTAACGACAGGTGAAGCATCCACCTGCCCATACTGTGAAGGCTCCGGGGTTTTCTTTGACGGCAGCTTTACCTGGCAACTCGTCAATAATACTGATAACCCTATATAATATGCTGCTAGAGGAAATTTATTTTTCATCCTATTTAATCTTTTTATGATTGGCACATCCGTAAGACCGGACGAAATTATTTGCTTTGATTAATATCTACTTTAGTTACACAGTTCTGCGTGTCATCCAGATTTACTTTTACTGTCTGGATCACCGTATTTTTGTCAAACTGAAGGCCTGCACAATACATGTAGAAATTATTGACTTTGCTGTCATTTACTTTTACAACAGTATTTTCATTGTTACACAGATACGTTTTCAACAGGTAATTGTAATGCATATTGAAGCTGTTTCCGTTAGCAATCTGCTGCAGGTGATATTTGAAATCACTATCTACTTTTGCATAAGAGTCTTCTACCGAAACTTCATCTTCTGCAAGAGCATCATAAGCCGGAAGAATTTTGATACGGTGATAGATAGGATCCTGGCTTTGTTCTGTGTAAAGAGTCACCAGATACTCTCCAGGTTTTTTATAGGAATAGATGGTAAATTTGTCCTTAGCATCTGTATTTCCGGACTCACCGAATTTCCATGCAAACTGTTTGGCATCAGAAACAGCACGGAAAGTCACATTTTCATTTTGCATTGCCTGGCTCACAGCTTCGATCGTTGTTTTTGCCATTGCAGTATCTTTTGGTTTCTGAACGCTTCTTGCGCCTACCATTACAGGGAAAGATTTCGTGTACTTGTTGTCAACGATCAAACTTACCTGATAGTACCCTGGTTTATTATAGAAGTGAATACCACTGTTTTTATCTGAAGTTGTCCCATCCCCGAAATTCCATCTTTTGGTTTTCGCAAACTGGGTTTTATCTTCGAATAAAAGTGTGTCTCCTACCGCCAGCGAAGACGGATAAACCACCCCAACAATATCATCGGCTGAATGTATTACCTTTTTCTGCAGCCACAGAGCAACCAATGCTGCGATCAGCAAAGTTGCAATAACACCGATAATAATGTTTTTCTTGTTCTTTTGAAAATAATTCATAGTTAGTAATTGTGATGTGTTTTATTTAAAATTCCTAGTATTTATTTGCTTACTGCATTCTTGCTTTCAGATCCTGTTCGCGCTGATAAAGCTTATTCTGCTTATCTTTGAATCCGATTCTGCATTCATCTACCTGTTTCTGGAAAATTTTAATATCTTCAGAGGTGGTTGAAATGACTTTTTTGTCATCAAAATACATTTTATAAAATTTTGCGATCTGTGGATAAGCATCTTTGCGGATATCCACAACGTCAGTACTGTTGAAATAGCTGTTAAGGTCGTTAACACCCAGCTGGATATTGTTTTCGATAAAAGGCTGCGGCCCGTCGTCCGTAAGTTTAGTGATCATGGTGTACGTACTGTCCATGATGGGAAGAACAACTTTCTGGTGTTGTTCAAATTCTGCTTTCTGCTCAAGATTCTGAATTCCT
Organism: Chryseobacterium sp. KLBC 52; assembly: GCF_003347605.1. GTDB lineage: Bacteria > Bacteroidota > Bacteroidia > Flavobacteriales > Weeksellaceae > Chryseobacterium. Next base: position 205,629 of record NZ_QDFZ01000008.1, on the reverse strand, counting down.
CTTACATCTTCGTCAGAAAAAGGAGATACAAATCCTTTTAAAAAGATCACTCCCAAAAATAACATTGCAGTTACCAGCATCAGTATCAAATAAAAAAACTGATAATGCCTTTCTTTCTTAGATAATGTGATTTGTCCTTGCATATCTTTTCTTTTTATCTTCTTCTTTTACTTCCGGTGAAATTTCTTGTAGGGTCTTTTCTCAGTTCATTGTTGGTTACCTTGATTTTGCCCATACATTCATCAAGGTCTCTTAAAACCGTTTTCTTCTGATACTCCACTTCAATGATCTTGGCTTTTAAAGTCATCATCGGTACAATCTGTTTCATCAGTACAGCATAATGTTTAAAGCTCTGTACACTGTCTTTACCCATAATGTTTTTGGCGTCTCTCACATTGTCCATGATACTGGTTCTGAGAAACACTTCATTCTCCACCTTATTAATGCTAAGCTGGTTCATTTTGTCGTAAATATCATCAATGTGATCCTTTAGCACGTCACTTCGAAGCATCAGTTCTTTATAGGCTTCGGCTTCACGGCTAATTCCTTCCCGCTGTATATCATAACTCTTAAAGAAGAGAAATAAGCAAGCAAAAGATACAACCGACAAAACGACAAATGACAGAATAAACTTCCAAATGCCCGTTCTTACGTCAGATTTGTTTAATTTTTTTTCCCTGTTAGAAGACATAATTTGCGATTTGTTTGGCCTGTGAAAATATAAAAAAAAATTTTTATGCACAATACGTAATTTCCCCCAGGTCCGTTTCGTGAAAACCCTGATTAAATTAATATTAATTTTCACTTTGATAAGTTTTTCATAAATTAGACCTCTAAATTTTAAATATCATTCGCCAAATCGATATTAAGAATGAGTAAAATATTATCTAATACCGTACGTTTTTCCATTGCAGACAGTGATTTTTATTTTAAAAAAATAATGATCAAAACCCTTATGGAAAATCCTTTCTATATGCTTCTGAATGATTGTAACAATGGGCATGAACTGGTAAACAGAATCTACAGAAGACAGGAAGATGTGTTCATTATTGAACTCTTCATGCCGGTATTAAGTGGGATTGAAGCCATTAAGTACATCAGAAAAAACAATACAGAAACCCCTATCATCACCTATTCCGGCACCTATCAGGAAGATATGGCCGAGATCCTTTCCAAGATTCCCAATATCTATTACTGTCAGAAAAAAAGTACCATTATAAAGGATATTATCAAAGGAAGCATTGCTTCTGAAGACTTTGATTATCAGGCTTATTCCAAAGAATGGGAACAGCAGCCACTTGCCGTACAGGAGTATATGGACAGGCAGAAAAAAGGGCAGGAAGAGCTTTCACCGGCAGAAATACAGCTTATGAGATTCTGTTATGAAGGATTCAGCAATAAAGAAATTGCTGAAAAGCTCAATCTGAGCACCAGAACCATAGATACTTACATCAACAGACTAACAGAAAAACTGGGTTTAAAAACCAAGCTTCACCTTATTCGTTTTTGTGTAGAAAACGGATACTATAACTCCAGTTTATAAAAAATTTTGATTCATTTAAAAAAATCAATTCCTTGAGATGGATGGGGACAGATAAGAGGGTTTCAAAATGTAATGCTCAAGATTATAAAGCGCTGTAAAGCCTGCTGCAACAAGGATTCATTACATTTTATTCATCAAATTTTTGTACCTTTATCCGGCTGTATTATTTTATTGTTAAATTATCATTACCCCTGCTTAATATAGTGTATACATAAAAAGTCCAACTCTTTGAATAAAAATATTTTGCCACTAATTTGCTAGTATTCAATTTTTTTAACTAAATTTGCACACCTAAAATTTAAAATTAAAATAAGGAAATGACAAAGGCAGAATTGGTAAACACCATCTCAAATAAGTTGGGAACAGAAAAGAATGAAACACAGAAAGTTGTAGAAGCTTTTATGCAGGAGATCAGAACTTCTATGTATAATGGGGATAACGTTTATCTAAGAGGTTTTGGATCTTTTATCATTAAAACAAGAGCTGCTAAAACAGGAAGAAATATTTCTAAAAACACTGCAATTGAGATTCCTGCTCATAACATTCCTGCTTTCAAACCTTCAAAATCTTTTGTTGAGAAAGTAAAAACTAAAGTTGCAGTAAAATAAGAACATTAACTGAATATTAACTAGTTACTAAAAAATTAAAATTATGCCAAGCGGAAAGAAAAGAAAAAGACACAAGGTTGCTACTCACAAAAGAAAGAAAAGAAGAAGAGCAAACAGACATAAGAAAAAATAATCTCTTTTTCTCGAGATTTACAATATAATAATATAGTTGGTGGATTTAAATTTTTAAAGTTCACTAACTATATTTTTGTTTGCAACTATAAGATTCCGCGGAAAACGGAGGGTTTCAAATATTATTTTAATAAACATATAATGGTTTTCATTCAAAATCCTTATATTTAATAGATGAATTAATCGATAAAAAACATCCACTTCCTATAATCTTAACAATTTTATCTTATTAAAAAATGAAGAAAGAACTAATAGTTTCGCATGAAGATGATCTTACAAAGATTGCGCTGCTGGAAGACGGAAGACTATGTGAACTTCATGAGCAAGAAGACAAAAGCGATTTTATAGTTGGAGATCTGTTTATAGGAAAAGTAAAAAAACTGGCACCCAATCTGAATGCAGCATTCGTCAATATCGGATATGACAAAGATGCATTTCTGCATTACCAGGATCTGGGACCGCAGTATCTTACATACAGAAAGTTTTTAAAAGATACTATTTCTAAAAAACAAAGCACTTCGAGCTTAAAGAATTTCGAGATACAACCCGAAATAGACAAAAACGGAACGGTAGACAAAGTAATTGCCAAGGACGATGTAGTTCTCTTACAAATTACGAAAGAACCTATTTCTACCAAAGGCCCTAGAATTTCTACCCAGATTTCATTAACAGGACGTTTCCTGGTTTTAATTCCTTTTGACAATAAAGTTTCTATTTCCAAAAAGATCAGAAGCTCTGAGGAAAAAGAAAGACTGAGAACTCTGATCGACAGCATTAAGCCTGAAGGATTCGGAGTGATTATCAGAACGGTAGCAGAAGGAAAAAAAGTAGCGGACCTGCATAATGACATGAATCAGCTGGTTCAGAAGTGGGAAAGCACTTTCAAAAACATCCAGAGAAATAAAGTTCCGTCCAAAGTTTTAAGCGAAGAAGACAAAGCTTCAGCTATTTTAAGAGACAATTTTAATCAGGACTTCGTGAATATCATCTGCGACGACGAGCAAATGGTCAACGAAATGAAAAATTACATTGAAGTAATTGCTCCTGAAAAGAAAAACATTGTCCAGTTTTATGATTCTCATATTCCCCTTCTGGAATATTACAATGTTGAAAAACAGCTTAAACAGAGCTTCGGAAAACACGTCAACATTCCGAGTTCCAAAGGAGCCTATCTTGTTATTGAACACACAGAAGCACTTCACGTAGTAGATGTCAACTCCGGAAACAATATTACTACCGGAACTGCTGTCAACAAAGAGCACGCACTGAAAGTGAACAAAATGGCCGCTACAGAAATCGCAAGACAACTTCGCCTCCGCGATATGGGAGGTATCATCGTTATCGATTTCATAGATATGCCGAATTCTGATCACCGAAGAGATCTTTACGAGCATCTGAAAGAGGAAATGAAGCGCGACAAGGCTCGCCACAAAATCCTTCCTCCAAGTAAATTTGGTCTGATCCAGATCACCAGACAGAGAAACCGTCCGGAAAAACAGATCGACACCAAAGAAGAAAACCCGAACAAAGACGGAGAAATTGTAGCTCCTATTGTTATCGTGGAAAGAATGGGTGAAACTTTAAGAAACATCCTGCAGAAAGAAAAAGGAAAAGTCTACCTGCATGTACACCCATTTGTGGAAGCCTACCTTACAAAAGGCATTAAAAGTATCCAGATGAAATGGTTTATCAAATACAAAAAATGGGTAACCATTGTTCCAAGAGATTCTTTTAAATATTTAGAATACAAAATCTACAATGCCAAAAAAGAAGAATTGATAGAATTCTCTAATTAAAAAATTTAAAACCTTCAGTTGTACTGGAGGTTTTTTTATTATCTTTCTTGCTATAAGTTTCGGCTAAAGCCAATGGATGTTTTTTGTTTATTTAGGCTGGGCTAAAGCCCACCCCTATTGAATTTTAACGACAACATCTTTTATCTTTTATCTTTTATCTTTTATCTTTTATCTTTTATCTTTTATCTTTTATCTTTTATCTTTAAAATATGAAAAATCACCATTACAAAATTACCGTTCAGTGGACAGGAAACCAGGGAACAGGAACCAGCAGTTACAGAGATTATGAAAGAAGTCATACTATTTCTGCAGAAAATAAAGTTGTGATTGAAGGATCATCAGATCCTGCATTCCGCGGTGATAAAGCAAAATATAATCCCGAAGAAATGTTTTTATCTTCACTTTCCTCCTGTCATATGCTTTGGTATCTTCATTTCTGTTCAGAAGCAGGCATTATTGTTACAGACTATACTGATGAAGCAACAGGAATTATGGAAGAAACAGCCAGTGGAAGCGGACATTTTACAGAAGTAACTCTGCATCCTACTGTAACTGTCGCTGAAGAATCTATGAAAGAAAAAGCAGAACAGCTCCATCATAAAGCCAATGAATTTTGTTTCATTGCCAATTCTGTTAATTTTCAGGTAAAGCATATCCCTGTTATTTTAGTTCAATAACCTCCCTGTCAGATTAAGGGTTGAGAGCTTTTAATCCTGCTATTTTCATAGGTTAATTAATGTTAAGGCATTTATTTCTTCAAGATATATTGCTAAATTTGAGCTATGGAAAATTTTGGAAAAGATTTATTGAGAAAAATAAAAAGCGTAGAACTTCCCGGTGAACACGCACATGGAGTATTTTCACCTCCCTACCGCCCTGTTTTTACGTATGATGAAGTATTGTCAAAGAATCCCAAATTTGCGGCTGTCAATATTGTTTTATACCTGAAAGATAACGAGTGGTATTTTCCATTGATTCAAAGAACGATTAATGAGCACGACAGACACAGCGGGCAGATATCACTGCCTGGAGGAAAGCGTGAGGAAATGGACAGGGATTTTGCTGAAACTGCAGTTCGGGAAACCTCTGAAGAAATCGGAATCGATAAACATTATGTAAGGATTATCAGAGAAATGTCTCCTATTTATATTCCGCCAAGCAATTTTTATGTATACCCCTATATCTCTTATACTAAAAAGAATCCGGCCTTTGTTCTTCAGCAGACAGAAGCTGTGGAAACCATAGAGTTTCCTATCACCTCCTTTTTAAATCTGTCGGACACCCCGGAAATTATGGCTCTGCCAAGTGCGGGCGGACATGATGTTCCTGTCATTAATTTCAACGGATACATCATCTGGGGAGCTACAGCGATGATATTAAGTGAATTCAGTCAGTTGCTGAAAAAAATGTAACTTTGCACTACCGTGTTTAATTGAGAGATGGCGAAGAAAAATATTTTCACCGATGCATTCGGAACTCCTTATTTTTTGAAAAGGTTTATTATTTTTATTTTAGGTATTGTTTCTTACAGAAGATTCAATGGCTTTAATAAGTTAAAAATAACCGGTACAGAGCACCTTGTGGATCTTCCGGACTCTAACGTACTTTTTGTATCCAACCATCAGACGTATTTTGCGGATGTGGCAGCAATGTACCATGCCTTCTGTGCTGTAAACAACGGATATTTAGATACGATAAAAAACCCGATCTATCTGCTGAACCCAAAGATTGATTTTTATTATGTAGCAGCTGAAGAAACCATGAACAAAGGTATTCTTCCTAAAATTTTTAAAATTGCAGGTGCTGTAACTGTAAAAAGAACCTGGAGAGCTGAAGGAAAAAATGTCAACAGAATGGTAGATATGAGCGAGGTTGATAATATTATGAAAGCATTGGACAATGGCTGGGTAGCTACTTTCCCTCAAGGAACTACATCGGCTTTTGCACAGGGGCGAAGAGGAACAGCCAAACTGGTGAAAAATCAGCGTCCTATTGTGATTCCAATCAAAATAAACGGATTCAGAAGAGCTTTTGATAAAAAAGGACTCCGTGTGAAGGTAACCGGTGTGAAGCCTACGATGGAATTCAAAGCTCCTTTGGATATTGATTATGATAATGAAAAAGCACCGGAAATTTTATTGAAAATCATGACTGCCATAGAGCAGACAGAAGATTTCAATGTATTACACAGTTATGATGAAGAACTTAAAGCTAAAAAATTAGAACAAAAGGACTCAAATAATTAAAGTAAATTAAAAATTATGAACAAAATACTTGGAATCTTATTCGCAATCATAGTATTAGTTTCATGCAACAGCCAAAAGATTTATTCGGATTTTGATATCAGCTATTCGAAAAGCGGAGGCTATGCTCCTGTTTATGAAAATCTCCTGATCAAAGGGAATATTGTACACTATTCTTTTGAAGGACAGGGTAAGAAATACAAACAGGATTTTAAGATTTCTGATGAAGATTTAAAGAAACTGGATCAGGTTCTTTCTCAGAATAATTTCAGAAGAATACAGGAAGACCGTAAAAAACTGTACGATAATATTTCAACTTCCATCAACGTTAAGAAAGGACCTAATGAAGGCAGTAAAACTGATGCAAGTATGATTATTCCGAACTATCAGACCAACTGGAACAATATTCTTGAAGCTTTCCAGCAGATCATTAATACTAATGTTAAAAAACAGTAAATACAATTGAAAACCCACTTCATTGCTATTGGCGGAAGCGCCATGCATAATCTCGCCATCGCATTAAAAGACAAAGGATATCAGGTGACAGGTTCTGATGACGCTATTTTTGAGCCTTCAAAATCCCGGTTGGAAAAGAAAGGAATTCTGCCTCATGAAATGGGCTGGTTCCCGGAAAAGATCACTCCGGATATTGATGCTGTCATTCTTGGGATGCATGCACATCAGGATAATCCTGAGCTGGCAAGAGCAAAAGAACTGGGCCTGAAAATATATTCTTATCCTGAATTCCTGTACGAACAGTCTAAAAATAAAACCAGAGTTGTTATTGCAGGATCACATGGTAAAACTACCATTACTTCAATGATTCTTCATGTACTGAATTTTCATCAGAAAGATGTGGATTTTATGGTAGGTGCACAGCTTGAAGGCTTCGACTGTATGGTAAAACTGACTCAGGATAATGATTTCATGGTGTTGGAAGGTGACGAATATCTTTCTTCTCCTATTGATCTTCGGTCGAAATTTTTACTGTATCAGCCTAATATCGCTTTAATGAGCGGTATTGCGTGGGATCATATCAATGTATTCAAAACATTTGATGATTATATCGAGCAGTTCAGAAAGTTTGTAGCAAGCATTACAGCAGGCGGAGTTCTTGTGTATAATGAAGAAGATCCGGAAGTGGTGAAGGTAGTGGAAAATGCAGAGAATTATTTCAGAAAGATCCCTTACAAAACTCCTGAATACGAAATCAATAACGGTAAAGTGTATTTAAAAACCGAAATGGGAGATGTTCCTCTTTCTGTTTTTGGAGCCCACAACCTGTTGAACCTTGAGGGTGCAAGACATATCTGCCAGCAGCTTGGCATTATGGACGAAGATTTCTATGAGGCGATCATGAGCTTCAAAGGAGCATCCAAGCGTCTTGAGAAAGTAGAAAGAGAAGATAAAGGAACGCTTTACAAAGATTTTGCCCATGCACCAAGTAAGGTGAAAGCAGCTGTGAAAGCCTTCGCAGAGCAATTTAAAAAGGATAAGAAATACGGATTTTTGGAACTTCATACCTATTCCAGCTTAAACCCTGCTTTTCTTGAACAATATGATCACGCCATGGACGGTCTGGAAGAAGCTATTGTTTTCTACTCTGAAGATGCTCTGAAGATCAAGAGAATGGAACCCATATCTCCTGAGTTTATTAAAGAAAAATTCAAGAATGAGAAGCTGAAGGTTTTCACCAATGCTGAAGATCTGCATGCCTACTGGAATACATTGGATAAAACGGATGGCGTTTATCTCATGATGAGTTCCGGAAATTTTGGCGGTTTAGACTTAACAAAATAAATAAAAAGCTTCAGAAATTCAATCTGAAGCTTTTTTATTATGAATACGCTCTAATTATCACTCAATTTTTTGTTATTCGTCAGTTCGATACTTTTTATGGAACCTATCGGTGCTATTTTTATCGTTTTATTTCCTTTGGCAAGATAAATATAATACATACTGTTGGATCCTATGAGATGTACCTGGTCAAAGCTTTCATCACCATAGTTTAACTTATAGTCATATTTAAGCTTATTCTCCTTGATCTTCCTCGTAAGCCCGAGACCTTCTCCCCATCCTATTCCTACAAAGAAAGACAGTAACATCATGGCCAGAAATCTCACAAACATATTGGTAAAATGATTTTCTATAGCCTCCTTACTCATGTTTTCATGTTCTTTGAGAGATGCCATTTGTAATGCCCAACTTTTATTTTTATTGGCTTGTTTTGATAAAAAAGAGGGAAAAGCAAATGAAAATACTACAACCCCAATCAGGGCAATCAATATAATGGGATGAGCTGTTAAAGTAGCAATCGGACTTATCAGAATGTCCATGATTGTTGAATACTTGAGAATATTGATATTGATCTGATAGTAGAATACACTTTCTTTTAGTATTCCCATGATAACGAGAAAAAGATATCCGAATGGAAGCGATCTCTGAATTCCTTCTGAATATTTCATTTATGGTTTTAGTTTTATATTTTGGTCAGGTCAAGAATATTGATGTACGAAAATATAAAATTATCATCAAATTAAAACATACAGTTTTTATCTTTCACATGCTTCGATCAGTTTTTTCAAAATGTCTTCAGTAGAAAGTTCGCTGTACTGATGGATAGACTGCCCTACCCAGATTCCTACAAATTCCGGATTTTGCAAAGATTTTGCTGCTTTACGAAGAGCATTGGTCAGCTTATTCTGATAAGGATAAGGTAGAATATATTCTGAATTTTCTATTGTTTCTATAAATTGGTTTCTCACTCCTCTGGCATACCTTCCGGAGAAACTCTTCGTTAAAACAATTTCATCTTCTGTTACTTTTTTCAATCGTTCTTTTTCAAAAGGCAAAAGAGCACTTTCCTGAGATGCCAGTAAAAGATTACCCACCTGAAATCCCTGTGCGCCTAAATCTTTCACAGCCTTTAAGGTCCTTGCTTCATAAATTCCCCCTGCATAGATCAAAGGAACATTTACCTGATCATAGATCTGTGACAGCAAAGACAACCCTCCAATCTGAGGAATATGTTCAGCCTCAAAACTTCCCCTGTGCCCTCCAGCTTCAATTCCCTGAACACAAATAATATCAATACCGGAATTTTCAAGCAATAAAGCTTCCTTTACAGAAGTACATGTTCCGATAAGGGTGACACCTTTTTCCTTTAATTTCCGGATACTCTGATCATCAAGATTTCCGAAAGTAAAGCTTACAATTTTACAGTTTTCTTCAATAATCGCATCCACTTGTTCATGATAGCCATTTATATTGATTGTTTCAAGGTCCGGAAGATAAACTTCTATCCCATTTTCTTTTGCCAGCTGTTCTATAAACTGCTTGGTTTTACTATATTTTTCTTTTAAAGCATCAGTCACTTCAGGAATGTGATGAACAAATATATTCGCAGCAAAGGGTTTATCAGTCAGCGTCTTCATTTCTCTGATCAATTCCACAGACTGATCTGCAGAAAGATCGGCCAGTGCAAGCGATCCCAGACAATCTGCTTTTGCAGCTGCAACAGCCATCTCTACGGTGCTCACTCCAAACATCGGAGCCTGAATAAGGGGATATCGTATCCCTAGTTTTTTACTGATGGTATCCGGCCAGAACATAAAAAATCATTTTAATTAAAAAGGTACAAAAAATAGGAATACTTCATTTTCAACGGGATATGATATTCCTCACCTGAATAAAAATACAATTCCCACAGATCTCATAGAAACACAGATTGAAACCTGTGAAATACTGAAAACTGTGGGAAGATTTTTTTTCTTTATTTTTATTAAATATCCGCTACGGAATTTAGCATTTTTTGCTCCCATTCAGGATCTTTAGGATCAAAGAATAATCTTTTTCCTGTATCTAAAGAACGGACAACATTCATTTCATCTTCTGTCAGCTCAAAATCAAATACATTAAAGTTTTCTTCAATTCTTGAAGGGGTTACAGATTTGGGAATCACTACAAATCCTTCCTGCAGATGCCATCTCAAGATTACCTGAGCTACGGTTTTACCATATTTTTCTGCAATGGCTTTCAGATCAGGATTGCTTAAAAGATTCGCATTACCGTTTCCTAGCGGACTCCATGGCTGTGTTACAATATTATTTTCCCTGTCATACACCTGTAATTCTTTCTGTTGGAAAACAGGATGCAGCTCAATCTGATTGATAACCGGTAAAACAGTTGAACTTGCTTTTAATTCTTCAAGTTTCTCTACAGTAAAATTGCACACTCCAATTGCTTTGATTTTTCCTCCGTGATATAATTCTTCCAAAGCTTTCCAGGTACCCAGAAAATCTCCGTATGGCCAGTGGATAAGATACATGTCAAGATAATCCATCTGTAATCGGTCTAATGTTCTCTGAAAAGCACTTTTCGCCTTTTCGTATCCATGATCCTGAACCCATACTTTGGAGGTGATAAACAGTTCGTCTCTGTTTACACCACTATTTTTCACGGCTGCACCTACGGCAGTTTCATTCTGATAAATAGCAGCCGTATCGATCATTCTATATCCTGTCTGAATAGCTTTGATGACTGCATTTTCACATTCTTTCAGATCTTCCATCTGCCATACTCCGAATCCTAAAGCCGGAATATCCACTCCGTTATTTAATGTTACCACAGGTTGTCCTATATAGGTTTTCTTTTGCATAAATCTTTATTTTAATTATTAATATAAAGTGATAAACAAATTTGCAATAAAAAATTGAAAATCCTGCCTACCAATTTTACTGTTCCTGTTAAAAAATTGTTATTTAATGAGGTTCTTAAGATGATGTTTAAACTACCCCGTCTTTTTGCTTTGCAAAAATCCACCCCTTCAGAGAAGGGGAATGATTGTAGTTGATAAAGCTTATCAAGCCACTTCTAACTTATAACTTATAACTTCTAACTTCCAGCCTCTAGCCTCTAGCCTCTAGCCTCAAAATTCACCCTTCTCCTCGCATCTCATCTCAATTTTCTCTATTTTTGCTTAAAATTTAAAAATCATGTCACAACATATCAGATTGGCTACAGCAGAGGATTATCCGAGAATTATGGAAATATGGGAATCAGCAGTAAAAGCAACGCACGATTTTCTTGCTCAAGAGGATTTCAATTATTTCAAAGAAGCCATTCCAAGAGATTACCTTCCTAACCTGGAAGTCTATTTAATTACTGAAGATAATGAATCCAAAGGGTTTGCTTCTGTAGCAGAAGGCAATCTGGAAATGCTTTTCATTCATAATAATGCCCGTGGAAAAGGTTATGGAAAAACGCTTTATCAATTTATGAAAGAGAAAACCGGATTGACGAAAGTAGATGTCAATGAACAAAATCCTCAGGCCATCGGGTTTTATGAAAAAATGGGGTTCAAAAAGACGGGAAGATCTGAAAAAGATGGTTCAGGAAAAGATTATCCACTTATTCATATGAGTCTGTAAATGGAAAATTTTACCTTCAGTCTGCTGCATTCTGGTGAGGAAATTCCTTATCCTCTTTTGTTGATGGCAGATGAAACCCAGGAAGCAATTAATCAATACATTTTCAATTCTGACATCTATCTTCTGCATAACGGCACTGAAAGCATTGCGGTGATGGCATTGTACAGAAAAAGTGATACTGAACTGGAAATTAAAAATGTTGCCGTCATTGAAAGCTACCGAAGTAAAGGCATCGGAAGTATTCTGATGAATAAAGCAAAAGAAATTGCCAAAGAAAATCATTATAAAACACTGACTGTTGGAACATCGGATACCGGCTTCCAACAGATCAGATTTTATGAGAAAAACGGATTCATCAAAAGTGGAATCCTGAAAGATTTTTTTATTCAAAATTATCCGGATCCTATTTATGAAAACGGTTTACAGATGAGAGATATGGTTGTATTAAGCCATCACCTTACGGAATAAGCCTTTAATATGCTCTATTTCTGTTTGATAATTGGTTTTCTTACGACAACCGAAATACAGAGTATTTTCAAATTTTTTCTTTCCTTCCCAGATCAGCTGAATATCTCCGCTCTCAATGTCATTTCTGCATAAAAAATCGGGAACAACGGCTAATCCTGTCCCCCCTTTAAGACAACGGATGATTGAGTTCATATTGGGAACGATATAATTAGGACGGAAATTCGGTTTATGACCAAAATTCAATATCCAATACTGGAAAAGGTGTTCCATATCACCGGTAGTTCCGTACCATTTTTCGTTTTTCAGCCACTCCTCTATCTGCTCCGCATCTTTTGTCTTCAACACTTTATTGAACGCTGTTTTATCCACATCCTTCCCTCCTACCAGAACAATTTGTTCCGACGAGAATGCTTCATGTTCGATATTGGGTGAAGATCCTTTTTTCGGAGTTATGATCAGATCAAGAATGCCTTTATCCAGCTGATCCAGCATTTCAGGATATTCTCCGAAACTGATAATCAGATTAAAAGGTAGTGAAGAAACATATTGCTCCAAAGTGGTCTGAAAAGTCTCAAAACACATTCCGACACTGATGGTTGGAGTATGCTTCTCTGTCGATTTTTGAAAATTTTTCTCTACATCTTCCAGTTTGGTAATAGGTTCGGCAACTGCGTTAAATAATACTTTTCCTCTTTCTGTCGGAATCATTTTCCGACCCGTTCTGTCGAATAGTTTGTATCCTACATAAGCTTCCAATGAGCTTAAATGAAGGCTCACTCCCGGCTGTGATATAAACAGAGCATCGGCAGCACCTGTCAATGTCCCGGTTTTATAGATCGCCTTAAAAGTACGATACCATTCTAAATTAACCATGACTTAATTATTAATATTATAATGCAAAATTACAAAATAATTATAATATTGATATGTTTTCATGTTTCAAAAATGACGCATAATAATCCGGAATTCCGCTTTCCCTTATCTGACGGGCAGTTTCATCAATCGGATAAGGCAGCTGTATAATTTCAGGAATAATTTCTTCCTCATCTAAAGTCAGTATTAGATAAGAAGCCAGTCTGTTGTCTTCTTTAGAACGTCCCACAGAACCACAATTGACAGCCCAGGTATTATTTTCAAACTGTTTTTTAAATGATAAATGGGTGTGCCCCATCACTATGAGATCAGCATTCGCGTTCTTCAGCATTGATGTGAAAACCTCATCATTCTCAGATTCATATAAGTAGGTATCATTGCTTTCAAGACTGGAGTGTACTAACTGTATATTCCAGTGCTTTTTACCTGTTTTATAATTTAATCTTAAATGAAAAGGAAGTTCTGAAAGAAATTTTTTGTTTGATTCTGTAATATGTTTTTTTGAATGGTCTATCGCAATGAATCTGGCTATGGTTTCTTCTTCTGAATGTTTGGATAAAGGAACAACAGGAATATCAAAAGCAATTCTTTCATCATGATTTCCCATCAGACAGAGAATGTTCAGACTTCTTATTTTTTCTATCACTTCATTTCCCCAGGGTGCAAAATCTACCAGATCTCCCAAACAGAATCTCTGACTGATTCCCCTCTGCTCAATATCCTTCAACACTACTTCCAATGCCGGAAGATTTCCATGCACATCACTAAAAACAGCTATCTGTATCATTCTCCTTCAATTTATTAGACAAATTTACATGACGGAAAGGAATTTCAGTTCAAATAGAATATGACATTTTACCATGAAAAGGGAAATGATCAATAGTCAATTTTTGCTGTGCAAAATCAATTGTGAATGATTAGCTGCTGGTTAAAATAACCTCGAAACCACACCCCGTAACCCACAACCCGCAACCCGGACCTCATAACCCCAATCAAAAAAAACAAACTATCACAAAAATAATAACACTCTATAATTTATATTATTTTTATTATACACACATCCGTTATAACTTTGCAGAGTAAAATTTAAACAATCATAAAAAAATGAAAAAAGTACTAATCATCAACGGAGGACAGAATTTCGGACATTCCGGAGGAAAATATAATCAAACTATTGCAGACAATACATTAGCCGTTCTTAAAGAATTTGACAACGTAGAAGTAAAGATAACCAATGTAAGTGAAAGCTACGACAAAAATGAAGAGGTGGAGAAGTTTGTATGGGCAGACTACATTATCTACCACACTCCTATATGGTGGTTCCAATTGCCTAACGGATTGAAAAAATATATTGACGAAGTATTCACAGCAGGTCATGCCAAAGGAATTTATATGAGCGACGGAAGAAAAGCTGAGAACCCCGAAATCAACTACGGAACAGGAGGAATGCTTGGAGGAAGAAAATATATGCTGACTACCAGCTGGAATGCTCCTGCAACTGCCTTCACGCTTCCCGGAGAATTTTTCAGCGAAAAAAGTGTGGATGAAGGCCCGTTATTTGGATTCCATAGAATGAATGCCTTTGTTTCGTTAGAAAAAATGGAAAGCTTTCACTTTCATGATGTAGAGAAAAATGCCAATGTAGAGCGTGATATGAAATTGTACAGAGAGCACGTAAGAAATGTATTTGAAAAAGAATTGAAACCGGAATTGGTATCATGAAAAAAGTACTGATCACAGGTATTACCGGCTATATTGGCGGAACTATCGCAAAAAAACTCCTAGACAGGAATTATGAAGTGACAGGCCTAGTTCGTAATGAAGCTCACGTTCAGGAACTGGAATCATTAGGAATCAAAACCATTGTGGGGAATATCCATGATGAAGATCTTATCAGAACAGCAGTTTCCGGTGTGGATGCAGTTATTCATAATGCAGATTCAGCAGATGATGCTTATACAGCAGATAACTTTATCAGAGCATTGGAAGGAAGTGAGAAAACGTTTATATTCACTTCAGGCTCTGCTATTTTTGGAGGAAAAGAAAATGGTCAAAAAAGTGATTTTATCTTCAGAGAAGATTTCCTTTTACAGCCAAGACTCGAAATGGCATCAAGAGTATTGATCAACAATTATGTACTGCAATCTTCAAACAAAGGCATAAGAAGTATTGTTATTGTTCCTACCATGGTTTACGGAGAAGGTCTGGGAATTAAAAAAGACAGTATCCAGATCCCGGCTCTTATTAACTTTTCTAAGGAAAAAGGGCATGGAGTTTATTTTGGTGAAGGCGAAAATATCTGGTCAAACTTACATATTGAAGATCTCGCAGATTTGTATGTACTCGCATTGGAAAAAGCAAAAGGAGGTTCCATCTATTATGCAGAAAACGGTTCCTCTTCTTTAAAAAACATTGCAGAAAACATCAGTAAAAAATACAGACTACAACCTGCAGAATCGTTAAGTATACAGGAAGCAGTTGATAAATTCGGTCCTGCAGGAGGTTATTTCGGATTTGCATCCAACAGCAGATGCAGTTCGGATAAAGCGAAAGCAGAACTGGATTGGAAACCTATTTATAACTCAATTGAAAAATTTATTTAATTATGAAAATTCATCTTACAGCGATTATAAAAGCCAAAGCAGAACATCAGGCAGAAGTACTGGAAGTTCTACAGAATATGGTACAAGAAACAAGAAAAGAAGAAGCATGTGAACTTTACAGTCTTCATCAGGGAATTGAAGACAAAAATGAATTTGTTTTCTACGAAATCTGGAAAAGTAAAGAAGGATTGGATCAGCACAATCAGCAGCCTTATATCCAGGCTTTCGGAGCTTTGGTAGATGAAAAGCTTCAGGAAAAACCACAGATTTATCTTACCAACATCATTTAATTATGAAAAAATTAGCGTTGTTAATGCTGGCAGTCTTTACGATTGGATTCGTTCAGGCACAAACCAAAAAATCAAAGAATATGAAAAAGAAAATCTTATTTGTTGTTACCAGCCATGATAAAAAAGGCAGTACCGGTGAAGATACAGGATATTATCTGGGAGAAGTTTCTCACCCTTGGGAAGTTCTTCACCAAGCGGGATATGAAATTGACTTTGTAAGCCCGAAAGGCGGAACTCCTCCGGTAGACGGCTTCGATTTGAAAGATCCTGTCAACAAGGAATTCTGGGAAAACAAGGAGTACAAAAACAAGATTGATCATTCTATGACGCCATCACAGGTGAATCCCAAAGAATACTCAACCATTTTTTATGCAGGAGGACACGGAGCGATGTGGGATTTTGCAGACAATAAAGAACTGTCAGATATCGCTTCCAAAATTTATGAAAACGGAGGAATTGTAGCCGCAGTATGTCATGGCCCTGCAGGTTTGGTGAATATCAAACTGAATAACGGGAAATATCTTGTAGAAGGTAAAAAGATCAATGCTTTTACCAATGAAGAGGAATCTGAAGTAAAATTAACCAACATAGTTCCTTTCCTACTGGAAGATAAACTGAAAGAAAGAGGAGCGAAATTTGAAAAATCCGGGCTTTGGCAGAATCATGTGATAACCGATCAGAGAGTGATCACAGGACAGAATCCACAATCTGCAAAAAGCGTTGGAGAAGCTATCGCAAAAGAATTAAGAAAATAACAAGCAATTTTTAACCACAACAGTCACAACTGTTTTCAGACACTTCAATAAAAATAAGTTGCTATTCAGAATACAGAAAAGAACATTTTATTTCTTTTTAAATCCGAAAAGTTCTTAAAAGTGTCACCATTGAAACGGAGAGAATTCCCCTCCTCTGGAGGGGTGGCGAAAATTCAAAGAATTTTTGACGGGGTGGTTTACAACAACAATTTTAAAACAAACAAAATGGAATATAGAAAATTAGGAAATACAGATTTAGAATTATCAACTATCACACACGGAGCTTTTGCTATTGGTGGAAATATGTGGGGCGGTAATGAAAAACAGGATTCCATCAATTCTATTCACGCTTCATTGGATCACGGAGTAACTTCTATTGATACCGCACCATTCTACGGTTTCGGACTGAGTGAAGAAATGATTGGTGAAGCCATCAAAGGAAAAGACCGTTCAAAAATCCAGCTTTTAACAAAATTCGGATTGGTATGGGACGGAAGCAATAACGGCAAAGGAGAATTTTTCTTTGATGCAGAAGATGAAGGAAAGACTCTTCCCGTTTATAAATTGGCTTCTAAAGAAAACATCATCAAAGAAGTTGAAGAGAGCTTAAAAAGACTAGGAACAGACTATATTGATCTTTTACAGCTTCACTGGCCGGACAGCACAACGCCTATCTCCGAAACTATGGAAGCTATGGAGTTATTGATCCAGCAGGGAAAAATCCGTACAGCAGGAGTAAGCAATTACAGTGTAGCTCAGATGGAAGAAGCCAACAGAACTTTGCAACTTGCCAGCAACCAGGTTTCTTACAGCATGCTGAACCGCGCTATTGAAAACGATCTCGTACCTTATTCTCTGGAAAGTAACACAGGAATTATTGTGTACAGCCCTATGGAAAGAGGTCTTTTAACCGGTAAATACTTCAAAGAAAACCAATTGAAAGATAACGACCACAGAAACGGATATTTCTCTCAGTTTGATCTGAATAAAGTGAAAACGTTCTTAGAAAAAATAGAACCTATCGCTCAGGAAAAAGGAGCAAGCCTTTCTCAGCTTGTATTAAGATGGACAACGCTGCAGCCAGCGATTACAGTCGTATTGGCAGGGGCAAGAAACGCACAGCAAGCTATTGAAAACGCAAAAGCAATGTCTATTGACCTTTCACAGGAAGAATTGAACTTTATCGGTTCTGCTTTGAACAAAATTTAATATAAAAGGCAGGAAGCTGGAAGAATGAAATTCTCCCTTCGTCGGAATGACAATTGGAGTTGAATTGTACACTAATCCATCTCTTATCCGGCATCAATAAATTTCCTCCTCCAGCTTTCTGCTTCCCTCTTTTAACCCCCAAATCTTTTTAAAAATGAAAAATAATCTGATCAGAATGTTCGGGTTAGCTACACTATTGACTATCAACAGCATTAATCTAAAAGCTCAGACACTCGTCAATCCTGAAGATCAATCATGGTATCCTTCGGCTTACGGTGCGAAAGATGAGATTGGAGCAGCCAATCTGTTAACACCGGAAGTTGTAAAACAAGCACTGGGACTGGTAAAACAAGGTAAAACGTTAGCACTTGCCGTTCCTATTGATAAAAACCTGCCTGCTTTCAGACACAGAAGTTTCAATTTATACAATATCCAACCCGGAGAACAGGGCGGAAAAAGTATAGGACCGAATAAATTCACCTTCAATGATGAACTGGTCAACGGATGGACCGGAGTTGGAACACAACTGAACGGTATCGGACACATTGGTATTGACAACACTTACTATAACGGAAACAAGGCAACAGATTTCGTAACCGTAGAAGGCGTAAAGAAACTGGGTGTTGAAAAAGTACCTCCTTTCGTTACCCGCGGTGTAGTGCTTGATATGACGGCTCATTATGGAAAATCAATTGTGCCGGGAGGAACAGAATTTACGGTTGAAGACATTAAATCCGTTTTAAAGAAACAAGGAATTACTCTGAGAAAAGGTGATATCGTTCTTTTCAACACCGGATGGCTTGAATTAATTGGTAAAAACAATCAACAATTTCTGGAAACAGAACCCGGCATAGGAATGGATGCAGCAAAATGGCTTGCCGATCAGGGAATCGTTGCTTTTGGTGGCGACACCTGGGCTTCCGAAGTATATCCTAACCCGAAAAGTAAAGAAGAATTCCCCATCAACCAGTTTATGCTGGCTAAAAAAGGAATTTATAACCTGGAACTCATAGACAGCCGTCCTTTAGTAAAACAAAAAGTCTGGGAATTTTTATTCGTGCTGGGACAGCCTTTGTATGTAGGTTCTACTCAGGTGAATGTAAATCCTGTGGCTATTTATTAATTTAATTATTAGAAATATAATCCGAGAAACGGAGAGACAATGTAATTCCGGTTTAAAAAATAAAATGAACCAAAAAATTTATTTTTAGAATTAATACCCGAACCCTGTTACACTGTCACTTTGCATCTTGCATCAAAACGGCCTTTCAAAAATTTGAAAGGCCGTTTCTTAAAATAAAGTAAACATCCGTAGATGATGCAGTCTTCATCAACTTTCATCCTCCATCATCCATCTTCCTGAATTCACTATTTTGCAATCGGAAGATGAGTACTTACTGCAATTCTGTTCCATGCATTGATCGTAATGATCGCCATGATGATCTGAGCGATCTGGTTATCATCAAAGAAAGACTTCGCTTTTTGATATGTTTCTTCGGTTAAACCTTTATCGCTGATCAGCGTAATTTCTTCTGTCATTGCCAATAGCACCTGTTCTTCTTCAGTGAAAAATTCTTTTGCTTCTGTCCATCCGTTTAGAATAAAAATTCTTTGAGGGTTTTCTCCGTATTTGATAGCATCTTTGGTATGCATATCAAGACAGAAAGCACATTTATTGATCTGTGAAGCCCTGATCTTAATCAGCTCCTTCTGAATATGTGTTAAAGAAATAGTCTGTAAATATCCTTCCAATCCCAACATGGCTTTATAGGCTGCTGAATCTACTGTTGCAATATTTAATCTTGCGCTCATAATATTATATTTTTTTGGTTAATTGATCTATAGTTAAAGAATAATGTTGCTGTACCGCCAGTAAAAGCGCAGCTGCACTTCCCACCCATACGGAATAGTTCAGTGGAGCTTTGGGTCCTGATGCGATGGTCATGGATATCGCAAAAATTAACAGCAGGATACTGCTTCCATAGGCTGCAAACTTTGTTTTAAATCCAAAAATCAGCATCAAAGGAAAAAGAATTTCTAAAAAGGTAGCGGCATACGCTGAAACCGTACTCAAAGCTTCCGGAAGAAAAAAGGTAAGCTGTCTTGTATATTCTTTAAAACGCTCCATGTTTCCCCATGATGAATTTTCTTTACTCCACCATCCGAACCGATCTGCCACCGCAGAAAGCATCGTAACGGCAAGAGCCAGTCTTAAAAAAAGTTGCGGAAATTGATTTTTTTGATTTGTCATTGCATTAGCTTTTAATCACATGACAAATTTCCGGGTTATGATCCGTAAAAAACTTAAACTGGTTTAAGATCGTAATTTTGCTTTGATTTCACTTAAATACTCCGGTGTAAATCCGAGAAACGAAGCAACAAGATATTGAGGAATCCTTTGAATAAACCACGGGTACAGAGTGCTGAAATGGATATACAGTTCTTCTCTTGAAAATTCAGACAAATAACGGATTTTTCTTTCTGAAGCTGCATAAGCCCTTTGATAAACAATCCGGAAATAACGCTCCATTATGGGATGTTTTGCAAATAATAATTCCTGATTTTTAAAATCAATCACCAAAATAGTAGAATGCTCCACCGACTGAATATTAAAATCCGTCTGCTGCTGTCTCTCATAAGCAAAAGTATCCGTAATCCACCAGTTTTCAATGGCAAACTGAGTGGTATTCTCTACTCCTTTTTCATTGATAAAGAACTTCCTCAGACAGCCTTTCACCACAAAAAACATATTCCGGCAGATCTCTCCTTCCAACATCAGATTTTGTTTCTTTTTCACATCCATTACCTCAAAAAATGATACAATAGAAGTGTATTCTTCGTCCGTTACCGTAATAAATTTGTTTAAATGTGATTTGAAT
Organism: Chryseobacterium sp. KLBC 52; assembly: GCF_003347605.1. Lineage (GTDB taxonomy): Bacteria > Bacteroidota > Bacteroidia > Flavobacteriales > Weeksellaceae > Chryseobacterium. The sequence continues at coordinate 184,801 of NZ_QDFZ01000008.1, read as the reverse complement.
GAGTCCATTGTAAGAATTAATACTCAAACTTAACTTTATTTTTTTAGTTTTACAATGAGAAAATATTGAATCATGGAAATCGTTGCTAAAATTCTGATCGCTGTTGTGGCACTGGAACACCTTTATATTCTTTGGATGGAAATGTTCGCATGGGAAACTAAAGGAAAAGAAGTTTTTAAAGCAGCATTGCCTGCAGAAATGTTTAAACCAACGAAAGGACTTGCTGCCAATCAGGGGCTTTACAATGGATTTTTGGCTGCCGGACTGATCTGGTCTTTTTTGATTAAAGATCCACAATGGCAGACTAATGTGGCATTATTCTTTTTAGGATGTGTAGCCGTTGCCGGAATCTATGGAGCAATCTCTGCCACTAAAAAAATATTTTTCGTTCAGGCATTACCCGCTATCCTTGCTATTATTGCCGTTTTATTAAAATAGCCTTACAAATAGTATCGTCAAGTTTCTTCTCACATCAATATTCTCTTAATCTTTAATGATAAGAGAAAAAAACATTATAAAATCACCATTTCAAAATAGATCTAAAAATCAACAACTTACATAGCTGAAAATCCATTTAATATAAAATTCGTAAATTTGCACCGTCATAAAAAATTGATAGACAGTTTTTTGATGCTGGCAAGCATTTTGATGAAATGTAGCCATTCAAGTTGTTCAGTACACATATCTGTAATTACCTCATCAGTAATTTAATTGTAGAATCTATGTAGAAGATCAGTTTCTTTTTACATAATACACTCTTTTTCTAGAGTATAATCTATTGAAATATTTAAAATAAACATAAGGCCAGCAGGTCTTTATGCTGTTATTTTTTTGTTTAAAGCTTTTATTATTAAAGGCTTAGCAAATTATTTTATCCTATTGCCAACAGCAGAACAACGAAAGTTAAATGTATATAATGAATTGGTGTACAATTTTTTATATCAAATTATTAATTGAAAAATTCTGAATATGGAAAAAAATGAAAACACTCGAAAAGTAAAACTTAAAGTGGAAGACCTGACCATCATCTTTGGTAAAAACAAAGAAAAAGCACAGGAACTTCTGGATAAAGGTTTTTCCAAAAAGGAAATTCTTGAAAAAACAGGCTGCACCATAGGAATCAACAAAGCAAGTTTTGAAATTTATGAAGGAGAATTCTTTGTGATCATGGGACTTTCAGGAAGCGGAAAATCGACTTTACTGCGTTGTCTTAACAGGCTGAATGAACCTACTTCCGGAAAAGTATACATCAATGACGATGATATTACCGGAAAAAACAACAAAGAACTGCTGGAAGTAAGAAGAACGGAAATGAGTATGGTATTTCAGAAATTTGGATTACTTCCCCATCATACAATTCTCGACAATGCAGGTTTTGGACTGGAAATACGAGGAGAAGACAAAGTTTCCCGCGATAAAAAAGCACAGAAAGCATTAGACATCGTCGGATTAACCGGCTTTGAAAACCAATATCCTTCCCAACTTTCCGGAGGAATGCAGCAGAGAGTTGGATTGGCAAGAGCTTTGGCGAATGATCCTGAAGTATTACTTATGGATGAAGCCTTCTCAGCACTGGATCCATTGATCAAATCTGAAATGCAGGATCAGATGCTTGAACTGCAGAATACATTACAAAAAACCATCGTCTTTATTACCCACGATTTGGATGAGGCCATTAAAATCGGGGACCGTATCGTCATCATGAAAGATGGTGTCATAGAACAGATAGGAACAGCGGAAGATATTTTAACCAATCCTGCCAGCGACTATGTGAAAGCCTTCGTAGAGAAAGTAGACCGTAAAACGATTATTACTGCCAGATCTTTAATGTTTGATAAAGCGACAGTAGTACGTTTCAGAAAAGACGGTCCGGAAGGAGCTTTAAGAAAAATGAGAGCTACAGGGCTGGAAAACTTGCCTGTGGTAGACTTTCAAAATAAATTTCTTGGTTTTGTAACCCTTAAAGATGTGGTCCGCATTGCCAAAATGAAAGAACCTACGGTAGAATCTATTATCAACAGCAATGTTCCTTCAGTTTATCCTGAAGTGACTGTTGAAGAGATGTTACCACTGATCTCTGAAAACAAATCGTCCATCGCTGTAATTGATGAAGACAATAAATTTCTAGGTCTTGTTACCCAGTTATCGCTGGTCATAGAAGCCACCAAATTTAACGAAGAAGAGATTATAGAATTAAAAGAAATCGCAAACAACCAATAAGATGAATAAAACTATAGATATAGGCCAATATGTAGAAACTGCAATCAATTGGCTCACAGAAAACGGAAAGCCTGTATTTGATGTCATAAAACATCTGGGAAATTCCTCCATTATGGGGATTGAATGGGTTTTAACCAACACACCTTTTTATGTAATCATTCTCTTTTTTACCCTGCTGGCATTATGGAAAGCCGGAAAAGGTATTGCTGTAGTAACGGCTGCCGGATTAAGTTTAATATTTTTAATGGGTCTATGGAAAGAAACCATGGAAACGCTGGCACTTATCTTTGTATCCACCATTACGGCTCTTATTCTTTCTATTCCTTTGGGAATTTTAGCGGCTAAAAGCAAAATAGCCGACAAAATCATTCGTCCTTTACTGGATCTGATGCAGACCATGCCCGCATTTGTCTACCTGATTCCGGCTGTACTGTTTTTCAGTATTGGTAAAGTACCTGGAGCTTTTGCAACCATTATTTTTGCGATGCCACCTGCGGTTCGGTTAACGACATTGGGAATTGAAGCCGTTCCAAAAGATATCGTAGAGGCAGCCAGAGCTTTTGGTGCCACCAACCGTCAGATTCTATTTAAAGTAGAACTTCCTTTAGCCATGAAAACGATTTTAACGGGAATCAATCAAACCATATTGTTATCATTATCCATGGTTGTTATTGCAGGAATGATTGCTGCAGGCGGTTTAGGAGAGAAAGTACTGGAAGGAATTAATAATCTGGATATCGGATTAGGATTTGAAAGTGGTTTATCCGTAGTGATTTTAGCCATTATCCTCGACCGAATTACCCAGGGATTTGTAAAGAAAAAGCAATAAAATGAAACAATTTAAATATCTGTTTTTACCCGTTTTAATGTTAATATTTACAGCATTAAGTTCGTGTGAAAACATAAAAAACTCTAAATACATCACCATAGGAATGGTAGACGGCTGGGCGGAAGATGTTGCAATGACGCATGTTGCTAAAGCCATTCTGGATAAAGAAGGTTATCATGTTATTATTCAAAAAGCTTCTACGGATATGATTCTGGCTTCGATGAATAATGAAGATACAGACCTTTTCATGGGAGTCTGGCTTCCTTACACCCATGCTAAAAAGCTGGCTAAATTTCCGGGATTGACTCATCTGGGAACCAATTACGATAACGGTCGTATAGGGTTGGTTGTGCCGGAATATGTTCCTGTTAATTCCATTGAAGAGCTCAGTCAGCATAAAGATCAATTCAACCATAGAATTATTGGAATTGAAAAAGGAGCCGGATTAACCACCGGAACAGATAAAGCGATCGCTGATTATCAACTGGATTATCAGCAGATCAACTCCTCTACCATTGCCATGATCACCGAATTACAGAATGCTATACAGCGTAAAGAATGGATTGTGGTAACCGGATGGCAGCCCCACTGGATGTTTGGTAAAATGAAGCTAAAGTTTCTTGATGATCCCAAAAAGATTTATGGTGAAGCCGAACAGATTAAAACCTATTCCAGAAAAAGCTTTGCAAAAGATCATCCGGAGCTGGCAAAATTCTTTTCAAAACTCCATTTTGATGATGAAAACATGTCTGATCTTTTAATGAAAATGGAACAGAGTAAAAATAAAGAAGCTACGGCCAAAGAATGGGTGGAAGATCACTCTGAACTTGTACAGTCTTGGTTAGATAAAAACTAATCAACAATTTGGTAGTATTTTAAATCCTCAACTCTTCACGGGTATGAGGATTTTTTGATCAATACAGATTTTTGATCTTTTCTCTATGAAGCAAGATTGATTAGCAATCGCTAAGGCGCAAAGAAATTTAATAATATACTTCTTTAATGCGTAAGAACATTTCGACTTTGCTCAATGGGAGATTTTCAACAAGTCTGTTTCAGTTAAAATTCAACAGAATTCAATTTTATCAAAGATAAAATCCTTGCGACTTAAGGCATATTTAAAGGAAATTCTTGCGTCTTTGCGTTTTCCAATATCTCAAAATTATCCCATTGATTCTTTGATTTTTTCCCGATGGATTATTCCCCAATTCACTAATGTTTCCGTCACAGGAAATACAGATTTTCCATATTCCGTCACCGCATATGTTACCGTAATCGGCTTTGTATCCTGAATCGTTCTTGTGATCAGAAGATTGGTTTCCAGTTCTTTTAATTCTTTGCTCAGCATTTTTGCAGAGATTCCTTCAATACTGCGTTCCAGCTTTTTAAAATGAATTATCTGATCAGGTCTGTTGGTCAGATACCGTAAAATCATCAGTTTCCATTTTCCTCCCAAAACGTCCAGACTGTCCCGCATTGCGAACAATTCTTCTGTGCAGCTAGCTTCTCTTTCGATACCGTTTTCAATGATTTTTGCCATAATAGTTTCATGAAGGTAACTAGTTACCATTGGTTAACTAGTAGCAAATATAAACTATTCCCTCTTTACATTTGTGTATCAAATTAACAATAATGAAAGCAGTTATTTTAAATAAAAACGGAACTCTGGAAGACGGATTAGCAGAACAACCCAAACCCAAAAACAATGAAGTTTTAATTCAGATCAAAGCAAGCGGGTTCAATCCCATCGACTATCAGATGCTGGAAAATGAATTGGAACGGAAACTGATCAGTTCCCCGATATTAGGAAGAGAATTATCCGGAATTGTAGTGGATAAAGGTTCCAAAGTGACAGAATTCAATATTGGCGATGAAGTCTACTCTGGAAGCGGCTCTATGGGAAGCAACGGCACTTACGCTGAATATATTGCAGTACCTGAAGCTATTGTTTCTTTTAAACCAAAAAATATTTCGTTTGAACAGGCAGCTGCTATTCCTTCAGCTGGACTTACTTCTTTACAGATTTTTAACCGTTTGAAATTAAATCCGGAAAATACAATCCTTGTTACAGGTGCAGCCGGAGGTGTAGGTTCATTTGTGATTAAACTTTTATTAGCACATAATATCCGGCAGATCACAGCCACGGTTGGCAGTGAAGAAAACAGAGAGATTCTTCTCAAATTGGGTTTAAAAGATCATCAGATCATCAATTATAAAGAAGAAAATCTTATTGAGAATATTGTAAAAGCCAATAATAACCAGCCTTTCGAATATGGAATTGATCTGGTGGGAAACACCATGTCAGAATTGACAGCAGAAGCTTTAAAAATTAACGGAATGTATGTGGATGTAACGGCTCTAGTCACTAAAGATGCTCACGAAACCCTCTTCAATAAAGGAACTCTGATTATGAATATCTCCAATTATACGTATGGAGTGGTAAAAAAATATGAGTACTATAAAAACAGCTTGCTTACCATCAAGACTCTCATTGAAAACGGAACAATCCTCCCTCCACAATATAAAATCGTTGGAAATCTTTCTTTGGATACTGTTCTGCAGGCACATTCTATTCTAAAAAATAATCAGACCCAAGGTCATAAACTGATCATGAAACATTAATCTATGAACACAATACCAAGACGAATCGTAACAGGAATAAAAGACGGAAAATCTGTCATTATTGAAGACCAACAGGTAGAAAATGCCGTCGAACATTTTCCAGGACTCATCATTTCAGATGTATGGAATACTCAGACCATACCAGCCAGCCTGGATTTTGAAAACCGAATTCCCAATACCGGATTTCCACAAACGCCTAAGAACGGTACTTACTTCCGATATGTAGTAGTTCCGCCGGATAAAGATTTAGGTGTAGAATGGAAAAAGAATGAACCTCATCCGATGATGCATCAAACGCCGACACTGGATTATATCATTATCCTTTCCGGTGAGCTTTATCTCATTATGGAAGAAGGTGAAACGCTTCTGAAGCCGGGCGACATCGTTATTCAACGGGGAACAAACCATGCTTGGAGCAACCGGTCTGATGACCCTTGTATTCAACTGGCTGTTTTGATTGATGCAGCGATCTAAATTTAGACGACTATATAAGATTTAACACGATTGTCATTCTGACGAAGGAAGAATCTCATGTAAAGCTTAGATTCTTCATTTCACTGCGTTACATTCAGAATGACAGCGTCATAATAAAAATAGCAGGATTAATGTGGAATTGTGTATAATTGTCTAGATTAATTTTACAACTCACAAAGCCGAAATCTCCAACAGTTTCTGCTTCATTTTCTCAGGCGTCATCTGCCCTTCCTGATAATACACCAGATTCTGATGCTTATCCAGGAATACCCACAAAGGATAAACAGGCTGATTTTTATTCTTTGATAATGCCAGCGCCAACTCATGAATTCCGGAATTTCCATTCTGCAGATATTCAAACTCCTGATTCTGGAAATGAATTTTCTCCTTTGTCTTCTCTGCCTCGAAATTGACAAAATAAAAATGATCATTGATCATATTCACCAGCTCCTGATCTTTATTCATACGAAAAGACTCAATCTTACAAACCGCACACCAAGTTGTATAAAGATGGATCACAACTGGCTTCGGATTTTCTTTCTGCTGAATTTCAAGATCAGAAAAAGTGCCTGTCTTCATCTGAGACAGATAAAAACAGGGCACTAACATTAAAAATAAAGCTATTTTTTTCATTTTAAAGTATATTTTACTCCCAGAAAACCTCTGATCCCCTGCATGGGTGCATAGCCGTATGCCGTATCAAAAGTATAATGATTAGGATTGTTGATAGGATCATCAACATGCTTATCAAACGGGTCAAATGGTCTCATCAAAGGATCTTTAGGCCTGAAATTGAATAAATTTTTCATTCCGCAATACACTTCAAATCCGGATTTGAAGCTCTTGGACACTTGAATATTGGCCAGAGAATAAAAAGGTGAATATTCAGGGCGGAAATCATTTACTAAGACAGGTAGTCGCATTGGACCGTAGAATTGTCCTGTAAAATCGATGGTCAGGTTATTCGCAAACTTATACGTCAGATTATAAGTACCACTCCATTTTGGGGCATGCAGCTGTTGTGTTTTTTGATTTTCGTTATCAAATTTCTGATAGACATCCAAATACGTCACTCCCAGATTAACACTTAGAGGAAACTGAAAACTGAAATCCACATTCAGGGAAGCACCTCTTGAAATTCCGTATCCGTGAAGATTGTCATAAATAATTTTGTTAGGATCGGAATCAAAATCACCTACAATTTTATTACTGAAATACGTATAAAATGCCGACGCATCAAGATTTACCATTCGGTTTCCTACGGGAATTTTCCAGATATAATTCAGGTTTCCATTAACAGATCTTTCCGGTTTCAGATCTGATTTTACCACAACTTCCCTTGAGCCTGTCAATGCAGCATGATCTTCCGTAAATAAATTAACCACTCTGAAACCTGTTCCAAAGTTGAAACGCAAGGTATGATATGGATTAGGATTAAATTTCCATGCAAACCTCGGTGAATGTACGGAATGATGTACTTTATCATAATCATATCTGTATCCAATCAGCAAAGTATTTTTATCGTTAATCTCCCACTGATCCTGGATAAAAGCTCCCCAGATAGGAGATTTCATCGGCGCATTGGTAATCCCATCTGCTGCTAATGTTCCGGGTGTATTATCATCGTAAAAAGTTCTTTTGAAAGTAAGTCCGGCTGTGATATCATGTTTCCCGAAGCTTCGGTCCCAATACGTCTGCACGAATGCCACTTTTTGTGTCGCATTGAATGGATTGGATCCATAAAATGAATTCTGATCATGGTAATTATAAGAAAACTGAGTCACAATATGTTCTTTCATCGGCCATTCGTACAATCCGAAAACCTCTGCTCTGTTCGTATAAATACTTTCTCCGTATACTTCATCACTGCCCCGGAAGGATTTATTCCATTGCATTTCTCCGCCGAAACGATCTTCATACAAATACCTCAAAGCAAAACTTGCCTGTCTGTTTTCTTTTCTCTTAAAATTCCACTTGTTGAATACGGAAATTCTGCTTTGTAAAGTGGTATCTGTGAAATTATCTTTATTCTGATCTATCCTTTCCTGAAAACTGAAATAATTTAAACTTAATAAAGAAGCAGCTTTCTTTCCCAAATTGAATTTGGTGGAAAGATCCATATTATTTTCAAACCAACTCGATGTCATCAGGTCAACACTTAATTTAGGAGCAGTCAGTGCATTTTTGGTGATAATATTAATCACCCCTCCCATAGCTTCAGACCCATAAATAGAAGATGCTGGGCCTTTTACTACTTCAATTCGGTCAACCAAACTATTCGGAATTCCGCTTAGTCCATATACGGTGGAAAGAGAACTTACAATCGGCATTCCGTCAATCAGAATCATGGTATATGGCCCTTCTAATCCGTTGATGTGAATATCCCCAGTATTACATACGGAACAGTTCAGCTGAGGTTTCACCCCATTCACCATTGCAATGGCTTCAAAAATGCTGGGAGTAGGATTTTTCTGAAAGAATTTCTGGCTGTAGATCTCCACTGCCACAGGACTTTTGGACCTGCTCATCGGTTTTATGGTACCAGTAACCACTACATCCTCAATGGCACTTGTCTTGAATTCCCTCTTCATAACTTTTGTAGAATCCTGACTCTTAGTTTGCTGTACACCCAAGCTGTCGGTCTCCTGCGCAAAACAATAGGTTGATAAAAAAGTAATAGAAAATAATATTCGCTTCATGAAATTAAAATTGTTAGACAAATCTAACATTTTTTTTTCAAATACAAAACTTAATCCCAAAAATATAGATGGACTGAATTCATGAAAAATGATTAAATTTGAGAAACTACATATGAAAGTAAAATGAGATATCATCAATCGGGAAATATCCCACCAAAAAGACACACGATCTTTAAGTCTCCTGAAGATAAATTTTACTATGAGCAGCTTTTCGGTACAGAAGGCTTCCATGGTATTTCTTCTCTGTTATATCATATCCACCGCCCTACACAGATTAAATCTATCGGTGAGCCGAAAGATGTTACTCCCAAAATCGCAGTGGAAAAGAATGTTGCTCCAAGAATGTTTAAGGGAATGAACGTTACTCCTGAAGATGATTTCATGGACAGCCGAAAGATCCTTTTGATGAATAATGACCTGAAAATGGGATTGGCAAAGCCAAGAAAATCGATGGATTATTTCTACAAAAATGCGGAATGTGATGAGCTTTTGTATGTTCATAACGGAACCGGAATCTTAAAAACATTTGTAGGAGATCTTGAATTCGTAACCGGAGATTATCTTATTATTCCGAGAGGAACAATTTATCAGGTAGAACTAAAATCTGATGATACAGTCTTTTTTGTATTGGAAAGCCACTCTCCTATCTACACTCCGAAAAGATACAGAAATGAATTCGGGCAACTTTTAGAGCACTCTCCATTCTGCGAGAGAGACATGATTGCTCCTACTTTCAAAGAACCCGTTGATGAAAAAGGAGAATTCTTAATTAAAGTAAAAAAAGAAAACCAGATTACAGATTTCATCTACGCAACACACCCGTTTGATGTGGTAGGCTGGGACGGCTATTTTTATCCTTATAAATTCAATATTAAAAACTTCGAACCGATTACCGGAAGAATTCACCAACCGCCACCGGTTCACCAGAATTTTGAAGGCCACAATTTCGTAGTGTGCTCATTCTGTGCAAGAATGTATGATTATCACCCACAGGCCATTCCTGCTCCTTACAACCACTCTAATATTGACTCTGATGAGGTACTGTTCTACACAGAAGGTGATTTCATGAGCCGTAACCACATTGATTTAATGGACTTTACCCTTCACCCTGGCGGAATTGTACACGGACCTCACCCTGGTGCTATGGAAAGAAGTATCGGTAAAAAATTCACGGAAGAATATGCTGTAATGGTAGACCCTTTCCGCCCGTTAAAAATTACAGAAGAAGCTTTAAAAGTAGAAGATCCTTCTTATAAAACTTCATGGCTGGAATAAAACAGTAAAATTATCAAAAAGTATTACTGAATACATACAAAAGACGCTTTAAATCCTTTATTTAAAGCGTCTTTTTTTGTAAATTTGTGAGGTATGGTTAACATATTGACCATCATTATTTTTCATATCGCATCCTAAGTAATGGTGGTTTAAAACAAAATCAATATTACATGTTAGAAAGAATCAGATTAGAAAGTTTACACCAAAAGGTAACCACAGCCGAAAACGCTGTAAAAATCATTAAAGACGGTATGACCATCGGGTCCAGCGGCTTTACAAAAGCAGGTGACAGCAAAGCCATTTTGCCCGCACTGGCTGAAAGAGGAAAAACAGAAGACTTGAAAGTCACTTTGATGACCGGAGCTTCATTGGGACACGGTACCGACGGAAGACTGGCAGAAGCCAACGTTCTGAAAAAAAGAATGCCATTCCAGGTAGATCCTATCTTAAGAAACAAAATCAACAACGGTGAAATTCTCTTCATCGACCAGCATTTAAGTGAAAGTGCCGAGCTTCTTCACACCAAAAATCTTCAGAGCATTGACGTAGCCATTATCGAAGCTGCTTATATTGAAAGAGACGGAAGTATTGTTCCGACTACTTCTGTGGGAAATTCTGTTACTTTTGCGGCTTTGGCTAAAAAGGTTATTATTGAAATCAATACAGAAGTACCTGAAGAAGTGTATGGCATCCATGATATCTACCAGGCCGAAGATTATCCTTACAGAAATGTGATTCCGATTGTTGCACCATGGAACAAAATCGGGAGAAAAAGCATTCCTGTAGATCCTGAAAAAATTGAGGCTATTGTATTTACCAACCGTAAAGACAGTCCGGCAGATATTGCAGAACCCGATGAAAAAACAACAGCAATCGCCAAACATCTTCTTGCTTTCTTTGAAAATGAAGTTCTTTTAGGAAGACTTACAGACCGTTTACTTCCTCTTCAGGCAGGTATCGGTAAGGTTGCCAATGCAGTTCTGACAGGATTCAAAGACAGTAATTTTTATGACCTGACCATGTTTTCGGAAGTGCTACAGGACAGTACATTTGATCTGATCGATTCTGGTAAGCTAAGCTTTGCTTCTGCATCATCCATTACCGTTTCTCAGGAATGCTACGAAAGAGTGTTAGGAAACCTTTCAAAATATAAAGACAAATTCGTTTTAAGACCTCAGAATATTTCCAATACTCCGGGATTGATCAGAAGATTGGGAGTAATTGCCATCAACACCGCCATTGAATTCGATATCTATGGAAATGTAAACTCCACTCATATCGGAGGGACAAAAATCATGAACGGAATTGGGGGTTCCGGAGACTTTGCAAGAAACGCTTATTTAAGTATTTTTGTAACTCAGGCCGCTTCAAAAGGTAACAATATCTCCCACGTTCTTCCAATGGTTTCTCATACTGACCATACAGAACACGATGTAGATATTCTGGTAACAGATGTCGGATTGGCTGACTTAAGAGGACTGGCTCCAAGAGAAAGAGCACAGAAAATCATTGATAATTGTGTTCACCCGGATTATAAAGAAGAACTACAATCTTACTTCGACAGAGCCTGTGAAAAAGGAGGTCATACGCCACATTTATTACAAGAGGCATTCAGCTGGCATTTACGATTTGCAGAAACGGGAAGCATGAAACAGAAAACTGCAGTAGAAACTGCTAATTAAAATTTGCATCAAAATAACAGACAAAACGAAAGGACTGAATGCCAATGCATTGAGTCCTTCCTTTTTTAAATCACAGCTGATGTATTTATATGATAAAAATCTGTACAATATCCTCAAAATATTTATATGAATATAAAATTATAAAGATTATCTTTGAAAGAAGAGCGGTATTTTTATGAGTTGTAAAAATACATTGAACACCCTTTTAAAAAGACAAAATATGAATAATTACATCAGCGCAGAAGAAGCAATATATACGATAAAAAGTGGAAACCGTGTATTTTTTCACGGCAGTGCCTGTACACCGAATTATCTGATTGATGAGCTGGCAAGACAGTCTAATCGTTTGCAAAATGTGGAAATGGTTTCCATCACCCAGCAGGGAAATGTGGAAATTGCAAAACCACAATACAAAGACAGCTTTTTCATCAACTCTTTATTTGTTTCGACACCTGTGCGTGATGCTGTAAATTCTGACCGTGGAGACTTTGTTCCCGTTTTCTTAAGTGAAATTCCCATTTTATTCAGAAAAAATATTCTCCCTCTCGATGTAGCTATCGTTACAGTTTCCCCTCCGGATAAACATGGTTTCTGTACCTTGGGAACTTCTGTAGATATTGCAAGAGCCGCTGTAGATACAGCAAAAATCATTGTTGCCATCGTTAATCCAAGAATGCCAAGAACCCATGGAGACGGGATGATCCATATCAGCAGGATTCATAAACTGGTTTGGCATGAAGAGGAACTCCCAACAGTAGATTATGGTTCCAAAGTAGGTCCTGAAGAAATGCTCGTAGGAAAAAATGTAGCGGAGCTTATTGAAGACCGATCTACCCTTCAGATGGGCATCGGAACCATTCCTGATGCCGTGTTAAAATGTCTTACCAACCATAAAGACCTGGGAATTCATACAGAAATGCTGAGCGACGGTGTTATTGACCTTATTCAGGATGATGTGATCAACAACAAATACAAAGGCTACAACGACAATAAAACCATTACAAGTTTCTGCTTCGGAACAAGAAAACTTTACGACTATGTGGATGACAATACAGTCTTTGCCTTCAGAGACGTGAGTGAAGTGAATTTTCCGATCAATATTATGAGAAACAAAAAAATGGTAGCCATTAACTCTGCCATTGAAATAGACCTTACCGGCCAGGTATGTGCCGATTCTATCGGAACACTCCAGTACAGCGGAATTGGAGGGCAAATGGATTTTATGCGCGGTGCAGCATTAAGTGATGATGGAAAACCTATCATAGCTATTACGGCAAGGACGAAAAAAGGAATTTCCAGAATTGTTCCTTTCCTTAAACAGGGAGCTGGTGTCGTAACTACCAGAGGCCATATCCACTACGTGGTTACTGAGTACGGAACAGCCTATTTGTATGGTAAGAATCTTCGCCAGAGAGCGCAGGAACTCATCAGTATTGCCCATCCGGATGACAGAGAGATGCTGGAAAGAGCTGCTTTTGAAAGATTTAAACACTGATAATCAAATTATAAAGTCCTTGAAACTGCTTTTTTAAATTGAAAACTTAAAACATATTTTGAACTCATTATCATAAAATGATAAAAAAATATTAAATTTTTGGCAGTATATTTGATAAAATTCTTTCAAAAACAAGGAAATTGAAAACTATATATAATTCGATACGAGACGAAGTGGTAAAACATTCCAAGGTAAGGAATTCTGTTTTGGGGAATGTGAATGAATGGAAGCGAAGCCATTATATTATTCTTTCTGAAATTATCAAAGACGAGCTTTCTGAAGCGGAAGAACTGAAAGGAGGAAAAAAATTTGAAATCGGAAATACCATTTCCCATGTAACCTTACAACGCTTTTTTGAAAACGATTACCAGGATAAAACTCACAATGACCTTAGATTTCTTAAAACACTTGATAAAATCTGCATTTTCTTAGGATATAAAGATCTCAATGATTACATCCTTGCTATCAGATATAAGAAACAGGAAGAAGAGGAAACTGATGATCAGTCTTATCTTACGAAAATGGTTTATGAATACTGTGCAACCGCTTTTGAGTTTTGTAAACAGTTTCCCAATCATAATACCCAGCTTTTTAAAGATCTGGTTTTTGATGATTCTCCATTCCTGGAAAGGGTTTCACTGTTCAGTAAAGAATTATGTGATAAAGACTTTCAGCTGGTTACTAAAAACAACAGATCCAATTATGAGGTTTTTGATATTCAAGTGGTGACCGATGAACCCGACAAAAAAATCCTGGAATCTCAGGAGTTCTGGAATCTTCTGTTTAAAGTTGGAGAAACCGGAGAGGAACACTTTGTCAATCAACTGAGTACACAAATTTATTTTATCAAAAAAATAAATAATTCCTGGAAGATCTGGGACAACTATAATCCCGACGCGGGAATGCTCAACAGAAAAATTGAAACAACTTAAAAATAAGAAAGCCGTAGAGAGTATCTACGGCTTTCATGTTTCGAAATATTTTTTTTCACTTGTCTTTTGTATAACAAATGTAGGCAGATGATTTTAGACTTATGAAACTTAAATATACTTAAGTAAACTCTTCTTTAAGGTTATGTTAAATATATTCAATGAATCCTTGCGAATATTTTCGCAATGTCTAAGTTTTTTGTAATTTGCATACCAATAAAATAAAAGTAAAAGAGAAAATATGTCAACACTTACATTTGCCGAGAAAATAGCTCAAGCAGAAAATTTCTTACCGATTAACGGTACAGATTATATTGAGTTTTATGTAGGAAATGCTAAACAGGCTGCTCATTATTACAAAACCGCTTTCGGTTTTCAGTCTGTAGCTTATGCGGGTCCTGAAACAGGAGTAAGAGACCGTGCATCTTATGTGCTTCAACAGGGAAAAATCAGATTGGTATTAACTACAGGACTTAAGTCTGAATCTCCTATCAGTGAACACGTAAAAAAACATGGTGACGGAGTAAAAATTTTGGCACTTTGGGTAGATGACGCTTATGCAGCTTTCGAAGAAACAACTAAAAGAGGTGGAAAACCTTATTTAGAGCCAGTAACGTTAACTGATGAGCATGGTGAGGTAAGAATGTCCGGTATCTACACGTATGGAGAAACCGTTCACATGTTTGTTGAAAGAAAAAATTATAACGGTGCTTTTATGCCTGGTTATGAAAAGTGGGAAAGCGATTATAAGCCTGAAGAAGCAGGTTTATTATACGTAGACCACTGTGTAGGAAATGTTGACTGGAACAGAATGATCCCAACTGTAGAATGGTATGAAAAAGTAATGGGATTTGTAAACATCCTTTCTTTTGATGACAAGCAGATCAACACAGAATATTCTGCATTGATGTCTAAAGTAATGTCAAATGGAAACGGATATGCAAAATTCCCGATCAACGAGCCTGCAGAAGGTAAAAAGAAATCTCAGGTAGAAGAATATCTTGATTTCTACGAAGGAGAAGGAGTACAGCACATCGCTGTGGCAACAAAGGATATTATCCACACCGTAACTGAATTAAAAAAACGTGGTGTAGAGTTCCTTTCTGCTCCACCAGAAGCATATTACGACATGGTTCCTGAAAGAGTAGGTCATATTGATGAAGATCTTAAAAAACTTCAGGAGTTAGGTATACTTATTGATCATGATGAAGAAGGATACTTATTACAGATCTTTACGAAGCCTGTAGAAGACCGTCCTACTCTATTCTTCGAAATTATTGAAAGACACGGTGCACAGAGTTTTGGTGCCGGAAACTTCAAAGCATTGTTCGAAGCATTAGAAAGAGAGCAGGAAAGAAGAGGGAATCTTTAATTTTACATTAGAAAATATAAGTTTTGTCAGGATACAATATTCTGGCAAAACTTTTTTATAAAACACAGTATATGAGAAAACTTTTAATCGGGATTTTTCTTCTGGGAACCTTAGGGCTTAAAGCTCAATATGGTACTTTGAATGAAATCCTTAACCGACTTGAACAAAGAAAAGGCATCAATCAGCATCTTGAAAACGTAAATATTGACAACAAAAAGTTTGTTTTTATTAAAGATGAAGCCGACCATACGGAAAGGGACTTTATTATTATCAAAGGGAATAATGCCACCTATGTAGAAGTTTTCGATGATAAAGCAACTGGAGAAAGCAGTTCCAATGTTTTCACCGGTGATATCATCAGGAAAAAAAATATTATTTCTTTACGGGCAGACATGCTTGAAAACAAAAAAATCCCAATGCCTGTCACTAAAACTTTATTGCTGACACAGCAGGACAATATTTTGTACCTTATCGATGTCAATACCAGAGACAGATGGATTGATGAAGCCTCTTATTCAAAAAAGACCAAATAAATGTACCGGGGAATTCTTCCGGATGATATTGAATCTAACTAAAATCTAAACTTATGAAATCATTTGTAGACTATTCCTCAAATTCGGATTTTTCTATACACAATATTCCTTTCGGAGTCGCAGTTTTTAACAAAGAATATATCGGATGCTGTACAAGAATCGGAGATCAGGTCATTGATCTTGCTACCTTGTACGATCTTGGTTATTTTGAAGATATTGAAGGATTAGACGACAATGTTTTTGAAGCCTATACGATCAACGAATTTATCGAGCTGGGTAAACCTGTTACCAATGCTGTTCGTACTAAAATCCAAACTTTATTACAGGAAGGATCCACTTTATCAAAAGATCAGAAGACTATTGAAGAAGCCTTTTATGACCTGGATAAAGTAAAAATGATGATGCCTGTTCACATCCCGAACTACACCGATTTCTACAGCAGCATCGAACATGCTACCAACGTAGGAAAAATGTTCCGAGATCCGGCAAACGCTTTATTACCCAACTGGAAACATTTACCGGTAGGTTACCACGGAAGAGCATCCTCTATCGTAGTTTCCGGAACGGAAATCAACCGTCCTAAGGGTCAGACGAAACCAGCAGATGCAGACAAACCGGTTTTCGGAGTATCTAAACAATTGGATTTCGAACTGGAAATGGCTTTCATCATCAATAAAAATACAGAGATGGGAGAAAGTATCTCTACCAAAGATGCAGAAGATGCCATCTTCGGAATGGTCGTTTTCAATGACTGGTCTGCAAGAGATATCCAATCCTGGGAATATGTTCCACTAGGGCCATTCCTTGCGAAAAACTTCGGTTCTTCTATTTCTCCATGGGTGGTTACGCTGGAAGCTTTGGAACCATTCAGAACTGCTTCCCCAGTACAGGATCCTGAAGTTTTAGAATATTTAAAATTTGAAGGTGATAAAAACTATGATATCAACCTTGAAGTCTATATCCAGCCTGAAAACGGAGATCAGAACCTGATCTGTGAAAGCAACTACAAACACATGTACTGGAATATGACCCAGCAACTGGCACATCACACGGTAAACGGATGTAATGTGGAAGTAGGTGATCTATATGCCAGCGGTACTATTTCAGGAAGTGATCCAAAATCTTTCGGTTCTATGCTTGAACTGACATGGAGAGGACAAAATCCTTTATCATTAAGCAACGGAGAAGAAAGAAAGTTCATTGAAGATAATGATACGGTTACCATGAAAGCATGGGCAGAAAAAGACGGTGTAAGAGTAGGTTTCGGTGAAGTTTCCGGTAAAATTATTCCAACACTTTAATAATTATTTAAACACTTTAGTTTTTAAAGTTATATGATAATGGTAAAATTAAGTTCACTTTAGTTTTTTGAAAATCTACGATTTTCATTTTCTTACATTATGATGACTCAAAAATTAGTTAATGATTTATCTTACAAAATCGTTGGAGCTTGTATAGAAGTACATAAGCTGGTTGGTCCGGGCCTATATGAAGAGGTTTATCACAAATGTTTAGAAAGAGAGTTTGATCTGTTAGGTTTAAACTATCAAAGTGAACTTGAAATACCATTTTTATATAAAGGAAGTCATATAGACTGTAAAGTAAAATGTGATTTTTTGATTGAAGAATTAATTGTTCTTGAATTAAAATCCGTTACTGATATCCATCAGATTCATAAAGCTCAGACAATGAATTATATGAATCTTTTAAAAGTACCCCGTTCAATCCTAGTTAATTTCAATGTCACCAACCTCTATCATGAAGGTTGTGAGTTTTTTGCCTCTAAAATATTTAAAGAGCTTTCAAAAGAATGAAAATCGTAGATTTTCAAACTTAAGTGCTCTCCGCTAAACAGCATTAGAAATAACTAAAATAACTTAAGTGTTAAAAAGAAAAACATGAAAACAGTAATCCCCTCCGAGATAACCTCCGTACAACTGCAGACCATTATGCAGACCGCCGTTTCACCACGTCCCATTGCATTGGCTTCTACAGTGGATAAAGACGGTAATAATAACTTATCTCCGTTCAGTTTTTTTAATATGTTCAGTACTGTTCCTCCGATTTTGATTTTTTCACCATCGAGAAGGGTTCGTGACAATACCACCAAACATACGCTGGAAAATGTTCATGAAGTACCTGAAGTAGTCATTGGAACAGTCAATTTTCCAATTGTACAGCAGATTTCTTTAGCTTCAACAGAATACGAAACCGGAGTCAATGAATTTATCAAATCCGGTCTTACCATGAAAGATGCAGATCTTGTACAACCTAAACTTATTGAAGAATGCCCGGTTAATTTTGAATGTAAGGTTCTAGAGGTAAAATCATTGGGTGATCAGGGTGGCGCAGGAAATCTGGTAATCTGTGAAGTTCAGAAAATTCATATCAGAGAAGAATATCTGAATGAAGCCGGAAATCTGGATCAGAAAAAACTGGATATGGTAGCCCGTTTAGGCAGCAACTGGTATTCCAGAAGCAATGAAAACAGTCTTTTTGAAGTACCAAAGCCTTTGGTAACAAAAGGAATTGGTTTCGATCTGTTACCAGATTCTATTAAATACAGCAAAGTCTTTACAGGAAATGACCTTGGAATGCTTGCCAATACGGAAGTGTTGCCTGAAGGTGACTTTCATGCTGATGAAAATATCCATCTTGATGCCCAGAAATTACTTCTTGAAAGCAAAATTGAAGAAGCCTGGAAGATTTTAATTAAATAGTCTGATTTACTGATGAAAAAATACATCTTCTTCCTTTTTCTCTTAATCACATTACAATCATGCTATTATCCTGTAAAAAAAGATTACGGGATCTACAGCAAGTCATTGGTATTTTCGAAGGATAAAAAGTGGCTGATTAACAACATCAAAACGGATGTAGATTCACATCACCGGGAAATGATGAGTAAGGAAGCGTTTCAACTATTTCAGGATTTAAGCAATGGCAAAGCCTTTGACTTAAAAACGGCAAAAGCAGAAAATATCATTCAGAATAGTATTCCTTTTGATCCGGAAACTGAAGATCTTGAGGTATTGAAAAGAAATTCTGATTTCAATTTCCTGGTAAACATCTACACCATGAAAGTGCGAAACGGTTTAGACAATTCAATTGGAACGCAGTATGAATATAAGAAAAATGAAACTTTTGCAATGATGGATGTCTATGATATCAGTAGTATGAAGAAAATATATTCTCTGAAAGCATATTCAGAAGTTTCGGTGGAGAAAGATCAAAAGGTGACCATCTTCGATCCTTCAACTGAAATGATGACCATGAAAAATTTCAGAAGTCTTTTAAAATCAGTAAAAAAGAACGCTGTTAGAACGAATTAAAGATATCGATTGATCATCAATAAAAAAAAGGAGTAAAAGTTTCACTCCTTTTTTTATTATTTGGATTTAAGCGATTCCGAAACAGTAATTTTTCCTTTTTCAGCAAATTCTGTTACCTTACCGTTTTTATCGATAGAAACATTCAGGTTGTCATTTTTAGCATCATAGTAAATGCTTGTAGCATATCCGGGACAATCGTGCTGTTTGCATCCTGTCAGTTTGTAGATTCCATTTTCTGACGTAACAGGACTTTCTACGTTGAAATTCTTTACCATCTCATCATACTGAGCTCCGGTAAGTTTTTTCAGTCTTTCTGAAATACCTTTATCTTCAAAGAATTTAATATCATGAGGATATTTCCCAACGTTTTTGGTAATGATATTATCCGGAGCAGGAGCAGAAGGAGCTGCAGTTGCTGCTGAATCTGTTTTTGGAGTTGTTACGGAATCCTTAGGCATTACGGTTGCCAAAGTATCACTGCTTACAGAAGATTCTGTTTTTGTTTCTTTTTTACATGAAACAACACATAGTGAAAGCGCAAATGCGCCTGCAATAATTTTTTTCATAAATATATTTTATAGTGGTTACTAAATAATAACGTAGTTTTAAACGTTTTATTTCAATTTTTCCTTGATAAAGTAAATACATTTTTCAGTTACCGTATGGAGATCTTTTGGTAATTCATTTCCTTCCCATGGTTCTTTTGCTCCGAAAGTATGGTTGGCATTTTCAATCAGAAACAATTCAGAATTGGGGTGAAGAATATGAAGATGTTCTGCCTGTTTCACCTCTACCGCTTCATCTTCTGTTCCATGAATGATGAGCATATACGCTTTAGCCATTTCTGCAGCTCTTTCTATATCAAAACGGTGAATATCTTTTTCATAATCTTCATAAAACTGATAATAATGAGGCATTTCCTGTTGGGTACGCCCATTTAAAGCATAATAAACACCATTATTTTTCCAGTTTTCAAAAGCAGTATCTTTTGGGAAACGATCTAAAGTATCCACACTGGCCAACGTAATAAGGCCGTTAATCCTTTCATCTTCAAAAGTTTTAATAATAGAAATTCCCCCACCTCTGCTATGCCCGATCAGCACAATCTTTTCATCATCCACATGCCGATCTTTACTAAAGTGGTCAATTACTACTCCAAGATCGGAAAGTTCTTTAGAATAATTATTCTGCCCAAAAGCTTCAAGATCACCGAAGTTGAACGGATCATCAGTTGTAGTCCCGTTATGTGAAAAATTAAACTTGACAAAGAAAAAACCTGCTTCCCCAAACTTTTCAGCCATCAGATTCCAGGCTCCCCAATCTTTATAGCCTTTATATCCGTGAACAAATATGACCAAAGGAAGTTTTTTTTCAACGTCTTTATAAAAAGCATCAGCAAGAAAACCTTTTGTTTCTTTATTTTCTAAGTATATATTCTTTTCTATAATCAAATTCATAAAACAAATGGGTTTTACTTAATATTATTTATATTTATAGGATGAATTCAAACTGAAATTTATGAAAAAAACTCTACTTTTTTTATTTTTAATTACATTTTCTTTGATCCTGAGCCAGACGACCAAAAGGGTCTTTTTTATTGGAAACAGTTATACTTATGTTAACAATTTACCTGGTCTTATTCAAAGTATTGCCACATCTAACGGCGATGTATTCGAACATCACAGTCAGACTCCGGGAGGTGCTACCCTGCAGGATCATGCCAATAACCCAAATGTCACTACAGACATTAATCAGGGAAACTGGGATTACGTGGTACTGCAGGAACAGAGCCAGCTTCCTTCGTTTCCTGATTCACAGGTACAAAACCAGGTGTATCCTTATGCCCTTCAGCTTTCCAATTTAATTAAAACAGCCAATCCTTGTGGAAATGTTATTTTCTATATGACGTGGGGCCGAAAAAATGGTGATGCAGCCAATTGCCCGGGACTTCCCACAGTCTGTACGTATCAGGGAATGGACACTCAAATTTATAACCGTTATATGGAAATGGCGATGAACAATGAAGGCATTGTCTCTCCTGTAGGTAAAGTCTGGAGAACGATCAGAGAACAAAACCCGGCCATTGAATTGTATGATCAGGATGAATCGCACCCGAGCTACATTGGTTCTATGGCTGCTGCGTATACATTTTACACTATTATATTCAAGAAAGATCCTACGCAGGTTCCTTTTAATGGAAATCTTACTCCGGCACAGGCGCAACTGATTAAAGAAATTGTGAAAACAGAAGTGTACAATGAGCCTGGTCAATGGTATGTGACCAACAATGATGTTCACAGCAGATTTACTTATCAGCTTACCGGAGCAGGCACCGTTCAGTTTACGAATGCAACTCAGAATTCAGCCAACTATTCATGGGATTTTGGTGATGGAACGACTTCTACGCTGGAAAATCCGACACACACCTATACTGTGGGAGGAAATTATCAGGTAAAACTTACAACAGATGCCTGCGGAGCAACTACGACCAAAACAAAACTGGTTGTTGTCAACACGTTGCATACAGCGGAAACAAGTATAGAAAACGGTATTCAAATCTATCCCAATCCTGTTCAAAACCTTGTTAATGTCGTTTCTAAAAAGAAATTTGAAGTAATTTCCCTTACAGAAGCTTCAGGAAAAATCATTCCTTATCATTTGAATAAAACAGAGACCGGCTATAGTATTTCACTTCAGCATCTGACCAGCGGAGTTTATTTCCTGCAATATAAAACAGGAGAAAAGGAATTCACTAAAAAAATTATTAAAAAATAAGCTTATTTTTGCTGCATGCAGAATTTAAGAACTGTAACCGTGATGCGTTACATTCTGCCCCTGAGAGAAGGAGGATCTCTTCCGGCTCTGGCAGAAGCTGATGATGATTTCAAATATGTATTAAAATTCCGTGGCGCAGGCCATGGGGTAAAAATGCTGATCTCCGAACTGTTGGGTGGGAAAATTACCGAAGCTTTGGGACTTAAAATTCCTGAACTTGTTTTCGTTAATCTTGATGCTGATTTCGGAAGAACGGAAGCCGATGAGGAAATCCAGGATCTTCTGAAGTTTTCTGAAGGACTGAATCTCGGGTTACATTATCTTTCCGGTTCTATTACGTATGATCCGGGAGTAAGTGTGGATCCGCTTCTGGCTTCAAAAATAGTATGGCTGGATGCATTCATTACCAACATCGACCGTACTTTTAAAAATACAAATATGCTGATGTGGCATAAAGAACTTTGGATCATCGATAACGGTGCTTCGTTCTACTTCCACCACTCATGGCAGAATTTTGATGCAGCAGCTAAAACCCCTTTCAAATACGTGAAAGACCACGTGCTTCTTCCTAAGGCAAAAATGCTTGACGAAGCTGATAAATTTGCTCATGAAATTTTGAATGATACGCTCTTCAGAGACATTGTCAACATGATTCCTGAAGACTGGTTACACTGGAATGATGCGGATGAAACACCGGATGAAATTCGTGAAATCTATTTTCAATTTATGAAAACCAGATTAGAAAATTCTCAAATCTTTGTAAACGAAGCGAAAAATGCAAGAGGATAAAATATATGAATATGCGGTAATACGCCTGGTACCTAAAGTTGAAAGAGAAGAGTTTTTCAATATCGGGCTGGTGATGTTTTCCAAAAAGGAGAAATTCATCAGAGTGGAATTCTATTTGTGTCCGGACAAGTTCAAACTGATGCACAGCAAACTGGATTACGATGATATCATCCACAATCTTGAAAGCTTTCAAAAAATTGCTAACGGTGAGAAAGATGGCGGCCCTATTGCTTTTTTTGATATTCCGGAACGTTTCCGATGGCTGACAGCGGTAAGAAGTTCTGTGATACAGACCTCAAGACCTCATCCGGGAAAATCAAAGGATCTGAACGCTACTTTTGGTAAGCTTTTTGAGGAGTTAGTAAAGTAACACTTCCTTAAAAAATTTATTATGAATTTACCGACAAACAACATACCAATCTACAGGTTTTTCACAAACCTGTTTTTTATTTTATTTTTAAGCTTTACAAATTTATTTTTTTCACAAGAATTACCATTAAGACCGAACAAAGCTGCTGCTGTAAAAAGTACATTACTTCCTGAAATTGCAACAGTTTCCGAAGATATCGTGTACAAAACGAACAGAAAGGGCAAACCTCTCGCTCTTGATCTCTACACTCCCAAGAATGCCACCACTGAAAAACTTCCGGTATTGATCTATGTTCACGGAGGCGGATGGGTAGAAGGCGACAAAGTGGTTAATGCAGATAATTATCTTGAAACGACTGTAAAAAAACTGATAGACAAACAGTATGCGGTAATCAGTATCAATTATACGCTTTTAAGTGACAGCATTCATTTTCCTTTGCCTTTGGAAGATACCAAAGATGCTATAAGATGGGTAAGAAAAAATGCAGAGCAGTATCATCTTGATCCCAATAATATCGGGTTGTTCGGGGCTTCTGCCGGAGCTCACCTATCCCTCATGGCAGCCTATACACCAGACAATACTTATCTGGGCAATCCCGAACTTTCCTCTTATTCGGCTAAAGTGAATTATGTGATTGATCATTATGGGCCGGCTGATCTTAATAAGCTTTTTCATACAAGATTAGGAACAATTCCGGTAGGAATGATCGGATTAATGTCTAAAAAAATTGTCGGTTTACAGGAAAATCTTGTCAAAGGAATTTCCGGATATAATATCAGAAAAGATCAGGACAGCGCTATTGATTATCTTAAAACGATTTCCCCTGTCTATTTTGTTTCCGGAGGAGTTCCTACTTTAATTGTTCAGGGGAATAATGATAAAATTGTTCCGTTAAGCCAGTCTAAAAAGCTCCACAGAAAATTAAACAGAGCCAAAATACAGAACTCCCTGATCGTCGTTGATGGCGGAGTGCATGGTTTTGGCACGACTGATAAGGCTTATCTGGATCAACTTACGGATCAGATGGTGGAATTCATTCTTTCACAAAAGAAGTAATATACATATTCCTGTTTAAGAATAATACAAAACACTATTAGCCACAACGATAAATAATAAACAAATCACAAATTTGCTAGATTGATATACATATTGATATTTTTTCATTGAGAATTAATTACCTTGGTCTTTGTTTAAATTATTAACAATAAAAACACCAATAATTTAATTTTTCATCAATAAAAATAAGCAATATGGAATCTTTAAACAATATCAATGCGCTTACGCTCATCTTTGTATCTGTTCTTCTTTTTGCAATAGCTTACCGTTTTTATGGTATTTTCATTGCCAACAAAGTTCTCCGGCTCAATGACCAGAATACAACACCTGCTGTAGAATTTGCCGATGGTAAAGATTATGTGGCTACCAATAAAAATGTACTTTTCGGGCATCATTTTGCAGCTATTGCAGCTGCCGGGCCTTTGGTAGGACCTGTTCTTGCTGCACAGTTCGGATATCTTCCGGGAGCTTTATGGATATTGATAGGATGCGTACTGGGAGGTGGGGTTCATGATATGATTGTTCTTTTTGCTTCAGTGAGACATAAAGGGCAAAGTCTAGCCACGATTGCTTCCAAAGAAATCGGGAAAGCACCGGGTACGGTAGCAGGTTTTGCGATCCTCTTCATTTTGATTCTTACACTTGCAGGCCTATCTTTAGCTTGCATCAACGCGATGCATGAAGCTTCATGGTCTCTTTTTACAGTAATCATTACGATGCCTATTGCCATCATTATGGGGTTGATTATGCGTTATAAAAAGAACAGCGTACTGTTTGCCAGTATTTTAGGAGGCATTCTCCTTGTGGCAGGGATTATAGGAGGACACACCCTGATGCAGAATCCTACGATGAATGGTTTATTTTCCTGGGATATTAAAACGATTTCTATAGCGATCCCACTGTATGGTTTTATTGCTTCTGTATTGCCGGTATGGCTTCTTTTGGTTCCAAGAGATTATCTTTCGACTTATTTAAAGATAGGAACTATTATTATGCTGGCTATCGGGGTAATCGTTATTCATCCTACGATACAGATGCCTGCTATCACAGCTTTTGTTAATGGCGGTGGCCCTATTATTGGCGGTCCGGTGCTTCCTTTTATCTTCATTGTAATTGCCTGCGGAGCGATTTCCGGATTCCATGCGGTGATTGCTACCGGAACGACTCCAAAAATGCTTAATAAGGAAAGAGAAATTCTTTTTGTAGGATACGGAGCTATGCTTGTGGAAGGTTTTGTGGCATTGATGGCGCTTATTGCAGCATGTACTTTGATGCCGGGTGATTATTTTGCGATCAATACACCCAAAGAGGCTTATGACTCATTTCTGGCAGCGCACCCTTCCCTACATGGGGTAGATATTGATTATTACTCCCAGAAAATAGGTATTGATCTGTATGGCAGAACCGGAGGTGCAGTATCTCTGGCCGTGGGAATGGCCCATATCTTTAATAAAATCCCGTATATGGACCAGCTGACGGCTTATTGGTATAATTTTGCCATTATGTTTGAAGCAGTATTTATTCTTACTGCCATTGATGCAGGCACAAGAGTCGGACGTTTCTTTTTGCAGGAAATGCTGGGATCTGTGATACCAAAATTCAATGATAAAAACTGGATTCCGGGGATCATTATCAGCAGTCTCCTTTTCACTTTTGCCTGGGGATATTTGGTGTATACCGGAAATGTAAACAGTATCTGGCCGTTATTCGGAATCAGTAATCAGCTTTTGGCAGCTTGCGGACTTATCGTCTGTACAACAATGCTGATCAGAATGAACAGAGGAAAATATGCTTTATGCTCGGCTATTCCGGGTGTGTTTATGGCGGGAATTACCTTCTGGGCAGGTTATATTCAAGTAACTGCCATTTATATTCCTAAAGGACAGTATTTGCTGGCTGCTTTAGCGGTGACAGCCATGGTTCTGATGCTTATTGTATTTGCAGGAGCTTTCAGAAAGTGGTATCAGCTGCTTCAAATCAAAACAACTGAAATTGACCATTATGGTGAACCAGTGAAAGAACTGGTAGAAAGATAAGATTCAAATTTTATAAAGAAAAACCATTAAGGAGGATTGAAGAAATAAAGTATAGTTAAGGTGAATCATTTTGATTCTTAAGCTTAAAGCGAAGCTTATCTTACTACTCTTAAACTCTTATTACATCTTAATGGTTCAAAAATAAAAGTTTAATTCATATTACATAAAGAAAAAACAGTTCAGGATTTCTGAACTGTTTTTTATAGCATTATCTTTTGTTTTATTTAAAAATTGAAATTCAATCTTGCAAAAACATACCTTCCATTCTGCCCAAACTGTGAAGTAGATCTTGAATAGATGAATTGGTCGTTATTTGTAGAAGCGGTAAGGTTTTTCGTTGGATAGATATCAAACAAATTGTTTACTCCTAAAGTCAATCCTACATTTTTAGTAAACTGATAAGCAGCAGATAAATCCGTAATAATCTTATCTCCGATCTGCTGATGTTCATTAAAATCAATAATTCCGTCTCCGTTCACATCAATAATATCAGCTCCTGTTACTTTTCCAAAATAGGTATTTCTCAAATAGAAAGTGGCACTCTTCCATGAAAGCGTGTGAGAAAGACTGGCTTTCACTCTAGGCACAGCCTCTTCAAGATATACTCTTGATTTTTCAGAGAAATATACCTTCTCCAATTGTGGCGACTGCAGAAGTCCTGCAGAATGGATATCACCAACCTGTTTCGTTTTATTAAGGTTAATAGCAAAATTATTATCCAGTTTTATTCCTGAAAATCTCACATTATGGGAAATTACAACGTCCACTCCTTTTGTTTCCGTATCAATGGCATTCGTAAAGAACTGCGCTGCATTGATTCCCAACTGATCATAAGCTTCCTGTGCTTTCTGAGGAACATTCGCTTTTAAGAACTGGTCTGTAAGAATGATACGGTTATCAATTCTCGTGAAATATCCGTCTGCTGTAAAGGTAAGACTCGCTGAAGGAATTCTGTAGGTAAATCCTACACTTGCTGATTTGGATGTTTCCTGCTTCAGTTTTGGCATATCCAGCAATCCTGCCAGCTGAGAATCATTACTGAAAGTTCCTACTTCCAAAAGCTGATTATTCGTAAATAATGTAGAGGTTACATTATAATAAATCTGGTGGATAGATGGTGCTCTGAATCCGGTAGAACCAGCAAATCTCACATTGAAATCAGGCGCTACTTTGATTCTTGAAGCCAGTTTGTAATTAAATGTAGACCCGAAATCTGAATAGTTTTCATATCTCGCTGCAGCATCTACCAATAACCAGTTGGTAAAGTTAAATTCCACATCCGCATAAGCAGCTACCGACTGTCTGTTTTTATCCACTGCATTTTCAGGTTTAAATCCGTTGAAAACCTGAGAACCTCCCGGCAGAGGCTGTCCAAAAAAGTCCGTAGCTCTCTGGCTTGGATCTCCATTCCAGATATTGCCAAACTGATCATATGTCTGATAGGAAGCTACTTCACCCTGAGTAATTTTAAAATTCTCATAACGGTGCTCTGCTCCAAACGCTACGTTGATTCCTTCCCATACATCATATTTTTTAGAGAAATCTAAATTAATAGTATTTTGAGAAAATCTTAAACCACCCGCATTAAACTCTCTTGGTGAAGCAAAACGCAAAGAGGTATTTCCTGTATTCTGAATATTATAGGTAAATGAATTCTGTCCGTATGTATTACTGAAATCAATATTCCAGCCTTCCCATTTTCCTTTAATTCCAGCTGCTAATGAGATATCCTGAATATCTGTTCCGATCTGTGGAAGGTAACCATTAGGATATAACCCTGTAAAAGTTCTGCTTTCACTTGGTCTTCTGTAGAATCCTCCGGAAGTTCCGTGTCTTATGCTATAACCACCAAAAGTATACACTTTCCAGTTATCACTTACAGGAATTTCAGCATTCACAAAAAGCTGATGATTATTAAGCTTCGACTGCCCTACCTGCATATTAAAATCCTTTCTCGTCTGTCCTCTGTAGGCCAGCTCCTGATCAGTAAAATAATTAAGCTGTTCTCTGGTGAAATTGGCAGATTTTAAAACATTTTGTAGTGCAGAAATGGTATTCGCTCCCTGAATATCATTCTGTAAACCCTGAGAAAAATAGCTCACATTTTGCGCATACTGATGGATGTAATTTACAATCTGTTGTGAATTGGGTGTACTTCCAATATTGGTAAAAAGTGAAGAAAGGTTGACTCCGTCGTTCAAGGCACGTTGTTCGATCGCATTATATGGGTTATAGATAGGACCGCTTTCTGTACCTGCTCTATACGTTGGATTTCTGAATTGTGAAGACCAGGTGATATTAAAGAAACCTCCTTTGGTTCCGATTTTATTCCCATAGTTTAAATCCAACTGAATATTTTGCCCGTCAAAATCTCCGGTGTGGTCATTAGCTGTTGGTGTAAGATTTCCTCCATAACTGATCTGCCCTGCCAGTTTTCCTGTATCTCTTTTCAGATCAAGATTGATTACTCCGGCAATGGCATCAGATCCATATTGTGCGGAGGCTCCGTCTCTTAGTACTTCAATTCTGTTTAAAGCAAAAGAAGGAATGGCATTCAAATCAGTTCCTACCGTACCTCTTCCGGATGTTCCGTTGACGTTCACCAATGCTGAAGTATGTCTTCTTTTTCCATTCACCAGAACCAAAACCTGATCGGGACCCAACCCTCTCAGCTGAGCAGGATCCAGGTGATCTGTTCCATCTGAATTGGTCTGAATGGTAGAAGTAAATGAAGGGGCAACCGCATTAAGAATTTGTCCGATATTGGTTTGTGGAAGGATAATAGAAGATTCTTTTACATTGAATACATCTACAGGAACCGGACTGTCTACTTTAGATCTGGCACCGGCTCTTGAACCCAGTACGACTACTTCTTCTACATTATTGGTTTTTATGGTGTCTTTATGTGCTTTTATGCTGTCTTTTTCCTGTCCGTAAGTAAATACGCCGAGGAAAAATAAAACTGAGGCCGAAAGAATAGTTTTCTTATTATTCATAGTTTAGAATTTGATTAACATTTATGTTTTTACAAGGTGCAAATGTAAAATTTATTTATTAGTCTACAAAACAGATAGACTTTGTTTTTGTAAAAAACTATTATCGTTTCTTTCTATCCCTCATTTAAAGTTATGATAAATTAAGGAAACATTCGTAAAAAAACATTGTTTTATAGAAAGTTAACAGTAAAATAAATTTTGAAAAAAACGCTATGTGCGCAAAGAAATTCTTACTTAGTAATTATTTTTACGATCGCAACGGCACTTAGTTCAGCAAGGAAATCATCTATGCTAAGTAGAGCGCCTTCGCGATCGAAAAATATACATAGTGTGATCGTCACATTGCGAAATTCCCGTTAAAATGAATTTTATAAAAACGCTAAACACGCAAAGAGACAAATTGCTTATTGATTATTCTTTCGGTCGCAATGGCACTTCGTTCAGCAGAGAACTTGTCTTAGCTAAGTGAAACGCCCTTGCGATCGAAAAATATACATAGTGTGATCGTCACATTGCGAACTTCCCGTTAAAATGAATTTTATAAAAACGCTAAGTACATAAAGAAATCTCTTACATATCCATTATTATCACCTTCGCAACGTCGCTTCGTTCAGCAGAGGACTTGTCTTAGCTAAGTGAAACGCCATCGCGATCGAAAAATATATATAATGTGATCGTCACATTGCGAACTTCCCGTTAAAATGAATTTAGTAAAAACGCTAAACACGCAAAGAGACAAATTGCTTATTGATTATTCTTTCGGTCGCAACGGCACTTCGTTCAGCAGAGGGCTTGTCTTAGCTAAGTGAAACGTCCTTGCGAACAAAAAATAGAAGATCCAGATAATCACATTGCGAATTTTGTGTTTAAAAATAAAAACGGATCCAAAAAATGAATCCGTTTCCTTTATTTTATTTTGAAAATTAAATCTTAGTCAGTTTAGCATATTTCAGGATCAGATTTTTCTCTCCTTCATGCATGAAAACAACTTTTGCTTTGATATTCTGAGGATCTGTTCCATCCAGGAAAGTGACTTCCCCAATTCCGAAACGGTCGTGTCTCACTTTATCTCCTACTTCAATATCCTGAGAAGAAGCTCCGCTTGGATTGATAATCTTAGCCGTACTTACCGGTTTCAGCTTTCTGACTTCAGGAGCAGGTTTCGAAGTATCACCTCTGTCAATAGTTTTCTTTTCAACCTTTTTGAACGATTTCATTTCTGAAGGATGCTCATCAAAAATATTGGATTTCACGCCTGAATTATTGATAAACCTTTTTTCCAAAGCAGGATTAAGGAATTCAATATATTCATCATCAATTTCGCTTAAGAATCGTGAAGGCTCAGCATCTGTAATTTTCCCCCATTGAAAACGGGAAACAGCATAGGAGAAGAAGGCTTGTTTTTCTGCTCTTGTCAATGCCACATAGAATAATCTTCTCTCCTCTTCCAGGTCTTCTCTGGTTGCTGAGCTCATAAAGCTAGGGAAAAGGTTTTCTTCAAGTCCTACCAGGTGAACCACCGGGAACTCCAGTCCTTTTGAAAGGTGAATCGTCATCAGAGAAACCATATCATCTTCCAGTTCCTTATCCTGAGTATCTGCAGAAAGGGCAATATTTTCAAGGAAATTGGAAAGACTAGGATCTCCGTCTTCAAGCTGCATCTGTTCTTCGATGAATCCCTGCATGGAGTTCATCAATTCCTGTACGTTTTCTACTCTGGAAATTCCTTCAGGCGTCTGATCATCTTTCAGAAACTTGATTAAACCACTTCGTTTTGCCACTTCCATAGCAACACTGTAAGCCGTTTCTGTTTTCAGCAATACCTGAAAAGCTTTGATCATTGACCAAAAGTCATTCAGTTTGTTTAAAACTCCATTGTTCAGACCTAATTGCGGTGCATACATCGGAAGATTCTCCAATACTTTTGAAACCGCAATATTGTGAGCATCAGCAAAAACAATCAGTTTATTCTGTGTCGTTTCTCCAATTCCTCTTGCAGGATAATTGATAATCCTCATTAACGCCTCAGAATCATTTTCATTGATCAGAAGACGAAGGTATCCAATAAGGTCTTTTACTTCTTTTCTTTGATAGAAAGAAAGGCCTCCATACACTTTGTACGGAATATTTTTACGTCTCAGCGCATCTTCAAAAGCACGCGTCTGAGAGTTGGTTCGGTATAAAATGGCAAAATCGCTGTATTTTCTCTGGTCACGGTTACGAAGTTCCCAGATATTTCCTGCCACGAAATTGGCTTCATCAGCATCGGAAAGAGATCGGTATATTTTGATCTTATCTCCCTCTTCATTATCACTGAAGACATTTTTCTTAAACTGCTGCAGGTTTTTAGCGATGACCACATTAGCTGCATTTACAATATTCTGTGTGGAACGGTAATTCTGCTCCAGAGATACCGTTATAGCATCCGGATAATCTTTTTTAAAGTTTAAGATATTGTAGATATTCGCTCCACGGAAAGAATAAATAGACTGTGCATCGTCTCCTACCACACAGATATTCTCAAATTTCGAAGCCAAAGCTTTTACAATAAGATACTGAGAGTGGTTGGTATCCTGATACTCATCTACCATGATGTACCTGAATCTGTCCTGATATTTTGCCAGTACTTCCGGGAAACGGGTTAATAGTTCATTGGTTTTCAATAAAAGATCATCAAAATCCATAGAACCGTTTCTGAAGCACTGATCTACGTATTTCTGATAAATCTGCCCGATGAATTTCATATTCGCTTTTTCATCCGCTTCCATCAGTTCCGGGTTGTTGAAATAAGCTTTTACCGTAATCAGGTTGTTCTTATAGGTTGAAATTCTTGCCTGAACTTTTTTAGGTTTATAAAGATCAGCATCAATATTCATATCCTTCAGCACTTTTTTAATCACATTCAGGGCATCCTGCTGATCATAAATGGTAAAATTGGAAGGATACCCAAGATAATGGGCTTCAATTCTTAAAATTCTTGCAAAAACCGAGTGAAATGTACCCATCCAAAGGCTTCTTGCATTGCTGTCCCCTACTACTTTGGCGATACGTTCTTTCATCTCACGTGCTGCTTTATTGGTAAAGGTAAGCGCCAGGATATTGAAGGGATCTATTCCGTTGTGTATTAAATGGGCAATACGCATGGTCAATACACGCGTTTTACCGGAACCTGCTCCGGCAAGTACCATCAAAGGTCCTTGTAAAGAGGTAACAGCTTCATATTGTGATTCGTTGAGTCCTTTCAAATAGTCCATACAGCAAAAAAATTTTTGGGAACACAAAATTAAGGTATTCGGAGGAGAATTCAAACTTTCATAGTATTGCATCTGCATCAAAATAATTTATACAGAATTTAGAACTGAATATTTTCGATATAGAGAGAATTAAATTTAATATTTTGAAAAAAAAACAAAATTTATCTCTTTCAATAGAATTAATATGTATATTTATAACTGAATTTTAACAAAACTTTTAATCATGAAAAATTTAAAAAAGCTTTCCAGAACGGAGCTTAGAAAGTTATCGGGCGGTGAAGGCAGCCTTGTTTGTGGTATGACATGTTCATCCGGAAAAGTAATTTCAATGCATCATTGCGATAGTTGTGCTCCAATGAGTGGAGGAGCTGGCATGGGATGCGGAGTCAACACATCCATATTAGGCCGAGGTCCCGCTGAAATGACAATGTATGTAGAAGAATGCTAAATAATAAAATCCGTATCTTTAATGAGGTACGGATTTCTTTTTATTAACTGCCCATCTTTTATTTTCATTAGAAATTGTAACAAATAGAGCATATTTGGCACTAATTGATAAACAATTTCTAAATTTTATGAAAAAGCGACTTCTTTCTGCTGCTGCCGTAGCTTTCTTCGGGCTAATCATGAATGCACAGCAAATCAAATTCGAGGAGTATGATCTTCCTAATGGTCTTCACGTAATTCTTCATCAGGATAATTCTGCACCGGTTGTAACAACAAGTGTAATGTACCATGTAGGAGCAAAAGACGAAGTACAAGGCAGAACAGGTTTTGCTCACTTCTTTGAACATCTTTTATTCGAAGGAACACCAAATATCAAGAGAGGTACATGGATGAAGATTGTCGCTGCAAATGGAGGTGTAAATAATGCCAATACGACCAACGACAGAACATATTATTACGAAACCTTCCCTTCCAATAATGAACAGCTTGGACTTTGGATGGAAGCAGAAAGGATGCGCCATGCAGTAATCAACCAGATTGGTGTAGATACTCAGAGAGAGGTAGTGAAAGAAGAAAAAAGATTAAATATGGATAACAGGCCATATGGAAATCTATTTACAGCAATTTTAAATAATTTATTTACAAATCACCCTTACAAATGGCCCACTATAGGTTCAATGGAAGACCTTAATGCGGCCAAACTGGAAGAATTCCAGGCATTTTACAAAAAGTATTATGTTCCTAATAATGCTACTTTAGTGGTTGCTGGAGATATCAAACCTGAGCAGACTAAGAAATGGATTGAAACATACTACGGAGGAATTCCAAAAGGAACCCTTTATCCAAAAGATTTCCCGAAAGAAACACCTATCACTCAGGAAAAAGAAGTGACTGCTACTGACCCGAACATCCAGCTTCCTGCTTATGTATTCGCGTACAGAACTCCAGCTAACAAAGAAAAAGACGCTTATGTTTTGGATATGCTTTCTTCTTATTTAAGCAGTGGTAAGTCTTCTGTTTTATACAAAAAATTAGTAGACCAGGACAAAAAAGCACTTCAGGTAGCGGCTTTCAACCAGGGACTTGAAGACTACAGTATTTTTGCCTTCTTCGCGATTCCAATGGGACAAACTACGAAACAGGCTTTACAGACAGATATTGATGCTGAAATCAAAAAGCTTCAGACGACTTTAATTTCTGAAGAAGATTATCAAAAACTTCAAAACCAATACGAAAACCAGTTTGTAAATGCCAACTCAAGCATTCAGGGAATTGCGGCTTCATTGGCAACCAACCACGTACTGATGGGTGACACAAATCTGATCAACAAAGAAATCGACATTTACAGATCTATCACCAGACAGGATCTTCAAAATGCAGCTAAAAAATATCTGAATTCCAACCAAAGAATAATCATCAATTACGTACCTGAGAAAAAGTAATTATTCAACTTTTTAGGTGACAATATGATTATTAAAAATTAAATTTTTACAAATGAAAAAGCAATTAACATATATAGCTGCAGCATTTTTCTTTACAGGAATGGTTTCAGCACAAAAAATAGATCTTAATGCAATGCCAAAACCAGGACCTACTCCTGCGATTAACATTGCGAAGCCAAAAACTTTCCAGCTAAGCAACGGTCTTACGGTAATGGTGGTTGAGAACAACAAATTACCAAGAGTAAGTGCCAGCCTTTCTATGGACAGACCTCCATACAACGAAGGAGCAGTAACCGGAGTAAGCGGCATTATGGCTGAGCAGTTCGAAAACGGAACAACCAACATCAGCAAAGACGATTTCAACAAAAAAGTAGACTATCTTGGGGCAAATCTTAATTTCTCTTCAGGAGGTGCTTCTGCCAATTCACTTTCAAAATATTTCCCTGAAATTTTAGGTCTAATGGCTGATGCAATCATTAATCCTAAATTCTCCGCTGAAGAAATTCAAAACTCTAAAGAGAGAACTCTTGAAGGATTAAAAGCTGATGAAAAAAATGCTTCTTCAATTGCTGAAAGAGTATCCAACGCTTTGATGTATGGGAAGAATACGTCAAGAGGTGAGTTTGAAACCGTTGAGTCTATCAACAAAATTCAGCTTGCTGATGTACAAAATGTTTATAAAAAATACTACGCTCCGGACAATGCTTACTTAGTAATTGTAGGAGACGTAAAGTTTGACCAGGTAAAGCCTTTGATCGAAAAAGCTTTCAGTGGCTGGAAAAAAGCGAACACTCCTATTACACCATTAGAACCTGCTTCTAATGTTGCCAAAACGGAGATCAACATAGTAGATGTTCCTTCTGCAGTACAGTCTGTTGTTTCTTTAAACAACCTGAACACCCTGAAAATGAAAGATGCCAACTACTTCCCTGCTACAATCGCCAATTACATCCTTGGTGGTGGCGGTGAAGCCAGACTTTTCATGAACCTTCGTGAGAAAAACGGATTTACTTATGGGGCTTACTCAGAAATGGTGGCCAGCAAGTATTCTCCACAATTCTCTGCAAGTGCAAGCGTAAGAAATGAGGTTACAGACAAAGCTGTTAAAGAATTCATGAATGAACTTAACGCGATCTCTACCATAAAACCAGAAGAGTTGGAAAATGCTAAAGCTAAATTGAAAGGAGCTTTCATTCTGGCCCTGGAACAACCTGCCAATATCGCAAGATTTGCTTTAAACCTGAAGGTTCAGGATTTACCAGCTGATTTCTATACCAATTACTTAAAATCTATTGATAAGGTAACTGCAGCAGATGTTTCCAATGCAGTAAAAGCTACCATCTTACCCAACCAAAGCAGAATATTCATCGCTGGTAAAGCTTCTGATATTTCTGAAGGATTGGAAAAACTGGGTTATCCTGTAAAATATTTCGATAAAGAAGCCAACCCTGTTGCAAAACCAACTGTACAAAAAGTGGATGCCAATGTAACCGTTGCATCTGTTGTTGACAAGTACATCAATGCTATCGGAGGAAAAGCTAATCTGGCGAAAATCACTTCTTATACAACCAACGCCTCAATGTCTATGCAAGGACAAAATATCGATTTTAAAATTATTAAAGCACAAGAGGGAAAGGAGCTTACCACTGTAACAGCAATGGGACAGGTTGTTCAGAAGCAGGTTTTTGATGGAAAAACCGGTTATTCTATGCAAATGGGACAAAAGGTTGACATCACACCGGAGGAAATTGCCGAAAAACAAAAAAATACTGAGATTTTCGAAGAATTGGGATTTGCAAAATCTCCCGACTATAAATTAGGAGGAATTGAGAAAATCGGAGGTGAAGATTCTTATGCTATTAAAGGAGGAAATACAACCTATTACTACAGTGTGGCAACGGGATTAAAAACCGGAGAAACTAAAAAAGTAAAAGCTAAAGGTCAGGAAATGACCATTCCGACGACATTCTCGAATTACAAAGATGTAAACGGCGTAAAAATGCCTTATACCATCTCTGTAAGCCAGATGGGAATGGACATGACGATGACGGTAAAGTCTTATGAGATCAATAAGGCTACAGATGCCGATTTTAAATAAGAACATCCTATTTTTATACAAAAAACGGCAACAAATGTTGCCGTTTTTATTTTTATCAACATTTGGCGACATCTTTTTTTGTAATTCAGTAAAAAAAGATTAAATTTGCCCATTCAAAAAGATATAAGAATTAATGGATACTATATTTACACTATTGATGGTTCTTGTTATGATTGCCAGTGTCTTATTGGTAATTATCGTTATGGCACAAAACCCAAAAGGAGGAGGCCTTTCCAGTACATTCGGGGGTGCATCATCTGCACAGTTCGGAGTACAGAGAACCAATGATTTCATGGAAAAAGCAACATGGACTCTAGGCGGAACTATCATCGTTCTTATCCTTTTAAGTGTTGTTATTACAGGTAAACCGTCTCAGGCACTTCCTGCACAACAACCTGCTAAGAAAGAAGCTCCGGCTAAACAGTCAGCTCCTGCTTCTTCTACAACTACTCCGGCACAGACTCCTGCAGCTCCGGCAAAATAAGAAGAATATTATCTTACATACAACAAAAGCAACTCAAATTGAGTTGCTTTTTTATTTTAACTTGATCTTTTCTATCTGATGCCGAAGTTTTAATCCTGCCTTTAAAAAAGAATACTGTACAGGTTTTGATTCTTTATAATACTTATCAATAAAGATCTGCATCGCTCCATAAAACCTGTTGAGATAGACTTCATCCTTGATGGTACTTTCTCCTTTATGGTGAAGGATAGAAACTTTCCCATAATAGAAATTCTTATATCCGTTTCTTAAAAAAGTATAACAGAGATCAATATCTTCTCCATACATAAAATAAGCTTCATCCAATCCACCAATTTTTTCATAGACCTTTTTTTTAGCCAATAAAAATGCTCCGGTGATCACATCCACCTCTGCAATGGCATTTTCTTCTATATCGTTTCTGTAATAAGATTTGGAGTTATTATTTTTAAAGTTGGTAAACAGCTTTTCAAACGAGTTGAACATATCCGGAACCGAACGTTTGCTTTCAGGAAGGAAATTCCCTTCTGCATCATGCATTCTCACTCCCAGGCATCCGAATGAAGGCTGAGCATCTGCAAAATCCAGCAATTCTTTCATATAAAACCCTTCAAATTCCGTATCGGGATTCAAAAGCAATACATATTCTCCTTTTGCCTGCTGAACAGCCTGGTTATTTGCTTTTGCAAAACCACCATTTGTTGCAGATGAAATAAAATGTACATCGGAAAATTCCGGAATAAGATCTCCCCATGAACTGTCTGTAGAAGCATTATCAATAACAATCACTTCATACTCTATTTCCTGAATGTATTTCTGGAGTGACAGGAGACAGCTTCTGAGTAATTGGGTAACATTATAATTAACAATAATAACGGACAGCTTCATATTAATCCTTTTCGTTGTACGGCAACCTGTTGATAATAGATCTTCCTAAAGAAATTTCATCCGCATATTCCAATTCGTCACCAACAGAAATTCCTCTTGCAATACTTGAAAAATTCACATTGAAGTTTTTAAATTTCTTGTAAATATAATAAGCTGTGGTGTCCCCTTCCATGGTGGCACTCAGTGCGAAAATAAATTCCTTTACCTTCCCGTCATTCAGTTTCTTTTCAATACTTGGAATATTCAGCTGGCCTGGCCCTACTCCTTCCATGGGAGAAATTTTCCCACCGAGAATCAGATATTTTCCTGTATACTTTCCTGTATTTTCAATCGCAATTACGTCACGCACATCTTCAACGATACAGATCAGTTCACCATTTCTCTTTTCATTGCTGCATATTTCACAAATGTCAAAATCTGAAAAATTGTGACATTCTTTACAGTATTTTATTTCATTGACAAGGTTAATCAGGGAGTTTCCAAGACTTACAGCTCTTGAATTGGGCTGCTTCAACAAATGGAGTGCTAACCTCAAAGCCGTTTTTCGTCCAATCCCAGGCAATCCCGAAATCTCATCTACTGCTTTTGCCAATACTTTACTAGGGTAATCCATAGGTACAAAAATAAGGATTAAAGTTGATAATTGATAGTGAATAGTGAATCGTCAATTCGCTTTGCTTGTGAATTTTCATACAACATAAATAAATTTTAACGCAATGTTCGCTAAGGATTTTTATAATTCTTAAAACGATCGCAAGGGCGTTTCACTCAGCAATAGATAAAGCTGATATCCTGGCTGAACAAAATGTCTTTGCGAGCAAACCCTGCAAATGCTGTGTTAAATAGATTCTCAAGCGAGGTCCACTAAGATATCTAATGCCTAAAAAGGATCACAAAAGCTTTCCACTCAGCAATAGACAAACCGAATACCCTGGCTGAACAAAGTGCCTTTGCGATCGAGATAAATAAAAGTAAATATCAACCTTGCGACCATAGCGTTTATTTTAAACAAAGTATTTTCAATATAATGTCCCATTATGATATTTTATATTTCCCGTGTATCTGCGAAGACTAAAAAACCTTTATATTTGCGGACTTAAATTAAATATGAAAAAAATAAACTGACATGGTACTTAACAATCTTAATTATCCTCTGGATTTCAAATTCAAAATCACTACTTTAGCAAGTGACTTTAATATTACTGACAAAAATGGAAATTATGTAGCCTATGTTCGTCAGAAAATGTTCAAGTTGAAAGAGGATGTTATCGTTTTTAATGATGAAAGCAAGTCTAAAGAGCTTTTCAGAATCAGGGCAAATCAATGGATTGATTTCAATGCTTCTTATTCTTTGAATGATCTTATTGACAACAAAAATTTCGGCAGGCTGGCAAGAAAAGGAATGCGTTCTATCTGGAAAGCAAGTTATGATATTCTGGATTCACACGATCAGCCGAAGTTTAAAATTCAGGAAGACAGTGCATGGGTAAGATTCTGGGACAGCTTTGTAGGAGAACTTCCCATCATAGGAATGTTTACAGGGTATTTCCTTAATCCATCTTACACCGTAACAGGAATTGATGGAAAGGCTTATTTTAAACTGAAAAAAATGCCTTCATTCTTCGGAAGAAGATTCCAGCTGGACAGACTGATCGATATTGATGACGAAGAAGAAAGTTTGGTAATCCTTTCTTTATTAATGATGACACTTCTTGAAAGAGCAAGAGGATAAACAAATAATAAAACCACAAAGACATGAAATATGTAATCATTGTATTTTCCGCATTTCTATTGGTAGCCTGTAAAAAGGAGAAAGAAACAGTTTCAGGTTCTGCTGCTGATTCTTTACATATTACTAAAGATACTGCTTCAGCACATCATTCTTCAGGAAATATTCTGGTAGGAACCATTCCGTTTCCAAAAGAAATCAAAGAGTGCTCCTGCTATTTTGCAGCAAGCAAAACTGATTTTGAAAATGAGAGATACATTTATGCAGATGACGCCGGAAAAACAGCTTATATGATGCTGGACGGCAAAAGGCTGGCTATGAATCTTATTTCCTCAAGTGATATGGAAGTAGATGAATTGCTTACCAAGGAAATAGAAAATGACGATTACAAAATTTCTGTAAAAGGTAAAAAAATAAAAGGCGAAGAAGCTTTACTGTTTGAAGGCACTCTGACTATAGAGAAACCGGACGGAACTACATTTACCACTCCGATCTATGGAGAGTGTGGATGTTAATAAAGCGAAATCCCACAAAAATGCTTCTGTATCTCACGGAAGCATTTTTTATTTCGTAAATTTGAGAAAAATAAAATTCAATGGAATTATCTAATATAGAACCGCAGATTATCTGGAAAAACTTCTCCAAATTAAATGCAGTTCCAAGACCTTCAAAAAAAGAGGAAAAAGTAATTGCTTTCATCAAAGGATTTGGTGAAGATTTAGGACTGGAAACTACGGTAGATGAAGTAGGAAACGTAATTATTAAAAAACCAGCCACGGCAGGAATGGAAAACCGTAAATCGATCGTGCTTCAATCGCACCTTGATATGGTTTGCCAGAAAAACAATGATGTGAATTTCGATTTTGAAACGGAAGGAATCAAAATGGAAATTGACGGTGACTGGGTAAAGGCAAAAGGAACTACTTTAGGAGCTGATAATGGTTTAGGAGTAGCTACCATCATGTCTATCCTTGAGAGTTCAGATATTCCACACCCTGCATTGGAAGCTCTTTTCACGATTGATGAAGAGACTGGAATGACAGGTGCTTTAGGACTAAAACCAGGACAACTGACAGGGCAAATTCTATTGAATCTTGATACTGAAGAGGATGATGAAATCGATATCGGCTGTGCAGGAGGTGTAGACGTGACAATCACTCAAACCTATGCTGCAGAAGCTTCAAAAGGACAAATTGTAAGACTTGAAGTAAAAGGTCTTCAGGGTGGACACTCCGGAATGGATATCCATAAAGGGTTCGGAAATGCCAATATTATTTTGGGAAGACTTCTTTACACCGGACTGGAAAACCAGAATATTGAACTGATCTCTATAGATAGCGGAGGGTTGAGAAATGCCATCCCAAGAGAAGGAACTGCTGTTATTTCTGTGAGAAATGCTCAGGAATTTATTGAAAATGTAACGGTTCTTAAAAAAGATATCTTAGAAGAATTCGCCACTGTAGAACCGGGACTTCAGATCAATATTGAGAACTCTACGTCTTCTGATAAAGCTATTTCAGAAGGAGATTCCAAAAAAGTGATCTATACTTTAAAAGCTCTTCACAATGGAGTATACAGAATGAGCCCTGATGTGGCGGATCTTGTAGAAGCTTCCAACAACGTAGCAAGAGTTGAACTGAAAGGCGGAGAACTTAAGATTTTAAACCTTACTAGATCTTCTGTAGATTCTTCCAAATATTCAGTGGCAGAACAATTAAAATCGGTAGCAGAGCTTGCTGGAATGAATGTTGAATTCAGCGGATCATATCCGGGATGGAAGCCAAAACCAGGTTCAGAAATTGTACAATTGATGGAGAAGCTTTATACTGAAAAGTTCAGCGAAAAACCTCATGTAGTGGCTTGCCACGCAGGTCTTGAGTGT
The DNA here is from genome assembly GCF_003347605.1 of Chryseobacterium sp. KLBC 52. Classification (GTDB taxonomy): domain Bacteria; phylum Bacteroidota; class Bacteroidia; order Flavobacteriales; family Weeksellaceae; genus Chryseobacterium. The sequence continues at coordinate 143,096 of NZ_QDFZ01000008.1, read as the reverse complement.
GGAATCATCGGTGCCAACTATCCTGAAATGGAAATGGTAAGCTTTGGACCAACCATCAGAGGAGCGCACTCTCCTGACGAGAAGGCAAACATCCCTTCCACTCAGAAATTCTGGAGCTTCCTGAAAGATATTTTAGCGAATATTCCTCAGAAATAGAACATTAAAATGAGTATATTGAATATCCAAAGTCTTATGATTTTGGATATTTTAATTTTTTAAATATGATGAAAAGAATATTATTTATACTTTATCTGATAATCTGTATTAAAACTTACTCTCAATCACAAAAATTAAGAGGTGAATGGATTCTAGATAAAATTGTTCAATCTAATGGAAAAAACTTAGAAATAAATAACTCTAAGTATTCCTTCAGACTTTTGTATACTATTAATCAAGATGAATTAGTCATTTATAAGCAAAGATTCAAAGCTAAATTTTATAATGATAAGATAAATCTTGAAAATCGTACCTTCAAATACTGGTTTGAAGATAATTATCTGATATTACAAGAAGGAAATGAAATATCACTATTATTAAAAGGAGAGGATTTTATAAAAAAGTATCCAGAATTTAGACCTAAAATTGAAGTTAGAAACAATGATAGCTTATTAGTTGCCAATCAGATAATTCGACCTATATTTAACCATGAAAAAACTTTTGATGACTTCATAATTCCCTTAATGAAGCAGGAAAACTCAAAAGATATGAATGACTTATATTTTAAAATTGAATATATTCTAACCAAAGATAATAAGATTACTAATATTAAAATACTTGACAAGCGTACTCCTCAATATGACACACAGTTTGTGCAAGCATTAATGCAGGCCGAAAAATATTTTAAAAATCCTTATGGAATAGACATGTTAGTAACTGAAGAAAAACATTTTTTAAAATTGTTCCAGGATTTGAGTGACAAATCGGAGAAAGATTTATACCATATTATTGGAAATGGTTTTGAATACTATAATAACAATCAATTTGAAAACGCAATCGAAAGTCTCAGTGGACTGGATAAATTACAAATTAAAGATAATCGTTTCATCTCAAGATTTCGTGACGGATATATTAAATTAGGGATATCATATCTTGCTGTTGGAAAAAATGAACAAGCATGTACAAGCTTCAGAAAAGCTGGAGATTTAACAGATTTTGATGTTAGAAACTATTTAATTGATTTCTGCAAGTAATATGAAAAGTATCACCGTATTCTGCGGCTCAAGTTTTGGCTCGCACGACATTTACAAAGAACAAGCATTTTTATTGGGACAAACTTTAGCTCAACAAGGTATACAGCTTATATATGGCGGTGCTGATGTTGGTTTGATGGGAACCATAGCAGACGGAGCATTAGCCGAAGGAGGCAAGGTCATTGGAGTCCTTCCCCACTTTTTACAATCCAAAGAAATTGCCCACAAGAACCTGACAGAACTTATCATCGTGGAAACCATGCACGAAAGAAAAACCAAAATGAACGAACTCTGTGACGGGGTTATCGTTCTTCCCGGTGGCTATGGTACGTTGGAAGAGTTTTTCGAGATGATCACATGGGCACAGCTGGGACTTCATCAAAAACCTATCGGAATTCTGAACATTGACGGATTTTATGATGACTTGATTCAACTTATTCAGACCATGGTGGACAAAGGATTTTTAAAACAAATCAACAGTGATATGGTACTCCTCAGTAATTCAATTGATGATCTGCTGGAAAAAATGAGAAATTATCAGGCTCCTACAATCTGGAAAGTGATCAGCAAAGATGAGGTATAAAGAAAAAACCCGTCCGAATAACTCGGACGGGTTTCTTATTAAGATTAAAAAATATTTTCTAAGGATAAGGAGCTATTTCCACTTCGAGCCCTTCCATAGCATCGGCAATATGCAACTGACATCCCAATCTGCTGTTGTCTTTCACATGGAAAGCCTCAGCCAGCATGGCATCTTCTTCATCACCCATCGGTTCCAAACCGGGATCATTGATTACATATACCTGGCATGAAGCACACATCGCCATTCCTCCGCATACTCCAATAGTACCTTCTTCTGCCAATTCATAGGAACGGATAATTTCCATTAAGTTCATGGACATATCCGTAGGAGCTACGACATCGTGGGTTACCCCTTCTCTGTCGGTGATTTTAATATTAACGTCTGACATAATTCTGCAAAATTAGTCAATTTTTTTCACAACTGCCTTCTCTGCTTCTTTACGGCTTCCGTCAAATCCGTCAACACCACTTACCGTTGTATATTTTAATACGAATTTTTTACCAGGATTTAGTCTGTTGTATACACTCTGACACATTAAAGTCGCTTCGTGGAAACCACAAAGGATCAACTTCAGTTTTCCAGGGTATGTATTGATATCTCCGATAGCGTAGATCCCATCAATGTTAGTTTGATAATCAAGAGCGTTATTTACAACGATTGCATTTTTTTCGATATTTAATCCCCAGTTTCCGATCTCTCCCAATTTTGGAGTCAATCCGAATAAAGGAATGAAATAATCCGTTTCAATATCGTAAGCTTCCTGACCTTCCACTTCTACCGTGATGGCTTCTACTTTTCCGTCACCTTTAATACCGGTAACTTCAGCAGGCGTGATTAATTTGATTTTCCCTTGGTTTTTCAGATCCTGAACTTTCTCTACGGAATCCAAAGCTCCTCTGAACTCGTTTCTTCTGTGGATCAAAGTTACTTCACTGGCAACATTGGAAAGGAAGATGCTCCAGTCTAACGCGGAGTCACCTCCACCAGCAATCACCACTTTTTTATTTCTGAAGTGTTCAGGTTCTTTAACGAAATATTCAAGACCTTTTTCTTCATAGTCAGCGATATTTTCAAAAGTAGGTTTTCTTGGCTCAAAAGTCCCTAAACCTCCTGCGATGGCAATCGCTTTACATCTGTGAACGGTTCCTTTATTCGTGATCACTTCAAACCACTCATCATCTATTTTTGTATAAGAAACAGCGGTTTCCCCTAAGGTAAATCCAGGCTGGAACTGCTTGATCTGCTCCATCAGATTATCCACCAATTCTCCGGCATTCACTGAAGGATAACCAGGGATATCGAAAATAGGTTTTTTAGGATAAAGTTCCGCCAATTGCCCTCCCGGCTGTGGAAGTGCATCAATAATATGACACTTCATTTTTAATAAACCAGCTTCAAAAACTGCAAAAAGTCCTGTAGGTCCCGCACCTATGATCAATATATCAGTGGTTATCATAATCTTTAAGATAATTTAATTATACATGTAACTGCAAATTTACTAATTTTAATGCGAAGCATATTTAATTGATTCTAAATAAAAACCTGAGATTTGTCAAATATCTATCAATTAAGATTTTAAATTTGGCAATATTTTTGTAAAAGTCTTGTTATGAATAAACTTTTGAACCTTTTTGCTGTATTTATATTCTTTTTAGGCTCGGCCCAGATTGATAATATCGCAGATGGCGAATCTATTACTCTTAGAATTCACTATGGTTTCCTTAATGCAGGAACTGCCAATCTTACTACCAAACAAACTACCTACAAAGGAGTTCCTCATCTTTATGTAAAAGGAACAGGACAAACTACAGGTGCTGTAAAAGCGTTCTTTAAAGTAGAAGACTTATATGAAAGTTTCATCAATACACAGACGGGATTACCAAGCTTTTATGTCAGAAATGTACGTGAAGGAAGTTATCGTCAGCATTTTGAAACGGTTTTTAATCATGATAATAATACTTTAATTTTAACGGATAAAAAGACCCCAGCCAATGGTTCTAAGGTTTTAAAATCAGTAAAAGGTGTTCAGGATATGCTTTCATGCTTTTATTATTTAAGAAGTAAAAGTCCCGATGAATTGAAAGTAGGAACGGTTATTAATATGAATGTGTGGATTGATGATGAAATGTTTCCTTTCCAGCTGAAAGTAACAGGAACAGAAAACTTAAAGACAAAATTCGGAACTATTAACTGTTTAAAGATTATTCCTTCTGTAAAAAGCGGAAGAGTGTTCAAGGAAAAAGAAGGCGTAACCATGTGGGTTTCCAATGATGCCAACCACATTCCTATGCTGTTGAAAGCTGAACTTGCAGTAGGATCACTGAAAGCGAGTATTGATGATTATAAAAATGTGAAGTACCCTTTAAAGTTCACTAAATAACAATCCTTAGTTTTAAAGATAAAACCTGTCTCAAAAGTCAAATAATTTGATTTTTGTCATTCTGATGAAGGAAGAATCTCAGCGATAATTAATAACCTGAGATTCTTCACTCCATTTCATTTCGTTCAGAATGACACTTTTGAGACAGGTTTTTGTATGTTCAATGTAATAGAATATTAATATTGATTGTCTTTATAATAGAGGCAGGCTAAAGAGCTGCAGCATGTCAATACTTTATTTGAGGTACCTAGCGGATTCGAACCGAAGTATGGGCATAAGAAACAGACACGTGTAAATTTTTCAATAAGATCAGTTTTTAATTACGTTTTGTTTCTTAGGTCAGTAATTAAAAACAAAAAAACCTCCGGAGCTCCGGAGGTTTGATTTTTTATAGTGTTTTAAATTGTTCCAGTGTTCTGATATCATTTTCAAAGAACATTCTGATGTCACTCATCTGGTAAAGAAGCATCGTGATTCTTTCAATTCCCATTCCGAATGCATATCCTGAATACTTCTCAGCATCGATATTCACATTTTTCAGTACGGCAGGGTCTACCATTCCACATCCCATGATCTCAAGCCATCCTGTTCCTTTGGTAATTCTGTAATCTGTTTCAGAGTTTAATCCCCAATACACATCAATTTCAGCACTTGGCTCTGTGAACGGGAAGAAAGAAGGTCTCATTCTGATTTTAGATTTTCCGAAAAGCTCAGTCGTAAAGAACTGAATAGTTTGCTTTAGATCAGCAAAGCTCACATTTTCGTCAATATATAATCCTTCAATCTGATGGAAAATACAGTGAGAACGTGAAGAGATTGCTTCATTTCTGAACACTCTTCCCGGAGATAATATTCTGATAGGCGGCTGATTTTCTTCCATATAACGGGTCTGTACAGAAGAAGTATGCGTTCTCAAAAGAATATCAGGATTCTGTTCAATAAAGAATGTATCCTGCATATCTCTTGCCGGATGGTATTCCGGAAGGTTAAGCGCGGTAAAGTTATGCCAGTCATCTTCAATCTCTGGACCGTCTGCTACTGCAAAACCGATAGATTTGAAGATTTCAATAATTCTGTTTTTTACCAGATTGATCGGATGTCTTGAACCCAATTCCAATGGAAAAGCGGGTCTTGTAAGATCTTCTTTTTCAACCACAACAGAAGATGCGGAAGCATTTTTCAAATCCTCCAGTTTTACAGCAACTGCCTGCTTCAAAGTGTTGATCTTCTGTCCGAATTCTTTCTTTTGGTCGTTAGGAACTTCTTTAAATTTTTCAAAAAAATCATTAAGAACCCCTTTTTTACCGTTGTACTTGATTCGGAAGTTTTCGATATCTTCCTTAGAGGTAGCATTGAAGCCATTTACTTCGACCAGTAATTCTTCTATCTTTTCTATCATTGTTTTACCCTTTCAAAATGTTTTGCAAAAATACGATTTTAAGTTGAATAATAAGTCCGTCAAAAAAAAATCTGCCTCTTTTTCGGGAGGCAGACTTCAATCACTTATTTCACTTAAATAAAAAAATTATTTCTTTTCTAAAGCTTTAACGCTGATCTGAAGAGTTACCTCGTCTTTAATCACACCGTTTTCAGCCGGAGCCTGGAACTTCACTCCAAACTCTTCTCTCTTGATATCTTTCGGTTCAGTAGCGACACTTACTTCTCCATCTTTCACAGAAACATTAGCTTTAAACTGAACAGGTTTTGTAATTCCTTTAATCGTTAAATTACCATCCAAAAGAGTATTATAATCACCTTCTGTAGCCGGAGTAACCTTTGTAATCTCATAAGAAGCTGTCGGGAATTTTTCAACTTCAAAGAAATCTCCGCTTTTCAGGTGGCCGTTTAATTTTCCTAAATCTTCCGGGCTGTCTTTCAGATCCACAGAAGTTAAAGAGTTCATATCAGCAACGAATTTTCCGCTTTCCAGTTTTCCGTCTTTCACCGTCACATCTCCACTTTCAAACCTGATGGTTCCAAAATGGCTTGTATTCTCAGATTTAAATACTTTGTATCCCTTCCATTCAACCTTACTGTTTAGCGTATCCAAAGTGAACTGGCTACCTTCTTTAGTAGTCGTCACCTCATTACTTTCACTCGTAAGTGGTTTGTCTTTTTTACAAGAAACCATTACAGCAGCAATAAATAATGCAGGAATAGCTAACGAAAACAGTTTTTTTCTCATTTTTGATTTATTTTTATTAGTTCCGCTAATATAATAAAAAAAATTATGTTTTCATAAAAACCTTACATTTGTAATATGCTATTAGAAATAAACAATTTATTTTTCTCTCACAACAAAGAAAATCCCCTGTTTCAGAACCTTAACCTAAGGTTTGAAGAAAACAGAATCATAGCTCTTGCCGGTGAAAGCGGATGTGGAAAATCCACTCTTCTTAACCTTATCTATGGTCTTTTGGATTGGGAAAGCGGAGAGATTATTTTTAACGGAACAAAGCTTTTGGGACCGAAAGGAAATCTTGTTCCGGGAGAACCTGAAATGAAATTCGTAGCACAGAATTTTGATCTTATGCCTTACGCTACAGTGGCTGAAAACGTAGGAAAATTTATTTCTAATATCAATTTAAAACAAAAAAAAGAAACCGTAACGGAGCTTCTTGAAGTGGTAGGACTTCAGGAATTTGCGAATGTACTTCCCAAATATTTAAGCGGCGGACAACAGCAAAGAGTTGCCATTGCCAGAGCATTGTCTGTACTTCCCAAGCTTCTTATTTTAGATGAACCTTTCAGTAATCTGGATTTTCCGAGAAAAATTGAACTGAGGGAAAGGCTTTTCAGATATGTAAAACAACATGGCGTTTCTCTGATTATTTCCACTCATGAGCTTCAGGATATTATGCCATGGCTGGACCAGATTGTTATTCTGCAGAACGGAAGACTGATTCAGAATGACAGCCCGGAAGAAACCTACAGAAATCCTTACAACGCTTATGTTGCTAAATTATTTGGAGAAGTGAATATTTTCAGTGAGGCTGAAGCGGAAGATTTCAAGCTTCAAAAGTCTTCTTATTATCCGAAAGAAATCAGAATTACAGAAGACGGTCTCGAAGCCGAAGTTCTTGAAAGCAGGTTTGCAGGAAATTATTATTGGAACAAATTAAGGGCAAAAGGAAAGGAACTTGTTGTGTATACGGATGAGAAAATAGCTGGAACAATACATGTTTCGTTTATTTAGCAGAAAGACTGAAACACCCATAACTTATACATTCACTTATACTTATCAATAAAAAAAGTACAAACACAAGAAACTGTTATAAAAACTTTTTCTTACATTTGTACTTCTAAAGTATAAGGAAATTTTTGGTTAATTCTCTTTCTGCCTTCCGGACGGACATTAGCAATCTTGCAATTAAGTCTTTTGAAAGATTACACTGTCCAATTTTTTCCTTTTCTTATTTTTAAGCTATAAAAAACTAAGTTTTATTACGCTTTCTTTACAAATTCTGACTTAAGAGCCATTGCTCCGAAACCATCAATTTTACAGTCAATATTGTGATCACTTCCCGGTCTCAAACGGATATTTTTCACCTTAGTCCCCGCTTTTACCGGTTTTGGTGCTCCTTTTACCGGAAGATCTTTTATTACCACTACAGAATCTCCATCCTGAAGTTCATTTCCGTTGGAATCCAGAATTTTTCCTTCGTTGGCAGCTTCAGCAGCTTCTTCTGCCGGATCCCATTCATAGAAACATTGGGAACATACCATCATATTATCGCTCGGGTAGGTAAACTCGGAGCTGCATTTTGGACAAAGTATTGTATCACTCATCTTTTTATTTTTTGCAAAGGTAGAGCTTTTTGGAGGTTGAAGTCAAGAGATAAAGTTCAGTATAGTAGATAATAAGCATACGTCAATATAACACACAATAGTGAATTAACATAAATTAAATATACTTGCTGCAAAGAAAATAAAGTATAATCATGAACAGTGTATATTTTGTCAGCAAATATTTTTCATTAAGCAAAAACATAGGTGTATTTGTTCTAAAGGGAAAGGCTATTGTCAACAAATAAAAAATATCAATATTCTGAAAATCTTTACAGATTCAGCATTAAAATGTATTTCTATCACTTAAAAAATCAATAAACAGATTGACCATTCACTACTGAATCTCAGAGTGTCAATAGTCAATTTTTGCTTTGCAAGTTGAATGGTGAATGCACAATCCTCCATTAGAAAACTGGTATGTACAATATATAATTACTCGTAGCCCCGCAACCGGAAACCCGAAAATTCACAAGCGAAGCGGATTCACCATTTACCATTCACTATCCACTATCCCCTTCATCTCTCCTATTCTCAAACTCTCCCACCCAAATCCTCAACTCTCAATTAAAAGTCGTATTTTTGCAGATTCAAACAGCGAAGCAAATTTATGGAACTTATTCACAGAAACTTGGCAATCGGAATTCACGATGCCTTACAGGAGACATTTTTTGAGAAAAACAAATACGCCGATAAAGTTATTGAAAGACTTTTGAAAGCCAACAGAAAATGGGGAAGCCAGGACAGAGCCGTTGTTTCTGAAATTTTTTACAATATTATCCGTTGGAAAAAACGCCTTGAATACTATATGGGTGAAGGTGTGAAACCCAATAATATCTACAAACTGATTATTGCGTATTTACTTTGGAGTAAAACCAATTATAAAAAATTCGAAGAATTTGACGGAATCAAAATCGCCGATATTCTTACCAAACTTAAAAAGAACACTGTTCCTACAAAAGCAATAGAACACTCTATTCCTGAATGGCTGGCTGAAACTCTTGAAAAAGAACTGGGTGCAAACTGGGAAAGAGAAATGATTGCTTTAAACGAGCAGGCTCCTACGGTTTTAAGAGCCAACTCTTTAAGAACCACAACTAAAGAACTTATTTCCGACCTTTCAGATGAAGGTGTTGTTTCTTATCCTGTTAAAAATTATCCTGATGCTGTTCAGCTGGAAGAAAAGAAAAATGTTTTCCTTACTACGGCTTTCAAAGAAGGATTATTTGAAGTTCAGGATGCTTCTTCTCAGAAAATCGGGTATTTCCTTGATGTAAAAGAAGGACAAAGAGTAGTAGATGCATGTGCAGGAGCTGGTGGAAAAACGCTTCACCTGGCAGCATTAATGAAAAACAAAGGGCAGATTGTAGCATTAGATATCTTCGAATGGAAGCTTGCCGAGCTGAAGCGTCGTGCCAAAAGAGCAGGAGCGCACAATATTGAAACCCGTATGATCTCTGACAATAAAGTGATTAAACGTCTTCATGAAAAAGCAGACAGACTTCTGATTGATGCACCATGTTCAGGTCTTGGCGTTTTGAAAAGAAACCCGGACAGTAAGTGGAAAATTGACCAGGACTTTATTGACAGAATTAAAAAGGAGCAGCAACAAATTCTTCAGGACTATTCTAAAATGCTTAAAAAAGGAGGAAAAATGGTATATGCTACCTGTTCTATCCTTCCCTCTGAAAACAATCTTCAGGTAGATGAGTTCATCAAAAACAATCCTGGATTCAAGATGATTAAAGATGAAAAAGTAATGCCTAGCGAAGGGTATGACGGATTCTATATGGCTTTGATTGAGAGAGTTTCTTAATTTAAACCCATTAACAATACACTAAACTACTCTATTTTCCGGAGTAGTTTTTTTTATTTAAACCCTTTTCAAAAAAAATGTAACATTTTTTGTAACATTTAAAGTACATTCTCTACTAACTGTATAGATTAAAACCGTATTGATACTGTAGAAAGTTTAGAATACCTTTGCTGCAAACTCATTTATTTATGCATATAAGAATTGTCTTCAATGTTCTGGCTGTTTTCGTATACTGTCTGTTTTCTGCACAGACCTATGAAATTCAGTACACCAGTTCGTATAACGGAATGGTATCAACGGATCAGCCCTCTACCATTGTTTGGGTCAATGAGAAAGAAAATTTTATTCTCAACAGTACCATTAAGGAGCAAAAAAGCAGTTATCCTTACGAGATTACTAAGGTAGAAAAACCCTCTAATACTATTGTTTCTTACGCATTTTTAAAACCGGGATCCCTTATTTCATCATCAGATACAGAGTCTGTTGGAAAACAGGATTTTGAGCTTACCAATGAAACAAAAAAGATTTTAGGATACAACTGTAAAAAAGCAGTTACAAAGGTCAATTCAAATACTATTGAAGTCTGGTACACCAATGATTTGAATTTAAAAGGCGGACCATCGGTTTTAGGCCAGAATTTAGGATTGGTTCTGGAAGTGGAAAGAAATAAAAATTCTTTAATTACAGCCGGATCAATCAAAAAAATCAAAAATACAGGGATCGAAAACATTGTAAAAGGAAACATACAGACAACCGATCAGCTGGGATACAAAGATTTACTTTGGAAAAGCAGATTTACTACACTGAATGTTTTCGAAAATGAAACCATCAATTTCTCTGATGCCTCAAAATCTGACGCACAAATTAAAAGATACGCCAACGGAACGATCATTCTGAAAAAAATAAAATTCCCCGCGATCACAGATGGAGAAAATATTTTTGTTGAACTGAAGCAGCAATCTAACGGAGATGCTTATGACAGAACCGGAACCGTATTCTTCATTCCTCAGGACAAAGAAAAATCTTTTTTTGACGGCCTTGAGAAAGGAGCAAAAACACTTCCTGTTTACGAAAACGGAAATGGAAAACAATATTACGGAGTAACCGCTACAGAGAGCTATAGCCCAGCCATGGAAATGATGCGTTTCTTTACGGCCTTCGGAATCCAGAAGTTCAATCATATTCAACTAAAAGGAAAAGACTGGCAAACCATCAGCCCTTACCGACAGGATATTACAGAGTTGAAACCAGCTTTATCCGGAAAAGAGCTTTGGATAGGTACCTTTATTGGCAATTACGATAAAGGAGGACATAAAGTGAGCCTGGACATTACCATTCATAAAAGTGATCAGACTGTCAATAAAAACAATACCGCCATTCCTTTATTCAATACGTTAAATATTATGGAAATGGCAGGACAGGACTACTCTACCATGTTCAACCAGGATAAAGGTCTTCTTGTGACTTTCACTTTAGATAAAGATCTGAAAAATGCACAGCTAAGATATACTACAACGGGACACGGCGGTTGGGAAAATGGCGATGAGTTCGTTCCTAAAGCCAATTCTATATCGTTAGATGGAAATGCTGTATTTTCATTTATCCCATGGAGAACAGATTGTGGTTCGTATCGTTTATACAATCCTGCTTCCGGAAATTTCCAGGACGGGCTTTCATCATCAGACCTCAGCAGATCAAACTGGTGTCCGGGAACGGTTACTAATCCTAATTTCATTCCTTTGGGAAATCTCAAAGCAGGTAAACACACCATACAGGTAAAAATTCCACAGGGACCTACAGAAGGAACAAGCTTCAGCGCTTGGAATGTTTCGGGAACGTTACTGGGTATACGATAAAAACAAAACCTTCTTGCATGAGAATTGCAAGAAGGTAAAAACACAAATGATGAAAAAAAATTATTTCGAGCCACAAAGTAAGGGGTAAAATTCATATAATTAATTACCATAGATTAATAAATATGTCATTTTTATTTCGTATGGGTTTATATAAATTATGGCTCAACGAAAAAAATTAATCAAAAACATATTAATCCACTTGATTAATTAAAAATTTTAACTTCAAAATACTAATTAATTAAAAATTTTCACATTTAAATATTTTTCATTGTTATTTATAAACATCACTTCTACTTTTGTTCCATAAATAATAAAAATTATGTGTGGAATTGTATGTTTATTTGATGCCAAGCAAAAAACTGAAGTATTAAGACCTCAGGTATTGGAAATGTCAAAAAAAATCCGTCACAGAGGACCGGATTGGAGTGGAGTTTTTCAGGACGGGAAAGTAATTTTTTCTCATGAAAGACTTGCTATTGTAGATCCTACCTCTGGAAAACAACCTCTATTTACTCAAGATGGAAAAGTAGTATTAGCGGTGAACGGTGAAATCTATAACCATAGAGAACTTAAAGAAGAATTTCCGGATTATGAGTTTCAGACTCAGTCCGACTGTGAAGTGATTCTTGCCCTTTACAGAAAATACGGAAAAGATTTCGTAGAAAAACTTAACGGAATTTTTGCATTCGCTTTATACGACACTGAAAACGATATTTATCTTATCGCCCGCGATCATATGGGAATCTGCCCGCTTTATCAGGGTTGGGATAAAAACGGAAACTACTATGTTGCTTCTGAATTAAAAGCTCTTGAAGGGATCTGCAAAAAAATAGAAACTTTCTTGCCAGGGCATTTGATGTTCAGTCCGGACGGAACAGAACTTCAGCAATGGTACACCAGAGAATGGGATAGCTTTGATCATGTAAAGGAAAATGAAACGGATATCTCAAAATTGAGAAAAGGTCTTGAAGATGCCGTTCACAGACAACTGATGAGTGATGTCCCTTATGGAGTACTTCTTTCAGGAGGCCTAGATTCATCTGTTATTTCAGCGATCACTGCAAAATTTGCCCGCCAGAGAATTGAAAGTGGCGATACTCAGGAAGCATGGTATCCAAGACTTCACAGTTTCGCGGTAGGATTGGTTGGTTCTCCGGATCTTGCAGCTGCTCAAAAAGCCGCAGAACATATCGGATCTGTTCACCATGAGGTTAACTTTACCGTTCAGGAAGGACTGGATGCTGTACGTGACGTCATTTATCACCTTGAAACCTATGATGTAACCACCATTAGAGCATCCACCCCGATGTATCTTTTAGCTAGAGTCATCAAATCCATGGGAATTAAAATGGTTCTTTCAGGAGAAGGTTCCGATGAATTATTCGGAGGTTATTTATACTTCCACAAAGCTCCTAACGCAAAAGAATTCCATGATGAAACTGTAAGAAAACTGGGCAAACTTCACCTTTATGACTGTTTAAGAGCCAACAAAGCACTGATGAGCTGGGGAATTGAAGGAAGAGTCCCTTTCCTTGACAAAGAATTCATGGATATTGCCATGACCATTAACCCCCGGGATAAAATGATCAATACTGCTGAAGGAAAAATTGAAAAATGGGTATTGAGAAAAGCTTTTGAAGACCTTCTTCCTGACTCAATTGTATGGAGACAGAAAGAACAGTTCTCGGATGGTGTAGGCTATTCATGGATCGATACTTTGAAAGAGGTGGCTGAAAAAGAAGTAACGGATGAGATGATGGCTAATGCAAGATTCAGATTCCCGCTAAACACACCTCAGAACAAAGAAGAATACCGATACAGAACGATTTTTGAAGAACATTTCCCAAGTGAAACTGCAGCGGCTACCGTTCCATCGGTTCCATCCGTAGCTTGCTCCACTCCTATTGCTCTGGAATGGGATGAAGCGTTCAAAAAAATGAATGACCCAAGCGGGAGAGCTGTGAAGGTGCATGAGACTTCGTATTAGAAGGGTGTGTTGTTGAATGGTTAATTGTCAATCCGCTGCGCTCATGAATTTGTTACGTGATTCGGGTTTCGGGATATTTTAGCGCAGAGCACGCTAAGCCATTTTTCTTATATTTAAGAACGATCGCAATGGCGTTTCACTCAGCTACAGGCAAACCGATTTCCTTGCTAAACGAAGTGCCTTCGCGAACGAAATACATAAGATTAAATATAACCTTGCGGCCATAGCGTTTATTTAATAAAACAAATTTAACAGAAGTAACGCTAAGACATTATTTAATAATGAGCACAATCGCGTTTCATTTAGCAACAGACAATCTGATATCCTAGCTGAACGAAGTGCCCTTGCGAACGAAATAGATAATATGAAATATAAACCTTGCGACCATAGCGTTTATCTAACGCAGCAAAATAGTTTTTTACGCGGGGCTCGCTAAGAAATTTTATAGTTTTTAAGCACGATCGCAAAAGTGTTTCATTCAGCAACAGACAATCTGATATCCTAGCTGAACGAAGTGACCTTGCGAACGAAATAGATAATATGAAATATAAACCTTGCGACCATAGCGTTTATTTATTTCAACTTTTCAATAGTATTAGTTGATTATTGAAATGTATATTTTTTTCATTCAACCTATAACTCCCTCAGTAATAATTTATCAATCCTGTAGCAATACAGGATTTTTTCTTGAATTAACAATAACAATATGGCATAATTTAACTCACAATCCAAAATAATATCTAATAAATAATTATATTTGGAAAACGAAAATATCAATTATAAAAAAATGAGAAGAAACCTTACTGTTTTATTTGCCTTATTAGCCATAAGTTTTGCTTTTGGACAAGGAAAATATGGCAAATATCTGAATTCAAAGAAGCTTGCTTTGGCTTATAAGAGTGTGAAAGACCAAGATAAGGACGACTACTATCAACAATTCTATTGGCTTGTAAAGGCAGAGCAACTGAAAACTTATCCTCACCTTAAAGACATTAAACCTGTTGTTTTATATGAATTTGTAAAATATGTAAACCCTCAGAACCCTACAAAAAAACTGGATGCAAGGGGGAAAGAATTAAGAGCAACTGCAGAATTATCATTAAATCAATATTTTAAAAATAAAAAATTCGAGAACAATTCTGTTTTAATGTATAACCTTGAAACGTATGTAGATCCTTCAAAAGGTCAGTATTATACGAAGGTTGATCCGGAAAAAATCAAGGAACTTGTACCGAAAGAATTATTTGCTTTCAACTCGTTCAACAGAAATATAGGAGAAGAAAAGACGTATTATCTTTGGATTGACAAGAAAAAAGACGATCTGAACATTGTAGATATTATCCCTAGCGAAAAAGAAGACAAAGCTTTCTACACAAGGTTGAAACAATATCTTCCAAGCTATAAATTCTCAAAATACGTTCCTTCTGTAAAAAAAGGAAACAAATCTGATAAAACGGACATTGAATACTACTACATCATGCCGTTTGAGCAGAATACCGATAACATCGAATATAAAACGAAGGATTTCAAAACTTTCACCTTAAGCCAGTATAGAAAAGCCGGCGATGAATGGAAAGGAGTAGAAAAACCTAGAAAATAAATCAAAAAGTCCTGTGAAATCTCGCAGGACTTTTTTAATTTTATATGGATTTCATGATCTAAGGATCAGACCGCTTAAAGCAAGCAAGTTCTTCAAATAAAAATAAGTCTGGATATTTTCTATGTCCAGCCTATACAAAATGACAGAAACAAGCCCACAACAGACCTCCATAAAGAAAATCCTTCCCTTAATTCTGGCTACTGCTATTTTCATGCAGATGCTGGATTCAACGATTCTGAATACTTCTCTGCCTTCTATAGCAAAAGACCTGAAAGAGTCTCCGCTTAATATGCAAAACGCTATTATCAGTTATGTTCTGACATTAGCCGTTTTTATGCCCGCCAGCGGATTTCTGGCAGACCGGTTTGGAACAAAAAAAGTATTTATATTTTCATTAGTGCTATTCAGCTTAGGCTCACTGTTTTGTTCCATGTCTCAAAATCTTACCCATTTGGTAATTTCAAGGGTCGTTCAGGGAGTTGGAGGAAGCTTGATGACACCCGTTGGGAAGCTGGCACTCATTAAAACATTTGATAAAAACGAACTGCTCAAGGCTATGAACTTTGCTATTATTCCTGCACTTATCGGACCAGTACTCGGGCCGTTAGTGGGAGGTTATATGGTAGACTACCTTTCATGGCACTGGATATTTCTGATCAATATTCCTATTGGAGTTCTGGGAATTCTTTTAGGATTAAAATTCATGCCCAATTACAAATCGGATGATGTTGATTTTGATCTAAAGGGCTTCTTGATTTTTGCAGCAGCCTCTCTCCTGCTTTCCGTATCGCTCGAACTTTTTGGAGACATGCAGAATATTACGCCGGTTCTTGTCGTCTTTATCCTTGGTTTCTTATTCCTTTATTATTACTACAGACATGCAAAAAAAGGAGGACATCCTATTTTTCCTTTAAACCTTTTTCAGGTAAGAACTTTCCGGGTAGGTATTGTGGGAAATCTGGCCACCAGATTAGGAATCAGTTCTGTTCCGTTATTGCTTCCATTGATGATTCAGATTGCGTACAAACAATCTGCAGTAACTTCAGGCTGGATCATTGCTCCCATGGCTTTGACGGCCATCTTCGGAAAATCCTCCGTCATTAAGATTTTAGATAAATATGGCTACCGTCAGACCTTAATGGTGAACACCTTCATCATCGGAACATTAATATGTCTTCTCGCCATTCCAAACATTCACACTTCCCTATATTGGTTTGTTCCCATCATCGCGGTGTTAGGTTTTTTCAACTCGATACAGTTCACCTCCATGAACACCATTTCTATTGCTGATCTTCGAAACTTTCAGACCAGCAGCGGAAACTCATTGATCTCCGTTAATCAACAATTAGCAATCGGCTTTGGAATTGCCTTCGGACTGATTGTTTTAAAATTATTTGAAAATACAGATCTGATCAAAGGAGAAATCCACAATGCATTCCGGTATACTTTTCTCACGGTAGGTATATTAACGATTTTATCAGGATTTGTGTTCAGAAGGCTTCATATTTCGGATGGAAAGAATATGAAATCGAAGGAAGAGTAACAGATCAGATCACAGTTTCATCCTTTCCTACGAACTTAACACAGATCAATGCTTTTCGCATTTAACAATGGTAATTTTGTTTACATAAATCAACAATGTGATGGCAACTAAAAAAATAGAAATCGTAGTATCTCCAAGACCTGCGCACTTTGTAGGCGATGGATTCAGGGTTCACAATTTCATTCCGGGAGTTCCCGGATTGGATATGAAAAGAATGGATCCGTTTATTATGCTGGATTACAATTCAAAATTTCATTTCAACGGATCCGACAGACCGAGAGGTGTTGGAGTGCATCCGCACAGAGGCTTTGAAACAGTAACCATAGCATATAGCGGAAAAGTAGAGCACCATGACAGCGCTGGCGGCGGCGGTGTAATCGGAGAAGGTGATGTTCAGTGGATGACTGCTGCCAAAGGAGTTCTTCATAAAGAATATCATGAAACCGAATGGGCAAAAGAAGGAGGAATCTTTCAGATGGTTCAGCTTTGGGTAAATCTTCCTGCAAAAGATAAAATGAGCTGCCCGAAATACCAGGCTATAGAAAATTCCAAAATGGAAAGAGTGGATCTGGGTGAAAATGGTTTTATAGAAGTAATTGCCGGAGAGTATAATGGTCACAAAGGACCAGCAAGCACTTTCACACCGGTTCATATGATGAATGCCAAACTTAAAGCTGGAGGAAAAGCAGAGTTTAATTTCCCTGCTCATTTCAATACGGCAGCTTTGGTGATTGAAGGAAGTATGATCATTAATGGAGAAGAAAATGTTAAATCGGATCATTTTGTATTATTTAAAAATGAAGGCGAAACATTCACCATTGAAGCAAAAGAAGATGCTGTTGTTTTAATTATCAGTGGCGAACCTATCAACGAACCAATCTATCCTCACGGACCTTTTGTGATGAATTCCAGAGAAGAAATCATGCAGGCTTTCGAGGATTTTAATACCGGAAAATTTGGGTATCTTGAAGATTAAAAGATTTAAATTTATCTTAATCTTTGATTATTCCTTTTTTTATTAACTTTATATAATGGCAAACCTTATAGGTTTTATGAACCTATAAGGTTTACTTGTCTTAACACGCAATTTCCTGCATTGATAGGAAACGCGACGCTTTTAATACAATATTATGAAACCAGAATTTGAAAATATACCTCTTGTAAAAGCCGAAAAAAGATTTGAAATAGAATTCAACGGACATTTTGCATTTATTGATTACCGTGAAACCATGCATCAGATTTCTTTGATCCATACTGAAGCAGAAGCGGAACTGGCCGGAACTGGCGCAGCGGCTGCGGTAGTAGAAAAAACTTTGAATTTTATTGAAGAAAGCGGAAAAAAACTTCTTCCTTTCTGTCCTTATGTTTTCGCTTTTATTAAGAAACACCCTGAATGGAAACGCATCGTAGATGAGAGATTTGAAGGCTACGACAAACTTTAAACCTTCACCAGAACTTATCAATTTATTTAAATAACATTTTAAAAAAGTATCACATCATCATGTCAAATATTGGACTTATTATTGAAGAAAAGGCTGCAGATATTGGAAATTTCCTTGTAGGAAGACTTCTTCCTTTCCGTGAAAAAAGAGCGGTTGGGCCTTTCGTGTTTATTGACCATATGGGACCTTCAGAATTAAAAGATTATCAGAATCTCGATGTTCCGCCACATCCGCATATCGGCTTATCTACATTAACTTATCTGCTGGAAGGCTCTATTTTCCACAGAGACAGTATTGGAAGTGCTATAGAAATAAAACCGGGTGCTGTCAACTGGATGACTGCCGGAAAAGGAGTTGTACATTCAGAAAGAACCCCTGAATATTTAAGACACAGTGATAAAAGACTTCACGGATTTCAGATTTGGGTGGGTCTTCCAAAACATCTTGAGCAGTCTGAGCCTACTTTTCATCATATTGAAGCGGATGAAATTCCGGTGTGGGAAGAAGATGGTATTCAGTATAAATTAATTGCCGGTGAAGCATTCGGAAGAACGTCAGCAGTTCCGGTACACAGCAAGTTATTTTTCATTGAGATCAAAACAAAAGAAGCTAAGAAAATCAGCATCGGGAAAGACCTTTACGGGGAAGCAGCCATGTATGTTCTGGATGGAACGGTGACCACAGATGGAAATTCTTATGGTTCAAAACAGCTGATGATTGCTAAAGATACCAAGCTTTGCGAATTCGAGATGAGTGAAAACGGAACGGTTTATCTTTTTGGTGGCGAGCCATTCGATGAAGAGCGTTTTATCTTCTGGAATTTTGTGAACTCTGACAAGGAATTAATTGATCAGGCAAAGGTAAACTGGAATGACCAGAATCACGAAGCATTTCCTTTGGTTCCTGGCGATGAAACCGAGTATGTGCCACTTCCTAAGGCTATTTTAAACAGAAAATAATTTCAGTCCAGTTTTATCAACCATGAAAATATTAGCATTTGCGGGAAGTACGTCTTCCACTTCTATCAACAGAGAACTTGTAAAATTTGTTCTGAAAGATTTTCAGGATGAAGAAATCAATCTGATTGACCTCAACGATTTCACGATGCCCGTTTTCTCTGTAGATCTTGAAAAGAAAGGTTTTCCGGATGAAGCCCATCAGTTTTTAAAAGCGATTGAGGAATGTGATGTGATCATCTGCTCTCTTGCAGAACACAACCGTTCTTACAGTTCAGCCTTTAAAAATGTTTTTGACTGGTCCTCGAGGATTAATGTAAAAGTATTTCAGAATAAACCAATGCTTCTGATGAGTACCTCTCCCGGAGGTTACGGAGGCGGAAATGTGATGAATACAGCAAAAACATTTTTCCCACAGTTTGCAGCAGATATCAAGGATACTTTTTCACTCCCAAAGTTTTACGAAAATTTTGATATGGAAAGCGGTGTCATCAATCCGGATATGCTGAATGATCTGAAAGGTAAGATACAAAACTTTAAAAATCAGATAAAGTAAATGAACAAAGGAAGACTGGAGGCGTTCAGTGATGGTGTCCTTGCTATTATTATCACCATTATGGTACTTGAACTGAAAGTACCTGAAGGAAACAGCTGGGCCAGTCTCAAACCTCTTCTTCCTAAGTTTCTGGCTTATATTTTCAGTTTTATCTATGTAGGAATCTACTGGAACAATCACCATCATTTGTTTCAGACGGTAAAGAAAGTAAATGGCAGCATTCTCTGGGCCAACCTTCACCTTCTGTTCTGGCTTTCTCTGATGCCAATCGCTACGGAATGGATCGGAACTACGAATTTTGCAAAAAATCCTGTTGCAGTCTATGGTATCGGGCTCATTATGTCGGCTATTGCTTACACCATTCTGGAACATGTGATTATCAGGTGCGAAGGAGAAGATTCAAAGCTAAAAGAAGCTATTCATTCAAAATATAAAGAATATATCTCTATTGTATTTTATGTCCTGGGAATCGCTACTTCATTTTTTTATCCTTATATTGCCATAGGTTTTTATTATATCGTGGCTCTTATATGGCTGATTCCGGACAGAAGAATCGAAAAAACATTAAAAGAAAATTGATATGGAAACACACGAATATCCTAACGGAAACATTACTGTCATCTGGCAGCCTAAAAAATGCATCCATTCTGCCATATGTGTAAAAACACTTCCCAAAGTCTACAATCCTAAAGAAAGACCTTGGATAAAAGCAGAAAACGCAAGTCCCGAAGAACTAAAAAATCAGATCGACCTATGCCCATCAGGTGCATTAAGTTATAAATTCAATACAGCAAAATAATGGCGGTAACGGTAAAAGCAAGTTTAGGAAAAACAAAATATTATACAGAAGTAACAGCCGGCGAAAATACAATCATTACGGATGAACCGGTTGATAAAGGCGGACAGAACAAAGGTCTTAATCCTATGGAAATTCTGGCTACTTCACTGGCAAGCTGTACTGCAGCTACATTGAGAATGTATATTGAAAGAAAGGAATGGGATGTGGAAAACATCAATGTAGAAGTAGAGCTTGAAAATTTTCCATTAACAAAAAGAGCTGTTTTCAAAAGAGACATCAGCTTTGAAGGGATTCTGGATGATGAGCAGCGTAAAAGACTGCACACCATTGCGGATGCATGCCCTGTTCACAAAATATTAACCAACGATATAGAAATACTAACTAAATTCTCATAACATGATCGAAGTAAAACAAAACAACGACGAAAAACACGGAAGTTTTGAAGCTTTCATAGATGGAAGACGCGCAGGAATGATGACCTATACCTGGGCAGGAGAAGAAAGATTTATTATAGACCACACCGAGGTGGAAGAAGCTTACAACGGAAAAGGTGTAGGCAAGGAAATGCTTCTGGCAGCTGTAGATTTTGCCAGAAAAAATGACAAGAAGATTATTCCCCTCTGTCCTTTCGCTAAAGCAAGTTTTCAGAAAAGTGAAGAACTTCAGGATGTTTTAGTGAATTAGTCACTGTATTCTATCCTTACCATACAAACCTTTCAGAGAGCCATCTGAAAGGTTTTTTTATGCAGTTATTTTATTCTCAATACCAGATCTCTGTTAACGCAAAGTTTATTTTGAATTATATAAATTTTAAGCAGGCAAAGAGTGAATCAATTTTTAATTGATTTGATGAAGCAAACTGTTTCTATTAACTCAGAAAACAGTATCCGGCTTTAAGACAGAAAAGTAAAGTTACTTTTTACCCATGTCACTATAAAAAGATGAAAATATAGAGAATCATTTCTTTTATGAGCTTTATAACTTCAAGCTTCCAGCTCCAAGCTTCAGACCTTTCTGAAAATACTGGTTTTATCCCAAGCCTGGATCACTTTCAAAAAAGTAATTATATAAAAATTGTGTCTGAACTAAATTCATGATTCACGACTGATCTTTTTTATATATTTGCTAAAATTTAAAAATCAAGAATGAATCCAGGAACTATCCTTTTGTTATTTGTTTTCGTCTATTTTATCGGTCTTTTGGTGATTTCTTATTTCACCAGCCGGAATTCTGATAACCAGTCTTTTTTTATCGGTAACAAAAAGAGTAAATGGTGGCTCGTAGCATTCGGGATGATAGGAACCAGCTTAAGTGGGGTTACTTTTATTTCCGTTCCGGGAACTGTCGGAAAAATGACCGGTTCAGAATACATCTATGGAGGTTTTGAGTACTACATGATGGTAATCGGGTTCTTCATCGGATATTTCATTGTGGCAGCGATATTACTACCACTCTACTACAAGATGAATCTGACTTCTATTTACACGTATCTGGGGAAAAGATTCAATGTGGAGGCACATAAAATCGGTTCTATCTTTTTTATTATTTCAAGAGCAATTGGAGCTACCGCAAGATTGTATCTGGTAGTAAATGTTTTACAGATATTTTTGCTTGAAGGGTTGGGAGTTCCGTTTTGGGTAACATCTCTTGTTCTTTTGCTAATGGTACTTTTGTATACTTTTGAAGGCGGTGTGAAGACCATTGTTATTACAGATACACTGCAGACTTCTTTTATGATTATCAGTCTTGTAGCTTGTATTGTTTATATTTTATCTAACCTGAATCTATCGTTTGGAGAAGCCTATACAATTCTTGAACAGAAAAATTATACTCATTTCATCAATTTTGATCCTAATTCCAAAACCTTTTTCCTGAAAACCATTCTGGGTGGAATTTTTATTACCATTGCTATGACGGGACTGGATCAGGAAATGATGCAGAAAAATATCTCTGTAGACAATCTTAAGAATTCCAAGAAAAACATGCTAACTTTTGCAGGAACACTTCTTATCGTAAACCTTGCCTTCTTATTTCTGGGGGGATTATTATACCTTTTTGCCCTACAGCATGGTGCAGAATATGGAACGATAAATGGTGAAACAGTAACGAACATTTTCGGATTTAAAGATGCAGCAGGAAATATTAAAAACGTAATGGGAGACGACCTTTTCCCGGCTTTATCGCTTCAGGGATACTTTCCGATGGCTATTTCTGTTATTTTCATTATTGGGTTGATTTCAGCCTTATTCCCTTCTGCTGATGGTGCTTTAACAGCTGTAACAAGTTCATATTGTGTAGATTTACTTAACCTTAATGAGGATAAAACAAAAACTGAGAAAGAGAAAAAACGCCTTCGTATGAAAGTGCACTTGATTTTCACCGTAGTATTCTTCATCCTGATTATGGTTTTCAAAGCATTGAATGACAAATCTATCGTCTATCTGATCATGGAAATTGCAGGATATACGTATGGACCGCTTTTAGGACTTTTTGCTTTTGGAATTTTCACCAAGTTCCAGATTTCAAGAAAATACTCCATCCTTACGGTTACCCTTTTAGCACCTGTATTAACTTATTTAATCAATCTGGCTGTTACAACTTATACCGATTACAAAATCGGAGTAGAACTGATTGTTCTTAACGGTTTGCTGACTTTCATTGGCCTGTGGCTGGTAAAAAACAAACAACATTTAAGAGTTGTTTAAAATAACATACATTACAAAAAAGGCTGTCCTCTATTGAAGACAGCCTTTATTTTATTTGAATCAAGGAAATAGATTATTCTTTAATCCACTTGATTGTTTTCTCAAGATTCTTAGATTTAACCTTAATCAGATAATCTCCTTGAACAAGGTGCGACAAGTCAAAAGTACCTGTTTTATTATGATTCAGTTTATTATCAGCCTGAGTGAACACTAATTTTCCGCTTACATCGTATACGGTAATATCATATACTTCATTTGAATTGGTAAATTTAACATTGAGCAATCCTTTACTTGGATTAGGATATACTACAAATACATCTTTATTGGCAGCAGTTTCATTCACGCCCAATGTCTGGGTAATGGTAAAGTTGATTGGATTAATGTTATAGAAAACATTTGTTTCTGCTGCAACCATAATTCTTGCCTGTGTCGTATTTACGTTGGGAATAGTAACAGCTTCTGAACCGTCATTCGGAGTGGAGGCCAGGATCAGCGTTGGGTAGGTAAGCCCTCCATCTGTAGAAAGATAAATATTGACAGTAGCAGCATTCACCGGAAATGCAGTTGTATTGGCTACATCCCATGTTATTGTTTGGGTGGAATTCCCCGCCCAGTTTACTGCTGTAGCAGGTGCAGTTACATTGAACGGTCCGGAATTTCCATCAACAGTAATAATAGCATCGTCATTGGCAACTCCTGCGCAACCTGCATTATTATCTCTTACCGTGAGTCTGAACTCCATTGTTCTGGCATACGCTGGTCTGATTTCTCCTTTGGATACTGTACCATTGATTACATCTGTAAGTTTTGGAAAATATCTGTAAGGAACGGTTACAGGTACGTATGATCTAAAGATCGCAGCATTCCCTGTTGGTGCATTCCAGTCACCTGCAGGTCCTGCATCATTCTGTTCCCAGCTGTAAGTAAGCGGATTGTTGTCTATATCTGTAGCAGAACCTTCCAATCTGAATGGTGTACTCTTGGGGATTGTATAATCACCTCCCGCGTTTACCGTTGGAGCAAAATTATTAACTGGCAGCGTAACCTGGCATGTGGTTGACTGAACTTTTGTCGTAATAGATTGGTAGGATTTGGTATGGAAAGTAGGAATACTGTTAGAGGCTAAATTATTGGTACTTCCACAAATTCCTGCATATGCCATGATCGTGATTCCACTTCCCGGTTCTACAGCGTTGGCTGCACTACGGTTACCATTACAACTCCCTGTAATGGCATTAAAAGTATGCGGACCCCCAAACTGATGTCCTACTTCATGAGCTACATAATCAATATCATAAGGATCTCCAACCGGGTTAGGCGAGCCGGTGATCCCTCTTCCTTTATTCGTTGCATTACAGATTACTCCCAATCCGGCTAATCCGCCACCGCCGGTACTGAAAGTATGTCCGATATCATAATTGGCATTTCCTATCAGTAAGTCAATCTGAGTCTGGCTCTCATTAATTAATGTGCTGGCATTGTTATTTCCGTTAAATGGATCTGTAGTGGCATTTGTAAAAACCACATTGGCTTCATTATCCACCAGTACCAACCTTGAAGCTACTTCCTGCTCGTAGACTCCATTTACTCGGTTTACCGAGGTTACAATGGCTGAAAGTGTCTGCGCGACCGTTGGTGTTGCTGTACCCGTTGCTGCCACCGCATATTCTCCTGTGCAGGCTACTGCAAACCTGAAAACTCTAATTTGATTTCCTACGCTTGGCGCTACGGTTTTTTGAGCGTTTTTTTTTCCCAGTGGAGAATCGTCTTCATCCTTTACTCCACAAGATCTTGGATTTTTATCTATTAAATCACTTTTCTTATAAATGATATAATTATTGACATCCTGTTTAGCATAAGGATCAATATATGAATCACCCGCCACTACAGATTTTATCTGTGCATGGAATCCCAGTTCGGTAAAATCCAGTTTTAAGGTAGCATATTGATCATCAACCCCTTGTCCTGTAAAAGTGACAATCTGAGGAAACTTGCTGGCTAATCCGGGAGCCATTACTGAAGACTTCCAGATTCTGAATTTTGCTTTTGTTCCGTCAGGCATCGGAAGAACAATAATCGGAGCATTATCTTTACGGTCACTGTCTTTCAATTCCGGAACAGAATTAAAATAACTTTTCATTCCGGCTACATCCAGTCTGTAAGTCAATGACTTTTCCGGTTGTACTGTTCTGTTTTTAGGATCTGCTTTGATGGACCTCTCACTGATTACCGTAAAAAAGTCCTGGGCTTTCCCCGAGGAAACGGATATCACAAATATCCCCAAATAAAATAATTGTTTAATTTTCATATATAATGGTATGTAATTTTTATTTAATCAATCATTAAGACAAAAAACTAAAAAATAATTAGTTAAATATTTATAATTCAAATAATATTGAATTATAAAATTAGTTAAATTAATCTAAATATCACATATGAAAATTCAAAAAAAAACGACATTTAATAGTAAAAAATCAATGATCCTGCTACCACAAAGCATTACACTCAATAAATAATTTTCATTTTTTTATCCTCATCTAAATAACTGATTTTATAGACTTTTGTATTTTAATTATCTTTGATAAGAATTATATAAATTCATTTTTAAATTAATCAAAATAAAAAAAAATATAAATTTAAAAACCATGAAAAAAATTATTGCAATTTTCACATTTCTATTAACATTCACTTTTACAAATGCCCAAGAAAACTTTGAAGTCTCAACATTACGAATTGGACCTTTTAAAGTTTTCATGCCTAAGGTTGAAGCTGAAAAAATTGCAGGAGTTAAGCTGATCAATGCCAATGGAGAGAAAAAAAATATAGTAAAGTATAACGGAGAAAGCATCCAGATTGATCTTTTTGATAATTACATCAATGAAGCCAATCCGAGTGTTCCTTCCATTACTTATATGACAACAACGAGTAAAAAATTTAAAACCAAAAGCGGAATCGGCGTGGGAAGTACAAGAGATGATCTGATTAATGCTTATAGAAGCTACACCAATTTCAGTGTACGCCCGGATTGGGACTCCAATGGCAAACCGATTAAAGACACCGGTTATTTTAATCTTGAAGACAGTCAGGCAGGAACACTATTAAGTTTTAAATTTGTTAATAATATAGTGACAGAAATCTCCGTTTACCTCAACGAAGGCTGTTAAAAGCAGAAAAATATTCAAATCATACAAAATCCGGGTTTTTATATCCGGATTTTTGCATTTCCGTAAGCCGGTAAAAAATTGTAAATTCGCATGCAAATAAATCAGATATAATGAGTAAAAGTATCGAAGAGTTAAAAACTCTTACTACGCAGATCAGAAGAGACATTTTAAGAATGGTTCACGCTGTAAATTCAGGACACCCTGGTGGAAGCTTGGGTTGTACAGAATTCTTCACAGCCCTTTACGGGAAAGTGATGAACTATAAACTTCCTTTCACAATGGAAGGTAAAAATGAAGATCATTTTTATCTATCAAACGGACACATTTCTCCGGTATTCTACTCTACTTTAGCAAGATTTGGTTTCTTCCCTGTGGAAGAGCTGAGCACTTTCAGAAAATTAGATTCAAGATTACAGGGACACCCAACTACCCACGAAGGTCTTCCGGGAATCAGAATTGCTTCAGGTTCTCTTGGACAAGGACTTTCTGTAGCACTTGGAGTAGCTCAGGGTAAAAAATTAGACGGTGATCAATCTCTTGTTTACTCTCTTCACGGAGATGGTGAGCTTCAGGAAGGTCAGATCTGGGAGGCTTTGATGTATGCTTCTGCTAAAAAGGTAGATAATATCATTTCTACTATTGATTACAACGGACGTCAGATTGACGGAGATACAGATGATGTATTAAGCTTAGGAAATCTTCATGCAAAACTGGAAGCATTCGGATGGATTGTTTTGGAAGAAAAGAACGGTAATGATCTTGAAGCTGTAATTGCAATCCTTGAGAAGGCAAAAACAGAAACCGGAAAAGGAAAACCTGTAGCTATCCTTCTTCATACAGAAATGGGTTATGGGGTTGATTATATGATGGGATCTCATGCATGGCATGGTAAAGCTCCAAATGATGAGCAGCTAGACACAGCATTCAAGCAATTATACCTGGAAGCTCCTGCTGATTATTAATTATAAATGATAAATTATTTTTGATAAATGATACTCCTGGAACTTTATAAAATGATTAATCACTCATCATTTATCAATGATCAAAAACTTTAGTAAAAAATGAAATATACATATACAGAAAAAAAGGACACGCGTTCAGGATTCGGAGCAGGATTGGCTGAACTGGCTGACAAAAATCCTAATGTAGTAGCACTTTGCGCAGACCTTATCGGTTCTTTGAAGATGGAGAAATTCATTGAGAAGGCTCCTGAAAGATTCTTTCAGATTGGTATTGCGGAAGCAAACATGATGGGAATTGCAGCTGGTCTTAGTATTACAGGAAAGATTCCTTTTACGGGAACTTTCGCTAACTTCTCTACTTCAAGAGTATATGACCAGATCCGTCAGTCTATCGCTTATTCTAACAAAAATGTAAAAATCTGTGCATCTCACGCAGGTCTTACTTTAGGAGAAGATGGAGCGACTCACCAGGTTCTTGAAGATATCGGTATGATGAAAATGCTTCCTGGAATGACAGTGATCAACACTTGTGACTACAACCAGACTAAAGCTGCTACCTTAGCGATTGCAGACTTTGAGGGACCTGTATATTTAAGATTCGGAAGACCGGTAGTTCCTGTTTTTATTCCGGAAGATATGCCTTTCGAAATCGGAAAAGGAATTATGCTTCAGGAAGGTACTGATGTAACGATTGTTGCCACGGGACACCTTGTATGGGAATCTCTTGTAGCTGCTGATGAGCTTGAGAAAGAAGGTATTTCTTGTGAGGTGATCAACATTCACACAATCAAACCTCTTGATGAAGAGATCATTTTAAAATCTGTTGAAAAAACAGGTAAAATTGTAACGGCTGAAGAGCACAACTACCTTGGTGGTTTAGGAGAATCTGTTGCTGGTATGCTGGCAAGAAAAAGACCTACAAGACAGGAGTTCGTAGCGGTAAATGATACTTTCGGAGAGTCTGCAACACCTGCTGAACTGATGAAAAAGTATAAGATTGATGCTGCTGCAGTAAAAGAAGCTGTAAAGAGAATTTTAGCTTAAGATAAGCTGTTTTATATAAACAAAACCCGGCGGTTTCTTCGAAACCGCCGGGTTTTTTGTTATTGTGTATCAACCACCCGTCAAAAATTCTTTGAATTTTTTCCATCCCTCCTCCGGAAGGAAATGGTTATACACCCATTCTTCATCGTATTAGTTTTTATCCTGCTTATTATTCTTCCTCATTCAAGGGAATTCCTACAGCCATCAGTACGGGACACAAAATTTCTTTAATATATTCATCTTCTCTTCTTTCAGAAGCTTTTGAACCAGAAAAATAATTACTGATTCTGTAGTTTTTCACAAACTGATTTCTCTTTTTCCCGATGGAATAATAATACCCACCTCTTTCATCATTCACAAAATAGGTCATTTCATCAAAGTTCATGAGTTTTTTGGAAAGCAGCAGTTTTCTGTAAATACACTTTTCCGATTTATCAAAAATATATTTCACAGGAATTCTGAAAAAGAGATCAAAGAGAAAATAAATCATGTAAACGGCCCATAATCCTATGGCAATTTTGAACTGATCTCCGGACATTTTCCCCATAAAATAATAGATGATCACAGGAAGTGCAATGACTCCCAAGACCAGCCACCAAACCAAAGTGCGCAGGAAACTGTAATTGGGCATAAAGCTTATTTCACTTCCGTTTTCTTCAAATTTATAGCGGTCTCTGATGTCCATTTTCAGAATTATTAAGGTTCATAATATCTTCTGTTTCGTTGACCATTTTCTGTATTCCTTTCTGGGTAAGCGCCTGACCTATCGTAAGCTGTTTTTCTTTACCATCTACTTCAAAATAAACAGACAGCATTACATTGGTGGTGATAAATCCCATGTATTTTGTTGCTACCACATGGAAATTTCTAAAATTCTCAATCGGATATGTTCTTGCCGGAACAAAAATGGTATGTTTTCCAGTTATCGTTTTCCGGTCCATATCGATGATAAATTTCTTGGTAAAGAAGTTGACAATAATAAGAGCTACTACCGCCATAATGATATAGCTCCCGGTTCTTACACTGTTAAAAATCAATCCTGCAATAACCAGAAAAATAATGCAGAGTACAGCAATAAACACCGGCTGGTTTTTAAAAATATATTGGTTTCCTTCTTGTTTATAAAATTGATAGTTGTTCATAATGAATGTAATTGTTCTTTATATTTGGGTTGGTAGTTGATTCTGATGCTTAAAAGCATTTATATAGAGATTGTAATGTATAAGAGGCTTCTGAGACAATTATTTTATCGGGCTTCATATGTATATATTTAAAGTGTTTTTTTTAATTCTTCATCCTTTTAATTGCCCCAGGTAGCCATCCAGTCCAGATATTCATTTTTGTAGTCATTATCATTCAATCTGATGATAAGATTTTTCAGGTCTTCGTGCTCAAACTCATAATCTGAAACCGTAAAAATCAGGAAAATATCTTTGCCTGTGATCTTTGTAAAAAAGTTCTCATTTTTAAGTTTCTCCAGTACTTCAATACAGATTGAATATAGTTTAGCCTGAAAACTCTCAAACCATTGATCATCTTCATCGTGTTTACTAAGCTCTGTTCTCAACTGAGTGCAGATTACATCGAATTCTTTATCGGCTCCTTCCATTTCGTAGGTCCATTCTGCCGGTTCATATTTATAATAAAGAGCATCATCATCCTCTGCATTCTCCATTACTTTCAATGTATTGGCAGCAGGGCAAACTGTCATTGCTCCCTCATCGCTGTACAGTGCAAAGCTGTAAATTTCTTCAGCTCCATGCTTTTCATACACTTCTAAAAAAGCTTTCCTTGCAGCGTCTTCAATCTGCTGTTTCAAAATTTCAAAATCCATACTTCTTTTCTTTTTTAAAATGGGCGGTAAAATTACCTTTATCCTGTCAAATCAGCACCTTATATTCTTACAAAGGCTGTTCAATTTCATGATTATAGCTATCTGTTTTTATTATACAGTACTAATCCGGGAATTAAAATAGCTGCTCCGGCGAGCATAGGAATCAGTTCTCCATACTTGAACAACCAGGAAGTTTCTCTGGATGGTCCTATTTTAATCACCATGACCAGGCAAAAGGCTATCATTATCAAAATAATTCCTAATATTTTTTTCATTAATCAAATTTTAGTTATTGGTAAATCAGTCTACAAAACTGTTATAACGATCAAGGATGTAGCCTGCTTCTCTTTCCAGATCATCAAGATCACTGTTCAGTTCCTGATTATTTTCATTCAGACTTCGTTGGGCAATTCTCATTTTACCAAGAAAATCGTTAACAGAATTATTGAATGCCTGGTAACTGCCTTCTTTCTGTTTTTCCGATTGAAATACAAACCCAGGCTATTCCTATAATATGCTGAAGTGCCATATACTGCTTCACCAGATAATTGGAACCTTCTTTCTTTATATGTTTACAACCTTCCATATTCGAGAATTCAGATATTATCCGATGAAAGAGAATTTATCCTCGAACATTTTCCCGATCAGAGGTAAAGGTTTTTCAACATCATTGGCGGCATTAATGATTCCGATGATCATTAATACCAAAGGAATAAAACCGAATATTCCAAGAATTCCAATTTTGGTCAGCATCATAATACCATTGAGGATGATGGATAATACGATTGAAAAAATAATCAATCCCAAAGACTGTTTCAAATGATATTTTAAAAGTTTATTCGATTTTTCTTTTCCGATAAAGAAGGAAATCAGCCATCCGAAAAGTGTAATGTAAGAAACAATTGATAATGTTTTGTTGTCCATAGCTGTAAAATTTTAAATTACTATTCTTTGATTTTTTTCTGGCTCAAAATTGCAACAGAAAAATATCCTCTTCATCATTTCAGCAACTACAAAACATCTTCAACCGAGATTACAACCGACTACAAAACGTCTACAAAAACAAATAAAATGCTGATTTACAGAAAGATAAAAATAACAGTTCTTTTTACTTTCTTAGGTAGGAAATTGACAGATGTCTACAATTTTTGTACTTTCACCCCATGAAACTAAAGTACTCACTTTTATATTGTATACTTTTTATCTGCACCTTATACCCCGCACAGAATACATTTATTGATGGCCTCAAAAACCAATTGGAAGGAGATCATATTTCGTCCGCAGAAAAGTTCAGAATTTACAATGAGCTTACCGAATATTACAGAGTCAGTGATCAATATACTACCGCCGAAAAATATGTACAGCAACAGCTGGAACTGGCCAAAAAAGAACAAAATGATGCTGAAGAAGTAAAAGCCCTTACCCAAAAAGGAATTATTAAGCTTAACCAGTCTGAGTATAATACAATTCCCCCTATTATTGATGCTGCAAATGAAATTGTTCAGAAAAGTCATAATACAACGGCCGCATTATATGCCGGTTATCTGAATATTTACTACAGGAAAGCTCTTGGTGAATCTGAAAATACGATCAAACTTATTCAGAAAGCACTTTCTATGGTTGAAAAACAGCCTTCTGAAATCACGCTGAATGCAAAACTCAATTATCTTCTCTATGGAATCTACACAGAATGGAATGATGCTGAAAATGCTACCAAATATGCAAAAAAATCCATTGAGCTTGCCGAGAAATCCGGAAATAAAAACTTGCTGAGTTCAGCGTATTCTGCATTGGCAGTCTGCTATTCTTTCCAACATGAAAAGACCGGAGACTTAAAAGATCTGAAACCTGTGATAGAAATGTGTAAAAAAGCGGTTGCGCTATATCATCAGTTTCCGGGTCATGTGTCTGCTCATGTACAAGCTATGGCACTGCTGAATCTCATCAATTATTATCTGAGCTATCCTGTTATAACTCCTGAGATAAGGGAGGAAATTGAGAATAATGCCAACGAAATATTCGCGCTTACTGAGCATACAACACTTAACCAGGGCATTCAGGCAGGAGCACTGGGTGTTTTAAGCAATCTTGCTTCCCGGGATCAAAATGATGCTTTGTCAGAGCAATATCTCCTGAAAGCTGAACAGATCCTTCTTACTCTAAAGCCGGTTTATTACCATGTCATGATCAATATAGTAAAAGATCTTGCCCAGCTGTATGCAAAGCAAAAAAAATATGAGAAAGCCTACCAATACGAGTCAAAAGTAGCAGAATACAGTAATCTCCTATTTGATGAAGGTCAAGCTGAAATTGCCAAAAGGCTGGAAGCACAGTATCAGTCTCAGAAAAAAGAATCTGAACTCAGATCTCTTACTGAAAAAACGGCCAGTTTGAAAAAAGAAAAACTCCTTTATATTGGCTTGGGAATTATTGGGTTGGTTGGAGCTTTCTTTATGTTCCGTTCTTATCATTTTAAGCTGAGATATTCCATAGAAAGGGAAAATAAGCTTGATACAGAAAAGCATGAAGCGGAAATGCTGATTAAACTTCAGAAGGAAGAACAGGCCAGATTAAAGGCTGAGCAGGAACTTCTTACCCTTCAGCAGCAAAAGCTTCAAAGTGAGGTATTAGCCAGCCAGCTTCATATTCAGCATAAGAATGAGGTTCTGCAGAACCTTCAGAACCAGCTTTCTGATACTGACATCAATATTCACCAGGTTGTAAAAGGAGAAAGCCGTGTTGATAATGATTTTGAAAAAGTCAGATTTACCATTCAGGAGCTGCATCCGGATTTCTTTAAAAACATCAGTGAAAAAGCTAAACAAAAACTCACTGCGCTGGACTTGAAATACTGTGCTTATATCTATCTGGGAATGGATACAAAACAAATCGCCAACCTCCTCAACGTAGAACCTAAGAGCGTAAGAATGACCAAATACCGTCTGAAAAAGAAGTTCGGGCTGGATGAAAATACGGCCTTAGAATCTTTTTTCCAGGGAGTGTTTTCTGACCTGTAATTTAAGCTACTAAAAACCTTTTAACTCTATGTTAAAAGGCTTTACTTTTTTATGATTTAATGTCATTCTTTTCTATTTACTAGATAAAATTGGTATTTTTTATGAAAGATTACTTGCTGATTATATCAATTTCAGACTAAAAAAAACTATTTTTTGCAAACAATATGCTCTGAAATATATAAATTTCTTCGATAATGAGTCTACAAACACATGATTTTCCAATACATTTTGTACTCATTCAGCCGTATTGTACAATAGAAAATATTACTATTCACACCTCTGTTATATCCAGAGGTTTTCTTAAGATGATCTGACTATACTTTATACTTTTCCAAGATTGAAATATTTCACCGAACCCACTGAAATATGCACATTTTGCATGTGCATATATGTACAAAAAATAAACAAATCACTTACACATTTTATCCCACTTAAGTGAACTGAATATTTATAGATTTGAAAACATCAACGTTGACAGAATACCTTTTTCATCTTTAGATTGTATGTGTACAGTATAAATAAACATGAAAAATATTCGGCCCCATGTCAGGGTTTATTTGACATTAATTTTTTAAACAACACAAAAAAACTTATCAAAATGAAAAAATTAAATGGAATGAAGAGAGATTTCTCTTCTTTGGAAAACAAAAAACTGAAAGACCTTAAGGCAATTCAGGGAGGCAGCTATAATGTTAAATCTAATGTTTCCGTTGGAGAAGGCTGTGAAGAATACGACACCTATACAGCACCGGGAGGAACTTATATAGGCAGAATTACTGTGTGTAGCCCAACAGCAACATTAAACTAATGAAGGAGGGGCAACCCTCCTTTATTCCTTTCAAAGTTACCATTTAAATAATGTCCTTACAGGCTTATGAAACCATATACGTATTATATTCTTTTCATTATTTTAGTTTCTTTCTTATCATGCAAAAACAGGAAATTGAACTACGTTACATATTACAGCAAAGTGAATGAAATTGACAGTATTTACAGAATGGCTGATCAACCTGAAAAAGCGATAAGAAAGTTCAAAAGATTGTTCCAGAAGTATGAGCCCAAAAATCAGGAGCTTACTGAAGAATATAAAACCTATATTCAACTTGCAGATCATTATCATAAAGATTTTGGTGGAAAGAAAAGCCTATACAAGCTTATTACCCTAAACGCTCCCTATGGTAATGACTATAAAAAACTTTACCCGCTCTGCAGGAAATATGGGATAGACAGCGTGGAAGTCAACCAAAAAGTAGCAGATTGGAAAAAAAACCTGAATAAAAGGCTTGTGGATTCCTTTACTATAGCGATGATCCGTGACCAGGAGGGACGGCCTGAGAATATCCCCCTTGTATATAAGAACATTGAAAAAAATGCAGATCTTTTTTTCTGGACATTTAAACATTATGGATTTCCTGATGGACAAAAAATAGGTAGATTAGGAAACAATGACGTTTTCATTGCTATGCCCACATTATTAAGTCATATGATTGGTTCAAAAAAATACCCTGAATTCAGAAAAAAATTATTCGAATATGTAAAATCAGGTCATTGTTCTCCACAGGAATATGCCTTAATGTCCGATACCTATGATTACTATAGAAATACTGCTGTACGATACAGCTTACGGAACAATAATCAGGATTCTGTCCGGATTAACCGCAACCGTAAAAGTATAGGTCTTCCCAGTATTAAACATTCTTCTAAAATAAGAAAAGATAAATTTAAGAAAAAATGATTCTTATTCTTTCCGCTAATCAGGAAACAACCACAAATGAAGTTATTAAGTGGCTTAAAGCATTAGATAAACCTTTTATTCGTATACATGAAGATGAAGTTTTTGAAATAAAAACAGAACAAAACAGAATCTTTTTGGAAAGTCGAAGAAATAGTTTTTTTATTGAAGATATTACTACTGTCTGGTATCGCAGAGGAGGATTACGGTTTATGAGGAAAGAATATGATAACGCTTCTATCAATGCTTATATGAATGAAACTCAATATTGGCTTGAAGATTATGTAATAAAAATGCTTGAAACAAAAAGACATATTAATAAACAAAGCAACAGCCATTTGAATAAACTCTTAGTACTTGAACAGGCCAAAAAAGTAGGATTGAAAGTCCCGAACTACTACTTGGCAGAAAACACGGACCAGCTGGTTGTGAATAAAACGATTACAAAATCTATTGCTGAAAATATAATATTGAAATCAGTTGGTGGTTTTTCTGAAGGCATTCTGTATACTTCACTTGTTACAGAGGTGGAAAAAGAAAATTTCTTTATTACCTTTTTTCAGGAAATGATTGAAAAAGATTTTGAAGTAAGAGCCTTTTATCTTCATGGCAAAATCTGGGCTACTGCTATTTTTTCTCAAAATGATAAGAAGACTCAGCTTGATCATAGAAAATATAATCACGAGGTACCGAATCGGAATGTTAGGTATAATCTTCCAAAAGAAATTGAAGAAAAAGTACATATCCTTATGCAGGCAATGGATATCAACTGTGGCTCACTTGATTTTATAAAAAATAAAAATGATTTTTATTTCTTAGAGATAAACCCCGTTGGTCAGTTTTTAGGATTATCAGCAGTTTGTAATTATCTACTCGAAAAAGAAATAGCAGAATACTTATGAAAAAGAAATTCAAAGAAAAAAATAAACTACCCCTTACTCTAAAATATATAGCAAATTTCAGAGAAGCTTCAGTTGAAATACAAAATAGCCATCAACAGAATTATATTACTGCTATACAATATCAAACCGATTATTTGATGGCAATAAAACCTCCAAAACCGTTTGTAAGATTATTATAAAATACTCATCTTGTGCCTGATGAATAAAGATTCTGAATAGTAAAATGACATTTACAGAGAATACACTACATCTTCAAAATGTAGAATATAAAATTGCAATAGCAGTGAAGAAACTGTAAAGAAAATTTTAGAGAAATAATTTTCCTGTTAAAAATAAAGTAAAAAACAAATTATTTAGGGTGTTTGCGGACACAATCCGAAAAATGCAGAAATAAAAACTAAAAAAACAATATTAAAACATAATTTATTTCAATAACACGAGGATAAAAAACCAACACAAACAACTGAATACCAATCAAAAAAAATCATAACACCACATAATTATTCATATTTTGGGGAAAAACAAAATGTATGAAAAAAGCTACTTATCAGGATAGAGAAAAGGCAGTTGATATTCTATGTCAGGCTTTTATTGATATTCTTATCCCAAACTCTATAAACTTTGGTGTGAAGAATTTTGTATTAATTTTTAAAACAAATTTACAGTCATGTTTGTTTTTGGGATTCATATAAGCACAATTATTTATGTTTTAATATTTCTGATTCTTATAATTTTAGTTGCAACCAATTTACTAATTCGGCTTAATCAGAAAGATAAACCATATTATATTAGATTTCTTCTGTTGTTAATAGCAGGCCTAATTTATAATATTGTTGAAGAATTATTTCCGGATAAAAATTCTCCACTTGATTTAATTACACAGTATATTATTTCTTATACAACAGGATTGGCATCTGCGATTTATTTTGTCTCTTATTTAATAAAAGAATATGAAGTTAGATTTGTTAGAAGAGTTGATCTATTTATGACAGGAGCAATTATTCTCTTCATTTTTATTTGTTCTTTTATTATTCCACTTACACTCACTAAATCAATAAATATTTCTAGATATATTTTCTTATCGATCATTTTAGTCATATTATTAGTAAACACTATATCAATTATAAAAAATCAATATTTAAAATTTAAATCAAACAAAGAATTTTTTTTAAAAGTTCACTCAATTAATGGTGCTATTGGATTTTTAAGTATTGTATTATTTGTATTTACAATTCTTGCTTCATCAGGAAATCAATTTATAGTTCAAACTTTTTATACCTTGGGATTCTTTATTGTTTCCATAGATTATTTCCTATACCCTCTTCGTAAAAAGGAAATTAAAAAGAGTATACCATTTGAAAAGCTTTCAGTAAGAGAAGCTGAGGTTTTAATGATTCTTTTAGAGAACCCGAACTTGAAATATGCAGAGCTAAGTCAAAGATTAAATATCTCAGAGAAAACATTATCGACTCATTTATCAAATATTTACAAGAAAACCGAAATAAAAGGTAAAAAAGAAATACATGAAATGAGTAATATATATAAAGATTCTTAAAAAATTAAGACACTCAAAATCAAAACCTTAACAACCCTTATTTTATACCCTTAGTAATTTAAGTAAAAGTTTAAGGGTAAAAAATTAAAGTTTTAATTGCTCTTCATTTTATGTTTGCTGAAGAAAACACAAGTGATGTTTTTTGTTAATGTGCACAACAAAAATAAAGCTGATCAGCAAAACCCATGTCAGGGATTGTATGGCAAAATTAAATATCAAAATTTTAAAAATTACACACATGAAAAAATTAATTGGAATGAAGAGCGGCTTCTCTTCTACAGAAAACAAGAAATTACAAAGAAAGGATCTAAAATCTATTTTAGGTGGAGATGGTTATAAATATGTAGAAACAGATTGTGGTTCTACATGTTATGATAAAGAAACATGGAAAGATGGGACTCTTATCAGTACTTTAAAAATAGATACCAGCCTTAACTAGTATTATCACAGATAGAGGGTTATCCCTCTATCTCTTTTATTATCACACCATATTCGTTAGAGAATTTATGAAAAAGGATATTTGGAACTATGCTTCATATGGTTTAATAGCTATAATTTTCACTCTCATAGCTTGCAAGAGCAGAAATTTGAACTATATAACCTATTATAATAGAATCAATGAAATCGACAGTATATTTCGTTTACAAAAGGATACAATATTTACAATTAAGCAGTACAAAAAAATATTCAGCCAATATCCTCCCAAAAACCAGGAACGGAGGGAGGAATATGAAAATTACATAAAGCTTGCAGATCAACATCACAAAAATTTCGGAGGGAAGAAAAGTCTTTACAAGCTTATTCCGTTAGTTGCACCTAATTGGAAATATAAAAAGCAAGACTCCAGTTTCATACAGCTCTATCAAAAATATGGTATTGGCAGGCAGGAAATAGAATTGAAAGTTGAGGAATGGAAAAGAGGACTTAATCAAAAACTTGTAGATTCTTTTACAGTCGCGTTTAAACGTGATCAAGACAGTCGTATTGATTCAAATTATGCAGATATCAATAAAAATGATAAAAAGAATGCTGAACTTCTGAGGTGGATGTTTGAGAATTATGGTTTCCCAAGTCTGCAAAAAATTGGTTTATTAAATGGTGATTTCTTTATGCCGTCTGGACCTATATTACTACACATGGCAGATTATGAAGAGTATTACCCATATTTGAAAATAAAGCTATTAGAGTATGTAAAATCTGGTGAATGTCCTCCAAGAGACTACGCAGCTATGATAGATAGAAATAATTTACACCATAAAGTACCTTATACTTATGGCGTTTATCAAGGATATGAAAATATAAAAGACTCCGCAACCGTCAATCGTAATCGCAAAAGCATAGGGCTGCCAAGCTTAAAGCATTCTCAGTTGATTACAAAAGATTTTTTCAAAAAAATAAAAAAGAAAAATTGATACTGATCATTTCTCAAAATAACGAGATAACCACTACAGAAGTCATTAAATGGCTACAAAAATTGGATAAAAGCTTTATCCGGGTGCATGAAGATGAAATTTTTGATATTAAAATCCAAGAAAAACGGATTTATCTAGAAAGCCTGAGAAATTGTTTTTTTATTGATGAAATTAGCAGTGTTTGGTATAGAAGAGGTAGACTGAAGTTTAACCGCCTGTATTATAAAAATGAAGCGATTAACCTCCATATGAATGAATATCAACACTGGCTGGAAGATTATGTAATAAAGGTTTTAGAGTCAAAAAAACATATTAATAAACAAAGCAATTGTGATATCAATAAACTTCTTGTGCTTGAAGAGGCCCAAAAGGCAGGATTAGATGTTCCGTCTTATTTTCTGACTGACAACACAGATCATGTTACTTTAAATAAAACAATCATCAAAACCATTGGTGGCAACCCAAGAATGGAAAGCATACTCAAGGATTCCAGTGGGATGATGTATACAACTGTTGTTCAAGAAAATGAAAATAAAAATTTTTTTATCACTTTTTTTCAGGAAAAAATCGAAAAAAACTTCGAGATCAGAAGCTTTTATCTAAATGGTAAAGTTTGGTCTACAGCCATCTTTTCGCAAAATGATAACCAAACTAAAATTGACTTTAGGAAATACAATGATGAAAAACCCAATAGAAAAGTACCTTATAATCTTCCGAAAAATATTGAGCAAAAAATACATCTGTTAATGCAGTCATTAGATCTTAATTCCGGTTCTCTTGATTTTATCAAAAATGATGGTAAATACTATTTTTTAGAAGTTAATCCTGTAGGCCAGTTTTTGGGAATATCAGTAATATGTAATTATTTATTGGAAAAAGAAATAGCTGATTATTTATGAAAAGAGATTTTACTAACAAAGAAAAACATAAACTTCCCCTCACCTTTAAATATATTGATGTTGTAAAAAACAAAAATCGTGAGAAAAAACATTTTAGCATCACCATTCCATGCGAAAAATACTATACTGATTCTTATGCAAAACTTAATCCTTATAAATTTCTGACGAGATTATTATGAACTATTTCAACCTATTTGCCAATATCCTTATCACCAAAGGAATCACCAGAATTCTGATTTCAGATCTACAAAGAAATGTATCTGAACTATATCCTCTGGAGTTGTATGAAATTATAGAAGAGCTGAAAAACAAGTCTGTTGAAGACCTGTTGAAAGATTATGATCAGGAATCCAAAGTAATTATTCAGGAATACGTCAATCTTCTTTTGGACAAAGAATACGGATTTGTTACTGAAAATGATTGGGACAGCAATTTTCCTCCTCTTTCTTTTGAACATCACGAGCCCAGCGCTATCACTAATCTCTTTATCGAAATGGAAGATATCGGGATTTTAAAGAAAATATATCCGTCAATAGAAAATCTTGGAGTTAAACATTTGGTTATTTATAGTCTTAAATCTTTACCCTTAAAAGATTGTATAGAAATTGATAACATTTTTAAAACATCGGTGTTATCAGGAATAGAAATTTTCTCACCTTTTCATCAGGAAGTTGACCTGTCTTTCCTACAGGCTCTTCAAAAAAACACGGTCAGAATTTACAGCCTCATTTTTTACAATAGTCCGAAGCTTTCTTTCAAAACTAAAGATGAATATAGATTCTCACTGAATTTTCTGAAAGATGATCTGAAAATATCTGCGTGTGGAAAAGTGGAACTGAAATACTTCAATACCAATATCTCTAAAGTAATAGAAGCTGTTAACCACAATTCCTGCCTGTATAAAAAGGTAGGCATCGATAGAAAAGGTGACATCAAAAATTGTCCACTGATGAATGAAAGTTTTGGGAACGTTGATAAAAAGAGCCTTGAAGAAGCTATCAATCAACCTGATTTCAAAAAATACTGGAACCTTACCAAAGACCAAATTGAAATATGCAAAGACTGTGAGTTCCGTTATGTCTGCACAGACTGCAGGGTATACACTGAAAACACGTTAAAAAACAAAGAAGGCCTGAATATATCAAAACCCCTGAAATGCGGCTATAATCCTTATACAGGCGTTTGGGATGACTGGTCAAAAAATCCTTTAAAGCAAGAAATTTTTAATTCCCTGGTATTCAGATAATTTTTTTCATAAACCTTGTTATAATTGAAAACCGCTTTTAAATCAGATTTAAAAGCGGTTTGTTATTTTATCGTATTGATTAAATTTTATTTAAAAAACTTCCATTTCGGGATAATGGCAAGCATTCCGAATCCTGTAAACAGGAAAAGATTGGTAACATCCGTATACAGAAATGTAGACAGATAATAATTATGCATAAAAAAGTGCAGCACCAATAACGCCGGAAACATAATGATTCCTACTTTTCTGTAGAAGAACATCAATACCAGCCCTATCATCATCAGTACATCAATAGAAAAAATCACATAGAAGTACCATCTCGGAATCTGAAGGTATTCATGCTGCAGATATTCATCCACATCGATACCAAGCCCCATTATAGTAAACAACATCAAGGCTGCAAATGCCAGTATAAATCCCCATCCTTTCTTCGGGTCTTCGTCAAAATAGCTGTATTCTTCCATACCTACAAAAATAAAGAACTTATGAGAGATTTCATAAGTTCTTTTATAATTATTCGTTTAAAATTTGACTTACACAGAGATTGCGTTGATCAGTCTGTTTTTGTCACTTAAGAATTCCTCCATAGAGATCATACTTTCAGTTCTCATTACATCCTGAATGTCGTCGATCTGGTAAATAATTCTTTTAGCATCATCAGTATTCTTAGCTCTTACTTTACAGAAAATATTATATTTTCCGGAAATAACGCTAGCCTCGATTACGTTAGGAATAGTTGACAATTCTTTCAATACTTCCTGAGTACGGTTTGATTTTGTCAAAAGGATACCTATGAAAGCTGTAAAGTGATAATCCAGCTTACCATAATCGATGTTAAGAGATGATCCCAAAATAATACCTGCATCTTCCATCTTTTTCACTCTTACGTGAATTGTTCCAGCAGAAACATCCATCTGCTTTGCAATTTCAGTAAAAGGCATTCTTGTGTTTTCTACTAAGAAATCAAGAATCTTCTTGTCTATTTCGTCCAGTTGATAGTTCATATTAGTTAAATTACAATTTCTTTAAAAAATCTATGTATTTTTTGCAAATTTACGAAAAATAATTTAACTAAAAAATATATATCAAATATTAACAATAATTAACACAGATGATAAAAATCATTAAAATATTCTAATTATTTACCATTCGATTTTATAGAATCTGTTTTTATTTCACCTTTTGCGTCTGAAGTTTTTTTGTCTTTTTTCTTCTTTTTAAACAAAGAATTGAAGCTTTTACTCCACACTACCCCTCCTCCATAGGCTTGATTAGCAGAACCGTTTGTACTCACCATTCCGATGTTTGTAGGCTTGGAATAAGCACGTATCACCAGTGAACCGTCATTCTTTTTCGATAAATCGTATTCTACCGACCCTTCCGTGGAAAGATAATTGTTTTGGGCACCATCTGTTTTTGAAAGCGGTATACCTAATCCTGTCTTGATATTGACTCTTGGGGAAAGCGCTACACTTACTCCCGCATTGGCTCTGTCTCCATAATTTGAGTTCTGATCTCCTTTCACATAATTAAGGTCAATCTGAAATTCGTTACTCATCGTATTAAGAACAGATCCCAACTGCTTCAGAAGTATATTATATCCTGAGGATTCCGCTACATTTCCTACATTTACATCGAACCCACCTGTATTGGATACGTTAAAGGTACTCAATAGCAATACAGATCCGAACTGAAGAACCTTCTCTCCTTCCTGGCTCATTTTCGCTGCAAGGGTTTCTCTTACCTGGCTGGATACATCCATTGCAGTCACATTAAGATCAATCTGAGGGTCTACCAACGACTGGGTGATATGGGCCTGCAGCAGAATACTGATAGGCTGTAGTTTTCCCATGCTAAGGTACTCTCCTGCATTGGAAACCATTCTTATATAATTGGCATTAATATCCAACATAGGTTTCATAGCATCCCCATCCCATCTGATACTACTGTTTCTCTCAATCTGGAATGTTTTATTAAGAATAGCCTTAGAAACAAATGTTCCGTTATCAACTTTATAGGTACCGCTCATCGCAATATTCCCCTGTCTGTTCATGTGAAACCTCAATGGATCAGCAGATCCTTTTACTGTGATATTTCCCACATCATCTCCTACCAGTACATTTACGGTGGTCCCTTTATCTACCGCGAGATTGAAGTCAATATTCATATTGGCTCCTGTTTTCTTCTTTTCTTCCAGCGTGATCAGACCATCTTTTCCTTCTTTAAGGAACCTAAGCATTTTAAATTCTTCCACATTGGAAGTAGAACTGGAATTAAAGGTAAAGGTACTTCCGTTGAGTGCCTTCATATTAGGAGTCGTTATACTTAATCCTGAAACTGGTCCGTCTACATACAAATCTCCTTGTCCATATACTCTTCCCCAGAACAGGTCAAAATCTTTCTGTGTGGTATTCAGCATTAATAGATTATCAGCTCTCATTACGAGAGATACCCCCATGGAAGAAAGGGTTTCAAACTGAATCGCCCCGGAGATATTCCCTTTGGAATTGGTTCTTCCGTCGTGTACTTCAATATTGTTGAGGATCGCAAGTCCTTTAGTTAGCTGAATCACGGTATCATCAAATGAATAATCTACTCCTGTAAACAAAAGTTTTAATCCAAAATCTTTTAAAGCGATATCTCCACTATAGTCAAGGTTGTTAAGCTTTCCATTGATTTTAAGATCTCCTGTTGCTTTTCCACGAAGGTTTCCGAAAATAGTCTGCACAAACTGCTGTGTAAACGACAAGTCAAAATCACGCATTTCTGCTGTAAGGTCAATAATCGGCGAAGAAGTATTATTATTAACCGTTCCCGTCAGATTAAGACTATTATTTCCAAGTACTCCGGCAGAATGAACTTTCACATCAATATCATATACATTCAGTGAGAATCCATTGGTGGCAGAAATAGAGATATCTCCCATATCATTACCATTCATCTTAATATCATCAATATTAAGATCTACCAGTGGCTGAAGGGTACTTTTATCCATTTTGATCTTAACACTTCCATTGGCAAGACCTTTAATATCCATGGTATTTCCTCCTGACTGCATTTCCAGCAGCTTTTCTACAGCAAAATCGTTGATGTCTGCATCTACATAAAAATCTTTCGCAGACTTAAACTGGGCTTCCTTAATAAACAAAGCACTTTTATCGGAATAAACTCTCAGATTTCGGATATCGAAATCTCCGGTTTTCTTTCTATAGGTAATGGAGTGATTCAGTTCAGGACTTGTATCTATCGCCCAGGTAACTTCATTGAATTTCACCTCGGTAGGTTCAAACCTGAATACATAATCGCCGGCCGCATCAGTAGACTGATCTACGTTGATGGCATATTCCTTAAGCTTTTCATTAATCTCGTCATCAGGACTTCCATGCTTAAATACAGTGGCTAAATGAAGGGTATTTCCGTTTTCATTATTTCCTTTAAGCTCAAAATCTTTGATCACATTTTTATTATAAATGACTCTGTTGATCTTAGCGTACAATTGCTGGTTAAGGTCACCCGTATTAATTCTAATTTTAACACTATCCACCATCGCACTATCTCTGCTGAGATTCTTACGGTCATTAATTTTATAATCAGGGTTTGAAGATGCCAGCGCCTGGTCAGCGTCTGTAATCTCTTCCTCCTTAGTCATAATATATTTTAAAGAGGCTGCATCAAGATTCAAAATCAGGTTGTTTGAGTTTCCATCATATTCCCCTTCTACAAGAGCTCCCTGTGGCAACCTCAATTCGGGTAAGAAATAATTGATTAATCCCTGCTGAACATCAAACTTGAGCGCAAAATTCTGTCCGCGGTATAATTTTCTTGGCGGCGGACCCACTAATATCTTCCCCACTCCATTTTCTACCATTCCTGCAAGATCCGCAAGACTGTATTTT
This sequence comes from Chryseobacterium sp. KLBC 52, assembly GCF_003347605.1. Lineage (GTDB taxonomy): Bacteria > Bacteroidota > Bacteroidia > Flavobacteriales > Weeksellaceae > Chryseobacterium. The sequence goes on along the minus strand of NZ_QDFZ01000008.1, from coordinate 98,234 downwards.
CCTGAAATCTTACCTGTAGCTGCTCCCGGAGCATCTACATCAATGACACGACCGCCTGCTTCAATAAACGTTTTTAATTTGGCATTCGGAATATTATATTTTTGAGTAGCTGAAGCAAAGTGAAGGTTATTGGCATTTACATCTAAAGTAAGATCGTTGATAGAAGACATCGCCATTTTCCCTTCAACCTGACCACTTACCACCTGAGTACCGGGTTTATTGGTAAAATAATTCATATTCAGGTAAGTGACATCCGCATTCACATCCATAGCGATCCTCGAAGTACTGAAATCTATCAATCCTTTGACCGTAGCTTTAGCCTGTTCATCATTAACAGTGATGAGTCCGTTATATTTCTTATGATCCAATAAACCATCCAGATACAGATTATTGATCGTTTTATCCATAATTTCAATACTTGCAATCTGAGATTTTGTAGTCAGACGCATGGTATTGACATCAAAACTTTGTCCGTTAAGATCAAATTTACCGGAAATTAAACCGACTGCTTTATTCTTTGTAATGACTGAAGTATTGAGATCTTTTACATCAAGATAACCTGAATATTTTGGCATTGCAGTACTGTAGCCCGTCAAAGTAAGTTTGGAAATCTTTGCCTGCCCGATTCCTGTCATTAAGTTTCCATTATCCACATAGATCTGATCCGGATTTACTTTAGCCGTTCCATTGTACTTCAGTTTTCCGAAATCATCAGCAAAGTTCTTCATCTTTTTGGAGATGAATGAAGGCATCATTGCTTTTAAATCCTTGTAGGTAAAATCTGTGGAAAGCTCTTTGGTTTCAATAGCAAAATGACCTTTCAACAGATTGTCAACCTTCATCGTTTTGGTAGCAATATTAACATCAGGGTTTCTGATCAGAAAATTTTCAAGATGGAATTTATTCAAAGGACCGGTCATAACCCCGGAAAGATTGAAGGGCTTGATATTATCCCAGTTGGTTACAAAATAACTGATATCGTATCCGCTTAGCTGGCTTCCCTGCTGGATATTCATATCCCAACGTACCTTGTCTGCAAAATCTGCCCAGGATCCGTCATGAAGATTAAATTTAATATCTCCCTGAAGTAAGGTATGATCTGTGTTCAGGGTAAGGTCTTTTAATGACAAAAACTGCTTCGTTAAAGACAGTTCTGTTGAAAAAGTATCTACAAAATGAGATTTCCCCCATCTTGAAGTTACAAATGACATATTATTGATTAACGCCGAAACATTCGGACCGTTAACTTTTACGTTCGGTGCTTTTAAATTGAACTTTGTGGCTGTCAGCCATTTCCCTTGTTCTCCCGGAGAGTTTTCATTAATAATGGAAACTTTAGAATCAATGATCTGAATTCTGGAATTCAATTGAAAAGGAGGTTTCTTAGGATCTCTTTTCTTCCCGTTGTCAAAGAGTTCTACAAATCTGACAAAATTGGATATACTGTCCCCTTTATAAGTAATTACTTTTACATCCGCATTCACAAGAGCCAGAGAATTAAAACTTAGAGAATTACTGCTTCCTGAGATAGCATTTACTGCCAGAGATATCCAGTCTGAATCGGCACGAAACTCACGGGCTGTAATAAAATTAAATCCTTTATAATCTTTTACTTTTAAACCTTTTATCGTAACATCACCGAAGTAATTGACATCTACACTTTCTGTAGAAAAATCGGATTTAAAATCATTGTTAACAAGCTTCAGCGCCTGATCAGCGGCCCATTTTTTGGTTACCGGAAGATTAATGGCAATAAGGACTCCACCTACAAGGAAAATCCCCAGCCAAAAGAGAATCAAGAGAAGTTTTGCCCACCATGTGTAGCTGGTAACATCTTTTACCGCTTGTTTTCCGAATTCCTCAGCTGTTTCCACAGGATGGTGTATAGCATCCGAAGCAAGCTCTGATGCTTCCTTCACTGTTTCCCGTACTTTTCCCTCTACATTTTCAACAGTTTTCTGTACCTGATCCCCTAGGTTTTCAGCTACTGATTTTTTATTCTCATTCTCGTTATTATTCTCTAACTTTGCCATTATTATGAGCGACTCTATAATTTTAGGTATTGAATCGTCCTGTGACGACACCTCAGCAGCTATCATCAAGGGAAATTCTATTCTTTCAAACATTGCCGCGAACCAGGCCATCCACAAAGAATATGGCGGCGTTGTCCCTGAATTGGCTTCACGAGCCCATCAGCAAAATATTATCCCCGTTGTTGAAAAATCTTTTTCTAAAGCAAATATACAACAAAATGCTATCTCTGCTATAGGATTTACTCGCGGACCGGGACTTTTAGGATCTCTTCTTGTAGGAACATCATTTGCTAAGTCTTTGGCTATGAGCCTGAATGTACCTTTAATTGAAGTAAACCACCTTCAAGCCCACATTCTGGCCCATTTCATCGAAGATGCAAATCCTGTGCCGCCTACCTTTCCTTTTTTATGCCTTACCGTAAGCGGCGGACATACTATGATTGTACTGGTAAAAGACTATTTTGACATGGAAATCATCGGGAAAACCATTGATGATGCAGCAGGAGAAGCTTTTGATAAAATCGGAAAGATTTTTGACCTTGATTACCCTGCAGGACCTATCATCGACAGATTGGCCAAAGAAGGAAATCCTGATGCTTTTAAATTCAACAAACCGAAGCTGGAAAACTACGATTATTCTTTCAGTGGTATTAAAACTTCCGTGTTGTATTTCATTCAGAAAGAAGTCAGAAAAAACCCGGATTTCATCAAGGAAAATCTTAATGACCTTTGTGCTTCTGTACAGAAATCAATTATTGAAATCCTGATGAATAAGCTTGAAAAAGCAGCCAAAGATCTCAATGTAAATCAGGTGGCGATTGCAGGAGGTGTATCTGCCAATTCTGCGCTTAGAAAAGCAATGGAAGACAATAAAGAAAGACTTGGTTGGGATATCTATATTCCTAAGTTCGAATATACAACAGACAACGCAGCCATGATTGCCATGGTGGCAAAGCTGAAGTTTGAGCGGGGAGAATTTACAGATTTAAGAACTTCCGCAACCGCAAAATACGACTTATGAAAATACTCTTAGAAGAAAAAATACTGGGGACACAGTCTAAAAAGAATTCAAAATATTACTGGGTATTAGAAACGATCACAGGAAGACAGGAGGGATCAGAAACTTTTTCAGAGTTTAACGGAGGAAGTTCTGAGACAGGATATATTCAGGATATCAAAGAGGAAGTTTTACAATTAATTAATTCTGAACATCTTTTTAGTTTTCCTTATACACCAAAAGAAGGAGATTATTTATCTATCAAAAATAATTTGAGAAAACAGGAATACTTAAATCTGATTTTCATTAATAATGTATGGATAGAAGAAATATACATGTGTTCTTACAGGGAGTGTGATACGGATATATACACCACCATCAAAACAGGAGTGGCATTTATAAACCAGGATATATGAAACTATTCTACGGAGATATCAACGGAAATAAAGTTACGATCAACGATGAAGAGCAGCAGCATATCGTAAAAGTTCTTCGCATGCGAGATGGAGAAGATATTCATGTGACGGATGGAAATGGGAAACTGGCTTCGGGAAAACTTGTTATAGAAGGCAAGAAAGCCGGCATTGATGTTTCTGAGATCAAAGAAAATCTACCGGAATTCAATCCGAAACTTCATATTGCCATTGCTCCTACCAAAAATATTGACAGAATCGAATTCTTTGTGGAAAAAGCTGTGGAAATGGGTATCTCAGAAATAAGCATTATTCTTACTGAGAAAACGGAGCGTAAAAACATCAACATCGATAAAATCAGGAAACAAGCGATCGCAGCATCCAAGCAAAGCTTGAGATTTCATTTTCCGGTGATCAATGATGCTGTAAAACTAGGTGATTTTCTGAAAAATATTGATCCGGAACATACTTTTGTAGCCCATTGCCATGAAAATCTGGAAAGAATTGATCTTAAAGATATTCCTCAACTGCAGCATCTTACATTTTTAATAGGCCCTGAAGGTGATTTTTCCGAAAAGGAGATTGCATTTCTGGCAGAAAATAAGATAAGAGCTGTATCTCTGGGAAATCAAAGACTCAGAACAGAAACGGCTGGCGTTTTTGTTGCAGCCTGGAATTATTATAATATGATATAGACTAAAAAAGAGAAGGTTTCAGACCTTCTCTTTTTTATTTTTGACTCATTATTTCCAGTCAATATTGTTCTCTTTCAGGTATTTTTCAAAAATCTGCTGTCCGCTTCTTATTGAATTCACTGCCCAAAGGATTTGCATCCTTAAAAGTTTTTCTTCATTCAGTTTATAATCAATACCAGACTTTATCAGCTTTTGTTTCAATTCATACATGCAGATTGAAGCTGCGACAGAAACGTTAAAGCTTCTGGTAAAGCCATACATCGGAATGGCAAGGGTTTCATCCGCAAAATCTAAAATCTCCTGGGAAACGCCCTCCATTTCAGTTCCGAAAACCAGAGCAATGGGTTCTGTTATTTCGTATTCAGGTAACATTTTAGCATTCTTTTCCAGCGAAACAACCACTATTTTATATCCCCGGTCTTTAATATTCTGGAAGGATTCCATATTCCGGGGAAGTTTTTCCACTTCAACCCAGGTATCTGCTCCTTTTGTTACACGAAGATTGGGTTCAAAACTGTATTCTTCCTGCAACGCCACTACTTTATGGAAACCACAGGCTTCCACAGAACGTACAATCGCAGCAGCATTTCTAAACTGATAGATATCTTCCACTACGGGAAGGACAAAGTCTGAACTTTCCTGAGAAAAATGTTCAATTTTCTCGAGTCTTTCTTCGGTTAAAAACTGTTTTAAATATTCAAAGGTTTGCGCTAAATCTTTCATCCGCATTTAGTTATTTTTTTCAATAGCCCTATGAAACATCTGTCATTTTCATGTTATTTTTATAAAATTTCATGATAAGCGTTTCATTCATTTTCAAATCTTTGCAAATTAACGTAATTTTGGCCTATGAACCCTAATCGGGCTCCAATTCTTAATAAATTAGTACATGAAGCGAAAAGTCCTGCTCATCTATACCGGTGGAACCATCGGAATGGAAAAAGATTACGAAACCGGAAGTCTCCGTGCCTTTGATTTTGGAAATATTTTCGAAAAAATGCCTGAAATGAGGCTTATGGAATGCGAAGTTTTTGTGCATCCTTTTGCCAAACCACTCGATTCTTCGGATATGGGACCTGAGGAATGGAGAGTTATTGCTAATTATATTCACAAAAATTACGATGACTACGACGGTTTTCTGATTCTTCACGGAACAGATACTATGTCTTATACCGCTTCAGCACTAAGTTTCATGCTAAAAGGATTAAGAAAACCTGTAATTATGACAGGTTCTCAGCTTCCGATTGGTGATCTGAGAACAGATGCCAAAGAAAATCTTCTGACCAGCCTTTATTACGCCAGTCTTTATGAAAACGATGAAGCAGTCATTCAGGAGGTTGCCATTTATTTTGAATACAAATTATTAAGAGGAAACAGAACGTTGAAATATTCTGCTGAGTATTTTGATGCCTATTCAAGCCCGAACTACCCTATTCTTGGACAGTCCGGAGTTCATTTGAATATTATTAAAGATAATCTGTTCCGTTGTGATCCGGAGGTTGAGTTTCACGTGGATGAACATATTTCTGAAGATATTTTATTCTGGAGAATTTTTCCGGGAATGCATCTGAGCCACTTCAGAGAAATCCCTAAAATGAAGGTTCTCATTCTTCAGGTTTTCGGTTCAGGAACTATTTTCAGCAGTGCAAAAACTCAGGAAACGCTTCAGGAAATCAGAGATAATGGAACTGAAATCGTGGTGGTAAGCCAGTGTATTTCAGGAGGTATCTCATTCGGAAAGTATGAAAACAGTAATATTTTCTCCAGAATCGGAGCGATCAGCGGAAGAGACATGACAGCGGAAACAGCGATCACCAAAGCCATGCACTTAATTGATAATCCAAGTTACTCCGGAAGCTTTGCTGATAATTTCACCAGAAGCCTTTGTGGAGAAATTACAGATTAATTTGTAAGAATTATTTGGATATTCCAGAAAATACACTATTTTTGCAATCTCAAAAAGAAAGGTGTCCGAGTGGTTGAAGGAGCTACCCTGGAAAGGTAGTATACGGGTAACTGTATCGAGGGTTCGAATCCCTTCCTTTCTGCAAGAAACCAAAGCCTGTGCTAATGATTAGCACAGGCTTTTTTGTGATTAATATTTTGATACCTTTTCTCATAGGTATTTATACTCAGTTTAATAATTGGTAATTTATACTCTACTTCAGGTGCTTTGTTCTTCGTTACTTTGAAATACAATCTAATCACCTAAAAAACAAATCAATATGACATCAACAAGTGTAAATGCAAATTCTTCAGGTCAGTTAGTACTTGGAAACGGAGCACAATTCTGGGTGTATCTTTCCCCACAAAACGATACCTCTAAGATGATTTCAACATGGCGTGTAACTTTTTCACAGGGAGACTGGAGCGACTTCATCTCAAGTGAAAACCCTACCAAACAGATTCAGACTCCTAATCTTTCAGGAATCTTTGAAATCAAAGTAGAATTATTAAGTGGTTCTACAGGTACATGGCGCCAGATTCCGCCTCAGGCCGGAAGTCATAATGAAATAGGCTGTAACTCCAACTGTGCTTCTATGGTAGGAATTGTTGCGGACAGTACCAATCCTCCTATCGGAGCTATTAACGCCCATTTCTGGACGACATGGGATGCAATGTGCGGAGTAAGACAGAACTAACAGGTAAATCAACCAGTCCATAAAACCAAGTTGCCACAGTATGTAGATATTGTGGCAATTTATTATGGCAAAATAACCTTTTTCATTAAATTCGCTTACTCAAACAGGATATCTCAATATGCATAAACTCCGAACAGTATTTTCACTGCTGCTATTTTCAGCTTTTTTTCTTTCCTCACAATTAGCAAAAGCAAGTGCTTACTGGATGGAAATTCATGGATCAGGAAAATTAAAAGATCCTGTAAAGGTTCAGGTTTTTTATGGTTTTATTGATGATCTTAGCCAGCGTCACCGGACTACGGGACCAGAATTTCATGAGATTAAAAATTTCCAATTTTTTGTTCTGAATACCAAAGGAGAAAAAGCAAGACTTGAATTACAAATGAAAGGAGATCACTGGGAGGGAATTTTCACTCCTGAGAAAGAAGGAACTTACCGGATTGTGGGAATGAACGACCAGCTGCCTGTTCTTTTGCGTTCTAAAAATCCTGACGAAAATGTACGCCCTATTGATTTTATGTGTGGTGTTTATCAGATTGGAAAACCTTCGGAAGTGTTGTCTCCCGCTCAGTTTATGGATATTATTCTTCAGGAAAAAGATGGGTTGTACACTATTCTTCCCTACAGAAATATGAAACCTGTTGAAAAAGGAACTGCAATCAGGATCTTTAACCCCGAAAACTGGGAAAAGAATCTTTCTGTTGATGAAAATCACCGGGCTGTTTTTAAACCGACACTTCCCGGACTGTATGTAATCCGACAAGACTGGAATGATAATACTCCTGGAAATTTTCAGGGAAACTCCTATGGAAAAATACGTTACCGGAATAATTACTGTCTCTGGATCAACTGATCGTATCTTTATCATAAAAAATAAAAAGCCCAAACTAATGTCCGGGCTTTTTACAATGATAATCATTATTTAAAACTTTAAAGAAACGCTTCCTAGAAAACGTGCCGGAGCCTGTGGCGTCAAACGTACAGACCATGTTTTTTCGTTCGTTATATTATCGAATTTCAATCCTACTCTATATTTAGGCTGATCATAGAAAATTCCCAGATCAAACATTTTATAAGATGGAATAATAACTTTTGCTGTTTGCGTATTGGTTTGATAGGAAGATGATCCCATATTTCCACCACCACCTATTCCAAGGCCTTTTAATGTACCTTCGGAGATACGGTAGCTGACCCAGAAATTAAACATATTGGCAGGTCCGGATAACGCAGGCCTTAAACCGTCAACAGAAGGATTGGCATTGGTATACTTACTGTCGTTATAAGCATATCCAGCTACAATATTGAATCCATCAAACGGATTGGCTGTAATTTCAGCTTCTATTCCTTTGCTGAGCTGCGTTCCATCCTGTATGGAATAGTTTACATCATCAGGGTTCGTTCTTAAAATATTATCCACACGGATGTTATAATAGCTTAATGTTCCTACTAACCTGTGATTGAAAATATCGGCCTTCACCCCAAACTCCAACTGATTGGCATATTCCGGTCTGAATGTATTTCCATTGATATCTACACCGCTTACATTATTAAAACCGTTCATATAATTTCCAAACAAGGAAACTTTATTTTTCAGTATTTCATATACAATTCCCATCTTAGGTGAAAAAGCAGTCTGCCCATAAGGTCCTGATTGAGTTCCGCTATTGCTTAAGCCTCCTTTAATTTCACCTGTGGTAATATCATATACTCCATTAAACTGAAAACGATCTACCCTTAAACTGGCCATTACCATAAGCTGATCGGTGATATTGAATACATCCGATACATAGGCAGCATAAGTATTATCACTATTGTTTTCTTTTCTGAAGGCAGAGGTTGCAGTAAGTGCATCAATGATATTCTGATTAACTCTGAAGTCTGCCGAAGGGTGAACAAAGTTGAATACTTTGGTATTGGTATGGTAACGGTCGAAATGATTAGAATTGTTATAATAATCCAGCCCTACTACCATTCTGTTTCTGAAACGTCCGATACGAAAGTCTCCGATAAAATTCTGCTGGATATTGGTGGCTATAAATGAAGTTGTCCCCACCATGACCTGAGCACTTGCCGTGGAGTCTGTTTTTCCATTTATCGCAGAGATATATCCATTAATTGTTGACCTTGCACGGGATAAAATGGTTTGAGAAGTCCAATTTTCCGAAACTTTATAATTTAGTTGTGCAAAGATATTCATCATCTGAGTTTCATATGCCAGATCATCACCTAAGAATTTTTTATAATAAGGAAACTTCATATCCGCAATAGACTGAGTTTTATTGCTTCCTGTATAAGGATTAAAGCGAACTACAGATGTTCCTTTTGCCTGATTAAATTCCACATCAAGAAGAAGCGACATACGATCATTAATCTGATATGAAAAACTCGGTGCAATGGCTAAAGAATTGGTAAACCCAAGATCCTGAAAACTCTTTTCAAAAGTTCCAGCTGCATTAAGACGGAAAAGCGCTGTTCTGTCTTTGTTCACAGGAGTATTCACGTCTACAGTCAATCGGTTATAACTCCAGCTTCCTCCCACGTAGCCTACTTCGCCACCGAATTTATTATAAGGTTTTTTTGTCACTCTGTTGTAGACTCCGCCATAACTGCTGGCTACACTTTTCCCGAATAATGTAGCTGACGGCCCTTTAATAGCTTCTATACGTTCAAGATTTACAGGATCAATCACTGAGAAAGCGGCTCCTGCTACTCCATTTCTGGCATTAGGCTCAGTTTCGAATCCTCTTGAACGGAAGGTTACTCTTCCCTGATTAGCAATCATAGGAATGCCTGCTCCCGGTACATTTTTGGAAATACTTCCAAGATCCACAGCTACCTGTTCCTGGAAAAGTTCTTTTGTAACCGTATTATACACTTGAGGATTTTCTAAGTTTTTTAAAGGTAATCTTGCTACAAATCCACTTTCTTTCTTAGAAAATCTGTTGGTATTTTTCATGATAACCACTTCCTGTATTGCCTGAATATTTTCTTCGGTAAGCTGATAATCAAGTGTTGTATTTTCCCCTGTTTTAACTTCAACAGGAAGACGAACTTCTTTACTACCCAGAATTTGTAGTTTGATGGTATAGGAACCGGCATTAAGGTTTTCAAAATGATAATTTCCTTCATCATCCGTTAAAGTCTGACGATTGCTTTCCAGCAATGAAACAGATATTGCTCTCAGAGGCTGTCCGTCTACCATAGTCACTTTTCCCGTTATTTCTCCCTGCAAATCCTGAGCGTACAAAGTGGTTAAACTCAATAATGAGAAGAAAAGAATCAGCAGTTGTTTAAACCACCGGATGTTGTGATGGATTGATGTATTATTCCATCTTGTCGTTCCAGAATGGTTCATATGCCCTGATAAGAGCATACATTCATTTGATTGTGTCATTTTTTCAGCCTTATTTAAAATAATTATAAATAAAGGTGCAAAATAAAGGATTCGAGAACTCTCTCACAATATTAATTTAAACTATTCTAAATAAATTTTAATCCATTTCATGCCGGTTCTGATCATTGAGATCGTAAAAAGATAATATATAGACAGCTATACAAACGATTAGCTTTTACATCCTTTTACTCACTATCCACTTTTCCACAAGTTATCCACATTTTATTAACATTATTTATTTTCCTTTAAAAACAGTATTCCTAAATCTATCCTAAATCGGGCCTTTACTTTGTCTTGTTTTTAAACAGTATTACAAGATTTTGAATAAACATTCTATGAACAAAGCCTCTAATTTTGCTATTACAAAGTATTCTCTCTGCGTATCAACAGTATTCTTATCCGTCTCATGGTTTCGCAGTTATTTAACAGTAAAACAGTTATCCACACTATTGAGCATGAAGAAATTTTTTGCAGGATTATTTTTATTGGGATGTATAGGAACATCGATCAAAGCACAGATCAGTCCACCTGGACTGGGAGATGCCAACAATGCATTCTGGGGAGCCTTCGGAGTGAAGCGACAACTTGACTCTTTGGGTAAAAAACAGGCTTTGAGCTATGTGGCCATCGGGAGAAAAAGCAGTCCTGATAACCATAATTTATTTTCGAAGCAAGCGATCATTGTTTTAAATCATGAAGTTTATCATTCCTTTGCTCCACACCAGCAGTATAGTTATGCATTAAGTTACCGACGTCAGCCACAGTACGAAAGTACAGCTCCTTATGATAAGGAAAATACAGAACAGGAATTCAGAATTTACGGAAGATATGCCTATACTTTTGATCTTGGCAGGAAATGGAAACTTAAAAGTACCGTCCGTCAGGAATTCAGGAAGTTTTTTGATGCAGACTTTCATCAAGTAGAGGAAGATTTTCAGTTGAGAACACGCATCAAGAGTCAGCTAACCTATAATTTATCTCCAAAAAACAATCAGAAACTGGCTTTGAGTGCAGAAGCTTTGTTTTCTATAAGCCATCTTAATGAACCGGATTCTGAATGGAGTCCATTCGGTTATCGCGAAATGCGTATTGCGGCGTATTATATGTTTACGATTCCCAATTCTCCTTTTACTGTAGATATAGGATATATGGATGACCTCATCCGAGACAGCAGAAGTATTCATCATGGAGGCGTTCATTATCTGGCTGCCGATCTGGTATGGAACATTCCTTATAAAAAAAACAAGTAATACACCCCAACAAGTATTCATACAATTGCCATACAAAATCCCGATCATTACTGACCGGGATTTTTGGTTGAAAAACATAAGTTTTCCGCAATATAATTAAGTATGAATGTTTGGTGTAAAATTTTAGTTGCACAAAGTCAGAAACTGACGGCTCAACTGCACATTGAATTTGGCTTCCGCTCTTGAGCGTGCATAAATAGTTTGTTTAAAAGCGTGTACAGTTTTTAATTTCTGGTCTATAAACTCTGCAATCTGAACAACAGAAAAAAGAAAGTCTCTGTATACCGCCATATTAACGGTCTGTCCATAATAAGGAAGATAAGCTTTTAAAAAAGGAATGGCTTTCTGATGACGGTTGTAGCTGATACAATACCCGACCCCTTCCATTGAAGTAATAATGCTGTAGTTATTAATATAATCCTGAATATTTTTACTGCCATCCAGAGCATGGGTATTTTTTGAACAAAATTTATTGATCTTATCCAGAATATGCTGGGCATACTCCATCATGGAAATATTTTTAAATTCAAATACCTGATTCATTCCGTTGGATGGGGAAATTCCGTTTTCACTATCAATACAGAAAGAGATCCCGATCTTTTCATGATAGGGGAAAAAGCAGTCTTTCACTTCAATGGAAGCATCGGGCTTTAGCATATCATCTGCAAAGTTATAATACACATACGGACGGTAAAGCTCCGCAAGAGCGTTCAGATAATCTGTTTCGCTGGTATTATGATATTCTTCAAACCATTTTTCAAGGTTATCGTAATAATTACTTTCAAAGTCGTTAAAGTTTAAGTAAAATGACAATTCCATAGCTCTGTAATTTTGATATGACAAAGCTATATCCGTAATGCGACAAAACTTGACGCAATATATTTTTTGTGAAAAAAGATTTGGAAGGTGTTAAGTCAATGGTTAATTTTTGCTTCGCAAAGTCAATAGTCAATCATTATTAACGCTAAGGTTCGCTAGGTTTATTACTATATAAAATTTATCAGTTCGCAAAGGCACTTCGTTCAGCAAAGACCTCATTGTATACATTGCTGAGTGAAACGCCTCTGCGATCTAAAAAAATTAGACATCATAAAAAACTTTGCGAACGCTGCGTTTAATAACATGCATGTGTATTAAAAACCTGACATATTATATTTTTTGTGAAAAAAGATT
>NZ_QDFZ01000008.1:0-85468 GCF_003347605.1 Chryseobacterium sp. KLBC 52 | reverse complement strand
AATTTTTGCTTCGCAAAGTCAATCGTCAATTATTATTAACGCTAGGGTTCGCAAGGGTTATTACTATACAGAATTTATCCGTTCGCAAAGGCACTTCGTTCAGCCAGGACCTTACTATATACATTGCTGATTGAAACGCCACTGCGATCGAAAGAAATTAAACATCATAAAAAACTTTGCGAACGCTGCGTTTAATAACATGCATGTGTATTAAAAACCTGACATATTATATTTTTTGTGAAAAAAGATTGGAAAGATTGTTAAGTCAAGGGTCAATTTTTGCTTCGCAAAGGCAATCGTCAATCATTATTAACGCTAAGGTTCGCTAGGTTTATTACTATATAAAATTTATCAGTTCGCAAAAGCACTTCGTTCAGCAAAGACCTCATTGTATACATTGCTGAGTGAAACGCCACTGCGATCGAAAGAAATTAAACATCATAAAAAACTTTGCGAACGCTGCGTTTAATAATATGCGAACTTATATTAAAATTTACAAGCGCAGCGAATTCACCATTGACATTTATTTATCATAATTCTTCATGATGTACTCAAAGTAGTGAATCATTTTCAGGTAGTTTTCAATACTAAGATATTCATTGGTGCTGTGAATACTCTGCTGCTCGGCACTGTTGATCTTAATCGGCATGAACCTGTAGACGTTTTTGCTTACAATTTCATATTTACCGGCATCGGTTCCAGCCATAGTAAGATATGGTGTGACAATAGCTCCAGGATGAATTTCTTTCACTCCGGCTTCTATCATTTTAAAAGCTTTTGTGTTGGTTGGAGAAATAGCAGAAGCTTCTCTTGTATTGTCAATTTCTTCTACCTCAACGTCAAAACCTTCAGTCGCTTTCGCAATATGATCTCTTACATATTTCACTGAATTTCCTGGAAGTAATCTGAAATTAACAACAAATTCCACTTCGGGAGAAAGGACATTGGTTCCATCACTTCCTTTCATCATCGTTAAAGCTGTTGTGGTTCTCACCAAAGCATTGGTTGTATTGTTTTTGGTAAGCTGGGAAATCAGTACCGGTTTTAAAAGCCATTGATTCGCCAATGCCATTCTTGTGGTGAAAGGCATTTCACCTCCGATATTAGCAAAAAACTCTTTGATTAAAGGGGTAATAACAGGCTTCATCTGATCATCTTCCAGACGCTGCATGATGACAGCAGCTTTCCCGATAGCGCTTTCCATAGGAGGCATAGAAGAATGTCCACCCAGTCCTTTTACTTTTATTTTTGCGGAAAGAAAACCTTTTTCAGCACATCCTACTACAGCAACATCTGTATCAATTCCTGCCACATTTCCCTTTCGCATAATCAATCCTCCTTCGTCATAAACGGCATCGAACTTCAGCCCTTTTTTCTTAAAATAATCGGCAATCTGAATCGCTCCTTTTTGTCCGCCCACTTCTTCATCGAAACCAAAAGCCAGATAAATATCACGCTGTGGAATCTGTTTGTTTTTAATCATAGAATTCATGGATTCCATCAAGGAAAACAGCATTCCCTTCATATCTATGGCACCTCTTCCATAAATTCTTCCGTTGGCAACAGCTCCTGAAAAAGGGGCAAAATCCCAGTCTTCAGCTACTTTTGAAACTGGCTCTAATGGTTTATCATCCGGACGGAATATATTTTCTTCGTTATTTTTAATATCAGCATCTCCCGGAGGAACAACATCCATATGAGAAAGGAATAAAATAGGCTCCAGTGAAGAATTGCTTCCTTTAAGTCTGAACACCAGTCCATATTGGTTGACCTCAACATTTTCTGTGTTCTGATAGACTAACGGATAAGATGTTTTTAAATAGGTTTTGAACTGTTCAAACGGGGCGTAATCAAATTCACCCAAACTTCCTGTAGAAACGGTAGGCACTTTTATTCCTCCTGAAAGTCTCATGACTGCAGAATCATTTTTTATGGGTTTCCAGCCTTCACCTGCCCCGATCGTATTTTTCTTAAACGGATAGGTGTAGGTTTTGATCAATACGACAGCAGCCAGAATGGCAACGATTCCCAAAAGGATTAAAAGAAATTTTTTCATAGCGGATAGTTTGTGAGGTGATTTTATTCTATAAATATAACAAAGTATTTTATGCCCAACAATTTAAAGTCTGGCTTTTTCAATCGGTAAATCCATTGAATACGCCCTTTACAGTTTTAAATTCATAAAAAGCAAATAATCATGTCCCTTTAACAAAGACAGGATCGTCATTGGAATAAAGAAAAAAGTATGAAGAATATTCTGCACATTATCTCCAGCGCAAGAGAAGATCTGTCTTACAGCAAAGGACTTAGTTCAGCTATTGTTGAAAAAATTTCACAACAAAATAATATCCGTCAGATTACGGTACGGGATCTGGTGAAGGATATGCCACCACTAGCGAATGAAGTTGATTGGATGAAACTTTGGAATTAAAAGAACGCTTTTTTTAATGCAAGGGCGCAAAGGGTTTTAATCATGATGCTTTTTTAAGGCGCAAGAATATTTCGACTTTGCTCAATGTGAGATTTTCAGCAAGAAATGATGATGAAATTCTGACGCCTTTGCGATTTACTAACTATGAAATAAACAATCTTAGTTTAATTCAGAATTTCGTTCATTTCGGTTAAAATGATTGGTTTTCCATCTGTGATTACGATGGTATGTTCGTGCTGTGCCATATAACCGCCTTTATTGCCTACCATGGTCCAGCCGTCTTTTAATTCTACAGCAATATTGGAATCGGTGGAGATGAATGTTTCAATAGCCACGACAGAGCTTTGCTTGAAACGTCTGGAATCATAACGATTTTTGTAGTTCAGCAATTCGTCAGGCTGTTCGTGTAAGCTTCCCCCTACTCCATGGCCTGCAAGATTCTTAATAACTTTAAGACCTCTTTTCTTTGCTTCTGTTTCCATTAAATGTCCTATGTCTGCTATTTTGACACCGCCTTTGATATTGTCGATAGCTTTTCTTAAAATATCTTTGGAAGCCTCCACCAATTTTTGATGCCCATGAATATCTTCACCAATCACGAAGGAACCTCCGTTATCTGCCCAATATCCATCCAATTCTGCAGAAACATCAATATTGATCAGATCGCCTTCTTTCAAAACCCTTTGATCTGTTGGAATCCCGTGACAGAATTCATTGTCCACACTGATACACGTCCAGCCTGGAAATCCATAGGTCAGATAAGGTGCTGATTTTGCTCCAAAACCTTCCAGTATTTTGGCTCCATATTCGTCCAAATCTTTGGTGGTCATGCCGGGTTCGGCGTAATCCATCATCTTCTTCAGCGTATAGGCAACAGCTTCACTTACTTTTTGCATTCCAAGCATCTGATCTTCGTTGGTGATTGACATATTTTTTGATTATTGTTGATAACTACAAAGTTAGGAAATTAAAATATGCAGACATGTACAGTTTTAAATCAAATCTATTTATTGAAAAATAGGGTTACTACCCCCTTCACCAACCCTCTCTACCTCCTTGGGTAAGGGGGGTATACCCAGTTCCACAAGGGGCTATAGGTACTTCGTAAGAGCCTGGCACCACTTTAATAAGGGGTTAGAGGGACTTATACAACTGGCTAGAGGCCGTTGGTTAAGGGGCTGAAGGCAGTTCTGAACCGGCGATAGCCACTTGATGAAGAGGCTGGAGAGACTTACTATAGTGGTTAGAGGTAATTTCTAAGTGGCTAGAGATTGTTTATAAAGTCATTCATGGTATTTTAATAAGGATGTACAAGAACAAAACCATTGGTTTTTTATTTTATTCACCGACACGAGCGAGACGCTCGCGCCAGCGGGGGGCTTAGAACATTAAAACTTTTTTCAAAGAAAAGTTGTTCGTGTTTTTTTAAAAAAGAATTATTAGTGTATAGAAAATCTATATAATTGTATATAGAATATTCTTCCTTATTTTTAACAAGATCATCAATTATTTCTAAGTACAATGAGAATATAAGATTTCCAACCATTTTCACAATATCTAACTCTTTCTGAGAACTATCAAATATGTTATATAAATCTACAATATATTGTAGCCTATCATATTCTTTTGAATTATTAACAACGAAATGTGATAATTCAGTAAAAAAATCATTAGGATTGTTTAATAATATTTTTTTTATAATCTTCAATTTGATCATCATTATCATTATCAATTGCTGAAATAAATAAATTAAAATTTTGCATGTTTTATTTTTTTATTGAAATAATTTGCGGTAATCCTATAATGGTTGAATTAAAAATTGTGTTTCGACCATAAAACGAAAAGTTATAATCACCATCTTCTCTCTTTTTAATAGGTAATCCTAACTGCTCACTTTGTCTTCTCCCTGTTGATTGAGTTTTACTAAATGAAAATCGTAACCGTTGTTTTGCTTTTGACTGCTGGCTGCTTGCAGTTGGCTTTTAGAATGTATAGAACTTCCGGTAATAAGGTATTGCTGATCAATGGTTGTGGTGACCTGGCTTAGAAAATCCTGGGTAGAGGATTGGATGTCTTTCTGCCACACCACTTCCTGGGCAGATACGCCCAGGACTGTGCATAAAGTGAATGCACCGAGATAGATTTTTTTCATTCTATGTTTTTTTGAGTTAGTAATTAGTTTATTAGAACGCAGCGAATTTAATATTTTTTAAGACACGAAAATCACTTTTATGTGGTATCCTGTAAATCATACTATTTATCATTAAATCCTATATATATTTTCATTTTATTACAATGCAAAAATATTGACCCACAACGTCAAAACATGTCGCATAAAAATAAAAAAGGGCCAACTCAAAAGAATTGACCCTTCCAAAAAACATTAACTGTTTATTGATAGAATTATGATGTTTTATTTCCAGCCGCCACCTAAACTTTTATAGATGTCGACTACAGTACTGAGCTGTTTTTGTTTTGCCTCGATAAGTTCCATTTTGGCATCCAAAGCATCTCTCTGATTCAAAAGAACTTCAAGATAATCTGCTCTTGAATTACGGAACAACTGATTGGCAATATCAATAGACTGATCCAGGGCTTTGGTTTCCTGTGACTTTAATTGATAATACTGGTCAATATTTTTAACCTTTGACATTAGATTGGCAACGTCCAGATAAGCATTCAAAATCGTTTTGTCATATTCGTACAATGCCTGAACCTGTTTTGCATCTGCCGTCTGAAAATTAGCTTTTATTGCACTCTTGTTAATAAGTGGTCCAGCAAGTTCACCTACAAGATTGTAAGCTATTGATTCCGGTAATTTAACAAGATATGAAGGTTTAAAAGCCTCCAGCCCTAATGTTGCAGAAATTTCCAATGAAGGATAAAACTCTTTTCTTGCCGCTTCCACATCTAGTTTTGAAGCTTTCAATTCCAGCTCGGCCTGCTTGATATCAGGACGGTTGGCTAATAACTGAGATGGAATTCCTGTATAAACCGTCGGAGGAATGGTAGACATAAAGTTTTCCTTTGTTCTCACAATTGGTTGTGGATATCTTCCCAGCAGAGCATTGATTTCGTTTTCCTTCTCCGTGATCTGCTGACGGATTGTATATTCTGCAGCTTTGGATTTTGCCAGTTCTGCTTCAAATTTTTTCACAGCCAGTTCCGTTGCAGCAGCAGCTTCTTTCTGAATTTTGGAAATTTCCAATGCTCTTTGCTGAAGCTTGATATACTGTTGTATAATATCCAATTGATTATCAAGTGCTAATAACTCATAATAATTATCCGCCACTTCTTCAATAAGATTCGACAAAACAAAGTTCTTCCCTTCCACCGTAGAAAGATAATGAGCTACTGCAGATTCTTTCTCAGTTCTCAGTTTTTTCCAGATATCAATCTCCCAGCTTGCATTTAATCCAGCTTCAAAATTCCCAAGCGGATCTGGCATTTCTTTTCCCGGTTCAATTTGTGTCGTAGCATCACCTGCTCCTTCACTGGTATAGCGGCCTGCTTTTTTCAATCCTGCTCCTATTCCCGCAGACACCGTCGGGGTTAATCTTCCTTTTTTAGCTAAAACACCACTTTTAGCAATTTCAATCTCCTGCAGCGTGATCAGAAGTTCCTGATTATTTTTTAAAGCAGTTTCAATAAGGGTTACCAGGTTTGGATCAGTAAAAAACTGCCTCCATGGTGTTGTTCCGCTATTGTTATTCGCATCCTGCTGTTCTTCCTGATTAAAGTTCTGAGGAATATTTTCTTTTACCTCATCTTTTATAACAGTCGCCATCGGTGCCTTACAGCTTGCAAGTACAAGCGATAAGGCAATGGCTGTGATTATATTTTTAGTCTTCGAATTTTCCATCATGTTCATAAGGTTCAGTTTGTTCTGTTAAAGGATTTTCTTCTTCATATCTGGCCAATCGTGACTTATCGGCAATGGTTCCGAAGATATAATACAGTCCGGGGATAATCATCAATCCGAAAATGGTCCCGATTAACATTCCTCCCGCTGCTGCAGTACCAATGGTTCTGTTACCGACCGCTCCCGGTCCTGTTGCAATCACCAGAGGAATCAACCCCGCAATGAAGGCAAATGATGTCATCAAAATCGGACGGAAACGAATGGCCGCTCCTTCAATAGCGGCTTTTGCCACAGGGATTCCTTCTTCTGCCTTTTTCTGTACGGCAAATTCTACTATCAATACGGCATTTTTACCCAGAAGTCCAATTAGCATGACCATGGCCACCTGTGCATAGATATTGTTTTCCAATCCTAATAGTTTTAAGCATAAAAATGCTCCGAAAATACCTACCGGAAGGGATAAAATAACCGGTAGCGGAAGGATGAAACTTTCATACTGTGCGGAAAGAATCAGATAAACAAACCCTAAACATACCAGGAAGATAAATATGGCTTCATTACCACGGCTTACTTCATCTTTAGAGATCCCCGCCCAGTCGATACCAAAACCTCTTGGAAGTGTTTTATCCGCAACTTCCTGAATTGCCTGAATCGCCTGTCCGCTACTATATCCAGGTGCCGGAGTTCCACTTACCTCTGCAGAGTTATACATATTGTGTCTTGTAATCTCCGATAATCCGTATACTTTTTCCAATCTCATGAAGTCTGAGTACGGAACCATCTGATCTTTATCGTTTTTAACGTACAGTTTCAGCAAGTCAGTTGGTAAGGCACGATATTGAGGACCAGCCTGAACAATTACCTTATATGGTCTGTCAAAACGGATGAAACTCGTTTCATAGTTGGAACCGATCAATGTAGAAAGGTTATCCATCGCTTTTTCAATAGTGACTCCTTTTTGCTCTGCAAGATCATTATCTATCCTAAGCATATATTGTGGGAAACTCGCAGAATAGAATGTAAATGCTGATCCCAATTCCGGACGCTTCTTAAGCTCCTTCACAAAGTCATTACTTACCTGTTCCATTTTATGATAGTCTCCACTTCCCGCTTTATCCAGCAAACGAAGTTCAAAACCTCCTGCTGCTCCATAACCCGGAACGGAAGGCGGCTGGAAGAATTCTATATTAGCTCCGGGAATATTTTTGGCTTTTTCTTCCAGTTTTTCAATGATTTCTGCAGCAGATTCTTTACGTTCTTCCCAGCTTTTAAGGTTGATCAGACAGGTTCCGGAGTTGGATCCGGTACCTTCCGTCAAAATCTCATAACCTGCAAGAGAAGAAACGGATTGTACTCCATCAATATCTTCAGATTCTCTCAAGAGTTCTCTGGCAATCTGGTTTGTTCTTTCCAATGTAGATCCCGGAGGCGTCTGAATAATGGCATAAATCATCCCCTGATCTTCAGCCGGGATAAATCCTGAAGGTAAAGAGTTACTCAGGAAGAATGTACAGGCACAAAATGCTAATAGTAACGGCAATGTTATTGTCTTTTTCGTCACTGTTTTATTCAGCATTTTCTCATATCTACCAGCTCCCTTCGTAAACAGGTTGTTGAATTTATCAAGGAAAAGAGTAACCGGAGTTTTCTTTTTAGCCTTTCCATGATTATTTCTTAAGATCAAAGCACATAATGCCGGCGTCAAAGTAAGTGCCACTACTCCGGATAAAATAATGGATGAAGCCATTGTAATAGAGAACTGACGGTAGAATACCCCAACCGGTCCGGACATAAATGCAATCGGAATGAATACCGATGCCATTACCAGCGTAATGGCGATAATTGCTCCACTGATCTCATGCATTGCTTCTTCGGTAGCCTTTAATGGAGAAAGGTGTTTTTCTTCCATCTTGGCGTGAACAGCTTCAATAACTACAATCGCGTCATCTACTACAACCCCGATCGCCATTACTAAAGCAAAGAGGGAAATCATATTCAGGGTAATTCCGAAAGCAGACATTACCGCAAATGTTCCCACTAAAGAAACCGGAACAGCTAATGCCGGAATCAATGTTGAGCGCCAGTCTCCAAGGAATAGGAATACTACGATAGCAACCAGGATGAAGGCTTCGAACAAAGTATGGATTACTTTTTCCATAGAGGCATCCAGGAATCTTGAAACGTCATAACTAATGTCGTAATGCATTCCCTTAGGGAAGTTATTTTTTTCAAGATCTTTCATCAATGCTTTCACATTTTTGATAACGTCACTTGCATTGGACCCATAGGATTGTTTTACCGTGATTGCCGCTGAAGGCTTTCCGTTCAATGTAGAATAAATATCATACATGGAACTTCCAAACTCTATATCGGCAACATCTTTCAGTCTTACAGATTCTCCGTTCGGTTTTGCTTTTAAAATAATGTTTCCGTAATCTTTTTCATTATTGAAACGACCTGGATATTTTAATACATACTCGAAAGACTGAGAGCGTTTTCCGGAACTTTCACCCGTTTTTCCAGGGGAAGCTTCCAAACTCTGCTCATTCAGAGATTCCATTACTTCATCTGCTGAAATATTATAGGCTGTTAATCTATCCGGTTTCAGCCAGATACGCATGGCATATTCACGGGTTCCCAGGATATCGGCAAAACCTACACCACTTACCCTTCTCAATTCAGACATTACGTTGATATCTGCATAGTTGAAAAGGAATTTCTGGTCAGCTTTAGGATCGTCACTGTACAGGTTAATGTACATCAACATATTCGGTTCTTCACGGGTGATCTTTACCCCTTCACGCACTACCAGAGGTGGAAGTTTATTGACCACTGAAGATACACGGTTCTGCACATTTACTGCAGCTACATTGGGATCCGTTCCCAGATCAAATACAATCTGAATGGAAGCTTCCCCGTCATTTCCGGCATCTGAGGTCATATATTTCATACCGGGAACACCATTTAATCCTCTTTCTAAGGGGATTACTACGGATTTAATCAACAATTCGTTGTTAGCTCCGGGATATTCTGCGGTGATATTTACTTTAGGCGGAGAGATGGATGGGAACTGGGTCACCGGAAGTTTTACCAATGACAGTATTCCCATAAATACAATAATCAATGAGATTACTATAGACAGAACTGGTCTGCGAATGAATTTCTTAAACATACTGTTTCGTTTTAGAGAACCACTACTCTGCTTTTAATTTCAGTGATTGAAGAACTTTCTTAGGATCCTGGAATTTTGTTTTCACTTTTTGATCATCCTTTACTTTCTGAACTCCTTCCAGAAGAATCTGATCTCCTTTTGAAATTCCTGATCCTACTACATACAAATCCTGAAGTTCATAGGCTACTTTGATATTTCTGGACTTTGCTACCCCATTTTTATCAATTACAAATACATATTTCTGATCCTGAATTTCATAGGTAGCTTTCTGTGGAATGATCAATGCGTTATGAACAGGCATTGACATCTGCACTTTTCCAGTTTCTCCGTTTCTCAGAAGTTTGTCAGGATTAGGGAATTTCGCACGGAAAGCAATATTTCCTGTTTCGTTATCGAATTCTCCTTCAATCGTCTGAATTTCTCCTTTTTGTGTATATGTTTCTCCGTTGGCTGTAATCAGAGAAACCTGATTGCTTCCTCTGTCTGCAGCATGAGTCTGATAGCTCAAATATTCAGGTTCTGAAACGTTGAAATAGGTATAGATACTTGTATTGTCTGATAACGAAGTCAACAAATCGCCTTCATCTACAAGACTCCCTAATTTCAGTGGAATTCTATTGATAATCCCTGAAAATGGCGCTTTGATATCAGTAAAAGAAAGGTGGATCTGGGCCAGTTTCATTTCTGCATTGGCAGCATCCAGTTTTGCTTTTGCCATGGCTCTTTCATTTTTAGAAACGATGTTGTTTCCTGCCAGTGTACTTGCATTTTTCAGTTCAATAGAAGCCTGTTCTACTTCTGCTTTTGCTTTTAATAATTCTGCCTGATACAGTTTAGGCATGATGCGGAACAATGTTTGTCCGGCCTGTACGTACTGTCCTTCATCTACAAAGATTTTTTCCAGGAAACCTTTTTCCTGAGCTCTCACTTCAATGTTTTTTACAGATTGAATCTGGGCCACGTATTCTTTGTTGATTACGGTATCCATTACCACAGGGGACGTCACCGGATAGACGGTAACTTCTTCTTTTTCTTCTTTTTTCTTATTGCAGCCAACCGCCAACAGAAGGGCACTCAGCGCAATTCCCGAAGCAACTCTTTTTATCATAATTCTAGAGTTTATATAATCGTTAATGTTTTGATAGAAATAAAAAACGGTAATAAAAGAGGTACGGTGTGATGATTACCGGCATACACAACGCAAGGTATTTCCACCTGTCATCAGGCAGAAAATAAACAGAACGGATAAATTTTAGATTCTAATGGAGCGGATAAGAATAAATCTTTTGGTTGCCAAACCAAGAACAAAGCCATGAATATCCGGCTTGGATCGTTTATAGCTTTTTAATCCAAAAATATAGACTAAAGAGAAAACTCCTGCAAAAACAATAACAGCCTGCCATACATCAGACAGCTGGAAATCATTTTCGGTAAGTTCTAAAGTGGAATTGTCTACATTATCGGCCATTTGCTGAACAGAGAGTTTTTCGAAAGTCTGATTCAGGCGGTTGGCTCTTTTTGGCATATGATGAGAAACGTGACCGTTATAGTCGTTTCGGAGCGTTTTAACGTCAAGTCTGCTTTCTACTACAAAGAGCAGAAAAAGACCGGTTAAAAAATATACTACGAAGTTTCTCATTTTGAAGTTGCAAATGTACACCCAGATTATGATATTACCATCATGGATTAACAAAATTTAACTCTTCTTTAAAATACCTGAATATACAAAAGTGATAAATATTAAATTTTTCTTTTATTCAAGCGTCATTTAGGTAATTTTGACATCTCATCTGTGCAAGTTTCAATTTTCAAATATCAAGCCATTTTTTTTGATTTAAGGAAATTTTAATTTTAAAGTTGTTGCTTTTTTGAACATTCAAGAGCCTTGATATTCTATTTTTAAAATTTACCCTAGTGAACCTAAACTTTATCATGAATGAGAATTATTAACATTAACTTATTGTTACTCTCTTATTTTTGAATTATTTTTGCCGAAAATTAACACAACAAATGAAAAAAAAAAAAAACAAGATTATTCTTCTTAAAACAAGTTCGTTAAAAACCCTGCATCAACAACGTCTATTCTAAATTTCCCACTATAATTATTACCTTTTGTTTCGTGAATTCTGTTTCAAAAAACAGTGAGTTAAATTATATAAAACTTTAATTTTCTGTTAGTTTATGAAAAATTAACACATATTTATTAAAAATATTTGTAAATTTATATAGCATTAATATCATAATTCATGAAACACTTTAAAATCACTTATCACTATGAAAAAATTATTAGTACCAATCCTTTTCGGATTGACCCTTATTTCCCTAACAGCATGTAAACATCCCGGAAAAGAGGCTGAAACCATTACTGCTGTTGTTCCAGAAAATACAGATGACATTTCAAAAAATGTGTATGTTGACAGCTATGGAGAAAAAATAGAAGTAACGATCAACAATACCAAAAATACAGCGATTATACATTTAAACGGCAAAACTTTTGACCTAAAAAAAAGTGATGCTTTACCTGAATATACAGCCTCAAATGAAGAATATCAATATTCTGATATTAAGGGCAATATCACTTTCCTGAAAAAGAATGTAGATATGGTTCTGTTCCACCTTAAACAGGCAAAAAAAGAGTCTGGTCCTGCAAAAATGGCATCGTATTAGCATATGGATTAGCAATTCAAATTAAAAAAATAAACATTATGAAAAGTTTATATTATTATTTTTCGGCACTTGTTATCGCAACCTTTTTAGTTGTTTCTTGTAAAACACAGAACGCTCAGAAAGCAACTACGGACATTACAGGAAAAACATGGAAACTTACAGAGCTTAACGGGAAGCCGATTGAACTGAAGAATCCTAAAAACAATCCTTATTTCAAACTTGAAATGGATGGTATGAGATATCAGGGACATGCAGGATGTAATGGTTTGGGAGGAACTTTTGAGATCAAACCTGAAATAATGAGAATTAAATTCAATCAGGGGATGTCTACGATGATGGCTTGCGAGGATCTTGATATTGAAAATCAATTTACCAAAGCAATTCTTGCAGCAGACAATTACTCTGTAAACGGAAATACACTTACTTTAAACAAAGCAAGAATGGCTCCTTTAGCTAAATTTGTTCTTCAATAATTAAATTTCACTTACATAAAAAAAATACGCTTCATCATGATGAGGCGTATTTTTTTTATTTTCCTTTATTGTAGATGATATAGCATATCAGAAGGCTGACATTGACCAGAACAGCAAATGCGTTTGACAAAATAATAGGAAGTTCATCTTTTGCAAAGCCATACCATACCCATAAAGAGAGCCCTGAAATCAGAACCAGCAGCATAAGTAAAGAAATATCTTCTACATTCTTTTCTCTGATTACCTTTATAAGTTGTGGAATCATTGAAACGGAGGTAAGAACACCGGCAATGATACCTAATATATTTTCATTCATAAATTTTCACCTTGAATATACTTACTAATATACACTATTGAAATCTTTTCCATGAAACTTCTTCATGCAATGGAATATCATCTTCCATAAAACGGAACAGATCTCTTGAAAAATAACACCCATTAAGAATCCCACGGGCTCCAAGTCCATTAAAGACATAGAGATTACTGAACGTATCATGTCTTCCGATGATAGGTCTTCTGTCTTTTACGGTTGGGCGGAATCCAAAATGGACTTCCTCCACTTCAAAATCATAGGGATAAAATTCTGAAAGCCCTTTCACCAGTTGTTCAACGGCTGATTCATCGATATGATGATGAAGCTGCTCTCTGTCGTAGGTCCCTCCATAAAAATACAGTCCGTTTCCGGTTGGGAATAAAAAATGTTTCTTTTTAATGGTTATATTCTCCGGAATCGGTTGTGAAAGTTTCACTTTTATATGGTGACCTTTGTTCGGGTTTACTGCAATCTCTGAAAAGTACGGATTATCTTTCACCCCCATCCCTTCGCAGAAAATCAAATTTTTGAAAGTAAAATCTTTATATACCGATTCAGATGGATTCAATTTTGAATAATCGAACTTTTCTTTAACCAGATGATCATTTTTTTCAAAATAATCGAATAGACTACTGAAAAATCCATTAACATTAAGTCTTGCAGATTGATTCACCTTTCCGCTAAGAAAATCGTTTTTTACCACATTTAAACGATCGAAATTCTGATCAAGAAAATGCGACAATTCTTCATTTGCTGATTTTCTCAACCATAAATTCTGTTCATTTTCATCATGGAAAATTCTGTGAATGGGAGCATTGATCAAATAATTTTCTCCGGTATATGATTCTATTTCTTTAAGACTGTCTTTAAGAAAATCTATTTGTTCCTGTGCTTTCCAGAATGTGGTAAATTTCTTCAGGACAACAGGATTGATAATTCCTGCTGAAACCTGGGAGGCACTTTGCCTTCCTTCCGTAAAGATGACAAAGGACTTGTTATTTTTAATGAGCTGATGAGCCAAGAAAAGCCCCGCGTATCCGTCTCCTACAATAATATAATCTACATTTTTCATAATAAAAAAAACCTGAGTAAAAATACTCAGGTTTTCTATAAATATCAAGCGAAATTTAGTAATTCCACATATCATTTTCCATGTCAAGAATCTGTGCCTTGATTCTGTCACTTTCTTCCAGCTGCTCATCAGCATTTTTAGGAATATAGTCCTTAATAGTACCATCTCCTAAACCGTTTGAAGATTTATAAATAATAGAAGAGAATCTTCTTGCATTGATAACATCATCGAAAGATAAGTCAGCAGAAGAATTTTTTCTATTGAAAACATAATTGTTTGCTAAGATATCACGAGCACTTGGGTAATAAATCCAGAACAGATCAATCAATTCATCAGCACCTGCCAAAGGCTGGCCATCAGGACCAATTCTTCCTACCGATGTCGGATCCGGACCCATAGCAGCGATACCAAGAGGTCTGTACTTCATCTGACCGTCTCTTTTATCGATAAACCACATTCCCATTACCTTAAGAACTTTTACTTTATCTGTAGTGGTTCTGATGATATCTGTCAATCTTTTCTTTTCGTCCTCTGTAAGTGTTCTTCCAGAGTTAAGGATATCGATAGCTTCTTCGTCAAGTCTAACACTTTCCAATCTTTTCTGAATAGCCTCAGGTGAAAGTCTTGTAACAAAGTTTTCGTCGTCATAAACTTCCTTGATATCCCCTTTAAGGGCACCATCAAGTAATAACTGATATAATGATCTTGTAGAACTTGAAAGAAGGCCATCCGGATTATCATAATAAAACGGCTGGTTGATCTTATCATTCATATCAATGATTTCCCAAACAAACATACTTTTGTAAATATCCTTGTCATCAACGAAACCATATTCAAGAGGCTTTACTTTATTGCTGATAACAGTATCCCCTGCTTTTCTCATTGATTCAGCTCTCATTTGTCTGAATTCTTCAGGAGAAGCAGCATTCAGAATAGTCTGGGAAAAAGCAAATCCCGAAACTAAAACTAAAAGGGTGCTAATATATTTTTTCATAATATGATTTTACAAATTAACCTTATTGAACATTAATAATTACAGGCGAAATTTCCTTAAGTCTCTGATTCCCCAATCCTGTAGCCGTAGCCTGAATATCATAGATCTGAACTACATCACCAGGTCTAAGGTTTCTAAGCATTCCTTCTGCTCCTGATAATGAGCTACCTTGAATCAGAGTACCTGCTTTTCCTGGAAGCTTAATAATAAAGCTATTAACAGTGAACGAAACAGGGAAATCAAAGTCTGGTAAAGTAGCAGAAACAATCTGGTTAGGTATAGAACCTGCCGGCATAAAGTTTACAGCTTTACCTCTGATCTGACCTTGTGGTCTAGGGATATTCTTAATTCTATATTCAAATACCTGAGAAACTGTTTTACCATAAGGATCTGTTCCTGATAATGTTAACTTCACTACATTTCCGGTAGTAGGAGTCACATCCCATTTACCTGGACCTTTACCTTTCACAGTAGCGCCTGCAGCAGATAATGAAAGCTTAGAATTGTCAGCACCTAAGATTGATCCTGAAACAGGGTTCTCAAGTCCTCTATACATAACGTTCATTTTATCAGCAGAAAGCAATAATCCTTTTTCAAGTTTTACTTCTCTTGGTCCAGCGATTACATTATAAGTATGTGTCCAAGGGAAAGACTGTGGTTTCCCGGAAGCATCCGTCAATGTAATAGTACCTCCTAATTTATGTTCACCAATTCCAGAACCTGAAATTTGCATAATACCTTTACCGTTCTCTACTTTACTTACACCAGAGATACTGATCTTGTTACTTGTAGAGTAAGTACCTAACATTACTTTTACTTCAGCCTGTTTTCCTGCCTGGATATCTACCGGACCTGAAACTATAGGCTCATAGCTTGAAAATTTGATGCTTGCATCTACTTTCTCTTGCAACAACATTGCCAATGCATCAGACTGTACGTTTCTGGCATCATTTTGGATAATCTCTAAATTGGAGATTGCACCAATCAAAGGCTGATGATAGAATTTATTCTGAAACCAGGTCTTTTCATTTGGAGATTTTCCTTTTGGATATTCAGCGATAAGAGACGCATTAGCTCTATTCACCAAATCCTGCAATTGATGATTTTGTCCGAAAGTAGTATTGATATAATTTCTTATAGCATCAATCTTAGCTTTTAACTCATCAGCGCCTTTTGAAGGAGTATTTTCATCTCCATCTTTAAAGAAATATTGTGTAGCCCCTTCATTGTTATTAAGTGAAGAAAAATTCTCACTAACATCGATAGGCTTGCCAGTTGCCGGATCATTTTCCATAAACTCAGCCTCTTTCTTCAATTTTTCTTTGATTTGTTCTGCATGAGTAACCAAATCATCGATTTTTACCTTCAACACCTTATATTGCTCCCAAGGCTGTGCATAAGTATCGGGTACCTGTTGGGCTTTAGCCTCTAATGTTTTTTCAAATATATCACTGTTTTTAGCTTCAGTAAGCATACGTGTTGCTTTTAAAGAAACTGTAGAGTCATAATATGATCTGATGATTTCTGCATCAATATTTAGGGCCATCATCGCGATGAACACCAAATACATCAGGTTGATCATCTTCTGACGAGGGGTCTGTTTTCCTTGTGCCATTCTCTTTTCTTTGTTTTTTGATTAAGTACTTAAATTTAGAAATGGTTAGGAATTAAGACTTCATAGCAGTTAGCATACCACCATAAACTCTATTTAAGTTATTAAGATTAGATGTTAAACCTTGTAGCTCTTGGTTGAATTTCTCAGATTGCTCTGCAGATTTCTGCATATCTGCAACATACTTGTTAGCAAATTCAGATTGTCTCTTACCGCTTTCAAGCTGCATTGCATAAAGAGCATTCATGCTTTCCATGTGCTGAGCTGCTTTATTTAATTGGTCGTTATATTTATGAGTAGATGCAGATACGTCTACCGTTTGATTGATCTGATCAACAGAGTTTGAAAATTTATCAATTCCTGTTCTTAATCTTTCAAATAATTGAACGTCTAATCTTGCATCTTCAAGCATTTTATCCAATTTGTTAGAAAGAGAGTTTTCCAGTTCAGCAAATTGAGCGCTTGTATTTTTAGTGGTTACATTAGAGTGTAAAGGATTTGGATTCGCATGTTTATCTAATAACTCAGGATAAACATTTTCCCAGGCATAAGACTCTTCAGTTTTTGGAGGGTCGAATGCAAAGATGATAAAGATAATCGCCTCAGTAATAAGCCCTACGGTAAGAGCGATGTTACCGTTAATAGGTCCCAAGGTAATGTGAGTAATTTTAAGCCAAGCTCCAAGAATTACAATTGCAGCACCGAATGAATAAAAGAAATTCATCCAAGCATCTTTAGTCTTAAACATATTGAGTTAGTTTTTTTAATGTTAAATAAAATTGTTATTGAAAAATTGTCTGATTAATTTCTGTTAACTCTTCTTGGCTTAACAGCTGCTTCAGGGATATCCTGTACAGTTCTGAATCCGATATAGCTTCTTGCGGAATCTTTTCTTTCCCAATCTCTAGCACCTGTCATTAGTGCATATCCTATATCTTTCCAAGATCCACCTCTTACAGATTTCTTCGTATCCAACTTATCTTTAGTAGAAGGATTTAATGTAGAAGTGAACCCAGCTGAAGAGTTGTTAAAAGAAGATAATGTCCATTCAGAAACGTTTCCAGCCATATCAAATAACCCAAACCCATTTTTCTTAAATTTCTTAACTGGAGCTGTATATGTATAAGTACCTTTTTTCTCGTCTTCCATGTAGTTACCTCTTTTCGGCTTAAAGTTAGCCAGATAGCAACCTCTGTCGTCCATTAAATATGGACCACCCCAAGGGTAAGTAGCATTTTGCATACCTCCTCTTGCAGCATATTCCCATTCAGTTTCTGTTGGAAGACGGAACTCTAATGGTCTTTGTTTTTTTCT
Organism: Chryseobacterium sp. KLBC 52; assembly: GCF_003347605.1. Taxonomy (GTDB): domain Bacteria; phylum Bacteroidota; class Bacteroidia; order Flavobacteriales; family Weeksellaceae; genus Chryseobacterium. Next base: position 67,558 of record NZ_QDFZ01000008.1, on the reverse strand, counting down.
TTTTAAACTTTCGTTGTAATCTGTTTTCAATTTAGATCTGAAGTTACAATAAGCCCTTGCCTGATCCCAGGTAACCCCAACAACAGGATAGTCTTTGTAAGCCTTGTGCCAGAAATACTGTTCAAACAATGGCTCATTGTAAGCAAAGTGGAAATCTTTTACCCAAACTGTAGTATCAGGATAGATCGCGATACTTTCGCTTTTCAGGTAATTAGCTCCTCTTTCGTTATCTGCAACTGCAGCGTCCATATCTCCCCAACGGTAAGTATATTTCAGCTTGCTTACATCTAAAATTCTTTCGTTTCCGATTCTTGAAGAAGAAGGCAGATACATAGATTCTAAAACTTCTGCGTATTCTACATCCGGATATTTTGATGTGCTCCAGTGTAAAGGAATTTTCCAATCTAATCTTTTGCTGGCATCATAGCTTCCGTCTTCCCGGCCACCCTGGCCTTCCATATATTCTTGATAAGGTGTTAAATTTTCTTCTTTTTTAGCAAGATATGCATAATCTCCTATTGCAGCTCCTTTACGTCCGCCTTCATCACCACCTTCTCCGGCAGCTTCAGCAAGTAAAGTTCTCGCGATAGAGTCTCTTACATAATTGATAAATACTCTGTACTCTGAGTTGGTAGTTTCTGCTTCATCCATGAAGAAAGAAGAAACAGTAACTGTCTTCAATGCTGCTTTTTCAGGAGTATTTGTTGGATCCTGGTCTGCTAAACCAGCAACAAATGAACCTGCAGGAATTGCAACCATTCCGTATGGTCTTTCCGCAACAAATGATTTAGTTTTTTCTCTTGGTATCAATTCTCCTTTTGTTCCTGGCTTCCCTACAGAAGAGCTGCCACCACCTGAACAAGATACCGATGCTACCGACGCAGACAATAATAAAAGAAATATCCTTTTCATGTTAATTTTTATAATTAAGCCGTAAATATATAATTTTTTTAAGAAACTTTTAAGATTTTTTTTGAAATAACGGAAGAAATCTAAATTTATTTTATTTACAACAACTTTTTATTCCACGGTAACAGATTTTGCAAGGTTTCTCGGTTGATCTACGTTGGCTCCTCTATAAACTGCAATATAATAGGCTAGCAGTTGCAGAGGTACGGAAGCAACGATTGGAGAGAAACATTCTGAAGTTTCAGGGATTTCGATAACATAATCTGCCATTTCGCTCACCTGACGGTCTCCTTTATTAACTACAGCGATAATTTTTCCTTTTCTCGCTTTAATTTCCTGAACGTTACTTACAATTTTATCATAGTGGCCTTTTCTAGGTGCTATAATTACAATTGGCATATTTTCGTCGATCAGGGCAATCGGACCGTGCTTCATTTCTGCAGCCGGGTATCCTTCTGCATGGATATAAGAAATTTCTTTTAATTTTAAGGCTCCTTCCAGGGCTGCAGGATAGTTGTATCCTCTTCCCAGGTAAAGGAAATTGGTAGCTTTCACAAAATCTTTTGCAATATTCTGCGTAAGCTCATGAGTGGTATTCAGCACTTCTTCAATTTTCTTAGGGATAGCATCAAGCTCAGCAATTAAGCTCATAAATTCAGCGTTTCCTAAGTTTCCGTTGTGTTTTCCTAATTTAAACGCAATTAAAGTAAGAATAGTAAGCTGTGCCGTAAATGCTTTGGTAGAAGCTACCCCGATTTCAGGACCTGCATGCGTATATGAACCGGCATCTGTAATTCTTGCAATTGATGAATCTACAACATTACATATACCATATATAAATGCTCCTTTCTCTTTTGCTAATTTTAAGGCAGCCATGGTATCAGCTGTTTCTCCAGACTGAGAAATGGCAATCACCACATCTTTATCGGTAATGATCGGGTTTCTGTATCTGAATTCTGATGCATATTCTACTTCAACAGGAATTCTGGCGTATTCTTCTATCAGATATTCTCCGATAAGACCTGCATGCCACGAAGTACCACAAGCAATGATAATAATTCTGTTGGCATTTTTGAATTTCTCAACATGATCCCAGATTCCGGCCATTTTGATTACTCCTTCATCTACAAGAAGTCTACCTCTCATGGTATCATGTACAGATTTAGGCTGTTCAAAGATTTCTTTAAGCATGAAATGCTCGTAACCACCTTTTTCGATCTGTTCAAGGCTTAATTTAAGTTCCTGGATTTCAGGCTCGATCTTAGAGTTTTCGTTAATTGTTCTGATATCGACTCCGTTTTCCAGAGAGATGGTTGCCATATGTCCTTCTTCAAGGTAAATAGCTTCTTTTGTAAATTCCACAAAAGGAGATGCATCCGAGGCAATAAAGTATTCTTTATCCCCGATTCCGATTGCAAGAGGAGAACCTAATCTTCCTACGACCAATATTCCGGGATAATCTTCATGAAGTACAGTGATTGCATAAGCTCCATATACTTCATTCAAGGCATATCTCACTGCTGTCGGGAAGTCAATCTCAGGATTAAGATCCATAAAATACTGGATAAGATTTACCAATACCTCTGTATCTGTTTCTGATTTAAAAGTAAATCCTTTTTCAGTAAGCATCGTTTTAATGGTATCATAGTTTTCAATAATACCATTATGTACAATTGCAATTTTCCCGTTGTTTGACAAGTGCGGGTGGGAATTTCTGTCACTAGGAACTCCGTGGGTAGCCCAACGGGTGTGTCCCATTCCAATTTTAGACGTTCCTTTCAGCTCTTTTGAAATATTCACCAAATCCTCCACTTTACCCTTTGTTTTTTCTACTTCCAGCTTGTTACCTGGTCCTTCTAAAACAATTCCGGCACTGTCATACCCTCTATATTCCAATCTTCTAAGACCATTAATTACAATTTCATAAGCGTCTTGAAAACCTGTGTATCCTACTATTCCGCACATATTTTATTTTGTCTAGTGTTGTTTGTTTATCGTGTTCTATTTTTTTGTACCATAAGTTACCATTAGCTGGATTCTCTTAGGGTTGGTATTCGTTTTATCAATTCCTGTCAGAATAATTCTGTTCATATCGAATGCTCTTGTTGTATTACGAACTCCTAAAAGTGTTCCCGTAGTACTTGCAGCAAATGTTCCTGCAGTGATTATTAATGGTTTGTTAACGATCAGTTGCTCAGTTCCATCTACAGTTTCTTTTTTCCCTTCAACAAGATCCTTGATTGTTTTTGTTACTACAAAATCATAATAACCTGGCTCAGGTTTATCTTTAAAATAGTACAATCCAAGTCCGCTTGTCAGATCTGAAGTGAATGTTAATTTTGAGTAATCAATTTTACCGGCATTTAATGTATTGTTTAAAAGGGTAAACCTGCGATCTTCAGTAGAACCTGTATTTTTCCATGTTGCAGGATCCAGGTATATTCTGATCTTAGCACTTACAATACCTGCTTTATCTTTGTTGTAAACATCCTGTAGTTGTGCAATAGTCTCATCCTTAATTTTTACTACCACAGAAGGTCCTCCCATTCCCTGAACAAAAAGTCTTTCATCTCCTTCAGCAGAATTACTTGCAGCCAGTGCAGCTGCAGCAGGTGATCCAGATCTGTTGTACTCATACAATCCGATATGAGAATTCGCGCTTCCCAAGTTGAAACTAAGTGTTGTCTGAGGTCTTGTGGTTGTTCCATTCTCCGTTTTATCATATTTGTAATACATGATAAGCTGTAAATCGTTAGGAGAGAACTGATACAGATATCTATCCGTTTCGTCCACAGAAATTTTTATTCCTTTGAAATATCTGATAAAGTTAGCAGCATCCTGAAGCTCAGGTTTTCCTTTTTTATCAAGAATATGAGTCTGGAAAAAATTTGTGTTACTCAACTTCATTCTGAATCCTAAATTTCCTGTAAATACAACCGAGTTATCAGATTTTTTTGTGATAGATAAAGAACTTATGTTACCATCAAACACTCCTGAACCTAACAATTCACCAGTACTTACTGACGCATTGGAACGTTTTAAAGCATCATTATTTGCATCCAGGAACGTTGTCACTTCATGCACATTGATTTTCATTGATTTTGAAGCTCCTCCTATTTTACCATATTTACGAACAGGATAAGTTTTTTTCTCAATGGAAACTTCTGTAGCAACCCCGTCTACCGGGAAATCAGTTTTTGCGTATGTATTGGTCTTTAATGAATCGCTGCTTTCAAAGAAGTAAGTATTCGAAGCTGTATTTGCAGGTGGTCTTACTACAAGGACTACAGAATCTACTTTTGGATCCGCGCCATTGAAGTCGAAATTATCTACCGGCATTCTAAGCTGGGTAACGTAAGATGCTCTCTGCATTCCAAACTGGGATTCAGTAAAGGCTCCCAGAACGGCAACATTTGTAGCCGTACCAGATTCGTTCAATCCGCTGATCAATCTTGAAGCATCACTTCTGATTGAATCATTATTGTCGTAATTGTATGCTATAACAGGATATGAAATTTCATTGCCTTGTGCTGCGTCACCATTAAACAGCTGCTCTCCAAGAGAATCCGGATCCGGTTCACAGTTATAAAGCAATGCACTTCCAAAAATCGCCAATAGAAGCATGGCGAAGGTCTTTTTAAGATTATGAGTCATTAAAAATGTGTTTTTAATAAAGTTGATTTATAGAATCTACGTCCAGATATTCCGATTTCTGGGTTGCTGTTTCGTTGAAAGCCTTATCCAGGTCTTCATCCAGGAACTCGTCACCCTTTACAACGGCATCTACATAGTTCATACTCTCGATAACAAAACTTTTAATAGTTGGGTTATCTAACGCTTTTAATCCTGAAATATTATCAAACTGCAGCTTTTCATCGATCTTTTTGTCCAGGTCAGCATCTTTCTCATTGTAAAGAGAAAGTACAATTTTTGCATCTTTGAAATAAGTATCTGATTCGTAGTACGTTTTAAGATAAATTGGAACAAAAGAAGACATCCATCCATTCAAATGGATAACATCCGGCACCCAGTTTAGTTTCTTAATAGTTTCAATCACTCCTCTGGCAAAGAAAATAGCTCTTTCGTCATTGTCTTCGAAAGGGTTTCCTTCATCGTCGAAATAATATTGTTTTCTTTTGAAGTATTCTTCATTGTCAATAAAGTAAACCTGAAGTCTTTCCCCCGGAAGAGACGCTACTTTAATGATCAGAGGCTGGTCCAGGTCATTGATAATAATATTCATCCCTGAAAGACGGATTACTTCATGAAGCTGGAATTTTCTCTCACTTATTTGTCCAAATCTTGGCATAAAAACTCTTACATCATTGCCTTCTTGGTGCATCTTAAGTGCCATTTTGTTTACCACTGCAGCCATATTTGTATCTTCCTGATATGGATACATCTCTGTAGTAATGTACAGTATTTTTTGATTCGGCATAAACTTTCTATCTAATTTTTGTAAAAATGCTTTAATGTGCAAAATTACAAAAAAACATCCAACATTATTTTAATTAACATTTTTTTACGAAAATTCCCTTTTCAAATTATTAAAAGTACATATTATTATGCGATATTTTTAGTATTTTTGAAATAGTATTAAAATAAACTATGGAAGTTCTAAAAAACAGAAAAGTCCTTCAGGATTTCATTGAAAGACAGAAAGAAATGGGAAAAAGAATTGGCTTTGCTCCTACCATGGGCGCCCTGCACAATGGCCATCTTTCTCTGTATGAAGAGGCAAGAAAAGAAAATGACCTTGTCATTTCTTCAATTTTTGTAAATCCAACCCAGTTCAACAATCCTGAAGATCTTGAAAAATATCCAAGAGATGTGAACAGAGATATACTGATTCTTCAGAATTCAGGTCTTGTAGATGCTGTCTACATCCCTGAGGTGGCAGATATTTACCCTGAAAAAGCCGAAAGCCAGTCGTATGATTTTGACGGATTGGAAAATGAAATGGAGGGTAAATCCAGACCGGGACATTTCAATGGGGTAGGAACTGTTGTAGAAGAGCTTTTCAGACAGGTACAGCCTGATAATGCTTATTTCGGTGAAAAAGATTTTCAGCAGCTTGCTATTATTAAAAAAATGGTGGAGAAAAAACATCTTCCCGTTAAAATAACCGGAGTTCCTATTTACAGGGCAGAAAACGGTCTGGCATTAAGCTCACGAAACCAAAGGCTTCATGAAGACAGAAAAGAAGCTTCTAAAGTAATTTATGAAACCTTAAAGAAAGTAAACGACTGGTTCAGAACTGTCAGTATTCCGGAAATTAAAGAAAGAGTAACTGATATTTTTGATGACCAGCAGGGCATGAAGCTTGAATACTTTCTGATTGCTGATGAAAGCACCCTACAGGAGACTGATTTTTTCTATAAAGACAGAAATTTCAGAGCCTTCATTGTAGTTGTAGTAGATGGAGTAAGATTAATTGACAATATGCACCTTGATTAATCTTTATCTATTAAAATATAGTATCCCTGGTCATTTAAGCCGGGGATTTTTTATTGAATACCTGAACAAAGATTGGATTTATCCCAAGTTTATACAAAAATCAAAGGCCTCCTGAAGGAAGCCTTTGAAACACCAAATCACAAAATATTAATATGAAAAAAATTTACTTTTCAGTAAACTTGTGACCCGGCTGGGATTCGAACCCAGGACCCATACATTAAAAGTGTATTGCTCTACCAGCTGAGCTACCGAGTCGGCCACAATTAAAATGAAATAAATTTCAATATTAATTATAAAATTTTCTTTGCAGTGCCTGCGACTGGACTCGAACCAGCACATCCTTAGGAAACCACCCCCTCAAGATGGCGTGTCTACCAATTTCACCACGCAGGCAATAAAATTACCATTCAGTAATTATTATTGCTAGTGACCCGGCTGGGATTCGAACCCAGGACCCATACATTAAAAGTGTATTGCTCTACCAGCTGAGCTACCGAGTCGGCCACTTGTGTAACAAGTTTTCATTTAAGTAATGTCCCTTGTTTTAAGTGGTGCAAAGATATGACTTTTTTCTTTATCTCAAAACTTTTTCGCAAATTTGTTTAAAAAAAATTCATGGTAATTTCATTGATCGGATACATGGGAAGCGGCAAATCTCACATTTCCAAAATATTAAGCGAAAAAATAGATTTTAAATTAATCGATCTCGATAAAGAGATTTCCAGAAGAAATAAATTAACCATCCCTGAGATTTTTGAGAAAAAGGGAGAGATTTTCTTTAGAAAGCTGGAAAGAGAGGCACTTGAAGAGATATTGGCCTCTGAAGAAAATGTTGTTTTAAGCCTTGGTGGAGGAACTCCTGTATATTATAATAATATGGAGATCATTAATCACAATTCAAAGAGTGTTTTTTTAAGAACAGGAGTAGGAACACTGGTTGAAAGACTTTCAAAACAGAAAGAAAAAAGACCATTAATTGCGAATATATCTGATGAAGACCTTCCGGAATTTATTGCTAAACATTTATTTGAAAGAAATCAATTTTACAGCAAAGCACAATTCACTGTCGGGACAGATTCCAGGGAACCGGAAGACATCGTTAATGAAATAATAGAAAAGCTCTATCTCTAGAGCTTTTTTATATTAATATTAATCTTCATCCTCACCTTCACTGCCGGTCTCTCCAAAGAAATCATCCCAGTCTGTAAAATCGGAGTCGATATCGTTTCCTACATAATCGTCCATTTCTCTTCTGTCCTTTTTGGTAGGTCTTCCCTCCCCTTTATTTCTGTAATAGTCTTGTGACATTTTACGGAGTTTCAGCAGCTCGTATTGTTCCTTATCGGTCACATCCTGGATATGAAGAGGCACCAGCTTGGCTCCAATTCTGCTTTTAGGAATCTGAATTACCTTTATTTTATAATCAATCTGATTCTTACGGATTTTAATCGTATCTCCTTCTTTTACCTCTTTAGATGACTTTACGGCAGACGTTCCTATAGAAACTCTATTCTTTTTAATCTCCTCTGCTGCAATACTTCTCGTCTTATAAAAACGAATGCTCCATAAAAATTTATCTATTCTCATAATTTTTTATACTTTTGCCGTTATATTATTTGTAAAGTAATTAAAGTTTTTTGAAATGAAAAAAATATTTTTATATATCCTTGCAGGATCTTTGTGTTTTTCTGCTTGTAAGAAAGATGATGATGTGTCAACCTATGTAGAGCCGGAAGATGTTGCTACTCAAAACACCTATGATGATCAGGCCATTAAGAAATTCATGGATGAGAATTATCTTGATGCGCAGGGGAATATAAAAGCTTTCAGTTCTACAGATACTGCAGATGATAATGAAAAGAAGTTATCTGAATTATCACCTTTGACCCTTCCTTCAGGAACAATCTATATTGTCAGAAGCGGAGCTCAGCCTGCACCAGCTGATGAAAAAACGATTGGCAGCACTGATATTATCAAAATTATGGGAAGAGCATACTCTTACCTGGCAGTTAATTCAGACGGAAACACTTCGTTTACATCAAAAACTGCATTTTTAAATACCATTGACGGAACGGGTGTTCCTGTTGTTGACCCAACATATTATTATGTAAAGCAATCAATATTGGATGCTGGTACAACAGATGCGGCAAAACAGGCTGGTTATTATCAAATATCAGGTTTCAGAGAAGCTTTACAGAAATTCAAAGCATTCAATGATCTTGTAAGTGAAACACCTTATAACCTACAGGGAGTAATTATTGTTCCTTCCAGAGCTGCTTTTGCGAGAAACCCTCACTATCCGTATTTAAACATGTCTTACAGAAACAGGTCTTTCGTATTTAACTTTCAGATTTATGGAAGAGCAGATAGACCTGACGGAGAAAAACAAAAATAAATAGTGTAAATAATACAATACAAAATAAAACCCCAAATAATGTTTTTGGGGTTTTGTTTTATATCAATCTGAATTACGATCTTGCTTTCTGTTTTACATTCCCTAAAATATCAGGGAAGTACAGATCAGCAAGGTGGTCAAATTCATCTCCTCTCATAAACATGGTAGCATCAACTTCTTCATAAGAGCTTCTTCCTGCAGCAGCAATCAGTTCATTGCAGGTATGAAGTGTATTTTTGTGAAAGTGATATACTCTTTCAGCTTTATCCGTCACATCAAGTCCTTTAATAAGCATTTTATCCTGAGTTGCCACTCCTGTAGGACAGTTGTTTGAGTTACATCTCAACGCCTGGATACATCCTAAAGAGAACATAAATCCTCTGGCATTGTTACACATATCTGCGCCCATTGCGACAGCTCTCAGAATGTCAAGACTGGTAAGAACTTTACCGCTGGCAATCACTCTTAATTTACTTCTCAGATTATAGTTATTAAGCGTTCTGTTCACAAAGATCAAGGCAGGTTCCAATGGCATCCCTACTCCATCTGAAAACTCCGGTGGTGCAGCTCCTGTTCCTCCTTCTGCTCCGTCTATGGTAATAAAGTCAGGATAAATTTTCAGCACATTCATCTGTACACAGATATCTTCAAATTCTTTGGTATCACCGATACAAAGTTTAAAACCAATTGGCTTTCCTCCTGAAAGTTCTCTTAACTGCTGTACAAACCTCAGCAATCCGGCTGCATCAGAAAAAGCACTGTGTGAAGGTGGTGAAATAACAGTCATTCCAGGTGTTACGTGACGAATTGCCGCAATTTCCGGTGTATTTTTTACTCCCGGAAGAACTCCACCGTGTCCTGGTTTTGCTCCCTGTGATAATTTGATTTCAATCATTTTCACATTAGGAAGGGTGGAATATTTTGTAAATAATTCAGGATTGAATTTTCCTTCCGCGTCGCGACATCCGAAATATCCAGTTCCGATCTGCCAGCAAAGATCTCCTCCTTCCAGATGATAAGGTGAAATTCCTCCTTCTCCCGTATTATGATAAAAGTTTCCTTTTTTTGCGCCTCTGTTCAGTGAAATCTGTGCCCTGTCGCTCAATGCTCCGAAACTCATGGCTGAAATATTGAATAAAGAAGCATGATAAGGCTGTGTACATTGTTCTCCTCCAACCCATACTCTCGGAAGTTCTTCTGATGGCGATTTGGCATAAATGGAATGCTTGATTCCTTCATATTTTCTGTGATTCACTTCCAGCTGTGTACCAAAAGCTACGGTATCACTTAAATTTTTTGCACGTCTGTATACTGCAGAACGCTGGTTTCTTGGAAATGGTTTCCCGTCTGTTTCCCTTTCAATAAAGTATTGCTGCATTTCGGGTGAAATACTCTCGAAAAAATACCTGAAGTATCCCAATACGGGAAAGTTCCTCAAAATGGCATGTTTCGATTGGTAAGCATTGTAAACACCCAATGCATAAATTGCGGATAACAGCGTAGGTATCCAGTAATGCGCTCTGATCAGTATTGCTATAATCCACGTAGCAATTACTAATACAATTCCCCAAGATAAAAACTTATCTCTCATGAATGTAGTATTTAAAGTTTAAAAATAAATTTAGTAGAATTTTAGCAAAGAGCCTACGCTTTTGCTAAAAAATTTTGGTAAGAAGATTGCACAGAAACCGTGCCATCTGACAGGATTTTTTCTAAATTCAGAAATTCGATTTGATTTACGGATGCAGGATCAAAGTTTTTCTGGACTCTCACATAGTTTTCTGTGAAGCCAAACATTTTCCCGTCTTTATTTTCGTGCTCCCAAAGAACAGGAAGCGTTTTACCTAATTGTGTCTGATAAAATGCCATTTTCTTCTTTTCAGAAAGAATTCTCAGCATTTTATTACGTTTTTTTCTTTCTGCTACAGGAACTACTCCGTCCATAGCTGCAGCTTCCGTATTTTCTCTTTCAGAATAGGTAAATACGTGAAGGTAAGTGATAGGAAGTTCATTCAGGAAATTATAGGTTTCCATAAATCTTTCTTCTGTTTCTCCCGGGAATCCTACAATAACATCTACTCCGATAGCCGCATCAGGCATTACCTCGCGGATTTTGTTCACTCTGTCATTATAGAGCTTGGTCAGGTAACGACGTTTCATCTTTTTCAAGAGATCATCGCTTCCGGATTGTAACGGGATATGAAAATGCGGAACAAAGCTTTTGCTTTTAGAAACCAGCTCAATACTTTCATCTTTCAAAAGATTGGGTTCAATCGAAGAGATACGGATTCTTTCTATTCCTTCTACTTGATCCAGTTCTGAAATAAGATCAAGGAAGGTATGTTCGTGTCTTTTATTTCCAAATTCTCCTTTACCATAATCACCGATATTCACCCCTGTAAGAACAATTTCCTTGATGTCTTTTGCGGCAATTTCAGTAGCATTTCTGAGAACGTTTTCGATGGTATCGGAACGTGAAATTCCTCTGGCTAACGGAATGGTACAGTAAGTACATTTGTAGTCACAGCCATCCTGTACTTTCAGGAAAGCTCTGGTTCTGTCTCCTATAGAATAACTTCCGATAAAGAAATCGGTTTCTTCAATTTCACAGGAATGAACAACACCTTCATTTTCAGATTTTTCCAAATCGTCAAGGTAGCTCAGAATATTGAATTTTTCTTTTGCTCCTAAAACCAGGTCAACTCCTTCAATCTGTGAAATTTCTTCAGGTTTTAACTGTGCGTAGCATCCAACAATTACAACCAGTCCCTCAGGATTGGCTTTCATGGCTCTTTTCACGTGGAGTTTACATTCACGGTCAGCATTTTCTGTCACAGAACATGTATTGATAACATACACATTGGCTTTTTCATCAAAACTTACCTTATCATAACCTGCATCTGTTAATTGACGGGCAATAGTAGATGTTTCTGCAAAGTTTAATTTGCAGCCAAGTGTATGAAACGCGGCAGTTCTGTGAAAAGTAGACATTTGGTACTCCTGAATTTTATGGGTGCAAAGATAGTAATTTTAATAAGAATCCAAGATTGATTCAATCTATTGTTTATATTCATCTCTTACTTCGGGACTGTTTTGAAAGCAGACGGGCGATGAATTGGCTTCCGGATCCTGATTTGAAAATTTGGTTTTCATTTCTGTATTAAACTGTTGAGATCGGTTTCTGGCAATTGAAAGCGTATTCCAATTTTCATTCTTTATCATTTTAGCGATATAAACAATTTGCCCGATGTGGTAAGGATAATGAGCCAATTGACGAAGAACTGCATCAATAACCGCATGTGCTTCTCCTCTGATATACGTTGTGGAGTAGAGATTTTCCTCGTTTATTTTATCAAGAGCATCAAAGAAACATTTCCAACCTCGTTCCCAAAAATCAAGTACCTGCTCTTTAGTGGTAAAAGTATTGACAAATTCTCCATCTCGGTTACGCCAGGATTTCTCACCATCTTCGGTAAGGAAATTGGTCCATCGTGAAAGCATATTTCCTGCAAGATGTTTCACAATAATGGCAATAGAATTACTTTCTTCATTGTACTGCCAGAACATCTGTTCATCTGTTAACTGTTCAAAGGTTTTATCACCAAGAGATTTATAGTATTCAAAACGTTTTACAAGCAAGTCTTTCATTCTTTCTATTTTGATATCTAATTTAAAAACTTTTAAAAATAAAAACCATTTCGATTGAAATGGTTTTTTCTATTTATTTTATTTGTTTTTCACCAATACCCAACCGGTGAATTTAATGGCAGTGTTCTTTTTATCATTTTCATTCCATGTGATAGAATACCAGTATGTTCCTGTAGGCACTCTTCTTCCTCCCTGGGTACCATCCCATTTATAGCCATTGGATCTGTCTGCCTGGAATATTTTGTTTCCATAACGATCAAAGACATTCATGATCAGATTTTGTTTATTGGCCAGGGCTGAGTAATCAATCACATCATTGATTCCATCTGCATTAGGAGTTATCACGTTGATCAAATTAGGGACAACAATTCCGATTTCTATCGGATCACAGTCATAAGCATCTTTTACATAGACCTTATGATCTCCCCTTGAAAGATTATTGAAAACATTGGAATCCTGCCAGATGATATTATCTATTGAATATCTATAAGCCGGAGTTCCTCCTATTACAGATACTGTGATGGTATTATTCGAGATATCAATACCTGAAACAACCGGCTGTTCCGAAGGAAGTACTTTTACAGTTTGTGTGGTAACACATTCTCCCGTTTTAAGTTTTACCCAATATACTCCTATTCCTGCTTTGATCGTTTGTGTAGTAGCTCCTGTGCTCCACTCATAACTTTTAAATCCGGGCCCTGCATCCAGCGTGGTCTGGTCTTCTGCACAAATAGTCACATCTTTAAGTTTATCAGAATAGACAGGCGGAATAACGACTAAAGTAACCTTCGCCACATTATAACATCCCTGAGCATTAGAAACTCTTATATATACAAATCCATTAGGGGCAATATAATTATTGGCATTCAGAATTTCATTGGTCTGATTAAGGGCATCCGTTAGTGAAGGATAGTATTTTTTTGTAGGATTGGTTTGTCCGGTTACTGAAGCATTGACAAGATTGAAAGAAGCTATGGATGGGCTGGCTTCAATGAAGCATGATCTCAAAGTTGTTTCATTCACGACTACAACAGGATAAAATTTCAGCGTAATCTGTGCTACTGCAGTACAACCAAATTCTGAGATCACCTTTACATAGATAATTCCTTCTGCGGACACAAATGCCATTGGGGTCGTAATCTCATTGGTTCCGGCATTGAGATCTGCCATTGTAGGATAGTATTTTTTAGTAACATTTGGGGTTCCGATAACGTCCGCTGTGGTTAAATCAAATAAAGCAGTCCCTGCATTATTGTTGTTGCATTCGGTCAAAATTGCATTTTTGGCTGTAATAGAACCATTTTTAAATTTAAATGTTCCAACCTGTTTACATTTATTAAGCGGATTAGATGCATTGGCCGGATCGGTATAATTGATGCTGTAATAATAGACAGTTGTTGTATTGACTGTAATAGGAGCTGTAATAGGATTATTCCCTGTTAAGGCATCATTCTGACTCAGATGATAACTTACCCCAAAATTTTGATTTCCGTTGAGAATTCCGGAGGATAAGGTAGAAAAATCAAACAAAGCTGTAGCAGAGCATATTACAACCTCTCTTGGGTCTGCAGGATTTGCCGCCGGGATGCCCGGAGGAATAAATGGCTGAGTCTGAATATTTGGATCGGTAAATGGTGAAGCCAGTGTGGCAGTTCCTCCCCACGTTAAAGAAAACGGTGCTGTAGTAGAACTGGTGCTGCTCACCCAGTTATCGATAAACAAATAATAAGTCTGTCCCGGCAAAACATCAAGATATCTGCAATAAGGAGTTAAAGAACCTCCTGCAGCACTTAAAAGCGTACTTGTCATATTTAATCCTGTAGCGGGACCTGGGCCAATAACGGTTGCCGCGTTACAACGTATAGGTGATCCCAAACTTCCACAGTTTACATTGGGACCAAAAATTGCCCAGTCGTAATCAGCATCCGGATTATTAGGAACCAGATCGAAGGTAAGCGTTCCTCCTGTAGCGATGGTAATTTTATACCAGATCGAATTGTGCTCTCCGGTAAAGTCTATGCAGCTTCCTGAGTTGACCAGCTCTTTTATATTACCATATCCTGTAGGACTATACGTGATATTTGAATTTCCACAAACAGAAAGTGCAGTGGCACAATCAGCCTGAGCATAGAAAGTATGAGAGAGACATATAAGTATGAAAAGTAGAAGTTTTCTCATAGATTATTGTTTTTATGGTTACATCAGTTATACATCGTATTGATAATCAACACACATCAAATATAACTTAATTTTAATTAAAAACAATAAAATCCAAATAATTTTAAACTATTATAAATTAAAACTTGAAATAATTTAAAATTATACACCTTATATCATATTAAACAACAGAATACTCAAACATTACATTTATTTTATACTGGTAATATTTCCACAGAGATTTTCCAGATGAAATATTTTATGGAAAGGGCTTTTTACTTCTTTCAGATGTTCCTTATCCTGAATGAAGGTATATCTTGAGGCAATAGAATTCATATCGGAAACAATCACCAGCCAGCATTCATCTACTGAGGTGTCATAATAAGGGAATTTTTCGTTCTTCTTTTCAATAAGTTCCAGAATCTTTTCGGAGCACAGTTCATCAAACAGATTCATGCTGTACTCATGGGTGATAAATACATTTCTGCGATGGAAAGATTTCCTGAGGCTTTTTACGCAGCCTACAGGCTTATTTTTTTTAATGCTTTTATAAATACTGATAATGTTTTCCTGCTGTACTTCCAGGTTATCAAATTTGGTTGCCGGATGGAATTCTAAAAAATAAACACCACGATATTTCGTAGTGTCTTCCTGTTCTAATATTATTTCTGCCTGACGGAACATTTTATTCAAAGTGCTTTCCACTTTTTTCATTTCCAGATGATTGATCACTTCGGTCAGTTCTATTCCGATTTTTTTGTCGTTTAATTTGGCGATAAAGTCCGGACTCTCGCAGGTAAGGTTTTCAAATTTCACCTCGGGGAAATGATGCATAAAAGAGTTGAGAAGAAGAATCTCGGATTTCTTTCTGTACTTTTCACGGTCATGCAGCGGAGATTCATCTATGGTACGGTGATACTTTTCCATTGGCTTTTTTTTCAAATGCCGATTAAGGTAGTATAAGCTAAGATTCTTGATCAGATCTTCTTCAGAAAACGTCTTTTTCATGTGTGATTTTTTTATTTAATTAAAGAACACATGCAGCCAATGGCTTTCATCATTAAAAGTTTTTGATAATCAAAAATTTACACTCTTAAAGGTAAGTAAAAAAACAATTCAATACGTAGTTTTTTTATTAATTTATCGATTAATTAATGTAAAGTTTATTTTCATAATTAATACCTTTGTCTTTTTAAACACAAACCCACATTTATGGATTTTAGGAATTTCAAAATACCCTACACGATCAATCCTCAATATTCAAAAAAAGCCGTTTATTTCTCAATGGAATTTGCTCTTGAGCAGGTACTGAAAATATATTCAGGAGGACTTGGCTTTCTGGCAGGATCTCACATGAGAAGTGCTTATAATCTTAAGCAGGATCTTATTGGAATCGGTATCCTATGGAAATTTGGTTATTATGACCAGGCAAGAAACCACGATCAGACTTTACAACCTGTATGGACGAGAAAGATGTACAGTTTTCTTGAAGACACCGGAATAAAATTCCAAATTGAAATCCATAGTGCTCCGGTTTGGGTAAAAGTTTGGTACCTTGATCCTGAAATTTTCAATACGGCACCCATGTTTTTCCTTTCTACAGATGTTCCGGAAAATGATCATGTTTCCAAAACAATCTGTCACAAGCTGTATGATGCGAATGAATCTACAAAACTTGCTCAATATATTTTATTGGGGAAAGGAGGAGCCAAGCTACTGGATGAAATGAACATTGAGAGGGAGGTTTACCATCTTAATGAAGCCCATGGACTTCCTGCAGCCTTTTATCTTCTGAGAAAATATAACGGAGATCTTGATAAAGTTAAAGAAAAACTGGTTTTCACCACTCACACTCCTGAAGAAGCTGGTAATGAAAAGCACAGCTTCAGATTATGTTATGACATGTCCTATTTTTCGGGATACAGCATGGAAGAAGTGAAAAATATTGAAGGATCTGATGATGACCGTTTCAATCACTCTCTTTGTGCATTAAGAATGGCAAGAATGGCCAATGGAGTTTCCCAGCTTCATGGAGTAGTTTCCAGAGCAATGTGGAATAAATATCCAGGAATCTGTGAAATCACTTCTATTACCAATGCTCAGGAATTCAAATATTGGTCTGATAAACCTTTATACAATGCAAAAGATGAAAATGATGCTACTGTTTTCGATTTCCGAAAAAAATATCTGAAGAAAAAACTTTTCAGTATTGTTGCAGATCAGACAGGAAATTTATTTAATCCTAATATATTTACCATGGTCTGGGCCAGAAGATTTGCAGGTTACAAGAGAGCGGAACTTCTTTTACATGACAGGGAAAGATTCTACAGACTTCTGAACCATCCAAAATATCCGGTACAGATTATCTGGGCAGGAAAACCTTACCCAATGGACTACTCTGCTATTTCTACGTTCAACACGCTGGTAGAAGAAAGTAAAAACCATAAAAATATGGCTGTTCTTACGGGGTATGAACTTTCTTTAAGTAAGTCTTTAAAACAGGGTTCTGATGTATGGCTTAATAATCCAAGAGTTCCAAGGGAAGCTTCCGGAACTTCCGGTATGACGGCTGCCATGAACGGCTCTGTTAATTTATCAACAGATGACGGCTGGATTCCGGAATTTGCCAAACATGGAGAAAACTCTTTCGTTGTGCCTAAAGCAGATTATCAGAATATGAGCATTTATGAACAGGATAATTATGATTTAAATACATTGTATGAAATCCTTGAAAACGAAATTCTTCCCACCTATTATGACCGCCCTGATGAATGGAGAAAAATTCAGTATAATGCAATGAATGATGTGAAAGATCATTTCAACAGCGACAGGATGGCGGATGAATACTACAGAATCCTCTATAATAATCAAAAATAGAATTAATGAGCAATGTCTTGAACACACCTGAATCCGGTATGTTCAAGACTTGTATCAGGACTGCTTTTCATACGCCGTGCCACCCTGTATCCACTGCAGTAGCTATCATTGCATAAAAAGCTTCCTCCACGAAGGCTTCGTTTTACACTATAAGGTTCCTGAGGGTCATAAGACTCGTCAGCGCCCTGAGGATTTAAAACCAGTCTGCCTTCCAGTTTTTTATAGTAATCATAATTGTATAAATCGCTGCACCATTCCCAAACGTTTCCAGCCATATCATACAGACCATATCCATTGGCTTTAAATGATTGTACAGGGGCAAGTGTAAGATATCCGTCTTTCTTTTCATTAAGGTAGGGAAACTTTCCTTCCCAGCTGTTTGCTTTAGGAATCCCTTTATTGATGGGTTCATTGCCCCAAGGATAGATATTATTTTTTAATCCACCCCTTGCTGCAAATTCCCATTCTGCTTCTGTGGGCAAACGTTTACCGGACCATTTACAATATGCCTGCGCATCATCCCAGCTTATATTCACTACAGGATAGTTATCTTTTCCTTCAATACTGCTGGCCGGCCCTTGCGGATGTTTCCAGTTGGCCCCTTTTACCCATTTCCACCATTGGCTGAAATCATTCAGATTCACAGGCTTGCTTGTGGGTTTAAATACTAATGAAGCAGCTACCAACAGACTATCCGGAGGTTTCGGAGTACCCTTGGGCAGATTTTTTTTTAATTCGTTCCAATCTGGTTTACGTTCTGCCGTTGTGATATAGCCTGTAGCATTTACAAATTTACGGAACTGTGCGTTCGTCACTTCTGTTACATCCATATAAAACGGAGAAACCTTTACTCTATGTTTAGGGTATTCGTCTGGGTCGGCCTGACTGTTATCACCTCCCATATCAAATTCTCCTCCAGGGATTAATACCATTCCTTCCAGAGAAATTTTTCCATTAAAACTGACATGAGAGGAATCCGGGGTATTCAATCGCTGCGGTACATTCATGCAAGTGTGTCCCGGCTTATTTCCTGCAGGTTCTACGGTTTTATTTTTATTACAGGAAAAAGCCGTGCTTAATACACCTAAATAAATCATCACCTTTATAAAAGAAAACATCATCTTTATCTGAATATTTACAGTTTTTATGATTTCGGTTTACTGTATCTCCATCCTTTTTTCAACTGTAGTGAAAGCTGATTGACTATTTTTTTAGAAGGAACTTCTTCCGCAATATTTATATTTTCATCAGGATCATTTTTATGATCATAAAGTTCTCTGGCGAGATAAGCTCCGGGCTTTTCTGTCTCTTTATTCCATTCAAACCATTCCACGTAACGGTATCTGTCTGTCCTGATGGCATACCCCATTCTTTCTACATTTTGCGCTTCTTTGGATTTCACCCCATATCTTCCCAATAAAAACTGGCTGTAGGCTGCTGTCTTCCAGGTATGGGCAGGATCAGTAAGCAGAGGTTTCATACTGGTTCCCTGAAGATAATCTGGAATCTTTATTCCGCTCATATCACATAAAGTAGGATAAATATCTACGAACTCTGTCAGGGCATTGCTTGATTTTCCTTTTGCCTTCACTCCTGCTCCACTGATAATAAGCGGCACTCTGGTATCAATCTCATAGTTACTCTGCTTACACCAGCTGTTATGTTCACCCAGTTTCCAGCCATGGTCTCCCCACAATACAATAATGGTATTTTCACTCAGTCCTAATTCATCCAGGGCTTTTAACAGCCTGCCTATCTGAGCATCTGTATAAGAGACAGATGCATAGTATGCATGGAGAATTTCTCTTTGTTTTTCAACATCATAAGGTTTTTCCGATGGCAGAGGCAGGTCTGACCTGTCCGTATAGCCTCTTAGTTCAGCATCACCATGTACAGCAAATTCAGGAGCATTTTCAGGCATGAATTGATTTTTCGCAAGAGGTATATCATTTCTGTTATACAGATCCCAGTATTTTTTAGGAGCGTTAAATGGTAAATGCGGACGATAATAACCTACTGAAAAAAAGAAAGGCTGATCTTTTCCTTTTAATTCTTTCAGCTTTTGAATAGCCATGGTGGTTTGCGCTCCATCATAATAAGCATCATCATCTACATCTGCCATTTCCACAGAGTTGGCCTTTGTATAGATAAATCCATAAACATCCGGCTTGCCTTTTCCCATTTTCTGCAGGGCAAGCTCCTTTTGTTTCTGAATCGTCTTATTTTTCTCCAGCTGATATACGGCGTCCGGATCAAATGGATATCCGTTTACATGAAGTTCTTCATTCCAGGATTTATCATCAGGTAAAGTGTTATGAAAGGTTTTTCCAATTCCTACTGTATAATAGCCGTTATTTTTAAAGATCTGCGGAAGGGCTACTATATCCGGCAGATTTTTCCTGAAATCTGTCTGAAGATCCCATACACGAACAGAATCAGGTCTCAAACCAGTAAGAAGGCTGGCTCTTGAAGGATTACACACAGCCTGCTGACAATATGCCCTTTTAAAGACAACTCCTCTGGCCGCAAGTTTATCCATATTGGGGGTTTTTATAACTGTATTTCCATAAGAGCCCATTTCAGGTCTTAAATCATCAATCGGGATAAATAAAATATTGGGCCTGGTCTGCTTTATCCCGGATCTTATATTTTTTTTAGGTTTAGGATTTTCTTTATGAAAATTTTCACCTCTTACCGCTATGCAATTACAAATCGATATAATGAGTACTATTTTTAAAAAATTGAAATTCTTCATCAGATATAGATTTTCTTTTTATTGATAAGATTTAGCTGTGAACAGCTTATTTTTCACTTCTTTCCATCCTTTTTTACGCTGCTCAGAAAGCTTTTCAAGAATGTCTTTATTTTCAGGATACACGGCAATATTGAAATTTTCTTTCGGATCCGAAGTGGTATTATAAAGTTCCTGTGCCACAAGTTCTCCAGGCTTTTGGTTTGTCTTATCCCAATAGTACCATTCTATCAGGTGATAATTTTTAGTCACCATTGAATATCCCATATAATTTTTCTTATTAAGATCTATTCCTTCTCCGGCAGGACGTAAGAACTGACTGAATACTGCTCCTTTCCATTCTACACTATTTTCATTCAGAAGTTTTTTAAAGCTTACGCCTTGCAGATAAGCAGGCGTTTCTATTCCTGCGAGATCACAGAGGGTAGGATAAAGATCTACCATCTCTACCAGTTCATTGCTTTTACTTCCCGGATTTTTCATTCCAGGTGCATATACAATAAGAGGAACACGGGTATCATTTAAATAATTAGTCTGCTTTCCCCAGGCGTTATGCTCCCCCAGTTTCCAGCCATGGTCGCCCCATAATACAATAATGGTATTGTCCATTAGTTTTTGTTTTTCAAGCTCATCTACAAGTCTTCCGATACAGGCATCAACATAACTTACAGAAGCATAATACCCATGTTTGAGCATTCTGGCCTCCTTTTCAGGCATCCGGAAGTAGGCAGGATGTTTTACATATTCCAGGTCATAGCAAGCAGTCATCTCTCTTTGGTTATACATGGCCATACTTGGTGCATTGAACGGAATAAAATTGTTATCCGCCATCGGTATTTGCATAGGATCATAAAGATCCCAGTACTTTTTAGGAGCTACAAAGGGTAAATGCGGTCTGAAATACCCCAATGCCAGGAAGAAAGGTTTCTTTTTATTTTTAATACGGTTGATGGTCTGAATGGCAAGGGATGTCTGTGCTCCATCATATAGTGAATCATCAGGGCAGTTTGCCACTTCTACAGAACGTCCGTATGCCCAGCCGTTACCATATCTTTTAGGATCTTTGGCTAATCTTTCCAATCTTTTGGCAGCAAGCTCAGCTTTAAATTCACCACTGAAATAAAAAGATTCAGGATCTCTGTCTATCATATTCTTAACGGCATATCCTTCAGGACGGAGATCCGGTTCACGAAAAGAGATAGAATCAGGCATATGATTATGAAAAATCTTTCCGATGGATACTGTATGATAATTGAATTTTTCAAATTGCTGGGGAATTGTTACAATATCAGGATGTATTTTACGAAATTCTTCTCCCAACACCCACACTTTGGTGGAATCCGGTCTTAAACCTGTTAAGGCACTTGCTCTGGAAGGAGCACAAACAGCCACCTGGCAATAGGCATTTGTGAATGTAGTTCCTCTTCCGGCAAGCTTATCAATATTAGGGGTCTTAATAAATGGATTACCATACACTCCCAGTTCCGGTCTCAGGTCATCAACGACAATAAAAATTACATTGGGTTTGGATTTTTTTTGCGATTGTCCTGTAATGATAGTAAATGGTAAAATCAACAGAAGAATGACTATTGATTTTAAAGTACAATTTCCGAACATATCAATTAGTTTTTAATAATCAGCCTTGCGGGAACCGACATCCTATCATGGTAGAAAAGAAAAGGTTCCCCAAGGCTGTTTGTAGATCAATTAATACCGGATAAAGACCAACTTTACCCACCCATAAAACATTAGGGATTCTTTCTCATCATTTGTGTTTTATATTTGAAATAAGATTATAATGAATTATGAATGATGTGAAATTGCAACAAAAACGAATAAACTCATATAAAGTGAACTACATCATACATACATCAGTTACGCAACACGCATATTTACAACATGTTAAAATACATAACACTATCACAATACAGGAAAAATTGCATGTAATAAGAAACAAATCGCCCAGTTTTTTGAGCACTTTGGTCCCTTTTTTTCCTTTTTATTACCCGGAATAGATAGAATACAAAATATTATATAAAAAAATCCAGAAAGAAAACTTTCTGGATTTATAAGTTATTTACCTTTTTTTTTCGATGGTACTTTCATACCTTTTTCACGTGCTTCAGAAATACCGATGGCTACGGCCTGTTTTCTGCTTGTCACTTTCTTTCCGGAAGAAGACTTCAATTTTCCTTCCTTGAATTCGTGCATTACTTTTCCTACTTTGTCCTGAGCTTTTTCTGAATATTTTGTTTTGCTCATGATCAGATTTTTTAAGATTTTGGCAGGGATACCCCTAATTCATAGACACAGGCATGTTTCAAATATTTTGAACGCTCTCTCGATGTTACCGATTCAAAATGATCATTTTTGATCACAATAATCGGGTCTTCTGCATTTTCAATCTCAAAATTGGCTAAATATCTCTCATCTGGTGGAGATTGTTGCAGTTTTGCTTTTATTTTCTGCAGCTCATCTGCATATTTTCTAAATCCCGGATCTGAGGAATGGATAAATTTATACTCATCGCCTGCATACACATAGTAATGAATTTTTTTCTCTATCAACCCCGCCTCATCAGTAATTTCGGGATTATCATTCCCGTCTCTAAATACTACTTCTACCAATGTTCCTCCTTTTTTATGAGCACATTCTTCAGCGTCATTAAAACTGGAAAAACCTGTATAGACAATCTGGTCTTTTAATACATAACGGTTCAGTTTCTGGTTGTATGCATTCGTTTCCATAATTATTATTTGATTTGATTATAAGTATTGATATTCAATTTTTTTGCCAAAAAGCTTATTTGAAAAGCTTTTTTATACATTTAATAAAATTATTATCTTTGAAATCCATTAGTACTAGAAATGAAAAAATTACTCTTAACTCTTACTGTTGCGGCGGTATTCCAAAATTTGTCAGCACAGCAAATCACTTTAGATAAAATATATTCAGGATATTACCGCGGAAAAGGCATTGCGGGAATCTCTTCCATGAAAAACGGAGAGAACTATCTTGTGATTGAATCCTCAGGAATTGCAAAATATTCTTATAAAACTTCTCAGAAGGAAGGAAATGTTGTAGACGGAAAATTCGAAAGCTATATTTTTTCTGATGACGAATCTAAAATTCTTTTACAGACAGGAAGCCAGCCTATTTACAGACATTCTTTTCTAGGCAAATTTGATGTAAAAGATTTGAAATCCGGGAAAGTAATAAGTCTGAATGAAGGAAAACCTGTTCAGGAACCTACATTTTCACCAGATGCTACCAAAGTGGCTTTTATTTCCGACAATAATCTTTTCTATCAGGACCTTAGCTCAGGAAAAATCATACAGATTACTACCGATGGTAAAAAGAATTCTATCCTGAATGGTTTGGCAGACTGGGTATATGAGGAAGAATTCGGGCATGCAAGACAATACGAATGGACAAAAAATTCTGATGCCATCGTATTTGTGAAGTCTGACGAAAGCCAGGTTCCGGAGATCTACATTCCTATTTACGGGAAAAACCTTTATCCGGCTGAAATGCGCTATAAATATCCTAAAGCAGGCGAAAAAAACTCAGTTGTTTCAGCACAGCTATACCGTCTTGACAATGGAAAAACAACGCAGCTGAACTTAGGTTCTTTCAAAAACTACTATATTCCGAATGTATTCCAGACCGCAAAAGCAGATGAAATTGTTTTAATTACTTCTGAAAGGATTCAGAATGCATCAGATATCTTAAAAGTAAATACCAAAACAGGTGCAGTTCAGAAATTATTTACTGAAACAGATGAAAAATGGGTAGATACCGATGGCCCTACTCTTGAATTCCTTGAGGATGATTCATTCCTTTGGGCTTCTGAGAGAGATGGAAACCGCCATCTTTATTGGTATGACAAAGATGGAAAACTAAAAAAACAAATTACTAAAGGAAACTGGGAGGTAACCGATTATTATGGGTTTAATCCAAAGTCCAAAGAAATTTATGTTCAGACTACTGAAAAAGGAAGCATCAATAAGGTAATTTCCAAAGTAAATATTGAAAACGGAAAAACCCAGCTGATCTCCAATGCAGAAGGAAATAACTCTGCAAACTTCAGCAAAAACTATAATTATTTCATCGAAACGTCTTCTACAGCAGCAAAACCTTATACATACGTTTTAAAAGACGGTAACGGGAAAGCAGTAAAAGAGCTTCAGAACAACAATGATCAGTTACAGAAACTAAAGGCTGATAATTTTGTTGAAAAGGAATTCATCACGATTCCAAACGCTGTAGGCGATCAGATGAATGCCTGGATCATGAAGCCTAAAAACTTTGATCCGAACAAGAAATATCCTTTATTTATGTTCCAGTATTCCGGGCCTGGATCTCAGCAGGTAGCCAACTCATGGGATAACGGAAACGCCATGTGGTTCAATCACCTTGTACAAAAAGGATATATTGTCGCTTGTGTAGACGGACGTGGAACAGGTTACAAAGGAGCAAAATACAAAAAGGTTACCTATATGAATTTAGGAAAATATGAGATCGAAGATCAGATCACTGCAGCTAAGTGGTTCGGAAACCAATCTTATATTGACAAAAGCAGAATCGGAATGTTCGGATGGAGCTTCGGGGGTTATATGACCAGTTTAGCAATGACTAAAGGAGCTGATGTTTTCAAAGTGGGAATTGCTGTAGCACCGGTAACCAACTGGAGATATTATGACTCTGTGTACACAGAAAGATTTATGAGAACACCTCAGGAAAATCCTGATGGATATGATAAAAATTCTCCTACGGAATACGCTAACTTATTAAAAGGCAAATTCTTATTAATCCACGGAACGGCTGATGACAACGTTCACTTCCAGAATTCTATGGAGTTTTCAGAAGCTTTGATTCAAAACAAAAAACAGTTTGATTTCATGGCTTATCCTGATAAAAACCACGGAATCTATGGTGGACAGACAAGACCTCAGTTATACCAGAAAATGACGGATTTCATCCTGAATAATCTATAATATTCAATTTATAACTCATAAAAAATCCCTTTCAGAAATTCTGAAAGGGATTTTCATTACTTAGGGTATTTCACCGCTTTATCCAGTTCTATAGGATTATTAAAGGCTTTTAACTTTTTTCTTTCGTTGGCTTCTGCAGGTTTCAGCTGTTCTTTAGACAAGACTGTTCCGTCCTCCAACAACAATTTCTGCCCTTCGCGCATAGTTAAATTTCCATTAAATGCATATTTAAAAGGATTGGAATAGAGGTCCAACCTTAGTTTATTTAAATCTTTTTGGGTAACGGGAATTGCTCTGGATATAGAGGCATTCAATGAATTACGTTGATAAGCATCCGGAATCTTTTCACTCTTAATCACATTAAAATAATAATTCTTTTCTGTATCATACAATTCCATAATCAATCCCGGTAATCCGTTAAACTTATAAGGCCCGTAAGGCATCGGAATATCTTTAGTAAACCATGCGATCCAGTTCCTCCCTCCGAACTGTGTAGTAGCTTTTTGAAGCTGGAAATTACTGGAACCCTTTATACTGTCTGTAATATTCCATTGTTGTTTTGCTTCCTCAGATATTTTATAAAAATTTACATCTCCGATATATTCATAGTTTTGGTATATATTATCATCCTTCTTTTTTATTAAAAAAGAAGTCAGCCTGTTGCCTTTAAATGCATATTGCCCGGTAGCAATAAATAATGAATCACTAATATAATTCAGTCTGTTATAATAAGCAATATCATCTTTTGTGATATCCAGATAATAATTTTCCCTGGTGATATCTTTTGAGGTTGAATCTTTCTTGTATTTCACCTCATAGATGAACCTGTTGTTCTGAGCAAACATCATGCATGTTCCCAGCAATATAAATAATAAGTTTTTCATAATAATTTAATTTTCAGATAATAATTCCGGGATAAAGAACTCCAGATCTGCTCTTTCATACTGAACCGGATATTCAGACAAATTATTTTTGAAAAACTGATAGTTTCTTCTGAATTTCATTTTTTTTATTGAGCGCACATTCATTTTTTCAATAGATCAATCTCAATGATATTATTATCTTTTTTTAATCTTTCTTTTGTTAATCGATCAACGTCCCGTACTATTTCAGCACCTTTCCGGAAATTACCTAAATTATCTTTTTGATCTATGATCTTTCCTTGCATATAAAGTTGCCTGGTTTCTGCAGCAGGATCATTTCTATATTTTTGAAAGAGTTCTCTAAATTTATTCTCATTTAATATAATGTCTTTAGTTTTTGAATTTAGCTCAGGATATTTAATATCATCAGAAATGTTTTTAATTTCTACTAAATTATAAATATGACTTTTAGTACCATCCTCAATTTTTACAATTAAACCAGGAAGTCCATGAAATTTATACGGTCCATCTGGAATTGGGATATCTAAAGTAAACCAGGCGATCCATTTTCTTCCAACAAAATCTAAAGAAGCTTTTTGGGTATCATAACCAAAAAATTTTTGTCTCTCAGGAAGGATATTCCAATTCATTTTTCTATCATCTTTTACTCTAATTTTATCTAATCCGTAGTCACTTGTTAAAAAGAATATATCATTTTTCTTCTTTTCTATTTTGTACAGTATATCTGCATTAGGTATATAAAACTTACCCTTTTCAGCTTCAGCTACAGATATTGAATCTTCATTATACTTATGCTGACTGTAGAATAAGGATCTGCTATCAGAGATATCTAAAAACATAAATTCTTTTACAATATGAGTCCTATTCGTTGAGTCAGGAATAAAGAAGTATTCATAAATAAATCTTTTATTCTGACTAAAAATCAATTGTGAGTACAACAGGAATAGGATAATGATAATTTTCATAACAGTACATTTAAATAAAGAATACATCCTATAAGGTGCCGGATGTATTCTTTCCTATTTATATTAAAATTAAACAGCAACTAAATGTGATCCCTCAGAACAAGAAACAGATCCAGATTGCTCTACAGAAACAGTCACCGTTGCACTAAATACTTGTGGGTTTCTGTCTGAGCAACATTTATAGCTACATCCTGTATCTCCACTTGGTTGGAAAGGCCCACCTCCTATTAAACCTTTCAAATTTTCTCTCGAAATCTTTTTCAATTTTTTCATAATAAATGTTTTTTTTAATAACGTGTCATTATTGACATTTTGAAACTAGAAAACAAATATCACTTTATAGAGAAATCTTATTGTATATTTCGTGTACAATCCCTTATTACACTATTTATATTCTGTGTACAAGTTAAATCCAACAATATAAATCACTCTTTACACTTAAAATTTTATATTTATTTCATTAATCATTTAGGTAAGTATTATTTATTTTATCAATTGAAATTAAAAAGCTATTTTTGGGAAATTTGAAAATTGATTATATGAAGACTAAACATCCTAAAGGGCTTCCCTTTCTCTTTTTTACAGAAATGTGGGAGCGTTTCGGGTACTACCTGATTCTTGGAATCTTTGTTCTCTATGTTATTGAGCCTACGGGCATGAAGGGCGGACTTGGACTTCCGGATAAAACTGCTGATGACATTTTCGGAACTTATATTGCCTTAACTTATCTGACTCCATTTATTGGAGGATTCCTGGCAGACAGAGTGTTAGGATATATTAAATCTATTTATCTTGGAGGTTTTTTAATGGCTGCAGGATATATAGGTATGGGAGTTTTTAAAGACTTACCTCTTTTTTATGCCTCTCTGGCTTTAATTATTATCGGAAACGGTTTCTTTAAACCTACTATTTCAACATTATTAGGAAACCTTTATTCAGAAGAACCTTATAAAGCAAATAAAGACTCAGGATATAATATTTTCTATATGGGAATCAATATCGGAGCATTTATCTGTAATATTATTGCGGCTTTCATGCGTAATAAATTCGGCTGGGGTGAAGCTTTCATCACTGCTGGTGTAGGAATGCTGATCGGAATGGTTATTTTTACCATCGGAAGAAAGCATTATATCCATGCTGCACAGATGAAACCTGTACAGGAAGGAGATACCAAGCTCTCAGAAATTCTGATCAAAGTATTTGTTCCTGCTATCGTTGCCGGAGCAATAGGTTGGTTTATTCCTGGAAATATTTTTGGAAGTGACAGTACGGATGCCTTTATTTTCGCCTGTGTACCCGTTATTTATTTCTATGCATCCCTTTATTTTAAGGCTAAACCTGATGAAAAAGCCTCTATCGGAGCATTACTTTCTGTATTCCTGATCAGTATGTTCTTCTGGGCGGTCTTCAAACAAAATGGTACAGCTTTAACAAGATGGGCTAATTATTACACGGACAGAAGTGTTCCTACTTCTCTTGAAAAGCCATTGGAAGGAATTTATATGGTGGATGGGAAGAGCTATGAAGATAAAGAAACTCCTGTTTATGATAACCAGTTCCGTTCTCAGAAAGATGATAATGGGGAGACTAAAAAGGAAATGGGAAAAGATGTATACTTTAAAAACATATCCCCTGAGCAGCGTGCTGCTCTTGAGAAAAACCCTGAAAACAAAGTTTATCTATACAATACAGAATTATTCCAATCTATCAATCCATTCTGGGTTATTGCGTTAACTCCTGTTATTGTAGGATTCTGGGCATTGTTGAGAAGAAAAGGAAAAGAACCATTGACACCTACCAAGATTGTTTTAGGACTATTTATTTCGGGACTTTCTTGTTTGGTAATGGTTTTAGCGGTAATGGCCGGAGAGAATGGCGCTGTAAAAGTATCTCCTCTATGGCTGGTTGCCAGTTATGGAGTGATTACCATCGGGGAATTATGCTTATCTCCAATGGGACTTTCCTTTGTATCCAAACTTTCGCCTGCAAGGATTACAGCATTGATGATGGGAGGATTTTTCCTGGCCAACTCTGTTGGAAATAAGCTTTCAGGAATTCTGGCAAGTACATGGTACAATTACGAAAACAAAACGAATTATTTCCTTGTTAACTTCGCTTTGTTAATATTTGCTACACTTTTAGGTCTTTCTATGTTAAAAAGACTGAATAAGATTATGACAGAAAAAGGGCATTAAAATGCTTAATATTATAACGATAACTAAGCTGCGGATATACTCCGCAGCTTTTTTATTTAAAAATAAAATTAAAACCTTGCCAAAAACCCAAAATAAACTATATTTGTCAGTCTTAACAAAAATTAACAATAGAAATGGATAATATTGAAGCATTGAGTCCGAAACCGGATGAATTTGTAGAGAATAAGAATTCCAGGCATCCTAAAGGATTATGGGTTCTTTTCGGAACAGAAATGTGGGAGCGTTTCAACTTTTATGGAATGAGAGCTCTTTTGACGCTCTTCATGGTAAATTCCTTATTAATAAAAGAAGCTGATGCAGCAATCATCTATGGTGGATTTCTAGCTTTATGTTATTTAACACCTCTTTTGGGAGGATTTATTGCTGATAAATATATCGGAAACAGATATGCGATCATCATTGGTGGATCATTAATGGCTATTGGCCAGTTCTTATTATTCATCAGTGCCTCTACTTTCTCAGCGGATATTGGAAGTGCTAAACTTATCATGTGGCTGGCATTATTTGTGATCATTTTTGGTAACGGATTCTTCAAACCGAATATTTCTTCAATGGTGGGAAGCCTTTATCCAAAACAGGAAAAATCTAAACTGGATTCTGCCTTCACTATTTTCTACATGGGGATCAACATCGGGGCTTTCCTTGGTCAGTTTATCTGTCCATACGTAGGAGATGTAAAAGATGCTGCAACCGGAGTAAGAGATATCTTCGCATTCAAATGGGGATTCTTAGCCGCTTCTATTGCGATGGTAATCGGAACTGTTACCTTCTTTATCCTTAAAAATAAATATGTAGTAACTCCTGAAGGAAGACCTATCGGGGGATTACCGAAAAACAATACAAGTGCTGACTTTGAAGAAGGAGAAACACAAACTGCTAAATTCTCTGGCCAGGCTTTAGGAATCACTGGTGGAATATTTGTTGTTTTATTCTTCGTTTTCAGATACCTTCTTGTAGGTGAATTTGGATTCAACTCCGTAGAGATGGGACAGTTGATTAAAGGGATCATTTATCCATTCATCTATTCGGCTGGTATTGCTCTAGCATTTTTAATTATGTCTTCTGCAGAAAATAAAGTGGAAAGACAGAGAATCTGGGTAATCTACATCGTATCATTCTTTATTATCTTTTTCTGGGCAGCATTTGAGCAGGCTGGATCTTCATTAACGTTTATTGCAGATAACCAGACTGACAGAAACATTTTCGGATGGAATATGCCACCTTCAATGGTTCAGATCTTCAATGGTATTTTCGTAGTTCTTTTAGCGGTTCCTTTCAGTTTATGCTGGGACAAGTTAAGAGCTAAAGGAAAGGAGCCTGTATCTCCGTTCAAGCAAGCAATGGGATTAGCATTGATCGCTCTTTCTTATTTCATTATTGCACACAATGTAAAAGATCTTGGAAACTCAGGTCTGTTAGCCATCAAATGGTTAATGTTACTCTATTTCATCCAGACTTGTGGTGAGCTTTGTCTTTCTCCAATTGGTTTATCATTGGTTGGTAAACTGGCTCCGAAAAGATTTGCTTCATTACTATATGGTGTTTTCTTCATTTCTAACGCCGCCGGTTATGCATTGGCAGGTTCATTAGGAGCACTTATCCCTGCAACAGGTGATAAGTTCAAGAAAGCTCAAGAAATGGGTGTTAATCTACAGGATGTTTTGGATAAAAAAGTAACACTGACAGCTGATCAGGTTGCTGCTTTTGATAAAGCTCAGTTACCATTACACAACCCTACTTTTGTAGGATTTGAAATCCACAATCTATTCGAATTCTTCATGGTATTCGTAGTACTTTGTGGGATTGCTTCTGTAATCCTTGGTTTAATTTCACCTATCCTGAAGAAAATGATGCATGGTGTAAACTAATTGTATCAACAAAATATAATAAAACCTCTGCAAAGTCAGAGGTTTTTTTTATTTTCGTATGATGGAAATTTCCGAAGATTCTTTATTCCAATCCGTAAAGGAAATCATTAGACAATCGCGCGAAAAAGTGTTTCGTATTGCGAATTCTACTCTACTGCTCACTTACTGGCAGATTGGAAAATTGATTGTTGACGATGAACAACAGGGAAGAGAACGTGCAGAATACGGAAAATATACGCTGAAAAAACTTTCTCAGAAGCTTACCTTAGAATTTGGGAAGGGATTTGATGAAAGTAATTTAAGAAATATGCGCTCTTTTTATCATACATTTCCAATATGTGACGCGCTGCGTCACGAATTGAGCTGGACCCATTACAGATTATTGATAAGGCTTGACAATGCTGATAAAATGAATTATTATATCAATGAGTCCATTCAGAATAACTGGAACTATAGAGATCTCAAAAGACAAATCAATTCGCTTGCTTACGAAAGAGTTTTAGAGCATAAAAAATCTTCTCCGGAAACTATTCACAGTGTTTTAAAAGATCCTTATATTTTTGAATTCCTTGGTTTAAAAGCTGATGAACAATTCTCTGAAAAGGAAATTGAAACAGCCATTATTGATCATATTCAAAAGTTTTTACTCGAGTTTGGGAAAGGTTTTGCTTTCGTAGCCAGACAACAACATATTTCAACGGATACATCGGATTTTTATATTGACCTTGTCTTCTATAATTACATCTTAAAATGCTTTGTCATCATTGATTTGAAAACCGGAGAACTCTCTCATCAGGATATCGGACAGATTGATATGTATGTAAGAATGTATGATGATCTGAAACGCGGTGAAGGTGATAATCCGACCATCGGAATTTTATTATGTTCAGAAAAGGATGAGACCATTGTAAAATATTCCGTTTTGAATGATAAAAACAATTTATTTGCCAGCAAATACCTGCTGTATCTCCCAAAAGAAGAAGAATTAAAACAAATTATTGACCAGGACAGAATCCGTTTTGAACTGGATCAGAAAGATAAAAACCCTTAATTAGAACTTAATCATATATCATTATGAGCTTAACTTTAGATGAAATACAAAATTTCAAAGGAAAGTATCCCAGACAAATCTGGAGCCTGTTTTTCTCTGAAATGTGGGAACGCTTCTGTTTCTACGGAATGCGTGGAATGCTGGTTTTCTTTATGATCTCACAGCTTAATTTCCATGAAAAAGAAGCCAACCTTCAATATGGTGCCACCCAGGCATTCGTATATGCCTTTACCTTTGTTGGTGGACTTTTTGCTGATAAAATCTTAGGATTCCGAAAGTCTCTTTTCTGGGGCGGTCTTCTGATGATCGTAGGAAGTTTAATTCTTGCTACCGATCCCCATAAATTCTTTTTCTTAGGAATAGCATTCACCGTAGTTGGGACAGGTTTCTTCAAACCTAATATTTCATCAATGGTTGGACAGCTTTACAAACCTAATGACTCTAGAGCAGACGCAGGTTTTTCGCTTTTCTATGCCGGAATTAATCTTGGAGCTTTACTAGGTGGGTACTTATGTATTGCAATAGGTAAAGGAGAATTTTTAAGCAACATTATTGCAGAAGAAATGAGATGGCATATTGCTTTTGGATTAGCTTCAATAGTAATGGTCGTAAGCTTGATCAATTTTGTATTTACACAAAGAACATTAGGGACTATCGGTTTACAGCCGGGACATCCTTTAGCAGAGGTAAAAACAGCTCCGATACCGAAATGGAAAGAATACGGAGTATATGTCTTGTCTTTGGTTTTTGTACCCATCATCATGACCATGGTAGCCAAGACAGAATATACAGATTATTTTATGTGGACCATCGGGCCTTTAACTTTGATCTATTTATTCTATGAAATGTCTAAAGTAACGGCTTCAGAGCGCAAAAAACTTTGGGCAGCTTTGGTTTTCATTATATTTTCAATCATATTCTGGGGAATCTATGAGCAAAGTGGAGGTTCTTTAAGTATTTTCGCTGCCAAAAACCTGAATAAGGATCTTTTCGGATTAGACCCAAATGGGGTGAATAACTCAGGAGGCGCTTTCTTCATTATTTTCCTTGCTCCATTGATCGGACTTCTCTGGATCTGGCTGAACAAAAGAAAAATTGAACCCAACACGATTATCAAATTCGGATTAGGATTTATTTTCTTAGGATTAGGATATTACGTTTTATTTGCAACGCGCCTGTTCGCAGACCTTCAGGGAATCACTTCACTGAATTTCTTTACCCTGGCACTGCTTATTATTACCCTTGGGGAATTATGCCTCTCTCCTATCGGATTATCCATTATGACGAAGCTTTCAACCAAGAATCTTCAGGGAATGATGATGGGAATGTGGTTCCTTGCATCGGCCTATGGACAGTACGTTGCCGGGATTATCGGGGCAAGTCTTGCTACTTCAAAAGAAGGTTCCACCAACTATGATGCTTTGATCACTTATACCGATGGATATAAACAATTGGGATTATACGCGGTAATTGCCGGAGTGGTATTAATTTTGATATCTCCGTACGTGAAAAAATTAATGCAGGATGTAAAATAAAGAATAAGTAATTATGCTTATTTTTACCTAAATATCACAATATGAAGAAAATTTTAAGCATAATTCTCTTACTTTTAATAAATTTTAGTTTTGCCCAGGTAAAATGGATGACCATTGACGAAGCTTTAAAAGCCCAAAAGGAAAGTCCAAAAAAAATATTAATTGATTTCTATGCAGACTGGTGTGGTCCATGTAAAATAATGGATAAAAAAACATATGGCCATCCTGTACTGGCTCAGATTTTAAATGAAAATTATTATCCTGTAAAATTTAATGCAGAAGAAAAAAAGAGCATTGAAATCTTTGGAAGAACATTTTCAAATCCTAATGCTGAACATAAAAAGGGGAAAAATTCTCTGCATGAGTTTACACAGTATATGAATGTAGGGGCTGTTCCAAGCACAGTATTTCTGGATGAACATGGCAATCCCATCACCATTCTTCAGGGCGAACTGTCTGCCAAAGAACTGGAACCTTATCTGGAACTGATCTCAAAAGATTTGTTTAAAAAGATTAAAACCAGAGAACAATGGGAGGATTATCAGAAAAAATTCAAATCTAAAATTAAAGATTAATTGAGAACTTCGAAACAGGATTTTCTCTTTCAATTCTAAAAATTCACTATAGAGGCTTCCAATTTTTTGGAAGTCTTTTTTATTTTACCGAAATTCGAACCTTTATTTTTTATCATCTGAAATAAGGATCAAAAAATTCGAAAAACAGCATCCTGAAACCTGAAAATGAATCTCGAAACCTCCATAGAATATGTAAAAGGAATAGGTCCGGAAAGAGCCAAACTCATCAAAAGTGTGTTGGGTCTATCTACCGTAGAAGACATGTTGAATTTCTATCCTATCCGTTATCTGGACAAAAGTAAAATCTATACTGTTTCTCAACTCAGAGAAGAAACCAGTCAGGAAATACAATTGAAGGGAAAAATTACTCAGGTACAGGAAATTCAGACCGGTAAAACCAAACGATTATCAGCAAAGTTCAATGATGAAACCGGCAGTATGGATCTGGTTTGGTTTCAATATTCCAAGTGGCTGAAAGAACAGCTTCCCATCAACAGGGAAGTTTATATTTTCGGGAAGATCAATGTTTTCAACCGTCAGTTTTCTATGCCACATCCGGAAATTGAAGCAGAAGAAAAAAAAGAGGGAGACACTCGTCTTAAACCCATTTACCCGAGTTCTGAAAAACTAACCAAACGAGGATTGAATCAAAGATTTTTCCAGAATGCCTTAAGAAATATCTGCAAAGAAATTCCAAGTCTTATTGAAGAAAATTTCCCGGAATATCTGATGAAAACCTTTAAATTCATGTCCAGACAGCATGCTTTTCTGAATGTTCATTTTCCAAAAGATCAGGAACATTTTGATAAGGCAGATTACAGACTGAAATTTGAAGAATCGTTTTTCTTTCAGTTAGGATATGGCTTAAAGAAACTTCATCATAAAACACAATCGCACGGTAATCCTTTCCCGATTATTGGAGATCACTTCAATGATTTTTATGAAAAACATCTTCCTTTTGAGCTTACCAATGCACAGAAAAGGGTTTTAAAGGAAATAAGAATGGACATGAAAAGGCCGATTCAGATGAACAGGCTTTTGCAAGGTGATGTAGGATCAGGAAAAACGATGGTTGCCCTTCTTACCATGCTTATTGCCATGGACAATGGTTTTCAGAGCTGTCTCATGGCTCCCACAGAAATTTTGGCCCAACAGCATTACAATGGTATCAAAGAACTATTGGAAAAAACAGGAATCAATATCCGCCTACTTACAGGTTCTACCAAAGTAGCAGAAAGAAGAATCATCCATGAAGAACTGGAAAATGGTACACTTTCTATTTTAGTAGGTACTCATGCTGTGTTAGAAGACAAGGTTAAATTTAAAAATCTGGGATTAGCCATTATTGATGAACAGCATAGATTCGGGGTTGCTCAAAGGGCTAAACTGTGGGCTAAAAATAAGATTCCACCCCATATTCTGGTGATGACTGCCACTCCTATTCCAAGAACTCTGGCCATGAGTTTTTATTCCGATCTTGATGTTTCCGTGATTGACGAGATGCCAGTGGGGAGAAAGCCTATTATCACAGCTCACCGCCGGGAAAAAGACAGATTGTATGTATATAACTTCTGTAAAGATGAAATTAAAAAAGGCAGACAGGTTTATTTCGTATATCCTCTCATCGAGGAATCGGAAACCCTGGATTATAAAAACCTGATGGAAGGTTTGGAGCATGTGATGGATTATTTTTCAGAATACAATGTGACCATGCTTCACGGGAAAATGAAACCGGATGAAAAAGATGCTGCGATGGCTTATTTTGCATCGGGAAAAGCTGAGATAATGGTTGCAACAACGGTAATTGAAGTGGGAGTAAACGTTCCGAATGCTTCTGTGATGGTGATTGAAAGTTCTGAAAGATTCGGATTATCACAGCTTCACCAGCTCAGAGGGCGAGTAGGAAGAGGTGCTGAACAGAGTTACTGTATCCTGATGACCTCCGATAAATTATCAAAAGAAAGCAGAACACGCATTAAAACAATGACTGAAACCAATGATGGTTTTAAAATTTCTGAGGTGGATATGCAGCTTCGCGGCCCCGGAGATATATTGGGTACTCAGCAAAGTGGTGTGGTAGATTTTAAAAGACTGGATCTTATTAATGATTCTGCGATCATCAAAACAACAAAAAATACAGTAGAAAAAATACTTGAAGCAGATCCTATGCTTTCAAGACCTGATAATCTGATCATCAAAAATTATTATATCAGATACTACAAAGGAAAAAATAAGTGGAGTAAAATATCATAAAAAAACCGCAGAAAAAAACTTCCTGCGGCCCCCTTATAAAACTGTTATTTAGAAGAAATTACTTTTTGGTATGTCCAAAAAAAATTTATTTTAATAGTTCAGGCTTAATATTTTGTGATGTGGTGTGAAAATATTTATATAACAATATAATAATGAGCTAAAACCATAACTATTAAAATAAATTATAAAAAACAAAATGAATTATTTTTTCCAACTTGCTTATTATAAAAACTAACTGTTTTTCGGTGGAGATGAGGGAATGAAACGAATAAAAATATCTCCAACTACTTATTGAGTTTTCATGATTGTACCGTTTTGTTTAAAGATCTTCTGTGCTTTATAATTGGAAAATTAGTATAATCCATTTTGTTTAACTAACATCGTGATTTATATAATTTTGTTCTTTAGAAACAATTACTTTTCATTCACCTGTATCTTCTACTATATAATCAAATTTGTGTCTCAGTTTACTTTTACAAATGTCAGTATATTAATTCAGATGCCTTTTATATTATTTTAATTATTAGTTATAAAATTTTCACCTATTTGTGAATAGTATGCTATAAATACGATTTAGAATTTATTAATATTAAATTAATAAATCCCTTATTTATAGTACTTTCAAGATAAAATTATCTTTATTCAACCCTGAAGTATGATACTGCCAATTGATGGTAATAACTTCTGTAAGCACCTTTTTAAGCTTCTCAAAACACTCCGGTTTTTTCATAAAAATATGTGCTCCTTGTACAAAAATATCTTCTATTTCACTTTCAGGAATAGCATCTGAAAAAATAGCCGTTACCATATTGCTGAATTTTGAATTCGAAGTGATATCCTTTAGGCATTCCATGCTTTCTTTTCCGGGAATCCTGTAATTGATAAAAACAAGTTCAGGAACTACGGCATCATCATTATTTAGGTATTCCATTAGACTGTTCCCGTTACTGAAACATTGAACTTTTATAGAGATTTTCAACTCTTTCAGAATATTTTTAAAAAAAATCAAAGTGTTTTCATCGTTATCTGCTACAATTACGTTCAGAAATTCTTTATTCATACTGCATTTTAGGGTTTATTACCGTGCTTTGTGCTCTTCTTCGTTTGCCTATAATTTTTTGAAACTGGGATGGAGTGATCCCTGTTGTATTTTTGAACTGGGTACTCAAATGTGCCACACTGGAATAATTCAGCTTATGAGCTATTTCTGTAAGGCTTTGTTTGTTTCTTATGATCAAAGCCTTTGCATGCTCAATCTTTTGCAGAATAATAAAATTCTCAATAGAGGTATAAGCAACTTCTGAAAAAAGATTGGAAAGATATCCGTAGCTGTGATTCAGCTTTTCAGAAATATAGATGGAGGCTTTTACGGGTATAATTTCATCAGAAAAGACGAGTTCTACAATAGTATCTTTTATTTTCTGAACCAGCGCGCTTTTTTGGCTTTCTATGATCTCGATCCCATAATCTTCAAGATTTTTCTTGAAAAGATTGTGCTGTTCCTGTGTAAGGGGCTCATAGAATTCCACTTCACCGAAGTTCAGTAATCTGTACTTCAGCCCGTGTTCTTTAAGTTTTTCGTCCAATACCTTTTTACAAAGGGCATTGAAATCAAATTTAACATACATTTTCATCCTAGTATATATAAGCCAATATTATTTAGTAAATATAATAATTTATTTCAAGTAAATGTGAAATAGGTGTATATTTTTAATATTTTACGATATATACGAAAAAACTCCTGTATTTTAGAATACAGGAATTTAAACACTAAGGATGAAAAAAATATACTGATAAAAAGCTTTTCAGCTCAAAACCAAGCATATGAATGTATTGTATAAGTGATTTGGTTCTGAAGCAAAGATGAATCAAAAAAAGAAATCACTTGTTATAGAATTACAGGATAAAGTTACAAAATTTTAAGTCAATTATCTGTGAATTAGATACTCCATAAGATAATCATCCATCACAAAACCGTTACCAATATCAAAAACGCCTTCGTCATACACTTTGTATCCCTGGGATTCGTAGAAGTTTCTGGCAGCATTGTATTTATTAACATTCAGGATAATTCTGTTGTTTCCGTTTTCAGAAACTTTTTCATTCAGAAACTGAAGCGCTCCTTTCCCAAATCCTTTTCCTTTACTCTCAGGAACCAGATAAATCCTGTGTAACTTGGTGGTTTTCTCCTCATAGTTGTGCTCATATCCGATAAAGCCTTCATAGTTATTATTACTTTCATCCTGAATAAGATAATAATGATAATACGGATTTTGAAAATGATGTAAAATTTCCTTTTCAGAATACATTTCTGAGAGCATAAACTCCATTTGTTCTTTCGAAAGAATGTCTGCATAAGCATTTTCCCATGATCGTCTTGCAAGATCCTGAATCAAAGGGATATCTGCTGCTGTTGCCTGTTGTAATTTCATGACTGGTTATATTATGATGATTAAAAAAAGTGAAAAGCCTAAACTTTTCACTCCTTATATTGTTCAATGATGACTGATGAGTTTTAACATGATTAAAATTCATTTTGCCTGTTCATTATTAAATTGTAGCCATTTCAGCTTTAATTTTTGCATGAAGACCTTCTGAAGCTTTCACCAAAGGAAGTCTCAGGTAATTTTTGATGATTCCTTTTTCTGCCAGGATTACTTTGATACCACAAGGGTTACCTTCTGCAAAAATCAGACGGGTAATATCTACCAGTTTGTTGTGAATTTCATAGGCTTCTTTTACCTTACCCTCGAAAGCCAGCTGTACCATCGTGGAGAACTCTTTAGGATATGCCTGCCCGATTACGGAAATTACTCCATCTCCTCCTGCAAGAGTTACCGGCAATGTATATTCATCATCTCCTGAAACTAAAGAAAATCCTTCAGGTTTCTTTCTCAGGATATCAAAATACTGAAGAATATTAGGAGAAGCTTCCTTAATCAGGAATAAGTTAGGAAATTCCTTTGCAAGACGAAGCGTAGTATCTGCTTCAACATTTTGTCCTGTTCTTGACGGAACATTATAAATAATAATATTTTTTCCTGTGGAAGCTAAAGCTTTATAATGTTGATAAAGACCTTCCTGGTTAGGTTTATTATAATATGGAGATACTGAAAGTACGGCTTCAAATGCAGAAAGATCTGCTTCTTCAATCTGTTTCTTGACGTCAAGAGTATCGTTACCGCCAATTCCCAAAACTAAAGGAAGACGTTTATTATTCACCTTAATGATATGCTCAATTACCTGTTTCTTCTCCTCAGCAGAAAGCGTTGCGGCTTCTGCCGTTGTTCCCAATACAACTAAATAATTGGTTCCGTTTTCGATATTGTACTCCACCAGTTTTGTTAAACTGTCGAAGTCAACGGATAAATCTTCATTAAAGGGTGTTACCAATGCAACACCTACTCCTTTTAAAATGCTCATCTGTTAGAATTATTTTTGTCAAATTTAATAATTTACAGTAAGAATTTGTAATAAATAATAATGTTTTATTATACATATAGTTATATTTGCATATACTAAAAGAGATTATGAAAAATAAATTCTTGTTACTGGGAATTGCTCTGGTGTCGCTTACTGCATGCAAAACGGCTTCTGTGCCGCAGCTTGTGAATGTAAAGACCCAGAAAAATATTTCTATTAATAATGAGCTAAAGAATGATGAGGAGTTTGTAAAATTTATCGAACCTTATAAGCAGAAACTGGACAAAGAAATGAACCAGAAGATCTCACACACCAATGTGGATCTTACCAAACAGGGCGATAACAGCAATCTGGGTAATCTTTTAGCTGACTATACGTTTGAAGGAGGTAATGAATGGATCAAAACTCATCTTAAGCAAAACGTAGATGCTGCACTGATCAATATCGGAGGAATCCGAACCACTATTGGAAAAGGAGATATTTTACTTAAAAATGTATTTGAAGTAATGCCTTTTGAAAATGAAGTGGTAATTGTAAAAATGAAAGGAGCAGATTTACAGGGGCTTTTTGAGTATTATGCAAAAACGCAGGTCAACAATCCTGTTTCTCATTTATACATTGAAACAAAAAACGGACAGGTAATCAAAGCCTTAATCAACGGTAATACAGTAGATCCTGCTAAAGATTATTATATTGCGACTTCAGACTATCTTGCACTGGGAGGAGACAATATGAAATTCTTTGCTAAAGGAGAATCTATTGCTACAGGAATTAAAATGAGAGATTTATTTATCGATTATTTAAAAAAATCTCCTGACGTGGTAGTCAATCCGGATGTTCGTTTAAATTTTATCGGGAAGTAATAATGGATAGAAAAAGTTTTTTAAAAGCAATAGGCGGAGGATCTTTAGCAATGGCTTTAGCTCCCAATATGATGATGGCGGAGGAATTAAAAATCCTTAATTTACAATCTGCAAACAAACTGACTATTCTTCATACCAATGACCAACATAGCAGAATAGAACCTTTCGACGCGAGCTATACCAAAAATCCCAATCAGGGAGGTTTTGCAAGAAGGGCAAGCTTAATCCAACAGATCAGAAGCCAGGAAAGTAATGTTCTTCTTCTTGATTCCGGAGATATTTTCCAGGGAACTCCTTATTTTAATTTCTTTGGAGGAGAACTGGAGTTCAGATTAATGTCTATGATGAAATATGATGCCTCTACTATGGGAAATCATGATTTCGACAATGGACTTGATGGATTTTTAAAAGTGCTTCCTAATGCGAAGTTTCCATTTATCTGTTCCAATTATGATTTTAAAAATACGGTTCTTGACGGGAAAACTTCTCCCTACCAGATATTCAATAAGAATGGAATCAAAGTAGGAATTTTCGGAGTGGGAATCCAGCTGGATGGTCTTGTAGGTAAAAAACAGTATGGAGAAACCGTTTATTCCAATCCTGTTGATGTAGCCCAGCATTATTCAAATTTCCTGAAAAAAGAGAAAAAATGTGATCTGGTGATTTGTCTTTCACACATCGGCTACGACTACAAGGACGAACCAGGTAAAATAAGCGATAAAATTTTAGCGGCCAATACAGAAAATATTGATATTATCTTAGGAGGCCATACTCATACATTCTTACCGGAACCTCAGACCTTTACCAACAGACAGGGCAAAAATGTCCTTGTTAATCAGGTGGGATGGGCAGGTCTTCTTTTAGGTAGGATCGATTTTTATTTTGATACAAACAAAAACGTACAGCATATTTCCTGGAACAATCAGGTGATAGATAGCAGCATAACCGCATAATATGAAAAAACTCTCTATAATTTCTCTTGGTATTTTAGCATCCCTGCAGCTGACAAAAGCACAGGTTATTTCATCCAAAAAGTGGGCAGATCTTTTTTCCTACAATAATGTCTTAGCCATGAAAGAAGACAATGGAAAAATTATTGCAGCCACTCAAAACGGAATATTCTATTATACAATATCAACAGGAGAAATTACGAAGTTATCTAAAGCCAATGGCCTGCACAACATCGGAATTACCGCTTTCGATTATAATCCACAGACCAAAACAGGGCTTATCGGTTATGAAAACGGATCCATGGATGTTATTACACCTCAGGAAATCAAATATATTGTTGATATTCCTATTGCTACAGGATATAATGGAGATAAAAAGATTAACCACATTTCTATAACCGGAGATCAGGCTGTCATTTCTGTTGGGTATGGAGTTTCCATATTTAACCTTCAGAATAAAGAATTTGGTGATTCTGCATTTTTCCTTTCCGGTGGGGTTTATCAGGCAAGTAATGAAGCTACGATCTTCGGGAATAAAGTATATTCTGTAACGGATACAGGATTGAAGAGCCATCAAATGAATACTACTTTTCCCGTATATTCTACCTGGACAACGGAGGCTCCCGGAGCTTTCAAACATATAGATTCAGAATCAGAATTGGTTTTCTCAACGGCTACAGCAGCTTATATTTATAATAATGGTACTCCAACACCACTTCCTACTACTTTTGAAAAAATAAGGGATGTGGTGATTACTTCCAACAGTATTACCGTTACCGATAACAGAGTATATACATATGGTATTAATGGAGTATCACAAAATGCGGTAAGCCTTGGTGAAGAATGCAATACTGCATTAACAGCCGGGGGAAAGATTTTTGGCGGAACAGTATTATCAGGAGTCAAGGATGAAAGTAACAATACTTTTAAACCTTCCGGACCTTACTTCAATTTTGCTTATAATATCAATCTTTTTGATAATAACCAACTTCTGGTCTCTACCGGAGCAAGAGCTAATAATTATAACGAACCGGTTAGTAATCCTAAAAAACCTGGATTTTACTATTTTACCGGTACAGAATGGGTGTATCCTTCTTTTTTTGTTAATAACCCACAGTCTATTAATGTACTGGATGCTACATTAAGTCCTTTTAGTAATAATGAAGTATTTTTTACCAATTATACGATGTTTGATAATGGGGTCTACAAAATGAAGTACAATGCCACCAGTAAAGATTTTGAACTGGTAAAGTATTATAATCTTGGAGCACAGCCTTATTACAGACGCCCTGTAGGTTTTGCCACAGACTCTCAGAGTAATCTTTTTGTATCATTTGGTTTCAATGATGGTAACCCGTCTATGGGAATTTATGATAAAGCAGCTGATGATTTTGTTATCAAAAAAATAGTTCTTGCCAGTGATGGTACACAAAAACCTGTTTTCCACGAAAATATGTTGTGGACTCCGCTACCGAGATCTAATAACTTCTGGGTGTATGACTATAAAAATGCTCTCAACCTTTCCGATGATTCAGATTATATTCTGGGAGCATCAAATGGATTTAACAGTTCAGGAGGAATTTTATCTGTAGCATTTGATAAGGCTGGTGATGCATGGATCGGTACAGACGGAGGGCTGAGGATCATGTCAAACGCAGCATCAGAAATAAAAAGCGCACAGCCTAAAGTAGAACCTATAGTTATAGAGCAGAATGGTTTGGGTGAAGAGCTTTTCAGAGAATCAGCAATTCTTCAGATTGCAGTAGATGCAGGTGATTATAAGTGGGTATCTGTTGACGGTGGTGGTGTTTACTACCTCTCTTCAGACGGTCAGAGAACTATAAAACATTTTACAAAGGAAAATTCACCCCTTCCTACGAATAGTGTTACCGATATAAAAGTTGATAAGAAAACAGGTAAAGTCTATTTTGTAACGTATAACGGTATTGTAACCTATCAGGGAGATGTTGCGGATGTAACTTCCAATTTCGGTGATGTGGTAGTATATCCTAATCCTGTTGTATATTCTAATTTCAAAGGAAAAGTAACGATAAAAGGTCTTGCAGAAAAAACCAATATAAGAATTGTGGACGCTGCAGGTAATGTAGTTCACTCAGCTGTAGCACGAGGAGGATATTATGAATGGGATCTGAATAATCAGAAAGGAACAAGAGTAGCTTCAGGGATTTATTTTGTCCTGATGACGAATGAAGACGGATCTGATAAAGCTACCGCCAAAATAGGAGTAGTCAACTAATTAATGAATTCACAAAACGGTTTTTTACTTTCATTTATCAAATACGGAGAAAATGATGCTGTATTGCATTGTTTTACAGAAGAAGAAGGTTTTCAGAGCTATTTTCTGAAGGGAATTTATTCCAAAAAGAACAAAAAGAAGGCCTTGCTTCAGCCGCTGAGCCAGCTCAATTTTTCTGTAAATCCATCACGTGGCAACGGTATTCCGTCTGTTTCAAAGTTTGAACTGGTAAAAAACAATGATATTTATACAGACATCAAGGTCAATACCGTCATTTTCTTT
The DNA here is from genome assembly GCF_003347605.1 of Chryseobacterium sp. KLBC 52. Taxonomy (GTDB): domain Bacteria; phylum Bacteroidota; class Bacteroidia; order Flavobacteriales; family Weeksellaceae; genus Chryseobacterium. Next base: position 23,244 of record NZ_QDFZ01000008.1, on the reverse strand, counting down.
ATCTCAGATTTTCTGAGTCATATTCTTAAGCATGAGAATAAAAATATTCCAATCTATTCCGGTATTGATCATCTTATCAGCGAGTTGACCCATAAAAATTATCAGGCCCATCTTCTGTTTTTGCTGGCTTTTTTAAAAATTCAGGGTGTTGCGCCCCTATTGAGTGAAGGCAGGTTCTTAGATCCGGAAACAGGAACTTTTTCTCCGGGAATAAGTCACCAGCTCTTCAATGAAGAGATCTCCATGCTGTGGAAAGAAGCACTTTGTGCAGAAGATTTTTATGCCACAAAAATCCATTCTTCTTTGAGAAAAGATTTCCTTGACAGCCTTTTAGTATACTATCATTATCATATTACAGATTTCAAAACTCCGGCCTCACTGGAAATTATACAGCAGATATTTGAATAGATAATATTATTCCTTTGACTTCCCTGTTGTTTTTCCAATATCCTCCGGCATTTCTGTTTCAGATTCTGCCATTTCTTTTTTGGAAAATCTAGGTTGAAGGATCTTAGCAATAAGTCCTGTCCAGCCCGTCTGATGAGAAGCTCCTACTCCACGGCCGTTGTCTCCATGAAAATATTCATAGAACAAAATATAATCTTTAAAATCCGGATCGGTCTGAAATCTTTCATACTGTCCATGAACTGGGCGTTTACCATTTTCATCCTTTAAAAAAATCTTGGCAAGTCTCTTGTTTAAAGCATCTGCAATCTGGTCCAGGCTGGAATAATTACCACTTCCCGTAGGATATTCCACTAAAAAATCCGGGCTGTAATAAAAGAAAAAACGCTGAAGACTGTCAATAATAAGGAAGTTGATCGGAAACCACACCGGACCGCGCCAGTTGCTGTTTCCACCAAAAAGTCCGCTATCACTTTCCGCAGGGGTATATTTTACGCTGTAATTCGTATCATTCAATGTTAATGTGTAAGGATTGTTCTCATATTCTTTGGATAAAGCTCTTACTCCGTAATCACTTAGAAATTCATCAGGATTCAACATCCGGTTTAACAGTCTTTTCAGACGATGTCCCCGAAGCAGAGACAAAAGGTGCTTGGAATCCTGCCCTTTCACTTCCCATCTTGAAACAAGAGAAGCCAGTTCAGGTTTATTATCCAGTACCCATTTCATTCTTTTCTTGAAATTGGGAAGATTTTCAATCATTTCATCATCGATGACCTCAACGGCAAACATCGGAATTAATCCAACAATTGTTCTCAACTTCAGATACATATGTGTTCCGTCGCTGGAAGTTATGGCATCATAGAAAAATTCATCCTGTTCATCCCAAAGACTGAAGTTCTCATCACCCATATTGTCCAAAGAATGAGCAATAGACAGAAAATGTTCAAAGAACTTCATGGCCATTTCTTCATACACCTTATTGTAAAGGGCCAGTTCCAGGGCAATTCTCATCATATTCAGGGCAAACATAGCCATCCAGCTTGTTCCATCGGACTGCTCCAGTTGTTCCCCGTTGGGCAAAACAGAATTCCGGTCAAAAACCCCAATATTATCAAGTCCCAGGAATCCTCCTTCAAAGATATTATTGCCATTAAGGTCTTTCTTATTAACCCACCAGGTAAAATTCATCAATAACTTCTGGAAAGCACTTTCCAGAAATTCCAGATCGGGCTTATCTTTTAAATATTCATCAATTTTAAATACCCTGAAAACCGCCCAGGCATGTACGGGTGGATTCACGTCGCTTAAGTTCCATTCGTAGGCAGGCAGCTGACCGTTGGGATGCATATACCATTCAAACAGGAAAAGTTTTAGCTGATGCTTTGCAAAATCCGGATCTATCAGGGAGAAACTGATGGTATGAAATGCCAGATCCCATGTTGCATACCATGGATATTCCCATTTATCGGGCATTGAAATGATGTGTTCATTGTTAAGATGCTTCCAGTCATAGTTTCTTATGGTTTCACGGGACTTTGGCGGAGGCATTTCGGCAGGATCACCTTTCAGCCATTTTTCAACATTGTAGTGGTAAAACATTTTATTCCAAAGCATTCCGGCAAAAGCCTGTCTCTGAACCAGTTTTTCATCTTCCGAAGCAATTCCTTTCTGGATTTCTGCATAAAACTCATCTGCCTCTTTTTGTCTTTGTTCAAAAAGAATATCGAAATCTTTAAAAGGCTCTCTGACCTCCTTATCTGAAAGCCTGAATTCAAAGACTTTTGATTCTCCAGCTTTAAAATCCTCATCAATAAAGAAAGATGCTTTGGTTCCTGTATTTTGAGGATTCACAGACTGAGAATTTCCCGTCATCACAAAATTATTGATCCCGTCTTTACAGTATTTTGACTCATTGGAAGACTGGTAAAGCCTTTCATTATTGGTTTCGTTGTTACAAAATAATGTTTTTAAAGATTGTTTTGCATAGACATTTTTAATCTCGATATCTTCATGATTGATTTTAATATGATCCGCATCTTCAGCAGACAATTGTGGTCTATAATCATCATATCCCCAGTTCCAGGTATTCCTGAACCAGACAGTCGGAAGAATTACCAGAGACGCTTCTTTTTCAGATTTATTGACTATTGTTAGTCTTACAAGGATATCATTCTGACTTTCTTTTGCATATTCAATAAAAATGTCAAAGTATTCATTGTGATCAAAAATCCCGGTATCCATCAACTCATATTCCGGCTCCTCTTTCCCTCTTGCTGCATTTGTTTTTATGAGATCTTCATATGGAAAAGCATTTTGAGGGTACTTATAGAGCATCTTCATATAAGAGTGCGTAGGGGTGGAATCCAGATAGTAAAAATATTCTTTCACATCTTCACCGTGATTTCCCTGTCCGTTGGTGAGTCCAAAGAACCGCTCTTTCACCATTTTGTCCTTTTTATTCCAGAATCCTACAGAAAATACAAGCTTCTGGAGATCATCACAGATGCCGCATATTCCTTCTTCTCCCCAACGGTAAGTTTTGGCTTCTGCGGTGTCATGATTGGTGTAATTCCATGCATCTCCGTTTTCACTGTAGTCCTCACGAACAAGTCCCCATTCACGGTTACTGACATAAGGTCCCCATTTTTTCCATGAAACATCTGAAATTCTCTGTTTTTCCGACATAAGCGATAATTATGAGTAATGAGTAATAAGCAATGAGTAATATTTAATTCCGTTTCAAACTCTAAGAACAACCTCAAAAACTTTAAACTTGAAACTTTAAACTTGAAACCTCGAACTTGAAACGTTGAATTCCCCTATCCTCCCGTAGAAAAACTCTCAAACGTAGTCATTCCACCATCCACAAAAATGCTGGTTCCGGTGATGTAATCTGCAAGGTCACTCGCAAGAAATGCGGCTAAATTTCCGATATCCTGCGGTTGCCCGATTCTGTTATAGGGAATAAGAGTAAGAAGAGAATTGAGGGCTTCCGGAGTGTTCCATGCATTCTGGTTAATTGGTGTCTGGATCGCACCCGGGCAAATAGAATTGACACGAATTTTGTCTGCCCCATACTCCTGAGCCAATGTCTGCATCAGCATTCTGATTGCCCCTTTACTGGAAGCGTAATTAGCGTGACCCGCCCACGGAATAATTTCATGTACTGAACTGATATGAATAATTTTTCCACAGGCAACAGACCTTGAAGGATCTATTCCCCTTCTCAGAAATTCTTTAATGGCTTCTCTGGCACAAAGAAATTGCCCGGTCAGATTGACTCCTATGACTGCATTCCATTGATCCAAAGTCATTTCAGTGAATTTTGCATCCTTTTGAATACCTGCATTATTGACCAGAATATCTACCGTTTGGAATTCAGAAACAACATCCTGAAACATCCTGACTACCTGATCTTCTTTGGAAACATCACACTGGTAGGTTATTCCTTTACCTCCTGCATCCGTTATTTCTTTTAAAACAGCTTTAGCTTCTTCTGTAGATCTTTCTGAAGAATGATTAACAATGACTGTTGCTCCAGCTGCTGCCAATGATTTTGCAATTCCTGAACCGATTCCACTGGAAGCTCCTGTGACAACTGCCACCTGGTTATGAAGTGATATTTCCATATTTTGTAATTTGATCTTACTCAAAGTTATGGAAAGATATCAGCAGATAAAAAATTAAGCTTTTAAAATTTTATTAAAGTTTTTTATACATCAGATATTGAGGTCCGCTTCTTCCAATCCTCGTTTTACCATCATAAATATATCCTGCCTGAAGATAAATATGGTAAGCAGATTCATTTTTCTGGTTGACAGCCAGTACAATTTCATCGCAGGTATTGAAATGATTCCGGACAAAAGTACCTACTTCATGCATTGCCGCTTTTCCAATTCCTTTTCCCTGCAGCTGTGGATTCACGGATAGCGAACGAACTAAAACAGAATTCTCATTATCCGTAAGATCTAATTTATCTTTTCCAAAATCAAGGACAAAAAAACCTACAGGCAGATCATTTTGAAATATCGTCACTGGAAATGCGTCATCATCATCCCGTTCGCTGATGCTTTGTAAGGCCTGCTGAGCAGTTGCTGTAAACCTCATCTGATTTTCATCCAAAGCATAACTGACTCCGGAAAGGTCTTCTGGTTTAAAGAATTCTAAATGTATCATAATATTAGTGATGGTAAATATCTTCATACATTACCCCAGCACGGATTTCCACAGGAAGTTTATTCTCCTCAGGAACAATAGGGCAATTGTAATCATAAGCGTTGTAAGCACAAAAAGGATGATAGGATTGATTAAAATCAAGCACAATGGTATTTCCTTTCGGGATTTTAAGATCCATATATTTTCCTCCTCCGTAGGTTTCTTTTTCATTGGTAGCATCACGGAACGGAAGGAAGAGATAGTCTTTGTATTTTTCCTGTTTAATCAAATCCAGACTCTGGTATAAAGTAACGGTATAAGGTTTTCCATCCAGTGTAAAGGTTGCTTTTCCATATTCCTGATAAGACTTTGTTTTTCCTGAAGACGTAGGAAGATCAAAGGGTTTTGTATCTTCTGATTTCACAAATTGCGCAGTAACTCTGTATTTAGCATCGAATGGAAAGAAAGGATGCTCTTTAAAATTTTTAAAATTATCACCCCGTAACGGCGTTTCTTTTGGATTGAGGTATTCGGCATTAAGTTCTTTCTGAAATTTCTGCACTTCTTTCTCTTCTTTTGACATCTTTTTTTGAGAAAAAAACCATAGTGGAAGCAGTAGAAAGAGTATGATATATTTTTTCATGAATTTAAAATTATAAGTAAAGCTATGAATTTTCATTCCAACAAAAGTTAAAATTGTAATAAAAAATATAATCTGTTTTAAATAAAATTAACCTCTGATAATCTAGCATACTTTTTGAAAAACAAAGCTCATGGACAGAAAAAGCTTCATAAAGACCAGTGTTCTGGCAATATCAGGATTTTATTTTCTTCAATCTGAGTTATTTCATGCTGCAGAAAGAAGAAACAATCAGATAAAGGAATATCATGATGTTCCGATTGTTATTATTGGCAGTGGATACGGAGGTGCTGTATCTGCCCTTCGTCTGTGTGAAGCCGGAAAAAAAGTAGTACTGCTGGAAATGGGTCTCAACTGGGAAAAAGCAGGAATTCCGTTTTCCAATCTGCTGAAACCTGGAAAAAGTTCTGCATGGCTGAAAAGCAAAAGCATTGCTCCTTTTATGAATATTTTTTCGCTAACTCCTTTCACCGGAACATTGGACCGTCTGGATTTTGATCATATTAAAATCTGGGTAGGAAGAGGGGTTGGCGGAGGTTCTCTGGTGAATGGCGGAATGGCTGTCACTCCCAAAGAAAGCTATTTCAAAGAGGTTTTCCCTGATCTTGATGCTGAAAAGTTTTATAATCATTATTTTCCTCTGGTACGGGAAGAACTTAAAGTCAATGTGATTGACGAGCAGTTTCTGAAAGACTGTCCTTATTATAAATTCACCCGGGTAGGTGAAGAAGAAGCACATAGAGCCGGATTTAAAACCATTCGGGTTCCCAACGTGTATGATTTTAAATACATGGAAAAAGAATTCCGGAATGAAGTGCCCCGCTCAGCTCTTAATACTGAGGTGATCTACGGAAACAATCACGGGAAAAACAGTTTAGATAAAACCTATCTCAGAAAAGCGATGGAAACCGGAAATTTAGAAATTCTTGATCTTCATCGTGTCCAGACTATCCAACTGAATGATGACAAAAGTTATACATTGAATGTCCAGCAAATTGATACTTCCGGTGCTTTGCTTACTGACAAAGTCTTTACCTGTAAAAAACTGATTCTTTCTGCAGGAACGATGGGCACTTTACAACTTCTGTTACAATCTCATGCAGAGAACGGATTTCCCATCCATGAAAAGATTGGTAAAAACTGGGGAAATAACGGAAATTTTATGACGGGAAGAAACTGGGTGAAGCCTTTGTCTGGTGGCACCGGAGCAAAGCAATCCACTATTCCGGTAGGAGGAATTGATAACTGGGATGATCCTGAACATCCATTTTTCACAGAAATAGCTCCTCTGCCTATGGGAATGGATGTGGCCACCGCTTTGTATCTGCTCATCAACAGGGTGGATAAAAAAGGAGAAGTTGCTTACCACAAAGCCAGCAAGTCACTGACATTAAACTGGAATGAAAGCAATACTATCAAAATGAAAGAAAATGCCCAGTATTTTATCCGGAAAATGAATAAAGCCAATGGCGGCACCAGAAGCCATCTTCTTTTCGATAATGGTTTTGGGGCAGATATTTGTTATCACCCGCTTGGCGGGTGTGTTTTAGGAGAGGCTACCAACGAATATGGAAAACTCAAAGATCATGAAAATCTGTATGTACTGGATGGATCTTTAATTCCGGGAACCATTGGCGTGAACCCGTTTGTAACTATTACGGCCATTGCTGAATATTGTATTGAAAATCTTATCAGGCAGAATGAATTTGCCTGAAATTAAGACATTGTCTTCACTTCCATAAGGTAATTTCTGATATCTTCCTCCAGCTTTACCGGATAGATAAAATGAAGCTTTTCCGCCAATGAAATCCCAAGCTCATGTACTAGATCTGCATAAGCAAAGAGTGCATTCCAGTTTTCTTCAATATTGCTTCCTGAGAAAGTTTTTTCCACTTTATTCCATAGATCAACGGACAGGTATTTTTTGAAAAGCCTTCCGTGTTTATTGGTTGTGATATTATTCCAGTCCTGATTTCCGGCAATATACCATTCAATCAAAGGGACAAGATAATCTGTACGAAGAATATTTTCAGACATAAATTTGGCGTAAAAAATATCTCCACGCTTCAGGCACTTTGCCACATAGGTCGTATCCCACCAGAAGTCATTCATCAGCTGCTGAAATTCTTTTTCTGAAGGTTTCTGAATCATGATAGACTGATACGTTGGTGGCTTCAGGTTTTCAGTCAGCTTATCTTTATCTATTAAAACTTTGTATCCTACGTCCCAGTCTTCAGGAAGGTTTTCTTCTTTAATCTCTTCAATAAATTCCGCTACCTGATAGAGTTTAAAGTCAACCTTCACATGATCTTTGTACAATACCATTTTCATGGCATGCTTTCCGTCAAAAACGCTGTCATCTTCCTCAATCATGGAAATAGGCTCACCAAAGAGTCGGATCCATTCATTTCCGGATTCATAAGAGGTTCTGTTTTCAAAAACAAGTTCTACATCAAGATCACTGAAATCGTCTACGGGTGCATAAGGATTTACCAATGAGCTGGTCAGGAGAACAGCACGGATATCAGGATTGTTTTCAGCCCAGTGAATAATCTGCTCCAGCTTTTCTTCCCTTCCTTTCATATTAATAAGATTCTGATATTTTCACGCGATATACGTCGGAAGAATTTCTCTTGATTGATTCTACAAAGAATCCTCCTTCCTCAGGAATCACTTCTTTCAAATCAAAACTTTTGCAGTCTTTCGGGAGGCCTGAAAATATCAGGGTAAACCAAAAGTCTTTCATAAAGGGAACCGGTGTCCAGTATGGGGAAATTGAAATATTTTCCGCATGAATCATTTTGCTCCTGTGCTCAGACTGATTGTCAAAAAGATAGGTCGAATGCCAGATTCTGATCAGGTTTCCTAAGAATGGAGATGCCGGAAAGCAACAGTGTACAATAACCTGCCTCTCCTCTTCTGTTTTCGCCTGAAGAGATTCAAGGAGTTCCTTGGCAATGACTGGTTTTACAATGACTTCTTCCACCTTTTTATGAGTAATAAGTAATGAGCAATGAGTAATAGTGTTTATTACTCATTGTTCATTATTGATGTTAATATTCTAATTCTAATTTTTCTTTGGTATAATTTCTTACTTCATGGGTCAACTCTGGATTCTCAGCCAGTTTTTGTCCGTAAGAAGGAACCATTTCAAGCAGCTTTCCTTTCCATTCTCCATGTAGTTTTTCCGGGAAGCACTTTTCCAGCACATTCAGCATGGCATATACTGCTGTGGATGAAGCTCCTAATAGAGAAGCAATTGTTCCGCTCTTGTTTACGACCACCTCAGTTCCGAATTCCAGCTTACCCCCTTCTTTTTCATCTTTTTTGATGATCTGAACTCTCTGTCCTGCTACTTTCAGTTCCCAGTCTTCTTCTTTAGCATCTTTGATAAATTCTCTCAAATGCTGCATTCTCTGAGACTTCGTCATGGCAACCTGCTGGATCAGATATTTCGTTAGTGGAATATTATGCCACCATGCTCCGAAAAGTGATTTCAGGTTTTTGGTATTGACACTTTCAGGAAGATCGAGATAGCTTCCTTCTCTTAAGAATTTGGTTGAGAATCCTGCAAAAGGTCCGAAAAGAAGGGCTTTTTTACCATCAATGATTCTAAGATCCAGGTGTGGAACAGACATTGGCGGAGCATCTACCGTAGCCTGTGTATATACTTTAGCATGGTGTTTTTCTACCAACTCCTGATTGTGGCTTACCAGCCACTGGCCGGAAACCGGGAATCCTCCGTATCCTTCACTTTCCTTAATATCTGAGCTGTCCAGTAGCGGAAGCGCATAGCCTCCTGCCCCGATGAATACAAAATCTGCCACCACTTCCTGTTTGTGGCTGTGGATTCTGTCTTTCACTTTCATTTCCCATTTACCGCTTTCTCTCGGGCTGATGTCTTTTACTTCATGGTATAAGAAAACCTCTACATTGGAATCTTCCAGAAGATGTCTTCCCATTTTTCTTGTCAGTGTTCCGAAGTTCACATCCGTTCCCATATCCATCTTCGTGGCAGCCATTACTTCAGACTGATTTCTTTTGCTCATCACCAAAGGAATCCATTCTTTCAGTTTTTCATGATCGGTAGAAAACTCCATTCCTGAAAAAAGGACAGATTCTGCCATCTTATCATGACGTTTTTTAAGATATTCAGCATCTTTTTCTCCGAATACCAGACTCATGTGTGCACAGGAATTGATAAATTCTTTGGGCTCATGAATATATCCTTTGGTAATCAGATAAGACCAGAATTGTTTTGAAATTTCAAACTGCTCTGCAATGCTTTCTGCCTTGGAAATATCAATAGATCCATCTGGTTTTTCAGGGGTATAATTTAGCTCACAAAAAGCGGAATGTCCTGTTCCGGCGTTGTTCCATGCAGCTGTACTTTCTTTGGCAAACCTTCCGAGTCTTTCGAAGATAGCGATTTCAAGATTTGGATCAAATTCATGAAGCAGCGTTGCTAAAGTGGCGCTCATGATTCCGCCGCCTATCAGTACAACGTCGTATTTAGGTTTCGGTGTTCTGCTTGTAAGCGATTGTGACATAATTTTAAAATTTTACTTCAAATTTCGGGAAAAGTTTTAAAAACCGGAACGATTTTAACACGTTATTTTTTCGCTTAAAACACTTATTGAGTACACAACAAAAAACCATGGAAAATTTCAATAAAGTACCATTGAAATGATTGATAATGTAAAATATTTTTTGATGAAAATGTTAATTTTTTATTTTTTTAATTCACTGAATGGTAATTAATTGACCCATTTTTCAGGAAGAAAATTTAATAAAATTTTAAGTTTATTTAAGTTCATCATATTAAATACTGTAACCATAACTATTTACGCCCTTAAACTTTTTCAACAATAAGTGATAAATAATTACATTAAATACATAAAATATCACATTTTATTGAAAAATATTCAGTTTTATAAACGAAATCACACACATACCACATTGCATAACTGTTTTTTTTATGTACCTTTCAATTGATTTAATACCTATTCCAACAAGTATTTAATTAAAATTATTTCATAAACATACTAAAGATGAGAATTATTAATTTCGTGAGTACACTGTTCGCGACAATGGGATTTGCCCAAAGCGGAAGTGTAGGAATCAACACGTCCACCCCGGACCCCAGTGCTATTCTGCACATTGAGAACTTCAGTGGAACCCCAGCCACAGCTACCGCCACCATTTCGGGAGGTGCTGTTACCGGGATTACCATCAATAACGGCGGAAGCGGTTATACTTCAGCACCAACAATTAATTTTTACGGAGGTGGATCTGTCGTCAACGGAGGTTCAAAAGCCCGTGCTACAGCAGTTGTTTCCAATGGTCAGCTAACTGGTATAACGATAAACAACGGAGGTAGCGGCTATACTACCGCTCCTACGATAACTGTTTCCGGAGGCAATAAAGGAGTATTGTTTCCTAACCTGAATATTACCAACCTTACTAGCACAACGAGCCCTGTTGCCTCTCCTGCCAACGGACTTATTGGATTCAATGGAGGAACTAACAGCAACAACAAGGCTCTTCATTTTTTTAACAGCAGTACCAATTCATGGCAAAGCACAATTGATGCACAAAACACACCCAAGGTTGCCTATCTTGATTTTACCGGATCATTATCTGCTCTTGACAATGCGATAGCCGGTGCCAGCACTCAGCTTATGGTTAATAATCCTGCAGTTTCCGGGGTATCCAATATCAGCGGATTTAAAGTACTTCCGAACACTTTCGGAGGATATTCCCTGATTCTTCCCCAGGGAAATTATCTGGTAGAGGTTAACCTGAATTTAAACTCACCGCAGGAAAGCCCATCGGGACAGGGAGGAACGGCCCCACTTTCCGGGAGTACTTATTACCTGATGGGGTATTTTATAGATTTTATCAACGATACCTATAATAATACGACGAACAGTTTTACTGCAGGAAGCGCTACAAGGAAAGAAGTTCCTATTGTTTCTAAAGTCAGTACCAACCATCTTGCCACCTGGTCCTATTATTACACCGTTCCTGCTAATGTGAACGCCAATATTATAGGAGGATTAAGATTAAATCTCGGAAGAATGCAGAACAGTACATTCTATGATCTTGTGAATGTAATTCCTACCGGCTCCTATATTAAAATATCTCAGTTATAAAAAAACAATCAACATATGAAAAAAAGTTATATCCTGCTATTATTGATCATAGCTCACATCCTATATGCACAGGTTGCTATTGGGAAAACCTCGGTAAACAGCTCAGCCGTTCTGGATGTTTCGCAGACCGCCGGTAAAGGAGTACTTCTTCCAAGAGTGGATATTATCGACGTTTTGAACAATACCTCTCCGGTAAATAATCCTGCAGAAGGACTGGTTGTTTACAATAAAGGAAACTCCATCAGTCCCGGGCTTTATATCTGGAAAAACAATAGGTGGACTCAGTTGTCTGACACCTATAATCTGGTGGATTATATGATGCTTCAGCGCACGTCTGACTATGCAATACTTGGAGGTTTTGCGAACGGTACTTACAAAAATTTCAGCGATGCCGCATTTACTGTTGTATCCAATGATATCGGAGCTTTATACAATACTTCTACAGGAATTATCACACTTCCCGGGAACAGCGGTTATCTGGTGAATGTATGCCTGAACATCAGAACAGCTCTTGAAAGTACTGCTGCCGGAATCGGGGGAACTTCTGTTCATCTGCATCAATATCTTGTAAAGCTTATTGATCCGTCCAGCGGAAATCAGTATGGTAAAACAATCAGTATCAATGCCCAATCGATTGCCAGTAATAAGACCCATACCCTGAATATGAGTTTCTCTTTTGTGACTACTTCAGCAGCTCCTATTCTTTTAGTTCCTGCCATTGCTCATGATGCGGGAGGAACTTACCAGAACGGATCCGGAGGAACAACGCCTAATAACGGAGAAATCATCATCACGAATGCTAAAGTTGATATTCAAAGATCAGCCCTTAATCAATAATCAATTGCACAATGAAAACATCTATTTACATAATCTGTATGATACTGTTAAGCATTTTCTCAAATGCACAAGTTGGTATTAATACAAACGCTCCCAATGCGAGCAGTGTTCTGGACATTAGTTCTTCCAATAAAGGCGTTCTTTTTCCACAATATGATCTGCTTGTTCTGAACAGTACCTCCACTCCCATTGCGAATCCTGCAGACGGGCTTATTATCTACAATAGCGGAGGAGCATCTACTTTTCCGAAAGGATATTATGTTTGGGTAAGAAATCAATGGCAGCGTATTGTGGTTTCCGGTTCTGAACCTCAGATCATGTCTCTGTTGATCAGTCCGGGGGTACTTATTCCTACCGGAAGCACGAATAATACATTGGGAAGTTTTACGGTAACTTCAAATAAAATTACAGGAGCTTCACTAGGAGCGGATAATTCAACGATTACCCTGCCTGCCGGAACTTATATTGTACGGTATTCTGTGGATTCCAGCAATGCGAATAATAATAACGGTACAGCTAACACACAGTATCTTTCCCAGAATTTCACCTGTACCCGTTCTTATCTGATTAATTCTGCTACCAGCGCAACCATTACAGAAACCAACAGAATGTGCCAGCTGTCAAGCTCTTTTACATTTTTCCAGGGAAGTTACTTTTTAACATTGGCAGCTCCAACAACGATCCGTCAGAAGTTTGAATTTGATACAGGAAACGGTTTTACTGCCAGTAATCTTAATGTAAGATCATCATTATCACTTGTCATTACCAAGATGAGTCTATAAAAAAAACTTAAGCATGAAAAATGCTTAAGTTTCATTATTTATGTTTAACAGGACTTAATTTTTAAGGTCCTGTTTTTTTAATTCAATTTTGCGGTCAGTTTTTTAAACTGCTTTTCAGCATTTTTACCTTCATACAAAATAGCATATACGGTATCAATAATCGGGAGTTTAAGGTTTTTCTGTTTCGCAGTCTTATAAATGGAATCTGCTGCGTAATATCCTTCTGCTACCATGTTCATAGACTGAATGGCAGACTTCACGGTATATCCTTTTCCGATCAGGTTTCCAAGGTTTCTGTTTCTAGAGAAAAGTGAATACGCCGTTACCAAAAGGTCACCCAGATAAGCACTTTCATTCACGTCTCTTGGTGCCTCATAAATCGCCTCCAGGAATGTTTCCATTTCACGGATCGCATTGGAAACAAATACGGCTGTAAAGTTGTCTCCATATCCTAATCCACTTGCTATTCCCGCTCCGATGGCAAAAATATTTTTAAGAATGGCGCTGTATTCATTTCCTAAAATATCTTTGCTTGTATGAACTTTGATAAAATCTGAACTGAAGATTCCTTCAAGTTTTTCAGCAGTCTCATCTTCTACGGCCGCAATAGTGAGATAAGAAAGTCTTTCCATAGCCACCTCTTCTGCATGACAAGGACCTGCAATAACGGCCTGATTTCTGAAACCAATTTTAAATTCATCACGCAGATAGTGCGCTACCACGTCATTTACTTTAGGAATAATTCCTTTAATTGCTGAAATAAAGATTTTATCTGAATAATCACAGGTCATTTTATCCAACATATCAGACAGATAGATAGACGGTGTTGCCAGAACAATAACATCACAGGCAGTAACCAGTTCGTTAATATCTGTTGTCAGTTTTAAACTTTTAAGATTAAAATGGGCAGCCGTAAGATAAGTCGGGTTATGTCCACGAAGCTCAATAGCTCCTTTTACAAATTCATTTCTTACACACCAGTGTACTACTTTGCAGTTTTCAACAAGCATTTTTACAATAGCGGTTGCAAAACTTCCGCTTCCTACAACTCCTACAGAAATATCCTTTTTATTCTTTTTTGGATTCGAAGATTCTGAAATAATTTTCTTTTTAGCCATAATTGGAATGTGAACTGCAAAGATATTAAAACAAAGACGTAACGCGGGCTTTGAAACTATGATAAAAGCCATTTTCTGAAAAAATTAACACTACAATACAATTAAATAGCTAATTAGCCGTTAAATACAGAAAAAACTGAATTTTAATTAAAAATAACTCACAAAGCTTATTTTTAATTAAATTTGCAGCTTCAAAACCGTTTTAACTTACTAAGAGAAGAAATATGAAAAAATTTCTAAACAGCAAGAAGAACGTAAACATTCTCCTGGGAGGACTTTTACTAGTAGTTTTTGCACAAGGTGTATTCATTGCGAAGCTCTTTTCTGAAAGAGATGACAAAACCTACGAAGTAAACCTTGTAAAAATAAACACTGAAAAAGACAGTGTAGATTATTTAAAAATGAAAACTGATCTTACTCTTGTAGATCAAACCGTTGCTCAACTCAACTCCTTCCTGAAGTCCAAAGACATCACTAATGAAAAACTAATGATGCTCAACCAGGACAGTATCTCCAATTCTATTTATCTTTCCAAACAGGCTAACCGATACAGCCAATATCTGATGGATCTTCAGAAAAAACTAATGCAGGTTCCATTAGGAATGCCTACTGACGGATATATTTCCTCTAATTTCGGGATAAGAAAAAATCCTATTCCTTTCAAAACTGTTTTTGCTTCGGTAAGATCAAGTGCAGCAACAGAGGCAAAACCAACAGTAGTGGCAGCTGCCAAGCCTGAAGTAAAAGCTGAACCTGTGGAAAAAGTCATTGAACTTACGGACAGCTATGGAAATAAAAGAGAAGTAAAAGTTATGGTTACCCCAAAAGCGGCTCCTGTAGCTGCAACTTCTGCTCCTGCAACGACAACAAAAGCTGCTTCGGGAACACCTGCAACTAAAACTGCTGTGGCTGAAAAAAACAATCCACCTGCTGAAGCTGATCAGATGCAGTTCCATAAAGGGCTGGACATTGCTGTTGCCTATGGCTCTGATGTAAGAGCTGCTGCTGCCGGAACAATCATTTTTTCCGGACAAAAAGGAGGCTATGGAAACTGTGTGATTGTTTCTCACGGAAACGGACTGGCTACTTTATATGGACATTTATCTCAGCTTGTTGCTAAAGTAAACGAAAAAGTAAAAGTAGGTCAGGTCATTGCAAAATCCGGAAATTCCGGGCGCTCCACCGGGCCTCATCTTCATTATGAAGTACACAAAAACAATACTCCGATTAACCCGAAATTGTTTATGAATCTATAAAAAGAAAACTGTCTCTTATGAGGCAGTTTTTTGGTTTTAAAAAATAGAGTATTCATTTAAAGGCCTTTTTTAAACACGAAGAACACGAATAGTTTCACTAATATCACGAATCACGAATATAATTTTCATGATCATAGATCTGCATAATCTGAAAATCTGTGAGAGGTAATTTTAACGCAAAGTTTTTAATTTGCTTTCTTTTGAGTCTAAGGAGGCAAAGTTGGAATCAGCAAGCTGATTTAACGAAGCGTTGAGGATATTTCATTTTAATTGATATAAAAAACAGCTGCATTGGCAGCTGTTTTTTACTTTAAGATTTTAAGCGTTCCTTTCGGGTGGGTAAATGTACCGTCCGGACCAGCAATATTCGAATAGATGATATTTTTATTATAATCCTGAATATGGGTTACATTGAAACCAAGATGCGGCTCATGCCAATAGACCATAAAAACATTTTTTGCTACCTCTACAGCAGTATATTCTACGGTATCTGTACTGTTTTTTGAACTTCCGGCTGTTCCTGTGAATGTCATGGTTTTATTATCTTTAAAGTCGAGAACGAATTTTACTTCTCCAAAGTCCACTTCCACTTTATGTCCGATGGCCGGATAGGGTGATTTAAGATCCCAGTCCATTTCTTTAAGATAAACCTTTACTCCCATTTCCAGTTCTTCTTTTCCTGGCAGATCAGGGTATTTTTTTACCATAAAATCTACAATTGCAGATGTAGTTTTGTTTTCAGTAACTGCCTGTTTATAATTTTCCAGATAGTTTTTCACAAAATCAAGAGATTGTGGTGATGTGGAAAGTTCTCCAAAATGAGAAGGAATAACTTTCTCCGGTTTCAAACCTTTCATAGCATCAATCTGTGCTATCCATTGATCGATTGCTTTTACATTCTGAGTATCTGCCATCCAGAGATGTGAACCAACAGAAACTGAAATCCCGCCTGCAATGGTTTTGATGGACGGAATCCAAAGAAAGCTATGGGCAGGATCTTCAGGATTTTGTCTGATTTCAATTTTGTTTCCTTCAAGATCAGGAATCGAAGTAACTGCTTCAGGAACTATAATTTCTGATGGGGCATCTGCCTTCAGCTGTGGTTTCCACACTCCCATTTTATCATCTTTTGAAGCTGATATCAGGTAAGCAGTCTGCGCTGTTGAAATAATTTTAGCATTAGGAAAAGCTTTTTTAATCACATCCAATCCAAAATAGAAATCCGGATCGCTGTGAGAAATAAAAACGGTTTTCAGGTTCTTTCCTGTTGCTTTTATTTCTTTTACCAGCTGTTCTGCATATTGTTTCTGAAACTGAGCATCTACAAGTACAGCATCTTTATCTCCATAAATAATGGTAGAGGTAATGGGAAAAATAGCTTTTGTTCCCGGATTATACACTTTCACTTTAAGATTCCCGGCAAATATGCTGATGAATCCCAACAGTGCCACTAACGACCATAATTTTTTTTGTATCATTTCTGTTCTTTTATCGATTAGTAAGCTGCTGTGAAACGTTCACGGATATGGTTATTCTGTTCCAATTCATCTACCAAAACTACGGCTACGTCTTCCACAGACAGACGACTTCTTCCGTTTTCATCAAATACAGGAGTTTCCAATGAAGTTCTGTACTTCCCTGTTCTTTCTCCTACATTGGCCTGGTTCATTTCGATGGCAGGGCTGAAGAATGTCCAATCCAGCGTATTATTTTCTTTGATTTTGTTTAAATAATCTCTTGCTGCCGTAGCACCAGGTTTGTAAGCTTCAGGGAAATCAGGAGTATCCACGATTTGTACATTATCCGGCGTGTAAAGGCTTCCTGCCCCACCTACCACGATCAGTCTTTTTACGCCAGACTGTTCTACAGCTTTTTCAATATTCTCGGAACCGTTTAAAAAATCATTGTAAAGATTAGGGTTGGTCCATCCTGCATTGAATGTACTGATTACGGCATCGCTTCCTTTCAATGCCTCAGCCAGTTCATTGACATTATTTACATCAACACTTTTTGCAGTTACATTTTCCTGTGTTTTCACTTTTGATGCATCTCTTACCAATGCTTCCACCGCATATCCTCTTTCTGCTAATTCTGATACTACGTGTGCTCCTACAAATCCTGTTGCACCGATTACTGCTACTTTTTTCATAATGTTTTATTTTTAATTAAATTGTAATAAAATTTGTTACATTTAAGATGAAATTTTTTTATTCGAACTGGTCCGTAAATTCCTGTAATGACTTGTCTCCTAAAAAGTTTACCACCAATTGATCTGTTTCTTCAAATAATGTATTTAAATGATTGTTGATCTCCTTTCCAACACTGCATGCAGGATTGGGATTCTGATTTTTTTTGCCTAATACTTCTGTATTTTTTACTGCTTTATAGATCTCGGAAATAGTGATCATTTCAGCATTCTTTGCAAGCTGGCTTCCTCCCTCTTTTCCCTGTCTGCTGATAATCAGACCTGCTTCTCTCAATACGCTGATTTCCTTTCGGATAATCACCGGATTCACATTGATACTACCGGCCATCCAGTCAGAAGTAAGCCACTCCTGAGGGCTTTTCGCCAATAATGTCATTATATGTACTGCCGTAGCAAATCTTGTATTGTTCATTGTAATTACTATGCAAAGATATACATTTTTTAAATGTAACAAAATTTATTACAGTTAAATTTTTCTTAAAGGATTAATTTATCCAGATCAAGGAGCAAATAATTGATGTTTTGATTGATGGTACGGGTTGCCGACTGCATCTGATTCAGCATGGCTGCACGGTTGTGGAGATCATCTGCCCTGTAAAAACCTCCATCGCTGAAGATTACAGACTTATCTGCTGTTTCTTTATTGTCATCAAACTGGTAATGCAGCCACCTCTGTTTCATATTTCCGATAATGGAGTGTTCTTCTTTATTGGAAAACTTTTTCTCTGTATACATATACCAGATAAAGGGTGGAAAATTGGGTGATTCCAGTTTTTCTCTCCAGATATCTCTTAAAAGGTTTCTCTGGTGAATAAACTCTACCTTTTTTCCTTTTGGATTAAGGGTTGCCAGTCCAAACCCTGCTCCCAGAACCCCTCCGCCTATATCGATGGCATTACTCCAGCCTTGATCATGTACAATTCCGCCTGCTATGGAAGCTGCTGCTCCTGCAACGATTGAATATAAAATAAGCTTGTTATTTCTTGATGAATTGAGATTATCTACATAATTTCCAATCTGGGCTACTCTTTCCCCTTCACAGTCAAATTCTGCAGCTACAGCATCCAGTTCCGTAAGAGCAATCGTTATTTTGCTGTTTATTTTTGTCTTTAACTGTAAAACTTTAACCTGAGAAGCAAGGGATGAATCCTTTTTAAGATCAATAATATCATGAACCTCATCTAAATTATCCAGTGCATTTAAGATGAGGATACTCTGATCAGAAAAGACCTCTTTTAATTCTTTATTGGCTGCTAAGATAGAGTCCGAGTTATATGACGGAAGTTTATTGCTGTAGTTATATTTGAACGGCGCTTTACAATAGCTGTCTTTCAGCGTGAGAATATTCTGCTGAATAGCCTGATTCTTCCTGGAAACACAGGAAGTAAGAAGCCCGAAAACAATTAAAAGGTAAAAAAGTTTTTTCATACAGTCCTATTTTGTGTTGCGCGGACATATTGTAAAATCATCTCTTTTTTCTGCTTCATTCTACAATTCATCAATACGAATATAGTACAAATAAAAAAATTTACCTGAAATCAGGTAAATTTTTAATCTATTTTTAAGAAGGATTATTTAATATCCAGCAATTCAACCTCAAAAACAAGTGTACTGTTTGGTCCGATTTCTTTACTGATCTCCTGATCGCCATACGCTAAGTGTGGAGGAATAATTAATCTCCACTTGCTTCCGACAGGCATCAGCTGAAGCGCTTCCGTCCATCCTGAAATCACTCTGTTCAAAGGAAAAGATGCAGGTGTACCTCTTTTTACAGAGCTGTCGAATACTTTCCCGGAAATAGTAGTTCCGTGGTAGTGGCACTTTACAGTAGATTTAGGTCCTGGTTTTGCACCGTCACCTTCTGTAATGATTTCATATTGCAAGCCGCTTGGTAACTGCACAACGCTTTCTCTTTTACCATACTCTTCCATATATTCTTTACCATCTTTCAGGTTCTTTTCTGCTAATTCTTTTTTACGTTTAAATAACATATCTGCTACTCCCATATTATAATTTTTTACAAAGATAAGGCTTTTTGGGTTTGGAAGATGAGAGCACGATGCGGGAGGTTTAAAAGCCAGAAGTATTTTCCTTTCAAACAAAATGACTTTAATTCATTCTCATTAAAAATAAATAAACACTAATAATCAACAAGTTAAATAGATTATTTTTCACTATTCATTAATCATATTATCTTACATTTCCTTATTTTCAAACATCTTTTCCACAAAATTCAAACAATTGTAATACTTATTTAACACAGATTTCGAAACTTGGCGTTATAATTGGATTTTAAAAACTAAATGCCAAATCCATTAAAATATAATAAGAAGTTTGATGAACTGAATGAAGAGGAAAAAAAACTTCTGGAACTCAATAAAAAAACAATTGCGGATTTTGTTGAACAATCCTCTTCCATCAGTGATGTCAATTATGCTACCAGGAATGCCCATGCTAAAACGTATGCGGCAGCAAAGGGTGCATTCTGGATAGAACCCGATATCCCGGAATCATTGCAGCCCTATTTTGACAAGGAAAAGTTTGATCTTACCATACGTTTCTCTAATGCTCAGCTGAAAATTAAAAATTCAAAAAAAGATATTCCGGCTTATGGCTTTGCTGTGCAGATCAAAGATGAAAACGGTGGTCTTCTTGCCAATTATCCATTGGTGAATTTTCCTTTATTTCCTATCAATTCGGTTTCAACTTTTTTGAAATTGTTTACTGCGGTCAACAGATTTTACATTAAAAAATGGAACAGTGCTTTTACTGTATTGCTTCAGATCATTAAAATAATTCCTTCACTGTTAACAGGTGATATGATTCGTAATATGATCAAACTCCTTCGTAAAAGAAATGATTTTATTCTTTCCTTCGACTATCATTCTATAGGAGCGTACCGGCTTGGAGATCATATCATCAAAATAAAGCTATCTCCTCAATCTGTGGATAAGAACATTGGAAAAAAACAAAAGGTGAAGGATTCTTTAAAAAATTATCTGCAAACCCATGACTTTACTGCAGATGTCCTGATACAGATATGTTATGACCTGAAAGACCAGCCTGTCAATAAACTGAATGTGGAATGGAAAAATGCGCCTTTTATTAAAATCGGAGAAGTAAAAATCGAAAAAGATTCTTTGCTGGATTCCCGTAACTGCAACACTGAACTTCTTTCATTCAATCCTTTTGAGAGTAAAATCTTTTTTCAGCCTGTAGGAAAAATACAAAAGCTGCGTGATGAAGCCTATAAAGTTTCTGTGCAGACCAGAAGGAAGATTAACAAACTGCTGCATGGAAAAAACAGTTAAAATAATGATGAATTATAAGTTATAAATGATGAATTTTGAGGGAAGCTATAAAGATTTTATCTAAAAAAGTATTTCTTGGAGTGTCATTCTGAACACAGGCTGAAAGTCTGCGAACGCAGTTCAGAAATGTAGTGAAGAATCTCATATCATTGGTTATTAATAAGATTTTTCCTTCGTCAGAATGACATAGGTCCAATTATATAACTTCCGGTATAACCTCTACTATTTTATCTGAACTTTCGGTCTTCTTCCTGGATAGCCAGATCATTGATGCTTGCGTATCTTTTCGCCATCAGTCCGTTCTCATCAAACTCCCAGTTTTCGTTTCCGTATGCTCTGAACCAATTTCCTTCTTTGGTCTGATATTCATATTCAAAGCGGACAGCAATACGATTTTCTGTGTGTGCCCAATATTCTTTCTTAAGCTTATAATGAAGCTCTTTTTCCCATTTTTTCTGAAGAAATGCTACAATCTCTTCTCTTCCATTCACAAAGGTATCTCTGTTTCTCCATTCGCTATCGATGGTATATGCTTTGGAAACCTTTTCAGGGTCCTGACTGTTCCAGGCATCTTCTGCCAGTTGAATTTTTTCCAGTGCCGTTTCAAGAGTGAAAGGCGGAAGCGGATGTTTCTGTTCCATAACTTAATGTATTAAATTGGTGGCTATTTTTTTTGATTTTTCAATGAGTTCATTGGATTTGAAAAGCTGGCTTTCTATGATACTGCTTTCAAAAAGCATGTAGATATGATCGGAAAGTTCATCATCATTCAGTAATTCTGAAAAGAAGTTTCTGAGATCGGCTTTATGAGATTGAATAACAGTCAGAATTTTGGTATTATCCATTGGGATCTCAGATAAAATATTCAAAAAACTGCATCCTCTGAAGTTCTCTTTTCCGTTCATATAGACTAAGAAATCGAAAGCATTGATGATCTTAGATTTTGAATCTTTTTCTTTGGCTAAAAAGGTATTGAGTTCACCAAACCAATATTCATGTCTCACCTTCAGAAATTCTACACATAGATCTTCTTTGGATTTAAAATATTGATAGAAACTGGCTCTGGCTACTTCTGCTTCAGAAATAATCTGGTTAATTCCGGTTGAGTTATAACCCTGTCTGGCAAACAATTGAAATGTAGTTTCTATGATTCTTTCTTTTGGAGATTTCATTGCTTTTCTTTTCTGGAACAAAGGTAGGAAAAAAAACAAAGAACAGACCAGTCTGTCTGTTTTATTTTGAAAATATTTTTGAACCTATTCTTATGAGAATTTTGGAAAACGCAAAGTCGCTAGATTTATATAAAAATGTTGTATTAAGACGCAAAGATTTTATCTCTGATAAAATTGAGTATCGCTAATAATATGATTCTGAATGATGTTGATAATCTGATTCGCTTTATCTTAAACCTTATAGGTTTTTGAAACCTATAAGGTTTACATCTTAAAAATTCAACGTTGCTGAAAATCTTACATTGAGCGAAGTCGAAATGTTCTCACGCCTTAAAAAAGCACAATATTTACCCTCTTTGCGCCTTTGCATTTTTCCAAAAAAAGATAAACAAAAAAGCCTCCAGAAATAAATTGGACTGCCCCCAAAAAGTTAGACACTTTTTAGGGGCATTTTTTTATGTATAGAAAAGAAAAATTTAGCGTTGCTTTTAAATTAGAATGTATTAATCTTCACAAAAATTCTCATCGTTCAATTAAATCTATAGCAACAGAGAAAGGATTTAATGAAAGCAATCTGCGCAAGTGGATTGGTTTTTATAGCAAGTACGGAATCTCGGGACTATACCCGCGAAAAAACATGAGCTATTCCCTGAATTTCAAGGTTAAAGTTCTAAAAACCATCGAAACAGAACATATCTCACAAAGGGAAGCATGTATCCGATTTAATATTGCAGCTCAGTCTACCGTGTTGAATTGGCAAAGGAATTACGAAAAAAGTGGTATTTTAGGGTTAAAGAACAACCCCAAAGGAAGACCCGGCATTATGAGTGATTACAAACGTAAAAAAAGAAAGTCTGATAAGCCATTGACCAGAGAAGAAGAACTTTTATTGGAAAACGAAAGGCTTCGAGCTGAAATTGATTTTCTAAAAAAGTTAGACGCCTTAACTCTCAAAAAGAACAAGCAGAGGCCATCGAAGGATTAAGGCGAAAATATGATCTGTCACTCCTGTTGGATTGTACAGGCATGGCCAGAAGCAGTTTTTATTACCATCAGAAAGCTCTTGACAAAAAGGATAAATATGGAGAAATAAAAACTTTGATAAAACAAATTTATCATAGACATAAAGGTCGGTTTGGATACCGTCGTATTACTCTGATTATGAAACAACAAGAAATTGTAATTAATCATAAAACGGTATTAA
>NZ_QDFZ01000007.1 GCF_003347605.1 Chryseobacterium sp. KLBC 52 | reverse complement strand
CTGCATTATCCGGTTATCAGATTACCACTTACACTTATGATCCTTTAGTAGGAGTAAGAAGCATCACACCACCATCCGGAATCAGGGAAAGCTATGTTTACGACTCTGCTAACAGACTTCAGAAAGTGATCGATGTGAATGGCAAAGTGTTGAAGGAAATGAAATACAACTATAAAAACTAAAACTGATGAAAAAATTGATAATACCAATAGGAGCGTTGCTCTTATCCAATATAACTTATGCCCAGCTTTCCACGATTTCAAGCAATGAAAACTATATTCAGACCAAAACGTATCTGGATTATAATGGTACCACAGCTACAAAATCCTCAGAATCTGTACAGTATTTTGACGGACTGGGAAGGGCAAAACAGATTGTTAACATAGCTGCATCACCACTGGGACGGGATGTGGTTACTCATATTGAATATGACGCGTTCGGAAGACAGGTCAAAGATTATCTTCCTGTTCCCCAACTTTCCACAAGCAATGGAAACTATTATTCAGGACCTTTGGGTGTTTATCCTACAACCTACGGTAATGAAAAGATCTATTCTGAAAAAGTTTTGGAAAGCTCACCATTGGATCGGATTCTGGAGCAGAAACAGGTAGGTAATGACTGGAACGGAAAATCTGTAAAGTTTAGCTATGACACCAACGGATTTAATGAAGTCTATCAGTTTACCACGAGCACAAGCTGGGTAGATGGAGCTACAAAAAGTGTAGTGAGCTTATCGCCTGCCACCATTTATGCCCCCAACCAATTGTATAAAAACTCTGTCAAAGATGAGGATGATAATGAAACCATAGAGTTTAAAAACGGTAGAGGACAGGTTGTATTAGTAAGAAAAGTCATGAGCCCTGCAGAACATGTGGATACCTATTATGTTTATAATGAATATGATCAGCTGGCTTTTGTTATTCCTCCTCTGGCTGTTCATAAGTCTATTACGGATGATCTACTCAATACCTTATGCTATCAGTACCGTTATGACGGCAGGGGAAGACTTGTGGAAAAAAAGCTTCCCGGCAAAGGCTGGGAGTTTATGGTATATGATAAAGCCGACAGGCTGATGCTTAGCCAGGATGCCAATATGAAAGGATCTGGAAAATGGCTGATGACCAAGTATGACCAGTGGGGAAGAGTTGCCTATACAGGCATATTCAGTTCAAATGACAGTAGGGCGACAATACAGGATCAGATCAAGGATTTGGTTATTTATGATGCGCGCCATTCTACAGGTTTTGTAAGGAATGGAATCAATATTTATTATACCGCTGTCTATTTTACCCCTGAAAGTATTTTGTCGGTTAATTATTACGACTCTTATCCTGCCTACAGTTTTAATCCGGCATTTCCTTCAACAATTCAGGGAGAACCAGTATTGACAGACACTCATACAGCTGATGGAAGAAGTACCAAAGGACTACCTGTAATGAGTTTTGTAAAGAATATTGAGGATGACAACTGGACCAGGAATTATACCTATTATGATCAGAAAGGAAGAGCTATTGGCAGTCATTCTGTGAATCATTTGGGAGGCTATACCCGCACAGAATCCAAACTTGATTTTGCAGGAATCACGAAACAGACTGTAACAAGGCATAAGAGACTGAGTACGGATACCGAAAGGGTCATCACAGAAACCTTTGATTATGACAGTCAGAACCGCTTGGTTACCCATAAACATAAGATTGATAATAATGCTGAAGAAATCCTGGCTCAGAATACCTATAATGAAATTTCCCAGGTTACGAATAAAAAAGTAGGAGGAGTTACGGCTTCTTCTCCGCTTCAGCAGATAGATTACCAATATAATATCCGTGGGTGGCTGACCCAGATCAACGATCCTGCTAACTTAGGAAGTGATCTGTTTGGATATAAGATTAATTATAACAAAGTGGAAGGTTTGGAAATTCCTAATTCGGATTATCCCAATCAAAAAGTAAAACCGAGATACAACGGAAATATTGCTGAAGTATCGTGGAAAACACTCACTGAAGACAATGAACCGTTAAAAAGATATGGCTATGTATATGATCCTTTAAACAGGCTCACGGGCGGTTTTTATCAGAAAGATACGAATCCATATGCAAAAGAGTACAATGAACTTCTGGCTTATGATGTAAATGGAAATGTTCTGAATCTGGTGAGAAGTCAGGGACTGCTCCCGGGAAGTACTACCACTTTGATGATTGATAATTTAAAGTATGATTATGTAGGAAACAAGCTGGTAAAAGTTACAGATCAGCAGCAGAACTCTTCGGGGTATCCTTACTCCTCAACGCCCAATATAATAGGGTATGATAATGATACTGGAGACGGAAACGGAAATATGATCAGCCAGCCTGATAAAGGGATTTCATCAATTCAATATAATTATCTAAATTTACCTAAACAGATTACCCAAAACTCAATAGTAACTCAATATATTTACAGAGTAGATGGAGTAAAGGTGAAGAAGCTCTTTGGAGATTTAGAAACGGATTATCTGGATGGTTTCCAGTATAAATCTACCAGACCTTCAGAGATAGATGGAACAATAGATCCTAATGAAACTCCAGAGATGATGCTGAGGATTGTCCCAACAACAGAAGGATATTATGATGCATTACTGAATCAGTATGTATATAATTTTACCGACCATCTAGGAAATGTAAGATTAAGCTATACCGATACCAATAAGGATGGTATCATACAAGCAAGGCAATATTTATCAAGAGTCTGTGATAACCCAAGACCTGGTAATTCTCCGTTATGTTTTAATGTTTGGAAACCTGGGGAGATTGTTGAAGTCAATAATTATTATCCATTTGGATTGTTGCATAATTATACAGCTACAACGCAGAATTCTTATCAGTACAAGTACAACGGCAAAGAGTTACAAGAGACGGGAATGTATGACTATGGAGCGAGAATGTATATGCCGGATATTGGAAGATGGAGTGTGGTGGATCCCCTGACAGAGAAAATGACGAGGTATAGTCCTTATAACTATGCATTTAATAATCCTTTGAGATTTATTGATACTGATGGAAGAGAAGCAACAGACTGGTATCGAAACAAGAAGACAGGTGATTATGTATGGAAAGATACCAATAAGCAAATTGCAGGCTATGAACATTTAGGCAAAAAGTACCAATTTGGAGAATCCAATAATGGACAGGATAGGATGTATTATCTGCATGCCAATGGTTCTGCTACAGCTAAAACAGGAAATAATAGTGTTACTCTTGCCAACGTTGAAAGCGGAAACTCCATTAGAACAATTAATGGTGAAAAAATCACTTCTTCTGCAACAAGTGTAAGTGGTTTAGCTGTTCAAGGAAGTGTCACATTTGCACCATTAATAACGCCTGGATTTACTGCCGCTGCAGGCTATGTTAAAGATTCTTATGGGAACGGAAAATTCTATTATTCCTATGGGAAAGCTAATGGACTAATGATAGGAGTAGGAGGTGATTTTATTCCTATTAAAACTACAAATCCTGATAAGATGTTTCATATTAAAGATTTTGAGGGGTATGGTAATTCGTATTCAGGAGGTGTTGGAGCAACTGTTAGTTATGGGGGATCCACAGATAGTAACACTACGTTCATGCAAAATGTCAATCCAAATGCTTGGGGGAAAAACAAAAATGGGTATACTACTGGAGGTGTTGGATACGGTTTTGGATTAGATGTAGGTGCAGCTTGGACAAGAACAAATACTAAATTTATTAATCCCGATAAAAAATGATGCTTTTAAATAAAAAATATCCACCAATAATACTTGTTAGCTCGTTTATAATTTTAGGTATTTTCATTTTGATTTTTATTTATTATAAAAATACTCCAGTAAGTAATGAAGATCTTAATAACTTACTTTTTATAAAAATTAAAAATAAATCTATTAAATCTATTGTAAGTAAAAAAAGTACTGATTATTCTAATCACGGAGCTACATATGTTGTATATGGAAGAGATAGTTTACCTACTCATACAGGATGGGATGAAAAAATAGAAATAGGAGATTCTATTATAAAGCCAAAAGGTTCTTTGAAAATTACTATTAAGAACAGCAAAAAAATCTATATTTTAGATTATGAAGAACAGGCAGAAGAAATCTTAACAACTACATTTTAAAATAGAATACCCCTGCTGGCGAGCGTCTCGCTAGTGTCTATACCCCAGATAAGAAGGTAAGAAAAGTTCGGAACAGAAATCACCGATTATCTGGATGGCTTTCAGTATACCAATTCGATATTAAAGTTTTTCCCAACCGCAGAAGGATATTTTAATGTTGAAACCGGAAAGTATGTGTATAATTATACTGACCACCTTGGAAATGTTAGATTAAGTTATGCTAAAAATGGAGCAGGAACAGAGATCATTGAAGAAAGTAATTATTATCCGTTTGGATTGAAGCATGAGGGGTATAATGTAATGACAGGAAATCCAGCGTATCAATATAAGTACAATGGCAAAGAACTTCAGGAAAGTGGAATGTATGATTACGGAGCGAGGATGTATATGCCGGATATTGGAAGATGGGGTGTTGTGGATCCCCTGGCAGAGAAAATGACGAGGCATAGTCCTTATAACTATGCTTTTGATAATCCTATGCGATTTATTGATCCGGATGGAATGGAGCCTCAGGGTGACTATTATACAAAGCTTGGAAAATACTTGGGTAGTGACGGTAAAAACGATAATAAAGTATATGTTGCTGATAGTAAAACGGTTAAAAAAAATAATGATGGAACAAAATCAACAACTTTCAATAATGCTGAAGAATTAAGCATCACTCATTCTCAATTTAAGATGCTCGCAGGAGTTGTAAAGCAAGAAGGACTTTCTTCTGATCCTAATGAATATCTATATATTGCCCATGCTAATAAAAATGAAGCAGATGCAAGAGGAAAAAGTATGTTTTCTTTGTTAATGTCAGGATATTCAAGTGTACCAAACAAAAAATCATTAGATGAAGGAAATTTTTCTGACCTAGCAAATTATGCAAGAGCCGGGGTAATAGATGCATTAACGAACCCTGTTGATCCAACAGGGGGAGCAGTTTTATGGGACGGGACGGATTTTCTTGCGTGGGGGCTTGCATCACCAAACGGAACACCACAAAATAAGTTTGAGGAATACAAAAGTATTAGCATTGATGGGAATCTTTACAATAGTTTTTTATCTGCAAATCAATCTAAGTATGGAAAAAACGTTAAATATTACGGAAAAAAATATGATTTACCGCAAGATGTTTTTACAAATCCTAAAAATTGGTCAAATGGCAATTTTTACTATAACACAGGAATAAAAACAAAATATGGACTACAAGCTACCGTAGCAGGAGGAAATAGTATTTTTTGGAAAAAAGTAAAATAATTAGTAATGAAAAAAATATTTTTTATTCTGGTTTTCTCAATAACCCTGGCACAATGTCAGGAAAAAACCAACTCTTGTCCTGATGAAAATAAATTCTTTATAAGAAATAATACAGAATTAAAATTTGATAAGAAAGACTTTAATATTTATGAATCTATAAATAAAGAAAATGAAGAAAGATTTATAGTAATTAATTCTAACGGAAAATGTATAATAAATACAAAATCTCTTTTATCAACAGATGAAGTAGAAGGCTATGCTACAAATTTTATAAGGAAAACTAAAAATGGATTCTACTATTCTTTTGAGTATGGAAACAGATATCATTACGAATATGAATTATATTTTAAATACTTAAAGGGAAAGTTTTACTTATTTAAAGTAATTCAAAAGTTTTCAGATCTGGCAAATCCAAACTCGGTAAAAGCAAAAACTATTAATGTATCAAATAAGCAATTCAGTCTATTTGATATTCATAATTATTTGCCAAAATAAATTCTATTAAAGAATTATTCTCCCTCGTATAAGTACAAGTACAACGGGAAGGAATTGTAGGAAACGGGAATGTATGATTACGGAGCCAGGATGTATATGCCAGATCTGGGAAGATGGGGTGTTGTAGATCCGCTGGCGGAAAAGATGACAAGACATAGTCCTTATAATTATGCGTTCAGTAACCCTATTAATTTTATTGATCCTGATGGAAGAGAAAGTTTAGGATGGGGATTAAAAGATGGGAAATGGAATTTTGTTCAAAATATGCAAGAAGGTGATGCAGCATATAAGCAAGGTGGATATACAGAGTTTAAAGCAGATAATTCAGTTGTCTCAGATACTCGTATTGGTAATGGTGAGAGTGGGTATGTAAAATTAGGCGAAGGAGGAAACGCTTCTTATTCAGATTTTAATGGTTATATTAACAGTGTTCTAACCCAAATTCAGAGTTACACTGCTGGAAATTATGCTAGAGCTATCCCTGACAACCCTTATGCAAACCCTTCGTCTCAATTAGCATATAATGGTTTGATTGCTATGCAAATGGCGCCAACTGGCGTTGCTTCAGAATATATTCTTGGTAAAGTTGGTCTAAAATTTTTGACTTTGGGAGGAGGATCAATTTCTCTCACAGGAAACTCTCTGGCAAGTGAAAGCTTATCCAGTACTATAGGTGTTCAAACACAATTTCCGTTAGGAACGACAAGGGTTGGACATTGGAGTCCATTATCTTCTTATAATCAAATGGCTAATACGGGATTAACAATTACAGAACAAGGTGGGATGACATTCTTTTCTACAAACGGCCCTAATGGCTGGAATGCTGCTCCAAAGAACTGGGTGTACTCTGAAATGGATATCCCTTCAGCAAGTCTAATAGATGGAGGTCAAGCCAATTGGTTGAAAGCAGTTCATCCTGAAGCAGGTGCTAGCCAAAGATTTATACTGCAAAAACAAGGAGGAATGTTAACTCCTCCAGTGTTTAATCTAACTCCACCTTTAATAGTAAAATAATAAATATGAATAATGTTTTAGAAAGATTTCAAGAATTGAAAAAATATATTGATGAGAATAGTTTGAATAAAGAATCCTTGATTAGACCTCTTAATAAATCTATTCTAGGAAATAAAGGTTTATCTTTTGAATTTGAATCTGATAAATTAAGTATTTTGATTCTATTTTGGGATTCTGGTATAATAGATATTTCATCAATTTTCATTGATGATGATAACTTGGCCAATAGTAAAGAAATCTTAAATTATATTTACAATCCTACTAAAATGGATTTTTTAGAGAAATCAATTTCAATACTGGACGAGAATATAAAAATTATTAAAAAAGAATTACAAGAAAATTATCTGATATGGGCAAATAAAATATAAAATTCTACTAATTCTCCTGCGATTCCTGAAACTTACCGAAACTCTAATCAGCAACCACTTATTACCCCTGAAGTTATTGAAGAAAGAATAACAGATATTGAGGAAGTTGTTGTTACCTGAGCAAAAGAAAGCAGAGGATTTATTTGAAAGAGCAATTGATTGGCTGGGTGAACAATTTACCGGAGACAGCAGTACACCCCCCCCGCTGGCGCGAGCGTATCGCTCGTGTCCACAAATAAAACGAAACCTCTGCAACAGTGGTGGTTTTGAAAGATGCAAGTTTATCAGCATTAATATAAGGAGTTTATCTTTCTATTACGGCGAATACCCTGCTTATAAGTTTGCATCTAATATTATAGCTTTGATATTAGGAAATTTAAAAGCGTTGAACTTTTTTAGAGCCTTTATTAGATCCGGAAATCTATCATTCTATTTGAAGCTGTTCAACAATATTCAAGGAAAAAGTAGAGGACTGATGCGCAGCATAGTTCTTAACTGGCAAAGTCTAAAGTTCACCTCTGCTTTTCTTTAAATAAATTTATTTTATTTTTTACTTACATCAAAGTAAGAGTATTTCTTCAAACGGCTTGGTTTTTGTAAATTTTTTATCACACCTTATTAATCGATATAAATATGAATTACACAGAAGCATTGAAATACAAGGAAGAGGCATTGAAAAAGGCCGATAGTACAGTGGCTGACAATTACCATATTGTTATAGTTCCGGCTGATACAGCTGAAAGTGCCAGGTATATAGAAGAGTATACCAAAAAGCCTGAAAAGTTTAAAGATGACAGTTGTAAGAAATACTGTTCAAACGGAGAGTATTTGGTGGTGAGTTTTAAGAAAGAATAATAATTTTGAATAAAAAGCAATAGTGAGTTATTGACTTTCCCATGTTAATATCAATAAAACCTCCGCTGCAATAAATTGCAGCGGAGGTTTTATATTTTCAAAGCATTTATTCCTCTTCTCTTTCTCCTAAAGACTCTTTCAGCTTAATCAGTTCAGCTTTTACAAACTCCAGGCGGTCGATCAGAGTGATGGTTTCGGAAATTTTACTGTTGGTGGTCAGGGCGACGCGGGCTCCATCAAGGGTATATCCTTTTTCTTTTACCAAATGGTAAATCATCTGAAGGTTTTTAATGTCTTCAGGAGTGAAATATCGGTTCCCTTTTCTGTTTTTTTTAGGCTTGATAATTGGGAATTCCTGTTCCCAGTAACGTATTAATGAAGTGTTTACATCGAATGCTTTCGCAACTTCTCCTATCGAATAATACAGCTTATCAGGTAAATTTATTTTCATTTTACAACTCCTAAACTTCAAAGATAAAAATTTTTTAAAGTTTAATCCAAAATATATTGTAAAAAGTGCGGTCATACTTTGTTTTAAAGGAATTTATGGGGTTAAATTCATCCTTTAATAACAAACGTTTGTAGTAGTAGATATAAAGGTTCACGATAAACTGATTCTTTTTTGTCTAAATTTGTGAATTCTTACGATATATACATATATATGAATCCGATTTCTGTTCTTCATATCGATCTCTTCCAGGCGGGTAAAAATACTTCAGATTTTTATTTTAATACGATGAAGAATCATTTGGTGTTGGGACATCGTCATATAGAGAAACCTCACAGACATGATTTCTATGCTGCTGTTCTTTTTACCAAAGGAGCAGGCGTACATGAAATAGATTTTCAGAGATATGAAGTGTCGGAAGGAAGCCTTTTTTTTCTGTCGCCGGGGCAGATTCACAGCTGGGAGCTATCGGAGGATATTGATGGGTATATTTTCTTTTGTTCCCAGGAATTTTATGAAATGCATTATGTGAATCAGAAGCTAAGAAATTTTCCCTTTTTTGGGTCTGTATCTTTTCCAAGAAAATTGCAGTTGGATGTTGGTGAGCTTAAAAAAAATATTAGCTTATTTCAGGAATTGGGAGAAGAACATCAGACTAAAAGTATCATGAAAGAAGGGCTGATTTTATCATTGATGTCCCAGATTTTTATCAATGCTTCCAGATTGTTTTCAAAGGACTTTGATACAATGGATTCAGCTGCCGGACTTTCTTATTTTAAACATTATCAGGATTTTGAAAATCTGATTGAACAGAACTTTACAAAACATAAATCTATTACCCATTATGCCTCTTTATTAGGGATTTCATCCAAACATCTGAACAGGATTGCACAAACTGTTGTTCAAAAAACTGCCACAGACGTGATTACAGAAAGGGTCGTGCTGGAAGCCAAAAGAATGTTGATGTACCTTGATGAAAGCCTGGTTGAAATTGCATTCCGTTTAGGATATGAAGAATATTCCTACTTTGTAAGAGTATTCCGGAAAAGCTCCGGAATGACTCCTACGCAGTTTATGAGGAAATATAAGGCTTAATGAGTTCAAAGTTTAAGGTTTAAGGTTTGCAGTTTAAAGTTTAATGGAGAGATTGTTGTAAACCACCCCGTCAAAAATTCTTTGAATTTTTGCCACCCCTCCGGAGGAGGGGAATTAAGGAAGCATCAACTACTTTTTCTAATCCAAACAACCTACCACCTACAACCTGCCACCGATCACCTACCATCTGCAACCTAAAGAGCTAACTTAAACGGTCCTTCAAAAGTCGTTTCAAACGAATCTACCAACTGACCTTTTTCATCAAACACTCCGATGACCATATTCTGTTTTGAGAACTTAATTTCTTCTTCAGGGAAGGAAATATTAATGTTTCCTTTCAGGATCTGATCTCCTTTCAATATGATTTTTTCAGAACCGAAGTAAGTGATCTCTGCATTTGTTGGGGTAATGACTTTGATGAAAAGGGTTTTCTTTTCATTAGACTTATTCAGAAGGGTGTAAATAAAGGTGTTGGTGATTTTACCATTTTTAACAAAGAAAGTAGAACCTGCCGGTTTGATGAATTTTGCTTCCATAGAACCACGATCGTACATTAAAAATCCAAGGAATCCAATTAATAATGCAAGGATAACGGTTGTTGCTTTCATTCTTGGCGTAAAGAGGAACTTATCCTGATTTTCAATTTCGGCTTCCGTTGCATAACGTACCAATCCTTTAGGTAAACCAACCTTTTCCATGACTTCATCACAGGCATCAATACACGCTGTACAGTTTACACATTCCAGCTGCTGCCCGTTTCTGATATCGATTCCTGTAGGACATACCACGACACATTGGTTACAGTCGATACAATCTCCTTTTCCTGCCGCTTTTCTGTCTTCATTATTTCTCCATTTTGCACGGCCTTCCCCTCTTTTAAAATCATAATATACATTGATGGTTTGCTTGTCAATCAATACTCCTTGCAGTCTTCCGTAAGGGCAAACCAGTGTACAAACCTGCTCACGAAGCCATGCGAAAACAAAGTAAAATGTCATGGTAAAGAAGATCATCACCAGAAACTTCAGTGAGTTTCCTTCTGGTCCTTCACGCATAATACGGAAAACTTCTTCGTATCCCACAATATACATGAACATGAAGTGAGAAATAATCAATGAAATGAGAAGAAAAACAGACCATTTAGTCAGCCTTTTTCTTATTTTCTCCGCATCCCATTCCTGTCTGTCAAGCTTCATCTGTTTATTCCGGTCGCCTTCGATCCAGTATTCTATTTTACGGAAGACCATTTCCATAAAAAGAGTCTGCGGACACAGCCAGCCACAGAATATCCTTCCGAAGACTACTGTAAATAACATTACAAATATCACGGACGTTACTGCTCCCAAAGCAAGAATAAAAAAGTCCTGCAGATAGAACGGTTGTCCAATGATAAAAAACTTTCTGTCGATCACGTTAATGAGCAGAAAAGGATTATTATTGATCTTTACAAAAGGCAGCCCAAAGAAAATGGCAAGAAGAAGATAGCTGGTATAATTTCTGTAGTTGGTATACTTTCCCTTAGGTTTTCTGGGGAAAATCCATTTTCTTTTCCCGGTTTCATCCATGGTTCCTACGGAATTTCTGAAATCTTCATTTTCAATTTCCAAAGACTTGATATTGTTGGACTCTGCGCTCATTGTTGTATGCTATAAAGTATTTTGGTACAATTTTCATCCGGATTCATCATTTTTTTTAAATATTTTTCTTTGAAAAAAGCGATCAATCCTGTTACTGCAAAGCTCCGGATTATATCTTTTTATTACTAATATGATCTACGTCCAAAATAGGACAATTGGGACATTTTATTTTCGTTGTTTTATTGTGTCAAAATGAGAAAATATTTTGATACTTTTGGGTCATATCGTAAATTGCAGCTTTAAAAATGAAGTATGAAGAATATCTTTAAAATAAGTATGATTGGTTTGGTTTTCGCATTGGTAAACTGTCAATCAGTAAATTATAGTAAAATGTTTTATGAAGGAGTACAACCGGAAATGGTTTCCGACAAATTCAGTTTCACAGAAGGGCCATCAGCAGATCGAGAAGGGAATGTTTACTTTACCGATCAGCCTAATGATAAGATTTATTATTGGGATTGGAAGAGTAATAAAGTGATCGAGTTTTTAGATAAAACGGGAAGAGCTAACGGAACCCACTTTGATAAAGACGGTTATTTAATTACCTGTTCAGACGATCAGGGTGAGATCTGGAAGATTTCCAAAGACAAAAAAGTTGAAGTTCTGCTAAAAGGTTTTGAAGGAAAAAGATTGAACGGGCCAAATGATGTATGGAATGATGAATTTGGAGGGATGTATTTTACAGACCCTTTGTATGAAAGAGATTACTGGATTGGTTTTAAACAGGAAATCCAGCATAAAAGCCTTTATTACAGGGATAGAACAGGAAAAGTTACGAAACTGGATACCTTCACGCAACCTAATGGAATTGTTGGAAGCGAAAAATTAAAGAAACTCTATATTTCTGATATTGACGCCGGAAAAACCTATGTATATGATATACTCGGAGAAGGAAAATTGTCTGAGAAAAAACTTTTCTGTGAAATGGGTTCAGACGGAATGGAGCTGGATAAACACGGAAATCTTTATTTGACAGGAGATGGCGTACATGTTTTTAGCCGTTTGGGAAAGAAAATCTATCATATTTCTATTCCTGAAAAATGGACATCTAACGTAGCTTTTGGTGGAAAAAATAACGATATTTTGTTCATTACTGCCTCTAAATCTGTATATACTTTCCCTACAAGGGTGAGAGGTATTAAATAATTTTTGTGTCATTGCGAGAAGCATAGCGACGAAGCAATCTCTTTTCATTAGAGATGAGATTGCTTCATCGTTCACAATGACAATTGAGTAGAAGGTTTAATAAGCAACCTCCATTTTCACTTTCTTACCTTTCAGTTTTTCGTTCTGAAGCTTTCTTAAAAGAGCATTTACTTTATTTCTGGCAACGGCAACATAGGAAGTGGTGTCCTTTACTTCAATAATTCCGACATCTTCTTTTTGAAGTTCTCCTTTTTTTAGCAGATATCCTACAATATCCACTTTGTTCACTTTATCTTTTTTTCCTGCACTGATGTAAACAGTCTGGAAAGGTGTTTTTTGCGGAACTTTAGTAAATCTGGCAACACTTTCTTCAGGGGTATTATTTTTAATGAACGGGAAGTTTTCCTCTTCCGTCATGATCAGGTAGACAAAGCCTTTGGCATTCATTCTTGCGGTACGTCCGTTTCTGTGAATAAAAGCATCTTCTTTTGGAGGAAGCTGATAATGAACAATAGATTCTACTTCAGGAATATCAAGTCCGCGGGCAGCCAGGTCAGTTGTAATAAGAATTCTAGCAGAATCATTTCTGAATTTCAGTAAGGCACGTTCTCTTTCATCCTGTTCCATACCACCATGGAAGGTTTCTCTGTCGATTCCCATTTGGTTGAGAAGTTCAGAGATACGGTCTACAGCCTCACGGTGATTGCAGAAAATCAACGTCCTTTTGTTTCCGATTTTACAAACCAGATTGAAAAGTGTATCCAGTTTTTCTTCAGGAATAGTCATTACTTTTCTCAGCTGGAGATCCGGTTTTACATCATTTTCTTTAAGGAAACTGATTACTTTTTCATCTTTTAAGCCTGTAAAAGCCGGAATTTCATCCATGGCTGTGGCAGATGTTAAAATTCTTTGAGAAAGTCCTTTTAAAGAATTGGAAATAAATTCCATATCATCATGGAAACCCAATTCCAGAGCTTTGTCGAATTCATCAAGAACCAGCGTTTTAATCGTTTTCGGATCAAAATTGTTATTTCTTAAGTGGTAAACAACTCTTCCGGGAGTTCCGATCAATACAGCCGGAGCTTCGATTAAGTTATTAACCTCAATTTTTTTGTCATGACCGCCATAGCAGACCGAAACTTTAAAATCTGTCCCCATGGATTTAAAAACCTGCTCAATCTGTAAAGCAAGTTCCCTTGCCGGAACTAAGATCAATGCCTGAACTCCCTGAACATTTTTTTTCAGATTTCTGAGAACAGGAAATAAAAAGGCCAGCGTTTTCCCGGATCCTGTGGGAGAAAGTAAAACAATGTCTGTATTGTCTTCAGACGCTTTATAAGTAGATTTCTGCATTTGATTCATATCCTGAATCTGCAGTTTTTGATAGATCGGCTGTAATTCCATGCTGCAAAGGTAATGAATTTAAGCGGGTGATGGGTGGGAGAGTTTGAGGGTTTGAGGGTTTGAGAGTGGTAGGGTTTTAGAGTAGGAGAGTTTGAGTGGCGTACAAAAGTATTGCTCTTTTTTAATTCTGCGTTCCTGTCATTCTGAATGGAGCGCAGCGAAATGAAGAATCTCATTTTTGTCTCCCCACTAGTTATAGATGCTTCGACTCTGCTCAGCATGAAATCTCTAATAATAACTGTTTACATTTAGAACAAAGCAATATCTGCTGTCATGGTAAACTCAGTCGAAGCATTCTTTTGATCAAAGTATTGATTTTGAAATATATAAGTTAAATATTAGCCTGCTGGAATCTATTGCTTAATTTAAATAAAATTCATATCTTTGCACCCACTTTTGTGGCGAAAAGGTTTGAAGAGTAAATTACTTACAATTAATTACTTCCGTATTTTTTAATCCGCATTTATTCAAACCGTTAAAAAAGAAGGAATACAAATTTTATTAGAAAATGTCAAAAGAGACAAATTCAGCAGAGGTTTTATTAAACCAAAACGTAGCACCAGAACAATTTGATTGGGATTCATTCGAATCAGGTCTTGATGCAGATGCGAGAAAAGAAAAAAGCGATTTAGAAGAAATCTACAACGGATCTTTAAACAACCTTGACGATAACGACGTTTTAGTTGGTAAAGTTGTAAGATTAACTGATAAAGAAGCTATCGTAGACATCAACTTCAAATCTGAAGGTGTTATCTCTCTAAACGAATTCCGTTACAACCAAGGCCTAAAAGTAGGTGATGAGGTAGAAGTAATGGTTGACAAGAGAGAAGACAAAACTGGTCAATTACAATTATCTCACAGAAAAGCGAGAACGCTTAAAGCTTGGGATAAAGTAAACGAACTTCACGAAACTGGAGAAATCGTTAACGGTTTTGTTAAATCTAGAACTAAAGGTGGTATGATCGTTGACGTTCACGGAATCGAAGCATTCTTACCTGGTTCTCAAATTGACGTTAAGCCAATTAAAGATTACGATCAGTTCGTAGGAAAAACTATGGAGTTCAAAGTTGTGAAAATCAACCCTGAGTTCAAAAACGTAGTGGTATCTCACAAAGCATTGATCGAAGCAGATATCGAAGGTCAGAAAAAAGAAATCATCGCTCAGCTTGAAAAAGGTCAGGTTCTTGAAGGAACTGTTAAGAACATCACTTCTTACGGTGTATTCATTGACTTAGGAGGTGTTGATGGATTGATCCACATTACAGACCTTTCTTGGTCTAGAGTGAACCACCCATCTGAAATCCTGGAGGACGGACAGACTGTAAAAGTTGTAATCCTTGATTTCGATGATGAGAAAACAAGAATCCAATTAGGTATGAAGCAATTAGAAGCTCATCCTTGGGATGCTCTTTCTGCTGACTTGAAAGTAGGTGACAAAGTAAAAGGAAAAGTAGTAGTTCTTGCTGACTATGGTGCATTCGTAGAAATCGCTCCAGGTGTTGAAGGATTAATCCACGTTTCTGAAATGTCTTGGTCTACTCACTTAAGATCTGCTGGAGATTTCGTAAAAGTAGGTGATGAAGTAGAAGCTGAAGTATTAACTTTAGATAGAGAAGAAAGAAAAATTTCTCTTGGTATCAAGCAATTGTCTAAAGATCCATGGGAAAACATCGAAGCTAAGTATCCTGTAGGATCTCAGCATGTAGGAACTGTAAGAAACTTCACTAACTTTGGTGTATTCGTAGAGTTAGAAGAAGGTATCGACGGATTAATCTACATCTCTGATCTTTCTTGGACTAAGAAAATCAAGCACCCATCTGAGTTCTGCGCAGTAGGTGATAAATTAGACGTTGTAGTTCTTGAATTAGATATTCAGGCTAGAAGATTATCTCTAGGTCACAAGCAATTGACTGAAAACCCATGGGATAAATTCGAAACTAAATATGCTGAAGGAACAATCCACGCTGGTAAAGCTGTAGAAGTTCACGATAAAGGAGCTTCTGTTCAATTCGAAGATGCTGAAGTAGAAGCATTCTGCCCTTCAAGATTATTAGAGAAAGAAGATGGATCTAAAATCAAAAAAGGTGAAGATGCTCAGTTCAAAGTAATCGAATTCAACAAAGAATTCAAGAGAGTAGTAGTATCTCACACAGGTATCTTCAGAGACGAAGAGAAGAAAAACGTAAAAGAAGCTTCTTCTAGAAACGTAACTTCTTCTTCTAACAACGAAGAAAGATCTACTCTTGGAGACATCGATGCATTAGCAGAGTTGAAAAGAAAAATGGAAGAAGGTAAATAATCTTTGAACCATTCATACATAAAGAGCCGCTCGTTTGAGCGGCTTTTTTTTGTCTGTCGAATAATAAAATAACGTTTTATAGACCATTCAGAAAAAAAATAGGGGATAAAATGAAAAATAAAGGCTAATCCCTGCTGATAAGAAATTCATCCTTTAAAATGATCTTTTTAGAGAAAAGGGATGTGTGAAAAAAAATAAATAATGTTGTAAATATAATGTGGTACGCATAAATATAATGTAGGGTTCTCTTAATTGAGAAATATATAAAATTATTCTTAGGGTTTATTTTTTGTGATTATCAATTTATGTTTTAATTTTTACTATAAAAATCATTAAAGTTATGTGAATTATTTGTAGATTAGCGGCTTTAATAATGGATATGAAAAATAAAGCTCTACCTATTTTGTTTGCGGTATTTTCTGCGTTTCCGGCAATATTGTTCGGCCAGGATAATGAAACATTGATTAAAGATTATATTTCTCAAAATAAAATAAGGGAATATAAGAAGTCGGATCTGAATAATATCATTGTTGATAATGTAGATCCTTCAAAATCATTGAATGGTAATGTTGTTAAATTTTTACAGACTTATAAAGGTTTACCGGTATACAGTTCTGTTGGAACAGCATTAATCAGGGATAATAAAATTATTTATTATACGGATAATTTTGTTAAAGATTATACAGCATCTACTTCAGGTATGGCTGCTATCAGTAAAACCACAGCGCTTCAGAAGATTGCTGAAGATCTGAAAAACCCTGATATTGCCAACTTCACTATTCTTGAGTACCTTGAAAAAACTCAGAAGAAAGCTACCTCAGCCAATCAAAGATTGGTATATGCAAATGATGAGAGCGGAAACCTGCGTTTGGCGTATGAATATACCTTAATGGAACCAAAATCTCCCAATTACTGGAATATTGTAGTAGATGCCAACAATGGAAATATTCTGTTGAAAAATAATCTTACACTATCTTGTAATTTTCATCACGATGCCTATAGCTCAGATGCTGAGTATAGCCATGCCAATCATTTTGAAAATACATTAGTTGGGCCTCAAAACAATATCGCTCAGAATAACAATATTCCATTACTTTTACCAGATAATGCGTCATATAATGTGTTTCCTCTGCCTATAGAAGCACCTACTTTTGGCTCAAGATCAATCATTACCAACCCTTGGAATCTCACTGCTTCCCCAGAAGGATGGCATTCTGACGGAACCAATCATTATACTGTTACTAGAGGAAATAATGTTTTTGCTTACGAAGATGTAGCAGGAACGGCTTTAACAGCACCTGATTACCTTACAGGAGCACCGGCAGAAGGTGGGGCAACAAGAAATTTTGACTTCCCATTTAATATCAATGAAACTCCTGCCAATAACAGAAATGCTGCTATTACGAATTTATTTTATCTGAACAACAAGATTCATGACGTTTTCTACAAATTCGGATTTACAGAAACAGGAAGAAACTTCCAGCAAAACAATTTTGGAAGCGGACCTGTAGGTGGAGATGATGACTCTGTATATGCTGAGGCGCAGGATGGAAGCGGATTAAACAATGCAAACTTCTCTTCACCACCGGATGGATACAATGGTAAAATGCAGATGTATCTATGGTCTCCTGTTGGAAGAGTGTTCTTCTATAATGCACCAAGTGCTGCTGTTTCCCGTACACCGGGAGCAGGAACTGCACAGTTTGGTAATCCACTACCGATGAGTGGATTAACAGGAGATGTGGCGCTTTCATCAGTTTTAGACGGATGTACGGCATTGCCTGTAGGTTCACTGACAGAAAAAATCGGTTTGGTTGAGAGAGGAACATGTGCTTTTGCAGTAAAAGTGAAAAACCTTCAGGATGCAGGAGCTAAAGCGGCTATTATCTATAACAATGCAGTAAATGGTTCTACTATAGGAAATATGGCGGGGAATGACCCTACAATTACCATTCCTTCAGTATTGATTACCAATGCAGAAGGAGAATATATCAAAACTCAGTTGGCAGCAAGTACAACAGTAAATGTTACTTTAAAAGGAAATCTGACGCCTGACGGAAGTTTTGATAACGGAATTGTAACCCACGAATATGGCCATGGAATATCCAACAGAATGACCGGTACCGGATACAACTGTTTGAATTCAGGAGTGAGCAAGGAACAGATGGGAGAAGGTTGGTCTGATTTCTTTGCCTTAATGTTGACTAATAAAGCTGGAGACGATGCTACAGTAGCAAGAGGTACAGGAACCTATGCATTAGGTCAGGCTATCACAGGAGCTGGTATCAGACCTGCAAAATATTCTACAAACCTGGCGATTAACGGATTTACGTACGGAAATACCAACGGAATGGAATACAATAACGGAACAGCAGTTGTGCCGGATGTACACTCAATTGGTTTTGTCTGGGCAACCATGTTATGGGACCTTCATTGGAAATATGTTGAAAAATATGGTTATGCTTCAGATGTATTATCAACGACACCTAACGGAAGCACAAAAGTATTACAGTTAGTAACGGACGCCCTTAAGCTTCAAGGCTGTAACCCTAGCTTCATTGATGGGAGAAATGCAATTTTAGCAGCTGAGCTGGCAACTACTCAGGGTCAGGATAAATGTATGATCTGGGGCGTGTTTGCAAGAAGAGGCTTAGGAGTAAATGCATCAGCAGGAGTTAAAAATAATATTAATGACCAGGTTCAGGATTTTAATGTTCCGGAAGCATGTTTATTGGCTACCAATGATGTAAAGGCGGATAAGAACAATAATATTTCTATCTATCCAAATCCTGCTAAAGACGAGTTCTATATTAAGTTCCCAAGCAATACTCTTGGAAAAGTAAGTGTAGAATTGTATGATATGTCTGGTAAACTGGTTTCTTCAGAAGATAAAATCTCACCGGATGCCAAGAAAGCAATTTCTACAAGCAATCTTGTTAACGGGACTTATATGGTTAAAATCAAAGGACTAGGTTTCGAAGCAGCTTCGAAAGTAATGGTTAAAAAATAATTTACTTTTATAATCAATCTCAAAATCGCCACAAGCTTGCTTGTGGCGATTTTATTTATCTATTACCATCACACTTCAGAATGATTAAATTAATATGTCGTACCTTTGCAGGCTGTTAAAAAAATTATGAAGAAGAAAAATATACTAAAAGGTGTTTTATTTGTAGGAATTGGAGCTAGTATATACGGTATGTTGGCCACATTTGTGAAAATGGCTTACCATGATGGTTTTACCACCTCAGAAGTTACTACTTCCCAATTCGTATTAGGTTTGACAGGACTTTTGATCCTCAACTTTATTCAGACCTTAACCTCAAAACAGAAATTATCAATGCCAAGTTCTAAAGAAGTAAGAATGCTCTTGCTTGCAGGAACTTCTTTGGGTGGGACAAGTTTATTCTATTATATTGCCGTGCAATATATCAATGTTTCCATTGCTATTGTATTATTGATGCAGTCGGTATGGTTCAGTGTGGTAGTGGAGAGTATTATTACAAAAAAGCTACCCAATACAAGGAAAGTGGTTTCTGTGGTTATCGTATTGTTGGGAACAGTTCTCGCAACTAATCTTATTAATATGGAAATAGAACTGGATTGGCATGGGGTTTTCTGGGGACTGATGGCCGCAGCTTCATATACTTTAACAATGTTCACTTCTAATACGCTGGCTACTCATCTTCCGGTTTTCAGAAAGAGTATTATTATGCTGGCAGGGGGTTCAGTTGTTGTTTTCGCATTCTTATTCTTTGCTCAGATCGGGCCTATGTATTTTGATGGTTTAAAATCATTATACTTGAATTTTACTGATAATACAGAACATATCCATTCATTTAATTATTCAATATTTCTCACGTATGGATTTGTACTGGCTCTTTTTGGAACTATTATCCCGCCGATCTTATTCAATGTTGGGTTTCCAAATGCAGGTTTGGGACTTGGAAGTATCGTTTCATCATTGGAACTTCCGGTTTCCGTAACAATGGCCTTTGTTTTACTTGGAGAGAAAGTATTTCTCATCCAGTGGGTAGGAATTGTCCTGATTCTTTTTGCTATTGTTTTGATGAATTTACCTTCAAAAAAAGAAAAAGAAGTGTCAATGGCATAATTGTCTAAAAAATATTTAACTAAAAATAACAGTTAAAACCGTTCCTTTTGGGGCGGTTTTTTTTAATTTTAATCTTTAAAATAAACGTTTCATGAAACATTTCAGAAATATAATAACTGTTTTTTCAGTGACAGTCTCCGGTTTTATGTTTTCACAGGTAAAACCTCTGGATGCAATGCTGTCTGATTATCAATATCCCTATGAAGTACATTATCTCAATTTCAAGTCTCAG
Source organism: Chryseobacterium sp. KLBC 52 (assembly GCF_003347605.1). Classification (GTDB taxonomy): domain Bacteria; phylum Bacteroidota; class Bacteroidia; order Flavobacteriales; family Weeksellaceae; genus Chryseobacterium. Next base: position 224,247 of record NZ_QDFZ01000007.1, on the reverse strand, counting down.
GGTGAAGATTTGAAAATGGCTTATATGGATGTGCAGCCACAAAAATCCAATGGAAAAGTCATCATGCTTCTTCATGGAAAAAACTTTAATGGGGCTTATTGGGAAAGAACAGCTAAAGATCTTTCTGCTAAAGGATTCAGAGTAGTAATTCCTGATCAGATAGGATTTGGAAAATCATCAAAACCTCATGGATATCAGTTTTCTTTTTCGCAGCTGGCAGAAAATACAAAGGCGGTTCTGGATGAACTGAAAATTGATAAAACGATTGTTTTAGGACATTCAATGGGAGGAATGGTGGCAACCAGATTTACATTATTATATCCTGAGAAAGTACAAAAACTGATTCTTGAAAACCCGATCGGATTGGAAGATTATAAAACTTTTGCAGCGTATCAGACCATTGATCAGGCCTATCAGTCTGAACTTAAAAATACAGCTGAAACGTATAAAAATTATCAGCTTAAATTCTATTACGACAACAAATGGAAAGAAGAATATCAACCCTGGCTTGACTTAATCGCAGGGTGGACTCTTCATAAAGATTATCCTCAGGTAGCCTGGGATGCTGCACTTACCACGGATATGATTTACAATCAGCCGGTATGTTATGAATTTAAAAATATCAAAGTTCCTACATTGCTTATCATTGGAACAAGAGACAGAACGGCAATAGGAAAGGACAGAGCACCTAAAGAACTTCAGCCGAAGATGGGACAGTATCAGGAATTGGGAAAGAAAACCCAACGTGAAATTGCAGGTTCAAAGCTTGTAGAGATTGAAAATGTAGGGCATCTTCCTCATATCGAAGTCTACCCTAAATTTATTGAAGCACTTTATAATTTTATACAATAATTTCATTGTAAACTCTAAAATATTTGAAACATTAAGTTTTATAAGTAATTAATTATTCTGCTTAATTTTCATCTTTGATGAAACTTAACGATTCTTATCATCTTCATTACACTTAATGTTTCAAAATTAATTCTTTCTACTCTTAAAGAACAACAGAGTACAAACTCCAATACCAGAAAACAGCACACACGAGATTCCAAGATTCTGTATAAAACCAATCACTATTAGTCCTGAACCTATCATGATATAATAAAACAATCCTAATAAAGCTCCGGCACTTCCTGTTTCGCTCTTATAATTAATAAGCGCTGTACTCAGTATATTAGGGATGGCAAGGCTGAAAGCCATCACAATGAAGAAATAGGGAATTAAAAAATAAATTCCAGTTCCTGTCAGAATCCATACGAAAATAGAGGCGATAAATGCTATATATGTACTTGATTTAACTAAATATTTTGGTTGTATATTCCTGAATAACAAATATCTGTTAAGCTTTGCCCCAGCAAATGTACCTGAGGCAAGTATCATACTGCTGTACCCAAAGATATAAGGAGCATAATGATTTTCTTTAAAGATAAAAGGAGCCAGCGAATAGTATGAAAATAACAACACATTAAAACTCATGATCAGTAAGCAACATCTGATAATTTCGTGATCACGAAGCATCCGCTTGAGCAAACTTCCCAAAATACTGATGCTGATTTCTTTTGGAGCATGATGGGTTTCAGAAATTTTTTCTCGGGAGAGAATGAAGAATAATAGGGCTAACATACATAATGTTATAAATACACCTTGATGCCCCACAGAAGAGGCCAGTACCGAACCGGTAATCATTCCCACTACAGGACTTACAGATAAGCCAATGCCGATCCAGGAAAATACTTTACTCAGATTATCTTTGTCATAGCTGTCTCTTAAAATGGTTTGTGTCACAATGGAACCCACTGATATTCCAAATGCAGAAATAATCCTGGCTATAAGAAGAGTGATAAAATCAGGTGCAAAAACAGCTGCCAAAGTTCCGATTCCATAGGTAATGAGACCGTATTCCAATGATTTTTTTCTTCCGATCCTGTCGCATTGAATGCCCCAGGATGCTACACCCAGCGCAAAAGCTATAAAATATAAACTGATCGTTAAGGTAACTGATTCTTCATTCACTCCAAACTTTTCCTGTACTGTCGGTAAAACGGGACTATATATAGTTTCTACAAACTGTGGAAGCATCACAAGCAAAGTAAGCAGCCAGATAGGATTTGTCTTTTTCATTTTTTTATGCAAAGTTTCCAAAAAATCAATGTATATTTATAATGATATAAAAACAAAAAACATCAAAAATGGGACATGGCTATACTAAAGCAAAATGAAAGCTTCAATGCAGATACTCTTCAAGAAAAAGTAATTGGGATAGCTTCTGATATGGTATTGCATGATTCCGGTTTTCACTTTCATAAAACAAAGTCTCAACTGTTGTATGCACCATCAGGCTGTATGACAGTGACTACCTCCGACAGGCAGCTTGTTCTTCCTCCGTTCAGAATGCTTTGGATTCCTGCCCATAAAGTTCATCGTGTAAATTTCAGGAATATTGTAGCCTATAGATCCATCTATTTTGATGAAGACTATTCCCAAAAGTATATAAAACCAGATATGAAAGTTCTTCATGTCAACGCCTTGTTAAAGGAAATTATAGAAAGGATTTGTTTTTGGGAATGGTCAGCTCTCAAAAATGATCAAACCAATCTTTTAAACGTATTCTGGGATGAAATGCAAAGGGCTCCGGAAGAAAAACTGGAACTTACAATGCCACAGGACAGACGTTTTAAAAGAACAGTTGAAGAATGGACACTACGTCATTCTATGCCTCCAATGCTGAAAGACCTTGCCGAAAAGACCGGAGCTGTGGAGAAAACAATCAGTCGCATTTTTAAAAAAGAAACCGGATTGTCTTATCAGGATTGGAGACAGCAATGGAGGTTACAAAGGTCTATTGAGCTTTTGGTTGAAGGTAATTCAATAGGAGAGGTGTCGCATATCCTTGACTTTTCATCAGACAGTGCTTTTATTGAGTTTTTCAAAAAACATACAGGTTCAACACCTCTGCAATATCTTATGGCGCATGAATAGTCTTTTTGCAGCTGATAAAAAGTACGATTGTTAACCTTGTCAAGGTTCGCAACCTTGACAAGGTTGGTGTCATACAAAATTCTAAAAATGACTTCTGCTCAAGAATTTCAACGTATATTTCTTGCCCTATGAAAAGCCTGATTCCTCGTAATTTTCATAAAATTGTACTACCTAATACAATATTTATGAAAACAATGAATACCAATAACGTTGAGAATTACATATGTGTAATAGAGATCAGCACTACTGCAGATAAAATATATCATGCTTTGACTCATGAAATTCCTCTTTGGTGGACCGAATTGTTTGAAGGATCCTCTTCGGAGGTAGGAAATCTTTTTACCATAAGATTTGGAGATCAGATTCACAAAACAATGCGTGTGAAAGAATTAACCGCCAATGCAAAAGTTGTATGGTCTGTTGAAGACTCATTAATTGCTCTTCCTGAATTAAAGAACCAAACAGAGTGGATCGGGACAACAATTGTATGGGAAATAGAGGAAAAGAAAGGGATCAGCCGGATAAAACTTACTCATATCGGTCTGAACCCGGCTATTGAATGTTATGAGATCTGCTCAAATGGCTGGCTGCAATTTATTGCCAGTCTGAAAAAGTTTCTGGAAACCGGAGAAGGTACTCCTTATAGAAAGTAAAAAATATTGAAACAAAAAAAGAGACTGTTTACACGTAAACAGCCTCTTTTTGTATGTATTGTTGTCTGAATTATTTCTTCTTGTAAGCAGCGTCTTTGATTCTTGCTTTTTTACCTCTAAGGTCTCTGAAGTAGTAAATTCTAGCTCTTCTAACTCTACCTCTTCTATCAACTTCGATTTTTTGAAGTGCAGGCATGTTAATAGGGAATACTCTTTCTACACCTACATCACCACTCATTTTTCTGATTGTGAAAGTTTTTGTAGAACCAGTACCTCTTAATTGGATAACTGTTCCTTTGAAGAACTGAGTTCTGGTCTTTTGTCCTTCTTTAATTTCGTAATACACAGTAATTGTATCACCTGCTTTGAATTCAGGAAATTCTTTTTTCGCAATGTACTTGTCTTGTACGTACTTTAATAAATCCATTATTAATAAAATAAAATGTTAAAGCTAAGCAACTTACACGTTCTTCGTCAGAGGTTGAATAACAGGTTGCAAATGTACAAAATAGTTTTTGAATATACCAAATATTTAATGTGCTAAAAACTATAATTTTTTCATTCCGGTTTTGCTGAAAAATTAACGGTTTCTTTAAAATCCCATCAGACAGAGTTTATATGGGAATTCTACTTTTGCCCGAAGTAAAAAATCCGGATAACGGTTTTTAAATTCCTGATTCACAACTTAAAAATATATGTTACTTTAAAACTTAAGCTACTATGAAACATTATTTCTTCTTTTTTTGTTTCGCGGTCCAGATGGCTTTCGGGCAGGCTTTGTATCCTTATTTACAAAATCCCACCCCGAATTCTATGATCGTCAATTGGAAAACAGCTTCCAATAATGAAACAACAGTAATCTATGGAGATTCTCCAGCGAATCTGAACGTTACCGTAACGGGAACTACCAACATCTTCTCAGATACGGGATACAACAACAATTACTATTACCACACTGCAAAGATTACTAACCTTCAGCCGAATACCAAATATTATTATAAGATCAAAACAGGAACCAGTGAGTCGGCCGTTTACAATTTCAGAACACTTCCTTTACCGGGACAGGCGGTAACTGCCAATGGAAAGATCCGTTTCCTTATTATGGGGGATAATCAGATCAAAGCAGAGCCAAGATATGATACGCTTACATTGAATGCGTATAAAAAACTCAAGGAAAAATTCGGAGCTGCTTCAGATCCGTCAGATAATATTGCGCTTACTTTTATGGTAGGTGACCAGGTAGACGTAGGTACATTGGATCACTATGAAAATGTTCACTTTAAAAAGAATATCAAACTATCACCTTATCTGCCTATTCAGACAACGGTAGGAAACCATGAAACCTACGGAACGATGGGAATGAATTCCTACTATGCCCATTTTTATATTGATGAAATCAGTTATAAAGGAATAAGCTCAGGAAATGAAAATTATTATGCCCAGCAGGCAGGAAATGTATTATTTGTAAGTTTAAGTTCTGAACATACCGGATCAGCACAACAGACATGGCTTCAGCAGATCTTAACGGCTGCCAACAATGATTCTACGGTAGACTGGATTATTTCTTTAAGTCACAGACCGTATCAGGCAGAGCAGTATGTAGGAGATATTTCTACCTGGGTAAGAGAAAATGCCGTACCGCTTCTGGTAACTTCTGATAAATATTTAATGCATGTTGGGGCTCACCACCATTTATACCACAGAGGTCAGCTTAAAAATACGCCAAACTATCAGATTATTTCCGGAGGAACAGCCTGGGATCAATATTGGGGAATGTCTAATGAACAGGATTTTGACGATGTTCAGAAAACTTTGACAGATTGGACCTATCAGATTGTGGAAGTAGATATTCCAACCGGAAAAGTGGATATCGAATGCTATTCAATCGGTGGAGTTTACAACAAGAAAAATAATTTGCTGGTAGACTCTTTCCACAGATATAAAAATCAGCCCAAACCGGCAAAGCCATCCATTACAAATACTTTCTCAGGGCCAATTACTTTACCTTTGACATTGAATGGAAGTGCATTTTCATCTTCTAATGGAGAGCTTTTAAATACAACTCAGTTCCAGATCAGTAAAGCCTCGAACTTCTCTGTGATTGAAAAGGAATTCTACCGCGATTTTGAAAACTGGTTCGGAAAAGACGGAAACGGAACTCCCGATAAAACGAAAAACCTGAATGATGGAGTAGACATCACAAAAGCAACATTGGCAGCGAATTCTATTCCCAACGGAATCTATTATGTAAAAACACGTTACAGAGACAGAAACCTTGAGTGGAGTGAGTGGAGTGATGTGAAGCAGTTCGAAATTACAGGAAGTGTGGTTTCAAATCCTACTTTTACTTTAAACAAAACAGAATATGCTCAGAATGAAGCTATCACGGTTACATTTACTGGAGGTCCCGGAAATCAGCAGGATTGGGTAGGAATCTATAAAAAAGGACAAACTCCGGCTTCTACCACTTCACAAGGCTATATTTATACGAATGGACAGACTGCAGGAACAGTAACTTTCAATAGTGGTCTGGCTACTAAAGGTCAGTATTTTGCAGGATTCTTTGCAAACGGAGGATATACCGAAATCACTCCAAGGAAAAATTTCTATGTAGGACCGAAAGTACAGTTGCAGACCACTGCTGATACGTATCCGGTAGGAGGAACGGTTACTATCAATTTTACAGATGGACCGAACTTACAGAAAGACTGGATCGGAATTTATAAAATGGGACAGACTCCGGGAACTACAGCTTCTATCAAATGGAGCTATGTGACAACTGCATCCGGAACATTGAATTTTACAGGGCTTCCAAAAGGATATTATTATGCTCAGTATCTGTTGGAAGATGGATATAACGGAATCGGGGAGAAGGTATTCTTCAAAGTAGGTGATATCGTTACCGATCTTTGGATTAACAAACCTGTATATACTTTGGGAGAAAATATTACGGCTTCATGGACAGACTCTCCGGGAATCATTAAAGACTGGTTAGGAATTTATCCTCAAAGTGTTCAGACACCGGATGATAATTTTGTTTCTTATACTTATTTTGATGGAGTAACTCAGGGAACAAAAACCATTCAGGGAACAGCTGTACCTGCAACACCAGGAAATTACTACATGGTCATGTTTACCAATGATTCCTATACAGAAGTGTCGAACAGAGTGCAATTCCAGGTGGCTTCACCTACTTTAGGAACTGAAGAAACAAGAAGTACAGAGAAAAATGTAGTATTGTATCCCAATCCAACCAAACCGGGACAACCTACTTTTATTAAAAGTGATTACCCGATTGAAAAAATTGAATTGGTCTCAGCTTCGGGAGAATTATTGTATGTATCGAAAAATATCAATAACCAACGTTTCTCTTTGGTGAATGAAAATCTTCCGGCAGGCGTTTATTTTGTAAAAGTACACGGAAGAAAACTATTTACTTTAAAGCTGATTATTCAGTAAAGTAAACTAAAACACAATTATAATCAAGAGGCTGTCAGAAATGATAGCCTCTTTTTATAGATGTAAAAAAGTTTAATTTTCCATAATTATCCGTGAAATTCTGCGTCATCTGTGGGCAAAAACAAAACAATAAAAGTCACAGAAGTTTTAAAATCTTTGATTTTTTTATTGTTAAGTAAATGTGTCAATAAAAATCTGTGATTAATTAAAAAAGCGATTCCAAAAAATGAAACCGCCTTTGATATATAGTTGTGGTAATTAGTCAAATAAATGATGCAGATCATCTTCGTTAATCAGGGTCTGGTTTTCAGCATTAGCATTTTCATCCTGAGCATCGGCCAGCGTTTTAGTTTCCTGAATGAGCTTTCCATCCATATTATAAAGCTTTAACAAGATCCATTTCCCGCTGCGTTCAAGTTCTTTAGCTCCATCCCATGTTTTTATTCTGATTTTTCCGCTTTGAATAACACCAGCTTTTACAGAAGACTTATGGGCAGGTTTTCCTTTTACATACTGTGTGATTTGTGCTGTGAAGGAATAATCATCCCCATCTTCACTGATCGGTTGTGTGAATGTATATAAAATAGTGCCTTTTGGGTCATAAACAGTTGCATCATAGCCTGTTTGTTTAGCGTTCAGTTTTTTTTCAAAACTTAGTTTCGTATTGTTACCTTCAAAAAAGTTTTTGATATTTACGATAATACCTTCCTTATAAACCGTTTCACTAAAACCTTCATAAGTAGTACCATTATAAGGAATTCCATCTTTGTATGTTAATGTAGATTTCAGCTTTCCATCCTGGGAATAATATTTAATTTCCTGAATAAGATCATCTTTTAAAAATTGCTCGGAGGATAACTTTCCGTCTTCATCAAAATATTTACTGGTTACCTTTGAGCCTTTTTCATAAGTATCAATAGAGGAAATCTGTGAATATTCATAAGCCAGCTGATAGTCCTCTCCATCCATTGGATTGTAAATATCATTTTCTTTATCATATTGATATACCAGATGCCCTAATTTTTTACCCGACTCATCATAAGTGGTTTTATAGCCATCTTTTTTATTCATTTTCTGTTCCTGTAAGATCTTTCCGCTTTTGCTATAGATAACGCCTTCCTTTACACTGCCGTCTTTTCTATATTTCTCGATTTTTGAGATCTTCATTGGGCTTGAATAATAATCCACCATCATATTTTCACCCGCACCGGAAGTAGTACTGCTGCCAAGATATTTCCCTTTTTCGCCGTAATATTTTGTTTCAGTGTTGCTGTCCTTATCAATAATGGTTTCATTTCTGATTCCTTTAAGGTCATCATCGTAAACAGTTGTTTTTACAGGCGTTGAGTTTTCGTAATCAACAAGAATATTAAAATCCATTCCATCTTCAGCATCTTTATAACTGAACATCTTTCCTGAGAAGTTTCCATCAGCTTTATATACAACATCTTCTGTCAGCCTGCCTTTTGTATCATAAGTCTGGGCAGGACCAATTTGTTGTCCGTTGGAATAGGTGGCAAAATTCTGAACTTTTCCTTCTTCAGTATACCAGGTTACTTTTCCTTCGAAAACTTCACTGTTAGGAGTTGGGTCTGAAGCCAGACCTTCCATTTGAAGTTTTCCGTCCTTATAGAAATCTTTGATAAGAGTAAGTTTTCCTTTAGAAGTCGTTTCACGGTAGTATTCCATGTTATCCTGAGTAGTTTTTTCCCAGTTTTCATCGAAATACGTTTTTTCCTGTGCGCATACATTGATGCTGAGTACCAGTGCCAGTAATGCTGAGGTAAATAATTTTTTCATGTTTTTTTGTAAGCTTTGATATTTATATATGATTAATGTGATGAAGGGTGTAGAAACAGATCTCTGTAGCGATCAAAAGAAGCGAAAAGGCAGTATTTGTCCGCCAGTGAAATAATTTCTACATTAAAGTTGTGTTTATGTTACAGCCAGAATAAAAAAAATGGTATTTCCGGCTTTGAGAGGGCAAATATAGATGAAATTGATGAGAAATAAGGTAAAAAATGAACAGACTTGTTCGGTTTTTGATGTAATGTTTTGATAATGATGTTTTTAAATGTTTTGGGACGGTTTTGAAAAAATGTATTGAATGCAGTACTGTTTCTATTCATAGGATATACAAGAAAATTTATTAAATTTAGCCAACAGAAAAATCTAATATTTCATGATAGATAAAAGAGTAAAAAATGCAAAGGAGGCCATCGAAGGAATTAATGATGGAATGACATTGATGCTTGGCGGATTCGGACTTTGTGGTATTCCTGAAAACTCAATCAATGCTTTGGTAGAAAGCGATGTGAAAGATCTTACTTGCATTTCAAACAATGCGGGAGTAGATGATTTCGGGTTAGGATTATTGCTTCACAAAAGACAGATCAAGAAAATGATCTCTTCTTATGTAGGAGAAAATGCTGAGTTTGAAAGACAGATGCTTTCAGGTGAACTGGATGTAGAACTTACTCCTCAGGGAACTTTAGCTGAAAAATGCAGAGCTGCTCAGGCGGGAATTCCGGCATTTTATACACCTGCAGGTTACGGAACTGAAGTAGCAGAAGGGAAAGAAGTAAAAGAATTCAAAGGAAAACCTCATATTCTGGAGCACGCTTATGATGCAGACTTTTCTATCGTAAAAGCTTGGAAAGGTGATCATGCAGGAAACCTTATCTTTAAAGGATCAGCAAGAAACTTCAACCATCCGATGGCAGGTGCAGCAAAGATTACCATTGCTGAAGTGGAAGAATTGGTAGAACCCGGACAATTGGATCCGAACGAAATTCATATTCCGGGAATCATGGTTCAGAGAATTTTCCAGGGAGAAAAATTTGAAAAAAGAATTGAACAGAGAACCGTAAGAATTAAAGAATAAGCTCAAACCATAAAAATAAAAAGCGCTGAACATGCATTCAGCGCTTTTTTTATGCTTGAGGAGTAAGTGTTTTTCTTTCTCCGATCTGTTGTCTCCACATCGCGTAGTAAAGTCCTTTTTCGTCAATAAGATTGGCATGGGAACCTGTTTCTACAACCTGTCCGCGTTCGAGAACATAAATTTTGTCTGCATGCATAATCGTACTTAAACGATGCGCAATGAGAACGGTAATCTGTTCTCTTTCTTTCGAAATGTCTTTTATCGTAGTGGTAATTTCTTCTTCGGTAATACTGTCCAGTGCAGAAGTAGCTTCATCAAAAATCAACAGATGAGGTTTTCTCAGAAGTGCTCTTGCAATGGCAATTCTTTGTTTTTCACCACCACTCAGCTTCAGACCGCCTTCACCAATGACGGTTTCAATTCCTTTTTCAGCTCTTTCCAATAATGCGGTACAGCTTGATTTCTGTAAAGCAACGGCCAGTTCTTCTTCAGTAGCGGAAGGATTAACGAAAAGAAGGTTTTCTTTAATAGTTCCTGCAAATAACTGGGTATCCTGTGTTACAAAACCAATCTGATTTCTCAGCTCATCGAAATCAAATTCTTTTCCATTGATTCCATTGTAAAAAATATTCCCTTCCTGAGGTCTGTACAATCCAACCAATAGTTTCACCAGGGTACTTTTTCCGGAACCGCTTGGTCCTACAAAAGCAATGGTCTCACCGTTTTTAAGATCAAAGGAAATGTTATTTAAAGCTTTATACTGTGCAGACTGATGCTTGAAAGAAACATGTTTGAATTCCAGTTCTTCAATAGCTCCTATTTGTTTCGGATGAAGAGGTTTTTCTTCTACTTCTTTTTTCATCAAACGGTCAAAATTCTGAAGAGAAGCTTCTGCCTCACGATAAGAAATAATAATGTTTCCGATTTCCTGCATAGGCCCGAAAATAAAGAAACCGTAAAACATCAGAGACAGATATTGACCCGGAGTCACAATGTTTTTAAAAATTAAAAATAAAAGAGTCAGGGTGATTAACTGTTGAAGAAAATTGACCATTGTTCCCTGAATAAAACTCAGAGAACGGATACTTTTCACCTTTCTCAGTTCAAGCCCAAGAATCTTATAGGTATTGTTATTTAAACGGATCACTTCCTGATTGGTTAATCCTAAACTTTTAACAATCTCAATGTTTCTAAGACTTTCAGTAGTACTTCCGGCTAAAGCGGTGGTTTCAGTGACGATATTTTTCTGGATCACTTTGATTCTCTTACTCAATAAATTGGTAACAATTGCAATAAAGAAAATTCCACAGATATAAACAGGCATAATAGACCAGTGTAAACGGATTGCATACACAGAAACGAAAATAATACTCACCAGAATTCCGAAGAAAATATTGATGAAGTTCGTGATGAATTTGACTGTATCTTCTCTTACTTTCGTTAAAATCGACAGGGTTTCACCACTTCGCTGATCTTCAAATTCCTGGTAGGGAAGTGCCATAGAATGTTTTAAACCGTCTGTAAATATCTTCGCTCCAAATTTTTGAGTAATCACACTGACCACGTAATCCTGAAATGCTTTGGCAATTCTGCTCACCATTGCTGTTCCGATAAGCAGCCCCAAAAAGTAAAAAGCACCGTGATATGCAGAGCTTCCATATAAATATTCATTCAGGTTTCTGGGCAATAACTTTTCTTTATCAAAAAAGTTAGGATGAGTAACCAGCTGGTCCAGGATATTTCCTGTGATGGCCGGAGCAAATAAAGAAAAAACCTGGTTGATCGTAGCCAAAAATAACGAGATGATTATCAGCCACTGATAAGGTTTAAGATATCTAAAAAGTATTTTCATTCTATTAAAAAATAATGAAACAAAATTACAGATATTATTTTAACTAACAGTGTTAATTATTGAATACAACAAAGCCCTTTTGTATTCAAGTGAAAATAATTAAATTGCAGTCTAAGTTTTTATTATGCTTACAAAAGAACAAATTGCCAAAAGAATTTCAAAAGAACTGAAAGATCGTTATTATGTAAACCTGGGAATTGGGATTCCTACTTTGGTTGCCAACTATGTTCCGGAAGGTATTTCCGTAGAATTCCAGAGTGAAAATGGAGTTTTGGGAATGGGACCTTTCCCTTTCGAAGGAGAAGAAGATGCTGATATCATCAATGCCGGAAAACAGACTATTACTATTCTGGAAGGAGGTTCATTCTTTGATTCAGCCTTCAGTTTCGGGATGATTCGTGGTCAGAAAGTAGACCTTACTATCCTTGGAGCGATGGAAGTTTCAGAAAACGGAGATATTGCCAACTGGAAAATTCCGGGAAAAATGGTAAAAGGAATGGGAGGTGCGATGGATCTTGTAGCTTCTGCTGAAAATATTATCGTAGCCATGATGCACGTAAACAAAGCAGGAGAAAGCAAAATCCTTAAAAAATGCACACTTCCTTTAACAGGGGTAAACTGTGTGAAAAAAGTAGTTACGGAATTAGCTGTTCTGGATGTAACTCCGGCAGGATTCAAGCTGGTAGAAAGAGCACCAGGCGTTTCAGTAGAAGATATTATTAAAGCAACAGAAGCTGACCTGATTATTGAAGGAGAAATTCCTGAAATGCAGTTCTAATCTGAATAAAATATAAAAAGTTTCGGCCTCACAAAGTGAGGCCGAAACTTTTTATAAGATGTCTTCAATAAACCGACATAGGAACTCGCAGCGTCAAAAAAATAAGTTCTGTGAACGTTAAGAAAATTCTTTTGTCCGAAGCGCGAGGCAAACTAAGAACCGATAAAGAATTAATGATTTCGCGCAAGTTTAGAATTTTCAGAGAACAGGACTTATTTTTAGCGGAGAGGTCCAGGTCTTGAATTTTTGTTTCTTTTGTTTGACTACGTCGAATCTTCGATTTCAAGACAAAAGAAAATAAGACAATAAAAAACGGTCCTTTCTTCATTTAGATACAAACAAATAGTTCTATGAGCTCACCTTACAACTGACATAGGAACTCGCAGCGTCAAAAAAATAAGTTCTGTGAACGTTAAGAAAATTCTTCTGTCCGAAGCGCGAGGCAAACTTAGAACCGATAAAGAAATAATGATTTCGCGCAAGTTTAGAATTTTTAGAGAACAGGACTTATTTTTAGCGGAGAGATCCAGGTCTTGAACTTTTGTTTCTTTTGTTTCAAGACAAAAGAAATCAGGTCAACAAAAAAACATTGTTATTATCATTTAGGTCCAGACAAATAGTTCTATAAATAACTTTAACCCCGACATAGGAACTCGCAGCGTCAAAAAAATAAGTTCTGTGAACGTTAAGAAAATTCTTCTGTCCGAAGCGCGAGGCAAACTTAGAACCGATAAAGAAATAATGATTTCGCGCAAGTTTAGAATTTTTAGAGAACAGGACTTATTTTTAGCGGAGAGCTCCAGGTCTTGAATTTTTGTTTCTTTTGTTTTAAGACAAAAGAAAGTAAAACCCAAAAAAGCTGTTTCATCATTGAAACAGCTTTTATATCTAAATGGTAATATGTCAATCTAACTTCTAACCTCTACTATCCAGCTTCTTATTTTATCTCCCATCCTGAGCTCCAAACACCTTCTGCAAAATACTCGTAGTTCTCATGGCAGGTGTATTTCTGATCCCGCTTTCTTTATCTGCTACCATTTTGAAAACTCCATTAATGGTTTCTGTTGTAACATATTCGTTAAGATCTGTAGTAACAGCCTGTCCGGTAAACGTATTATATTTTGAAATCAGGTTTTTCCAAAGGGTGTCAGCACCTACTTTCCCTAAAGAAGCTTTTACTTTAGGCTGGAAGGCATTAAATAGCTGAGTCTGGGTTTTTCCCTGCAGATAGTTGGTTGCAGCGTTATTACTCCCCAGCAAGATATTTTTGGCATCTGTAATCGTCATGGAGGTTATGGCATTTGCAAAAATAGGAGCGGCTTCTGTTACAGCATCTTCAGCAGCTCTGTTCAGTAATTTTACCCCTTCGTCAGCAAGGCTTCCCATTCCGATGGAACGTAAAGTAGTGTCGATTTTTCTTAATTTTTCAGGCATTAAAATTTTTACCGCTTCATTTTTGAAAAAACCATCTGTTACTGCAAGTTTTTTTACTCCATCCGTTACACCCATACTTAAGGCCTCTTTTAACCCTGAAGAAATCTGACCGGAAGTAAGGTTTCCCAGGTTGGCAGATGAATTGTTGGAACCGGAAGCAGTAGGGGTAGTCTTAGTAGGCGTTGCCGTACCATTATTTTTTACAGGAACATTAAGATCTACGCCAGTTTTATCTTTAACAGCAGATTTTATAATATCAAAGATTTGTGCCTGAGCTGATAAAGAAAATAATAAAGCGGCTGCCAGAAAAATGTTTTTTTTCATCTTATTTTTTTACAAATTTAAACCTTTTAATTTTTTTAAGTCAACTCAATTGATCAAAAAACAAACCATAATAAACAGTATTTTATAGAATAATTTCTAGACAGAATGATTTAAAAGCTGTACATACTTCATTTTACAGGAATTCCCACCCACAAGGTCTTTAATTTGTTTTAAAAAAGGCCCAAAGAGTTTTGAAAAATAATTATCTTAGCTTAAACCTTAACCACATCCAATGATACGGACTTTTTTAGTACTTTTTGTATTGATTTCAAACGTGATTTTTGCCCAGAATAAATTAAATCTAATTCCTTATCCTCAAAAAGTTCAACTTTTACAGGGAGAATTTGTAATCCCAAAAACTTTTGTACTAAGCGGTAACCTGCCAAAAGAGGAAACAGAATATTTCAAAAAAAGGATTGGTTCTCAATTAGAATTTCAATATGCTCAGAAGGGAGGTGGAATTCATTTAACAAGCTCTGTAATTCCTTCAGCTTCACAAGCAGAAACTGAACAGAAAAAAGAATATTATTCATTAGAAATTTCTCCAAATCAAGTTCATATTAAGTCCTATACGAAACAAGGGTATTTTCTGGCTCTTCAAACTTTGATTCAGCTTATTGAACAGTATAAAGAGGGAAAGAAAATTCCGGCTATGAAAATCGAAGATCAGCCGAAATTTGCATGGAGGGGAATGCACTTGGATGTATGCCGTCACTTTTTCACTGTTGATGAGGTGAAACAGTATATCGATTATCTGGCGATGTATAAACTGAATACCTTCCATTGGCATTTAACGGATGATCAGGGTTGGAGAATTGAAATTAAAAAATATCCGAAACTGACGCAAATTGGCTCAAAACGTAAGGAATCCATGATCGGAGCTTATGTTGATAATACGTTTGATGGAAAACCTTATGGACCTTATTTTTATACACAGGAACAAATAAAAGAAGTGGTAAAATACGCTCAGGACAGACACATTACTGTGGTCCCTGAAATTGAAATGCCTGGGCATGCTTTGGCTGCACTGTCTGCATATCCTGAACTGGCATGTACCCAAGGACCTTTTGAGCCTGCTACAAAATGGGGCGTTTTTGATGATGTTTTCTGCCCAAAAGAGGAGACCTTTACCTTTCTTGAAAATGTTCTGGATGAGGTCATCAAATTATTCCCTTCCCAATACATTCATATTGGCGGTGACGAGTGCCCGAAAACAAGATGGAAGGAATGTACGCACTGCCAGGAGCTGATTAAGAAAAATAATTTAAAAGATGAACATGGCTTGCAAAGCTACTTTATTCATCGGATTGAAAAATATGTCAACAGTAAAGGACGGAAAATTATTGGCTGGGACGAAATTTTAGAAGGCGGATTAGCTCCGAATGCGGCCGTAATGAGCTGGACAGGCGTGAATGGAGGTATTGAAGCTGCAAAATCAAAACACTTTGCTGTAATGACTCCTGGAGCGTACTGCTATTTTGACCATTATCAGGGAGATCCGCAGTCTGAACCTAATGCCTTTGGAGGGTTTACACCTTTGGAAAAAGTATATTCTTACAATCCTATTCCTTCCGAACTGAATGCAGAACAGAGTAAGTACATCATGGGAGTTCAGGCAAATCTCTGGACAGAATATATTTTGGACTTCAAACAGGTACAGTATATGATTTTCCCAAGATTAATGGCACTTTCCGAAGTGGGATGGGGAACTTCAGATCCTAAAAACTATAAAGAATTTGAAAACAGAGTGATTAACCAGTTTAAAGTTCTGGATCATATGAAGGTAAATTATGCCAAAAGCATTTATAACATCACCGGAAAAGTCATTCCTTCCAATAACGGAATTGCTTATGAACTGTCTACTTCGCAGAATTCAAACGGTATCCGATATACGCTGGACGGAACCACGCCTTCCATCAATTCTAAAACCTATCAGAATGCAGTTCAGATTCCTAATTCTTTAACGGTTAAATCAGCCTATTTTGAAGACGGGCAATTAAAGAGTGCTATCTCATCGCAGCAATTTACGATTTCCAAGACCACAGGAAAAAGCATAACATTGGAGCAGCAACCCAATGAGAATTATTCTTTTGGAGGTGCTTTCACCTTAGTAGATGGTATTATCGGAAATGTAAAACAGCTGGGTAAAACATGGCTGGGCTTTCAGGGTAACGATGTGGTGGCAACCATAGATTTTGGTCAGAAAACAGCTTTCTCAGAAGTGTATTTCAATACCCTTGAGAATAAAGGAAGCTGGATTCATCTGGCTAAATCTGCAAAGATTTTTGTTTCTGATGATAATAAGAATTTTAAACTGATCAAAGAAATCGGAACCGTAGAAATTAAAAATGCCAATGGAAAAATCAAACTGAATATAGGAATGCAGAACGCGAAATACCTGAAAGTAAGTATTGAAAATGCAGGCATTATTCCGGCAGGAAATCCCGGCGCAGATTCCAAAGCATGGTTGTTTGTCGATGAAATTGGCGTAAATTAGAATAAAAAAATGCAGGACGACACCATACTTTCTTCCGAATTCTCATCATCTCCGGAACTGGTAGAAAAGCTGTATCAGTATGGTACAACGAAAAATTACCATGAAGGAGACATTATTTTAGATGAAAATGCTTCCATCCGTTCCATTCCTATTGTGATGAAAGGAATGCTGAAAGTGATCAGAACAGAAGAAGACGGACGTGAGATTTTATTATACTACATCAAAGCAGGGGAAAGCTGTATTATGTCTTTTCTGGGTGGTATGCATAATGAAAAAAGCATTGTAAAAGCTGAGATTGAAGAAGATGCCGAAATACTTTTCTTACCATTAGACAAAGTATCTTTATTCATCAAAGAACATCCGGAATGGCTGGATTATATTTTCAGACTGTATCACAAAAGATTTGAAGAACTATTAGATATCATCAATGCGATTGCTTTCAAAAAAGTAGATGAAAGACTTCTCAATTTGCTGCAGAAAAAATCTGAACTTACCGGCTCTGAAACCATCCATACGACCCATGAACAGCTGGCCAATGAGCTGGGAACAGCAAGAGTAGTGGTATCAAGACTTCTGAAACAGCTTGAAGAAGACAGAAGACTCAAGCTGGGCAGAAATAAAATTGTCCTCCTGAAAACCCTGAACTCATAAGTTCTCCCTCAATTTAATCGAAGGTACTCATATTCCCCTCCTCCGGAGGGGTGGCAAAAATTCAAAGAATTTTTGACGGGGTGGTAAAAGTCATTGCGAACCGAAGGTGAAGCAATCTCAAAGAAGAGGAATTATTCTAACTTCTTTGTGTCCTTTGGGAAACCATTAATGTTCATTCGTGTAAAAAATCTCCTTATGTAACAAAAGTAGCTGTAGCTTTCTCCTCACATTCCCATTTTTGCATCATAATTAGTTGAATAGAAATGGAAATTATAGGATATGCAGCCGCCGTTTTAATTGGGGTTTCGCTAGGTTTAATAGGAGGTGGAGGAAGTATTCTCACCGTCCCTGTACTCGTTTATCTCTTTGGAATTGATGCTTTTCTGGCCACAGAATATTCGCTCTTTGTAGTGGGAATCAGTAGTTTGGTGGGGTCTGTGTCCTATTTTAAAAAAGGATTGGTTAATTTTAAGGTGGCGTTGATATTTGGAATACCGTCTGTTATTTCCATCTTTCTGACCAGGATCTATCTTCTTCCTTTAATTCCTCAGGAAGTATTTCGGATACAGGGTTTTACAATGACCAGAAATATCTTTTTATTATTGGTTTTTGCAGGTTTAATGATTCTGGCTTCCTATAAAATGATTAAAAGCAATTCTCCAAAAGGAACTTTAGAAAATATTCAGAATGAAAATAATGTTTTTCTGGCAGTCGGACAGGGTTCAATAGTCGGTGTTTTAACCGGATTGGTAGGAGCTGGAGGCGGTTTTATGATCATTCCGGCATTGGTTAACCTGTTAAAAATCCCCATGAAGATTGCGATAGGGACTTCATTAGCCATTATTTCGCTTAATTCTCTGATCGGCTTTTTTTCCTCTGTAAATCATATGAAAATAGAATGGGAGCTTCTGCTTTCTGTTACGGCCATTGCCATTGCAGGAATTATAATGGGCTCAAAACTATCAAAAATGATAGATGGTAAAAAACTGAAACCCGCATTTGGATGGTTTATCCTGATCATGGGTATTTATATCATTACGAAAGAAATATTCCTTTAATGTTCTTA
The DNA here is from genome assembly GCF_003347605.1 of Chryseobacterium sp. KLBC 52. Classification (GTDB taxonomy): domain Bacteria; phylum Bacteroidota; class Bacteroidia; order Flavobacteriales; family Weeksellaceae; genus Chryseobacterium. The sequence goes on along the minus strand of NZ_QDFZ01000007.1, from coordinate 205,670 downwards.
TGTAACAAAAGTAGCGGTACGGAAAAAACGAAAACAGGAAATTTGTATCAGATAACATAATAAAAAATAAAATACAATGAAAATAGAACAGATTTATACAGGATGTCTTGCTCAGGGAGCTTACTATATTATTTCAGCCGGAGAAGCCGCAATTATTGACCCTTTAAGAGAAACACAGCCTTATATCAACAGACTGAAAGAAGATGGAGTAGAATTGAAATACATCTTTGAAACGCATTTTCATGCAGATTTTGTCAGCGGACATCTGGATTTAAGCCATAAAACAGGAGCTCCGATTGTTTATGGGCCAACAGCCAATCCCGACTTTGATGCAGTTATTGCAGAAGATGAACAGATATTTGAACTAGGAGATATTAAAATTAAAGTTCTTCATACACCGGGGCACACCCTTGAAAGTTCATGTTACCTTTTAATTGATGAAAATGGTAATGAAACGGCTCTTTTTAGTGGTGATACCTTATTTCTTGGGGATGTTGGCCGTCCAGACCTGGCACAGAAAGCAGCAAATATGAATCAGGAAGAACTGGCAGGTCTTTTATATGATAGTTTGTATCATAAAATTCTGCCTTTACAAGATGATATTACGGTGTATCCAGCTCATGGAGCCGGTTCAGCCTGCGGTAAAAATATGCAGAAAGAAACCGTAGATACTCTGGGAAATCAAAAAAGAACCAATTATGCCTTGAATCAAAAGGACAGACAGAGTTTTATACAAGAAGTAACGGATGGCCTTTTACCTCCACCGGCTTATTTCGGAATGAATGTGATGATGAATAAAAAAGGGTACAGCAGTTTCGATGAAGTACTTTCAAAAGGGTTGCATGCCCTTGCACCGGAACAGTTTGAGGAAATTGCTGAAGCTTCAGGAGCTTTGGTATTGGATGTAAGAAACAACCGTGATTTTGCCAAAAGTTTTATTCCGCAGTCCATCAATATAGGATTGGATGGCGATTTTGCCCCTTGGGTGGGTGCTTTAATTGCTGATGTCAACCAGCCTATTCTGCTGGTCACTGAAAAAGGAAGTGAAGAAGAAGCGGTAACCCGTTTGAGCAGAGTAGGATTTGATCATATTTTAGGTTTTCTGGATGGAGGTTTTGAAAGCTGGAAACAGAGCGGAAAAGAAACAGACTTTGTCAACCGTATCTCTGCAGAACAATTTGAAACTGAAATCAGAGAAAAAGAAGCAAAAATTATTGATATAAGAAAAGAGAGTGAATACCATGCAGAACATATTCATGAAGCTTACAATAAACCTCTGGCCTATATCAATGAATGGATTCATGAGATAGAGCCAGCAGAACATTTCTACATGCATTGTGGAAGCGGCTATAGAAGCACAATGGCAGCGAGTATCCTTCAGGCAAGAGGATACAGAAACTTTTCAGAAATTGAAGGTGGTTTTAATGCCATTGCCTCCACAAATGTTCCTAAAAGTGATTTTGTGTGTCAGACTAAAATTTTAAATAAATTGAATTAAAAAATGTTAGAAATTATAAAAGAACCCTGGCCCTGGTATGTTGCCGGGCCATTGATTGGTCTTACCGTTCCTGCCTTATTGATTATGGGAAATAAATCCTTCGGAATCAGTTCCTCTCTAAGGCATATCTGTGCAGCCTGTGTTCCGGCCAATGTGAATTTTTTCAAATATAACTGGAAAAAAGAAGCCTGGAATTTATTTTTTGTACTGGGAATCTTCTTCGGAGGATTGATTACATCCCAATTTTTGGTGAATCCTAATGAAATAACAGTGAATCCTGATCTGAAAGCAGAATTGGCAGGATATGGAATCACAGATTACAGCAATCTGGTTCCGGTACAACTGATGAATTTCGAAAGCCTGCTAACCCTGAGAGGATTTATTTTGATGGTAGTGGGAGGATTTTTGGTAGGTTTCGGAACAAGGTACGCAGGAGGATGTACGAGCGGTCATGCAATCATGGGACTTTCCAACTTACAATGGCCTTCTTTGGTGGCAACAGTCTGTTTTATGATTGGAGGCTTTTTAATGGCCAACTTTATTTTACCCATCATACTTTCCCTATAAGTAGAATTTAAAAAGAGAATTACATTATGATCAAAGAAAAAGAACAGGATATACGCCGCCAGGATACTGTTTGCGTGAACGAAAGTGCCCTTAATCACAAATGGTATCACAATCTGAAATACCTTGCAGCAGGAATTATTTTTGGGATTATTTTCGTAAAAGCAGAAGTAATCAGCTGGTTCAGAATACAGGAAATGTTCCGTCTTCAGTCTTTCCATATGTACGGAATTATTGGAAGTGCTGTATTGGTAGGAATGATTTCAGTATGGCTGATTAAAAAATTTAAAATAAAAACAATATATGGGGAACCTATTACCCTTACTCCTAAAAAGTTCAACAAAGGTCAGATTTACGGTGGATTGATTTTTGGTTTTGGCTGGGCGATAACAGGAGCCTGTCCCGGACCTCTTTTTGCTCAGATCGGGACGGGTGCTTTAGCCGTATCTGTTACCTTACTGAGCGCTATTGCCGGAACATGGGTATATGGATATTTCAGAGATCAACTGCCTCATTAATACTTTATAAAAAAGACTGCAGAACATAATCTGCAGTCTCTCAAGTATAAAAATTATGAATAAATGAAGTTCTCCGCACCTAAAGCCATATAAAGATTTATACGCTCTATTCTGTACTGAAGTTCCAGATTGATGAGGTTCATTTCACTTTTCAAAAGGTCCCTTTGTTTACGGATAAGTACAAAACTGTTGTTGGTACCCACCTTTATTTGCTTCTCTGTAAGCGTAATATTGTTTTTCAGTTCATTAACAGCGTTAGTAGTATAATTCATCTGCTTTTCAATAGAACGGAGATTGGCTAATGAAGATTCCACCTCATTTAATGCATTCAGAACAGCTTTTGAATATTCTTCAACGACTTGTTTTTGCTGGAAATTTTTTACTTCCACATTCTTTTTAAGCTTTCCACCATTGAATAGTGGAGAAACCAATCCTCCTCCCACTTTTACCAAAGGATTGGAAAATAGAGAATTAATGGATTCCACATTACTTCCGGCACTTCCAAGCGAAGAACTGATACTTAGTGAAGGAAGTCTTGCTGCTTTAGCCTCCTGTACTTCATAAAAAGCTTTTTCGATCTGAAAATGACTGGCCTGTATGTCTGATCGGTTTTCCAGAAGTTCAAGAGGAAAAGATTCAGGAATACTACTTTTTACAGGGGTGAAAAAGTTCTGGGTGGCCAGTTTTCCCTCCGGATATTTCCCGGTAAGAAGTTCCAGAGACCTTCTGGACTGCCTGTTGGCATTTTTAATCTTTTCAAGATACCCCTGCAAAGAAATGATTTCCGCAGAGATATTGGAAATATCGAGAGCATTGGCCGTTCCTACTTTTTTTTGAATGATATAAAGCTTCTCCAGATCTTTGGTTTTCTGAATATAGCTTTCAATCTTATCTTCCTGGATGTTTCCTGCAATATTCAGAAAATAAGCTTTGGCAATCATTCCTGCAATAGATTGATGCAGCAGGGTATTCTGGTGTTTGGAAGAAAAATAACTGCTGGTACTTGCCATCTGTGAAGATTTATTTTTACCCCAAAGATCAATTTCCCAATTGGCTTTTAAGGCAAGACGCTGAACCTGGCTTCCACTGACCAGATTATTGGAAGTGTTGGCAACAGCATTTACACTCGGATAAAGATCACTTCCGGCAATTTCCATGGCCAGCTCAACCTGATTGAGCTTTTCTCTGGCAATAATCAGATCCGCATTATATAACATTCCTTCATTAATAAGAGCTTCCAGCTGTGAGGTCTTAAGATCATTGATCCAGTCATAGGAAATTGATTTTGATCCAGCCTTTCTGTCAAAAATCCAGTCATCCGGAATCTGTATGTGAGACGCAATTTCACTCTTTTCTTTCAGCTCATTTATATTCTCCTTCGTAGCTTCTTTATAACCGATGCATGAGCTTAAGCTTATAGCAATTGCGCTCAATAAAATTAACTTTTTATACATGTTAATGAAGTTTAGGAATCAAATAATTGATTTTACTGTTGATACGCACCATTACTTTTCGGATAAGATGAAGAGGTTTAACATGATCAGAATAGATCACCGCTGCTCCTCTTGCTCCCACTGTAAGCTGTTTCCGGCTATCTTCCAGTACAAACTTGGCAATAAGCTTTCCATCGGTTTCAGGTAATTGTCTGGCAGTATCGGGAAGTCCTGCCGTAGAACCGTTTCCGCCCAGCATTCCTCCTGCATTATTCATGATTCCCTGGCTCGTAGCATCAATGACATATTCAAGCTTGGCCTTCACCACTTTTCCCGGTTCTGTTTTAAGAGCAAGCTCTACTTCATTTCCTTTTTTTACTGATTCAAGCTCATTCTGAGCAAAAAATCCAATAACTGACTGCTGTTTCTGAATCAGAACAAATGCAGATTTGAAAGGCGCCATAATAGCCCCTTCATTCAGCTGTACATTAGGAATCACCCCATCTGTAGGGGCCAGAACAACGGTTTGGGAAAGATTCCATTTTGCCTGGTCCAGCTTGGCCTGAATCTCAGACACCGATGAATTTTCTCCACCATAAGAAGCGTTGGATTTTGTTTCCAAAGACTGCTGTTGTGACTGTGCTGCACTGATTCGGGATTGCAGATCACGTGCATTGGTTATCGCCTGTTCAAGATCAAATTTGTTGGCTGCTCCTGCCTGCACAAGCTCCTGATATTGAGCCACCCTTTTGTTGGCAAGATCAAGCTGTGATTGTAATGCAGAAATATTTTTTCTGGAAGCCGAAATGTCTGTATCATAGGAATGTACCGTGGCTTTCATACTGCTAAGTTTAGCTTCCAGTGATTTAATTTCCTGTAAATAGGGTTCTCGGTCAATTACAAATAAAGTATCACCCTTTTTTACTTCCTGATTGGTCTTTACATATACTTTCTTCACCTTTCCTAAAACCTGAGTAGTAATATCCACACTTCGGTTTACTACCTTTACATCTGAAGTAATAGGACAAAAGTAGTTCAGGCTTAATATTAGAGCGATGGACCCGAAAATAGGGAGTGAGTAAACAACAACCTGTGTGGTAAAAGTCCACGGGATCAGTTTTAATTTTTTAATAAGAAGCCAGCATATTCCGGCATATATTGCGATGAGTAATTCCAGCATTTTTTTTAATTTTCGATAGATTCAAATTTTTCTTCAGGTAAATCCGTATGGTCTTTTTCTTTTTCAGAAGCCGCCTGGTCTCCATAATTATAGTTGGCCCAGATTAAGGCAACCGGCCATAAAAGGCCTCCAAAAACAAGGGAAAGGAGGCACATACTTTTTATGGCGTTCAGTTGAGGGTGTTTCTTTTTTTCTGCTACTTTTTCCGGATAAATATGAACCTTCCAGAAGAGATAAATTCCGGCAACAGGCAATACAAGTAGGATTAGCCAGGAAGCTCCGTCGGCTATTTTGTCTTCAATATTGCCTGTAGATGCCTGAACAAAATTGCATGCTAATAACAGGCAGAGAATGGTGGTTATTCTTTGCATAAATGGGTATAATAAAATGTTGACTTAAGAAAATACAGATGAAGACCCGGATGAAAATCCGGATAATCATATAGTACTCCTGTTAAGATGTAAAGACTATTCTATAGGATGGAATGCTTTGAAGATAATTATATTTTTTTTCATTTGGTTTTTTTTATTGATGAAGAACAAGTTTTTGACCGGACAAAATTATATTGAACTGAGCAATTAAAAATATTCTTAAGTTATTTTTTTCCCTGATTATTTTTTTTATTGTCGCGGGCAGTAATACGGGAAAGTGAGTTTGGGGTAATGCCAAGAAAGTTAGCAATATACTTTCTGTTTGCATTTTGACAGACAAAAGGATGGTTGTTCAGAAATTCTTCATAACGGGAAAGCGGCGAGCTCCTGCAGAACTGCTCTGTACGTGCAGATAAAATGCCGATAATCTGTTTCAAAGACTTTAAATACAAATTGTAAATTCCTTTATGCTGAAATGCAATCTGCTCAAATTCACCTTTATTGAAAAGAATAATCTGAGAATCAATCACAGCCTGTATGGTATACTTTCTTGCGCCTTCAGGGGAATAAGATTCAGGGCTCTCCAGAAAGGCAACCTCTTTTTCTGAAGGTAGAAAAGTATTGATTTCAACTCCGTTTTCATCGTCGAAAAAAAATCTCAGCAAACCACTGGTCAATATAAATAAATGATTAAACGGCTGACCGGGTTCTAAAAGTTTTTCTTTTTTCCGAAGAAGTTTAGGAGTACTGATGCTTGCAAGGACCTGAATTTCTTCATCAGATAATTCCTTAAAGCAATCCATTCTTCTAAATGTTTTAAACATAAATAGTAATTAAAATAACCATTATAAAAATAATAAAAAATAGCAAAGAAAAATAGTGAGAAAACCATAAGATTTTCAATGGATTTTTTTAAGATATTTGCTTTGTATTAAATAATTCTTACCTACAATGAACAATAACCGAAGAAGTTTTATCAAAAAACTGGGAATTGCAACCGCAGCACTTACCATTAACCCTTTAGAGCTAATGGCCGGGGAACTGCCTGAAAGTAAAAAAATCATCAACAAACCTATCGTACTCTCTACCTGGAATTTTGGATTAAAAGCTAATGAAGAAGCATGGACCATCCTTGGAAAAGGAGGAAGAGCTTTGGATGCCGTAGAAAAAGGAGTACGTCTCGTAGAATTAGATCCAAAAGAAAGAAGTGTTGGATATGGAGGCCGTCCGGATAGCGATGGAAGAATAACACTGGATGCCTGTATCATGGATGAAAATTATAATATTGGTTCTGTAGCATGCCTGGAACATGTTAAAAATCCAATTTCCGTTGCCAGAGCTGTTATGGAAAAAACACCTCACGTTATGCTGGTAGGTGACGGAGCATTGCAGTTTGCCCTTTCACAAGGTTTTAAAAAAGAAAATCTTCTCACTCCCGAATCAGAAAAAGAATGGAAAGAATGGTTAAAGACAAGTCAATACAAGCCCATTGCTAATATTGAAAACCATGATACGATAGGAATGATCGCTTTAGATGCTCAAGGGAACCTTTCCGGTGCCTGTACAACAAGCGGAATGGCTTTTAAAATGCATGGAAGAGTAGGAGATTCCCCAATTATAGGTGCAGGGTTGTTTGTAGATAATGAAGTGGGAGCGGCTACGGCAACAGGTCATGGTGAAGAAGTCATAAGAACGGTAGGAACACATCTTGTAGTTGAATTGATGAGACAAGGCAGAAATCCACAGGAAGCCTGTAAAGAAGCTGTAGAGAGAATTGTAAAAATCAATCAGCGAAGAAACAAAAATCTGAAAGATATTCAGGTGGGTTTTATTGCCATCAATAAACAGGGAGAATATGGGTCTTACTGTATTCAGGATGGATTCAACTTTGCGGTGTACGATCAGAAAGGAAACCGCCTGGAAAAACCGGAATTTGCCTTAAAATAATTAAAAATTCAATAGAAATGGGCTTTAGCCCATTTAAACAAATCAATGACACCTATTGGCTTTAGCCAAAACATAAAATAAATATGAAAAGAACGATTATTGCTTCCTTATTTCTCATTATTGCTTGTAAGGAAGAAAAGAAGGAGATTAAAACAGATGTAAAACCAGTACAGACAGAAGAAAAAGTAGTTTTACACAATGAGTCCAATGAAGCTGAAGAAGCTCAAAAATGGCTGAAGAAAAGCATTGTAGATTATTTTAAGGCCGATATCGGAAGTGAAGAAAAAAATATGCAGAATATCACTACAAAAGATTATTTTGATTATAAAACTGATGCCATGAATGTTGATCTGGATGTTGATGGAAGCCTTACGGACAAAGAATTTCAGGATAAATGGAAATCTAAATTTGATACCGGCAAAGCAGGAATCGGAACAGGATTTCTTATTTCAGCCCAGGATTGGAACAAGATTGAAGTAGAAAGCTGTGATTTAAAATCCTCATCAAAAGATGAATATATTTTCAAGGTCGTATTGAGAGATGATAGCTTTAAAGCGCAATATCCTTCTGTGATAAAAGTAATAAAACAAAACGGTTCCTTTCTGATTGCAGATGTGCTGGAGGACGAACCCAAATCAAATTAAATAGATAATACAATGTCAAAAATAGAAATAGCTTGTTTTAATCCTGAGTCAGCAGTCATTGCTTTTGAAAATGGAGCAGACAGAATAGAATTATGTGATGGACTCAGCGAAGGCGGAACCACTCCGGATTTCGAAACGATGAAGAAGCTTCGTGAAAAAATTACAATCCCGATTTTTGTGATGATCCGCCCCAGAGGTGGAGATTTTACCTATTCCGATTCGGAATTTGAGCAGATGAAAAATGATTTGATTCAATTAAAATCCCTACATGCAGATGGTTTCGTATTCGGTATCCTGGATGAAAATGATGAGGTTAATATAGAACAGAATAAAGCTTTGGTTGAATTGGCAAAACCGCTTCCATGTACCTTCCACCGTGCTTTTGATCGTGCTGTAAGTCTGGAAGATTCTCTGGAAAAAGTAATCGAATGTGGTTTTACAACCATCCTTACTTCCGGCCAGAAATCTAATGTATCAGAAGGAAAAGAAAATCTCAAAAAACTGGTGGAACTTTCTGATGGAAGAATAGAAATCCTTGTTGGAGGAGGTCTTCGTTCATCCAATATTGAAGAGATAAGAGCAGTTACCCATGCCGGATACTTCCATTCTTCTGCCATTACTGATGGTGGAGCTTTTGCTAATGCTGATGAAGTGGTTGCATTGAAGAGTAAATAATTAATTAGATTATGATTGTTAATTTAAACGCAAAGTTTAAAAGATAAAATGTGTTATATTTTGAGTGAGCAAAGGATTGCGGCAAAGCCGCTGATAAAGCTTAATAATAAAAGAAGTTAGCTTCATCCCAATCGATTGAAGATCGATTCCATCTTCGCTTCCTTAAAATATTATAGAGCCAAATTTGAAACTTTGCGTTTAAAAACTACACAATAAAAATAAAAAACACACAAATGAATGACAGAAAACGAATTATCCTATCAAATAATAGGAGCAGCTATAGAAGTGCATAAGAACCTAGGAGTTGGTCTTTTAGAAAATGCATATGAAACTGCTTTAGCTTATGAATTAAAGATGTTGGGATTAAATTTTAAACAACAACTATCTTTACCTCTAAAGTATAAAGAAGTATACATAGAAAATGCATACAGAATTGATTTGATTGTAGAAGATAAAGTTATTGTAGAAGTGAAATCTGTATTGGAGTTACATCCTATTTATCACTCACAGGTATTGACTTATCTGAAACAGACTAATATAAAATTGGGATTGCTTATTAATTTTAATAATGAACTTATTAAATATGGAATCCATAGAATTGTAAACAAAATTATTGATGAATAGAACGATCCTTTTTGCTTTCCTTTTCACACAGAACATGCTTTCTGCACAATTTTCACAAAGAGACCTGTCTTCTGAACACTGGCAGTTCAAAAACTCAAAAGATCCAAACTGGCTTCCTGCGAAAGTTCCGGGAACCATTCATCTGGACTTAATGAATAACAAGGTGATTCCCGATCCTTATCAGGATGAAAATGAAAAGAAAGTACAGTGGATTGAAAATGAAGACTGGGATTATCAGACAACTTTTACAGTCTCCACCCAGGAATTAAAGAATGACAATATTGATCTTGTTTTTAATGGACTGGATACATTCTCAGAAATTTATCTTAACGGAAAACTGTTAAAGAAAACAGACAATATGTTCCGTCAATGGAATATTCCCGTGAAGCCATATCTGAAAGCAGGAAAAAATACAGTTCAGATCAAGTTCAGATCTGCAGTGAATACAGGAAAGGAATTAGCCAAAAAAGTTCCCTTCACCCTACCGGAATCACCAAGAAGTTTTGTGAGAAAAGCACAATATCAGTTTGGATGGGATTGGGGACCAAGACTGGTTACTGCTGGAATATGGAAAGATGTTCAGCTGGAATTCTGGAATAATGCTAAAATTATTACCGTTAAAGATATTCAGAACAGATCTGATAAAGGGGTGAATGATTTACACTTTGATGTAGAAATTTATGCTCAGAATGCCGGAGATTACATTTTAGATCTTAATAAAAACCATCAAAAAATTTCTTTAAAAAAAGGTAACAACACAATATCGGTTCCTTATGAAACAAGTGGGATGAAGCTTTGGCAGCCCAACGGGCGTGGGGAAGCCAATCTCTATGATTTTGAAGTAAAATTGTCAAAAAATCAGAAAAATATTGATGGTAAGAATATCAGGATAGGCTTAAGGACCGTTGAATTGATTCAGGAAAAAGACGAAAAGGGAAAATCATTCTATTTTAAAGTGAACGGACAGCCATTGTACATCAAAGGAACGAACTGGATTCCGGGCGATAGTTTTTCACCAAGAATGACCAAAGAAAAATACCGGAAGCTGATCAAAGATACCAAAGACGCCAATATGAATATGATCCGTATCTGGGGCGGAGGTATTTATGAAGACGATGAATTTTACAAAGCCTGTGATGAAAATGGAATCCTGGTTTGGCAGGACTTTATGTTTGCAGGTAGTTTTTATCCGGCAGATGAGGCATTTTTAAACAATGTAAAAGAAGAAGTAAAAGATCAGGTAAACAGACTTCAGAATCATCCGTCCATTGCTTTGTGGTGTGGAAATAATGAAATTGATGAAGCGATTGTCAACTGGGGCTATCAGAAACAGTTCAAATATTCAAAAAATGACTCTCTTCAGGTTTGGAAAGACTATAAAAAGCTTTTCCATGAGGTAATTCCCAATGCTTTGGCAGAAAACCTGAAGTCTGAGAAAAATATATATTGGCCAAGTTCTCCCTCCATCGGTTGGGGACATAAAAAAAGTCTTACCGAAGGAGATTCTCATTACTGGGGCGTTTGGTGGGGCGAGCAGCCCTTTGAAATTTATAACGAAAAAGTAGGACGATTCATGTCTGAGTATGGCTTCCAGGGTACACCTAGTCTTGAAACGACAAAATCAATGTTCTCCGGAACGCCGGATTTAAGCCTTCAGAATCCAATCATCAAAGCTCACGAAAAACACGCCCGCGGCTGGGATATCATTAATGAATACCTGAAGCGTGATTATAAAATTCCGACAGATTTTATACAATACAATTATGTTTCACAGCTGTTACAGGCAAGAGGAATGCAGATTGCCATTGAAGCTCACCGTCGTGCAAAACCTTATAATATGGGAACTTTATATTGGCAGCTCAACGATTGCTGGCCGGTAGTTTCGTGGTCTTCGATTGATTATCTCGGAAATTGGAAAGCCTTCCATTATCAGGCGAAAAGAAGCTTTGAACCTGTGTTGGTATCAGTAGCTGAGACAGATAAAAGCTATGATGTTTATCTGATCAGTGATCTTATGAAGGAATTGAATACAGATATCAAGTTTGAACTCGTTGATTTTAAAGGAAAAATACTTTGGAAAGCCAATCAGTCAGAGGTTATCAATGCAGATGTAAGTAAGAAAATACGTAGTATCAGTAAAGCAGAACTCGCTCAGTTTGATTTGTCTGAAACTGTTTTAAAAATCAGTGCTGAAAAAGATACAACATTTGAGAAACTGTTCTTTTTTAATAAACCTAAAGATGTAAAACTTTCAAACCCGGAAATTAAAATCAGAAAAATTTCATCTACTGAAATTGAAATCTCAACAGATATTTTAGCCAAAGATGTTTATCTGATGGGAGATACCCATTTCAGTGATAATTTCTTTGATCTCTTACCAGGAATTTCAAAAAGAATTACCCTTTCAAAACCTTTGGGAAAAATTGAAGTAATGAGTCTTTGGGATGTGATAAAGGAGTAAAATCTATTTTTGAAAAAACTCTTAAAAAGTCAGTCGTTATAAATTTCCGGCAGGTAGGTCTCCAAACCTTATAGGTTTTCAAAACCTATAAGGTTTAATACTGAAAAGTTTCATTAGAAATTCTACCGAAAAAAATATAAATTTTACCCTTCCAACTCAAAAATCAGCCGTAAATTTGCCTCATATTTTATTACAGTTATGGTAAATTTTGTTCTGATTGCAGTGTGTATCATTGCAGGAATGATATTCAAAGCAACAAAATCTATCCACCCCGATGCCCATAAAGGTATCAATACCTGGATTCTTTATCTTGCTCTTCCGGCAGTTTCGTTTAAATACCTGCCTAAAGTAAAATGGACAACAGAGATGCTGTTCCCGATTGCAGCCACATTTTTAATTTCCGTGTTCTGCTTCTTCTTTATGATGTTTTACAGTAAGAGCAGAGGATATTCAAGGCGGTCCAGAAGTACTTTGGAACTGGCAAGCGGATACAGTAATACTTCATTCATCGGATTTCCCTTAATCAGTGCCTTTTATGGGGAAGGGCTCCTGAGTATTGCTATTATTTGTGACCAAACAATGTTCTTTGCCCTTTCTACACTCGGAATTATTGCCGCAGTGAAAGGAGGAAGTAAATCAGGAAAAGTAAGTGCTATGTTTATTTTAAAAAGACTTGTCACGTTTCCTCCCTTGGTTGGTTGTATCTCCGCTTTGGTATTGTCCAGGTTTATTGACTTTACCATTGCAGAACCGTTTTTTGATAAGCTGGCAGCAACCGTAAGCCCGTTAGCTTTGTTTTCCGTTGGATTACAGCTGAAATTCAATGGATGGAAAAAACTGATTCCACAGATGTCTATGTCGATGCTTTATAAACTGATTCTGGCACCGGCAATTGTTCTGGGAATGGCTCTGTTATTCGGAATAAAAGGAGATGTAGCTAAAATTACAGTATTTGAAGCAGCAATGCCAACATTGGTTACTTCAAGTATCATCGCAGAACAGTTCCGGCTCAATACAAAACTGACCAACCTGATCATAGGAGTCAGCATTATTGTAGGATTTTTTACCTCTGCATTCTGGTATGAGATTACGGAACTTCTTTTTTAATGATAAGCCATTGTTTATTAATAAGGCCGGTTTTTTAGCAACGCTTTATGTGCATTCTTTGTTATTTTGTAAGTATACCTTTGCTGAGTGGAACGCCATTGCGCACGAATTACAATGACTCATCTTATCTTTGCGAGCATTGCGTTTAATCCATGTTTTGGCTAAAGCCGATTGAGATTTTGATTATTAATTAAACGGACTAAAATCCGTTTCTATTGAACTTTAAAGATTAGCTGATTATCCTTCAAGCTCCTGGTATCCTTGCTGAGTGGAACGCCTTAGCGAACGAATTAAAAAGGATTCGTCATATCTTTGCGAGCATTGCGTTTAATCCATGTTTTGGCTAAAGCCGATTGAAATTTTAATTTTTTATCAAACGGACTGAAGTCCGTTCCTATTGAATTTTTTCTGAGCAGGGTTTCAGGGTCTGTTAAAGGAATACGAAAGAATCTCCACAAAGTTGCAGTTCTCTCAGGAAAATTCTAATTTTACACTTTAAATATTTCCCTTGCAATACGCTCAAATTGTTTTACCCCTAAACCTGAAAGGATCTTTCACCTATAAAGTTCCTGAGGAAATGATGTCTGAAATCCAACCAGGAATGCGTGTTCTGGTACCTTTTGGTGGAAAAAAAATCTATACGGGAATCGTATTTGAGCTTCATGATAATGCACCGGAAAACTTTGTAGCCAAGGAAGTCATCAGCATGCTGGATGATCAGCCGATTCTTCCTCAGGAGCAGATTGATTTCTGGAACTGGCTTTCAGAATACTATTTGTGCAGCCTCGGAGAAATTTACAGGTTTTCGTTTCCTTCTTCTTTAAAACTGGAAAGTGAAACCTATTTAAAATTAAAATCTGGTGCCGTCATAGATTTTGAAAATCTGGATGTTAACGAAATGTATCTGGTTCAGGCATTGGAAGTACGACAGCTGATCAATCTGACGGATATTGAAGCATTTATTCCTAAAAAAGATATCATCAAAACCATCAATTCGCTTATTGATCTTCAGTATATTGAAATCGATGAGAAAATTGCTGAAAAATATAAAGCTAAAGAAGTAGCGTATGTAAGAATTAATGATGAGGTTTTGGCCAATCAGAATCTTACCGAAATTCTTTTAAAATTAAACAGAGCACAGAAACAGAAAGATCTTTTCCTTCTTATTCTGGAAAAACAGACGGAAAATCCGGACGTTCCCATTAAAAAATCTGAACTGTTTGAAGACGGTTATTTCGGAAGTTCCCACTTTAAACCTTTGGCAGACAAAGGTCTTGTAGAGGAATACTTGATGCAGAAAGACAGAATTGAAAGCTATGAAGGAGAAATTGAAGAACTTGAAGAACTTTCCGAACAGCAGAAAACAGCAAAATTTGAAATTGATGAAGCTTTTGAAGAAGGGAAGAATGTTCTGCTTCATGGCGTTACTTCATCAGGAAAAACTCATATTTATTTAGAGAAAATTGATGAATGCACCCGTGACGGGAAGAATGTTCTCTTTTTGCTTCCTGAAATTTCTCTTACGAAACAGATTACTCAAAGATTAGAAAAAAAATATGGCAGACAGCTCGGTTTTTATCATCAGAAGCTGACGGATTTTGAAAGGGTAGAAGTCTGGAGAAGAATTAAGCAGAACGATATCCGCATTCTGATCGGAACCCGTAATGCTTTGTTTTTACCTCACCAGAATCTGGGGCTAATTGTTGTTGATGAGGAACACGATTCTGCGTACAGACCAAGAGAAGTTTCCCCTTATTTTAATGCTAAAGACGCTTCTCTGGTTTTAGGCAGGCTGTATAAAGCAGGAGTTATTCTGGGATCCGCCACTCCTTCTGTTGAAAGTTACTACAGTGCCCGGAAAGATAAAATGAAATACGTTTTCCTGAATGAAAGATTCGGGAATGTCAATCTGCCGGAATATGAACTGATCAATTTCAAGGAAGCTCAGGAATCTAAAAAGGTTTCAGGGAACTTTTCTCTGAAGCTTATCGAAGAGATTAAGAAAACGGTGGGTGAAAAAAATCAGGCAATTGTACTCCATAACCGGCGTGGTTATTCCAATGTTATAGAATGTGAAAGCTGTGGCTATGTGAACTACTGCTCCAATTGTGATGTGGTAATGACCTATCACAAAGCCGCCAATGAAATGAAATGCCACTATTGCGGGCAAAGAGCTTCAAAACCGAAAACCTGCCCTAAATGTAATTCTGAAAAGCTGAACGAAAGAGGAGTAGGTGTAGAGCAGATTCATGAGGAAGTTACCAAACTATTTCCGGAAAATGAAGTAGACAGAATGGATGTAGACTCCATGCGTAAAAAATTCGCCTACGAAAAATTGTACGAGAAGATTGAAGATGGAGAAACAGATATCATCGTAGGAACACAGATGATTTCCAAAGGACTTGATTTTGATCATATCGAACTGGTGACGATTCCTAAAGCGGATTCCTTATTATATGTACAGGATTTCAGAGCGGAAGAAAGAGCGTATCAACTGATCACACAGGTTTCGGGACGGGCTGGAAGGGTTTCCGGAAAAGGGAGAATCCTTATTCAGACTTTTAATCCTGACCATTCCGTATTTCAGCTGATCAAGATGAATAATCCTGCGAAGATCTATAAATATATCCTTACAGAGAGACAGAAATTTCATTATCCGCCTTTCACCAAGCTCATTATGATTGAATTGAAACACAGAAGAGAGGATAAAGCTGACCGGGCATCACAGTTTCT
The DNA here is from genome assembly GCF_003347605.1 of Chryseobacterium sp. KLBC 52. Taxonomy (GTDB): domain Bacteria; phylum Bacteroidota; class Bacteroidia; order Flavobacteriales; family Weeksellaceae; genus Chryseobacterium. Next base: position 189,915 of record NZ_QDFZ01000007.1, on the reverse strand, counting down.
GGGTTCTATCCTCAGAAAATATCTTCCTGAAGAATGTGTTTTAGGTCCGGAAAGAGCACAGATTGCAAAACTGAATAACTTCTATCAGTTCCAGATTATGCTGAAGCTTCCGCGTGGGAAAAACTATGAGAAATTCAAAAACATGGTTTTGATAAGTTTGAAAGAATTTGATGAAATCACTGCATATCAAAGCATTAAAAAAGATGTTTTTGTTGATTTTTAACAATTTTTAACAAACTTTACACTCTTTTATAACGGGTCGGTGGTCCGTTATATGACAATAATTTCTACTTTTGGACGTTGATTAAGTGTTTGGCTCTTTTACTGAATGATTTAACCTTTCATTTTTTATAGAGTCAAACTACAGAACAAAAAGAAGATAGATGGTAAATTTCAGAAAATATATTTCAAGTGCGGCGGTGTTGGCTTCTGGTCTTTTCCTGGCTCAATCTACCGTTTCTACCGTTCTTTATTCTCAGAATTATGACAATCAGAAAAGCAGCTTAAACCTGCCATCACCCGTTAGTACGATGGTGGAGAAAACTGTTTTGTCAGCAAAAGAACTGGTAGACATTAATGTAAACACAATGATGGCGGATCCCGTGCTGAAAAATGCAACCTGGGGATTCGTAGTGTATGATCCGAAAACGAAGAAGGTCATCTCTTCGTACAACGAAAATACTCCTTTAGTACCTGCTTCTACCACCAAGTTGCTTACAACGGAAACGGCATTAAATATGCTGGGTGAAAACTACCGTTGGATGACTCAGTTGGAGTACTCAGGAACGATAGATGAAAATGGAGTATTGAATGGAAATCTTTATGTGATAGGAAGCGGTGACCCTTCTTTGGGAACCAACAAAGCTGGTGCAGCATCATATAGAGATATAATTTCAGATTTCGTAGGCGGTATTTCAAGAGAGGGAATTAAAAAGGTAAATGGTGATATTATCATTCAGACAGCGCTTTTCAAAGGCAATATTTCAGTGCTTCCGGAAAATGTTGTATGGTTGGAAAACAATAATTATTATTTACCGGCAGGAAGTACCCGCGATATCAACCCTGCCAACGAAAAATTGATTGTTAAAAAAGGAGGTTTCTCTACAGAAAAGAAATTCTTCTACGTTTCTCCTTACAATCATCAGATGGTATATGCTGATAAATATGAAGGAAACGGAGCTTTAACAACCAAACTTCCTGATGCTCCTGCTTATCTTGCCAATTCTTTCAGAACAACATTGGTAAAAAGCGGAATTCCTGTTACCGGAAAAGTAACTCCGAAAATGACAGATGCAGCACCGGAAAACAGAAAACTGCTTTCAGCGTATAAATCCCCAACTTTAAATGATATTATTTATTATACCAATCAGCACAGTGACAATTCATTGGCAGAAGCTTTGCTGAGAACGGTAGGATATCAGAAAATGGGTGACCAGACTTCAGAATCCGGAAGAATTGTAGTGACAAACCACCTGAAAGATGCCGGTTTTGATATGATTGGTCTTAACTATATAGATGGAAGCGGACTTTCAAGAAGCAATAATGTAACTCCAATTTCTCAGGTGAAGTTTCTTACTTCTCTGATGGATCAAAAGTACTACAGATCTTATCTGACTTCTTTACCGATCGGAGGACAATCCGGAACTTTAAAAAGAATGTTCAATATTGGAGGAAACGGACAGGTTTTTGCGAAAACAGGAACTCTGAATAAAGTGAAAACATTAGCCGGTTATCTGAAAACGAACTCAGGGAAAACATTGGTTTTTTCTTTAATGGTGAATAACTATTCCGGATCGGTAGATATGGTGAAGAAAAGAATGGAGAAAATTCTTGAACCCGCATTAGATCTTTAAAAAAATTTTATTTTATATATTATAACAGCCTTTTAATCATTGATTAAAAGGTTTTTTTTATATTTGATTAAATTTTTCTAAACATGACAAAATTGTACCTGTTGGTGTTGGGATTTGTATTATTTCAACCATTTTATGGCCAGAAGTATGAGCAAAATACCGATATGAAAGGATTGATCGAAAAAGAGAAAAAATCCTTTACTCAGAAAATGAATATTGGGAATACGAATCCCAATACATTAAATTACGATCTACAGTATCAAAGAATGGATGTGAGCCTGGATCCTGCGGTATATAATATCTCCGGATCAGTGACTTCTCATTTTAAGCCTAACCAGAATATGGGAAGTATTTATTTTGATCTTTCCAATTCTTTAACGGTTTCTCAGGTGAAATATCATGGAACCAACATTACAAGTTTTCAGCAGCTTCCTTCAAAAGAATTGAAAATTGATTTTCCGGCTTCCATTCCTGCCAATACACTAGACTCCCTTACTATTTATTATGCAGGCGCACCATCTACAAGTAATGATGCTTTCAAAACTGCTCTTCAAAGCGGAACTCCGGTACTTTCTACTTTGAATGAACCTTATGGGGCCCAGGACTGGTTTCCTACCAAGCAGAGCTTAAATGATAAAATTGAAAGATTTGATTTTAAAATTACGACACCATCCAATTACAGTGTAGCCGCTAATGGAAAACTGATGTCTGAAACTTTTCCTACAGGAAGTACCAAACTGACGTTCTGGAGAACAATGTATCCTACGCCGGCCTATCTGATCGCACTGTCGATTACCAATTTTGTTAAACTTACAGACACCATTGGTAATCCTCCGTTTCCTTTTGTGAACTATATCTATCCGTCCACAAATTCAAATGCAACGAGCATTGCGAATATTAATTGGACAAAGCAGGTAATGGATACTTTTGAAACCTATTTTGGAACTTATCCTTTCCGTAATGAAAAATACGGACACATGGAATTTATGTATGGCGGAGGAATGGAGCATCAGACGATGTCTTCCATGGGTGGATGGAGCAAGCAGCTGATTGCCCATGAGCTTACTCACCAGTGGTTTGGAGATAAAGTAACCTGTGGCGCCTGGAATGATATCTGGCTGAATGAAGGTTTTGCAACTTTTGGAGAACATCTTGCCAATGAAAAACTATTGATGACCAATACAGAATTTTTGAATTACCTACAAGGTCAGTCCAGCTACATTACCGCAAGTACAACAGGAACGGTGTATGTACCGGATTCCGGACTTTCCAGCATCAACAGAATATTTGACAGCAGATTGTCTTATGCTAAAGGAGGATATGTTTTGAGAATGCTGAAGTGGATTTTAGGTGACGCTGCATTTTATCAGGCACTTAAAGATTATCATGCAAGACCGAACCTTGCCTACAGCTACGCGCGTACTGCTGATTTTAATGCTTCTTTGCTTCAGTCTACGGGAACAGACTTTACAGAATTTTTCAATGACTGGGTTTATGGCGAAGGATATCCTACGTATACCATCAAGTGGATGCAGGGCGGAAATCAGGCTTTATTCAAAGTTTCTCAGACGCAAAGCAGTGCTAACGTAAGCTTTTTTGAAATGCCTTTACCGATTAAAGTAACCGGAACTGCAGGTCAGACAGCTTACTTTGTCCTTAATAATACATCCAATAACCAAAGCTTTTTACAGTCGGTAACATTCCCGATAGCAAGTGTTCAGTTTAATTATGAATATCAGATTCTTGAGAAAAATTCTACGGTGATTCAGGATAATACGTTAAGTGTTTCTTCTGTTGAGAAAGAAGGTTTTGGTTTGTATCCGAACCCTGCCAAAAATGAAATTAATCTGAAAGGTATTAACAAAGCGGTAGATTTTACCATTCATGCCATAGACGGAAAGCTGGTTGGAAGAGGAACATATCAGCCAGGTAAAGCGATTGGAATTGCAGAATTGGTTCCCGGAGCTTATTTCATTACGATTGATGAAAAGAATATCAAATTTATCAAACATTAAAAATGACAAACGGTAAAGTATGAATGATTACTTTTACCAAAATCAATCATAATATCACCAAAGAAGCTTTCAGATTTGAAAGCTTCTTTGTTTTCTTGCTGCTCTGGCTCCTCTTTTTCTGGCCGTTTTCACTTTGTATTCAAACCATTTTTCTTTGAATACTTTTCGCATAAGATTATCAAAATGTCTTGTAATGACCAGGTTTTTAAATCCGCGCCATTTTTCAAGCGGACTTGAGGGAAGTGCCCTTACCGATATGGAATATCCTTCTGTATCATATTGAATATAATGCCACCAGCCGGAAGGAATATAAAGGGTTTCTCCGGGATGGATAATAGCTTCATACCCATTTAAATAAAGTAGCGCCGGATATTTTCTGTAATCGGGATTTTTAATTTGAGCCAGACTGTGGAAATTGTAGGGGAGTTTATACATAAAATCAGACTGCTCCCAGGGGAAGAGCCAGATTCTCTTGATTCCCTGGAATTGGGTGATGAAGACGTGTGACATGTCAATATCAATATGATTTCTGGTGACAGAACCTTCTCCTCCAAAAAACATAAAGGGAAGCCATTTCAGTATTTTACTATTCGTTACATCATTGTAGATAATGTCGTTCTTAAGCTCAGGTTTTATTTTTAATAAATTAAATAAGAAGAGTCTGTGTTCAGTAGGAGCGGATTGAATCAGGTCAAGATATTCTGAAAATGTAGTCTGCGCAATAGGATCACTGGCTACTCTGTCCAGAGAATCAAGCTCACTGCCATAGATATTCACCTTATGATCTCCTGCAATTTCTTTGAAATACTCATAATTCCACTTTTTGAAAGCTGGACTTTCCGGATGCACAAAGTCTTCCATAATAATCGGAACTCCTGGCTTCATGTGGTTATTGATAAAGGTTTCTGAACTGATCATCTTTATTTTTTGTACCGGCTTTAATCTCATGCATTAAAATTTTAAACAAATATAAATATTATCCTACTAAATTTGTAGACTAATAGTGTTAAAAGTGAAAGTCCTCTCAATTTTTTAGAATTAAACTTATAAACGGTTTTATTTTACTGCCTTTTTAGTAAATTAGCACATCTAAAAAATTACTAAAAATGATCTCTGAAAAATACCTTCAACATTTACAGAACGAACTTCAGAATATTGAGAATGACGGACTTTACAAAAGAGAAAGAATCATCACCTCTCAGCAGAGTGCAGAAATAGAAGCGAACGGAAAAAAGCTTTTGAACTTCTGTGCAAACAATTATCTGGGATTATCTAACCATCCGGAAGTGATGAAAGCTTCTCAGGAAATGATCCAATCTCACGGATATGGAATGTCTTCTGTACGTTTCATCTGCGGAACACAGGATATTCACAAGGATTTGGAGAAAAAGATTGCTGATTTCTTAGGTCTTGAGGATACCATCCTTTACGCAGCAGCATTTGATGCCAACGGAGGTGTTTTTGAACCATTATTTACAGAAGAAGATGCTATTATTTCAGATGAACTGAACCATGCATCAATCATTGATGGTGTTCGTTTGTGTAAAGCAGCGAGATACAGATATAAAAACAATAATATGGCTGATCTGGAAGCTCAGTTGATTGCAGCTTCTGAAAAAAATCACCGTTTTAAAATCATCGTTACAGATGGAGTATTTTCAATGGACGGTATTGTAGCAGACTTAAAAGGAGTTTGTGACCTTGCCGATAAATATGATGCTTTGGTAATGGTAGATGATTCTCACGCAACAGGTTTCATCGGAAAAACAGGCCGTGGAACTCACGAAGCTAATGAAGTAATGGGTAGAGTAGACATTATCACTTCTACTTTAGGAAAAGCTTTAGGAGGAGCTTTAGGAGGATTTACTTCCGGTAAAAAAGAGATCATTGATATGCTGAGACAGCGTTCAAGACCTTATTTATTCTCGAACTCTCTGGCACCTGGTATCGTAGGAGCTGCTTTGAAAGTATTGGATATGATTTCTGATGATACTTCTCTTCGTGATAAAGTAATGGAAAATGCAGAATATTTCAGAACGGAAATGAAAGCGAAAGGCTTTGATATTCCAGATGGAGATGCTGCTATTGTTCCTGTAATGCTTTATGATGCACCGCTTTCTCAGAAAATGGCTGAAAAGCTTATGGATGAAGGGATCTACGTCATCGGATTCTTCTATCCTGTAGTACCGAAAGGAAAGGCAAGAATCAGAGTACAGTTATCTGCTGCCCACACCAAAGAACATCTGGATAAAGCGATTGCTGCTTTTGAAAAAGTTGGAAAAGAATTAGGAGTGATCTCTTAATTATTGAATTGGGTACAGCAATGAAAATATAATGTTCGGCTCGGGCAGCTTTGCTGCCCCGAGCCGAACTATTTTTTTATATAAATCTGTTTTTGATTGAGATTTTATAATCAAAATAAATTTATTTTTAACAATTATATAATAAGCTTATCTTTGCGCATAATTTTCAATGAAATGTTTTTTAAATCCAAGTATATAGTTGAATTTTCAAAACCAAAAGAGGAAATTTTAAATGATATAGATAAAAATTTATCTAAAAAGTTCTTTGATTGGAACAAATTTTTCGTAGGAAGGGTATCTGAGAATAGTTTTGATATTAAGTTTAATTATGATAAAATGTCTCCTTATTTTAAGGGAAAGTTTGTTGCAAAAGAAGATAAACCGGAAACTATTGAATTAACCGTATACAATGGTGTTCTTTCCATTTTTGGAAATATTTTAGGAATAATAGTTATGTTGATGTTTGCAATCGTACTTTTTCAGCAGGAAAATTATTTATGGATTGCTTTGATCTTCATTTCTATTTTAATTGTTTTATTTGAACATGTTCGGATTAATAACGCAAAAGATAATTTTTTTGAATATTTGAAAAAACTAGATACTTTTAGTAAGATTGTTCCTGTTAAAAAATAGAATTAAAAAATGCTTTACACAATAATCAAAGCGCTGCACATTATTTTTATGGTAAGCTACTTTGCGGGAATTTTTTATCTCGTGAGGATTTTCGTTTACTATAAAGATACCGATGAATTTCCGGAAGAAAAAAAGAAAATTCTGAGAGAGCAGTACACTTTTATGGCCAGAAGGCTGTGGAATATTATCACCGTTCCTGCGGGGGTAATCATGGCAGTTTGCGGATTGGTCATGATCTTTTTAAATACCGGGCTGATGAAAATGCCATGGTTTCATTTGAAACTGACCTTCCTTATCGGGCTTGCCATTTACCATTACTGGTGCTGGAAAAAAGTCCTTCATTTAAAAGAATTACATGGAGATACCCTGCCGATTGCCAATATTAAACTGAGACAGGCGAATGAAATTGCAACATTCATTCTGTTTCTGGTGGTATTCACCGTTATATTAAAATCAATGGTGATCGAATATTGGTGGCAATTAATTGCAGGATTTTTCGTTCTTGTATTGCTGATCATGATGACAGTGAAACTGGTTAATAAAAATAAAAAAAACAAATAATTGTAGAGTAGGGCGTATGTCTTGAAACATTCATCCTTTTTACATCTTACAAAAAAACTATGATTGCAATTTTAAAGAAAGAACTTTGGAGTTACTTTGGAAACTGGAGTGCATGGGTGATTATTGCCGCCTTCAGTTTGATAGCAACCCTTTTCCTGTTCTTTTTCGACAACGATTCTAATATTTTTGAGATCGGAATGGCCTCGCTTCAGAGCTATTTTGTATTGGTTCCATGGCTGTTAATGTTTATCATTCCGGCACTTTCCATGAAAACTTTTGCGGAAGAACAGCAAACCGGAACATTAAACTGGCTTTTTTCACAACCTTTAAAGGTGTCAGAACTGGTAGCCGGGAAATTTCTTTCCGTATGGATCGTTGGGATTTTATGCCTTATTCCTTCTTTAATTTACTTATATACAGTCTATGTTTTGGGAGTTCCTGCCGGAAATATTGATTTGGGAATGACTTTCGGAAGTTATATTGGACTGATAATCTTAATTGCTGCGTTTTCAGCAGTAGGAATTCTGGCGTCTTCATTATCACAGAATCAGATTATGGCTTATCTGCTGGGCGTTTTCATGTGCTTCATTATGTATTTTGGAATTGAACAACTGGCGAGTTATAAACTATTGGGAGGCGCAGATTTTATCCTTCAGAATATTGGTTTCTATCAGCATTTCTTAGGCTTTACAAGAGGGCTTATTGATTTTAAAGATGTAGCCTATTTTGTACTCGTTATCGGGGCTTCATTAGTATTGTCTAATCATTTTATTAACAAAAAGAAGTAGAATCATGAAGAAGTTCAATGCTAAATCTCCACTGGGAATTTTCTTAATTGCAATTGTTCCTTTGGTTATTATCCTGACCTATTCGGGAATCCGATTAGACTTAACAAAAGAAAAAAGATATACCCTTTCCGATAACACCATAAAAGTACTGGAGTCTGTAAAAAAGCCTCTGACGGTTGAAGTGTATCTGGAAGGAGACTTTCCCGCAAGTTTCAAACAGCTGCAAAGCGAAACGAAATTTATGCTGGAAGAATTCAGAAAAATTAATCCGAAGATCGATTTTAAATTCATCGATCCGATTAAAACAAAAATGTCTCAGGACACTTTGATGGCAATGGGAATGCAGCCGTCTATTCTTCCGGATGTAAAAGACGGAAAGATCTCACAGATTACGCTTTTCCCTTATGCGGTGATCAAACATGGAAATGATGGCGTTTCTATCCCTTTAGTGGTACAGCAGGCAGGAATTGATGCCGATCAGCAGCTGACAAGATCTATCGAAGGACTGGAATATAATCTTGTTTCCAACATTAAGAATATTGCAGCAGCCAAGAGAAAGAAAATCGGAATTCTGGTCAACCACGATGAATTGAATCCGGACGAGTTCCAGGGATTTGTACAGCTTGCCATGGAAAACTACGATGCAGGACCTATTATTCCTAAAAATCAGACGGAACTTTCAGTGGAAGATATTCCGTTATTAAAGCAGATGAGTGCTTTGGTGATTGCAAAACCAAGAAAAGCTTTTACAGATAATGAAAAAGTAATTCTGGACCAGTACATCATGAACGGAGGAAAAACCCTTTGGATGATTGATGCGGTGAATGCTGAAATGGATACCTTAACAAGATCCAAAAAAGTAATGCCTTTCCCGGTTGATATCAATATGACGGATTTCTTTTTCAATTACGGACTGAGAATCAATCCCGCATTGGTAAAAGACGTTAAAAAGTTTGCCCTATTAAGACTGGTTACAGGAGAAGTGAGTGGAAATCCTCAGTACACAAGCTTACCCTGGCCTTATTATCCCCTTGGAATTGCTGAAAATAATAATCCGATCACAAAAAATATTAACCCTGTAAAATTTGAATTCCCGACTTCTATTGATACATTAGGAGGGAGAAAGAATATCAAAACAAAAGTTCTTTTCGAATCCAGTGAAAGAACATTATTGAAACAGGTACCCAACTATGTGGATCTGAAAGAAATTGCAAGCGTAGACAGTCTTGGACAAATGGAAAAACCAAGTACTCCAAAGATCTTCGCTGTAGCATTGGAAGGAAAATTTAACTCTGCCTACGCATCAAGAATTGAAAGAAAATCTTACCCTGGATTCAAAACATCCAGCCCGGAAAACAAAATGATTGTGATTGCAGACGGAGATGTAGGAAGAAACAAATTGATCAAAGGTAAACCACTTCCATTAGGCGTAGACCTTTTAACGAACGAGCAGTTTGGAAACGAGCAGTTCCTTAGAAATGCTTTGGATTACCTTCTTGATGACAGCAATCTGATGGAATTGAGAAACCGAAACATCGAAGAAAGACTTCTTGACAGACAAAGAATTACTGAAGAGAAATCGACCTGGCAATGGATCAATTTACTGCTTCCATTGGCTATTATCGGTCTTATCGGAGGATTGTTCTTCTGGTTAAGGAAAAAGAAATTTGGATAAAATATAAAAAATTCCGGAAGAAAATCTTCCGGAATTTTTATTTTAACAACTTAGCATTGAGTAGTTATTAAGACTTATAAAAAATGTTGAACATATTAAAAAACCATTAAGAAGCATTTAAGAAATAAAGTATAGTTAAGTTGAATCATTCTGGTTTAAGCTTAAAGCAAAGCTTATCTTAATACTCTCAACAGCTTAATACAATCTTAATGTTTCAAAAATAAAAGTTTAAATAAATTCTGAGTTGTAATACTCTTAATTAATAATTTATCCTTCCAATACAGGAATAAGATGTTCCCAGTTCAGCTGTTTTGCATAATCTAAAGCCGTTTTTCCTTTTTTAGACTGGATGTTTCTATCCGCTCCGGCTTCTAAAGCAATCTGTACAGTGGTTAGATTTCCTGCAATGGTTTCTTTATGAAGAAGCGTCAGTCCGTCTTCATCAGCTTGGGTAAGTTCATCCGGATATTGTTGTAAAAACTTTACAAATTCCTCCTTCATATTTTTACTCATCGGATGTTCGATAAGATTTTCGGGATTTTCCTTCTGATTATTGACCACAAGGATATCATTAAAGTCCCCAAAATCCAGCTGCCATGCATTATCGTGTTCTTTTCTTTCTGCATCAGACATATCAGCACGCATTTTCTGGATGGTAAACCCTCCGTAAGCTTTCGGAAGAGGTGAGGATGATGAGGAAAATAGCTTGGAAAGTCCCTTTGGTTTCTGTACACTCGGAGTGATGGCAAAAAGCCAGTCACTGATATTTTGTAAAGGAATTTCAACATAATCACCCACCTGGATGTTCTTAAGGCTACTAGGCTCATTAATCAAATATCCTCTCACGTGATCTCCGTCAAAGAATATTTCATTAATCCACATATGTTCTACCAGGCTTTCTCCGGTTTCTTCATCCTGTTCTTCAAAAGCTGTTTTAACGCATGATACATTAAGTCCGGGAATGATTCTTCTGTATTCCCAGGACTGTTCACGCCAGAAATACTTAAAGGTTTCCTGAGCTTTTCTGTAAGCTTTAATCATTTCCGGATCATTTCCGTCTGCAAAAAAAATTGGGTTCTCTTCCATTTAATAATCGGGTTGTGGTGTGTTAAAGAATATAGATTACTGCTGATAGGCTTCTTTTGGGAGTAAGGCTGCAGTTTTGTAATAGCTGATGTCAGTGGAAATCTGTGACTGAAGGTCCTGGAAAGTGTCATAGTCATAATGAATCCAGTTTTCTTCATGATCCGGATCCGGAGTTTTGTCTACAGCCAGTTCCAGTTTTCCGTCTTCCTGATAACTGCATTCAATAGCTGCGTATTTTTCGCCGTTTTCGTCGTTGGTATACCAGCATTTTATGGTTCTTTCAAGCTGCGGTTGATGCGTTTCGTTATCGATCACCTGTGAACAGATAAAGTTTTCAGGATCATCGGTTTTGAAAACAGTTTTTGAAATTAAGGGCAGATCGTCTACGGATAATGAATAAAGCTTATTGGTAGAAATAATAAACCCGTCGGTAGTTTCTTTTTTTTCAATGTCAAAAAAGTCAGATTTTTCTTTAAGATAATCCACTACCTGCGCTTCGTCTTCTTCGTCACTTAAAAAATAATTGATGTTGTAAACACTGTCTTCATTGATGAATTCAATTTCTTTCAGGAAATCGGAACCTTCCTCATAATAATACAGATGATATTCGCTTAGCTTCACAGCTTTACTTTTAGAGATGATTTCTCCAAAAATGTTTTTGTACACTTTTCTCATTTTTAATCATGTTAGTTTGTTTCATCTATTAGTTTAAGTGGTAGGGCAAAGATAAGTTTTTCTTTTTTTATCATCCTGAAGTATAAAGAAGTATTTATTTCGTAAGTATTCTATATATCCTTTATAAAATCCTCATATTCGTAATAAAACCTTTCGAAACCGTCCATTTTGTCCACAAAAAATTCAAAAATTTCTTGCCAGGTGTTTTTGTTAAAAATAGAAACATTATGTTTTTCAATCCAGATCCTGCTGATGACCTTGCCGTTTTCAAGAGTAAAATATTCTTCTTTCTGAAAATCTCCAATAAAATCTTTTAAGATATCCTCTAAAGACCAGATTTTCTCGTAGTAAGCATTTCTGAAGATTTCATCTTTCATTTCGATATCCAGAGAAACTTCTGCTTTTTTGTTGTCGGCAGAAAATTTAAATGCCATGTCCTTGATTTTGGTGTCATAAAGAATCCATTTTCTGGGAAAAGATCTTCCAAAAGCTGTCCAAAATTCCTTTTTTAATTGCTGTGCTTCTTGTTTACTGAACATATGGCAAACATAATGATTTAATAGGAGAAAGGCAAAAGTGTGGTACCTAAAACCGTAAAATTACGGATAGACAAACCTGCCTTTTTATTCCTTTATTATTGCTGTTTTCAGGTCTTTTTCAAATATTAAACAATTTTCGTATTTTTGCTCTAATGCTTTCAAAAAAATCTCAATATGCGTTTAAGGCGCTTTCATATCTTGTAGAAAAAAGAAATGAAGGCCCGATTCTTATTTCTGAAATTGCGGAACATAAAAAGATTCCTTTAAAGTTTTTGGAAAACATCCTCCTTGAATTGAAAAAAGCGGAAATCCTCGACAGTAAAAAAGGAAAGGGTGGTGGCTATTTCTTAAAAGAAAACCCGGAAAATGTGAAACTGGCAAAGATCATTCGCCTTGTGAATGGTCCTATTGCAATGCTTCCCTGCGTAAGTCTCAATTTTTATGAAAAATGTGAGGACTGCAATGAAGATCACTGCGGACTTCATGACGTTCTGATAGAGGTTCGGGATGCTTCACTGAATATTCTGGAAAGTAAAACTTTAATGGATCTGGTTGATTAATCTGATCCTTTTTTTTGAATTAATAGTCTACTTGTTTTGTAGGATAAATATTTTATCAGATATTTGCACTACTTCAAATGAATAAACTATGATTTCAAAAGAAGAGGTAAACCAATTACAAAAACTTACGCCCTCTATTACCGCAGTGCATTCAGTAGCTGCATGTATTATATCCGGAAAAATTTCCTCACTCAGAACTAGAGAGAACATCCCAACTTTAAATGTCTCAATTGCCAATGCTAATGATGAAGGAGTATGGACTAAAACGGTTGTGATATGGTGATTTCGAGAAAAATTCAGGTAAGGTTGAATGTACTTTTGGTAACAGCTGCTATTATATCCATTGCTGTTTTTTCCATGTACGAACTGGGATATCTGGAAGAACTGCAGATCATTCTGGCCAAAGACAATTACATTTTTTACTGGATGCTTCTGGTAGGTGTATTTGCGGAAATTGTTGCAGGTTCCATGGGAATGGGGTATGGCGTAATCTGTACCACCACACTGATGCTTCTGAATATTCCACCGCATATTGTAAGCGCCAGTATCCATTCTGCAGAAAGTTTTACTACGGCTGCGGGAAGCCTCAGCCATATTAAATTGAAAAATGTAAGCAAAAGTCTGGTGAAGAAACTTGCTATTCCGGCTGTTATTGGTGCTGTTATTGGTGCTGTATGCCTTACTTACCTGGGAGAATATTATGCGAAAATCACGAAAACGCTCATTGCTTTTTACACTTTATACCTTGGATTCCAGATTCTTTCGAATGCTTTTAAAGAAAAACAAAGCAAAGCCCTGAAAAGAAAAACCAATCTGACCAGGCTGGGTGTGATAGGAGGCTTTATAGATTCCTTTGCAGGAGGAGGCTGGGGACCTTTGGTAACCGGAACATTGATTAAAAATGCATTCACCCCAAGATTTGCCGTAGGAAGCTCTACCGTAGCCAAGTTTATTCTTACACTAACCGCTGCCATTACCTTTTTCTTTACCTTGGGAATCCAGCACTGGAATATCATTCTCGGACTTTTAATTGGTGGAATCATTACTGCTCCTTTTTCCGCCATGCTTACCGCTAAGCTTCCTGTGAAGAAAATGTTTGTGATTATCGGAACCCTGGTGATTGTAATGAGTTCTATAACTATTTATAAATCAGTTTTTAATTAAAAATTACACTTGGTGTGGAAAAATAAAAGGGTTAAAAAGATATTCGGTTTTGAAAATATTTTACTTTTACATCACTAAATATTAGAACATGAATTTACATATCATTGCACTTTTTAAGTTTAATGAAAATTATCTGATGGACGCTGTAGAGCTGTTTCAGAACCTTGTGAAAGAAACAAGAAAAGAAGAAGGCTGTCTGCAGTACGATCTTATTGAAGATAAAGATAATAAAGGAACTTTCTTCCTGATCGAGCTTTGGGAAAGCGTTGAGCACCACAACAGACATAACGGTCAGGATCACCTGTTAGACTTCCGTAAAGACGCTTCCAAAATTATGGAAAGCTCAGCAGAGGTTTATAAAGGATTTAAAATATATTAATATTGATGGACTTAAAGATTTAAATATGTAATGATTTAAAGAAGAATCTTATATCAATAGAAAATAAAAGGCGGTTTCAATATTCTGAAACCGCCCTTTTATTAGAAAAAATAGAAAGTATTAAAATAGAAAGATTATTTTACGACAAGCTTTTTCGTCTCCGAATGGCCACCGTAAGTAATTTTTACAAGATAATTTCCTGATGGAAGTGTAGAAAGGTTCAGGTCCTGCTTGTAGAATCCTGCCTGGTTGGTAAGTTCATCTGAATATACCTTTTTCCCGGTAAGATCATAAACTTCTACATTCCCTTTGTTGCCTGCTTTTTCTTTAACATCAAAAAGAACAGTTACTTTTTTATCCGCTGTGGTAGGGTTAGGGTAAATACCGAAAGAGGCTTTTTTTCCTACTTCAGTAATGCCCAACGTTTCCGTGATTTTTTTGTATTTGAAGTACATATTTCCTGTACTGGCACCACCATTGGTTGTGAAGTACATTCTGTAGTAATCATTTCCTTTTTTGACGTAGTAGACCACATCATTTTTCACTGTCCCGATCCCTTTCCATGAATGTCCTACTGTGGTAATAACAGATGAGAAACTTGCATTAGCAGGAATTGCATACGATGCTGTTTGCTGTGTTTCAGGCTGAACCATTGCCACTTTTACGTTCGGACTTTGAATCGCTCCGGAAAGCGGGTACATCTGTACACCCATATAGAATGTGTAATATTTGGTGAATACGAAATCCCATGCCGTTCTGGAAGGCTCAAGATTGGGAACTTTTTCTCCGGTATCAAATGAGAAATAGTTGAAATATGAATCATCTGTACCGTTAGCAAGCGTTCTTGTTTCCGTAGCTCCCCATGATGTACCGTTCCATTTTGAATACTTGAAGGTATATCCTGCAAAAGCATCTTCAATAGCAAACTTGATGTAAGTTCCTGAAGCATATTTTAAAACAAAAATGGCTTTCCCCTGAATATGGTGGTTTACCGGGTTGTAAACACCCCATCCTGTAGAAGGGATATTGGGGTTGGGAGAGATCACAGGTCCCTGTTCAAAAGCTCCCTGGCTCCAGTCAGTGGTCTGATCCGGATTATAAAGAGGGGCTCCCCACGAAGATTCATTGCTGATATTAATATTATCCCAATCGGCTAAATTGGTAGAAGCAGTGAATACTTCAATATCTTTAGCATCATTGACTCTTGATCCGAATGCATAGTTTGAGTTTCTATAAAAAGCAATATCCCACGTATTGGCTGGCTGAGAAACCATATTACCATCTGCAAGATTTACAAATACACGGTTTTGGTATCCGCTTCCCATGGTCATGTTTACCTGTGAATATCCCAACGCGTCAGTCTGCGCCAAAACAGTCTGCTGAACAGACAGTGCCAGTACTGATGCCAATAATAGTTTTGTTTTCATAATTTATTTTTTAAATCCTTATTTAGAATGATTCCACAAAATTATATAATTATTTTTAATCAGTCTAAATAAAAACATGATTTTTATCGTGTTTTTATTGTAATCCTCATGATAAACAGAGAAAATTGGGTATAGAAAAAGCCGGAAGGAGTGATCCCGCCGGCTTTAAAAAGGCAAATAATAGTCTAATAAACCTTATTTTTTGATGAATTTTGATTGGATTGTTTTTCCTTCTGCAGTTTCAATATTCATATAATATACTCCTGTCTGAAGCGTGCTGATATCAAATCTTTGTCCGTTCAGTTTCCCTTCTGCTGCTTTTTGTCCTGCTGCAGAATAAATCTGAATGTTTTTAGGATCTTTTTTGACAATGAATTCTATTGCAGACTGATCAGAATTTAAGGCAAATCTGAAATTTTCTGTTGATTTATTGTTGTCTGATACACCTAAGGAAGCAGTCGTGTTATACACTACATTATCTACCTGGATTGCTACGTGAGTAGCAGTAGGAGTGAACTTAAATACAATGTATGAACCAGTGGATGCCGGAATATTAACACTGATATTCTGTACTGTACCAATAACCGAAACATTAATAGGACTTCCTACAGGAACGAAAGTTGACATATCTGCAGGGTTGGATGCTACTCCTATCTGAATGCTTCCCGGACCAGGAGATGGAGATACCAGGGTAGTATCAAAAGTCAGAGTTTTATTTCCTGTTGGAGTTTCAATCTGCGGAGTAATCAGATAAGAAGAACCTGTTGCATTGTTTCCTGCATACGACTGAACGAATCTGTTGGAATCTCCTGCTACAATCATTCTTGGAGGTACAGGAGGAAACTCACCCGTTATCGGTGCAACGATTGCAGACCATCCAAATTGTGGGAAAGTAGTGTTCCCAGCGGTAAAATTGTTGAAATTTTCATTGATGTTAGATACCTGAGCATTCGCCGTTAAGGCTGTAAACATCAGAGCTCCTAAAAGTAATTGTAATTTCATGAGATTATTTTTATTTAGAATTATTCCACAAAAATATACAATTATTTTTAATGAGTCTAAATAAAGTTTTATATTTGCTGAAAATTTGTACCCTTATGAAGAAGAAAGTGCTTTCCGTTCTATCATTATCCGTGGCCTTATGGATCAATGCACAAGAAAAGGATTCTCTTAATCAAAAGAAAATTGAAGAAGTTGTTATTACAGGACAGTACATGCAACAGTCTATTAACAAATCTATCTATAAGGTTGATGTTATTGATGCAGAACAGATTAAAAATATGGCAGCAACGAATGTTGCCGAGGTTTTAAATCAAAGTCTGAATATACAGATCACTCCGGATACGCGTTCAGGAAATTCTACCGCCAACATCATGGGACTTAACGGAGACTATGTGAAAATCCTTATAGACAATATACCGGTAGTAGGGGATACAGGACTGGGAAGTAATATTGACCTTACCAAAATTACACTAAGCAATATCGAAAGAATAGAAATTGTAAAAGGAAGTATGGGGGTTGAATATGGAAATGGTGCCGTTGCCGGTGTCATCAACATTATTACAAAGAAAACAAGCACAAAAAAAGTAAGTGTAAGAGGTTCATTACAGGAAGAGACCGTAAGGGACAACTACGATCTTAAGAAGAGGGGGAACGGCAGACATATCCAGAATCTTAATGTAGATTATAATATCAACAGTCAATGGTTTGCAAGCATCAATTTCAATCATAACCAGTTTATGGGATATGAGGGAGAAAGCAAAGGTTACAAATATTTCGGACAGGATAACCAAAGAGGGTATGAATGGAACCCGAAAGATCAGTATGATGCTTCTGCTCTATTAAGGTATACCAAAAATAAAACGACATTCTTTTACAAGTTATCTTATCTTGACGAAAAATTCAATTTTTATAATCCGGAGGTGAACAGAAATCCTCTTAATGATGGTTTGGGTGGGGTTGCCTACGAAAGCAGAGACAGAAGATACAATACAGACCGATGGATTCACCAGTTCAATATTCAAACCAATCTGGGACACATCCGATACATGGGAGACTTCTCGTACCAGAATCAGGATAGAAAATATTACGACTACAATTACGATATTCCAAACAGGCAAATCAAAAGCCGTCAGGAAGAAAAGTCTTACTATAAGACAGACGTCATCTATTCAAGAGGGATGTTCAGCAACTTCCTCGACAGCAAGGTTTTTGATTTTCAGTTAGGATATGAATTAGACTATACCAATGGCTATGCTGCTTTAATTGCCGGAGATTTCTTCGGTGAAGCGGTAAAAAGAAAGATCTTCACCTATTCCAATTTCCTTTCTGCAGAATGGAATGTGTCAGACAAATTCTCTTTAAGACCGGGAGTAAGACTTTCCCTTAGCGAAAACTTTAATAATCAGTATAACTATTCTTTATCAGCAAGATATAAAACCTCTGAGAATTCAAACCTTAGAGCAGTGGTAGGATCGGCTAACCGCTTCCCAAAATATGATGAGTTGTACACCTATTTTGTGAATCTTAACCATGATGTACAGGGAAATCCGGACTTGAATCCTGAAAAGGGATTCTCTGCAGGACTTTTCTGGAATCAGAACTTTTCAGCAGATAATGGCTGGAAGATCGCTTATGGAGTAGACGCATTGTACCTTGATGTACGTGACAGAATTGAAATGGTGATGATTAAAGAGCCGTCCACCTACAAATATATGAACCTTAATACCTATAAAAATCTACTATTCTCCGCTAATGTAGATTTCAGAAAAGATCAGTTTGCCCTGTCTTTAAGAGGATCAGTAAACGGAACATCAGTATCGATGATTGATTTAAAATCCTCTTCCCCTACAGATTTCCAGTATCTGTTGCAGGCAGGGGCTTCAGCAACCTACAAACTGAAAAGTACCGATACCAATTTTGCTCTTTATTATAAGTTCACAGGTCCGGACAGAATTTATGTATCCGATGGAGCTAGTGACTTCCGCCTTGGAAAAATAGATAGTTTCCATATGATGGATTTTATTGTAAGCCAGCCTTTCTGGAATAAGCACTTTGAAATTTCAGCCGGGGTGAAAAATATATTCGATGTCACAAGATTAAACTCTACTGCAGTGGCAGGTTCAGCCCATACCGCTGCGAACGGGTTTGTTAATTTATATTATGGCAGAAGCTATTTTGCCCGATTAATGTTTCAATTTTAAATAATACGTTACGATTATGAAGTATCTAAAAATAGTATCTCTTCTTTCTATCATGGCCGCCACACAGTCATGTCTTTCTGCAGACGAAGATCCGGTTCCGGTTCCTCCTATGACAGGATCTGAAGTAAGTGTGCAAGTTGGCGGTCCTACAGAACCTAATCAGGTTTGGATCGATTTAAGTGACTATACCAATCCGGCGGTCAACAGCAGAACAGACTGGGACCTTGGTTTTTACAGTGGCGATGCCTACAGAGTGATTATGAACGGGTCTCTTGCGATGACGGTAATCAAAATACCCAACGCTTCAGACATCAGTAAAGTAAAGGAAACTGATATTTCAAGTTTAAAAGATATTGCCCAGGTAGGAACATTTGATGCTGCTAACATGAAGTATGTTGACAATCCGAACGGAGACTTCTTAAATCAGACTTCAGGAATTGATGCCATCCACGAAAATGATGCTGATAACCCAGTGTATCTGATCAATCTGGGAAGAGAAATACCTTCTTCTGCCAATATCGGAGCTGGTTCCGTTTCATTGTCCGGTGATCCGAGAGGATGGAAAAAAATTCAGATTCTGAGAGCGCAGAATGGCTATAAAATCCGTTATGCCGATGTGAATGCAACAGGAACAGATATCAAAGAATATCTTATTACCAAAGATACAGAATACAACTTCTCATTCTTTAACCTGAAAACAGGAACTCCGGTAAAAATTCAGCCTAAGAAGAAAAAATGGGACATGGTGTTTACGACATTTACCAATGAAGTATTCATGGGGCCTACAACAAGTGCCGGAAGTTATTTTTATGCTGATTTTGTAGCAACCAATACCCTGAATGGAGTAGGAGCTTATCAGGTAACGGTTACAGGAAGTCTTGATGCTGCTTACAATGCTTTTAAACTGAAAGATGTAGAGCCTGCAAAATTTGTTTTCAATGACCAGAGAGCGATTGGTGATAAATGGAGAACTACTACCGGTACCGCCTCCAATCCTGTTCCTTTTGTATATGCAGACCGTTTCTTTGTATTGAAAGATGCTGAAGGTTTTTATTTCAAGCTGAGATTCAATACCATGAAAAATACAAAAGGTGAAAGAGGATACACCAATTTTGAATTCGAACCTTTATAAATAATCAAATAATAGTATATCATGAAAAAATTCATCCTTGCAGCTTCTGTACTTGTAGCAGTATATTCTTGCAAAAAAGCAGAATCAGGAGCAAAAGAAAATACTACAGAAGCTAGTTCTGAAGCACCAAAAACCAACAATAAAATAGTAACATTAAACGGAGGGATTACTGAAATCGTTGCTGCTTTAGGCCACGAAAAAGAAATCGTTGCAACAGATGTTACCAGTACTTATCCTGCCTCTTTAAAAGCTACCGCTAAAGATTTAGGACACATGAGATCAATGACAATTGAGCCGATCATGGCTGTAAACCCTACTTTGATTCTGGCTTCTGATAAAGACATCAACCCGGAACTAATGGGGAAAATTAAATCTTCAGGCATTAAAGCGGAAGTTTTCAAACAGGAATATACGGTTGAAGGAACTAAAAAACTGATCGAGCAGGTAGCAAAAGCGATCGGAAATACAGATTATCAGACATTAAATGATAAAATTGATGCTGACCTTAAACAGGTACAGCCTATCGCTAAAAAACCGAAAGTATTGTTCATCTACGCCAGAGGAAATATGCTGATGGTGAGTGGTAAAAATACCCCAATGGCGTCATTGATTACCCTCGCTGGAGGAGAAAATGCAGTCACTGATTTTGAAGATTTCAAACCATTGACTCCGGAAGCGGTTGTAAAAGCTAATCCTGATGTATTGTTCTTCTTCGAAACTGGTTTACAGGGAGCAGGAGGAAACGAAGGAGCGCTAAAAATGCCGGGAGTATCTCAGACCAATGCAGGTAAAAACAAGAAAATCATTGCAATGGACGGAGGTTTAGTATCAGGTTTTGGACCAAGAGTAGGAGAAGCAGCAGTAGGATTAAACAAACTTTTAATTGAAAGCACAAAGTAAACTATACTTTTATCTTATTATCAGTGCGGTACTGCTTGTCATTATAGCAGTACTGTCACTTAATATAGGAGTTTATGATTTCGGAGAAAACTCTCCGTTCAGGGCACTGTGGCAATTTATAAAAGGAGATTCCGGTTTGTCACTCAGTGATAAATATGTGATTTGGGACGTAAGAGCAGCCAGAATTATCATGGCCATTTTAATAGGAAGTATGTTGTCGGTTTCAGGAACGAGTCTTCAGGGGCTTTTCAAGAATCCTCTGGCAACGGGAGATTTAATAGGACTTACATCCGGAGCAACGTTGCTGGCAGCTATTGCGATTGTTTTAGGAGGACATTTTAAAGAATATCTTCCTGAAGCTGTACAATTTTCACTGGTAGGAATAGCAGCTTTTATCGGTTCTTTTTTATCAATGATGCTGGTGTACAGGATTTCAACAAGCGGAGGAAAAACAAATGTAGTGATGATGCTGCTTACCGGAGTTGCGATAACGGCTATCGGGTTTTCGATAACCGGGTTTTTGATCTATATCTCAAAAGATGAGCAGCTGAGAGATCTTACTTTCTGGAATTTGGGAAGTCTGGCAGCCGCTACATGGACGAAGAATATCATTCTGGCTATTGTTGCAATGATTGCTTACATTATTTTACTTCCAAAAGGAAAAGCATTGAATGCAATGATGCTGGGAGAGAAAGATGCACAACATCTGGGAATCAATGTGGAAAGACTGAAAAAGCAGATCATTATCATCGTGGCTTTAATGGTGGGTAGTTGCGTGGCATTCTCCGGAACCATTGGCTTTGTAGGTCTTATTGTCCCTTATATTTTAAGATTGTTATTCAAATCCAATTATACCTTTATTTTGCCACTATCGGCGATGTGCGGAAGCATTTTGTTATTGACAGCAGATACCTTCAGCAGAAGTATTGTAGCACCATCAGAGCTACCGATCGGAATTTTAACAGCCTTAATGGGAGGACCTATTTTTATCGCTATTTTGGTTAAATTTAAAAAATCACTGTAATGATCAAGGCACACCAGATTAATTATAAACATAAAGAATTCCGGATTCTGGACGGGGTAGATGTCTCTCTGGAATACGGTGAATTCTTGGCCATTGTAGGACCCAACGGTGCAGGGAAGTCTAGCCTTCTGAGCGTGTTGGCAGATGAAGTGAAATCCGGACATAACAAAGTTTTGTTTAAAGATAAACCTATTAAAGAATGGAATATCAAAGAACTTTCAAAACACAAAGCCAAGTTCTCACAGCACAACAGCAACGATATTCCGCTTGAGGTAAAAGATGTGATCATGATGGGACGGTATCCCTATTTCGATGCCCAGCCCGGAAAAGAAGATCTTGAAGCCATGAATAATATGATGTACGAAACCGATATTTTTCATCTGAAAGAAAGAGAATACAACACCCTTTCAGGAGGAGAAAAGCAGCGTGTACATCTATCAAGAGTGATGGCACAGCTTGAAAACGAGATCACCCACAAACTGGTTTTTCTGGACGAACCATTGAACAATTTAGATATAAAACATCAGTACAAAGCATTGGAAATTATCAAAAATTTTACTAAAAAAGCCAACAGTGCTATTGTCGTTTTGCATGATCTGAACCTTGCTGCACAGTTTGCAGATAAGATTTTATTAATGAAATCAGGACAGGTTTCCGCCTATGGAACTCCAGAGGAAGTTTTTACTGAAGAAAATATCAGCAATGCCTATAACTTCCCCTGTACCATCTGCGGACACCCTATTACGAATAACCCAATGATCATTTTTGGATAACCATGGAAAAAGACGAACTCAAAATCCTCGCACAGAATCTTGCCAATCCTCAGGGGGAGAAAGGCATCGAGATTGGTGAAATGATGAATGCTACCAACATCAGCATGACGTTGGAAAGTATCAAAACATTGGTGATAGACGATGAGCAGCAGATTCTTGAAATAGGACACGGAAACGCTGCCCATCTGAAAAGCTTAATGAGTCTTGCCAAAAACCTCAGATATACAGGAATTGATATTTCTGAGACCATGCACAATGAAGCCAAAAGGCTCAATAAAGAATTTGAAAGCGAAGCAGATTTTGTTCTGTATGAAGGCAAAAGGCTTCCTTTTCGGGATCGATCTTTTGATAAAATATTTACTGTAAACACAGTCTATTTCTGGGAAAATCCGGTTGAATTTTTAAATGAAATCTACAGAGTTTTAAAAGATGACGGAACATTTGTTCTTACGTTCGGACAAAGAGAATTCATGGAAAAACTGCCGTTTACGGAATATGATTTCACCTTGTACAGCAACAGTGAAATGGAAGAGCTGGTCTCCAAAAGCCAATTTAAAAGAATGAAAACTTCTGAAAGAGAAGAAGAAATAAAAAGTAAAACAGGAAACGAAACCATACGAAGAATTTATACAATTTTAACCATAAAAAAGTAAAGTAATGAGCACATTAGTTAATGATTTAAAGGAAAAATGGGAAGCTCTGAAAGCAGAAAATCCACATATCAGAATAAGAAATGCTGCAGCACAGCTGGAAGTAAGTGAGGCAGAATTATTGGCAACAAGCATTGGAGAAGGCGTTACGGTCCTGAATCCGGATTTCCAGGGAATCCTTACAGAAGCTGGGCAATTAGGAAAAGTAATGGCGCTTACCCGTAATGATGAATGTGTTCATGAAAGAAAAGGAACTTACCTGAACGGAGATTTCAGCAGCCCTCATGCACAGCTTTTTGTGGGTGAAGATATCGATCTCAGAATTTTCCTTAACCACTGGAAATTTGCTTTTGCCGTATTGGAAGGAGAGAAGAAAAGCCTTCAGTTTTTCGGAAAAGATGGTCTGGCACTTCACAAGATTTATTTAACGAAAGACAGTAATGAAGCTGCTTTCGATGCGATCGTAGAAAAATTCAGAGCAGAAGATCAGAATCAGGTACTTGTTTTTGAAGCAGTAGCTCCAAAACAGGCTGAAAAAGCAGATTCAGACATTGATGTGGAAGGATTCAAAAAAGCATGGACAGAACTGAAAGATACTCATGATTTCTTCATGATGACCAGAAAATATGGAGTAAGCAGAACACAAGCATTAAGATTGGCTCCGGAAGGATTTGCCAAGAAAATTGATAATGCTAAAGTAGTGAACATCCTTGAAGATGCTTCTGAAAAAAATACACCGATCATGGTTTTCGTTGGAAACAGAGGAATTATACAGATCCACACAGGAAATGTGAAGAAAACACTTTGGCACCAGCAATGGTTCAACGTAATGGATCCTGACTTCAACCTGCACCTTGACGTAACGAAAATTGCTGAAGCATGGATCGTGAAAAAACCAACTGAAGACGGAGAAGTAACGGCTATCGAAGTATTCAATAAAGAGGGCGACTTCATCGTTCAGTTCTTCGGAAAAAGAAAACCTGGAATTCCTGAGCTTCAGGAGTGGAAGGACCTTGTAGCCGCATTAGAGAAATAATAATTAGATGATTTGAATGAGACCGTTTTGTTTGTAAAATTCAAAGCGGTCTTTTTTATTGCATGCGGCCTATGGGTGACGAAATATTTGTGTAATTTGTGATTAAATATAAAATAAAATGAAACATATTTTCATAGCGATATTGCTTACCGGATTCTTTTCGTTGAAAGCACAGGATTTAAAAGCGTATCAGTTTTATGATAAAAAAGGAAAAGAAGTGAAGACAGAAAAGCTGGTAAAAGAACTGGCAGATTATGATGTGGTCTTTTTTGGTGAAAATCATAACAGTTCTATCAATCACTGGCTTCAGCTTAAAATTACAGAAGCGCTGTTTGCTAAAAAGAACGGACAGCTGATCTTAGGAGCAGAAATGTTTGAGAGAGACAATCAGGCTCAGCTGGATCAATATTTAAACGGAAAGTTTGATGCTAAGACTTTGAAGGATTCTGCCCGTTTATGGAACAATTATGCAACTGATTACAAGCCTTTGGTTGATTTTGCGAAAGATAAAAAGCTGAATTTTGTGGCTACCAATATCCCAAGAAGATATGCCTCTCAAACCGCAAAAGAAGGTCTTGAATCCTTGAATAAATTAAGCGAAAAAGAGAAAACCTATATCGCCCAGTTGCCGATTAAAGTGACTTTAGACACTCCCGGATATCCGGAAATGAAAAAGATGATGGGAGATCATGCAGAAGGAACCAAAGTGATGAATTTTATTTCAGCTCAGGCTACAAAAGATGCTACAATGGCTGAATCTATCCTGAAAAGCTACCAGGCGGGAAAAACCTTCATTCACTATAATGGAAACTACCACAGTAAAGAATTCGGTGGAATTTATTGGTATATCAAACAGAAAAATCCTAATCTGAAAATGGCCGTAATTTCTGTTTTTGAATCAGACGATCCTGAACTAAAAGTTCCAGTTAAAGATTATATTCCGACAGACTTCAATTTGATTATTCCGGGAGATATGACGAAGACTTTTTAATAAGAAGCCCGCAGATGATGCGGATTGAGCAGATCTTATTATAAATTAAATAATTTGAATTGCATTCATTCAATAGGAACGGGCTTTAGCCCGTTCTTTTTTTATATCAAAATTCCATTGGCTTTAGCCAAAACTTAAAATTCATCGGCAAATAAATCATTTTTATGTCACAATATTTACCTTTGTATCACATTCAAAACATATGAAGAAATTACCCATTCTGCTGATCTTTTTTATCGGACTGTTCAATGCACAAAAACTGACTTCCAATGAACTTTCCATCATCAATCAGGGAGATGTAAACAAGGCGTTACCAATTTATCAGACGACGGATAATAATCAGCATCAAACATTGCTGAACATTTCTTCAGAAGCAGATCCTCTTGATCCTAATACAGCTGTTCTGGTAAAAAGGATGAAAGAATCTCTTCTATCTACGGATGGCGGAGTAGGTATTGCAGCCCCTCAGGTGGGAATCAACAGAAAGATCATCTGGGTACAGCGTTTTGATAAAGAAGGAACTCCGTTGGAATATTTTATTAATCCGGTGATAGTTTGGCGATCTGATCTTCAGAACCTCGGTCCTGAAGGCGATTTATCTATTCCTGACTTCAGAGATCAGTTCTACAGAAGCAAAGTTATCCAACTGGAATATGTGGATTTGAAAGGACAGAAATATTCAGAAATTGTAGAAGGTTTTACAGCAGTAATTTTCCAGCATGAAATCGACCATCTTTTCGGAATTCTGATTTCCGATAAAAAGGAAAAAGAAAAAAACGATTCTTATAAAAAGGTAGATGCCTATCAGAAAAGTGATGTAAATAAAGACAGGAGGTAATTATAAATGATGAATGATGAATGATGAATGATGAATGATGAATGATGAATGATGAATGAAATTCTTAAGCATTATATACAAAAAAATATTCTCAATCATCTGTGCCCATCTGCGAAATCCGTGGGAAAATTAAAAAAAGGAGCTGTTTCCATGGAAACAGCTCCTTTCGTTATAACTATGCTTAAAAAAATTGGATTAATCGTTGTTGGTTACTGAAAGTTTCACCTCCATATTATTTCTGGTAGCATTAGAGTAAGGACAGATCTGGTGTGCCTTTTCTGTCAAAGCTTGTGCTTCCTCAAGAGAAACTCCGGGGATGTTCACATCCAGTTCTGCTGCCAGTCCGAAGCCACCATTCTCAAGTTGGCCTATGCTTACCTGAGCAGTTACTGTAGTTTCTCCGGTTTTTATTTTAGAAAGACTGATCACTCTGTTCAGAGCGCTGTCGAAACAGGCAGAATATCCTGCTGCAAAAAGCATTTCAGGATTGGCAAAATCATCATTGGCTCCTCCTAAACCTTTCGGCATTCTTACCTCAAGTTCCAATACTCCGTTTTCACTTTTCACATGGCCGTTTCTGCCTCCTTGAGCAGTAACCTGAGTGGTATATAAAGTTTTCATTTATTTTTCTATTTTGTTTAATATTTTTAAGACTGTGTCTTTAAGGTGCAGCAGCTCTTCCGGTTGTATTCCCAGTTTTTCCTGGATTTTTCCCGGAATTTCACAAGCCTTCTGCTGAAGCTGTTTTCCAGCTTCGTCTAAAAATACTTCAACCACTCTTTCGTCCTCTTTTTTTCTCTTTCTGATAATAAATCCTTTAGACTCCAGTCTCTTAAGAAGAGGCGTTAAAGTTCCACTGTCCAGAAACAGTTTTTCTCCGATATGCGTTACCGTAAGTCCGTCACCATCCCATAATATCATCATCACAAGATACTGCGGATACGTAATGCCCAGCTCATCAAGAAAAGGACGGTAAAGCCCTGTAATCTCTTTGGCAATGACATATAATGGGAAGCAAATCTGGTTTTCCAGTTTGGGTGTTTTCGGATTTTCCATAATTTTTGAGTACGAAAGATTCGATGAAGGTATTACTTTTTTATGATAAATTCATCCATTGGAATTCTGACTTTTTTCATAGAAGAAAGCCAGTCATTAGCTTCGTCGCGGTATCCAAGGTATAAAAGGCTTACACTTTTTAATCCTAATTCTTTTAATCCCAGTACTTCATCCACTACAGCATTGCTGAAACCTTCAGCCGGTGTACTGTCGATTTTAAGTTCCGCAGCCTGTGCAAGAGCAATTCCTAAGGCAATATAAGTCTGACGAGCAGTGTGGGCAAAATGCTCTTCAGCAGTCTGTGCTCCATACATTTCCTTAATTTTATCGGTGTAGCTTCCGAAACGTCCTCTCGGAAGGTCTCTTACATCGGTATGATAATCGTAAACTTTGTCAATTTTTTCATTAGAATAGCTGTCCCATGCTGCAAAGACCAAAACGTGAGAAGAATCTCTCATGACTTCAGGGTTTAAAGCGCCTGCTACCATTTTTTCTTTCAGTTCCTGATTTTCTACTACAATAATTCTGAACGGTTGTAGTCCGGATGAAGTAGGAGCCAGTCTTGCTGATTCTAAAATAGTAGTAAGGTCTTCCTGTGAAACTTTTTTGGTAGGATCATAAGCTTTTACAGCGTGTCTCCAGTTTAGATTTTCTATTAATGACATTTTTATTTTGTTTTTAAATTAAACTACTTTGTGTTTATCACTTCTGTTTTTATGTTGAAGTAAATGAACAGTACAAATGTACACTCAATTTAATTGTGTACAATTTAATTTTGAAAGATTTTATTGATGGCAATTATTGATAAACTTTAAAAAGGTAAATAAATGAAGATGACCAATGAGAAATTTTTAGTTTCAGTTTTAATCATTTCAGCATGATTCGGATTTTTTCAAAGCCTTTGAATTCCAATCTTTGCCTTAGAATTTTAAACTAAAAACAATGCAGAGATTTAAAAACAAAACGGCCTTAATTACAGGAGGAACCAATGGAATGGGTTTGGCAACCGCTCAGAAATTTATAGAAGAAGGAGGGAAAGTCATTATTACAGGCAGAAGTGAAGAAACTGTGAATAATGCTTTGGAAAAGCTTGGAGAAAGTGCCTTCGGAATCATATCCAACGCAGGAAATATAAAAGATCTGATGATTCTTCAGCAGGAAGTCAGAAAGTATACAGAACATATTGATCTGGTCTTTGCCAATGCGGGTTACGGAAGATTTGCTCCCGTAGAATACGTAGACGAAAATCAGTTTGATGAACTCTTTGATATGCTGGTAAAAGGACCGTTTTTTACGGTACAGCAGATATTACCATTGATGAAAAGCGGAAGTTCTGTTATTTTCAATACTTCGGTGGCGACAGAGATTGCGATGCCTAATTTTTCGGTGTATTCTGCAGCAAAATCTGCAGTGCAGTCAATGATCAAAACTTTTGCCGTAGAGCTTACAGAACGTGGAATCCGTGTGAATGGAGTAAGTCCCGGACATATTAAAACCAATATTTTTAATAATACAGGATTAACGGGAGAGCAGATTGAAAGTGCTATAGATGATATTATCCCTACAATTCCTTTTAAAAGGCAGGGTGAACCGTCAGAAATTGCCAATGTAGTTCTGTTTCTGGCTTCAGAAGAAGCTTCCTATATCCATGGGGCAGAAGTGAAAGTGGATGCCGGAATTTCTGTGATCAGATAATCCGGATTATTTGACCTCTTTAATTTCTTTGATGATATTGGTTTTATTTTCAATACCGATATTATAGGTCTTACCTTTTTTAAAGCTTTGGGTTGCTTTTTCCATAAGGCTTTTGTATTCCGGTGATTTTTTTGAAAGATAAAAAACCTGAGCGCTGATTCCAATAGCGACACGTACCACTTCATTCGGTTGATCGGGATCTTCCATGATGTTGGAAATCGTGGCATTATTGTACCATGTTAAGTTCTGTGAACTGGAATTTCCGGAACAGGATGTAATCATAATAAAAAGTAATAGTAAATAGGACCAGGCTTTCATAATAAAAAAAAGATTAAGTAAAAAGCTCCTGCAATATATCAAAATATGGGCAGGAGCTCTATATAAATTAGTTAAAATCCACAACTTGCTACACTAGGTGCAGGGGAAGGAGAACATCCTGAAAGGGATGAGAATATGTTTAATACACAGTTGGTATTTACATAATTGTTATCATATAATAAAGATCCTGATGGACTTCTGTAGTATACGTTTCCTGCTGTATTGGCATAAGAAGAAACAGAAGCAGATCCACAGCTTGTATTGGTACATGCAGCTCTCCATGCAGCGTCAGTTACAGGTCCGCTGGAGAATAATGATGGGTCAATGATTCTTTTTTCAACAATTCCTGAAGCATTTTTGAAGCTTACCAAAATGGCTACGTGATATACCCATGAAACGCAGCAGGTTCCTGTAGAAGCTCTTAGGTTACCATAAACGAATTGCTTTTCACAATCGTAACCTGCATTTAAAAGGATTTGTCTCATTTTGTGAGCTCTTGCATAACAGCCATCCACAGGATATCTGAAGGTGATACATGGTGAAGATGCGGTAGAAGTTCCGCAAGCCTGGTTTTTGATCTGTGTAAAAAGACTGTTTAATGTAGCAAGATTAGGAATAACACTTACTGCCTTGTTACTTTCCCCTCTTTCTTCTTTGTTGAATACTGATTTGAAATAACGGATGTCATCAGCTGTTGCTTTTTCTACTTTTGCAATTTCATTAGAATTAGCTTTCAGAAAAATCTGAACAGGCGTTTCATTTTCTACAGCTTCTTTGATCATGGAGATAAATCCCGCATTTTCTTTGGTATCCTTAATTTGATAGGGCTGTGCAGAAACCATAAATGAAACCTTAAATTTTCCATCCTCTTTTTCTATCCCTACCGGAACAGTTTTACCGAAGTCTTTCATGGCAATTTCATTAGACTCCTTGGCTACAAGATTAGGATCCTGGCTGGCACCTGAATCTGAGCAGGAATTAAAAGATAGTACCGACACGAATACCATCATGGATAACAGAAATTTTTTCATAGTTTTTATATTTTGTGGTTAATTTTCAGTGAACTTTATAATGGTGATAGTTCACTATTTTGTGATATTAAAAGTAATAAAATTTAAAATATGAGCAATATTTTTTTTAAAAAAAATAAATTATTCTGTTGTTTTATTGATTTAATAATAGGGAAAAAGGTAGAAAAATGATGATTTTTATAGGTAAATCCAAGGAAAATAGAAAATTTTTAAAATAGTAAAATCCGTTGTTTTTTACGATTTGAATTCCTACGGAATGATAAACGTTGTGGCTAGTCTAATTAAATAAAAATAACATTATCATAAAATTAAAAACCCAGTTTCAATAGTTGAAACCGGGCTTATTATATTGTAACTAAACTTGGCTATTTGTAAATCAATTCTGCCTGAAAAACATCAGCGAAATGTTTTCTGATCTTTGCTTTCAATTCTTCCATTTCTTCTGGTGTCAACTCTCTTTCAAGCTCTCTTTTCAAAGAAGTTACCTGCTTGTCTTTGATCCCACATGGAATAATGTATTCAAAATAACGCATATCCGTATTCACATTCAATGCAAAGCCGTGAAGAGTTACCCAACGGGAAGCTTTCACTCCCATCGCACACATTTTTCTGGCGTAAGGCTTTCCAACATCCAGCCAAACTCCGGTTTCTCCCGGCGAGCGTTCTCCTTTAATACCATATTCGGCAATGGTTCTGATGATCACTTCTTCCAGATTTCTCATATATAAATGAATATCTGTGAAAAAGTTTTCAAGATCCAGAATAGGATAACCTACAACTTGTCCATAACCGTGATAGGTAATATCTCCGCCACGGTTTACTTTCACGAAAGTAGCATCAATTTCTTTCAGCTTGTCAATACCGGCAAGCATATTTTCTTCATGCCCGCTTTTTCCTAAGGTATACACATGAGGATGTTCTACAAAAAGAAGGTGATTGGGAGTAGTGGTATGTTGTTCTGCAGGAAGATCTCTGTTTTTTATTTTGGTGTCAATGATGTTTTTCATCAGCTGTTCCTGATAATCCCAGGCAGGCTGATATTCTTTGACTCCTAAATCTTCAAATTCTACTGCTTTATTTTGATTTGTATTCATTTCAATTTTTGATATACAAATTTAGTGAATTTTACCCTTTTATGGAATGGATAAAATCTATAGCACTTTTCTTCCAGTCTCTATCCTGAAGTAAAATATTCACAAAGGCTGTCCCAATGATACCGCCATCTGCTTTTTCTGTTACATTTTCAAAATCTTCTTTAGACTTAATTCCGAATCCAATCATCACCGGATTTTTAAGCGGGAGGGAAGCTACCCTGGAAAGGTAGTTTTCATTTTTTACAACAGCATTTTCATTTCCGGTAGTAGAAGAGGAGCTCACTGCATACAGGAACCCTGAGCTTAAAGAATCCAGATAGATCATCCTTTCATCGGAAGTTTCCGGAGTTACCAGAAAAGTGAAATTAAGATGATATTGTTTTAAAATATGCTGATAGTTTTTCTCAAACTCAATAGGAGGAAGGTCTGGAAGAATCAATCCTGACACACCACTTTCCGCACATACTGCACAGAATTTCTCAAATCCGAAGCTCAAAACAGGATTAATGTAACCCATCAGAATAATCGGAATTCTGATTTCGTCTTTGATCGCTTTCAGCTGAGACAGCAATTTTTCAATGGTCATTCCGTTTTGTAAAGCCAGCTCGTGCGCTTTCTGAATCACAGGTCCGTCTGCTACAGGATCAGAATAAGGCATTCCGATTTCAATCATATCGGCTCCGGATTCCTGAATCAGTTGTATAATATCAGCGGTATCTTCCAACTGTGGAATTCCTGCTGTGAAGTATATATTTAGTTTTTTCATTTCTTTATTATAGAGGTTAGAAATTCGAGGTTAGAAGTTAGAAGGTGAATACTTTTTATTAGGTAATACTTACTAATTTCTAGTATCTAACTTCTAATTTCTTTAAGATAGGTGCCCATATCCTTATCTCCACGGCCACTCAGGCAGATAACGACAACATCATTTTCATTAAATTTTTTCTTATCTAAAACTGCCAGCGCATGAGAACTTTCCAGTGCGGGAATAATTCCTTCCAGTCTGGTGAGTTCAAAAGCACATTGTAAAGCTTCGTCATCATTAATACTAAAGAATTCTGCTCTTTTTTCTTTGAACAAATGCGCATGAAAAGGACCTATTCCAGGGTAATCCAATCCTGCAGAAATAGAGTGAGGCTCTATCACCTGTCCGTCTTCCGTCTGCATCACAAGGCTTTTGCTTCCGTGAAGTACCCCCAAAGTTCCTAAAAATGTAGTCGCAGCAGATTTTCCTGAATCTACACCCAATCCTCCGGCTTCAGCAGCAATGATTTTTACTTCTTTTTCTTCTACAAAATGATAGAAAGTTCCTGCAGCATTACTTCCTCCACCTACACAGGCAATCACATAATCCGGATTTTCCCTTCCGATTTTCTCTTTCAGCTGTTCTTTGATTTCTTTTGAAATAATACTCTGAAATCTTGCTACCAAATCAGGAAAAGGATGAGGTCCTACCACACTTCCAATCACGTAATGAGTCGTTACAGGATTGTTGATCCAGTCTCTTAATGCTTCATTCACTGCATCTTTAAGGGTTTTTGATCCTGAAGTAGCTGCTACCACTTCTGCACCAAGCATTTTCATTCTTGCTACATTCGGGGCTTGTCTCTGGATATCAATTTCTCCCATATAAACGATGCACTCAAGACCAAGTAAAGCACACGCTGTAGCGGTAGCAACACCATGTTGTCCTGCACCGGTTTCAGCAATAATTCTTGTTTTTCCAAGACGTTTTGCCAATAAGACCTGTCCCAGAGCATTATTAATCTTGTGAGCTCCGGTATGGTTGAGATCTTCCCGTTTCAAATAAATCTGTGTCTGGTATTTTTGACTTAAGTTTTTAGCAAAATAGAGTGGAGTAGCCCTTCCGACATAATTTTTCAGCAAATCCTGATATTCAGCCTGAAAATCTTCAGATTCTATGATTTCAAGATAGTTTTTTTGCAGTTCTTCTACATTAGGATAGAGCATTTCGGGGATGAAAGCACCTCCAAACTCTCCATAATATCCGTTCTCATCGGGGTTTTTATAATTCATTTTTTTATTCTTTAGTCATTAAATAAGCGTTGTTTTGTACACTCAGCTGGTTCAGCAGCTCTTTTCTTTCCTGTGAGGTATGAAAAATCAAAATATCATCATCTTCAGAATTCACCCACTCCGAGCCGATACTTTCTTTGATCATTTTGGCTTTGTCGTGGAGAATTTCTATATCACATTTTTCATAAAAGGAACGAAGATCAGCATGGCAGAAACCAATCGTTTCCAAATTTCTATGAATGACGTTTTCCTTGAAATTCTTTACCAATGCAGCACCGTAACCTTTCTTTTTATGAGCTGCTACAAGCCCTACAGCTTCTGCAAAATTATATGCTGTGTCTGCTATTTTTAAGGTAAAATCAAAATTCACCCTTATAACAGCCAGGATATTTTCATGGGCATCTACCAGAAAATGAAACTCTGAATCTTTGAAAAAAGTACGGAAATAGGTAGATTTCATTGTATTCCATGCAGAAATGTCCCAAAGTTCAAGAATATGTTTGATCTCGTCTTCCGTTAAATCTTTCGTTTCTTTTATCTTATATTTCATGGGTTTAAGCTATTAATAAATGTGAGATGGTAATCATTTTGCTGTTTGGTAATCAGTTTTTTATAATACAGCAATTCTATTTTGTGCATTACATCAATTAAGGTTGCTTTATCTATTTTCGACTGATACATGGTAATCGCAATTTCCAGATTGTCAATCAGATAATAAGGATCAGAGTCTTCGTAAAGTAGAAATATTTTAGCATAAATAAGTCCTAAGTCATACTTTACAAGCGATCTGACATGGTTTTCCAAAAATTTATCCGAAATAATCACCAGATAATAGCTGTTCCATAAGCTGATTCTTTCAAAAAAATACTGAATATCACTTTCTTCAAAATCTTTTATAATACTAATGAAATCAGACAATAATCCACCCACTTCCCAATGTTCTGTATTACTGTCGTTCTGAGCAACAAAGTGGTACAGGTTCTGAATTTTTTCATTCCCGAATTTAGGCGGAAATAATGTTTTATAAAATGTCTTTTTGAGCAAATGTATATTCATCCTTGTGTGTTTTTATGTGTTATTTATTTTGCTGATATAAAGTTTTAAACTTTTTTATGCTGTTAATATTTTTATTTCCGGGCTCTGTTTCAAATTTCGAATTGATATCCAAAGCAAAAGGCTGTTGTTTCAATGTATCCATATTCCCTAGATTTTCCTCAGAAATACCGCCGCTTAAAAAGTAGGGCAATGGAATTTGAAACTCATTCAGAATATTCCAGTCGAATTGTTTTCCAGTTCCACCAAAGGCTTTGCTGTCCGTATCGAATAGGTAGTAGTTGATAGGTTGCAGGTTGCAGGTTGCAGGTTGCAGATCAAGAATTTGTGTTATTTTGTTTTGATTTTCTGCCGTATTACTTCCTATTCTGATGACTTTAATGATTCCAACCTCAGGATTTAGTTTTTGTCTTAGTTCAGCAATGAAATCATTACTTTCATCACCATGAAGCTGTACAAAATTCAAATCTGCATGTTGAACGATCTTTACAATGATATCTGCTTCTTCATTGACAAAAACGCCCACTTTTCCCTGATGATCAATGGTTGAGATCTCTTCCAGACTCAGATGATTCAAAACATATCTCGGTGACTTTTCGTAGAAGATAAAACCAAGAAAATCTGTTTTCATAGCAATCAATTCCTGAATCTGATCCGGTTTTGTAAGACCGCAGACTTTCAGGCGAGGTGGCAGGTTTGAGGTGGTAGGTTGCAGTTTCATTGTTGATTATTATTGAGTTTAAATTTGAGAAGTGAATTCTTCAAAAGCTTTGGCAGGATCTGTATTTTTCATGAAATATTCACCCATCAGGAAACCGTCAAATCCTTTTTCTTTTAAAAACTGAAAATCTTCAAGGCTGTAAATACCACTTTCTGCAACAGATAAAACTTCTTTTGGAAGCTGATTTTTCAACTGAACAGAATGGTGAAGATCTACTTTAAAATCTTTAAGATTCCTGTTGTTAATCCCCACTAAGTCGATTTTTGAATTAAAGTGGTTCAGTTCATCTTCCGTATGAATTTCCAGTAAAACTTCCAGTTTCAGCTGGTGAGCTAATTCTGTGAATTCCTTTACCTGAGCTGGTGAAAGACATGAAGCAATCAGTAAAACAACATCAGCTCCAATACTTTTGGCTTCATAAAACTGATATTCATCAATCATAAAATCTTTTCGCAGAATCGGAATGGTAATCTCATTTCTTACATCCAGAATATCATTTAAATTTCCTCCGAAAAAATCATGATCAGTCAGGATAGAAATTCCGCTGGCTCCAAAATTTTCGTAAGCAGAAACTACCTCCAAAGGCTGTACACTATTGTTGATGATACCTTTTGAAGGAGATTGTCTTTTAAACTCAGCAATAATTCCGCTCCTATTTTTGATGGATTCTTTCAGAGAATAGGTTTTTCTTCCAAAAAAAGCGGTGTCTTTTAATCGGTCAGGGGAAATGCGTGATTTTGCTGCAGCAACTTCCTCTTTTTTTCGTTCAATAATTTTATCCAGTATAGTCATTTTTTTGTGTTTAAAATTTAATCAATGATTATTTTATTCGAACCTGTTTAAACTTTTTTCTTTTTGAACCATTAAGATTGTATTAAGGTGTTAAGATTATTAAGATGAACTTTACTTTAACTTAAAATCAGAATGATTTATCTTAATGATTCTTCATTACTTAAAATTCTTAAAGGTTAAAAAAATTGTAAGACTAATTAATTAAAAGATTAAAACTATTCAATGCTTTTCCGCTTTGAAGGCTTTCCTGAGCCATTAAAAGACAGTCATCATACGTCCCGAATTTATGAGTGTTGTGTAAGGCTACTGAAGCGTTGGCAAGGATTACAGAGTTCTGCTGCTCTGTACCGTTTCCTTCCAGAATATTCATAAATATTTTTGCCGTTTCCTGAATGGAACTTCCGGCTTTAATATCTTCCAGTGTTACCGGATTGAAACCTAAATCTTCTGCAGAATAGATTTCTTCTCCGTTTTTTGTAATGATTTTACTATCGTCAGTAAGACTTATTTCATCATATCCGTCAAGACCATGTACTAGAGTAAAATCACGTTCCTCTTTCTGAAGGAGATACTGATAAATTCTTGCAATTTCAAGATTATAAACTCCGATCATTGAATATTTGGGTTTTGCCGGATTTACCAATGGCCCCAAAAGATTGAAAAATGTCCTCAATCCCAAAGATTTTCTCAATAATCCGACTGATTGCAGAGCAGGATGAAAATAAGGAGCATGTAAAAAGCAGATATTGGCTCTTTCAAGATCTTCATTCAATTGCTCTGAGCTGTTTTTAAACTGATATCCCAGTTCTTCCAGCACATTCGATGATCCTGTGGTGGTTGAAGCTCCGTAATTTCCATGCTTTGTTACCTTTTGTCCGGCTCCGGCTACTACAAAGCTGGCCAGAGTGGAGATATTGATGGTGTCTTTTCCGTCTCCTCCGGTTCCAACAATGTCAATGGCATCACTGGCATCAATTTTTACAGGAACAGCCATCTGTAATAGTGCTTCTCTGAAGCCTTCCATTTCTTTCAATGTGATATTCCGCATCAGGAAAACACTTATGAAAGCAGTAACTTCTGCAGTGTTGAATTTATTCTGTGCAATCTCAATCATGGTAGCTTTTGCTTCTGATTTTGAAAGCGTATTATGGTTGAACAGGTATTGCAGTATTTCTTTCATTTGTGGTGTTTTTATGGTTGTTGAAGGGGTTTCTAAGGTTTTCATGACAACAGAAAGTTTTTAATGATTACTTCTCCTTCCGGTGTTAAAATGCTTTCAGGGTGAAACTGTACTCCGTGTACATCATAGGTTTTATGCTGCAAAGCCATGATCATTCCGTCTTTATCTACAGCTGTAATTTCCAGTTCTTCCGGGAATCCTTCCGGGTTGACTGCCCAGCTGTGGTATCTTCCTACTTCCAATCCTGATTGTAAATCTTTGAAAACTTTGGTGTTTTCTTTTACAATTTCAGTAGTGGTGGCTACTCCGTGAAAGATTTCAGAAAGGTTAATCAAACTTCCCCCAAAAGCTTCAGCGATAGCCTGCTGGCCCAGGCACACTCCAAGGATACTTTTTGTAGGAGCATATTCTTTAATGAGGTCTAATAAAATACCGGCTTCTTCAGGAATTCCAGGACCTGGAGAAAGGATGATTTTGTCATATT
This sequence comes from Chryseobacterium sp. KLBC 52, assembly GCF_003347605.1. Lineage (GTDB taxonomy): Bacteria > Bacteroidota > Bacteroidia > Flavobacteriales > Weeksellaceae > Chryseobacterium. The sequence goes on along the minus strand of NZ_QDFZ01000007.1, from coordinate 152,249 downwards.
TTCCAATTTCTTTAAGAGTAATTTTATCATTTCTTACCACATCCACTCTTTGATTCAGAATTCTTTCGATAATCTGAACAAGGTTATAGGTAAAGCTGTCGTAGTTGTCGAAAACGAGAACTTTAAGCTGTGGTTGTTGAATGTTTATATTGTTGTTCATTGCTTTTTTGTTAAATTGTTGCTGGTTGTTTTTGTTGCTGTTTGTTGGTTGACGGATTTATTTTTCAACTATTTTTTCAGCTTTTTCTACGGCTTTTTTAAGAGCGTTCAGTTTGTTGTTGACTTCCTGTAGTTCGCTTTCAGGGACAGATTTTGCCACAAGGCCGGCACCAGCCTGATAAAATAATGTATTGTTTTTGCTTAAGAATGTTCTGATCATAATGGCCTGGTTGCAGGTTCCGTTCAATCCGATAATTCCGATACAGCCGCCATAATATCCACGGGAATCTTTTTCATATTGGTTGATCAGCTGAAGTGCTTTATGTTTGGGCGCACCGCTTAATGTTCCCTGAGGGAAAGTGGCGGAAACCATCTCCAGAGGATTGATATCATCTTCAACATCTGCCGTCACTTCACTTACCATATGAATAACGTGAGAGAAAAGCTGGATTTCTTTTAGTTTAGTAACCGTTACATTTTTCCCAAGCTTTCCAAGGTCATTTCTGGCGAGATCTACCAGCATGGTGTGTTCTGCATTTTCTTTGGGATCAGCTTTTAAAACTTCAATCGCCTCAAGATCCGCTTCAAAGTTTCCGGTTCTTTTTGAAGTTCCTGCAATCGGGTGAATGATCGCTTTATTATTTTTAATGATTAACTGGCTTTCAGGACTTGATCCGAATAATTTATAATTTCCGTAATCAAAATAGAACAGGTAAGGGGAAGGGTTGATATTTCTCAAAGCACGGTACACATTGAACTCATCTCCCTTGAATTTTTGTTCAAACCTTCTGCTTAAAACCAGTTGGAAAACATCACCACGCATACAGTGTTTCTGAGCTGTTTTTACAAGTTCAAGATAATCTTCATCGGTAATATTAGATGTTTCATCACTTGTTTTCTCAAAAGGATAAACCGGAGTATTCTGATTTTTAATAAGGTTTTCCAACAGATGAAGTTCAGATTTTACTCCATCGATAAAGTTTTCAATAATATGCATTTCATCATTGAAATGATTGATCGCAATTACATATTGGTATAATCTGTATCTCATCACAGGGATTTCTACTTCCTTGCTTTGTGCTTTAAGGCTGATGTTTTCAAAGAACTGTACCGCTTCAAAACTTGTATATCCAAAAAGACTCTGAGCTGTCTGTTCAATTGGATCATTGGTCTCTTTGCAGTTAAAAATTTTTCGGAACTCCTCAAATATATCTGTGATATTTCGCTCCATAATAAATTGTTTTACGGGAGCAGAAGCAGGAAGTTTGATTTCATATTCGTTGAGGTTTTTCACTTCAATTCCGGCGATGGCATTCACCGCAATGAAGGAAAAATTGTTATCGATACTTTTCGAGTCCGAGCTTTCCAGAAGAATGGTATCCCTGAATTTATCCCTGATCTTAAGATAAATATTCATGGGAGTATGAAGGTCTCCCAGTGTTTTTTTCGAAACAGTTTTTATTGTAATTGTGTTGGTCAACATCTTATTGTTTTTTGTGAGATTAAGGAATAAAAAAAGGCTTTAACGGTATCCGTCAAAGCCTATATATTGTTTTTTGATTATTTCTGCTGTAGTTAACAACATGACAATACCTCCAGACCCGACGAAGAGTTTGAAAGCCACCACCAAATATTGTTGTTCATTTTTAACATGGGACAAATGTAGAAATTTTTTTAATAAAAAAACTAAAAAATATCAGAAAATAAATAAACTTAATATAGAAATCCTTTATTTAAGCTGCTTAAGCTCCTGTTTTAATTCTTTGATTTTTTCTCTGTATGTTTTATCATCATCATATTCAACATAATTTTCCAGTGCAGAAATGTATTCTTCTATGAACTCCTTATTTGTTTTATCAACTTCATATTTGATTCTGGCAGAGTTAACAGGAGCCAGTTTGGAATACTTAAGATTAGCCTGCCCTTCATCAGACTGATAGTAAAGAATGACCATGTTTTTTTCATATCCCGGAATATATTTTACAGGGAAAGAAACTTCTGCTTGTGGAATCCTGATGGCATTTTCAATCGGATAAATCGCTGCGCTGGTCGTGGAGAAAAAGGTTGAAATATATTTTCCATCCTGCTTTTTCACAATAGCCTCATAGTCGTGGATGTACATATCATTGAGGGTAGAATTGGTTTCTATATCAGAGGTGATAATAGCAGTGCTCTCAACACCATATTTGTTTAAAAACCATGCATTTAAAAACTGTCCGCCAAAACCATTAACTATAGCCAGTGGAATAATTGGAATTAAAAACCATGCTTTTTTGGTCAGATAGGAGAGCAATCCAAAGAACGCAAACAACAGAACCACAGTATAAAAACCATGATGACTGGTGAAAAACAGAATTTTTGAAATTAAAACCATGGATTAAATATAACTATAATAATCTTTTATTTAAACGCTGAGATCGCAAAGATTTTATTAAAATAACTATAAAACGATCGCAACGGCGTTTCACTCAGCAAAATACACTGTCATTAGCTGAACGAAGTGCCCTTGCGAACAAAATATAGTATTATGATAATTACCTTGCGAACTAGCGTTTAAAACATTTATTGTACCGGTTCTGTATAAGAATAATCTAAACGCTGGGTTCGCAAAGATGCTATTAATTAACTATAAAAGGGTTGCAACGGCGTTTCACTCAGCAAAATACGCTGTCATTAGCTGAACGAAGTGCCCTTGCGAACAAAAATAGAGTAGTATGATAAATACTTTGCGAATCTAGCGTTTAAAACATTTATTGTACCGGTTCTGTATAAGAATAATCTAAACGTAGAGGTTGCAAAGATGTTATTAAATGATTGTTAAAATGTCAGCAACGGCGTTCCCCTCAGCAAAATACGCTGTCATTAGCTGAACGAAGTGCCCTTGCGAACAAAAATAGAGTAGTATGATAAATACTTTGCGAATCTAGCGTTTAAAACATTTATTGTACCGGTTCTGTATAAGAATAATCTAAACGCTGGGTTCGCAAAGATGCTATTAATTAACTATAAAAGGGTCGCAACGGCGTTTCACTTAGCAAAATACACTGTCATTAGCTGAACGAAGTGCCCTTGCGAACAAAATATAGTATTATGATAATTACCTTGCGAACCCAGCGTTTAAAACATTTATTGTACCGGTTCAGACAAAGGAATATCAGGAGTTCCGCTGTAGAAAACAATTAAAGTGACTCCTTTGTCTCCCGTTTTGCCTCGATGACCCACATTCACCATTTCCGGCAGCACCTGGCCTTTGCGTATCCACTGTGTTTTGCCATCTTCTTTTCTTTCCACCTGAATTTCACCTTTTTCTACATACGCTGCATTGATCACAGGATGTTTATGCCAATTCAGTGCTGAATTGGGAGGTACAGCAATTTTAAGAACCGTGATTTCCGGCTGTGTGGCAGGATAGGCCGGATATACAGTTCCATCCCATGATTTAGTTGTTTTTAAAAGGGTCACCGATTCAATTTTATCAGAATATTCCGATTGTGGTTCGTTAGATGAATTGTCACACGAAAGAAAGAGGGAAGAGGATACAACAAAGAAAGCTGCAGCCAACCAATTTTTTTTAGTCATAAGCTTCATATTTATATTTCGGTTTTGGTTTGGATCATCCGATATACAAAAATAATAACCTATTTTAAATTTCCCTATTGATTGAATTATTTTTTATTGTCAAATTAAAACTCTGACCGCAAAAATATTTCTCAAAGAAAACATTTGTCATAAGTTTAAAACTTTATTTTTTATATTTTTGCTTCCAAATTAGAAAAAAATGAAAAAAGTATTAGCAATCGCATTTATTGGAGGTTTATTATTAGCAAGCTGCTCAAAAAAAGTAGATCATTCTTTACAGGATAGCAACACCATGCTTGAAGAACCAGAAGCAACTACTGTTGTAGATTCTACTGCTAAAACTGCTGCACCAGCTGCTGCAACTCCGGCTGCTCCTGCTCCTGAAGCTGCTAAAACAGATTCTACAGCGAAGAAATAATGAAAAAAATACTTTTAGCAGGAACTTTAGGTCTTATGATCATTTCCTGTTCTAAAAAAGAAAATACAGCAGAAGTAGCGTCTTCTTCTGAAACGACTGCTGTTTCAGAGCCTGCTCAATCTAATCTTTCCGGTGACCAGATCATGGAAACATTGGACTGTTCAGGATGCCATTCTGTTAATGAGAGAATGATAGGACCTTCTTATAAGGAAATTGCAGGAAAGTACTCTGAAAAAGATACAGAACTGCTGGCTTCCAAAATTATAGAAGGCGGAAGTGGAGTATGGGGAAGTGTGCCTATGGCTGCCCATCCACAGGTATCTAAAGAAGATGCCAAAAAAATGGTGGAATATATTTTAAGTCAGAAGAAATAAAATATGTCCGCTGAAAAATCCAGTCTGCACACAAGAAATCTGCATCGTAATCCCTATGATTTTGATCAGCTTATTTCTTGTGTGCCGGAACTGAAACACTATGTTTTCGTGAATGCTTATCAGACGGTAACCATTAATTTCAGCATTCCACAAGCAGTTAAGCTGCTCAATAAAGCCTTACTCTTACATTTCTACAACATCAAAGGCTGGGATATTCCCGATACCAATCTTTGTCCACCCATTCCCGGAAGGGCAGATTACGTCCATTATATAGCAGATCTTTTTGGCGAACAACTTAATAAAATTCCGACAGGAAATTCTGTAAAAGGCCTGGACATTGGAACAGGAGCCAACCTTGTGTACCCTTTAATCAGTCACAGATCTTATGGCTGGACGATGCTGGGAACAGATATCAATCAGGATTCTTTAAAAAATGCTCAGCATATTCTGGATCACAATGAAGATCTTTCCTCTGTAATTCAGCTAAAAAGTCAGCCTGATGCTGATCATATTTTTACCAATATCATCGGTGCGGAAGACAGGTTTACTTTCACCATGTGCAATCCTCCTTTTCATGATTCTGAAGAATCTGCCATAAAAGGGAATATCAGGAAAACAAAAAATCTTAGTAAATCAAAGAAAAGTAAACCTCTTCTTAACTTTAGTGGTCAACAGTCTGAGTTGTGGTGTGAAGGAGGCGAACTGGCATTTATTACAAAAATGATTAATGAAAGTGCATTATTTTCATCACAGGTTCTTTGGTTCACATGTCTGGTTTCTAAAAAAGATAATCTCAATAAACTGACTAACCTTTTAAAAAATGTCAAAGCCGTAGAGGTGAAAACTATTGATATGGCTCAGGGACAAAAAGTAAGCAGAATACTTGCCTGGACTTTTATTCCTCAAAAAAACAGAAAAACCTGGTTTATTTAAAGTTCAATGTTTAAGGTTTAAAGTCATAGTGCAATATTCAAATCTCGCATCCTTATACCTCGAATCCCGCAACACGTATCCGAATACCCCGCATCTCAACTACTTTTTAAAATTTCTGAAAAAAGCCATTGATGGTCAGACCAAAAATGCCTAAATTTGTACGCTTTTAGAAAAATAAGAAATGCAATTATCAGAACAAGAAATCATTAGAAGAGAAAAGCTGAATAAGCTTACTGAAATGGGGATTAATGCGTTCCCTGCGGATGAGTATACAATTACAGATACTACAGAATCTATAAAACAGGACTTTTCTGAAAGTAAACAGGTGAAGATCGCTGGTAGATTGATGTCCCGCAGAATTCAAGGAAAGGCTTCTTTTGCAGAATTGCAGGATTCTAAAGGAAAAATTCAGGTTTATTTCAACAGAGATGAGATTTGTCCGGGTGAAGATAAAGAACTATATAATGAAGTTTACAAGCACCTTTTGGATATCGGTGATATTATCGGTATCGAAGGAGAATTGTTTACCACTCAGGTAGGAGAGAAGACGGTTTTAGTGAAAAACTTTACGCTTCTTACAAAGGCTTTACGCCCTCTTCCTCAGGCAAAAACTGACGATAACGGTGTTGTACACGACGGGTTCACCGATCCGGAATTAAGATACAGACAGCGTTATGTAGATTTAACGGTAAACCCACAGGTAAAAGAAATTTTCGTGAAAAGAACAAAATTGTTCAATGCCATGAGAACATTCTTTAATGATGCCGGATATTTTGAAGTGGAAACACCAATTCTACAGTCAATTCCTGGTGGAGCAGCAGCAAAACCGTTTATCACGCATCACAATGCCTTAGATATTCCATTATATTTAAGAATTGCCAACGAATTGTATCTGAAAAGATTGATCGTAGGTGGTTTTGATGGGGTATATGAGTTCTCTAAAAACTTCAGAAATGAAGGAATGGACAGAACGCACAACCCTGAGTTTACCGCTATGGAAATCTATGTAGCGTACAAAGATTACAACTGGATGATGGATTTCACTGAGAAATTACTGGAATTCTGTGCTATTCAGGTAAACGGAACTACAACAGCTACTTTCGGAGAACACAATGTAGACTTCAAAGCTCCTTATCCAAGAGTTTCCATGACAGAAGCAATCCTTAAATTTACAGGATTCGATATTACTGGAAAAACTGAGAAAGAATTATACGATTTTGCCAAGTCTATCGGTATTGAAGTGAATGAGACAATGGGGAAAGGAAAATTAATCGATGAGATCTTCGGTGAGAAATGTGAAGGAAACTTTATTCAGCCGACTTTCATTACGGATTATCCGATCGAAATGTCTCCATTGACAAAGAAACACAGAAGCAAAGAAGGCTTAACAGAGCGTTTTGAATTAATGGTATGCGGTAAAGAAATCGCTAACGCTTATTCGGAGCTTAATGATCCTATTGATCAGAGAGAACGTTTTGAAGCACAGATGGCATTATCTGAAAGAGGAGATGATGAAGCCATGTTCATCGATCAGGACTTCTTAAGAGCGCTGGAATATGGTATGCCGCCAACTTCAGGATTAGGAATCGGTATGGACAGATTAATTATGTTCTTAACGAATAATGCCTCAATCCAGGAAGTATTATTCTTCCCTCAGATGAGACCTGAAAAAGCAGTTCCACAAATTGAATTAGGAGAGGACGAAAAAGTAATCCTTGAAATCCTTAACTCTCAGGAAGAGCCAATGGCTTTGGTAGAAGTAAAAGAAAGAAGCCAGTTATCCGGTAAAAAATGGGATAAAGCTTCTAAAACTTTGACAAAAAATAATATTGTGAAAGTAGAGAAAATTGACGAAAATCTTTTGATGAAATTGGCTTAAGATTTTTCAGAAGATCTAAATATAATATAAAAGGTACAAATCTATTTTGTACCTTTTTCTTTTTTCCATTTCCGAAGCTGTGCCCTGAAGTTTTTAAACGGAGCCACGGTATTGATATGAATCCATTTCCAGACCGGCCATTGGGCGGGAGTAGTTGCCCATTTTCTCTGTCCGGGAGTGAATAGTGTGTCATCACTAAGGTTTTCTATCCAGTTGATAATTTCATTAACCTGATTTCGCAGCAAGTCTCTTTGCTGTTGTAAACTATAAGAACCGTATTCATGATAAAAAGACTGATATAATCCTCCCAGATTATTCCATTTATATTCAGGAGTAGGAGTTTTCACTTCAATTCCTTTGCTTTCATCAGATTCCCACTGTAAAAGCAGGTGAGTCCAACCTAATTGATAGGAAATATTTTGGGACGGAGTTTTGTCAACTCCCGGTTGCGGAAGATCTTTTTCTTCTTCTTTTATATCATTAAATTCCTCATCATAGAGCAGGTATCTTTTCTTTAGCTCTTCAATAAGTTCTGTTTTGTCTTTATAAGTCTGCATATTTTACCTATTTTCTCAACTTACTGAAAGAAGCCATCAGATAAAATAAAAACGGAAGGATAAACAATGAACCCAGCATTAAAGCCCAACCTAATGCCGCAATAGTCTTTTCAGGAGCCATATGCTCAAGCAGTGAAAGATGCTGTCCGTTTCCCAATAAAATAATATCCGGATTATGCTGATACGTTGCCGCTACTAAAATCATCACCATCTGGAATCCTGCCAAAGCACGTACGGGAAGTAGTTTTTGACGGTTCATCGCTCTTAAAATAAGCAATAAAGCAATCGTAGCAAAGGCAATTGCCATAATGCCCAAAGGTTTAGAAAATACCCACATCAAAAGGGGAATGTCTGAAATATAAGCGGTCACAAATACTAAAATACCTGTAATTACCACGAAGATCATCGTCTGTTTGGATTTTCTGATCATTAATAAAAGGTCTGCCTTATCACGGGTTTCTCTTAATGAAAAGATAGAAGCAAGATAAGCACAAAGCGCTACCGTAAATAAACCTACGGAAACTCCAAACCAGTTCAGCCAGCTGAACACATACAAATCCAGAAAACCTACAGCATCAGGATTGATAGAATGTGAAACCGTAGCAGCAGCAATTAATCCCAAAAAGAAAGGGGTTAAAAGACTGGCATAATAAAAGATCTGAGTATATAAAACCTGCCAGTTATCTTTCACAGCATCATAATGCCTGAACGTAAAAGCTGTTCCTCTTGCAATAATTCCTAAAAGCATTAAGACTAAAGGAATGTGAAGATAAGTAGACATAGTGGTATAAATCTCCGGAAAGCCAACAAAAAGGATAACGATGGCAATAATCAGCCACATGTGATTGGCTTCCCAAACAGGAGCAATAGATTCATACATAATCTCATGGGTTTTATGGCGGGCTTTTTTATTGGTGAACATTTCTACAATACCTGCTCCAAAGTCAGCTCCGCCTAAAATAATATAAAGACAGATGGATAGCCAGAGAAAACCTATTACAATGTAAATCATGATTTTTTGTTTTTATCGTTAAACTGAGCATCGGTAGGATCGTAAAGCTTCGGAACCATTTGAATCTGTCTCTTTAAAAGGAAAACAAGGATTAATGATAATGATACGAAAATAGCTGTAAAGAAATAGAATGAATACTGTATTCCCGGCATTGGAGTTACTGCATCAACCGTTCTCATAATCCCATAAATAATCCAAGGCTGTCTTCCTACTTCTGTTACTGTCCATCCTGCTTCCAGCGCAATATATCCGAAAGGGGTTGCTATTAAAAACGTTTTCAGCAGCCAGTGTTTATTCAGCCATTCTTTTTTGAAGAAGAAAGCATATAAATAAATAGCTCCAATAACAATCATGACCACTCCGAAGAAAATCATGATTTGAAAAGCATAATGAACTACAGCAATCGGAGGCCATTCATCTCTGGGGAAATCCTTAAGACCTTTAACTTCAGAATTGAAGTCATTGCTCACCAGAAAACTTAAAACTTTTGGAATTTTTACCGCATATTTTACTTCTTCTTTTTCTTCATCAGGAATTCCGCCAATCACAAACGAGGCGCCTTTTTCCGTTTCAAAATGGGCTTCCATCGCAGCCAGTTTGATAGGCTGTCTTTCTGCCACCGACTTTGCAGCAACATCACCGCTTAGAGGTGCTCCGAACGCTCCAATCAAAGCAAATCCTACAGCAATTCTAAAAGCTTTGGTGTGAAATTCAACATTTCTTTTTCGCATAATCATAAAGGCGTGTACTCCAGCTACAGCAAATCCCGTGGCACAAAATGCCGCAACCGTCATGTGAAGAGCCTGTGGAAACCACGCATCATTGAACATTGCTTTGATAGGATCTATATTAAGATACTGTCCATTGATATAATCGAAACCAGTGGGAGAGTTCATCCATGAGTTGGCTGCTACCACCAGAATTCCGGAAGCCAGCCCGCTTACTCCTACAAGGAATCCACAGAACCAGTGAAACCATTTATTGAATCTTTCCCATCCGTATAAAAAGAAGCCGATAGCAATAGCCTCAATGAAAAAGGCTGTTCCTTCTAGAGAAAACGGCATTCCGAAAATAGGACCTGCATGCTTCATGAAACCAGGCCACAGAAGTCCTAACTCAAAAGAAAGCATCGTTCCTGAAACCGCACCCGTAGCAAAAAGAATAGCCACCCCTTTGCTCCATGCTTTTGTCAGTCCTTTGTATACTTCATTATTGGTCTTTAGATATTTCCAATGGGCAAAAGCCATCAGAAAAGGCATCACCATACCCACACAGGAGAATATGATATGAAAGCCCAGAGAGAGTGCCATCTGAGCGCGTGCTGCTATAAAATCATCCATAATTTCAACTTTTCAGTAAATAAATTTACGCATAAATTATTGATGTTGAATATGATTTACAACAGTTGGTATTTCACCAATACCTTTTAATTTTGAATCTTTTATTGGCTTACTTTTTCTTATGTTTTCGATAAGAAAACTCTACATTTTTTTGACACTTTTTAACTTTCATACCTCGAAAAAAATCACGATATTTGTAAGTCTTTGCATAGAGCAGGATTTTTAATATTTAATATGAGTCAAAAACAATATACAGCTAGTAGTATTCAGGCATTGGAAGGAATGGAGCACGTACGTATGCGTCCTTCAATGTACATTGGTGATGTAGGAGTCCGAGGGCTTCACCACTTGGTTTATGAAGTAGTAGATAACTCTATTGACGAGGCATTGGCAGGGTACTGCGACACGATCTTCGTTAGCATCAAGGAAGGAAACGGAATTGAGGTAAGTGATAACGGTAGAGGTATCCCGGTTGATTTCCACGAAAAAGAGCAGAAATCTGCCCTTGAAGTTGTAATGACGAAAATTGGAGCCGGAGGTAAGTTTGACAAAGACTCTTATAAGGTTTCCGGAGGTCTTCACGGGGTTGGGGTTTCGTGTGTGAATGCACTTTCCAACGAGATGATTACTACTGTTTACAGAGATGGGAATGTTTACCAGCAGATTTATTCAAGAGGAAAAGCTCAGACAGGTGTAGAGGAAATTGGTCACAGTGAAAGAAGAGGTACCAAACAGTTTTTCCAACCGGATGATACAATCTTTACAGAATTAATTTATAATTACGATACATTAGCAAGCCGTTTAAGAGAACTTTCTTATCTTAATAAAGGAATTACCATTACTTTAACGGATGAAAGAGAAAAATTAGAAGACGGATCTTTCCGTTCAGAAATTTTCCATTCAGAAGGTGGATTAAAAGAATTCGTTGCTTACATTGACGGAAACCGTGAGTCTATCATGGAGCACGTGATTTTCATGGAAGGTGAAAGAGATGATATTCCTGTAGAAGTAGCAATGCGTTACAATACATCTTTCAACGAGAATCTTCACTCTTACGTAAACAATATCAATACGCATGAAGGAGGAACTCACCTTGCAGGTTTCAGACGTGCTTTAACGAGAACCCTTAAGAAATATGCTGATGATTTAGGAATTCCACAGAAAGAGAAAGTAGAAGTTACAGGAGATGACTTCCGTGAGGGGTTAACAGCTGTAGTTTCTGTAAAAGTAATGGAACCTCAGTTCGAAGGACAGACTAAAACAAAATTAGGAAACTCTGAAGTTTCAGGGGCTGTAGATAAAATTGTAGGAGAAATGCTTACTAACTTCTTGGAAGAAAATCCTAATGAAGCTAAGCTGATCGTTCAGAAAGTTGTTTTAGCTGCAAAAGCAAGACAGGCTGCTAAGAAAGCCCGTGAAATGGTTCAGAGAAAATCTCCGATGGGAGGTTCTGGTCTTCCGGGAAAACTATCTGACTGTTCTTCAAAAGATCCTGCAGAATCAGAGATCTTCCTTGTAGAGGGAGATTCCGCAGGTGGAACAGCCAAGCAGGGAAGAGACAGACACTTCCAGGCTATCCTTCCTTTAAGAGGTAAAATCTTGAACGTAGAAAAGTCTATGCTTCATAAAGTTTATGATAATGAAGAGATCAGAAATATCTATACAGCTCTTGGGGTTTCTGTAGGTACTGAAGAAGACAGCAAAGCATTGAACATGGCTAAGCTAAGATACCACAAGATCGTAATCATGACCGATGCCGATATTGACGGATCTCACATTTCGACACTGATCCTTACTTTCTTCTTCAGATATATGAAGGAACTTATTGAAAACGGATATATCTATATTGCTCAACCTCCTTTATATCTATTAAAGAAAGGGAACAAAAAAGTATATGCTTATAACGAGAAAGAACGTGAAGAGTTTACTTTAGAAATGTCTCCGGACGGAAAAGGAGTAGAAGTACAACGTTACAAAGGTCTTGGAGAAATGAACCCTGAGCAGCTTTGGGAAACTACCCTTAATCCTGAACACAGAATTCTGAAGCAGGTAACTATTGATAATGCTGTAGAGGCTGATAGTGTTTTCTCAATGTTGATGGGAGATGAAGTTCCGCCAAGAAGAGAGTTTATCGAGAAAAATGCGAAATATGCAAAAATTGATGCATAAACCTTTTTAAAAATATAATAAAAAAGCTTCTAATTATTTAGAAGCTTTTTTTATATTTGGATAAACCAAAAAAACAATAATATGTTAACTCTTTTACAAACAGATCCTTACAACGGGGCGGATGCGGCTTCTGGAGCAGTGGCTGCAGGATTAGGGATCGGAACGATGTTCTTCGGCTTACTGTGTTATATTTTCTATGGATACTGCATGTACAAAATCTTCCAGAAAGCAGGAAGACAAGATGCCTGGGCCGCCTTTATTCCTATTTACAACACCATCGTATTGCTGGAAATTGTGAAAAAACCAATTTGGTGGATCATTCTTTTCTTTATTCCATTGGTAAATATCTATGCATGCTGGGTTGTATATGACAGACTGGCCAAAGGCTTTGCCAAAGAAACTCCTCTTTACACGATTCTGATTCTCCTTTTCGGATTTATTTTTATTCCTGTATTGGGACTTGGAAGTGATCAGTTTGATAGTAAACTGGTCCCGAATGATTAAAAAAGAAACAAAAAATTTAAAAGACTTCATTTTTGAGGTCTTTTTTTATAAATAATTTTCAACTGTAGAATTTATTGTACTTCTTCTTATTATTAATTCTACATTATTAAAATCACCTGAATTGTAATTTATTTTAAATTTGAAATGCAGATAATATGAAGTTTATTCCTTCATGCCACAGAATAGATACTCCCTTCTCCCAATATAGAATGAGTATAAATATTCTGTTTTTAACTTTTCAAAATTGAATGATGAAAAGTTGATAATGTGTTCATTTTCTTATAAGTACGTCTAATAAAGTACTTTTTTAAGTAACAGGTTAAGGCTTCACATGTTGAAGCCTTTTATATTTTTTTTAACAGTTATTAAGATTTTATTATTTTTGTGCCATCTTAATAACTATGATGAAAATATTAGTCCTGGGGGCTTTATCTACTGCCTCATTATATTTCGCACAGAGCTATCCTGCCTCTGCCATTCCTGAGAATTTAAAGAAAAATGCTAACGTTGTTATACGAAAAAAATTTACAACGGTTCAGATCAACAAAGTTGATGAAATAAAATACCAATATAATACTGTGACTACAGTTTTAAATAAAGATGGTGATGAACGGGCTGTAGCGTATATACCTTATGATAAAGCAAAAAGTATTTCTAACATAAAAGTTACGATTTATGATGAAGCCGGAAAAAAGGTTAAGAGCTTTTCAAAGTCGGATTTTAAAGATTTTGCCAATAATCCGCAGGGAGTTTTCTATTCCGATAACAGAATTCTGGTATTTTCTTACACATCAGTTCAGTATCCTTATACTGTTGATTTTTCTTATGAAAGTGAAGATAAGAATACGATCTTTATTCAGGATTTTGTACCGTTTTACTCTATTAAAATGTCCTTGGAGGAGGCTCAGTTCAAAATCATTAATACATCAGGAATTGAACTTCGTACTAAGGTATACCCTTCAAAGTATAACTATGCGTCTGTTGTAGAAAGCGGAAGTGAAAATGATAAGACCTATTCCTATAAAAATGTACCTGCCATTGATGATGCTTTTATGATTCCAGAGCCTGTTAAAATATTACCTTCAGTAAATTTTGCTCTGACAAAATTTAACCTGGCAGGAAAACAAGGGATTTTAAATAACTGGACGGATTTTGGAACCTGGTATTATAAAGATCTGATAGAACCTGTTTCAGTATCTACTCCAGCTATTAAAGCTGAAGTTGCATCTTTACAATTACAGGGTTCTGTGGAAGATAAAGTAAAGAAAATTTATCAGTACATGCAGAACAAAACCCGATATATCGCTGTAGGATTAGGAATTGGAGGCTGGCTTCCCATGCAGCCGGATGAAGTCCACAAAAAAGGATATGGAGACTGTAAAGCATTAACGAATTATATGAGAATTCTATTGAACGAAGCTGGAATTCCATCTAAATACTGTGTGATCAATTCCAGTTCCTCACAGGTTTCTTTTGATCCTGAATTTCCTTCTATGGGCGGAAATCACGCTATTCTGATGATCCCGACTGAAAAAGGAAATATCTGGCTTGAAAATACCTCTCAGCAAATAGCCTTTAATCATTTAAGCTATAATACCACAGATAGGAATGCGCTTGCTGTAACTCCGAAGGGAATAGAACTTATCAATACGCCAGTTTATAAAGCTGAACAGAATAAAGAAAAACAGATCCTGCGGGTTAACCTTAATGAGGATAACAGCATTATCGGGACTGGAAATTTTTCCTATACGGGAAATCAATATGATTATAATTTGAGGTTTGCCAGTCTTGATCCCAAGGAAAAAAATGATGCGGTAAAAGAGAGATTTAAGGTATTAAACTTTGAAAAGGTAGAGATGAAAAACTTTAATAATGACAGAGATAATGCCATTATTACCTATGACCTTGATTTTAAAACCAATAATTTCTCTAAAAAAGCAGGAAACAGCCTTCTCTTCAGATCGGTGCCTATTTTTAGTGATACTGTCTTTAAAAATGATGAAAACCGTGAGCTTCCTTTTGAAGTAGGCATGTCTTATGAGGATGAATATGAAATTGCCTTTGTTCTTCCCTTAGGATATAAAGTTGATGAAACTCCGGATAACGCAAGCATTACTTCCGAGTTCGGATCTTATAAGCTAAGCTTTGTTAAAAGTGATGATCAGGTAAAAGTGATCAGAAAAATACAGATTAATAAAGGGCTGTATCCAAAAGAAAAGTACAATGACTATATCAGTTTCAGAAAAAAGATTCTGAATATGGATAATTCAAAAATTTTAATAACAAAAATATAACCATGAAAAAAATAATAGTATTCCTTCTTTGCTCAGCCAGCACAATACTGGTAAATGCTCAGAAGAAATATGAATTTCTGAATCCTCCGAAATTTAATGATGCAGATTTGTCTAAAACCAAATCATTACTGGATGATAATGCTCCTGCAGAGATCTTGTATAAATCTGCTTATTTTATGATCGATAACAATACCGGTAATCTGCATAAAAGATATTTTTACAGAGTTAAGATTTATGATAAAGATAAAGCTGAAGATTGGCTGAATCTCGAAATTCCTATCTATAATATCGGTTCAAACAGGGAATCACTAGGTAAATTCAAGGCTTTTACCTATAATCTTGAAAATGGAAATTCTGTTCCTGTAAAAGTAGAAAAGAGTTCTCAATATAAAAGTAAAGAGAATAAATATGTTACTCTCACAAAATTTGCATTTCCAGGTGTGAAAAACGGGTCAATCCTGGAATATCAATATGAAATTATTTCTCCGTTCAGATTTATGATTCCTGAAGTATTGATAGAATCCGACACTCCTTCTCTGAATACAGAATACGTTTTTGATACACCCATTAATATGTCATATAACGTAAATTATACAGGGGGAATTACTCCAAAGTACAGAGAGATGGAGGAAAGATACCTGTATGGTTCACAATACAGAACCTACAGATTTGCTTATGAAAATCTGAAAGGTTTTAAAACTGAAAAATTTGTAAGAAATGACAGAAACTTCAGAACAAAAATCAGTGCTGAGCTGAATTCTACAAATTTCGGAGAGCTTAAGCTGTATTCTTCCTCATGGGATCAGATTGGGAAGAGATTGTATGAAAGTGAAGATTTTGGAGGAGAAATGAAAAAAGCAAAACTGGCAAAAGAAAATTTGCCGGCAGGAATTTCAGAAATGAAAACGGATCTTGAAAAGGCAAATGCTATTTTTTCCTACGTTCAAAAGACCTTTACCTGGAATAAAGATAAAGGAATTTACACAGAAGATGGCATCAGGAAACTGTTGGAAACTAAAGTTGGGAACGCTGCAGAAATCAATCTTTTTCTTGTGATGATGCTTCGCGAAGCAGGTCTTAAAGCTGATCCGTTGGTAATTTCTACAGTGGAAAACGGGTTAATCAACCTGGTTTCGCCTAATATTTCCAATATGAATTTTGTATTAGCCGCTATCAGTATTGATGACCAGCTGCATATCTATGATGCCACCTCAAAACAATCTTCTCTGGATGAAATTCCTCTTAAAAACTGGAATCAGTATGGAATTTTAGTCACCAAAGGCAAAACTCTTCTGATTCAAATGGCTAATGTGAAGTCGAGTAATACTTTCCTTACGGTCAATGGTAAAATTAATGATGATGGAAGTATTTCAGGAACTTACTCAGACAGAGATACCGGAGCTTACGCAATGTATGTAAAGGACAGCTATGACGATAATGCCGAGAAATATAAAAAACAGTATAAAGAAAACTTCTCCATGGACTTTACGGATATCGATTCAAAAGTGCTGGAAAATGGAGACTTTGAAAGCAGTATGAAATTCTCTTCTCCCAACCTGATTGACAGAGTAGGAAAGAAAATGATCATTAATCCTATGCTGTTCTTAAACAAAAGTTCCAATGAATTTGATCAGACGGAAGTAAGACAGTATCCTATCGATTTTGGATCACCGATCACAAAAGTAAAAAAAGTAACTCTTGAAATTCCGGAAGGTTATATGATTGAGGAAATGCCTAAAGAAAAAAAGATTGTTACAGAAGATAAAGAAATAGAATACACCTATTCTATCGTACAAAAAGAAAATAAGCTGGAGGTAACGACCACTACAAAAATTAACAGCTCAGATTATCCGAAAGAATATTACCCTGCATTCAAACAAATCTGGGGCGTGGCTTCGAAATTTGAAAATCAGGTCATAAGTCTTGTAAAAAAGTAATATTTAACATGATTTAAATAAAAAAAAAATTTTTTTCAGAAACCATTCATCTTTTGAATGGTTTTTGTATTTGATACCAAAAAAATGAGAATTATGAAAAATACGATTGCTGTTATAGCATTATCTTCTTTCTTAGCAGTGACTGCCTGTAAAAAAAATGAAACGGCAGGATCAGCAGAAAAAACTGAGAAAAAAGCCGCTGAAGAATTTGTAGTAGACTCTGTGAAGGTCAATGACTCTACAAAAATTACTGATTCGTTAAAAGTGAGCTATACTTCAAAGCTTCTGGTTTTCCCTACTTTAAAAGATAAAAAACTGTTAGACAGCATCTATTTCCAGAATGAAAAGATTAAAGACTTTTCCAAAGCCGGTCTTCAGGCTTATCTGGATAATGAAAAAAACAATTATTTCAATTCTGTAAAAAATGATAATAAAGACTGGGTTTCAGACGTTACGTATGCTCAAAACTGGTATTCAAGCTCACACATGAACCTCATTTCCAACACCAACGGTTATATGCATATCCAATATGTAGGAAGCGGATATGAAGGTGGGGCACATGATAATTACGGATTTTCCGAAAGGGTTTTTGATCTGAAAAACAGCAAAAAATTAGAATTGAAAGACATTACTTCAATGCCTAAAAATAAAATTGAAGCCATTCTGATGAAAAATATTGATAAAATGAATAGTGGTACGATGGATGGTGACGGAGAAGTGAAGAACTCAGAAATGCTTTTAGTGGATAAAATTCCGGCATCTGATAACTTTTATTTTGATGATAAAAACCTGTATTTTCACTACAGTCCCTATGAAATAGCTGCGTTTGCTGCCGGAGATATTACCATTCCTGTTTCATGGGAAGACCTGAAAGGCACATTAAATGCAGAATTTAAAGAAAGAATGAAAATTAAGTAAATTAATGCTTCCAGTTCTGGAAGCATTTTTTAATTTTGTGGTAATGGACAAAGTAGCTTTTATTATCAATCCTTTTTCGGCCAAAAAAAACTATCAGCCGTTTTTAAATGAACTTAAAACAAAGGTTAATAACCCATTGTATTATGTGTCGGAATCTATTCCAGGAACAGATGAATTTATTCAGTCCCATTTTGAAGAAGTAGATATTTTTGTGGCCATCGGAGGGGATGGTACTATTTCTACAGTAGCCAAAAATCTGATTTATACCGATAAAATTCTGGCCATTTTTCCGGCAGGTTCGGGAAATGGATTTTCCAATGAAACACAATTCAGTAAAAATCTGGATGAACTTTTAGAAAAAATAAAAGCCAAAAACTGCAGAAAGATCGATACTTTCACGGTAAATGACAGGCTTTCCATCAATGTTTCGGGAACGGGATTTGACGGTAAAGTGGTTAAAGAATTTGAAAAAACAAGCCGTGGCTTTAAAAATTATATCAAAGTTTCCCTGAAAACCTTTTTCAATTACAAACCCATTAAGGTGAAATTTTTCGATGAAGAATATCAACAGTACAACGGAAGGTATCTGATGATGAACATTGCCAATACCCGCCAGTTTGGTAACAATGCTTATATTGCTCCGAAAGCCAGTAAAAGTGATGGATTGGTTGACATGGTTTTGGTAAAAAAGTTTCCACTGACGTATTCTGCACTCTTTGCTTTCCGAATGTTTACCAAAAGACTGAAAGATGATGAATATGTAACCTATCTTCCGGTCTCTGAAATATCGTTTAAGGTCAATACCAAAAACTGGCATCTGGATGGTGAATTCAATAAGATCAAATCACCGGTTCATGTTAAAGTTCAACCTGCGAGTTTGAGTATTTTGATTTAAAGTTTTAGATTACGGGGTGCGGGTTTTTTGTTTCGGGTTTACTAATTGCTGGTTGTTTGGTTTCGAGTTACGTGTTACACACAACATTAAACCTTAAACCTTAAACCTTGAATCTTGAATCTTGAACCTTGAATCTTGAACCTTAAACCTTGATTCTCTCCCGAATCCCTGCAACCTAAAAACTACCATCTGCCACCTATTTACACTTCCAGTTTCTTTTCTACCTCAGCCGGATGGTCCAGGCAGTAGTGAAGCTGTTTTTTATCAAGCTGTTTTTCCCAATTCGCTACAACAACTGTTGCTACGGAATTTCCAATAACATTCGTTAATGCACGGCATTCACTCATGAACTTATCAATTCCAAGAATCAAAGTCATTCCTGCAATCGGAATTTCAGGAACTACGGCCAGTGTTGCTGCAAGGGTAACAAATCCGGCACCTGTAACGCCAGCTGCACCTTTTGAACTTAACATAGCCACTAAAAGAAGCATCAGCTGCTTTTCAATAGGAAGATGAATATTTAAGGCCTGAGCAATAAAGAGAGAGGCCAGGGTCATATAAATATTCGTTCCGTCAAGATTGAAAGAATATCCGGTGGGAACCACAAGGCCTACAATGGCGCGTGAACAGCCCGCTTTTTCAAGTTTTTCCATAATTCCGGGAAGGGCAGATTCTGACGAGCTTGTGCCCAGAACGAGAAGAAGTTCTTCTTTAAGGTAAAAAAGAAGTTTCAAAATATTAAATCCGTTATACCATGCTACCGCTCCCAATACCAGAACGACAAACAGGATTGACGTAATATAAAATGTACCTACAAGGAATATAAGATTCAGAACAGAATGAAGTCCGTATTTACCAATCGTAAAAGCCATGGCTCCGAAAGCACCTATCGGGGCAAGTTTCATGAGCATATGGACGATTTTAAATACCGGAGTGGATAAATCATGTAGGAAATCGGTTACTTTCTGGCTCTTTTCTTTTGTTAAAACCAAAGCAACTCCCATTAAAATAGCGACCAGAAGAACCTGAAGGATATTATCACCCACCAATGGACTGAATAATGTCTCGGGAATAATATTCATAATAAAACCGGTAAGTGTAGATTCATGAGCTTTTGCCTGGTATTGTGAAACATCGCCCGAAAGGGTAGCAGGATCAATGTTCAAACCATGTCCCGGCTGCAGAATATTTCCTACCACTAATCCGATAATAAGAGCCAGAGTTGAAAAGGTAAAAAAATAGATCATTGCTTTAATTGCAATTCTTCCTACTTTTTTCAAATCGGTCATGTGAGCGATCCCCAAAGTAAGGGTTATAAAAATTACCGGAGCGATAATCATTTTTACCAGTTTGATGAATCCGTCTCCCAAAGGTTTCATCTTTTCACCTAATTCAGGATAAAATTTTCCCAGAAGAATACCCGCAATGATGGCGATAATCACTTGGAAATAAAGCTGATTGTATATTTTTTTTGCTTTCAAAGAACAGTCGTTTTGTTTTTTTAAGGCCGAAAATTAAGAAAATTTATCTGAAAACATGACAAAAGTCATTAAAAGAATCTACAGGATTGGTTTTCTAAAATGCTTAAAAAAGCTTGGGCTTCATTCTCCGAATGAAGCCCAAGCTGTATTATTGCTGTATTATATAAGGATTATTCCACTGCTACAGAATCATCTCCACGGCCATCTGCTACTGCGTGAATATTTCCGTTTTCATCAAGAACAATCATTTCTGTTTTCCCAATATATTTTGTCTTTTCAATGACGTAATTCTTACTTTTCAGTTCAGAAATAGTACTTTCCGGAAAATTATTTTCAACAGTAATGGTTTCCGGAAGCCACTGGTGGTGGAACTTTGGTGCATTGACTGACATGTTCGCATTGAGTTTAAAATCAACCACATTCACAATGGATTGGTATACTGAAGTTGGAATTGTAGTTCCTCCAGGTGTTCCCACAACCATATAAGGCTTTCCGTTTTTAAGAATAATGGTTGGGGTCATAGAAGAGAGCATTCTCTTGTTAGGCTGTATTGAATTGGCCTCTCCACCCACAGCTCCAAACATATTCGGTACACCTGGTTTGATAGAGAAATCATCCATTTCATTATTTAAAAAGAATCCTGCACCTGAAACAAGCACTTTGCTTCCGTAATACCCGTTAAGAGTTGTCGTTACCGAAGCTGCATTTCCGTCCTTATCCAATACGGAAATATGGGTGGTCTGCATAGATTCTTTAGGCTGTTCTATGATTTTACCTACTTCGGAACTTGGAGTAGCCTTGTCAAAACTGAAACTTTTCCATCTTCCTTTCAGATATTCATCCGAGATCAGGTAAGAGGTTTTATCCTGAATAAAATCCGGATCCCCCATATATTCTGCTCTGTCTGCAAAGGCTCTTCTTTCTGCTTCGGCCATAATCTGAACCGCTTTTGCAGAGTTTTGCTGATACTTTTCAAGGTTTTCGAAACTAGCCATTCTGAGCATCTGGGCAAGAAGAACTCCACCACTTGATGGTAAAGGCATCGTAACAACATTGCTTCCTTTGTAATCAAATTCAAGCGCTTTTCTTTCGGCAACTTTATAATTTTTAAGATCTTCCAGAGTGATGATTCCGTTTCCTCTTTTCATTTCGGCAACTAAAAGATCAGCTGTTTTTCCTTCATAAAAACCTTTTGCTCCTTGTTTCTGAATCAGTTTCAAAGTTTCAGCTAAGTCTTTTTGAACCAATAGATCTCCGGCTTTCCATGGGGTATCCTTCACGAAAATGATGGAAGATTTATTATGTTTCTGGAATTTTTCCCTTTGGTTATTCAGCATTTCTGCCTCTTTGTCTGTGATGGCAAATCCTTTTTCAGCAAGATCAATAGCAGGCTGGATGATTTTTTCCATAGGCAGTTTACAGTACTTCAGCGTTGCAAAGAAACCTGCTACACTTCCGGGAATACCTACAGCCAGTCTTCCGTTCTGGGAAAGATCTGTATCTGCTTTTCCTTTTTTATCAATATACATATCTCGGGAAGCTTTTTTGGGAGCTGTTTCCCTGTAATCCAGTGTAAATTTTTCACCATTATTTTTTACGCCTACCAAAAATCCTCCGCCACCAATGTTTCCGGCTTGCGGATATACTACAGCAAGTGCATATTGTGTCGCCGTAACAGCATCATAGGCATTTCCGCCCATCTTTAAGATTTTGGCTCCCGCTTCACTGGCTAACGGATGTGCGGAGACCACAACACCTTTCTTTTTTACCTGTACTTCTTTGATAATATTGATATCTGTGAACTGAGCCCAGCTAAGTTGAGCAGCCAAAAGCATCGAAGCAATTAAAATCTTCTTCATATGATTGTTTTTTCTTACAACAAAATTATTGAATTTTTTGTGTAAATGGCTGTTTTTATCAAGTAGATGAAAATCATACATTATTATTTGTACTTGTTATTATGTTTTAAATTAATTTGTGATTAATTGTTTATTTAATTAATAATATTGAATAATATTTAAATTATTTAGAGTTTTAGTGAAATTTAGTTTATTTTTTATGATTTGAATTGCTACATTTGAAAAAAAAATGCATGAAAAAAAATTACCAGAAAATTGCCTTTTTGGGAGGCCTGTTCTTTCTATCAGCTAACCTAAATGCTCAAACTAAAGATTCTGTACAAGTAAAATCAGTAGATGAAGTTAAGATTACCGTAGGATCCAGAAATAAAAACCGTGTTGCAACTGATACACCTGTTCCTGTAGATGTTATTAATATTGGATCACAATCTGTGCTAAGCCCGCAAACCGATCTGAATCAGATCTTAAACTATGCTGCGCCCTCTTTTACTTCCAATTCAACCACTGTAGCAGATGGTACAGATCATGTTGATCCTGCTCAGCTGAGAGGGCTGGGACCGGATCAGGTACTTGTTTTACTTAATGGAAAGAGAAGGCATACTTCATCACTTGTAAATATTAACGGTTCTCCAGGCAGGGGATCAGTAGGTACAGATCTGAATGCTATTCCGGCTTTTGCGATTGAAAGGCTGGAAGTACTGCGGGACGGTGCATCAGCGCAATATGGTTCTGATGCGATTGCCGGAGTAATTAATGTGATCATGAAAAAAAATACGAATGCATTTACCGCTGCAATTACAGGAGGTGGATTTAATTCGAAAGGAGCTAATGATCATACCGGAGGATGGGACGGAGAGAAGTATCAGCTTGATCTTAATTACGGAACTAAAATTGGCAATAACGGATTCATTAATTTTACAGCAAGCTTGCTGAACAGGAATGATACCAGAAGAGCAAAGTCAGCAACAGGGGATATCTTTAATGGTTATAATGCAGTTGAGCAGAGAGCGTTAGAAAAAGGAGTTAATATTTCTGCTCTTTTTGGGAATATCAATAATACTTCCAATACACAACAAATCATAGATTATATACATCAATATGCTCCAAATGTAAACTATTTTACTGCTGCACAGCAGGCTAGTATTCAGTCGGCAAATACAATTGCTGCCCTGCAGGATCTGCTTAAGGGTGATGTTACTGAAAATGAACTTGCTTACAGAGGATTAACAAGAGACGACTTTAATATGAGGGTGGGACAATCCAGGTTAGGGTCCGGTCAGTTTTTTATGAACTCTGAATTTGACCTGTCTACAACAATCCGGGGATATGCTTTTGGGGGAATTTCCTATAGAGCAGGAAATGCAGCAGGATTTTACAGAAGACCTAATCAAAACAGAACCTCAACGTCAATATATCCTAATGGTTTTTTACCGGAAATTACTTCTGATGTTATAGATCTCTCTTTTGCAGCAGGGTTTAAAGGAAAACTAGGTAATATTAATTATGATATCAGTAATACGTTCGGAAGAAATACTTTTGATTATACAATAAAAAATACCGCCAATGCATCCATGCTGTATCCTGGTAAAAGAGAGTTTAATGCAGGAGGTTTGGGATTCTCTCAAAATACCATCAATGCAGACTTCGATACCAAGTTAGACTGGTTAAAAGGGTTTAATATTGCCTTTGGAGGAGAAATGAGGTTTGAAAAATATAAGATAGAAAACGGTGAGGAAGCTTCATGGGCTCTGTATGATATTAATGGGAGTATTCAAAACCCTGTAACAAGTAGCGCACTAAAGCCTACCGATTTCTTTGGAAGTACCAGACCCGGAGGAGCTCAGGTGTTTCCTGGTTTCCGGCCTGAAAATGCTTTAAATAAAGGAAGACATTCTATAGCTGCTTATGTGGATACGGAACTGGATGTTACAGATAAATGGTTGGTGAGTGCCGCTTTGAGATATGAAAACTATTCAGACTTTGGTTCAACATTCAACTATAAGGTAGCTACAAGATATAAATTAACTGACCATATCAATCTCCGGGCGGCACATTCCACAGGATTCAGGGCTCCTTCTTTGCAGCAGATCTATTTTAATGCCACAGCGACACAATTTGTGGGCGGAACGGCATATGAAGTAGGTACTTTTTCTAATGATTCCGATGTAGCGGGTATTCTTGGAATTCCACAATTGAAACAGGAAGAGTCGGTGAGTTATTCTGCTGGTTTTACGGCTAAGATCCCTCAGATGAATTTAACGTTTACAATGGATGGTTATTATATTAAAATTAAAAACAGAGTTGTATTAACTGATCAGTTTTCAAGGCCTTCAGGAACTTATCCGGCGGAAAGTGACCTAGGTAAATTGCAGACTGCCTTTGATAAAGCCAATGCAAATGCTGCCACTTTTTTTGCAAATGCGATTGATACACAGACGAAAGGTATTGAAGGGGTGATTTCACATAAAGCAAAATTTTCTCAGGCAGTAGCTTTGAATTCTGATTTTGCTGTTACAGTGTCAAAGACAAACAGGATAGGCGATATACATGGTTCTGATGTTCTAATCAATGCCGGGCAGATCAACAGGTATTATTCGGAATCCAGCCGTGTTTACCTTGAAGAAGCTATCCCAAGATTCAAAGCTTCCTTGAACAATGCCCTGGAGATTAATAAATTCAGTGTGCTGCTAAGAAATGTTTATTTCGGGAAAGTTACGGATCCTAATGCAATGGATGCTAACGGGGACGGAATCGTAAGTGGGGAAATCATTAACGGACAGGCTGTTGCTACTGAACATCCCGTTTGGGGAGGAAAAATAATTACCGACCTCTCTCTTGGATATAATTTTACTAAAAACTTTAAACTGACAGTCGGGGCGAATAATTTGTTTGATATTTATCCTGATAAAAACTACGGTCCGGCAACGGTAAAAACTCCTTCTCTGGATGCTTCCGGTAACCTCGTATATGTTAATACTTCCACCATTGATCTTACTAATCAAAACCAGTTTGTGTACTCAAGAAATGTTTCTCAGTTCGGAATGAACGGAAGATTTCTTTTTGCCAGGGTAAATCTTACTTTTTAGTTAAAGATTTCAGGAATATAAAAAGGTGTACGAAAGTATACCTTTTTTATTATGGTTGGCATGTTTTTTTTACTTTTGTACAATTCTAAAAAAAATCTGAAAAATGGAATCCTATACGGAAAGAATATTGATTACAGGTGCCTTGGGACAAATTGGTACCGAACTGACAAACAGACTTGTTGAAATTCATGGAGCGGAAAACGTTGTTGCTTCAGGATTGGACAGATGGCAGGAAGGAATTACTTCTGCCGGACACTACGAAAGAATGGATGTTACCAATACCCAATTGGTAAGACAGGTGATTCATGATTATGAGATCACGACAGTGTATCACCTCGCTTCCCTTTTATCCGGAACTTCTGAAAAGCAGCCTGTTTTTGCGTGGAAACTGAATCTTGAGCCACTGCTTCATTTTTGTGAAATGGCGAAAGAAGGGCTTCTTAAAAAGATCTTCTGGCCAAGTTCTATCGCAGTATTTGGAAAAGGAATTCCAAAGCATGACGTAGGACAGGATGTAGTGTTGAATCCAACAACTGTTTACGGAATCTCTAAAATGGCAGGGGAGAAGTGGTGTGAGTACTATTTCGATAAATATGGGGTGGATGTAAGAAGTATCAGATATCCCGGATTGATCTCATGGAAGACTCCGGCAGGAGGTGGAACTACCGACTATGCCGTTGAGATTTTCTACAAAGCAATTGAAGACGGAAAGTATACAAGTTTCATTTCCGAAAATACAGGAATGCCGATGTTGTATATGGATGATGCCATCAATGCAACCTTGAAATTAATGGACGCTCCTAAAGAAAGTTTGACGGTTCGTTCTTCTTATAATTTGGGCGGAATGTCATTTACTCCAAAAGAATTATCAGACGAAATCAAGAAAGAAATTCCGGATTTTACGATCGATTATAACCCGGATTTCAGACAGGCAATTGCAGATTCATGGCCGGCTTCTATTGATGATTCAGTAGCGAAAAAAGACTGGGGTCTGACGTATGATTTCGGAATTTCTGAAATGACAAAAGATATGATCAAGAATCTGAAAGTAAAATTAGGAAAGGATTAATAATGTAAAGTAATGCTTTAATTACTTTTGTTTTTAACATCTGATTTTTAATATTTTATAGAATTTATATAAACTTTGATTTAAATGGTATTATTGACTTTTAACATCACCTGTATTGAGGCTGAAGTAAAAAACGGCTCTTCAATTACTGCTGATGAGCGATTGAAAATTACAGAAGATAATACCAAAGCTATTCTTAGAATTTTAGATATTCATGATGTCAAATCAAGTTTTTTTGTAGAGGTTTCTCTTACCGAAAAACTTCATCATTTAATAAAAGCAATTTCATCCAAAGGGCATGAAATTGCTTTTTATAACAAAGGTTCAAATCCTGAAGAAATTGAAAATGCCAAGAAGAATATTCAGGATCTTCTGGAAAAACAGATCAGAGGAATCCGTCAGAAAGATGTAAAAGTTTCTCAGGAAACTTTGAAGATGATGGAATTTAATTATGTCTCTAATATTGATAATGCCAATATTCTTTTTCCTTTCAAAAGACTTAAAAGAGATACCGTCATCACAGAAGAAGACGGACTGAGTATTGTTCCGGAAAGTATCTCTCCATACAGTCAGCTGCCTTATAATGATTTTGTATTCCAGATCCTGCCGATGAAGTATTATCAGAATATGGTTCTCGAAACTTTGCAGAATGAAGAATTTGTGCTGATCTATCTCAACACATGGCAGTTTACAGATTTCAAGAAATATCGTTTTGATATTCCTTTTTACCGAAGCTTATTTTCGGGCAAAAAAATGGAGGACAAATTAGATGCCCTCCTTACTTTTCTCAATGACAGGGAAATGGCTACTTCCCGCATGAAAGATTATATTTTTTAGGTAATAGGTTGCAGATATTAGGTAGCAGGGTTTTTGAGTTTGAGAGTGTAAGTGTTTAACGCGGTAGGTAACCAGGAACAAAAACAACCCACCATTTGTAAATAATAACTCGTACCCCGAATCTCGCATCCCGAAGTCCGAACCTCTAGCTTAGCTCAAAAAGCGTAATCTCCGGCAGTACACCCACTCTTCCTGGATATCCCAATACACCAAATCCTCTGTTTACATACAGCAGTTTCCCCTCACTTTCATACAAGTCAGCCCATTTTGGATACTTATACTGTACGGGTGACCATTTTACATTTTTAAGATCTAAACCAAACTGCATTCCGTGAGTATGTCCTGAAAGGGTCAGATGGATGTTTGCAGGATGTTTTTTTACCACGTAGTCAAAGTGAGTTGGATCATGGCTCATCAGAATCTTTGTAGCGGATTCAGGCACATCTTTTAAAGCGTCATCTATTCTTCCGAATTGAGGGAATGGTTTCAGTCCCCAGTTTTCGACTCCAAGAATATATAGTTTTTCGCCGTTTCTTTCGATCACCCTGTGCTCGTTTCTCAGCATGTCAAATCCCGCCTGTTTTTCATACTGAATTAAGTTGTCAAGGTTTTGTTTTTTGGCTGCAGGTGATTCCCAGGTTACGTAATCTCCGTAATCATGGTTTCCTAGCACAGCTAATTTTCCGTCTTTAGCCTTAATTTTTGAAAACAGAGGGATGAAAGGTTTGAACTCATCTGCTACGTTGTTCACCATGTCTCCGGTAAACAATACCAGGTCAGGTTTCTGCTCGTTGATCAGGTCGATTGCATGCTGCAATTTGCTGGGATCTGAGAAACTTCCACTGTGAACATCTGAAATCTGGATGATTTTATAGCCTTTAAAGCTTTTCGGAAGATTAGCAAAATTTACCCTTACTCTTCTCACTTTATGTCTGTACTTTCCAAACGTAATTCCGTCAATAAAAAGAGCGGAAAGAACACCACTCATTCCCAATCCTATCAGGCTCAGAAATTTCCTTCTCTCCGGGAAGAAATTTTCCGAAGGTTTGGCGAAGCCTATCAGATAACCTCCGGTTCTGATAATATCATCAATTAATAAAAACAGAACCACGAAAATCTTAGGAAGAATGAAGATCAAAAATAATGAAATCATGATTTGAGCTCTTACCATACTTTTGTCTGATCTCTGGTAATGAGTGACTTCGTAAGCGAAAATCCCGTATACAACCAAAGAAATTACCCAATATCCGATTCTGATCCAAAAATTATCGGTAAGTGTTCTGATAGCCTGATAAATGTATACTTCCAAAAACAGGAAGATTCCGGCGATAATTAAAAAATTCTTTTGCATGTTCTGATCAAAAAAAAGCACAAAGAATAAACTTCCCTGTGCTTTTATATTTTTAATGTTTAAATATTACTTTTTAGGAAATCTATAAACGATAGCATTGATGTTCATTCCGGCACCTACCGAAGTCATTACAATGTTACCATTATCTTTAAACGATTGACCCTCCATTTTTCCTTTAATTATTAAATCATACATGGTAGGAATTGTGGCTACAGAAGTATTTCCCAGATCCTGGATTGTCATAGGAGAAATCGCGTGATCATACTCTTTCACGTCATAAAGCCTGTGAAGTCTCTCAATCATAGCATAATCCATTTTAGCGTTTGCCTGGTGAATTAAGATTTTATCTATATCTTCAATAGAAAGATTTGCATCCGTAATCGTATCTTTAATGGCAACCGGTACGTTTTTAAGAGCGTATTCGTAGATTTTTCGTCCTAACATTCTTACATAAAGACGTTTTTGATCTGCTTCTTTATTGATAGAGGGTTGGTTTTCAAGATAATTTAATTCCGGCCCGTTGTCACAAATAGTGTTATGAGCAATAATCCCTACATTTTCTTCGTCAGTTGCTTTTACTACTACCGCTCCGGCACCATCAGCAAAGATCATTCTGTTTCTGTCGTATGGATCCGTTACTCTGCTTAAAGTCTCTCCTCCGATAACAAGAATTGTTTTAGCTACTTTAGCTTTGATAAGATTATCAGCCAAAATCATAGCTTCAACCCATCCCGGGCATCCGAAAACCATATCATACGTTACGCATTTTCTGTTTTTGATTCCCAGTTTATTTTTTACTCTCGCTGCCATGGTCGGCATAAAATCAGCGTATCCGTTTTCAGTAACTTCCCCGAAATTGCTTGCGTAGATGATATAATCCAATTCTTCGCCGTCTACTTTTGCATCTTCAAGGGCAATTTTTGCAGCTTCATAACCGATTTGAGAGTTGGAAAGATCATCCTCAATGAATCTCCTGTTTTCGATTTCTGTAATCTCTACAAATTTCGCAATGGTCTCTTCCACAGGCTTTTCAATCTTTACTCCGTCTTCAGTGTAGAACTCGGAATTCATGAAGTAATCTCTACCAATAACTCTGTTCGGAATATAAGAGCCAGAGCCAATAATGATCGTATTCGGCATTCGTTTATATGATTTTTTTAAAGATGCAAAGTTAATAATTAATATTAATAACGGAGAATTAAAAATATTATTAAATTTGCAAAAATTGTACTTTACAATCTATGAAAAACAACTCGTCCTTAAAAGGCTTACTTATTGCAGCTGTGGCGTTTATCGTTGCCTTTGGGATCTACTTCCTTTTTTTAGCCAAGAAGAATTATTATGTGGTAGATAATCCTACCCCGAATACGTATTACTTTAAGATCAATAACGGATCTGAAGGAATTATTTCAGCGGGGCAGTATGTGCATGTGGATTTGAATAAAGGGAAAAACTCTATTCAGGTTTTTGATCAGAACAAAAAAATGCTTTATGATTCTGCATTTGAAGTGAATAAACTTCGTGGTCTGATTAATATTACCCACCAGGATTACTATGTAAACGATCAGTATTACGGATACAATCTTAAAAAAGATTCGTTACTGGCCCACCTTGATAAAACTGTTATTGACGGAAAGGATTATTACGGAGGAGCAAGACGCTTCAATAAGCTTTACACAGAAGATTTTTATTACAATGTAGATGAAGACTACGACAAAGTGATCAAAAATATCCAGAAAGTGGAATCAAGATCCAAAATCTTCAGAAAGCAGGATTACCTAAATTATTACAAAGAATATTACAAGTTTTAAGTTTTGACAAAAGATATCACCAAAGTTACTCCCTACAATTCAGAGGCTACAAAAAAAAGCCAGGTAGAGGATATGTTCGACAACATTGCACCGAAGTATGACCTTCTGAACCATGTTTTATCCATGAAAATTGATGTTTTATGGAGAAATAAACTGGTAAGATGGATGAAAAATGATAATCCGCAGGAAGTGCTGGATGTGGCTACAGGAACGGGGGATCTGGCAATTACCATTGAAAAAGGGACCGGTTCTAAAGTGGTTGGATTAGATTTATCACAACAAATGCTGAATGTTGGCGTTATTAAAATAAAAAAACTTAAATTAGACGGCAAAATTTCCATGCAAAAAGGAGATGCAGAAAATTTACCTTTCGAGGACAATAGATTTGATGCTGTTTCCGTTGCATTTGGAGTAAGGAATTTTGAAAACCTTACCAAAGGTTTGGCAGAGTTAAGAAGAGTAGTTAAAGATAACAAAAGTGTTTATATACTGGAGTTTTCAAAGGTTGAGGGTTTCATGGGACCATTTTATATGTTTTATTTCAAAAATATATTACCTGCCATCGGCAGATTGGTTTCTAAGGATAATAGGGCGTATACATACCTTCCGGATTCTGTAAATGCTTTTCCTTTCGGGGAGAAGATGAAGCAAATTCTTTTAGATACGGGATTTAAGAAAGTTGAATATAAAAAATTAAGTTTAGGTATAGCCACAATTTATAAAGCAACAAAGTAACCTATGAATAAATTTCTATTAAAAGCACTGGTTTTAACCTCAGTAAATGTTGCCGTTTTTGCAAACGCGCAATTCAGAACCCGAAACAGAATGGACAAGTTGGAAGATTTCGACGAACAGAAATTCAGTTGGGGGTTTTATTTGAACGGGAACAGACTGGATTACCGCATTGTTTTGCATCCGAAATATGGGATGAATGATAATGAAAACCTTGTTACCTCTAAGGAAAGCTATAGTTTCGGTGCCGGGCTTATTGCAAAATGGAGACTGAATGACTATCTTGATGTAAGAGTAGAACCAGGGTTACAGTTTGCACAAAGACAGTTGACTTTTAATACTCAATCCAATGACATTTATGCGGGTGGATCTTTAACCAATCCTCCTTTTATGCCATTCCCTTTACAGGAAAAGGATAAAGTAAGAGAAATTAAATCTACTTTGATTGATATTCCGGTATTACTGGAACTTCATGGTCAAAGATGGTACAATTCAAGACCTTACGTTGCTGCAGGGGTAAACTATGTGGTAAACCTTCAGTCTAACTCAAGTTCAACAGATGACAACATGCAGGGAATCTACAGATCTACAACGCACAACTTTGCATGGTCTGCAGAAATGGGAATTCAGTTTTATTTCAACAAGTTTAAACTGACTCCTGCTGTAAGAGGAACATTCTTCATGAACAACGAAAAAGTGGCGGATAACGCTACTACACCTCCTTACTGGTCATCTGCAATCTCTACATTGCAGACAAGAGCGGTAATGTTCGTTTTGAAATTTGAATAAAAAATATTGTATTGAAAAATACGCGGGAGGTGCACTGGCACCTCCTTTTTTATTGTTATATCAAAATATAGAGTGTTTTATTTTTGTTAGTGTTATTATTTTTTTATTTTTGCTTTTAGTTAGAATATACAAACCTGAAATGCTTCAAGATTTAGAAAACAATTTTTCAGAATTAGAGAGAAAGATTTCGACTCTGCAAAAGAACTATAAAAATCTTACGGAAAATTTAAAAGAATTAAATTTTGAGCATGAAGAGTTGAAGAAGAAATATGATGAGGAGAGAAGAAAGAATCAGGTATTAGCAGAAGAACAAAAAAATATAAAACTTTATTCAGCAATATCAGGAAATCCTGAACACAATAGGTTAATGAAAAACCATATCAACAGATTGGTAAAAGAAATTGATTTCTGTATTGCTCAGCTTCAAAACAGTGGATTATAATGGAGGTAAGGAGAATAACCGTCAACATTGCAGGAAGAGTGTATCCGCTGAACGTACCGGCAGCAGAGGAAGAAACTTTGCGTAAAGTAGGGAAGCAGATCGAGAATATGATTAAAGATTTTGAACAGAATTTCGATGTAAGAGATAAACAGGATGCTTTGGCAATGTGTGCCCTTAAACTGGGAACCAATGCAGAAGTAGTTTCTCTGAACTACGAGAAAAATATTAATTCTACCAACGAAAGATTAACGCAGATTAATCAGTCGTTGAATGAAATCGGGAAATAGATTTTTTTTCCTGAAAAGTACTGCCTACAATAATTCTAACACATTAAAGGTAAACTCAACGCTAAACAATTACCGAACAAATGTCCATTGAATGGCGTGCCGGGCTTCCGGATTACAGACAGTGGAAATCAGTTCAAATCGTGTTGATTAGGAGTTTACTCTCAATCTCTGGATTATTGTGGGCTTTTTTTATTGAACAAGGATATGAATACAATTAAAACTCAATATAAATTATGATAGAAGTTATAGTCGGTGTTGTTTGTTTAGTAATCGGAGCTGTCGTGGGAATGTTTTTTTCCAGAAGTTCTCTGAATACTAAAGCAAAATTCATCATAGATGATGCAAAGAAAAATGCCGAAAACCTTATAGAAAAAGCTAACGTTCAGGCTGAATCCATAAAGAAAGAAAAGAACCTTCAGGCTAAAGAAAAATTCCTGGAACTGAAATCACAGCATGATGCAGACATTCAGTCCCGCGAAAAGAAAATGCAGGAAGTTGAAAAGAGAACGAAAGACAAGGAGCACAAGCTGAATGACGAGCTTAGCAAGACTGGAAAGCTTGAAAAAGATTTAGACAAGCAGATTGCAGATTATGCTAAGAAAAATGAAATTCTTGAAAGAAAGCAACAGGAATTAGATACAGCTACTGCCAAGAAAGTAGAAATACTTGAGAAAATCTCTAATTATACAGCGGAGGAAGCTAAAGCAGAATTGGTAGAAACCATGAGAGCTGAAGCTAAAACAAGAGCACAGGCACATGTTCAGAGCATCATGGAAGAAGCTCAGATGAATGCTAAAAATGAAGCGAGAAAAATTGTTATCCAAACGATCCAGAGAATTGGAACGGAGCAGGCTATTGAAAATTCAGTATCAGTTTTCAACATCGAGTCTGATGAAGTAAAAGGTAGAATTATCGGTAGAGAAGGTAGAAATATCCGTGCTTTAGAAGCGGTAACTGGAGTGGAAATCATCGTGGATGATACTCCGGAAGCTATTCTTCTTTCATGTTTTGACCCTGTAAGAAGAGAGATTGCAAGATTATCCCTTCACAGATTGGTAACTGATGGTAGAATTCACCCGGCAAGAATCGAGGAAGTTGTAGAAAAAACAAGAAAACAGATCGAGGAGGAAATCATCGAAGTGGGTAAAAGAACCATCATTGATTTAGGAATCCATGGATTACATCCGGAATTGATCAAAATCGTAGGTAGAATGAAGTACCGTTCTTCTTACGGACAAAACTTACTACAGCACTCAAGAGAAGTAGCCAACATTGCTGCAACGATGGCTGCTGAATTAGGATTAAACGTAAAATTAGCGAAAAGAGCAGGACTTTTACACGATATTGGTAAAGTTCCTGAGCAGGAATCAGAATTACCACACGCCCTTTTAGGAATGCAGTGGGCTGAGAAATACGGTGAAAACCCTGAAGTAGTAAATGCTATCGGAGCTCACCACGACGAAATTGAAATGAAGTCATTATTATCTCCGATCATTCAGGTTGCCGATGCGATCTCTGGAGCTAGACCGGGAGCAAGAAGACAGGTATTGGAATCTTATATTCAGAGATTAAAAGACCTTGAATCTGCAGCATTAAGCTTCGATGGAGTATCCAGTGCTTACGCAATCCAGGCAGGTAGAGAACTGAGAGTAATGGTAGAGAGTGGAAAAGTAAATGACGAAGTAGCGTCTCAGCTTTCTTACGACATCTCTGAGAAAATCCAGAATGAACTGACTTATCCGGGACAAGTAAAAGTAACAGTAATCAGAGAAACAAGAGCTGTGAATATTGCCAGATAATGATCAGAAAAAGATATTTAATAAAAACCTTTCAAGAAATTGAAAGGTTTTTTATTTTTATCAAAACTTAAAAATGCAAGAACTGTCCCTATCTTCAAAACTGAAGTACATTTTCTCTATTCCCGTTATTATTTCTGCCTTAGGCTATTTTGTAGACATTTATGATCTCCTTTTATTTGGAATTGTCAGAATACCCAGCTTAAAGGCATTGGGGCTGAATCCGGATGCGGACGGAACCTTTATACTGAACTGCCAGATGGTAGGACTTCTTATTGGAGGAGTATTCTGGGGAATTTTCGGAGATAAAAAAGGGAGACTTTCTGTACTCTTCGGGTCTATTCTGGTGTATTCATTAGCCAATATTGCCTGTGGTTTTCTTCCTTATTTTCCGAAAGAGCATTTAGTGTACCAATATGCCGGTTTAAGGTTTATCGCTGGCATTGGGCTTGCCGGAGAGCTTGGAGCAGGAATTACACTGGTTTCTGAAAGCCTGCCGAAGAATCTAAGAGCGATCGGAACCTCGGTAGTTGCAGGTTTTGGATTAATGGGTGCTGTTGTTGCCCAACTTACCGTAGAACTGGCTGGAGGCTGGAATATTTCTTACATTATCGGCGGGATCATGGGAATCATGTTATTGATACTGAGAATAAGCGTATCGGAATCCGGAATTTATAAGAATCTTGAGCATAAAAACATATCAAAAGGAAATTTTCTCTCCTTTTTCACTAATAAAGACAGATTGATAAGGTATTTGAAATGTATTGCAGTAGGATTACCTACATGGTATTGTATAGGGATTCTGGCTGTTTTAGCCAATCAGTTTGCCCCTGAATTGGGCATAAAAGATATCAACCCCGGAAAAGCAATTATGTGGGCTTATGTAGGTATTTCTGTCGGTGACTTGTTGAGCGGTTTTATTTCTCATGCTTTAAAATCCCGTAAAATGGCCATTTTTTATATGCTGATCTTTACGCTGATCGGGGTAGCAATTATGTTATTCGGCAATACCAACACAGAAACAAAATATTATCTGTTTTGTGTATGGCTGGGATTTGGAACAGGATATTGGGCTATGTTTGTAACACTGGCAGCAGAACAGTTCGGAACGAATATCAGAAATACTGCAACCACAACTGTTCCTAACATGGTAAGAGGGCTGGTACCGGTGATGATATTCGCTTTTGATTCCCTTAAAGGGCATTTCCCTGTGGTGGAAAGTGCTGCCATAGTAGGAGTGGTGGTATTCGGGCTTGCATTTTACTCTTCACTTACCATTTCTGAAACCCACGACAGAGACCTTGAATTTACAGAATAATTAACTTGTTTAAAAAATAATACTTAGTTATTCCTTATTTTGAATATAATAATGAAGTTATAATCAACAATTTATTAATTTTTGCAATAATTTTTGTTGCATATATTTAATATTTGTTTAACTTTGGAAGGTAACTAAAACTATATTTTAAATCAAACTAAATCTCATGAACATTATGAAAAACGCTAAAAAATTAAAAAAACAGGATCTGAAAAACATCACCGGAGGAATAAGTGGAAACCCTGATTTATCACTATGCGGATGCAGCTGCTCAGGAGCAGTAACCGGACCTTGGTATTGTGTACAGTATATCGGTTGCCCGCAGGTATATACTTGTGGTGAAGCCGCAATCTAAAGAAAATTATTTCAATTAGAAATAAACATTTCCACATTTAATATGCAGAACCCTTTTGATTTCAAAAGGGTTCTGCGCTTTTAATGGATAATGTAAAGCAGACTGCCGATGCTTATCGTTACCCACAGGATAATTGCCATAACCAAAGGTTTTAATCCGATCGATTTCAGCGTTTGGACAGAAAGGGTAGAGCCAATCAAAAATAAAGTCAGATTCAGACCGGATTTTGCCAGAACAGTAATCGAAGTGCTGAAACGGTCAAGAAAGGGGAAATAAGTGTTCAAAAGGATTGCTACAATGAAATAACCAATAAACCAGGGAATCTTTATTTTGGAATCTTTGCTTTTAAAAATGAACATCGTAATCAGTGAGACAGGAATAATCCATAAAGCACGAGCCAGTTTCACCGTGGTGGCTATTTTCAAAGCTTCATCCCCATATTTACTGGCCGCACCTACTACAGAACTCGTATCGTGAATTCCTACTGCACACCAAAGTCCAAACTGTTCCTGAGAAAGATTCAGAAGATGCCCTATTGCAGGATAAACGAATAATGCAATAGAATTAAGGGTGAAAACAATAGCCAGGGCAAGAGAAATCTGTTTGGTGCTTGGTTTAATAATAGGAGATACTGCGGCGATGGCACTCCCGCCACAAATAGCAGTTCCAGCGGAAAGAAGATAAGCTAATGGCCTTTCCAGTTTAAATAATTTTCCCAGAAAATACCCTAAAACCATAACGGTGGCAATACTTACAACGGTCAGCATCAGTCCTGTTTTTCCTGCGTGAAGCGCTTCATCCAGTTTAAGACCGAATCCCAGACCAACTATTGAAATCTGCAGCAACAAATGAATATATTGATGAAGGTGTTTTTCAAAAGGGTTTCCTATAAAGACAACCAGGAAAAAACCCAGAGCCAGAGCGATTGGAGAAGATATAAGTGGTGTAAGGCATAATATAGCCAAAACAATAAAAAATATTT
This sequence comes from Chryseobacterium sp. KLBC 52, assembly GCF_003347605.1. Taxonomy (GTDB): domain Bacteria; phylum Bacteroidota; class Bacteroidia; order Flavobacteriales; family Weeksellaceae; genus Chryseobacterium. Next base: position 115,086 of record NZ_QDFZ01000007.1, on the reverse strand, counting down.
TCCGTGTCATTTCATTTTGAATGAAATCTTTCATAATGCGAACTTTTAAAATCTGCACCAAAATTCCGGAAAATAGTATTACAAAGTAAATCGTATTTTGTTATATTGGATAACTAAAAGTTATATCTTTGCTTGTTGCTTATTGCTTATTCTGCAAATCTCAGAAAAAGCCTGATCAGTTCAGATTGTTCGCCTTTAGGCAGGATAAAATGAAAATCTCTTTCAATACTGAAGTTTTTAATATCAATCACTGTAAGGATGTTGTTTTTAAGTTCATTCAGGATAGTGCTGATGGAAAGAAACGCCACGCATTCTGAGTGAAGAAGATAATTTTTGATACTTTCACTGCTTCCCAACTGCATGACGGTATTCAATTCATGGATATTAATTTCCTTTTCTTTAAGCCTGTTTTGGATAAACTCCAGTGTTCCGGAGCCCTGCTCTCTGAAGATCAGATCCAGTTGGTAAAGATCTTTTAAACTTAAAGTTTTATGAGCAAGAGGATGATCTGACTTTGCGGCCAGTACAATCTCATCGGGCTTAAACGTTTTATACTCGAAATAAGAAGACTGTGATTCTCCTTCAATAATGCCCAGATCAATTTTCTCCTCTTTTAAAAGGGTTGAGATTGTTTCTGTATTTCCTGTCAGCAATTCAATCTTAATATCTTTATAATACGAATTGAATTTGGCCAGAATTTCCGGTAAAATATACTGTGCAACGGTTGTACTTGCCCCGATAATCAGTTTTCCCTTATGCTGCTGACTGACCTGGCTGATCTCAAACTCCATGTCACGGTAGATGTTTCTGATCTTTTCGGCATGTTCAAACAGGATTTTTCCGCTTTGAGTCAGTTGGATAGAAGTTCCTTTACGGTCAAAAAGCTTAGCACCTATCTGAGTTTCAATTTCTTTAATATGTTTAGTAACAGCCGGCTGGGAAATATGGAGCTCCTCTGAAGCCTTCGTGAAACTTAATCGGGTAGCCACCGTATGGAAAACTTTTAATCTGTAATCGAACATGGGGTAAAATTACGAATTATAGTTGGAAATGGTGAAGAGAGTTTGAGAGTTTGAGAGTGGGAGGGTTGGGCGATGAGATGCGTGTTGCGTGTTGCGAGTTTCGGGGTTTTGGAGTATGAGGGTTTGAGAGATTCGGGATTCGGGATTTCAGGTTTGTGGTTTTAAGTTTGAAGGATTTCTGGTTACGCGATTGGGTATTTTGGGTTTCAAGATTTTTAGTGAATAACCAAGAACCAATAAAAACCAGCATCCCACAACAAAATAAACCTAATGTAAATCTCATAACCACGAATCTCGTACCTTTTAACTAGCAACCAGCAACAAAATAAACAAATAACTGTGACCTCGCATCTCGCATCTCGTAACCCGCAACACGAATCACGGAACCCCTTATAAAAAATCCGAAACAGACTTATCCTGCTGGCTTTCAAATCTTCTGTTTTTTGCCTCTCCAATCTTTTGTTTTGTATAAATACTGTTATGACCGGAAAGAAGGTAAGAAACAACACAGGCAATAGCCACGTACACACCACATTCTGCTCCGAATAATTCAATTCCCATCAGCATACAGGCCAGAGGAGTATTGGTAGCACCTGCAAATACGGCTACAAATCCCATTCCTGCCAATAATCCGAACGGTAATGGGATGAAAAGTGATAAAGCACTGCCCAATGTAGCTCCGATAAAGAATAAAGGAGTAACTTCTCCACCTTTGAATCCGGCCGAAAGCGTCACAATGGTAAAAATCATTTTTAAAGCAAAATCATATAACGGAAGCTGCTTTTCAAAAGATTCTACAATTACTGGAACTCCCAATCCGATATACCGGGTTGTTCCCATCGCAAAAACAGCAAGTGCTATAATGATTCCTCCAACAACTGGACGAAGCGGAGGGTATTTTATTTTTGATTTGAAAAGAGAACCCATCCAATGAATGATTTTACTGAAAGCAGCCGCACAGATTCCAAAAGCAATACCTGCCAGAATGCTGTAAAGAATGGGTAAAAATTCCAGTTTAGGAATAAAATCAATGTGATAATGAGTATGTTTTACATTCCAGAGATTGGTAGCCCAGTCTGCCAGAATGGCGGATGTAAATGCAGGAAAGATAGCGTTGTAACGGATTTTTCCCATCAGAAAAACCTCAAGACCAAAAACAGCTCCAGCCAGTGGAGTTCCGAAAACAGAACCAAATCCGGCAGCAATTGCTGAAATAATCAATACTTTTCTATCATTTCGGTCGAGCTTAAAAGGTTTTGTAAGCTGATCTGCGATAGCTCCCGCCATTTGAAGTGCTGTTCCTTCGCGGCCCGCAGAACCTCCGAAAAAATGAGTTACAATCGTTCCGAGATAAACAAAAGGTGCCATTTTAAAAGGAATGATTTCCTTGGGTTCGTGAATCGTATCAATCAACAGGTTATTTCCTGCTTCTACATCTTTCCCAAAGTAATAATAGAGAAGTCCTATCAGAAATCCTGCAACAGGAAGTAGGGCGATCAGCCAGAGGTGATTTTCTCTGAAGTTTGTTGCCCATTCTAAAGATTGAAGAAACCCTGCAGAAGCTGTTCCTACCAAAGCACCAATAATGATACTGATAGACAGCCATTTTAAAATATAAGGGAGCGCCGGAAATTTTCTGAAGAAAAAATGAGTATGGAAAATTGCTTTTTTCGCTAATGTTCTTTGACTTTTTGACATAATAATCCTGATTAGTTATTTGTTAATAATCTTTTAATCAGGCGTCATCAGCTTTTGTAAAGCGGTTGGGTAAGGAAGAACACCATTTCCTTTTGATGGTACAAATATATGAATTATGATAAAAAGATAAAAGGTAAAAGGTAAAAGATATACTTTAAATATCTGGATTCAATAGAGGTGGGATTTAGCCCGCCTGAATAAATTTTTAACTTTCCTCAGGCTTTAGCCTAAACTTAAAACTAAACCATGGTTTTAATATTTTGGATAATGCATTGCCTTATCAATCTCAAGCGGGTTATTATATTTCCTAATAACTTCCTGTATGCTTTTAGTTTGAGTATTCAGTTCATCAACATTACGGATTTCTTTTCCGTTGATATTAATTTTAAGATCATTGTTGGATTTGCTGAAATTATTTCTTTCAAAAGCAAAAGGATCATCATAAAACTCCATGATGAGTTTATATTTTTGCTTTTCAGTGATGGGAATAGCTTTATTCCCGAAATTGGATTCAACAAAACTATCTGTCGGATAGACTTCCGGCAGTTCCTGGCTTTTAATAAGGTGATAAATGAAATTCTTTTTGGCATCGTAAAGTTCAAAAATTAAACCCGGTAATCCACGGAGTTTAAACGGGCCTTCATTAAATGGAATATCTTTACAGAACCAGGCGGTCCAGTTTCTTCCTCCAAATCGGGTAGTGGCTTTTTGTAAAGTATAATTTTCTACTTTCTTGGTTTCATTCGAAATGATCCAGTTTATTTTATCTGTCGTTTTAAAGGAGTAATATCCGTTTTTAATATTGATGAAATTCTCATTGTCAAAAGAATTGATCTTTCTTTTCACTACCTGTCCGGACATATCCGTATGACTGTTATTCATCCCGAATTTTTTATTTAAAGAATCCGTTGTAATCAGGTTTCTTCCATAGAATTTCACCTCTTTTGGGGTGATGTCCAGGATCATATTCAGTTTTTCATAAGTGGTTTCGGTAGAATCCATCTTATATTCCATTTCATAAATAAACCGATGTGTCTGAGCGGGGCACAATGCTATCATAAGCGATGCCATTAAGGTGAAAATACTTTTCATATCATGTGATTGGTCGTTTTTTGTTACTGGTTTCCCCAAAACTTTAAACCTTAAACCTCGCACTCTCGCATCCCGAAACCCGCTCTTACAAAAACGGTTTCATTTCATCTTCAATCTGCGTTCTCAGCTCCATCAGGCGTTTAGCATACATTTCCTGCTGCTTTTCTTCCTCCGTTTCCGGGACCCATTTCGGTACAGGAAGCTTTTTTCCGTTTTCGTCTACCGCAACAAATACAATAATGCAGTGGGTTTTTTTCTCAAAATTCGGTTGTTTCAGGTTTCGGGAAAAGACATTGATCGCGATATGCATGCTTGAAGTTCCGGTATAGATCACCTGAGCATCTACTTTTACCACTTCACCGATTTTGATGGGATCATAAAAACGGATTCCACCCACATACACCGTAACGGAATAATTGCCGCTCCAGGTTGTCGCACATGCATAACCGGCCTGGTCAATCCATTTCATAACACTTCCTCCATGTACATTTCCTCCGTAATTAACATCCGAAGGCTCCGAAATAAACTGAAAAGTAATAGGCTTGTTCTGCATCTTATAAAATTTGAATAAAGTTATTTAATAATTTCCAAAGTTTTAGATTAAATCCTAATTTTGAAAGACGAAACTTTCAATGAAAGAGAATTTTAACCCATAACAGATTTAGAAACCGTAATGAAGAAAGTATTTTATCTCAATACATGTGATACCTGCAGAAAAATTTTAGCCCAATTTGATCTTACAGACTGGGAACTTCGCGAAATCAAAAAAGAGCCGATTACGAAAGAAGAATTGGCGGAAATGCATAAAAAAACAAAATCATACGAGGCATTGTTCAGTAAAAAATCTACCCAGATCAAACTGAGAGGGTTGGATGTGAAATCTTTAACCGAGAAAGATTTTAAAGAATTATTACTGGATCATTATACCTTCCTGAAAAGACCTGTTTTTATTACTGACAAGGAAATTTTTGTAGGAAATGATAAAAAGAATGTTGAAGAACTGCAGAAGTTCTTTGGCGTACATGAATAAATTTAACTGGAAACTAATTTTGCAAATAATAAACCTTATAGGTTTTTAAAACCTATAAGGTTTGGTATAAACCCAAAAGAGGCTGTGATTTTCACAGCCTCTTCTCTTTTTCCTATTTTTTTCCAATTATACAAAAGGAGCTTTTACCACTTTTGCAGGAATGTTCTTGTTTCTTACCTGAATAAAGATCTCAGATCCTAATTTGAAATATGGTTTGTCTACATAAGCAAGACCTAAACCTACTTTCTTCATTGGAGACTGTGTTCCTGAAGTTACTTTTCCGATTACATTTCCTTCAGCATCTACTACAGGATAATCGTGTCTCGGAACTCCTTTGTCTGTTAACTCAAAACCAACTAATTTTCTTCCAACTCCTTCTTCTTTCTGTTTGGCAAAAACATCTTTAGAAACGAAGTCTTTATCAAACTTAGTGATCCATCCTAGACCAGCTTCAATTGGTGAAGTGGTATCATCGATATCATTTCCGTAAAGGCAGAATCCTTTTTCTAATCTTAAAGTATCTCTGGCAGCCAATCCGCAAGGAATGATTCCTTCTTCTTTACCTGCTTCCATTACAGCATCCCAAAGTTTTTCAGCGCTTTCGTTGTTGAAATAAATTTCAAAACCTCCGCTTCCTGTATATCCTGTGTTTGAAATGATCACATTATTTTCTCCTGCAACACTTCCTACAGTAAAGTGGTAGTAAGGAATTTCTGAAAGGTTTACTTCCGTAAGTTTTTGAAGAATTTCAGTAGCTTTAGGCCCCTGAACTGCCAATAAAGACATTTCATCAGAAGCATTGGTCATTTTAGCACCGAAAGTATTGTATTTTGAAATATGGTTCCAGTCTTTATCAATATTGGAGGCATTTACTACTACAAAATATTTATCATCTTCCATTTTGTAAACGATAAGGTCGTCTACAATTCCTCCGTTTTCGTTGGGAAGACAAGAATACTGAGCTTTTCCGTTTTCAAGAGCATCTACATTATTGGTAGTTACATATTGCAAAAGATCTTTTGAGCCTGGCCCTTCGATGAAAAACTGTCCCATGTGGGAAACATCAAATAATCCTGCTTTTTCTCTTACGGCAAAGTGCTCTTCTGTAACCCCTGAATATTGAACAGGCATTTCAAAACCTGCGAAAGGTACGATCTTAGCTCCCAAAGAAACATGTTTGTCGTACAAGGCTGTTTTCTTCATATTTAATTTTTATTTCTTTATTTTAAAACTGTTAAAAGTCTCATTGAATTGGGTCATATAGTTTCCGTTCCAGAATTTCTGGCCACAGTTGATGGAAACCAAATATAAGTTTTTATCTTTTTGAAAAGCTTTGGTTACCCAGAACAGCTTTTCTTTTTCATCGAAATGCTCATAGAAATATTCCGTATACCCTTTCTGGCTCTTTTTTTCTTTTACTTTTTTCTCTTCGTCATGTGAGTGATAAAGGGCAAGGATAAATTTTTTCACCTCCTCTTTCGGAAGGGGAAGGTCGTGATACTCCGAAATGGTAATAGCACCGATCTGGCTGGTAGGAAAAATATTGATAATCTCACTGTCATTCGTAGATTTCCAGCCTTCAGGAACATTGATAGAGTAATTAGGAGTGTCAAATACACCTGCCTTTTGGGCAAAAAACAGACTTCCTGTCAAAAAAGCAGAAAAAAGAAATATTTTTTTCATCGTTAAAAGTGGTGTTTATATTCTTCCAGAATAATTTTAAACCATTCTGTAAAGTTTTCAGGATTTTCGGAAATTTCTTTGTCCAGATCTTCCATGGAAATGAATCTTACTTCTTCCACTTCTTCTTTATTCAGATGGAAATCAGCTTCATGGTTTCCTACAAATACATGATCCAGCTCGTGTTCCCAAAGACCGCCGCCAACATCTGCCTTGTAAATAAAATTGAATTTTTCTGAAAGTTCTGTTTCAATTCCCAATTCTTCTTTTACTCTTCGTACAGCTCCTTCCTGATAAGTTTCCCCTTGGCGTGGATGCGAGCATACAGCATTGGTCCATTGGTTAGGAGAATGATATTTTCCTGAAGCCCTTTTCTGAAGAAGCATTTCTCCTTTACTATTGAAAAGAAATACAGAAAAAGCACGGTGTAACAGGCCATTGATGTGAGCCTGCTGTTTTTCCATCAGCCCTAAAACCTTATCTTCAGGATTTACTAAAACAACAAATTCTTCCATTCCTACAAATGTAAGAGTAATAAATGTATTTTGGAAATTTTTAGATAAACATCATACTTTTTGTAATAAGGATGTGATACGACAGAGAAGCCGGTAATGCGTAACGAGAATTTTTCAATTCTTTAATTGATTTTATTTCAAATCTTCACTTTATTATTTAAAAGTAAAATACAAAACGAAAATTTTTAACCATATGTGATGAAATGATGAGTAAAATGTTAATATTATTCTTTAAATAATAGTTTTTATAGTAAAATATTAACATTAATGAAGATTGATAGGTCTGATACCTGTAAAAACGCTAACTTTGTTTTTTAATATTTAGTAATGGAATTAGAATACATTGAACACATTAGTCCTATTCTAAAGGATGGAATAAAAAATTACTTAATAGATATCGACGGAACCATTACGGATGACGTTCCCAATGAAGAGCCGGAAAGAATGGTTACCTGCGAACCATACCCCGATGCACTGGAAACGATCAACAGATGGTATGACGAAGGACATCAGATCTGCTTTTTTACTTCAAGAACTGAAAATCTAAAACAAATCACGATCGACTGGCTGGATAAGCATGGCTTCAAATATCACAGCGTGCTTTGCGGAAAACCAAGAGGAGGAAATTATCACTGGATAGACAACCACCTGGTAAGAGCTACAAGATATAAAGGAAGATTTACGGATTTGGTTGAAAAGCAAGTGACCATTGAGGTATTCAAAGAAGACGGCGAATAAAAATATAATTCAAAGATTTAAAAATTAAATGTGAACCTGTTCCTTTAATTTTTAAATCTTTCATTTTTTAATATACTTGATATTTTATGAAAGTTTTAGCAAACGACGGCCTTGATCAATCTGGAATAGATGCATTGACAGAAAAAGGCTTTGAAGTGATTACTACAAAAGTTCCTCAGGAGTTTTTAGTAGATTATATTAACGAGCACAAAATCCGCACCTTATTGGTGAGAAGTGCTACCCAGGTAAGAAAAGATATTATTGACGGGTGTCCGTCCATCGACATTATTGGCAGAGGTGGAGTAGGTATGGATAATATTGATGTAGACTATGCAAGAGAAAAAGGAATCCATGTGATCAATACGCCTTCTGCTTCTTCAGAATCAGTGGCTGAACTTGTTTTTGCTCATTTGTTTTCCGGAGCAAGATTCCTTCAGGATTCCAACAGAAAAATGCCTCTGGTGGGTGATACTGAATTTGGAAGCCTTAAAAAAGCATATGCTGCAGGTATTGAATTAAGAGGAAAAACCATTGGTATTGTAGGAATGGGAAGAATCGGACAGGAAGTGGCAAGAATCGCTTTAGGACTTGGCATGAGAGTAGTAGCTGCTGATAATAATGTAGGAAAAGCAAGCATCAAAGTGAAGTTTTACAACAATCAGTTCATCAATGTTGATATCGAGACTGAACCACTTCAGGAAGTACTAAAACATTCAGACTTCATTACTTTACACGTTCCGGCTCAGAAAGACGGTTATATGATTGGTAAGAACGAATTTGAAATCATGAAAGACGGAGTGGCTATCGTAAACTGTTCAAGAGGAGGAGTCATTGATGAAACAGCTTTGATTCAGGCTTTGGATTCAGGTAAAGTAAGATTTGCCGGATTAGATGTTTTCATTAATGAGCCAACACCTTCTAAAGCAATCCTTACTCATTCTAAAATCTCTCTTACCCCTCACACGGGAGCTTCTACGCTTGAAGCGCAGGATAGAATTGGTCTTTCCCTGGCAGAGCAGATTTCAAGTATCTTACAGATTCAATAATCTGAAAACGATATAATATAGCAAAAGGGGTTGTCCAAAAAGTTTGGGCAGCCTCAATTTTTTGTTGATAGAATTTTGAAGAGTTTGAGAGTCATATAAATGTCTTGAATCAACCTTAGGTCTGACATTTTAAATAAAAAAACATTCTTGTTCGATAAAATTTGAATAGAATTAACAGGTCGCTCCTCCGGAGCTCTAATTTTAAAACAAATACGTTCTATTAACAGTCAGCTCCCATAGGAGCTAAATTTGATCCCGTCGGGATCTACTGTTAGTAGAAAAATGAAATCCCCATAAAATAAAGCTCCGGAGGAGCGACCTGTTAATTCATATCATAAATATTAATATTTTCAATGTATTTATACTTTTTATCGGACAGTAATGGCTCGCATAAAAAAGACTGCCCTTTTTGGACAGCCTCTCTTTTTTTATTTTAAAAACTGTGGTTGCAGATTAGATATTTTTGCTTTTCAACAAATCTCTGATCTCCATCAGTAATTTTTGATCTTCTGTAGGTCCGGCAGGAGCAGGAGCATCTTTCTTGTTCACTTTATTAGCCAGTTTGATGATCCAGAAAAGAACCATCGCAATACAAAGGAAGCTGATTACTGCTGAAAGGAAATTTCCATAGGCAACACCATTCCATGTAAGTTTTGCAATGTTTTCTGCGCCGGCTGCTTTCAATGCCGGATTTAAGATCAGAGGTGTGATAACATCTTCTACCAAAGACGAAACAATTTTACCAAATGCTGCCCCAATGATCACACCGACAGCAAGATCGAGAACATTGCCTTTAAAGGCAAACTCTTTAAATTCTTTGACAAATCCCATAATTTATATTTTTTTAATTAGTATATACACAAAAATATAATTAAAAAATGTAAAAAACACTACGTTTAATAGTTTTTTATTCCCAAAATATTGAATTTTATGCTGATTTCCTATTAACAGTTTTAATGAATATTTGAGCATTATAACAATACATTAATTCATTAATGATGACTTTTTATTTTTATTAATGAGGTGATATCATAATGAAAAATCTTTTGTAATTTGCTTAAAAGTTTGATTTACCTATGAAAATTTTCACTGCAGAACAGATACGCAGCTGGGATCAGTTCACAATTTCTCAAGAGCCGGTTTCCTCCATTCAACTGATGGAAAGAGCTTCAATGGCTGTCGCACATTGGATTTCGGAGCATTGTAAGAACCATAAAAAGCTAGCCGTATTTTGCGGTAACGGAAATAATGGAGGAGACGGATTAGCGGTTGCAAGATTACTTTACCTGAAAGGGTTTGATGTTGATGTATTTGTAAGTGATTCTAAAAGGAAATTTTCAGAGGATGCTTCTGTTAACCTGAAAAGACTCCGTGATTTATCCGGAATTTCAGTCAGGAAACTTGATCCTAAAGAACAATATAATTTTGATGATAAAACAATCATTATCGATGCTCTTTTCGGAACAGGGTTATCCAGACCGTTGGAAGGAGAATATAAAATGCTTGTTGAGCAATTGAACAGCAAAAGGAATATTAAATTATCCATCGATATCCCTTCCGGATTGTCTGCAGATGAAATGGATGATAATGATTCTGGTATTTTTAAAGCCGATTATACCCTGACTTTTCAATGCTGGAAGCGGACTTTTCTTCATCCTGAAACAGGAAAATATGCCGGAAAAGTAATACTGCTGGATATTGATTTAAGTAAAATATATGCGGATGCTACTGATTCTGATTATTCTGTAATTGATGATCAGCTGGTAGGCCAGATATTCAGTCCGAGACAGGAATTTTCTCATAAAGGCACTTATGGTAAGGCAGTGATCATAGGAGGTAGCTATGGAAAAATAGGAGCAGCAGTGCTGGCAACACGATCAGCTTTAAAAACAGGTGCGGGGCTAACCTTTACACTGGCACCGGAGTGCGGGTATAACATTTTGCAGACTTTATGTCCTGAGGCCATGTTCATAAAAGGAGGGGAGCAGTTTATCACAAATTTGGAGATTGATAAAGATATTACCTGTGGTGCAGGTCCTGGTTTGGGTACTCATTCCTCGACTGAGAAAAGCTTTTTGAGTTTCTTAAAAAAACATTCACAGCCACTGGTCCTTGATGCAGATGCATTGAACATCATTTCAAAAGATCAGAAAAATCTTAAACTTATTCCAAAAAAATCAATCATCACTCCACATCCGAAGGAGTTTGAAAGACTTTTCGGAAGTACAGACAATTCCTTTAAAAGGCTTGAGCTGGCAAGGAAAAAAGCAAAAGAGTTTGGTCTTTATATTGTACTCAAAGATCATCATACGCAAGTTATTACTCCGGAAGGAAAAGTATTCTATAATATAACCGGGAACGCAGGTCTTGCGAAAGGAGGAAGCGGAGATATTCTTACAGGAATCCTTACTTCGCTTCTGGCCCAGAAATATTCTGAAGAAGAAACTTGTATTCTTGGGGTATGGCTGCATGGCAGAGCTGCCGATATAGCTTCAGAAAAACATTCAAAAGAATCGATGCTTCCTACTGATGTCATTGATGCATTTGGATGTGTTTTTGAGGAACTGAACAGGAAGTCGGAGAGGAATCTGTAATAAGGTGAATAGACAAAACAGTCAATGATTTCAAATAGTAAAAAAGGCAAATCTGTATTTCTACAAATTTGCCTTTTTTATTTTTCAGCTCAAGTGGCTTATTCCGGTTTCTCGTTTTCTGCCTGAGTAATCTTAAATTTCTTGGAAACAATCATGATCACAACCCCTGCAATCATAAAAGGAATCGAAAGAACCTGACCTGTATTCAGACCGCCAAGCTGGATGAACTCATCTCCTTGTGGCTCTTTAAGGAACTCCACAAAGAATCTGATCGCCCAAAGAATGATGAAAAAGAGACCGAATAACCATCCTTGCTGATATTTTTTATCTGTCTTTCTGTACAATATCCATAGTAAAATGAATAGCAGAACATATCCTACGGCTTCAAATAACTGGCTGGGATAACGTGGAACAGTAAGACCATACTCACTGCTTTGTTGCGGGAAAAGCAAAGCAAACGGAGAATTCGGGTCCGCTGGTTTACCAACGATTTCAGAATTGAAAAAGTTCCCCATTCTTACAAATGCTCCACCTAAAGCAACCACAATACCCAATCTGTCATAGACCCAGAACGGATTTTTTTTGATGATTTTAAATGAATAATAAAGGGTGGTGAAAATCAATGCAATCGTCGCTCCATGGCTGGCCAGCCCTGAAAATCCAGTGAATTTGAATCCGTTTTTTGTACTTATCGGTAAGAATACGCTCCAGAAATCTTCTTTAAATAATTCCGGCTGATAAAAGATAACGTGTCCTAATCTTGCTCCCAGAATTGTCCCGATCAGTGTCCATGTGAACAGAGGTTCAAGATATTTCTGGTTGACATTGTCAATCTTAAAGATTCTTGTCATTAAAATATATCCGAAACCAAAGGCAAAAACAAACATCAAACTATAAAAGTGAAGGGTAAATGACCCAATATGAATACCTTTTGAAGGATCCCAGATTTTAAATGAAGTTTTAAGTTCTACTTTATCAGAATCAGTGATGGGTTTTACAGATTTTACCGCATACTTGAAAGTGGTGATATTTTCTTTGGTAACACCAGTGTCAATCAGTTTGAAGTTTTTATCGAAAAACTGATAGTTTGAATCCTTGTACTTTGCTAAAGTGGAAGCTCCATAATTATAATAGGCAGGTTCAAAATTAGATTCATTAAGGATGACAACAAAAGACTGGTTCTTGTCTGATTCTCTGTCCGGAAAAGCCGTAAGGTCTCCCATCTCTGTAGTAGAATAGATTTTTACAGGAACATTGCTTCCATTGATATCTAAATTTCCGTCAGATAAACCTCCAGGGTATTCCTGTGCGAAAAGAAGCTGCGTTGTGAACGCAAACAGCACAAGATAAATTCTGAAAAAGAGTGTATTCATTTTTCTATTGATTTGATAGTTTGATTATTGACATTTATGTTTGGGTGGAACAGGGTCATAGCCGCTTCCTCCCCATGGGTGGCATCTTAAAATTCTTTTAAATCCCAGCCAGAAACCTTTAAAAACACCATGTACCTGAAGCGACTCAATCATATAGTGGGAACAGGTAGGTTCGTAGCGGCAGTTTTTGGGAAGTAAGGGCGAGATGAACCATTGGTAAAATTTGATCAAAATTACCAGCGGAAATGTAATGATTTTATTGAATGTAAGTTTCAAAACAATGCAAAAATAGGGTAAAAAAATGAAAATTAGTTTAAATTTGTTATAAGTTTCGGAGATCAGAAATCCGGACATTGATCTTAAAAAAAGAATTACTTTGAATCAAAATATTCCATTAGCTGAAAAATTAAGACCTAAAACCCTGAACGATGTATTGGGACAGGAGCACCTTACCGGCGATAAAGGAACAATCAGAAAAATGATTGAAAACAATACCTTGAATTCGCTGATTTTATGGGGACCTCCGGGAACTGGGAAAACAACGCTGGCTGAAATTATCTCAGAACAGTCGGGGAGGAAGTTTTATAAGCTTTCTGCAGTTTCTTCCGGCGTGAAAGACGTGCGTGATGTGATTGAAGATGCAAAAAAACAGAATCTGTTCTCCGGAAAATCACCGATCTTATTTATTGATGAGATTCACAGGTTCAATAAGTCGCAGCAGGATTCATTATTACATGCAGTAGAAAAAGGCTGGATTGTTTTGATTGGAGCCACTACCGAGAATCCAAGCTTTGAAGTGGTTTCGGCTTTGCTTTCAAGAAGTCAGGTTTATATTTTAAAAGCTTTGAGCTATGAAAAGCTGGAAGAATTAATAGATATTGCTTCCGAACGATATAATAAAGATGAAGGAACAGATTTTAAAATCCTTGAAAAAGAAGCTTTTATTCAATACTCCGGTGGTGACGCCAGAAAACTGATCAATTCCGTAGAATTGGTTTTGAATCAATATAAAAATTCGGATACAACGGAAATTATTAATTCTGATGTGCTGGAAGTTCTTCAGGAGACGATAGCTCTTTACGATAAGAACGGCGAGCAGCATTACGATATCATCTCAGCCTTTATCAAGTCGATGCGTGGAGGAGATCCGAATGGTGCGGTATATTGGCTGGCGAGAATGATTGCGGGAGGAGAAGATATTAAGTTTATCGCAAGGAGAATGCTTATTCTGGCTGCTGAAGACGTAGGCCTGGCAAATCCCAATGCTTTGGTGGTTGCCAATAATTGTTTTCAGGCGATCAATGTGATCGGTAATCCTGAGGCAAGGATTATCTTGAGCGAAACAGCGGTGTATCTTGCGGTTTCCCCTAAAAGCAATTCTGCGTATATGGCCATCAATGAGGCTCTGGCTTTGGTAAAACAGACGGGAAACCTGCCTGTTCCCCTTCATTTGAGAAATGCTCCTACCAAACTGATGAAAGACCTGGATTATGGAAAAGAATACAAGTACGCTCATTCCTATGAAGGAAACTTTGTAGAACAGGATTTTCTTCCGGAAGAAATCCGAAATGTGAAACTATATGAGCCGGGAAATAACTCTACTGAGAAGAAAATCTATGAAGAGCTCAAGAAAAAATGGAATAATAAATATTAGAATTGAAAAAGGATGCTGAAAAAACGGCATCCTTTTTATATTAAATCGGTTTTTTTAACCTATAACATTTCAGCTATTATAAAGTGAAAATGGTGGTAAATATTTTTAAACCATTAAGGAGACTGAAGAATTAAAGTATAGTTAAGATAAAACATGCTGATTTTAAGTTAAAGCAAAGCTTATCTTAATAATCTTAACAGCTTAATACGATCTTAATGTTTCAAAAAATCAAATTATTCGGTAGTGTAAATAAACAATGTTTTCTTACCGTTGTAATCTTTTGTTTCAGCTTTTTTCTTGATCTCAGGATAGATCATCGTGCTGGTATCCGTAAATTCATATCCTTCAATAAATACAGGATTATCTGCCGGAATATTGTATTGAGTATTCATATTGGATAACGCCATTCTGTCAAGTACGTTTTCTCCGTTTTTGAATTTATATTCAGTTACGCCTTTTGTAAAAACAGAACTGTATTTTTTTAAGTTTTGGGGAAGACCCGCTGAAGTATTGTATACTTTTGAAACCTGTAAAACATTCTTTTTGGCATTGAATAATTCTACTGTCCCAATGGCGTTGTCAGCCACTGCAAACTTTACCGCAGGATTTTTTTGCTGGGCCCATAAAGTAGCAGAGGATAAGATTAAAAAAGAGTAGAGTAATTTTTTCATGATCAGAATATGTAACTGTTAAAAACGTGATAAATATAGTTATTTTTTATAAAATTTGAATAAAATCTAGAAATGTTTTAAATATTATTTAGAAATAAAAACTTTTACGCAGATTATCAGTCTGTGCTGTCTTTCGTTTCGTCTTTTTTATCCACCATATTTCTGATCATATTTTTCAGACGCTGGAAGGTGAAAGAACTTAAGAGTAAAATAATCCCGAGAGCAATAAAGGCACTTATTCTTGAGATGTTATCCATCTGCCATACGTCGTAGCCATATAGTTTTACGATCATCAGGCCTATCAATGCAAAACCGATCTTATTATATTCCTGAATATTCTTTTTCAAACCGGTATAAATAAATATGCTGGCAAGAATTGCCCATACAACAGGAAGATAAAGAATATTAAAGTGTTCACTTGCCTTATGGGAGTGAGGAAGATCATTTGAGGTGATTAAAATATAAGAATGGTGAAGTTCACAACTTACAGAGATGATAAGTGCCAAAGACAGCATCCAGTAAGAAATCCGCTGCTTATGAAATTCCGAAGATGGAATAATTCTATATCCTACATATATAAAAGGAATCCATTGAAGCAGGTGCAGGAAATAAAAACTTACATGGAGTTTTTTTGTTATAATGTCAGACACAACCGGAAATGCAGCAGCAGATGTGTTACTAATGATCAGGAAAAAAAGCAGATAAATCAGTACGTTTTGAATGTCGCTTCTGATGTTCAGTAGTTTTCTGAAAAGTAATAAAACAAAAATATAATAAATACTGAACAAGAGTCCTGTGCTGAAAATTGCGGACCATGGCATTTTGGAAATATGGTATGTAATCTCAAGAAGAAAAGTAATATAGATAACTCCATAGCTGACCACAGTAATAAGATCTTCAAAAAAGGTATAATCTTTTCCATTGGAGTCTTTGGAGCGATTTCTTAACAAATACAAATTGAGGATTATGGAAATAATGGTAAACGAACTGGTGATAAACGGAGTATTCAATATGATATTGAAATCTTTTGTTCCGAAATAGGCCGTCCAGGTTATAAGCTGGGCAATCATCACCAATGGAAACAGGATATAAAAGAAGATTTTGAAAACCTTATGGCCTGTTTTTTTCCAGATGAAAAGAAGCAGAGTTGTTTCTATTGCCCAAATGCTGGTGATAAGATGGGTTTTAAACTGAATAGCAACCGCAACGGTTATAAGACTGGTAACCAGCCCTGCGAATACAGAATAGGCGATTCCAAAGTTCCTGCGTGTAAATTCTCTGAACAGAAGAACGGCGTTCACAGCAGCAAAAATAAGAGGGAAAATAATTGGCGGTTCATATTTTAGGGTATCAAAAATGTAAAGCAGTCCAAGGATACTTGAGAAGTTGGCAAGAGCAAGAATCGCGATATCAGAGGTTGAAAGTATATTTCTTCTTAAATAATCATGCAATGCAAAGATGTAAAAAATCACATAACTGATCAGATAGAAAGTAATGCTTAAAAGTTCAGGGCTTTCATTGGTCCAAAAGAAAAGATACCCTGTTGTAAATATATAAGCTGTCCAGCCCACGCTTTTCCAGTGCTGCAGAAAAGAGGCAGCCAGCATTCCTGTATTTAAAAGAGTAATATAAATAAAAAGGAAAAGGTAGTTGCTTTGTCCTGTGCTGATCATCAGAGGAGCTGCAAAACCTCCTATCAATGAAAAGATAATCAGTACTTCACTTTTATAATAATAGGATAAGATAATAGAGGCTGCAGTAATCAGTGCCGTTATGATAAAAGCTGTATTTTGGGTGAACAGATGGTATTCACGGAAAGCAATGGTGGCTGTGAAATATAAGACTGCTATTCCGCCCCCGGTGATAATAGAAGAAAAAGCCTGGTAATTTTTTCTGAGAAAATGTCCGGTTACAATGATTCCTGCCCCGGTACAAAAACCGATTCCTGCTCTTGCTGCTTCTCCAATCCAGTTTTTATCAATCGCGTATTTTACAAAATAACCAATTCCCAGAACAAGGGTGAAAATACCAATGATGGTAAGTGCATTTTGTTTTAAAAAATCAGAAACAGGAGTAAGCCAGTCTTTTTGATCTGGTGTTGGGTTCTCTTTAATTTCATTTTCATGTTTTATGTTTTCATAATGAACTTGTTCTTGTTGTGGAATGAATGTCTCATCCGCTGAGGTTTTCTCATGAATTACTTCAGTCTGGGTTGGAAGAGTATTATTGATTTTATAGTTAAGATCCGAAATTTCCTTTTCCAACTTTCTGATTTTGGTATTCAGATTATTGAAAATGATGAAGATAATGATAAAGATGATGGCCGCAACAAATTCATTCATTTCATTAGTTTTTACCAAATATAAAGAAATGTTTTATATGCTATTTAAAAAATTAACCCATCGCGGTATAAGCGATGGGTTAAATGGTATAGATAACTAACAATATGTTTTTACTAGTTTGATACTTTGTAAACGTAGAATGATGCAATACTGGATCCTAATAATCCTGCTGTGATAACACCGGAATCTACAAGTCCAAAAGATATTTTGTCACCTGCCTGAAATGAATATAAAGTGTTAATGCTGGAATCGGAAAGTGTCAGGTTAACTGCTAGTGCAAGATTAATACCGCTGAATGGACGTGTGTCTATCAAAGTGGTTACTGCCGATCTGGTTCTTGCAATGGCGATACCTGGAGTTCCTGATAGTAATGAAGCCTGTAATCCTGTTCCATATCTGAACGCGAATCCAACCGCATATACTCCAGTGGATGGAATATTATAAGAACCGTCAGCATTTGTAAACAAAGCTGCACTTCCTATAGTTCTGTCGGCTTGTACAAAACTGACAGGTTGGAAATCAGATGGTAAAACTCCTAAATTCAGAAGGGTTATACCTGTTGTTTTTTTTGCAGAATATACAGAAGTGTTGGTTCCTGCAGCTGCGGTTAATAATGACGGGTCTACCGAGAACACTTGTGTGGTTCCCTGGTTAACTGCTAAAATTTGATATCCGGGTAGTGCTGTAGCGGCGGGAGTGTCACGAACTTTCAGTGTCCCGTTAACATCTAAAGTCGCAGATGGATTTGCCGTATTGATACCTACTTGACTAAATATAGGTAATGAAGCGCATGCTAACAATAAGCTGTAAAGTTTAGTTTTCATGATCAAGATTTTAATTAGTTGCTAAGCAAATATACAATAAAAATTATACTCCGCATTGTGATATTTTTATTTTTAACGTTAATATGATATAATATCCTTAAACATATGTTTATATTTTAGTTAATATTTTTGCATAATCTAATTACGACTTATTATATGTGTTTTTGCTTTAAAGTGCTGTTTGTCAGTATTTTGTTAAAAAATAATTCTCTCCATTGTGTGGGTTATTTTTTTAATTAAACAGAAGGTATTGTCTCAAACTAATGTATTGTTAAAGTTTTTGAATTTTGTGATTTTTATCCTATAAATAAAAAAACACTGCTTAATAGCAGTGTTTTTTATAGATTTTATTGTCTTTTTTTAGCTTTCCAGCAGGAATTCTTTGTAATTCCCGAGAAAATCTACATTTGCATTGATTGATTCAAGTTCTTGCAGGGCATTTTCATGTAAGACTTCTTTCCATGGCCCTTCAACATTGATAAAGAAGAAATAGTTCCCCAGTCCTGTTTTTAATGTTCTGGATTCAATCTTGCTGAGATTCATTTTTCTCCATGCAAAAACGGATAATACCTGATGCAATCCACCGGGATGATCTTCCGGAAGAGTGATCAGCATTCCTGATTTTTCTCCCAGTGTTTCCAGTTTGTCATTTTGGTATTTATTCTGCTCTTTAGAAATGATGATAAACCGGGTATGATTCTGTTCAAAATCCTGAATATTACGATTCACTATTTTCAAACCATATAAATTGGCTGCAAACTGATTGGCTACCGCAGCAATAGGAGTGCCCGGATTCTCAGATACAAACTTGGCAGCGGCTGCAGTTGAGGAAAAGTCCTGTTTGGGAATTTCTTTATAATGAGTATCCAGGAAATGAAAGCTCTGTGCAAGGGCTTGCGGATGCGAATATATTCTTTCAATATTCTCAACAGAATTCTCCGGATGAATCATCAGATGGTGGGCAATAGGCATTACGGCTTCTGCTTCAATCTTAACAGACGGAGTCTTATATAAATAATCCAGTGTCATAGATACGGTTCCTTCAATAGAGTTTTCCAGAGGGACTACTGCTTTTACTGCTTCTCCATTTTCAACGGCATTAAAACAATCCAGAATGCTGGCTTGCGGTATTATTTCGTCATCAGGGAAAAGCTGTGCTGCAGCAAGCTGTGTGAAACTGGCATGAGGTCCCAAAAATGCAATCTTCATAATATAATATATAAGGGATGATTAAAATAAAGGTACAAAGGTGCGAATTAATTCATAAATAGAGAGGGTGTAGAGTTTAAAGTTTAGAGTTTAAAGTTTAATGTTTTTAGTTGCGAGTTACGACTTACGAGTTACGAGTTACGAGTTGCGGGTTTATTTTGTGACCGGATAATTTGAGATAGATATTTTAACTCTATTGAAAATTCACCATTCACCTTTATAAGCTTCCTCCAATATCTTGTTGGATATCTCCTAATTCCTGCTACCTGTTGCCTGCAACCTAAAACCTCCTATCTGTCATCTATGCTTTCCAGTTCTTCTCAATCAGTTCCATGAGAAAATCCGGACATCTGATTACTTTGTTGGTTTTTGCATCGAGAAAGAATAGAGTAGTAGAGGCTTCTGTTATTTTAATATGCTCTTCATTATAAATTTCATATTCAAATTCAATTCTTACCCCTGGAGTTTTTTTAACATAAGTATGAATTTCCAATTTTTGATCATACAAAGCTGGTCGGATATATTTAATGTTGTAGTCTGAAACCGGCAGCCAAATTCCTTGGTTTTCAATTTCATCGTATGAAATTCCTATGCTTCTGAAGAGTTCAACTCTCGCTACTTCGAAGTACGTTGCATAGTTTCCATAGTAGACATATTTCATTGGGTCTGTTTCTGCGTAACGTACTCGTATTGAGTGTGTTGTGTGTATCATTTTACGTGTTAAATTATACATACAAATATATTTTTAAATAATCAATACCTGCAATATTTTTTTTTGAAAAGAAAATATTGGACCTTTGTCTTCCTTCTAAACACAGTACAAACAAAGAATAATCGGGGCTTAAAAAATGGATGACAATTTAATGATGATATGGCAGAAATGCCTTCAGTTTATGCGCGATAACCTGAACGCTGCTGAAGACAATTCTGACCTTAAAAAACTTGAAAAATCTTTCGATATGCTATTCGATAAGGTTCAGCCGCTTTCGTTGGTGGCCAACAACCTTACGCTGATCGTACCGAGCGATTTTTACAAGGAATATATAGAGGACAATTACCTGTCCCTACTTTCTGCTGCCCTGAAGAAAAATATTGGAAAAGGAGTGAAATTATGGTATTCTGTGATGGAAAACAGACCAAAAGGTGAAGAGAAGCCTGTTACCATGAACATCAAGGGACAAAGCGTTCCTACTCCGAAAACACAGGAAACAATGCCGCAAGGTTTTTCTGCTAATATTGTAAACCCGTTTGTCGTTCCTGGAATTAGAAAAGTAAATATAGATTCTAACCTGAAGCCTGACTATTCGTTTGATAGTTATGTAGAAGGAGAAAGCAATAAATTTGCAGCCACTGTTGCCAGATCCATTGCCAAAAGACCTGGAGCAACAGCTTTCAACCCATTATTTTTATATGGAGGTTATGGAGTTGGTAAAACCCACCTGGGACAGGCTGTTGGTCTTGAAGTAAAAAATCAGTTTCCTGATAAAGTAGTTCTTTATCTGTCTTCTGAAAAGTTTATCCAGCAGTTTATCTCTGCGGCTAAGGCTCATAAGCAGACTGAATTTGCGAACTTCTACCAAATGGTAGATGTACTGATTATTGATGATATTCAGTTCTTATCTGGAAAATCGGCTACACAGGACAGTTTCTTCCACATTTTTGATCACCTGCATCAGAATGGAAAACAAATTATCCTTACTTCAGATAAAGCGCCTGCAGATATTATGGATATCCAGGACAGAATTGTTTCCCGTTTCAAATGGGGGCTTTCTGCAGAAATCAAATCTCCGGATCTATCTACAAGAAGACAGATCATTGAAGATAAACTGAGCAGAGACGGAATTGTTCTTCCGGGAGATATGCTTGATTTCCTTGCTGCTGAAGCCAAAACAAATGTAAGAGAACTGATCGGGGTTATCAACTCAGTGATCGCTTATTCTACAGTATATAAGAGAGACCTTAGTCTTGAGCTGCTTAAGGAAACCATCAACAGAATTGCAGCGAACCAGAAGAAGGTGATCAATATTCCTTACATTCAGGAAGTGGTTTGTGATTATTTTGGAATCAAAAAAGAGCAGCTGCTTTCCAAAACAAGAAAAAGAGAGATTGCATTACCAAGACAGCTTGCGATGTACTTCTCCAAAGAATTTACCAATTCTACATTTACTAAAATTGGTGAGGAAATGGGCGGAAAAGATCACTCTACAGTAATGTATGCCTGTGACACCATCAAAGACGTTTCTAAAATTGATAAAGAAATCAAGAAATACGTAAAAGACCTTACTGAAAGAATCAAGCAGTAAATAAGGTTAGTTTACATAAATTAAAATGAAGGATAGTTTTATTCTTCATTTTTTATTTAGTTTTGTCGTAGCAAAAGACTTTTTTAAAAAACAGATATGAAAATTTTAATGGTTTGTCTGGGAAATATATGCAGAAGCCCGCTGGCAGAAGGAATTATGAAAACAAAACTACCGGATCATTATATGGTGGATTCTGCCGGAACTATTTCAATGCATGAAGGCGAACATCCTGATAAAAGAGCTATTACAACTGCTGCCAATCACGATATTGATATATCAAAACAAAGATCAAGACCCATCACCAGAAAAGACTTTGAGACCTTCGATAAGATCTACTGTATGGATATTGATATATTGGCAGATGTAGTTTCTAAAACCAAAAATGAAGAAGAACGCCAGAAAGTATCATTATTTCTCGAAGTATTGGGAGATCATAAAAACGCGGAAGTTCCTGATCCTTATTGGGGCGATATGAACGATTTTGAAAAGGTTTTCCAGATTTTGGATAAAGGGTGTGAAGCTATCAAAAATCAATTATCAAAATAATGAGCATGAACATGCAAAATATTTCCACCACTTTCACTTAAAAAGAATTAAAAAATAATACAATGCTTTTTTTACTCCCTGCTTATTTATCAGAAAATACTTCTATCAACCACTTTTCTCCTGTTCTGAAAGATTATATTATGCAGACAGATTATTTCTTTGTGGAAAATGAAAAAACAGCCCGGAAAGTTGTTAAATTCTTTGCTCCCGAAAAAAAACAGGCTGATCTGAAGTTGTTTCTATTGGATAAATACACAGAAAATGCAGATATCAAGGAAGCTCAGGAGCTCATGCTGAAAGGACAGGACTTCGGATTGCTGTCTGAAGCAGGATTGCCATGTATTGCAGACCCGGGAAATCTGATGGTGAAATGGTGTCATGAGAAAAACATCAGAGTAATCCCGATTTCGGGGCCTTCATCCATTATTCTTGCTTTGATTTCCAGTGGTTTTAATGGGCAGGAATTCACATTCCACGGTTACCTTCCTATTGATAAGGGAGAAAAGAAGAAGCAGATCATGAATCTTGAAAGTCTTGTTCAGAAAACCGGGTATTCACAGATTTTCATGGAAACACCTTACCGGAATAACCAGCTATTTGAAGATTTGTGTAAGTTTTTATCACCGAATACAAAGCTTTGTATTGCTGCCAATATCAACGATCCGGAACAAGAATTTATTAAAACAAAAACCATAAAAGACTGGCAGAAACAAAAGCCGGAGCTTCATAAAATTCCTGCTGTATTTGTACTTGGGAAATAAATCTTATTCTTTTTGAAGATAATCTTAGGGGTTTTAAAATTTACGGGCTGAGGGAATGATCAATTCTCTCAGCTTTTTTATTAAAATAGTTTTCAGTAGTTGCTGACAAATTATATAACTGATATCATTTTATATTTCCATTTTCTCTTTACCCTCTATTGTTAATCAATTCACATGAAAAATATTTCAATAAAGTGTGATTAATCATGTAATTTTTTGTATATTTATGCTTTAACATATTGTGATTATATGTTATTGATAAAATGTTATGAATTATAATTTTATGTTTTAATTTAAAATATTGGCTAATTATTTTTGTTTAGTTTGCTTTTTATTAAAAATTCTATAATTCAAATTGTTTAATGAATTAAAGCTGATTTGTGTTCCATTTCTTTATTTATGTCGAGTGAAAAGGTTTGAAAAAATAGCTTATAGAGAATTGATCTTATATTATCAACACCAAATATTTAATTATGAAGACAAGCAAATTTTTTTTTCCGTTATTGCTGATGCTGACGATGCTGGTACCATCTTTAATTCATCTGTCTGCGCACGGATATGTACTAAGTCCTGCCTCACGAGGATATCAGGGAAGTCTGGATAAGGCTGCACTAGGTTATTCTGCAGCATTTAGCATCTATGGATCTGTTATTAATGAACCGGGATCTCTGGAAGCGCCAAAAGGGTTTCCTGCATTGGGACCGGCTGATGGAAAGATTGCCTCTGCTAATGGAAGCATCGGTGGAGACACTACACTGGACATTCAGACTGCTGACCGTTGGAAGAAAACCAATATTTCCACTGGTGTGAATGCCTTTATCTGGAAATACTCGGCGTATCATGCAACTGCGAAATGGCATTATTATATGACAAAGCAGGGCTGGAATCCCAATCAACCGCTTTCCCGTCAGGATCTTGAGCTTATCGGAACAGTTACGCATAATGGAACGCCGCCGCAGGACAATGTTTCTCATCAGATTACAGTTCCTGCCAGCCGTACCGGCTATCACGTTATTTTAGCAGTTTGGGATGTAGCAGATACCACCAATGCATTTTATAATGTAATTGATGTTAACGTAACCTCCGGAACAGGAGTTTCTGCACCTGCTACCCCGACAGGATTAACACAGGTAGGAGTAACAAGTTCTTCTGCCAAAATAAGCTGGAATGCACAAACGGATGCAGCATCTTATAACATTTTCCGCAACGGACAAAATATTCAGCAGGTAAGTATACCTACATTCCAGGATACTGGCTTAACTGCCAACACGACGTATACCTATGAAATACAGGCGAAAGGCTCTTCAGGACTCACGTCAGGAAAAAGCGCGCCACTCAATGTAAAAACAAACACCGAAGGGACACTTGAAAAACCTACAGCACCATCTAATCTTCATTCAATGGAAGTTACTGAAAATTCCGTTACGCTTATGTGGATGGCTTCTACTCACTCACAAGGCATCAAAAATTACCAGATTTTTGAAAATGGAATCAAAGTAGGAGAGACCGTACAGACAATCTTTTTACGAGCCGGATTGGCACAAGATACAGAATATCGTTATACCGTAAGATCTGTTGCTTTGAACGATCAGTTTTCTGATATGAGTAATGAATTAAAAATCAGAACTAAGAAAGTGACACCAGGAAATGGTCAATCCTATTGTGGAGCAGAGCAATATAATGCGGCGAATGCATATCCTACAGCCGGAACGAAAGTCTTTTATTCCTGTAAAATCTGGAAAAACAAATGGTATGCAAATCCAGGAGAAATGCCGGGAACCAATATGGTATGGGAAGAAATAAGTACATGTACTGAAGGAACAGGCTGCCAATCAGGCGGTGCGGTTACCTACTGCGGTGCAGAGGAATACAATCCGGTAAAAACGTATCCAACAGCGGGAACAAAGGTTTTCCACGCCTGTAAAATCTGGGAGAATAAATGGTACGCAAATCCAGGGGATACACCGGGAAATAATGCTGTCTGGAAAATTGTAAGCGGCTGCAATGAAGGACAGAACTGCAAGGCATCAGCTGTTGCCAATAAAGAAAATGATCTTTCAGTAATCGTATCTGAGCATATGATTATTTTTGCTCCTGAAAGCATCTATGATAAAATCAGCAGAGTAGATATTATCACCCCTCATGGACTTCAGATCATGACTTTTATGAATACGGGAAAGACCAGGATGGATATCAGCCGACTTCAGTCTGGAATCTATTTTGTAAAGATTCAGTATAAAGACGGAAGCAGTATTACTAAAACCATCAGAAAATAGCAAAACATCTGAACATTCATAGAGCCATCCTTATTTTGTGGATGGCTTTTTTGGCAGAAATTATAAAAATATTTAACAGCCCTTAACAAGACTATTGCATTATTCTTGTTTTTTAGTAGCTATCACTTAAAATTATATGATTATGTCTGATAAGAAATTAGCGGGTATCTGGATTGATACAGAAAAAGCCATTGTAGCCAAGAATCACGATGCACAAAATGTTTCTGAATTTATCCTTTGCAAACCGGTGAAAGCAGAGATACAGCACGGAAACTCCAGTGAGAATGCAGGAAACAATGCCGAAATCACCAACAGAAACAAGTTTTTTAAAGAAATTGAAAAGTTACTGACCAATTCTCAGGAAGTGTATATTACAGGACCGGGTGTAACACAGGAGGAGCTTAAGCACTTCCTTCATGACACAGCTCAGTTCAGAGATTTGAAAATTACATTGGGGACCTCACAGAAAATGCCAGATGAAAAGGTACTCGAAACAGTAAAAGAACATTTTAATAGTTAAATTGTAGATAATGCAGTGAAAATCCGGGCATCTTCGATGCCCGGATTTTTAATAATTTAATTCTGATTTTTTTTCTTTGATTTCCATTTTCTCCAAAGGAAAATAATAATTGGGATGAGCAAAAAGAAAGGCCATAACGAAACCATTCCCAGCAGAAAAACTACAAAACTGTTCCAGCCTTCCGTCAGAGAATCCATAAAGCGGCTTCCAAAGCCTATTTTTGAAGTGGCAGAACTTCTTACTTTTTCTTTGTATAAATTTAAATTCAGAGTACTGTAATTCACACGGTCATCAATAAAACGAAGACTACCTTCAGCAATATCAATTTCATCTTCCAGTTCACGGATATTTTCCTGGATCTCCAGCATATCTTTCGTAGTGGAAGCCTTTTTAAGCATATCACGGTATTTTTCAAGATATATCTTTTTGTTGGCCAGCTTTATCGCTACATCAGTATATTCTTCAGTAACGTCATTAGATGAAATGTTTTTAGACAAAACGGTTCCAACGCCATCTGAAAAAGAGTTAATCAATGCATCAAAGTTTTTATGAGGGACACGAATGATCAGACTAAGATTATCATCCATATCCGTATTTTGAAACTCCTCTTTCTGGATATAAGCATTGTTTTTTCTGATGATTTCATTGACCTGGCTCTGTGTCTTTTTAATATCACCCACCTGAATTTTCATATCTCCGTTTTTGATAATTTTTTTGGAGATCGTATCTGTTTTCTGTGGAGAGTAAACATCTTTGTTGGTTCCATTTTCATCAGAAACTACCTTTTCAGAGATAGAAAGTGGTGGAGGTGGAGGCGCTGCTGCAGGAGAAGGTGCTCTATCTTCAGTTAGAACTTCCATCAGGTCGGCTTTTACCTCCTGTTTTTCACTACCTGATTTGCTGCAATTGATCAGGATCAGACCTGATAACAGTAAAATGATTTTTTTCATGGGTTAATTAGTTTTTTATGGATATGATCAAAAAGTGTGCACAAAAATGATGATGGGTAAGATGGGTTAATAAATTAAAATGAAATAAAAAATTTAATATCAAATCAGTAAATAGAAGAAATAGCTGGAAAACCAACTTGAAAAATTACGAGAACTGCTAAATTATTTCTATTTTTAATTCATGAAAAAAAGTCTTTTAGCATTAGCATTTTCTCCATTTCTGATGTATGCCCAGGAAGCTCCGAAACTTACAGACGAAATGGCGATGAAATTATCCGATAAACCTCTTCATTGTATCAACCAGGAATATCCTAATAAAACTGCCCATATCATCAATAATGCAGGCGAAGTTCCTTTAACTCCAAAAGATCTTCACCCTAGTTTTTATGGATGTTTCGACTGGCATAGCTCAGTTCATGGACATTGGATGCTGACCAGACTTTTAAAAACAAAACCCAATCTCTCCAATGCCAAAGAGATTGAAAAAATTCTGGATGAATCATTTCAGAAAGAAAAACTTCAGACAGAAGCGGATTACTTTACAAAATATCAGTTAACAGGAACTTTTGAAAGAACCTATGGCTGGGCGTGGATCTTAAAACTGGATGAAGAACTCACAACCTGGGATCATCCGAAAGCTAAAATATGGCACCAAAATCTGAAGCCGCTTACAGATCAGATTCTGAAATCCTGGAAGACCTATCTTCCAAAACAAACGTACCCTAACAGAACCGGAGTTCATCCCAATACTGCATTTGCTATGGCATTTGCGATAGATTGGGCAAGGGCCAATAAGGATAAAGCGTTTGAAAATCAGTTGATGGAAAAAGCAAAATACTTTTTCTTAAAAGATCAGAAAACGCCTGCTTATCTGGAACCGGACGGCTCAGATTTCTTTTCGCCAAGTCTTGAAATTGCAGATCTTATGAGAAGAGTGCTTCCTCAAAAAGAATTTGTACAATGGCTGAATGCTTTCTATGAAAAAAGAAGTCTGGAAAATGTTGAGAAAATTCCTGTAGTAAGTGATCTGAGCGATTACCAAACCGTTCACCTTGTAGGATTATCTTTTTCTAAAGCATGGTGTATGAAAGGAATTTCAAACGCACTTCCGGCTAATCATCCCTTGAAAAAAGATTTTAAGAAAACAGCTGATGTATTTCTCAATAATGGATTACCATTACTTTTCCAGGGAAATTACGGTGGAGACCACTGGCTGGCCAGTTTTGCGGTTTATGCTTTGGAAAATTAATATCGGATTCCTGTCTTTTTAAGAATAAAGCCTAAAAGCCATATCGGTCCTATCAGAAGAAACTGCAGATCTTTGAGGAAAGTAGGCTTTTTTCCTTCTATTTTATGACCTATAAACTGGAAAATCCATGTGATGATGAATACGGAAAGGTAAATCATCCATGACTGTTTTCCGAATCTGATATTGGTCAGATAGATGAAATGTTCCATAATAAGCATGATGACAATCATTACAACTGAGATCAAAAAAGACAGCCGTATATAGAATAAAGTGATCAGAGTAATCACCAAAAGGCTTATAATACTTGCACATCCGAAGTAGGAAGCGCAGAAATGGGGAGAGGGAATAAGGGAAGCAAAACCAAGAATTGTCCAGAAAATCAGAGGCACACAAATCCAGTGAATGAACTTGTTGGTCGCGTTTCTATGGCTTTTACTGTATTCTGCAAATAATAGATCAACCTTTCTCATGCTGAAGGGAAATTGGATTCCTGCTAAAATAATAAAATTTTGTAATCACTGGTAAGATTGCTTACATTTGTCTTATGTCTGCCCTTGAAAAATTTGGTGTTGATATTTTTACCGAACATAATATTTTCGAGCGAATCGCTGTGGGTAAGCCGTTTCGTCCCGAAAATCCTGCTTTTATTTTTATTAAATCGGGAACGATAAAGCTTCGTCAGCACTTCAGTGATCTGGAGGTTTCTGCCAATATGTTTATGGTAACCGATCCGCAAACCATTTATGAAGTGGTGGGAGTAACGGATGACTTTCAGTCGAGGATGGTTTCTTACAAAAGAGAATTTATTTCCGCCTTATCATTAAAATTTAACCGTTTGATTACGTATCGATATTTCAGGCAGCAGATGAATAAAGGAGTTCCTTTTCCTGAGGATGAAATGGAAGTAGTCTGGAAAAGCGTCAATTTTCTGAAATACATTCTGGATTCTGAAACCGAAATGCTTTATAAGAAAGAAATGGTGGAGCACCTTTTCTCCGTGTTCTGCTATCAGATGGCAGGAATTATTTCCAAGGAAGATAACAGCTCTATGAACCAGATGTCCAGACAGGAAGAAATTGTATTTGTCTTTCTTACAGACCTGGCAGAGTATCATCTTACCGAAAGAACCGTCGAGTTTTATGCCGAACGACAATCCATTACAACCAGACATCTTTCTTCTGTAGTAAAGACCATTACGGGGAAGTCTGCAAGCCAGATCATTGCTTTAATTGTGATCAATGAGGCGAAAGTACTCTTAAACTCTTCCAGTAAACCGGTTTCGGAGGTTTCTTCAATTCTTGGATTCAGCGATCAATACTCGTTTTCTCATTTTTTTAAGAAACATCTGGAGGTAAGCCCTACGCAGTACAGGCATCAGTTTGAAAGTTGAAATCTTACATTTGAACATCTTTTTCCAAAAATCAAACATTTGATTGATTTTGTTGTTGACCTAACTTTGCATCTGTAAAACAAGGTAAAATGACAAAGAAAATAAAAACAGCACTATCTGTATTGATAGCAGCTTTTCCTGCGCTGTTTTTTTCACAACAGATCAAGCAGATGACTGCAGGTGAGGTGGCAGAACTCGCTGTTCAGAATCACCAGCAGCTCAAAGTTTCTGCACAGAACATTGGTATTGCAAAACAAAATACCAATGTCGTTAAGCTTCAGAAACTTCCTACCATCACAGCTTCTACAAGTCAGTTCTATTTAGGAGATGCAGTAGCCATTGATAAAGACTTTTCGAATTCTACAAACGTTTCTATGCCCCATTACGGAAGCTCGTATGCTGTACAGGCCACACAGCTGATCTTCAAAGGAGGATTGGTGAATAAATCTATTGAAATGGCGGGGCTTCGTGAACAGCTTTCCGAACTGGATTTAGAGAAAAATATACAGGATGTTAAATTTTTAGTGATTTCCAATTATCTGGATGTCTATAAAATCATCAACCAGGAAGAGGTATTTCAGAATAACAAAAAACTGGCTCTGGAGCGTCTGAAAAACATTCAGAAGTTCTATCAGCAGGGAATGGTAACCCGAAACGAAGTGATTCGTGGAGAATTGGCCATCAAAAACCTGGACCAGGGAATTCTTACCCTTACCAATAATAAGAAAATCCTTAATTATAATCTGAATATTGCCTTAGGATTATCTTCTGACACGGAGATTGTTCCTACAGAAAGTCTGGAGAATAAAGAATCCGCAATTGGCATGGAATATTATACAGACCTTGCTCATGAAAGCAATCCGTTACTGAAATCGGCTCAAAAAAATATTGCAGTAGCAGATAAAAATATAGAGATTATAAAAACCGATAATGCGCCTACGTTGGCAGGATTTGGCGGATATACACTGCAAAGACCGATCACGACGAGAAATCCTGTTTTGGATATGTATTCAGGAGGCTGGCAGACAGGGGTTTCTTTGAGCTATAATATAGATACTCTTTTTAAAACAAAGGAAAAAGTAAAATTAGGGGAACTGCAAAAGAATCAGGCGAATGACGCCATGACTCTGGTACAGCAGAATGTGGATATGGCAGTGAATGCAGCCTATACCAAATATCAGGAGGCGATTCAGCAGGCTGATATTCTGAATGATTCCAAAAGACTGGCAGAAGAAAACTACAAGATTACAGAAGCCAAGTATCTGAACCAATTGGCTGTGCAGGCAGAAATGATTGATGCACAGAACCAGAAACTACAGTCAGAACTGGATTATGCGAATGCAGAAATCAATGTTCTGTATCAGTACTACAACCTTTTGAAATCTACGGGAACACTTTAATTTTTAAAACTGAAAATCAACAATGGAAAACAAGGGACAAACTACTCAAAATACAACACCAACTCCGGCAGCATCTGCTGTAGAAAATAAAAAAAAGAAAAATAAAACCAATAAAATCAGAGCCATCATTTCCAATATCATCGTTTTTCTGGTGATCGGATTCGGGTTATTCTGGCTAATCCGGGAATATTTCCATATCGGAAGCAAAACCTATACGGAAGCGGCACAGGTAGAGGAATTTATTAACCCTATCAATACGAGAGTTTCTGCTTATATCAAAGAAATCAAATTCATTGAACATCAGCGTGTAAAAAAAGGAGATACTTTAGTAATCCTTGACGAACGTGAAATTCTTACTCAGTTGGGACAGGCAGAAGCAGCTTATCAGAATGCAATGGCTCAGAAAACAGCAACAAGTTCTTCCGTGAACACGGTTTCCAATAATATCAACGTCATGCAGTCTAATATTGCTGGAGCAAAAGCCAGATTATGGAATGCTGAGCAGAATTTAAACCGATACAAAAACCTTTTGGCAGCTGAAGCCGTTACCAGACAGCAGTATGATCAGGTAAAAACTGAATATGATGCACAAAAGGCAGCTTATGAAACGCTGGTGAATCAAAAACAATCTGCCAACCTTTCCACTACAGAAGTGAAAAGCAGATTGGGAATTAATGATGCTGAAATTAAAAGAACAAAATCTGCTCTGGATATGGCAAGGATCAATCTTTCGTATACTGTTATTACAGCGCCTTACGATGGCGTGATGGGGAGAAGAACAATTTCTGAAGGCCAGTTGATCCAACCAGGACAGCAGGTGGCAACGATCGTTCTGAATGGTCAGAAATGGGTAACTGCCAATTTCCTCGAAAGCCAGATGCCAAACATTAAGGTAGGTGAGACAATTTTCATGACCGCTGATGCTTTAGGCGGTAAAAAATTCGAAGGAGTAGTCACAGCAGTTTCTGCAGCTACGGGATCAAGATATTCAAGTGTGCCAACAGATAACTCTACCGGAAACTTTATCAAAGTACAACAGAGAATTCCTGTAAGAATAGAGTTTACAGCTTCCAACAAAAAAGAAGATCTGGATAAACTGAGTGCCGGAATGAATATGAATGTGAATACTAATAAAGACTAAAAGATGGAAGATATCAGATTCCAGACCATATGCGTACGGAAAACTTAGGTTGAATGTTGAAAGTCTGCCATCTGATATCTGAAATCTATTACCTAAAAAAAACATGTACAACAAAGGATTATATAACGACTGGGTACCGAAACCCGTACAGCTGCTGCTGATAGTATTACTGCTTGCCGTGGTAATGCCTATCGGTGGGGTGTACACGGGAAATATCAGTTCTCTGGTAAGCGGTACGGGTGCCATGACAGAATATTTTATGTGGGCTAACTATGCGACTACTATTGGGATGGGAGCTTGTATGCCTGTGGTCCTCAGAATCAAAATGAGATTCAAAGTAAGAGATAAGCTGGTTTTATTACTGGTACTTTTAGGATTGCTCAGTTATGTAAACGGAACGACTTTACAACCCATGATTTTCGTCTTTACTTCCTTAGTGATCGGTTTTATGAAGATGATGGTCACTATAGAGCTGTTCCTGCCACTGATGGTGATGATTGGAAACCGAGGGATGTTTTACGGAGCTTTCTATACCTTCGTTCTGGTCATGAACCAGGTGGCTACCTATTATGCCGCTGAGTTTGCCCTTCTTTACAATTGGCAGCAATTTTACCTTTTCACAGCCGTTTTATGCTTTATTTTAGCTTTGATCCATTGGATTTTCATGCATAATAAATATTTTGCATTAAAAGTTCCTCTGCATTATATCGACTGGTTGAGTATTTTGCTTTTCATTTCAACATTCATGTTTTCAGCGTATGTGTATTCATTTGGAAGACAGCAGGACTGGTTTAATTCCAGGAATATTATGAATGCGAGTATTGCTGCTTTTGTAAGTTTTGCACTGCTTTCTATCCGTCAGCTTACTTTAAAAAGACCATACCTTTCATTCAAAATTTTCACCAAAAATAATGTACAGAATGGGTTATTTATGCTTTTTTGGCTGGGAATGTTTTTAGGAACTGCTTCTATTCAGAATACTTTTGCAGTGGGAGTATTAGGATATGACCAATTGACCAATACCAGACTCAGTTTATTAATGATTCCCGGAATTATTTTAGCAGGAATCATAGCCATCTTCTGGTTCAAAAAAGAAAAACCTTTGAAAATGTACATTTTTTCCGGTTTTGCCGCCATGGTTGGGTACGCTATTATCATGTACTTTTCTATGGTATTGGAGTTCAGCTATGACAACTGGTATCTGCCTATGTTTTTAAAAGGCTACGGAATGTGTTCACTGTTTATTTCCGTATGGTTTTATACGCTGGATAAGCTTGAAATGGATGAAATGCTGGCAGCTATCGGACTTGTTCTGGTTTGGAGAACTTTCCTCGCTGTAGGAATCTTTTCGACTCTGTACTCTTGGTTTCAATACCGTTTTCAGGTGACAGCAATTGGTGATCTTGCCGTTTATATGGACGGAATGACGGTGACTCCTCAAAATGTAGCCGCCAATATGAAAGCCATTCAGCTTAATGCCATTATTATCGCCACCAAGAAGATATTCGGATATATTATTTTAGCCGGATTTGGAGTACTGATTTATGTTGCGACTCATCATTTCGGAGCAAAACGATTCCAATATTTCAGATTTATAAGAGTTTTGGGAGGTAAATCCGTTATCGCAAGAAGGAGACTTCGTGAAAGAAGAAAATTATTAGAAGAAATAAAAGATGCAGCAGGACCTGCAGGATAAAAAATACCTTGTTTTTACTAGTAAAATCCTGGTCCTTTGTTGGGCTGGGATTTTACGCCTTTAAGAAGAGGTCAAATTTTAAACTTTTTTGAAACATTAAGATTCCATTAAGGTGTTTAGAGTATTATGGTGGGCTTCGCCTTAAGCTTAAAATCAGAATGATTCATCTTAACTACACTTTACTTCTTATAGAATCTTAATGGTTTAATATATCCAACATTAAACAATCTATTAAAAAAACACGTTTGCTATCATAAAATAAGGGAAAATCTCATATTTTATTATTTTTATTCTTTCTAAATAAGAATTACCTTTGTGAGATTATAAAACGTTGAGTAGAAAGAATGAAAAAGCAGTATGCATTCATAGGTCTTTTGGTTTCGGGAGCGATGATTTCCCAGACCGTTAAAGATTCTATTGCCTCTAAAGGTATTGAAGATGTGGTGATCGTAGCCTCCAGAAAACCTACAAAAATCTCTGAAGTTCCGGGAACGGTTTGGGTAGTACAGAAAGAAAAGATTCAGGAACAGGCAAAAAGCGGAGTTCCTATCAAAGAAATGTTATCGATTCTGATTCCGTCTATGGATATTGGTCCGCAGGGAAGAACCAATTACGGACAGAATATGAGAGGGCGCTCAGCACTTGTCATGATCGACGGAGTTTCTCTGAACAGTATCCGTGCGATAAGCCGCCAGCTGGATGCCATTGATCCTTTTAACATCGAAAGAATCGAAGTGCTTTCAGGAGCAAGCTCAATTTACGGAGGTAACGCGACTGGTGGAATTATCAATATTATTACAAAAACACCTTCCAAAAAAGGAATCAGCGGTGAAACTGAATTGGGCGTACGTACTGGATTTATGGGAAAAGATGACCATGATTTCCGTGCCGCTCAGTCTATTGCTGCAAAAGGAGAAAAGTTTTTTGGTAGACTGGGAGTAGCTTATCAGCAGAATGGAGGGGTGTATGGGGCAGATCAGAAACAGCTTTTTACCGATATTACCCAGACCGACCTTCAGTATAACCAGTCTATTGATATCCTGGCTACGGGAGGCTATCAGTTTAACAATAAACATAAAATAACAGCCTCTGTTCAGTATTACAATTCTAAATTTAATGGAGACAGAAGCTTATTTTTAGGTGAAAATTTAAGTGCATTTACTACCAAAAATGCTTCATTGCTGGAAATGAGAGACGGTTTCTCATCCGATAAAAATGTAGGAACAGAGCGTTATATGGCAACCGTAGCGTATAATGGAAACGGAATTTTAGGTGGACAGGATTTATATGTACAATTGGCTACGCGTGGTGAAAAATTAGGATTCTATCCATTTCCCGGAAATGTTACTTTACAGTCAGGAAAAATACCTTATATGTCCTCTTCGCAGCAGGATACTTACTATTCCGGGATTAAAGCTTTGTTGTCAAAATCATGGAGAGGATTGAATGTTACTTATGGAGCAGATTTCGATTTTGAAAAATTTGAAGGGACTCAATCGGTTTATGACATTGCAAAGACGATGTCCAGCGGAGGTTTAATCAATGAAACAAAATACAGTCTGGGAAGATATCCAACCAACCATTCACAGAGTTATGCGGGATATGTTCAGGCAAAATATAATATTCTTCCAAAATTACAATTGAATGCGGGAATCCGTTATCAGCATATCAATGTAAAAATGGATGATTTTGTCGGTTCAGAGCAGCAGACACAGATTGCTATAGGCTATGGAAATTCCGCATCGGCAATTCCCGGAGGTGAAAGCTCTTATAATGTGACTTTAGCCAATGCAGGTTTATTATACAAATTCAATGAGCAGCATCAGGTTTGGGGAACTTTTTCCCAGGGAGCAAGCTTAGCTGATCCTGCTAAATTTTATGGAATCGGGCAGTACAAATTGGTAGGAACAAACTGGGATGTAGTATCCAGTATCAATGTGAAAGAACAGCCTCTTCAAGCTATCAAAACCAATCAGTTTGAAATGGGTTACCGTGTCAATAAAGGAGGTTTAAGAGCCCAGATTGCCGGATTTTTAAGTAACTCAGACAAAACCGTTGCTGTAGATAAAAAGACGTTCCAGATTCTTGTGAATGATTTGAAATTAAGAAATATGGGAATTGAAGCTGAGGTTTCTTATTCCTTAAATAATGGAGTGTATTTCGGGGCAAGCGGACTTCTGATCAAGTCTCAGGTAGATAATAAGGGAGAATGGCAGAAACAGGAGATTTACAACGCTTCTCCTTCCAAATTGGTAACCTATATCGGGTATAATATTCAGAACTGGTCATTCAGATTCCAGTCTTTACAGAATTTCAAGCAGAAAGACGAGCTTAATAATGTAGTGGAAGGGTATAATACTTCAGATTTGATGATGGGATACCGATTCCATTTTGGAAAATTCAATTTAGGAATCCAGAATCTGTTCAATACAGATTATCAGACAATTTGGAGCAAGCGTTCCCAGGTATTGTATTCTACTTACGGACTTCCGGAACTGTTTAATTATAAAGGAAGAGGAAGAACATTCAATCTTTCTTACACTTTTGAATTTTAAAAAAATGATCGGGATTTAAAATACCCTGATCTGAAAACATATTGTATTTCAAATCCGGTTTCTGAATCAATCGGAAACCGGATTTTAACTTTAAACAAATCAGTTATGGCTAAAATTTCAACAGGGCAGATCGTTGCCGAAGTCACCAGAAAAGAATACATTACTGACCATTTTATCAGAGTGTATTTGTACTCACCGGAAGTTCATTTGTTCCAAAATACCATTGTGGGAGATAATAACAAGATCGCAGTTCCTCCGGCCGGACTGAATGAGATTCATTTCCCTACGTTGGATGAAAATCATCAATGGGTGTATCCGCCTAAAGAAGTGGCTCCATCCATCAGAACTTATACCCACAGAGGAATTGATCTGGAAAAAAATGAACTGATCATCGATTTTGTAGACCACGGAGATGGTGGACCAGCCTCCAGATGGGTAAGAGAAGCTGAAGCAGGTTCAAAGCTTGGAGTGATGATGCGTTTAGAAGGAAAAGAATTGTATCCGGCAGCTGATTGGTATTTGCTGGTAGGAGATGCTACAGCTATTCCGGTGATCAGCGCTATTTTGGAAACACTTCCTGAAACGGCAAAAGGTATTTGTATCATTGAAGTTCACGGAAAAGAGGACGAACAACTGCTTGAAACCAAAGCTCAGATTGACTTTAAATGGTTACACAATCCACAGCCTCAGATTAGCAGCGAAATTTCAAATGCGGTAAAAAGTATTGAAATTCCGGAATCAACAAAGTTTGGTTATGTAGCCTGTGAATTCTCAAACGTGAAAGAAATCCGTACCTATCTGAGAAAAGAAAAAAACTGGACTTCCCAGGAACTATACGCTTATTCTTACTGGAAAGCAGGTGTAGCAGAAAATGAATCTCAAGCGGACAGACATGAAGAGAAAGAGTCAATAGGATAACCTGAATTTATTCTTTTAACGCTGGGATCGCAAAGTTTTTTAATCTTACTTGAAAATAATTTCGTTCGCTAAGGCATTTCATTTAGCTAAGAGATTTACTTTTTCATTGCTGAGTGAAACGCCTTAGCGATCTTAAAAGAATATGCGCATCCTCAAAAAAATTGCGATCTATTGCGTTATAATAAGGAACTCAAAAACCTGGATCTCAAACTTTGAACTTTAGTTTCTGAAGCTGTATCTTTGCACTATGAAAGATTTAATGGGCAGAGCGATCTGGGATTATTACCACAATGAAAATCCGGAGGATCTGCAGACTGAAACGTCAATTTCTGAGCTGGATGAACTTCCGGTGGATTATTTATTCAGAGATTTTGAAGAAATGAATGATATTGAGCAGAAAGCACTGCAGTTATCCAACGGAAAAGTTCTGGATATCGGAGCGGGTGCAGGTTCTCATTCTTTATACCTTCAAAATGAAAGAAATCTTGAGGTGACGGCTTTGGATATTTCACCCAAATCAATTGAGGTCTGCAAGCTGAGAGGGATTAAAAAAGCGGTTTGTGAAAATATGCTTGATTTTTCAGGAGAAACTTTTGATACCATTTTACTATTGATGAATGGTACCGGAGTTTTTGAAAGCCTGGCAAAAATAGATACCTATCTTCAGAAACTGCATACTTTACTGAATGATGGCGGACAGGTTTTAATTGACAGTACGGATATCCTGTATATGTTTGACCGTGATAAAGATGGCGGAGTATACATTCCTGCAGGCGGATATTATGGCGAGCTGGATTATGTGGTTCATTATAAAGGAGAATCTGAAGAACCCATTACCTGGTTGTATCTGGACTTCAATACGTTGAAAAATGCTGCCACAAATAATGGTTTCAAAATAGAAAGAGTGTTGAAAGATGAAGATTCTTACTTAGCAAAACTGACTAAGAAATAATTGACAACAAGTCATTGCGAGCTGAAAGCGAAGCAATCTCATTCATATATAGTTATCCTGTAAACCGGGATGACTTTTTTTTGTACTTATCCTAGCCCCGATAGAAACGGTTACCCCACAGCAAAGGGGAGGCCCTTCGACTACGCTCAGGGTGACAGCCAGGCGCGAGGAGTAAAAGTGGATAGCGGGAATAAGCTCCTTATGATTGTCTGAATAGTTGTATGGCTCTTACAAAGGGATAAAAAGAAAACCATTCCTGGAAATAAAAATAGATCATAACAGCCGTTCCGATACATAAAATCACAGGAAGAATATAAGATGCTGCACGGTAAGGAAGTTTTTTTGGGGTTCCTAAAACGCTGATGACAAGTAAACCCAAAGCTCCAACTGCGATGACCCCAATTTCCGGACTGTACCTGGAAGATCTACCGAAATCAAAATGGGACAGCAGAACGTACTTCTGAAACATAAAAAAAAGAAGGCCAAATGCCAGTGCAAAAAAACTTGCGAGGTACTTTTTAAGTTTGATAAAATTAAGGAACAGCAAAATAGACCCTGGAATAGGAGTGAAAAAAAGACTGCTGACCAAAATAGTCATTCTCGAATACAGTGTAATAGCCTCAGGATCTTCGGTAATATGATCTTTCCAGACCTCTACTTCTTCTGCACGTCTTGCTTCCTCAGCTTCTTTTTTATGCTGAATCAACTGCTGAACAGCCGTTTTTTCCTGCTCACTGAAAACACGCCCTCTTTCTTCCAGAATTTCAAAAGCTGCCTGAACGGCCTCCGGAACAAAGCGGTTGCCTTCTTTTAAATATCCCTCTAGTTCCTGATTGGAAAGTTTTCTTAAAACATTTTTATTGACCATAAGCTGTCTATAAAAGAAAGGCTGCTTCCCGTGA
Source organism: Chryseobacterium sp. KLBC 52 (assembly GCF_003347605.1). Lineage (GTDB taxonomy): Bacteria > Bacteroidota > Bacteroidia > Flavobacteriales > Weeksellaceae > Chryseobacterium. The sequence continues at coordinate 76,039 of NZ_QDFZ01000007.1, read as the reverse complement.
AACAGCCTGTGATCTTTATAAGGATTTTAATTATCCGATCTCAATACCGTTTTCAACATTGCTGTCGTCCGGTGTTACGAAAGATAATTTTCCGTCTGGTTTTGTTGTTAATAATAACATTCCCTGAGATTCAATTCCTCTGATCTTTCTAGGAGCAAGGTTCAGAAGGATCATTACCTGCTTCCCGATCAATTCTTCAGGAGAGAAACTTTCTGCAATACCTGAAACAACAGTTCTTACATCTACTCCTGTATCAACAGTAAGTTTTAATAATTTGTCTGCTTTTTCTACTTTTTCAGCTTCTAAAATGGTTGCTGTTCTAAGGTCTATTTTAGTAAAGTCATCAAATGTGATCTCTTCTTTCATAGGGTTTGCGTTAGGGTTTGTTTTTTTATTGTTTTGTTTTGTGTTTTCCAGCTTTTGGATTTGAACTTCGATTACATCATCTGAAATTTGAGAGAATAAAATTGGAGCATTAGCCATTATTGAATGACCAGCTTCAATTAATACTTTTGAATTCTCAACTTCAGACCATGTTTTTTGTTCTACATTAAAAATTTCATATAATTTTTGTGCAGTAAAAGGTAAAAATGGTTCAGCTAAATTTGCTAGTGCAACTGAAATTTGAGCTCCAATAAATAATGTATTTTTGGTTTTCTCAATGTCATTTTTAACCGTTTTCCAAGGCTCTTCATTCTGCAAGTATTGATTTCCAAATCTTGCAAGATTCATAAATGCTGTTAAGGCATTTCTGAATTCATAGTTTTCAAGAGAGTTTCTGATTTCCGCAGCTCTTTTGCTGATTTCTTCTAATTCTGGTGCATTAACATCTCCTTCAGGAACTTTTCCTTCAAAGTTTTTGTTAATTAATACTGCAACACGATTAATGAAGTTACCAAAAATATTAGCTAATTCAGAATTATTCTTAGTCTGGAAATCTTTCCATGTAAAGTTGTTATCCTTTGTTTCCGGAGCAGATGAAAGAAGCGCATATCTTAAAACATCCTGTTGTCCAGGGAAGTCTTCCACATATTCATGAGCCCAAACTGCCCAGTTTCTTGATGTTGAGATTTTATCGTTCTCAAGGTTCAGGAATTCAAAAGCAGGAACATTAGCCGGCATGATATAATCTCCGTGCGCTTTCATCATCGAAGGGAAAATAATACAGTGGAAAACAATATTATCCTTTCCGATAAAATGTACCAGATCGCTTTCTGGGCTCTGCCAGTAGTCTTTCCAGTCTTTTCCGTTTTTCTCTGCCCATTCTTTGGTGAAAGAAATATACCCGATAGGAGCATCAAACCATACGTATAATACTTTTCCTTCAGCATTCGGAAGAGGAACCGGAACTCCCCAGTTGAGGTCTCTGGTCATGGCACGAGGCTTAAGGCCATCATTCAACCATGATTTAACCTGTCCGTATACGTTAGGTTTCCAGTCATCTTTATGACCTTCAATGATCCATTCATTTAAAAAGTCTTCGTATTCGTTTAACGGAAGATACCAGTTTTTGGTTTCTTTAAGGATAGGAACATTTCCGCTAAGCATTGATTTCGGATTGATCAGCTCAGAAGGAGAAAGGGTAGAACCACATTTCTCGCACTGGTCTCCGTAAGCGTTTTCGTTACCACAATTAGGACAAGTTCCTACAATATAACGGTCAGCAAGGAATTCTCCTGCCTGCTCGTCAAAATACTGCTCAGAAATTTCTTCAGTGAATTTTCCTTTTTCGTATAAAACCTTGAAGAAGTCCTGACTGGTTTCATAATGCTTTTTAGACGTTGTTCTGGAATATTCATCAAATGAAATTCCAAGGTCAGAAAAAGATTTTTTAATGATCTCGTGATATTTGTCCACGATATCCTGAGGAGTTACTCCTTCTTTTTTAGCTCTTATGGTAATAGGAATCCCGTGCTCATCTGAACCACAGATAAACGCTACATCTTTTCCTAATCTTCTCTGAAATCTTGCGTAAACATCCGCAGGAATATAAACACCTGCCAAATGTCCTATATGAACCGGTCCGTTTGCATAAGGCAAAGCTGCCGTAATCATCTTTCTGTTTGACATTTATAGTAAAGTTTTAACTGCAAAGATAAGGAATATCTGTCGAATACCGCTATTGGTGGCATTATTATGATGAAGAATGCGATTTTGAAAGGCTGAATATGAAATTAAGTTAAACGGTTGTTTAACATTTTCTTAATTTAAAACAATTATTATGCAATGCATAAGACGTTGTAAATTATTGTATCTTAAAAAACTAACTAAAATCGGTTTCGTAATATACATAATTTTAACTAAAATTATATTAAATTTATAATAATTCTATTTTTTTTTTAAATTGCGAGTCTGGCTCTGGGCCAAAATATGACTGAAAAACGAAACTATAAAAAAATAAGATTGTGAAGAATTTTACAACAGTATTAAAAATCGCGCCCGCTTTTTTACTGGCCAGTACAGTAATACATGCGCAGACTAAAGACACTCTTTCTAAAGAGAAAAAAATAGATGAGGTTGTCTTGATTGGATATGGTAAGCAGAAGAAGACGGATCTTACAGGATCTATTTCTTCTATAACATCCAAAGATTTTAATGGGGGAGCAGCCACTGCTGATCAACTAATTGTTGGTAAAACTCCTGGGGTACAAATTACCGGTAACAGCGGTGCTCCTGGTTCAGGTTCTACAATTAGAGTAAGAGGTGGTTCTTCATTCATTAATAATGATCCACTAATTGTTATCGATGGTGTTCCTATTGATTTTAACAGTTTGAGTGGAGCAACGAATCCTTTATCATTGATAAATCCAAATGATATCGAAACATTTGATATCTTAAAAGACGCATCTTCTGCAGCTATTTACGGAAATAGAGCTTCGAACGGGGTTATTTTAATTACAACGAAAAAAGGTACTGCAGGTAAATTCAAAGTTAATTTCAATACTAATTTTTCTGTCTCCACTAAAATGGGGAATGTAGATGTTTTAGATGCTGATCAGTTTAGAAGTTTTGTGAATACTTTTGGTACAAATGTTCAGAAATCTTACCTCGGTACTGCAAATACTAATTGGCAGGATAAAATTTATCAACAAGCCTGGGGAACAGATAATAATGTTGCATTTTCAGGTGGTGTAAAAGGTTTGCCATATAGAGTATCTTTGGGGTACAATGAGCAAAACGGGATTGTAAGAACAAATGAATTCAGAAGAACTTCATTAGGGTTAAATTTTTCACCTAAATTTTTTGATAATCATTTAACTGTTAATGGTAATTTTAAAGGAACTTTTTCTGAGAACAGATTTCCAGATGCTGGAGCTATTGGTGCTTCTATTTATTTTGATCCAACGCAGCCTGTATATTCAGGAAATTCTAAATATGGAGGATATTATGAATGGTTGGATCCTGCCAATACTGCTACAGGTCTAAACGTAAATGGAACAAGAAACCCATTAGGTTTATTATATGGTAAAAGAGATATTTCATCTGTTTTTAGGGTTATTCCAAGTTTGCAACTAGACTATAAGTTTCATTTCTTACCTGATTTAAGATTGAGTATAACAGGATCTTATGATTATGCAAAAAGTGATGGTTCTGTTAACACCTATAAAGAGTACGCTCAAGGAATTGGAACTTTAGGGTCTTATCGTTCATATTCGCAGGAAATTAAAAGTAAATTATTTGAATCTTATCTAAACTATGTAAAAAAGATTAATGCGATTAATACCACTGTGGATATTATTGGTGGTTACTCTTATCAAGATACAAGATCAATTACTCCGGAAGCTCCTACATATTATGGAAATGGTCAAAAAACCGATTTTTCAACTGCTGGAGATACACAAAGAACTTTACTGTCTTTCTATGCCAGAGGTATTTTTACGATAGCAGATAAGTATGTAATCAATGGTTCAATCAGAAGAGACGGTTCTTCAACATTCTGGAATGGAGCAGATAAAAGCCAGTTATGGGGCAATTTCCCAGCAGTGTCGGTTGCATGGAAAATTAATGAAGAAAGCTTCTTAAAAAATATTTCAGCAATTAAATCATTGAAAATAAGAGCAGGTTGGGGTAAAACAGGTCAGCAAGAAACAGGTAATTTCTATCCTGCATTTGGTTCTTATTCTTATAGTAACAGTAGTACAGCGCAATACCAGTTTGGTAATAGTTTCTATACTTTACTTCGTCCAGATGTTTACAATCCAAACTTGGTTTGGGAAACAACAACTACTAAAAACTTAGGTTTAGACTTTGCAATTTTAAATAATAGAATTAGTGGTTCAATAGATTATTTTGATAAAAAGTCTGAAAACCTTATTGCAAAAGTACCCACGTGGGCAGGTGATTTAAGTAACTTTAATATTAAAAATGTTGGAGTTATTGCCAATAAAGGTTTTGAAGCTAACCTGAATTTGGTTCCGGTGAAAAATGAAATGGTAACTTGGGATGTAAATCTTAATGCGACCAGATTTAATCCTAGGGTTACAAGTTTATCTCAATATGTAGATTCATCATATAAAATTCAAGTGGGAACGCTTACCGGTATTAATAACTATATTCAAGCAATTACAGTTGGTCAGCCGCTTAATGCGTTCTATGTGTATCAACAAGTCTATGATAGCAACGGAAAGCCTCTCGAAGGAGCTTATGTTGACAGAAATGGTGATGGAAAATCTACTGAAGATGATAAATATTTCTACAAGTCTCCAAATCCTGATGTAATCTTAGGCTTTTCCACAAAGGTAAGTGTAAAAAAATGGGAATTTAGCACATCACTTAGAGCTGTTTTAGGGAATTACGTTTATAATAATTCTGCTTCTAATAGTTCAATTGCAAATATTCAGGCGAATAATTTCTTGAGTAATACAAATTCAAGTGTTTTAACAACGCAATTTGCTGCAACCCAACTTTTCTCGGATATGTTCATTGAAGATGCATCGTTTCTTAGAATGGATAATTTCTCCATTGCTTATAATGCAGGAGAATTTATGGGAAAAGGAACAAATTTAAGAGTAAATGCAATGGCACAAAATGTTTTTGTAATTACAAAATATAAAGGTATAGATCCTGAGGTATTTGGAGGAATTGACAATGGTTTCTATCAAAGACCGAAAGTGTATTCAGTAGGGTTTAACTTCCAATTTTAATCAACATGAAAAATAAATATTTATATAAAAAAATAATTATAGGGTCTATTACTCTAGGGGCTCTATTTTTTGCGGGTTCTTGTACACAAGATCTTGAGAGAGAACCAAGTTTAGGATTAACATCTACTGTTTTATACAAAGATTTTAATAATTATAAACCAGCTTTAGCTAAAATTTATGCAGGACTGGCAATTGGAGGGCAGGGAGATCAAAATAATGCGGATGGAAATACTGATATAGGTGGAATTGACGGAGGTTTCTCAAACTATCTTCGTCAAATGTACAGTATGCAGGTTTTAACAACAGATGAAGCTGTTATTGCTTGGGCTGATTCAGGTCTTCCAGATATGCATAATATGACTTGGAATGCTTCCAATCCTTTTGTTGCAGCAATATACTATAGAATATTCAATGTAATTGCTGTAAGTAATGAATTTATTAAAAATACGACTGACGAAAAACTTTCTACAAACGGAATTACTGGGACTAATCTTACAGAAGCGAAATATATGCATGCAGAAGCTCGTTTTCTAAGAGCTCAGTCGTATTATCATGCAATGGATTTATTTGGAAATGTACCAATGGTAACTGAGACTACTGATATTATTAATACACCTCCTCCCAGAATTGCTAGAGCAGAACTATTCAAATATGTAGAGTCTGAGCTTTTAGCCTGTGCAAATGATCTTAAAGATGCAAGAAGTAATGAATACGGTAGAGCAGATAAAGCTGCTGCCTGGTCTTTATTAGCGAGATTATATTTGAATGCGCAAGTTTATACAGGTACAGCGAGATATACAGATTGTATTACCTACTGTAATAAAGTAATAAACGCAGGATATTCATTAAAATCAAACTATTCATCATTATTTATGGCAGATAATAATGTGAATAATCCTGAAGTTATTTTATCAGTAAACTACGACGGTACAAGTACAAAAACTTACGGAGGTTCAACTTTTATGGTACACGCTGCAGTAGGAGGTTCGATGCCTGCTTCCCAGTTCGGAATCAATGGAGGTTGGGGTGGTATAAGAACTACAAAATCTTTTGTTAATCTATTTGCTGGTTCCCCAAGCGACAAAAGAGGAAATTTCTATACAAATGGTCAAAATTTAGAAATAAATAATGTATCAACATTTACAGATGGTTATGCATTTATTAAATATAAAAACATAAAGTTTTCTAATGGTGCCCCTGGGTCAGATGCATCAGGTAATTTTGTTGATGCGGATATTCCTTTATACCGCTTGGCAGATATCTATCTTATGTATGGTGAAGCCGTTTCAAGAGGTGGATCAGGAGGAGATGCAGCCACTGCATTAGGATATGTAAATGCCTTAAGAACGAGAGCAGGAGGAGTTGCTGTTGCTTCAGTTAATACCGATTTTTTCTTAGATGAAAGATCTAGAGAAATGTCATGGGAAGCAACGAGAAGAACCGATCTGATTCGTTATGGTAAGTTTACTTCAGCTTCATATCTGTGGCCTTGGAAAGGTGGTGTAAAAGATGGTAAATCAGTTGAAGATTATAGAAACTTATTTCCAATTCCTGCTAACGACATCGTTGCTAACCCTAATCTGATTCAGAATCCTGGCTATTAATTAAAAACACTATTAAATTAAAATGAAAAATTTATTCAAAATATTAGCCCTGGTTTTTACTGGACTTATAGTTTTTTCCTGTGAAAAAGACGAAGACCAGGTAATTATTACAGAAACTGTAAAAAGTAAGATTACACCAGATAAGACAGCTATTGTTTTAGATAAGGCTAATCCTGACAATGTAGCTCTAAATATCACTTGGAATAAATCAACCTTTGACGTACCTGTAGTTTATACACAACAATTGCAATTTGCAATAAAAGGGAAAAATTTTAAGGATGCTTCTACTATGGAAGTGACAACTTCACCTCTAAGCTTTACTAATAAACAGCTTAATAATATAGCATTAGGCCTTGGGGCTGCTACTAATGTAGCTGCTGAGATTGAAGTTCGGCTAAGAACTTTGGTTGGTGCTGCACCTTTCTATTCTGATGTGAATATCTTAACAGTAACACCCTATCTTTTAGGCCCGGTTTATAATTATAGTGATCTATATCTGATTGGGGATGCTACAGCGGCAGGATGGGATAATACAGATACAAATACGAAGTTTCTTCCATTACAAAAAACAGCTGCAGCAGGAGTTTATTCTTATACCGGATATTTTGCACAAGGCGGTTTTAAAATGATTAAAACTCCAGGATCCTGGAATACTCAATATGGAATGGGTGGTATTTCAGGTACATTAAGTACAAGCGGTTCTTCAGGAAATATTTCTGTCTCTGCTGCCGGATATTATAAATTGACAGTTGATACCAATACTTTAGTATATACCTTTACTTCAATTGGATCTCCAACCGTTACCTATAATACGATTTCAATGATTGGAACTGCATCAGGAGATTGGAATACAGATCTGGATTTACAGAAGTCAACTTTTGATTCTCACATTTGGGTTAAGAAAAATGTTACTCTGAATTCAGGTGAGTTCAAGTTCAGAGCAAATCATGATTGGGGAACAAACTGGGGGAAAGCTCAGGAGTTTTTTGGTGTAGCTGAGCTCAGTGGAGGAAATATTCCGGTAAGTGAAACCTTTAAGTATGACGTATATTTCAACGATATAACTGCGGAATATTCGGCAATTCCAATATTTTAAAAAACAATTAGAAATCAAACTAAATTAGAAATCAAACTCAAATAAAGCAAAGTGCTGCTTTACCGCAGCACTTTATTTTTTAAGTTAATAAATAGTCATTATGAAGAAAATTACAGTTGGAGCGCTTTTGCTCTCAATGATGTTTACAGGTGTGAAAGCCCAATCTTTAAAATCTCCGGATGGGAAATTTGAAATGAATTTCCAGTTGAAAGAAGGAGTGCCTTACTACAACCTGAAATACAATGGTGCATTAGTAGTGGAAGATTCTAAATTGGGATTGAGATTATTTAAAGACACAGCTATAAAATTCGCTTCTGAGATTGCTAAACCAGAAGATGCAAAATACGATCTGAACAACGGTTTTGCGAAGACAGATGAAAAAAGAGACTCCAAAAATGAAACCTGGCAGCCGGTTTTAGGAGAAAAGAAAAATTATATCAACCATTACAATGAACTGGCGGTTACCCTGAACCAGGCTTCTACAGACAGAAGCATTGTAGTGAAATTCAGATTGTTCAATGATGGTCTTGGTTTCAGATATGAATTCCCACAACAGAAAAACCTTAATTATTTCGTCATTAGAGAAGAAGATTCTGAAATCGATTTCCCTACCGATATGAAAGCATGGTGGATGGTCGCAGATTATGACTCTCAGGAATATCAGTATCAGGAAACAAAAGTATCTGAAATCCCTTCAAAATGGGATAAAGCATACGATGCAAACGCTTCACAGTCATTGGTGAAAAATGCAGTGCAGTCTCCGTTGATGCTTAAAAAAGAAGGAAAAGAGCCTTTGTATATCAACGTTGCAGAAGCTGCCGTATTAGATTATCCGGCTTCGCACCTTGAGGTAGATGCACAGAATTTTAAATTCAAAACGCATTTAACTGCCGACAGACAAGGGGCTAAAGGATATATTCAGACTCCGTCGGTAACGCCTTGGAGAACCATTATTGTAGCTCCGAAAGCAGAGCAGGTGATGGATTCTAAAATGATCTTCAACCTTAATGAGCCTACAAAGTACACTGATACTTCTTACATTCACCCAACAAAATACATGGGAGTCTGGTGGGAAATGATTATCGGAAAATCACAATGGGCTTATTCTACTGCTGAAAATGTTCACTTGGGTAAAACAGATTTTGCAAAATTAACTCCAAACGGAAAACATGCTGCCAACAATACAAAAGTTAAAGAATATATTGACTTTGCTGCAGAAAACGGATTCCAGGGACTATTGATTGAAGGATGGAACATCGGTTGGGAAGACTGGTTCGGACATTCTAAAGAATTTGTTTTTGATTTCATTACTCCTTACCCGGATTTTGACATCAAAATGTTGAATGAATATGCGCATTCAAAAGGAATCAAGCTGATCATGCACCACGAAACTTCAGGTTCTGCTACGAACTATGAAAGATGGGCAGACAAAGCGTTCCAAACGATGAACAAATACGGTTATGATGCCGTGAAAACCGGATATGTAGGAGATATTATTCCTAGAGGAGAACATCACTATTCTCAATGGACCATTAATCATTATTATAGAATTGCAGAAAAAGCAAACGACTATAAAATCATGGTGAATTCTCACGAATCCGTACGTCCTACAGGAGAAAGCCGTACTTATCCGAACTACATCTCTGCAGAAGCAGCACGTGGAACGGAATATGAAGCGTTTGGAGGAAATAAACCGGATCATCAGACGGTTCTTCCGTTTACAAGATGGATGGGAGGTTCTATGGACTACACGCCGGGAATTTTCCAGACAAAACTTGACTATTATTTCCCTGGAGATAACCGTTTTGTGAAGACTACTCTGGTAAAACAGTTAGCGCTTTATGTAACGATGTATATGCCGCTTCAGATGGCTGCGGATCTTCCTGAAAACTACAAAAAGCATATGGATGCATTCCAGTTTATTAAGGATGTTGCAGCAGATTGGGATGATACAAAAATCTTAGCTGCTGAACCTGGTGATTATGTGGTTACAGCGAGAAAAGCAAAAGGTACTGAAAACTGGTTTGTAGGAGGTATTACCGATGAAAACAAACGTGAGTATACTGTAGATTTTTCTTTCTTAGACAAAGGAAAAAAATATGAAGCAACCATCTATGAAGATGGAAAAGATGCTGATTATATCGATAATCCTCAAAGCTATAACATCTACAAAAAAGAGATTACAAGTAAGTCGAAAATTAATTTTAAAATGGTAAGAAGTGGCGGTTTCGCAATTTCAATTAAACCAGTAAAATAATTGTAAAGATACACTAAGGTGCCCCGGTTTATCGAATTTTCGATGGCCGGGGTATTTTTATTTATCCTCTGCCTGTTGAATCAGTTGGGAATATTGATTTTCAGATTCTAATAGTTTTTTCTCTACTTTAACAGGAGTTTTTACTCTCTCTTTATATTCTTTCTGATACTGTTTGACAGTTTTTCCAGTTCCGTCATGTCTCCATCCTGGCGAATAAAAAAGATATTTTAGGCGGTCTTTAAAAGAAATTCCCGGTTGTCTGATATCTTTTCTTATTCTTCTCCATTCATAGAAAAGCATAGTTGCAGGATCTTTGGATTTTATTTTAGGATAAACTCCATATTTTACAGGAACTTCAGGATCTTCTTTTTCAAAAGTTCCGAAAATCTTATCCCAGATAATCAGTCCCATTCCCATATTTCGGTCCAGATATTTGATATTGCAGGCATGATGTACCCTGTGATGAGAAGGTGTCACCAGGATATATTCTAAAAATCCCATACTTTTAATGGATTGAGTGTGTACAAACGTGCCATAAATCTGTATAGAAGAGTAGGCTACCAGAATATGCCACGGATGAAAGCCCATGAAAGCTAATGGCGAAAAAAATAGATACCTGTACAACGGCTGAAATACAGGACTTCTGAATCCCGTGCTGATATTGAAATAATCAGAATTATGATGCGTAATATGCACCGCCCAGAAAACACGTGAATGATGATCTACATAATGATGGACGTAATAAGCAAAGTCCTGAGCCAGAAATACGGCAATCCAATACCATATTCCTTCCTGCCAGTCGAAAAGACGGTGCTGGTAAAAAAACATCATAACAAATAAAGAAAACCCCTTCATGATGATGTCTAAGCCATAATTAAGCAAGGCGAAAAGAACGTTTGTTGCTACATCTTTAGTTTCGTAAATTTTCTCCTTATTAAAGTGGCTGTATGCCATTTCTAAGAAAATAATAGCAGCAAACACAGGGATGGTCCATGTGTAAACAACATCCGGTCCTTCAGTTTTGAACATATTGCTGAAATCCAACATTTTTTCTATAAAACTAAACATAAAAAGCATGGGAAATTAATTTTATGCATGAATTTTTTGTGAAAAATTTAATTATTCTTTATAAAATTTAAAATGAAGATATTTAATCTGATAATTTTATAGAAATGGAGATTAAAAAAAGAGACTTTTCGTTACATTTTTGAACGTATATATGAAAATTTAGTGCTAAATTGAACATTAATATGAAGACAATATATGCAGCATTCGCCCTTTCGATAGCTTCTTTTGCTTTTTCCCAGAAAAATCTGGAAAGAGTAGAGCCGGCTTTCTGGTGGAAGGGAATGAAAAATCCTGAACTTCAGATTCTTGTATACGGAAAAGAAGTGGCTAATAACGAGATTACGCTTTCTGATGGCATACAGATCAAAGACATCAGGAAAGTAGATAATCCTAACTATGTTTTTATTACAGTCAATACGAACGAAATAAACGTTCCGAAGTTTGCTATCAATATTAAAAAAGGTAAAAAGAATCTTGGTTCATACACTTATGAATTAAAGCAAAGAAATCCGGGATCTGCCAACCGCGGGTCTTTTACTTCAAAAGATATGATGTATCTGATCATGCCGGACCGTTTTGCCAATGGTGATGAGAAGAATGATTCAAGACCGGAGCTTACCGAAAAAGCAGATCGTAGTCTTCCCAACGGCAGACATGGAGGAGATCTCCGCGGGATTATCAACAATCTTGATTATATTCAGAATCTGGGAGCAACAGCAGTCTGGATTACTCCTGTAAATGAGGATAACGAAAAAGTGTATTCCTACCACGGTTATGCTCAGACCGATCTGTATAAAATTGATGCCCGCTACGGTACCAATGAAGAGTATAAAACATTATCCCAGGAGTTGAATAAACGAAATATGAAGCTCGTGATGGATTATGTAACCAACCACTGGGGCGGATCACACTGGATGATTAAAGACCTTCCTTCCAAAGACTGGATCCATTGGTTTGATGAAGGAGAGAAAGGATTTAAACGTTCCAACTATAAAACGACAACGCAGTTTGATACCAATGCTTCCGATATTGATAAAAAATATGCCCTGGATGGATGGTTTGATACTACAATGCCTGATATCAACCAAAAAAATCCATTGGTTCTGAAATATCTCATACAAAATGCCATCTGGTGGATAGAATATGCAGAACTGGGAGGATTTCGTGTAGATACCTATCCTTACAATGATAAAGACGCCATGGCAAAGTGGGCCAAAGCGATTACCGATGAATATCCGAAATTCAATATTGTAGGAGAAACCTGGCTTTATACAGCAGCACAAATTGCAGCATGGCAGAAAAATTCGAAAATAGGAGAAATAGAAGGATACAACTCAAATTTACCTTCTGTAATGGATTTTATGCTGTTTGAAAATATGCCTAAAGCCCTTAAAGAAAAAGAAAGCTGGGATAAAGGAATGATCCGTATTTACGATTCTTTTACCAGCGATTTCCTTTATCCGGATATCAATAATACCCTTGTTTTCTTTGAAAATCATGATACCGAAAGATGGAACGAAATCTTTAATGCAAATCCTGATGCCTATAAAATGGTGCTTACTCTGATCTCCACAGTAAGAGGAATTCCGCAGATTTATTACGGATCTGAAATAGGAATGAGAGGCGATAAAAAAGCAGGAGGTGATGCCGATATCCGCAGAGATTTTCCTGGAGGATGGAAAGCTGATCAACAAAACGCTTTCAATCCATCTACTCAGACTCCGGAGCAGAAAGAATTTTTTCAGTTTACCCAAAAACTGTTGAACTGGAGAAAAGGCAAAGACGTGATTCATCATGGGAAAACTAAAAATTTCGTTCCTCAGGACGGTGTGTTTGTGTATTTCCGGTATAATGAAAAAGAAAGCGTAATGGTAGTGATCAACAATAATGAAAAAGATCAGCCGTTAAACTTGAAACGATTTGCAGAATCACTGAATGGATATACAAAAGGCAAAGAAATTATTTCAGGCAAAGAAATTTCATTACAAAACAGTATAAATATTCCTGCAAAAACTCCATTGATCATTGAACTAGAAAAATAATAATTACCTATGAAAAAACTAACGACTGCTTATACCTTACTCCTTTTTTTAATGGGATTCTCTTTATTTACTGCACAGTCAAAAAATACTTTTGAGAAAGAAAAATCGGAAATCAGTGCGATGCTTGATACTTTCAATGCAACGGCGGCAAAAGCAGATTACAATGCCTATTTCAATCTCTTTGCAGATGAATCTACCTTCATCGGAACAGACGCTACCGAAATCTGGGATAAAAAAGCATTTATGGCATGGGCAAAACCTTATTTTGACAAAAAGAAAACCTGGAATTTTAAAGCCCTTAAAAGAAATATTTACTTCAGTAAAGACGGAAAACTGGCATGGTTTGATGAATTACTGGATACCCAGATGAAGATCTGCAGAGGTTCCGGTGTTGTAGAAAAAATCAATGGAAGCTGGAAGGTTAAGCAATATGTTCTTTCTGTGACAGTGCCTAATGAGGTGGTAGATAAAGTAGTTACAGAAAAAGCACCTATCGAAGATGCATTAATTCAAAAACTGAAGTCATAATGGCAATAATGATGGGGAAATATGATACCGGGGCAGTCGGGAAAAGAAAAAAGCCAGACTTATCAATGCTCCAGATTATCAATATGAGCATGGGATTCCTGGGAATTCAGATGGCATTTGGGTTACAAAATGGAAATGCAAGCCGTATTCTGGGGAATTTAGGAGCAGATGTTCATGAATTATCATGGTTCTGGCTGGTAGCTCCCATTACAGGTCTGATTGTTCAGCCTATTATCGGCCACATGGGCGACAATACCTGGAGTCCGTTGGGAAGAAGAAAACCTTATTTCCTGATTGGAGCTGTTTTGTGTGCCATAGGATTGGTTCTCCTTCCAAATGCTGCTTCCGTTACTCAGATGTTTGCGGCCAATGCGCTTTTGTTAGCGGTAATATTCCTTGCCATGATGGATGCTTCAGTGAATATTGCAATGGAGCCATTCAGAGCTTTGGTAGGAGATATGCTTCCCAAACATCAGGGTACGATAGGATTTTCTGTGCAAACAATTCTGATCGGAATCGGAGCAGTACTGGGTTCTTATCTTCCGGATTGGTTAACAAAAATGGGCATTTCTAATGAAGCACCAGCAGGGTTTGTAGCAGATAATGTTATTTACTCTTTTTATATCGGTGCAGGATTGCTTATCATATCAATTCTATACACCATCATGACAACCAGAGAATATTCCCCGCAGGAATTTGCTGATTTTGAAGATGGAAAAGAAGGAGAACAACATAATTCTAAGTTTTCAGATATTTTCAAAGATTTTGCTGCGATTCCTGCGCAGATGAAAAAGCTGGGAATTGTTCAGTTTTTCTCATGGTTTGCACTGTTTACCATGTGGGTATTTACCACCAGTGCATTGGCGACACATCATTTCGGACTTTCTCCGGAAGATACCCATTCCAAAGCATTTAATGATGCAGGTGATCTTACCGGAAAACTTTTCGGAATGTATAATCTCTGGGCAATTCCGTTTGCATTTCTATTAACACCTATTGCTAAACTGATTGGTAAAAAACAGACTCATGCCTTAGCGTTATTATGTGGAGGTTTGGGATTGGTTTCCATGTATTTCATTAAAGATGTCAACAATTTATGGATCTCAATGATCGGATTAGGTTTTGCCTGGGCAAGTATTCTGGCAATGCCTTATGCAATGCTTATTGAGGTGATTCCACAAAGAAAAATGGGAGTTTATATGGGAATATTCAATTTCTTTATTGTGATTCCTCAGATCATCAATGGTTTATTCGGAGGTCCTGTCGTAAGTGGTGTTTTTGGAAAACAGGCTATGGATTATGTGGTTGTAGGAGGTGTTTGCATGCTGATTGGGGCTGTAGTGACCATGATTTTTGTGAAATCTGAAGATGAGACTCCAAAGGAAATTGAAGAGGAAATCAAGCAGGTGCATTTTTAAATTGGAAACTAGAAGTTAGAGGTTAGAAGTTAGTTGTGCCGTAAACTTTAACTTAAATATAAAAAACATAACAAAATTCAATAGAAACGGGCTTTAGCCCGTTTTCTCTTTAAACATTCATCAATCTGGCTTTAGCCAAAACTCAGACCTAAATGCATTTTTTTGTGCTTTTTTGATGATTAGAATATTATAATGTCTCGCAGATTATACAGATGACGCTGATGTTTGCACTTATTTATATAATCAGTTCAATCATTGGAAGAAAAAATATCCAGTATAAAATTTTATCGCAGATAAAATCCTTGCGTCCTAAAAGCATATCAAATGTAAAAAAAATCGCGTCTTTGCGTAATCCAACTTAGCCTATATTTTCACTTTTTCACCCTTTTTACTTCACCAATTTCCTTTCTTAACCTACATCAACTTTTTAAACGCTCACATCCCGTACATTTGTACCATAAATAATCACAGAAAATGAAAACAGTATATCATAAAGCAGATTCAAGAGGCCATGCCAACCACGGATGGTTAAATTCATATCATACATTCAGTTTTGCCAACTATCAAAACAGAGAGAGAACAAACTTTGGCGTTTTAAGAGTATTGAACGATGATACCGTTTCGCAGGGAATGGGCTTCGGAACACACCCGCACAGAGATATGGAAATTATATCCATTCCTTTGGAAGGTGATTTGGAGCATAAAGATTCAATGGGAACCACTGCGGTGATCAGAAAAGGAGAAATTCAGGTGATGAGTGCCGGAACCGGTGTGATGCACAGCGAATACAATAAAAATAAAGATGAGGAAGTGAAATTTCTTCAGATCTGGGTGTTCCCAAAAGAACAGAATGTTGAACCGAGATACGATCAGAAAAGTATCAAAGAAGGAGAAAAGATCAACGGATTCCAGCAGATCTTATCTCCCAATAAAAATGATGACGGAGTTTGGATTCATCAGGATGCATGGTTCAATCTGGCGAACTTTAAAAAAGGAAATGGCAAAAATTATATGCTTAACAAAAAAGGAAACGGAGTGTATGCATTTGTGTTAAAAGGAAGTGCGAAAATCGGAGACCGTGTTCTGAATGAAAGAGACGGATTAGGAATCTGGGATACACAGAGCTTTAATATTGAAGCCGTAGAAGACACCGAAGTATTATTAATGGAAGTCCCAATGGAACTGCCTTCTTATCTTAAATAAAAAACTAAATTTGTAATCTTAAAAATAAACCTCACCTATGAAAATTTTAGCAATAGCAGGAAGTAATTCAGAAGCTTCAATGAACAAACAGTTGGTAGCGTATGCATCAACATTATTTGAAAATGCAGACGTAGAAGTGATCGATTTGAATCCTTTCGAAATGCCCATCTATAAACATGAAAGAGAATTAGCAGGCGGTGTTCCTCAGGAAGCTCATGATTTTGCAGCAAAAATTGATGGTGCAAACCTATTGTTGGTTTCTTTAGGAGAGCACAACGGAACCTATTCTACAGCATTTAAAAATGTGTTCGACTGGGTATCCAGAATCAAAGACAGAACCGTTTGGAACGAAGTACCTATGCTATTGATGTCTACATCTCCGGGCGGTAGAGGTGGAGCAGGTGTTTTGGAAGCAGCATCAAAGCGTTTCCCTTTCCACGGAGGAAATGTGGTGGAAACTTTTTCACTTCCTTTCTTTAATGATAACTTTGATAAAGCCGCTCAGAAAATTTCTAATGAAGAGAAAGACAGCGAGTTAAAAGAAAAAATTAAGAAGATTGCAGCCATTGAAACAATCCTTGAAAAATAGAATTTGAATATTCATTTAAAATTACTATTTTTGCAAAAAGAAAAGAGATGAAAATTCAGACCTCCTATAATCAATGTTTTTCTCATAAAGGGAAAGTTGTGGGCTCTGAAATTCTGAGATAAAATAACGGCCGATAATCTGAAAAGATTGTCGGCTTTTTTGTTTTCTAAAATCGAGTATAAAAGTAATTATTAAAATAAAATGTATCAATATACTAATGTACCAGTTTACCAATTCTCCGGTTTCCAAAGTGAAGCTATTGTTACATTGCTAAACTGATATATTGTTACATTATTAAATTATTAAACATGAGCAACACTTACAAATCAGCAGGAGTAGACAAAGAAGAAGGATACAAAACGGTTGACAAGATCAAAAAAGCGGTCGGAGAAACCCACAATTCCAATGTACTGAACCACTTGGGAAGTTTTGGTGCTTTCTATGAAATCGGTGGATACAAAAATCCGGTTCTTGTATCAGGAACAGATGGAGTAGGAACAAAGCTGAAAGTAGCTTTAGATACTAAAAAATATGATTCTATTGGGGTAGATTGTTTCGCAATGTGTGCTAACGATATTCTTTGTCACGGAGCAAAACCTTTATTCTTTCTTGATTATCTGGCTTGTGGAAAGCTTGATTCAGAAATCGCTGCAGAAATCGTTTTAGGAATGGTTGCTGCTTGTAAGGATAACAACTGTGCACTGATTGGTGGTGAAACTGCTGAAATGCCTGGTATGTACCAGCCTGGAGATTATGATGTTGCAGGATTCTGTGTAGGAATCGTAGAAAAAGATCAGATCATTGACGGTTCTAAGATCAAAGCTGGGAACAAAATTATTGCATTACCAAGCTCTGGATTCCACTCAAACGGATTCTCTTTAGTAAGAAAAGTATTCCCGAACTTTGAAGAAGAGTTTGAAGGAAAACCATTATATGAGACGCTTTTAGTTCCTACAAGACTATACTACAAAGATATTCACAAAGTATTGGAAGAAGTAAAAGTAGAAGGAATTGCTCACATCACAGGAGGTGGTCTTTACGAAAACGTTCCAAGAATTATTCCTGAAGGACTTTGTGCTTCTATTGACGAGACAAAAATCAGAATTCCTAGTGTGATGCTTGAGCTTGAAAAAAGGGGGGGAGTAAAACGTGAAGAAATGCACGGAACATTCAACATGGGGGTAGGAATGGTAATCGTTGTAGATGCTGAACATGCTGAAAAAGTATTGCACCTTTTAGATGACGCTTACGAAATCGGAGAAATCACTGAAGGAGCAGAGAAAATTAATTTAAAGTTTTAGAAGCTTAATCCCGCTTTCCGCTATATCTTTTTTGCCAGTGCTTTTTTACAAAGCCATTTCAAAAAAAGGATGCCGCTGCAATCGGGGCTAATTAGAAATATGAAGAACATCGTTGTACTCGTATCCGGTTCAGGAACCAATTTGCAGAGAATCATTGATACTATTGATTCCGGAGAAATCCAGAATGCAAAAGTAACTTTAGTTGTGGCAGACAGAGAATGTTTCGGATTGGAAAGAGCAAAGAATCACAATATAGAAAACATACTGATTCCGAGAGGAAAGAATTTCAGCAGTGAATTGGCTAAAGTAATCCCTGAAAATACAGATTTAATCGTATTGGCAGGATTTTTATCCATCTTAAAATCTGAATTCTGCGAGAGCTGGAATGGTAAAATAATCAATATTCATCCTGCTTTACTTCCGAAATTCGGAGGAAAAGGAATGTGGGGGATGAACGTTCACAATGCAGTTATTGAAGCCAAAGAAGTAGAAAGTGGGGCAACTGTACATTTTGTGACACCAGGGATTGATGAAGGAGAAGCTATTCTTCAGAAGTCTTTCGAAGTAACCGCTGAGGATACTCCTGAAACGCTGGCTCAGAAAGTTCACCAGATTGAATATGAAATATTCCCGATAGCGATCAATAAGGTCCTGGGAAATTAATAAATATAACCAATGTACCAGTGTACCAATTTACCAATGTTAAAGGTATTGTTACATTGCTAGACTGATACATTGCTGCATTAGCAAATAATCTAAGTAAAATAAAAGTAAGTTCGGAGGTGAAAGACCCGGACACAGTTTGAAATAGCTGTAAAAAGTAAAAAATTGAAAGTAAAATGAGTAAAAAGAGAGTTTTAATCAGTGTTTCTGACAAAAGTGGATTAATTGAATTCGCGCAGTTTTTGGAAGCTCAGAATTATGAGTTGATCTCTACAGGAGGAACGTTCAAACATTTGAAAGACGCTGGTTTAAATCCTATTCAGATTGATGAGGTAACCAATTTCCCTGAAATGTTGGATGGAAGAGTGAAAACTCTACACCCGAAAGTTCACGGTGGATTGTTGGCTGTTCGTAACAACGAAGAGCACATGAAAACCGTTCAGGAACACGGAATTGGTCTGATTGACATGGTGATCGTAAACCTTTACCCTTTCTTTGAAAATGTAAACAAAGACATTTCTTTACATGAAAAAGTAGAGTTTATCGATATCGGAGGTCCTTCAATGCTTCGTTCCGCAGCGAAAAACTTTGATTCTGTAACGGTAATCACTGATGTAGAAGATTATGCAGCAGTGAAAATTGAAATGGAGCAAAACGGTGATACATATATCGAAACCCGTAAAAAGCTTGCAGGAAAAGTATTCAACCTTACCTCTGCGTATGATGCTGCAATTTCAAGAATGCTTTTAGATGAAGAATATCCTACTTATCTGAATGCTTCTTATAAAAAAGTGGCTGACTTAAGATACGGAGAAAACCCTCACCAGACAGCAGCTTACTACGTTTCTACTTTCGAGAACGGAGCGATGAAAGACTTCGAGCAGCTTGGAGGGAAAGAACTTTCTTTCAACAATCTTCGTGATATGGACCTTTGCTGGAAAGTTGTCACTGAGTTCAAAGAAGAAATGGCTTGTTGTGCGGTAAAACACTCTACACCTTGTGGTGTTGCAATCGGAACTTCAGCATTGGAAACATACCAGAAAACATTCGAATGTGATCCGGTTTCCATCTTTGGCGGAATTGTTGCAATGAACTATAAGATTGATGCAGCTACAGCTGAAGAATTAAATAAAACTTTCCTTGAAATTGTAATGGCTCCTGAATTTGATGAAGAAGCCCTTGAAATTTTGAGAAAAAAGAAAAACCTGAGAATCATCAAAATCGTAAACCCTGTTTCAGACAAACAGACCTGGGTGAAAGTAGACGGAGGAATCCTTGTTCAGGATAATGACCTGCACTTCTCAGACGATATCAAAGTGGTAACTGAAGTACAGCCTACAGAAGAACAGAAAAAAGCATTACTTTTCTCTCAGAGAGTCGTAAAATATGTGAAGTCTAATGCCATCGTAGTTTCCAACGGAATTCAGGCGTTCGGTATCGGAGGCGGTCAGGTAAACAGAATCTGGGCAACTCAGCAGGCTATCGAAAGGGCAAAAGAAAAATTCTCAGGAGATTTGGTACTGGCTTCAGATGCATTTTTCCCTTTCCGTGATGTGGTAGATTTCTGCGCTCAGGAAGGTATCAAGGCGATTATTCAGCCGGGTGGAAGTGTAAAAGATCAGGATAGTATTGAGGCTGCCAACGAGCACAATATTCCAATGATGTTTACAGGTGTCAGACACTTTTTCCACTAATTAAAATAGAATTAAAAAATAATTAGGGATTGTATTTTTAGCATTCAAAATTATATATTTGTAAAATAAGACTAGATAATAATATAAAGTATGAGAATATTAATCATAGGTGAAGGCGGTAGAGAATCTGCTTTAGCGGCAAAGCTTCAGAATGACTCAAGAATTTCTAAAATGTTTTTTGCCAACGGGAATGCTACTACCGATGTAATAGGGAAAAATGTTCATTTATCAGAAATCAAAGAACTTAGAGATTTCGCTATTAAAGAAAAAATTGATCTTACGATCGTAGGTCCTGAAGCTCCTCTTGTAGCGGGTATCAAGGACGAATTTAAAAAGCATGATCTTAAGGTTTTCGGGCCTACTCAAAAAGTAGCGAGCCTGGAAGGAAGTAAAGCTTTCTCTAAGAAATTTATGCAGACCTATGATATCAAAACAGCTAAAGCTGTAGTATTTGATTCATATAACGAAGCTAAAGAATATGTGCAGACACAGCAGTATCCTTTGGTAATCAAGGCAAGTGGTTTAGCTGGCGGAAAAGGTGTTGTTATCTGTGACAACCTTGAAGAAGCTGAAGCTACAATCCATGATTTCATGATCAGAAGAATCTATGGTGATGCTGGTATTCGTTTAGTTATTGAAGAATATTTACAAGGTTTTGAAGCTTCTATTATTGCTTTCTCTAACGGGGAAAAATTATTCCCATGTGTAGCAGCTAAAGATTATAAAAAAGCTGGAAACGGAGATACAGGACCTAATACAGGAGGTATGGGTTCAGTAGCACCAAGCCCGGAATTTACTCAGGAGCACTACGCAGATTTTGAGAGAAATATCTTGGAACCTACTGTTAAAGGTCTTAAAGCTGAAGGTTTCGGATTTAAAGGAATCATCTTCTTCGGATTGATGGTAACGAAAAACGGAGCTTACCTTCTGGAATACAACATGAGATTCGGAGATCCTGAAACTCAGGTATTGATGGCATTGATGGAAAACAATCTTCTGGATGTGATTCAGGATTGTATGGAAGGAAAAGAAATTGAGCTTAAGTTTAAAGACGAAAAAGCAGTTTGTCTGGTAATGTGTTCAGGAGGTTATCCGAGAAACATCGAAATAGGTTTCGAAATTACCGGAGAAGAGAAATTGAAACACAGTAAATTGTTATACGCAGGAGCAATCAGCAAAGGAGATAAAGTAGTTTCCAATGGAGGTAGAGTACTGAACATTGTGGCTACAGGAGCTACTTACGAAGATGCCCGCAAAAAAGTTTACGAAGACGCAGGTCACGTACATTTCGATTACGGCTTCTACAGAGAAGACATCGGAAAGTTTTAATAAAAATCACGAAAAAAGATTTGGAGCTAATCCAAGTCTTTTTTTGTAAAACAGTTAATAATTAGAAGTTAGACGCTAGAGGTTAGAAATTAGTTGCTGAAAATGGAATTGGGAAATTATTTCCAAGCCAGAAGCCATTAGCCAGTGGCCATTAGCTCTATCATTTATCAATCATCATTTATCAATTATCAAAAATGAACAACGGTATTATTATTTTAGATTTCGGATCCCAGTACAACCAGCTTATCGGAAGAAGAATCCGTGAGATGGGCGTGTACTCTGAAATCTTGCCTTACAATACACCATTACAAGATATTTTAGCAAAGCAGCCAAAAGGAATCATCCTTTCCGGTGGACCAAGTTCTGTAAATGCAGAAAATGCTCACCTGGTTGAAAAAGAATTATACGAGCAAGGAGTTCCTGTATTGGGAATCTGCTACGGAATGCAGATGACTGCTCACCTTTTAGGAGGTAAAGTAAACAAAGGAGAAAAAGGAGAATACGGTAAAGCCAACTTAGAGATCGTTAAAGAAAGTTCTTTATTAAAAGGAGTGACTCAGAACTCTGTGGTTTGGATGAGTCACTTTGACGAAGTAGGAGAATTGCCTGCAGGTTTTGAATTAAATGCAAAATCAGGAGTCATTGCTTCTATCGCTAATGAAGATAAAAAAATCTTCTGCGTTCAGTTCCACCCGGAAGTTTC
Organism: Chryseobacterium sp. KLBC 52; assembly: GCF_003347605.1. GTDB lineage: Bacteria > Bacteroidota > Bacteroidia > Flavobacteriales > Weeksellaceae > Chryseobacterium. Next base: position 53,400 of record NZ_QDFZ01000007.1, on the reverse strand, counting down.
TCATACAGAAGAAGGTGGGAAGATGCTTGAAAATTTCGTTTTCAGCATCTGTAACTCAGAAAAAAACTGGAAACTGACTAACTATATCGAAAAAACAGTTGAGGAGATCCGTGAGAAAGTTGGAGACAACAAAGTAATCCTTGGACTTTCAGGAGGTGTAGACTCTTCTGTAGCCGCTGTTTTGATCCACAAAGCCATCGGTGATCAGTTAACTTGTATCTTCGTAGATACGGGATTATTGAGAAAGGATGAAGGCAAAAAAGTAATGGATCAGTATGGAGAGCATTTCCATATGAACATTAAAATGGTAGATGCTAAAGAAAGATTCCTTTCAAAACTAGCGGGAGTAGACGATCCTGAAGCAAAGAGAAAAATCATTGGAAACGAATTCATCCATGTTTTTGACGAAGAATCTCACAAAATTGAAGGGGCTAAATTCTTAGCTCAGGGAACCATTTATCCTGACGTTATCGAAAGCCAGTCTGTCAACGGACCATCTGCTGTAATCAAGTCTCACCACAATGTTGGAGGGCTTCCTGAAGATATGGAATTCGAATTATTAGAGCCATTAAGAGAGCTTTTCAAAGACGAAGTAAGAAGAGTAGGAGAAGAATTGGGTATTCCTCATCACCTGGTATACAGACACCCTTTCCCAGGTCCTGGATTAGGAATCAGAGTATTGGGAGCGGTAGATGCTGAGAAAGTAAGAATCCTTCAGGAAGCTGATGATATCTTCATCGAAGAATTATATAAAAATGACCTTTACGAAAAAGTATCTCAGGCATTTGTAGTACTTCTTCCTGTAAAATCTGTAGGAGTAATGGGTGATGAAAGAACTTATGAATATACTGCTGTAGTACGTTCTGCCAACACCATCGACTTTATGACAGCAACATGGAGCAGACTTCCTTACGAGTTCCTGGATACCGTTTCCAGCAGAATCATCAACGAAGTAAGAGGAATCAACAGAGTAGCTTACGATATTTCAAGCAAACCACCTGCAACCATTGAGTGGGAATAATTTTTGACTTGAATTTAAAATATAAATCCTGCCCGTTTTTGGGTGGGATTTTTTTGTTAAAACTGTTTCAATGAAGACATGATCAATAAAATATTTAAAGCAATTAATAAGCAATATATCAGTTTGAAGAGTATATGCTTATGGAAAATAAGATAGTTTAAAAATATTGATCCTGCTACATGTACATAAATAAAAGTTTTCACTTCCTCGGCATTGAGTTCAGATGCCGAAAATAAGTTGAAATTATGTGAAAGATTAATGATTGAGTAAGGATAAAAGATTCTTAAAATCAAAATAAGTAAGGTGCTTATAAGTAAAGTTACTGCGTATGGTTTCATTATCATTAGCTAATAAAAAATTTAATTAATCCTTATTGTCCGATAAAAAGTATAAATACATTGAAAATATCAATTTTTACATCATGAATTAACAGGTCGCTCCTCCGGAGCTATAATTTTAAAACAAATATGTTCTATTAACAGTTAGCTCCTAGTGGAGCTTGATTTGATCCCGTAGGGATCTGCTGTTAATAGAAAAAAAGAAGTTCCCATAAAAATAAAGCTCCGGAGGAGCGACCTGTTAATTACGCTTTAATGTAATCGGACAAGAATGATTTTTAATTGACATTGTAAAAATAAAAATCTTCAGCAGAAAAAGCATTCAGGCTTTCCATAAAATCAAAATAAGCATTATAAAAATCAGGATCTACAGAAAGGTATGGATTAGATAGCTTATCGACAAGAATGTATTCTATATCATAAAATGCATGCAAAATATTTTTTATTTGTAACGCATATTGACTTTCTATAAAAATCAGAGGATAATTCAAACAGATATATCCGATGGTTTTATCTCCCAACAGCAGAACAACAACTTTTTCTGTATCCATTTCCATACTAATATTATAATGGGGTTTAAGGGTTTCCATTACAAAGCCAAAATCAGAATGTTTCCAGTAATTATTTGAGTAAACTGCTGCTTGTAAAATCTCAGAGATATCCACTGTTAAATTTTGTATAAATAGTTGGGAAGTACTTTTCTATAAGGATTAAAGTAAAATATTTTCACTAAATTTAAGTAAAATTACATCAAATGCAAATAGAAACAAGAAACCTGACCCTTCAGGATTATAATGAGCTGGCGGAAACGATGAAAAGGGCCTACCCGCAGATGTCGGAATCTATCTGGTCCAAAAAAAGTATTGATAAACTCACAAAAATATTTCCGAACGGACAGATCTGTATCACCGTTGACGGAAAACTGGCTGCTGTAGCACTTTCCATTATCGTTAATTACGAAGAATTTGGAGATGATCATACCTACAGCGATATTACGGGAAATTACACATTCAATACCCACACTTCAACGGGGAATGTTCTCTACGGAATTGAAGTTTTTGTCGATCCGGAGTTCCGTGAACTGCGTTTGGGAAGAAGGCTTTATGATGCCCGAAAAGAGCTTTGTGAATTATTAAACCTGAAATCTATTGTTCTGGGTGGCAGAATCCCGAATTATCACAAATACAGCCATGAATTTTCTCCAAGAGAATATATCCGAAAAGTAAGAGATAAGGAAATCTATGATCCTGTATTATCTTTCCAGCTTTCCAATAATTTTCTTCCGATAAGAATCCTGAAAAAATATCTTCCGGAGGATGAAGCTTCCAGAGAGAATGCAGTTCTTCTACAGTGGAATAACATTTACTACAGCAGAAAACCAAATACGATGCAGGACAGCATTATTCGTCTTGGATTGGTACAATGGCAAATGAGAACCTTTAAAGATATTGAGGCGTTTTATGAGCAGGTAGAATTCTTTGTCAATGTGATGGGAGATTATAAGTCTGATTTTGTCCTGTTCCCGGAACTCTTCAACACGCCTTTGCTGGCTCCTTTCAATAATCTTTCCGAAAGAGACAGTATGATAGAACTGGCTAAGCTTACCGAGCAGATCAAAAATAAAATCTCAGAACTGGCGATCAGTTACAACGTGAATATTATTTCCGGAAGTATGCCTGTTTTTGATAGTGATAATAATGATTTGTACAATGTAAGTTACCTTCTTCATCGTGACGGACGTATGGATGAATACAGAAAAATTCACATTACTCCGAACGAAAAAAGGTACTACGGAATGAAAGGCGGAAATGAAATCAAAGTCTTTGATACCGACTGTGGGAAAATAGGACTTGTCATCTGCTACGACGTAGAATTCCCGGAACTCCCAAGAATTCTGGCTGATCAGGGAATGAAAATCCTGTTTGTACCGTATCTGACAGACACTCAGAATGCCTATATGAGAGTACGTCACTGTGCTGCTGCAAGAGCCATAGAAAATGAATGTTATGTGGCCATTGCCGGTTGTGTAGGAAACCTTCCGAAGGTAAACAATATGGATATTCAGTTCGGACAGGCTGCCGTATTTACTCCTTCCGATTTTGCTTTCCCATCTAATGCCGTGAAAGGGGAGGCTACTCCTAATACAGAAATGACCCTGATTGTAGATGTCGATCTTAACCTCTTGAAAGATCTCCATCACAACGGTTCTGTTCAGGTCATGAAAGACCGCAGAAAAGACCTTTACGAAACGTACCTTAAATAAAAAATATCAGCGGCAGCTCCATTGGAGCTGCCGCTGATATTTTTTTTCCAACCAGACCGAACTATTCTTTCTTAGCGGATTCTCTGATTAAATCCTGATTGTTTTTATAAACCTCATATTGCTCAGGACTCAGTATCTTTTTAAAATCTTTATCAAGGACTTTAAAATCACTGATGATAACCTTTTTTGCCTTATTGCTGTCAGCATCTTCAGGACTCGCATTTTTCTTGTTGAGACGCTTTCCAAAATCTTTCTGAACTTTCTGTACTCCTTTGAAGTTGATCTCGTATACCTGCTCAACTTGTCTTTCAGTCAGATCCAGAATAGGAACCATAATCAATGTTCTGAAAAGCGCAATCTTTTCTGCCCGGTCTTGTTTTACGATTGCCATTTGCTCCGGAGTAAGGATTTGTTCCATTGCCTTATGACGCTGAGCGATGATGCTAACAAATTCGTCAGCAATTACTTTGTTGTTCTGGGAACTGCTATTATCACCAGCTTTATTATCAAGAGCAATAAGCGCATCTGCAGTCATTTTATTGATCTCTGTCACTTTACTAACCTGTGATTCTGTAAGTCCTAAATAACTCATTTCTTTTGTGGCTACTTCGGCAATAGAATGAGCTGATGCTACCTGCGCTTTTATTTGTGTTGTAAACAGAACTGCTGATACAATAAGACCAGCTGAAATAATTTTTTTTAACATAGTGTTGTATTTAAATATTTATAAATTTTTTTGTTCTTCCAGATGGAAATAATGTGCCGGAAATTGAGGTACGTAGGCATTTTTCAGGGCAAAAAAAATACCCGAAGAATATTTCTTCGGGTACTGTATAATTCTGTATAAAATCTGATCTTACATATACTGAGGGCATACTACAGCAGGACAGATCAGTCCAGGACATTTTGGTCTTCCGTCTGTAGGGCAGCATTGGTTTGAGCAGTTTCCGATAATGATTCCGCTTCCTGCAATTCCTTTTAATTGCTCTCTTGATAGTTTGTTGTTGCGTAAATTTTTCATGTTCTAATACTTTTGATTTGTTTTAATTTGTACGTTGTAAATATATTAATTTTTACAATATATGATGCGTTTTTATTGATATTGGTGTATTTTATTCTTTAAAATACTGATTATGTGTTGTTATTTTTAATTTTATTCGTTAGCGTTGTTATCATAATTGTTTTCATAAAGGAACAATTTTTGGAGTAAATTGCACCTACTATTGATACACTATGTTTGATAAGCCTCAAAGAAAACTGAAAAGATCCGCAAGACTGATTTCCGTACTAAGTAAATATGGGTTCAAAGATCTTCTGGCCAGAATGAATGGAAATAAACAGGAAGAAACTTCTGGTCATTCAGATGAAATCATTTCAAAAGGAACCGTTTACGAAAGAATAAGACTCGCTCTCGAAGAGCTGGGACCTACGTTTGTAAAACTGGGGCAGACATTCAGTAACAGGGAAGACTTATTGCCGCCGGAATTGATCCAGGAGTTGCAAAAACTTCAGGACAAAGTGGATACAGTAGATATGGATGTAGAAGAAGCGCTGGAAACTGAGTTTAATATTTCCGTCAAAGATTATTTCAGTGAAATCGAGAAAAAGCCTTTGGCTACAGCTTCTATTGCACAGGTTTACAAAGCTGTTCTGCTGGATGGCAGTCCTGTAATTTTAAAATTGAGAAAACCCGATGTACAGTCAGTCATTGAAGATGATTTACTGTTGATCAAAGATATTGAAAAGCTCATATCTGCCTATTCGGAAATAGGAGAAAAACTGAATCTGAAGCAGGCGATTTCTACCTTTGAAAGATCTTTACTTGAAGAAGTTTCTCTGATCAATGAAAAAAATAATATCCAGCAGTTCCGACTGAATTTTAAGAACAATAAAGAAACCTATGTTCCTAAAGTGTACGAAGAATTTTCCAACAACAATATTCTTTGTATGGAATTTATCGATGGGATTAAAGTAACCGACAAATCTGTTCTGCTGGCCAATGATATTGATCCTGTAAAAGTTTCAGAAACAGGATTGAGGCTTTTTGTATCGCAGATTTTAGACTACGGATTTTTCCATGCTGATCCTCACGCCGGAAATATTTTAGTGAGAAAAGACGGTAAAATTGTTTTCATTGATTTTGGGGCAGTAGGTAAAATTCAGCCCAATGATAAAGAAATTCTTGAAAATCTTATCGTAAGTTTTGTCGCCAAAAATGCTCATAAAATAGTCCGTTCCCTTAAAAAAATGGCCATAAGCTATGAAATTCCGGATGAAAGAAGGTTTGAAAATGATGTGGAAGAAATCCTGAACTTTGTACACAGCTCATCATTACAGGATATCAATGTACAGGTGATTATCAATAAGATGAAAGATATTTTGAAGGACAACAGGCTTTATATGCCGGATTATTTCTATCTTCTGTTCAAAGGAATAAGCCTGATAGAAGGAGTGGGAAGGAGTATTAATCCTGATCTTGATATCGTTAAAAGTCTTCATCCTTACACCAAAAAGATTTTCACCAAGAAAATCAGTCCTAAAAATCTTTTAAAAACAGGAATGGACCGCATGATGAACTTTACGGATAATGTCGATGAAATTCCGAAAGAACTCCGTTCCGTTCTCCAAAAGCTGGATGAAAATAAATTTACGGTTTCCAGCGAAATCAAAAATATTGATAAGACCAACCAACTGATCAAATCCAGTGTCATCAATCTGATTCTGGCTATGGTTTTAGGAGCAAATATCATTGCTACAGCCATTGTTTTTTCTTCCGAATCCGGACCAAGAATCGGAGAACTATCTTTGGTAGCAGTTCTGGGCTTTATCTTTTCAATCCTTTTAGTCATAATCCTCCTACTAAGAGTAACCAGAAAATAAACCCGAAAAATTCAAAAACTCGAAACCCTAAACTTCGCATCTCGCATCTCGAAACTCGTACCCTGTAACTCGTACCCCGAATCCGCAACTCATAACCACAAACCAACAATGAAAACACTTATTATAACCGCAATCACCTTATTCAGTTCACATTCTATGGCTCAACAAGCAAACGAAGAGAAGCTTCAGGGAGATTTTGACGGAAATGGAACAAAAGAATACGCCTATACAAAAGTCAGCGACTGTGGTGACGAATGTGAAGGAAAGTGTGAAACAACCATTTATTTCAGTGATAAAAATATAAAACCCATAACAATTTCTCCTGCCAATCAGGGAAGTTTGTATAATTTGGGAGATCTTAATGATGACGGTAAAGAGGAGATCGGATTTTATCCCAACTGGTGTACCAGCTGCTGGCATCCTTTTTATGTGTATACTTTAAGTAAAACGGGCTGGAAGCCATTATTGCCTTCTATTTCAACCCATTGTAATCAGTGGGAAGAAGATCAGTTCCCCATCAAAAAAGATCCTAAAAAGAAAGGATATGTTATCGTTACCTCCAGTAAATGGGAAGATGATGATATTAAAATCAAAGTCAATAGTGTAAAGATGAATGAGTGATTAATTTGTTGCTGGCTGTTCTTTGTTGCCAGAAAGATCAGTGTATTTGGTAGTGATTCCCTATAATCAGATAGCTACTCTCTGCAACCTGCAGCCTAATATCTGCCACCTCAAATTTTCAACTTGTAATTAAATACCTATCTTTGCAAAATGGAAAAACTCACTTTTGCGGATTTTGACCTTCCGGTTAAAATTCTTGATGTTTTAGCGGATCTGGAATTATTTGAACCTACTCCTATTCAGGAGAAGAGCTTGAAACCTATTCTTTCGGGAAGAGATGTAATGGGAATTGCACAGACCGGAACCGGAAAAACATTGGCTTATCTTTTACCCGTTCTGAAAACATGGAAATACAGCAAGACAGGAAATCCAACTGTTTTGGTGCTTGTTCCTACAAGAGAATTGGTGGTACAGGTGACTGAAATCCTTGAAAAACTGACGGAAAATATTACCGCAAGAGTAATCGGAATTTATGGTGGAAAAAATATCAATACTCAAAAACTATTGTTCAATGATGGTTGTGATATTCTGGTAGGAACACCGGGAAGAGTGATGGACCTTTCCATAGACAACGCAATCTCTCTGAAGGAAGTTCAGAAGCTGATCATTGACGAGTTTGATGAGATGCTTAACCTTGGTTTCAGACCGCAGCTTACTCATATTTTTGAAATGATGAAAGAGAAAAGACAAAATATTCTTTTCTCAGCGACGATGACAGAAGCGGTAGATGATATGCTGGATGAATATTTTGCAAGTCCGGTAGAAATTTCATTGGCAAAATCAGGAACTCCGCTTGAAAAAATTGAACAGACTGGGTACAAGGTCGAAAACTTTAATACTAAAATCAATTTACTTGAACATTTGCTGAAAAGTGATGCTGATATGTCCAAAGTATTGATCTTTAACAATAATAAAAGGCATGCCGACCTGCTCTTTACTAAAATCGATGAACTTTTCCCTGAACAGTTTGATGTGATTCACTCCAATAAATCGCAGAATTACAGACTAAAAGCGATGAAAAGGTTTGAGAATGAAGAGATCAGAGGTTTGATTACGACAGACGTAATGGCAAGAGGTCTTGATATTTCAAACATTACGCATGTCATCAATTTTGAAACCCCTGATATTCCTGAGCAGTATATCCATAGAATCGGTAGAACGGGTAGAGCAGATAAAGAAGGGAAAGCTTTGGTTTTCGTAACGAAAAAAGAAGAACCTTTGCTGCTTGATATCGAGCTGTTGATGGACAAAGAATTGAAATTTAATGAATTCCCTGAAGGCGTTAAGATCAATCCTAAGAAAATCGCTGCCGAAGAAGATCAGGTTGTGATGAAAAATCCTGTACAGGTAAAACTGAATGAAGGAGGTGGAGCATTCCATGAGAAAAAGGCTAAAAATACCAAAGAAAACTGGGGTGGACCTTCCAAAAGAAAAGCACCTAAGAAGTTTGGAGCCAACAGAGCTCAGCAGAAAGCAATTTCGAAGTCGAAAAGAAAGAAATAAAATAAAAAAACGATTCCTGGTATGGGAATCGTTTTTATTTTTTAATCAAATTGAATGTTATTGTTCTTTAAAATTTCCTTGAATTTATCCATTTTGCCTTCCTCTTTCATACCCTTGTAGATACTCCCTATTACAGCTTCTGCATCAGAACGGTAAGGGGATTTCTGCTGAGTATAAATTCTATAAGCTTTGCAGATATAATCAAGTCCTTTTTCATTATTTTTTAAATGAGCGAAGTAGATTTGTCCTATCCCATAATAAACCTCGGGATCATTGGCATATACTTTGTCAAAATCATTATAGGCATCTATAGCTTTCTGATATTCTTTTTTATAAATATAAGCTATTGCTATATTCTGTAAAGGCATTTTACCCTTTGGATCAACAGCTAATGACTGTTTGTAGGCATAAAGAGCTTTATCATATTCTCCGATCCTTCTATAAGTAATTCCCAGATTATCCCATGCATAAATAAATTTTGGATCAATCTTTACAGCCTGTTCGTAATTCTGAATGGCTTCTTTCCAATCTTCTCGTTTCCCTGCTTTAGTGGCTTTTGTATAAAAGTCAATGGCTATATTATTTTTTGAGAACTTGTCATAATCTGTTTCAATAGTTGTAGTAGCTCTCTTTACACTTTCGCAGTTTTGCATCAGGTAGCGCTCAAGTTCATTATAGCTGTCTTTATACTGTTTTGAATTTTTATTGGTGTCAAATGTCAGGTTAATCTGTTTTTTTCCGTTTACTTTAGGTGCATTTTCAGTTTGTTTTTCAGCTCCTTTCAAAAGATTTGAGATCTGAAGTGCTCCTGTGTATTTATCAATGCATGCATGAACATCTTTGATGATATCTTCCTTCTTTCTGTTACCTAAAGCAATAGAATCAGCGCATTTACAGGCGTTTTCTGAAAGTTCCTGTAGAATTGTTTTTTCATTCGGCTTCTCCTGAGAAAATGAAAGAGAATACAGTAGAACAAAGAATAAAATGGTTATTGGTTTTTTTATCATGGGTTGTAGTTTATTTCAGGTAAGGAGTGATAATCTTTGTCCAGATTCTATATCCCTCCGGTTTAAAATGAAGCATATCTTCCACAAAAAAATCTTTTCTTACATTTCCATTAGCATCTTCCATTGCCTTGGTAACATCAATAAATTCTGCGTTTGGTTCTTTTTTCATAAAAGCAGCAATCTTTTTATTGGCAATTTTCATCTGTGGCCAGATCACTTCTCTGCTCGGCGAATATTTGATGGAGATATAGTCTACCTCAATATCAGGGAATCGCTCACGTATTTTTTTGTAGAAAGCTTTGAATCGGTCAACGACTACTTTTGCTTTTAGCTTATGATTATCTGCAAAATCATTTTCGCCACAGTAAATAATGATCTGTTTGGGTTGGTAAGGTGCTAAGAGATCATTTGCAAAATCATTAAGGTCTGTAAGTCTTGATCCCCCGAAACCTCTGTTGATGATTGTTTTGCCGGGAAAATAATCCGCTACATCCGTCCATTTGGTGAATGAGGAACTTCCGATAAATAAAATAGCGTCCTTTTGAGGCGGATTTTGCTGATCCAGCTTTTTAAACTCCTGGATGTCCTGCCAGAACATCGGTTTTTTTTCCTGAGAAAAGGCAATAGCAAAGTACAGCAATAGAAATGCTGATAGAATCTTCTTCATTATATTCAGTTTTAAATTAGATATAAAAGTAATAAAAAACTCCCGATTAGCGGGAGTTTATGATTTATCTTTTGTAGGTAACGTAAGGGATATCCGGAATTTTATCTCCATCCATATCAAAGATCCCTGATTGCTGGGCAAGTTTAAGATCTTTGGCCGTTAACATATCAATTCTGTAATTTACAGATCCTTCGTCGCCAAGTTTAATTCCAATCACTTTTGAATCAGCATCGTAGGTGTATCTTCCTTCGGTTTTCGGAGATGGAGTACAGTTGGCACCCTCTCCCGTATACGCTGTATAGCTTACATAATAATCCGTTCTTAAGAAAAGAGTATTTTTAGCTGCACATCCTGTTAAAGTTTCAGTATAAAGCACTGTTTTATTATCTTTTCCGGAAATTACTTCCCTTTTAACTTCCTTCCAATCTCCTTTCATGATATCCATATCATAAGCTTCAAGATTGTCATCTTTACAAGAAGTAAGTGCCAGGGCAGAAAAGGCAAATAAAAGTAGCTGTTTTTTCATTTTCACAAATTTAAGAATATGCTAAAATATAAATAAATTTGAAATATCTGTAATGAAATAACGATTTTTTAAACGAATGTTTGTAAATTAAATAATTTTATGAATGCTGCGATACGAGATACAAGTTTTGGATTGTATATTTTCAACTTGAAAATTAATAAATCCATTCACCCGAATCTCGAAATAGCGTAGCTCAAACCTCGTACCGCGGAACCCGCACCCCGAATCCCTTAATAGCTCATCTCTACAATCTTATAAGCATCCTGTGGAGTCAGTTTTTTATATTCTCCAAGACCCAGCCAGTTTCTGTCTGTAAAGGCTTTTTCAACTTTTTCAGCAGTTCCTTTAAAGTCTTCTGTATACTCGGAAAGTTTGGTTTTGATGTGAAGACTATGGAAGAATTCCTCCAGTTTTTTGATGCCCAGTTCAGCTTTTTCCTCTACGCTTCCGTCTTTGATTCCCCAAACTCTCTCAGCATACTGAGCCAGTTTCCCTTTTTTATCTTCGAAATTGTAGCGGTAATGGGATGGAGCAATAATTGCCAGTGTTCTTGCATGGTCAATACCGAAGTAAGCCGTTAGCTCATGTCCCATAGCGTGTACAGCCCAGTCTGTAATCACTCCTTTCTGGATAAGTCCGTTCAGAGCCATTGTACAGCACCACATAAAGTTTCCGGCAGCATCGTAGTTGAAATCATCAGCTAATACTTTAGGAGCCGTTTCCTGCAGGCTGATCAGAATACTTTCTGCAATTCTTTCCTGAAGATCAGCAGAAGAAGGAACTGTCATATATTGTTCCAAAACGTGAGTGTAGGCATCTGTGATTCCGTTCACGATCTGATTTTTTGGAATAGTTCTGATCACTTCCGGATCCAGAACAGAAAATTGTGGGAAAAGTCCAGGTCCTCCTGAAGATAATTTTTCATGGGTTTCCCTTCTTGAGATCACATAACCGGAATTCATTTCTGAACCTGTTGCAGGTAGTGTTAAAATACTTCCAAAAGGCATCCCTTCTCCTTCAAATGTTCTTACTGATTTTCTCAGGATATCCCATGGTTCACCATCATAATGGGCTGCTGCAGAAAGGAATTTTGTTCCGTCAATCACAGATCCGCCACCTACAGCAAGAAGGTAAGTAATATTTTTCTCTTTGATAAAGTGTAAAGCATTGATCAGGACTTCATATTCAGGATTGGCAGGAACTCCGCCAAACTCATATAATTCATGATCTTTTAAAGCCTCTTTTACCTGATCGTAAACACCATTGTTTTTGATGCTTCCGCCACCGTAAATCATTAATATTCTTGCGTCCTGAGGGATTTCTTTGGAAATTTTAGCGATTTCGCCTTTCCCGAAAAGTATTTTTGTTGGGTTTTTAAACTCGAAATTAAGCATTGTTCTAAATTTATTTTAAGTCAAATTTACGGAATGAAAAAGGAAAACTGAGTTAATGAAATTTTAAAATTGCTATTATTCATTTTTATGAAAGCTATTGCTTTGAACTTCTTTGATTAATGTTTTTATTCCTTTCTAATGTAAATACTATGCTTCAGGAGAAAGATAGGCTTTTGCCCTTTTTATAAAGGCTTCCTTATCTTTTTTGATCTCTTCCAATAGTTTTTTCCGGTCATCAGGAATGGTAAGATACTGATCACCCCAAAGATTGATTTCAACGATCACCGGAATAAGATCAATCCCTTTTTGAGTCAGAAAATAAAGAATTTTCAGCTTGCTGTCCGGATGGTCTTTTTTGTCAATGATTCCATGGTCCAAAAGGTTTTGAAGCCTTGTCGCCAGAATATTGGTGGCGATTTTTTCATCAGCTTTGAGGAAGTCACCATAAGTACATTCCTTTTTCAGCATGAGGTCTCTTATAATGAGCAGAGACCATTTGTCACCCCACATTTCCAGGGAACAGCTGATCGGGCAGTCGGATCTTTTTTTACTCATTCTGTTAATTTTAAAATAATACTTGCAAAATGAAAGCGTTTGTTTTAATTTTGCTTTTATTTTGCAAGTAAATTTAATCATAAAAAATTAATTAATCAAATGGATCATTATGACATTGCCGTAATTGGCTCAGGACCCGGCGGATATGTGGCTGCCATTAGAAGCGCTCAGCTGGGTTATAAAACAGTGATTATAGAAAAATATGATACATTGGGAGGAACATGTACCAATGTAGGTTGTATTCCAACTAAAGCATTATTGGACAGCACCCATCATTATGTAGAAGCACAGCATCAATTCAAGGAACATGGGATTAAGCTGGATACTATTGAACTTGATTTTTCCCAAATGTATAAAAGAAAAGCAGACGTAGTTTCAAAAAATACAGGAGGGCTGGACTTTTTAATGAACAAAAATAAAATTACGAGATTAAATGGAACAGCAAGTTTCATCAACAATTCTACCATAGAAGTTGTCAGCGAATCTGAGATTAAAGAGATTACTGCGCAACATTATATTATTGCTACGGGCTCAAAACCATCAAGTATTCCAGGAGTCGAGATTGATAAAAAAAGGATTATTACTTCCACAGAAGCATTGTCTTTACAGGAAAAAACGGAATCTATGGTAATCATCGGCGGTGGAGTGATAGGAGTGGAAATGGCTTCTATTTTCAATCGTATCGGAACGAAAGTGACTATTCTGGAATATGCTGATCATCTGATTGCCACAATGGACCATGAGTTGGGGAAAAGCCTTCAGAAAATCCTTAAAAAAGAAGGAATTGATATCCGACTTAATCACGCGCTATATAAAACTGAGAATGCGGGCTCTAAGGGCAAAGTTTTCTTTAAAGATAAAACCGGAACAGAAGGTGAACTGGAAGCAGATTATGTATTGGTAGCGGTGGGAAGAAGTCCTTATGTAAAAGGTTTGGGTCTGGAAAATACAGAAGTACAGTTGGACGAGAGAGGTTTTATTAAAGTAAATGAAAACAATCAGACTTCAGTGCCTGCTATCTATGCAATAGGAGATGTTATCGGGGGAGCAATGTTGGCTCACAAAGCGGAAGAAGAAGGTGTTTTTGTAGCGGAAACCATTAACGGACAAAAACGTCATATTCATTATAACCGTATTCCTTCCGTGGTGTATACATGGCCGGAAGTAGCTTCAGTAGGATATACGGAAGAATATCTGAAACAAAATAACATCGCATATCATGTAGGGAAATTCCCGTTTTCTGCCAGTGCAAGGGCCCGCGCATCTATGGATACGGAAGGTTTTGCCAAAGTTTTGGTAGATCCGAAATATGGAGAAGTGCTGGGAGTTCACATCATTGGAGCCAGAGCAGCAGATTTGATTGCTCAGGGTGTTATCGCTCAGGAATATGAGGTGACTGCAGAAGATATGTTTCGTATTTCCTATGCCCATCCTACCTATTCCGAAACGTTGAAGGAAGCTTACTTGATTGCATCTGGGCAGGGAGCTATTAATATATAAGAAATTAAACCATTAAGGTTAATGAAGACAATAAGAATAATTAAGATCCATCTTTGATGGAAGATAAAGCGGATCGCTGAAAAATAGCTTTAGCTATTCCCTTAACTATCCTTATCAACTTAAAAAATCTTAATGGTTTACATTAGCAGTTTGTAAATTTTATTGCAGATAAAATCCTCGCGCCTTAAAGCTGTATCTTGATAAATTAATTTGCGCCTTGGCGTTTTTTTAAATTCAGTTACAAAGAAGTACAGTTTTCATCCTTCGTATAAACTCCATTGCTTTTTGCTTCCAGCTTTCCTGTTTTTCTATTGATTTTAACCCAAAAAGATTCTTTCACAGCCGGACAACCCTTTGACTGCATAAGGTACATTGAAATATGGCGGTCTTCAATTTTATAAGCTCCGGTAAATCGTTTACTTGTATCCACAGAATATCCATACGTTTTTGCCAGTAAAATAGCCTCTGGAAGATTATCAACCGTTCCGATAAACTCTCTCAACTGTTGCTCATTGGAAAAATAAACAGATCTTTCATTTTTACATGCCAAAATGTATGAAAAGCAATTATTTCCAATGCACTTCTGGAAAAAACCTTTTTCAGGAACTGGTTCATTGATGGTCATAAAATCAGGAGCCTGGCTTTCATAAAGTACTGATTTTTCATAATCCACATCATTACTGAGAACGCGCCAGTAAGCATAGTCTCTATCAGGAATAATGAACGGATAGAGATATTCTACCGTATCAAGAATATCAGGAATTTTTTTATAATCATCAGGAACCTTGATCTGGCTGTAAAGCAGATTGGAGAGAATCAGGGAAAATGCGATGATTACTTTCATAGAGAATGTGTTTCCGGTGCAAATTTAACAAAGAGAATTATTCCAATACAATTTTATAATATCCTTTTTCAGCAGTTACATCAATATCTATACCTGTAAACGTTATTTTATTGATTTGATAGCCATCACAACCTCCATTAAATTCTGAGGATTGGATTGAAAAATCTAAGTCTTTAATATTAGAAAAGAATTTATACTTTTTTGTTCCATTATAAGCACCTACGTTTTCTACAATAATCATATTGTCAGATGTTTTGGATAGTTGTATGCTATTGTTATCTTCGTCCTGAACTGAATAAGTGGTCAATGTTCCATTGGCAATAAGATTTTCATCATTAGAATCCACAAACTTAAAAAGGATCGGCAGAGGTGGGTTGTAACAATCTTTTTCACAAGAGATGAAAAGAAGGGCTATGAGTAAAAAAGTAAATATTTTTTTCATGGATGATGGATGGTGTGAAGAGTAAAGTTAATTATTAATGTCTAATAATCAAATTTATAAAAACTTCATCGGATATCCCACGGTAACATTTCCATTGATGATTTTTTTTAGCTTAGATTCCATCATTTTTTTGGTCAGAGGTTTCAGGTGATCGGTATATAAAATTCCCAACGTATGATCATATTCATGCTGGATAATTCTGGCGGTTAATCCAGTGAAAATTTTCGTATGTTTTGTGAAATCCCGATCCTGATATTCAATGGTAATTTCCCAGGGCCTTTTTACTTTTTGAGAAAGTCCCGGAATGCTCAGGCAGCCTTCATGATCTTCCCAGGTTTCTTCCGAAGTATAGACTATTTTTGCATTGATAAAGGTTTCTTTAATCCCCTTATCATCCTTTCCGAAATATAGAATCTGATCTTCCATATCCAGATTTTTATAAACAATCTCACTGTCAACAATGAAAAGTTGTAAAGATTTTCCGATCTGAGGAGAGGCAAGGCCGCATCCATTGGCATTTTCCATGGTCTCCCACATATCTGTTACCAATTTCTGGATTTCAGAGGTATTTTCTATGATTTCTGAGCATTTTTGCTTTAAAATCTGATTTCCGTAAGCGAGAATAGATAAATTCATTGTCGTATTTTCCCACAAAGTTCAGGAGAAGAGAACAGATATACAATGAACCTATGTTAAGTAATCTGTCTGCGGATTCTGCTTAAAGCCTGTGGTGTAATTCCGATATAGGATGCAATGTATTTTAGAGGAACGCGCTTGATCATTTCCGGCTGTTCTGTAAATAATTTAAGATAACGTTCTTTCGCCGTAAGTTTTAGTAGAGAAAGCTCCCTTTTGCTTTTTGCCAGAAATAGTTTTTCAGAAGCGAAACGTCCCAGTTGATTTCCAACATGGGTGTGGTTGTAGACTTTCTGCAGATCATCATAGGAAATTTGCCATACCACAGTTTCTGTTAAGGCCTGCATCTCATATTCAGAAGGCGTTTGGGTAAGAAAAGAATCATAGGCACAACTGAATTCTTTTTCAAAACTAAAGCTGAAAGTATAGCCATATTCATCATCAGGAATATAAAATCTTACCAGTCCGGATTCTATAAAGGATAAGTAATTCTCCGTATCGCCTTGCTGGGTAATGATGTCATTTTTAGCAAAAACCTTTCTGTGAAAATGACCCGCTATAAATGCCCATTCTGATTCCTGCAGTTTGACAATCTGTTCGTAATATTCTCTGATGTAGCCCATAGGGTTTAATTTATCAGATAAAGGTACGAAATCTGATAAGATGTAAGTGAGTGACCTTTAACATCCATATTGTTATTGAAATTGACTTCAATCATAGGATTCACCTGATTATTAAAGTAAATCAAATTTTAAACAAAAATTAATATTATTTTTTTGTATTTCGACCTTAATTTTTGTCATTTGTCAATTAAATTAATTTCAAAATCGCTTACATTTGTTACTATGATACATGACCAACGCGCAGAAAAATTCAGGCAGATTGTGGAAAATAAGTTCCAGATCTACAATTCATTATTTATGAGCCTGCCTTATGATAAAATGACGAATATCGGAATGCTGCTTCCGTTTCTCTATGAAGAAAGCAGAACCGGTTATGAAGCAGGGAAAACCCCTGAAGATATCGTCGAAGAATTCTTTAAAAACCATACCGATCTTCAGAACGAAGAGCAGAAACTGGAACTGCTTTTCAAGATCATCCAGTATATAGAAAGACAGGTAGTTTTGTTTGATAGTATTGAAGATGCTGCATTTCCTAATCTCCATTCAGAAAGTGATAACGGAACGGTAACGAATCTTTTTGAACGTTCTTTTCAGGATCATAAAATTGAAAAGGTACGTGAGAAATTAAAAGATTTCAGTGTTAAGGTTGTATTTACTGCGCACCCGACTCAGTTTTATCCGAGTTCAGTACAAAGAATTATTCAGGATTTGAGAGGGGCCATCACCAGTGATTCGGTGACGCAGATCGATATGCTTCTGCAGCAGCTGGGGAAAACTCCTTTTGTCAACAAAGAAAAACCGACTCCGATAGATGAAGCGCTGAGCATTATTTCTTACCTGAGATATGTGTATTATGATACCATTGGTGAACTGTTTACAAAGATCAAAAAGACTTTCGGGAACGGTCATTTCCACCTTCATGAAGATATTATCCAGCTTGGTTTCTGGCCGGGAGGAGACAGAGACGGAAATCCTTTTGTAACCGCAGAGGTAACGAAAAGAGTAGCAGAAGAACTCCGTTCAGCCATTCTGAAGTCTTATTACAGCCATTTGAAATTTATCAGAAGAAGATTAAGTTTCAGAGGTGTTTCCGAAGTGCTGACCCAATTAAGTGAAGAACTGTATGCTGCAATTTTTGACGGGAAAAGCATTAAAGCTGAAGATATTTTAAAGAAAGCCAATGAAGCAGAAAAAATATTAATCAATGAGCATAACGCTTTGTTTTTAGATCTTTTGGTCAATTTCAGAGACCGTGTGATGATTTTCGGGACTCACTTTGCAACATTGGATATCCGTCAGGACAGCAGAATTCATCAGAAAGTGATTGATGAAGTATATGCAAAAGTTTACGGAAATGAAGAGGCTGATGACGAACAGAAGTTCAATAAACTGATTCAGATTTCAGAAACTGTCAAAGCAAATGATTTCGAAGATATTGTAAAAGATACTCTGTTAACGGTTTCTCAGGTTACAGAAATCCAGAATCTGAATGGACTGAGAGGAATGAACCGTTATATTATTTCCAATTCTGATGCCGTAAAAGATGTTATGAATGTATATGCATTCTTTAAAATATGCGGTTATCAAGATGAAGCTATCAATATGGATATTGTTCCACTCTTTGAAACAATGGAAGGGCTTGCCAATGCAGAGCATGTAATGAATGAGCTGTATCATAATCCAGTTTACAAAAAGCATCTTGAGAAAAGAGGAAACCAGCAGACGATCATGCTCGGATTCTCTGATGGAACCAAAGACGGAGGATATTTAAAAGCCAACTGGGAAATTTATAAAGCCAAAGAAGTTTTGACAAAACTTTCTGAGCAGAATAATATTAAAGTGGTATTCTTTGACGGTAGAGGCGGACCACCAGCCAGAGGAGGAGGGAAGACCCACGATTTCTATGCTTCTCAAGGAAAAACGATTGCGAATAATAAAATAGAACTGACAATTCAGGGACAGACGATTACCAGTATTTTTGGAAATAAAGAACAGGCAAAATACAACTTTGAGCAGCTTCTGACAGCCGGAGTGGAAAATGACGTATTCAAAAATGCCAAAAAAGAACTTACTGAGAAGGAAAGAGCTTTGATTATTGAGTTGGCGGATATCAGCTATCAAAAATATTCAGATCTGAAAGCGCACCCAATGTTTGTTCCTTACCTTCAGGAAATGAGTACACTTGAATACTACGGGAAAACCAATATCGGAAGCCGCCCTTCCAAAAGAGGAAGCGGAAGTGAACTGAAATTTGAAGATCTGAGAGCCATTCCATTTGTAGGTTCATGGTCACAGGTAAAACAGAATGTCCCAGGATTCTTTGGTTTTGGATATGCGATGCAAAAGATGAAAGAACAGGGTAGATTTGAAGAAGTAAGAGAATTGTATAAAGGTTCTGACTTCTTTAAAACTTTAGTTTTGAACTCCATGATGAGTATGAATAAGTCTTATTTCCCTTTGACCTACTATATCAAAAACAATCCGAAGTTCGGTGCATTCTGGAATGTTCTTTTCGATGAATATGAGCTTTCAAGAGACATTATGCTGGAGCTGACAGGATTTAAAATGCTTCAGGAAGAAGATCCGTTATCCAGAAAATCTGTGAAGATCCGTGAGAAGATTGTCCTTCCATTGCTAAGTATCCAGCAGTATGCGTTGATGAAAATTCAGAAAGGAGAAGGAAACAAAGAGGCTTATGAAAAGCTGGTAACCCGTTCCTTATTCGGGAATATCAATGCGAGTAGAAATTCTGCATAAATTATTACGAAAGTTTTGTACCTGTCGTACAATAGTATATCAATAGGAATGGGCCAAAGCCCATTCTTTTTTTTTGCCCCATCCTTGGGCTTTAGCCAAAATAGGTTGCAACCAGTTTTACAAGAATATCTCCCGCAGATTATGCAGATCACACAGATATTTATGTTGTACTAAATCTGCTCAATCTGAATAATCTGCGAGAAACAAAAAGATTACTCTTTTAAGAATTTTTCATAGAAAACTTTATCCTTCGTCTGAATTTTCAGATAATAGGTTCCCTTTGGAAAATCCTCTACTTTTATAGATTTCTGGTGGTTGCTTTTTCTGATGAGTCTCCCCAGGTTATCATAAATTTCAAGGGACTGAACTTCTTGTTCTGATGCAATATTCAGAATGCTTTTTGCAGGATTCGGGAAGATAGAAAACGTTTCTTTTTTTACAGTGTCAGAGGTATTTAGAACCAGATTATATAAACTTCCGAAATTAAGAATTCCATATCCCGTCTGATCTGAATGAAGAGGATAAAGTGAAGCGGTTTGTCTTAGCTTTGTTCTCATCTGCTCTCTGTTCATCGTTGGAAATGCCTGAATAAGACATGCAACACCTCCGGCAGCAATAGGAGTAGCAATAGAAGTTCCGTTTACAATTAAGGTCGCACTATCATACACGGTTGTTGTGCCAGTTCCCTGGGTACTTCCATCTGGTTTTACCACTCCGAGAGCATTAGGCCCGAAAGAAGAAAATCCGGAGGCATTTCCGGCTGAATCTACAGATCCGATAGAAAATACTTTAGCATTATCAGAGGGTGTCAAAAGATAATGCCAGGGCTGTTGTCCGGAGTTACCTGCTGCGGCAAGAACAAAAATTCCTTTTTCAGCGGCAATACCTGCTCCACGGGCAATAAAAGAAGTATTCCCGTCCATATTGGCATAGGTGTAATTGTAACGGCTTTCGTCAAAAATATTGTATCCCAGAGATGAGGTGATAATATCAACCCCTTTTCGATCTGCTTCCTCAGCTGCTTCAATCCAGTATAGCTCTTCTTCGGGGATTTCTACAGCAGCATTTTCACTTCGGTAAAGATAAAAATCAGCATCAGGTGCTGCTCCTACAAAAACATCCTGCAGATATCCACCGATAGCACCTAACACAACAGAACCATGAGTACTGAGCGCTGCATTGTAAATATCTCCGGTTTTGGTTACAAAATCATAAGAGGCCTTGATATGATTATTGGTCCACAATCTTGAAAAGGCAGTTCCTGTATTCACCGTTGGGAATCCGGCATCAATCACCGCTATGGAAACTCCTGTTCCTGTATAGCCTGCCAGATGAAGCGGGCGGATATTCACCTGGTCTATTTGTCCGGCTCCGGAACCGTAATTAAAATTGGTAAGTGTTTTATTGATGCTGGCATCGTCCTTCCATTTTCCTGGTGTTGTTTTCACAGTAGTAGAGCTGTTTCTGGCAAAACTTTCAACAGATGAAACATAAGTTTGAGCCTGAAGTAATGTTTTTTGTGCAGGAGTGGCATTGACTGCCGCACCATTAAGCCATTTTGAATAATCCGTAACAACAAATCCCAAATTTTGAAGATTCTGAAGGTAAGACTGCTCAATAGGAGCATCCTGATCATTGAGCGGAATTCCCAGCGCGGTACGCCTGTTGAGTGATTTCTGGCTGAGTTCTGACAGCGGATTGGCGTAAAAAGCAGCTTTATTAGGCTTATCCGTGAAGTAAACAAAAACGAGCTCCGTTTGTGCGGAAACAGTAAGGTAACCAGTTAGGAAACAAAAGAGTAAAAGTTTTTTCATAAAATTTATTTGTATAAAGATAAAAACAAAATCAATAAAATTTTTGATAGGATTTTAAATTCCTTATTTTTACAGAAATATTTAGTATATGAAAAAAATTCAGATGGTTGACTTGCAAAGTCAGTATTACAAAATAAAGAATGATGTAGACAATGCAGTTTTGAATGTAATGGATTCTGCGGCATTTATTAACGGTCCTGAAGTAAAGTCTTTCCAGAATGAATTGGAGTCTTATTTAGACGTAAAACATGTGATTCCGTGTGCCAATGGTACAGATGCATTACAGATCGCCCTGATGGCTTTGGATCTGAAAGAAGGAGATGAAATTATCACAGCTGATTTTACTTTTGCTGCTACGGTAGAAGTTATTCACTTGCTTAAATTAAAGTCTGTACTGGTAGATGTAGATTATGATACATTCACAATTTCTACGGAACAGATTAAAAAAGCAATTACGCCCAAAACAAAAGCGATTATTCCGGTGCATATTTTCGGACAGTGTGCCAACATGGAAGAAATTTTAAAAATTGCTGAAGAACACAATTTATTTGTTATTGAAGACAATGCTCAGGCAATTGGTTCAGAATATACATTCTCTGACGGAAGTGTAAAACAGGCAGGAACAATGTCTACTGTGGGTACCACTTCTTTCTTCCCTTCAAAAAACCTGGGATGCTATGGAGACGGAGGTGCTATTTTTACCAATAATGATGAATTAGCCCACCGTTTAAGAGGAATTGTAAACCATGGAATGTACGAAAGATATTACCATGATGAGGTAGGAGTAAACTCACGTTTGGACAGCATTCAGGCAGCGGTTTTAAGAAAGAAACTTCCTCACCTGGATTCTTATAACGAAGCTAGAAGAAAAGCAGCTGATTTTTATGATGAAGCATTTGGAGGAAACCCAAATATCCTGACTCCAAAAAGAGCGGAGAACTCTACTCACGTATTCCACCAGTATACGTTAAGAATACTGAATGGAAAACGTAATGAGCTTCAGAAGTTTTTAGCGGAAAAAGAAATTCCTGCAATGATCTATTATCCGGTAGCATTAAGAAAGCAGAAAGCCTACTTCCAGGAAAGTAATGCTGCAGACTTTGTGAATACTGATAAGCTTTTGGATCAGGTAATTTCGTTGCCAATGCATACAGAATTGGACGAAGAGCAGCTGAAGTATATTACGGATGCGGTGCTTGAGTTTATGGGATAATTAATGAAAAGAAAGATATTTAAATATAAGCTGGTATACTACTTAGCCGTTTTAATCAGCTTAGTTTTTTTTATAATATCAGCATTTTCAGTTCTTGAAATATTTAATGACTTTAATCTTTTTAAAACATTACTTATTACTATTTCGTTAGTTATTAACTCATCTGCTTTTGTCAATCTTGTAGAAAAATATGATAAAGCTATTTTGTTTTTAAATCTTAGTTTATTTTTATCCATCTTTGTTTTAGGTTACCCTCTACTACTTGGATTTTTAAATGGAAATAATATTTTAGAACATTTTACTTTTAAATTATTAACTATCCTCATATTGAGTTTACTGATTGTTAATGTATTTAAAGTGAAAAATTATAATGGAGTTAACGAAATTGAAAGTATAGGAGAACACAAAGACTAAGAAAGCACAAAAGATAAAAAAATGGCAATACTTGTTACAGGTGGACTTGGATATATTGGTTCTCACACTGTTGTAGAACTTCTTAATAACGGCTTTGAAGTGGTTATTGTAGATGATTTATCCAACACGGAAAGGTTTATTTTAAAAAATATAGAGGAAATTACAGGTAAGAAGCCTGTTTTTTATCCTTTTGATTTAAGAAGAAAAGAACTTCTTACTCAGGTGTTTGATGCTCATCAGATTGATGGCTGTATCAATTTTGCTGCGTCTAAAGCGGTAGGAGAGAGTCAGATCATTCCTGTAGATTATTACGAGAATAATCTGTTTTCTTTGATTAATATTCTTCAGGAATTTAAAACAAGAAAGATCTCCAACTTTATTTTCAGCTCATCATGTACGGTATACGGACAGGCAGATGTAATGCCGATAGATGAAAATACCCCGTTGAAAACCCCTGAAAGTGTCTATGGGAAAACAAAACAAATGGGAGAACAGATCCTGATTGATTTTGCAAAAGCCTATCAAAGTAAAATATCACTATTAAGGTATTTTAATCCAATCGGAGCTCATCCTTCCGGAAAACTGGGAGAATTGCCGATAGGGATTCCTAATAATTTAGTACCTTATGTAATGCAGACGGCTTCCGGAGTACGTGAGAAACTGAATATCTGGGGAGATGATTATCCTACTGAGGATGGAACGGCCGTTCGTGATTATATCTATGTTGTTGACCTGGCAAAAGCACACGTTGCCGCATTAAAGAAACTGATAGACGACTCTTCATCGGATACTGTTATAGACATCTACAACCTGGGAACAGGAAAAGGCTCATCTGTACTGGAAGTAGTGAAAGCATTTGAAAAAGCCAATAGTGTAGAGGTGCCTTATCAGATCTGCGACAGAAGAGAAGGAGATATCACGATTGCCTATGCCAACCCTGAAAAAGCAGGCAAGGAACTTCACTGGAAGTCTGAAACCTCGCTTGAAGAGGCTTTAAGAACAGTTTGGGAATGGCAAAAATATCTGAACACCAGAAATTCGTAATTTAGCATTGAGAAATGCTTATATTGAAAGAAGAATTTAAACGATCATAAAACAAATTACAAAAACATCTTCCTGAATATTCATTGTTTTACCTTTTAAGAACATTTATTTACGGAAGCTTTAATTTAAAATTAGTATGAAGACACAGAGAATAGGTATTACATTTTCGTCATTTGACTTATTACATGCGGGCCACATCAAAATGCTTGAAGAAGCTAAAACGGTATGTGACTATTTAATCGTCGGACTTCAAATTGATCCGTCCCACGATCGACCAAACAAAAATAAGCCAAGCCAGACTATTGTTGAAAGATATATTCAGCTAAAGGCAGTGAATGCTGTGGATGAGATTGTTCCTTATTACACAGAAGAAGACCTGTTGGATATCCTTAAATCATTTGTGATTGATGTAAGAATCATTGGAGATGATTATATGGACAGAGACTTTACAGGGAAAAAATACTGTGAGGAAAAAGGAATTGAGCTATTTTTCAACAAAAGAGACCATCGGTTTTCCACCAGTGATCTGAGAAGGAGAATTTATGAAGCTGAAAAAGAAAAATACACAAAAGCAGAACCTGTAAAATAACAGAAATAAAAAATCCCGAAAGTTTCTTTCGGGATTTTTGCTGTATTACATTGGGCCGCCTTGTTCTTCGTCCCCTTTTGTATTAGAATTAATATCTTTTTTAATTTTAGGTTTGGCATCAATTTTCTCACCTTGCTTGAACTTATAAGTGAAGGATAGAGCAAATTGTCTTGGCTGCCATTGCATTTCCATTTCTCGGGTAAACTGAGCATTATCAGAGAAGTTTTTCATTTTTCGGGTATTAAAGATGTCTCTGATGTTGAATCCTATAATTCCGTTTCCTTTCCAGATGGTCTGGCTTACTCCTAAATCTATACCATACATTGCCTTTCTGTCATTCATAGCTGTTTTCTCAGCAGCTCTGTAGAAACTTTGGATTTGAAGGCTTAAGTTTTTAGTCGGTTTAAATGTATTGTTAAAACGTATTCTGTATGAAAATCCGGAACCTGAGAAATCATTTACAGTTCGTGGATTGTCAGGGAACAGGTTAAAACTTCCTGTATTTTTATATCCGTAAAGGTCAGCAGAAAGCATTATTTTCCACCAGCTGTAAGGATCGTAAGTTCCATTCAGATCCAAACCATAGTTGGTCTCCGTACCCACGTTGAAAGGCATGGTGTTGACAGCTCCGGTCTCATCGATGTATTGATATCTGTTTTGCTCATCTTCAGACTTTTTAAAATACAGAGTTGGATTAAATGTGATCTTTTTATTTGAAAGATTGTATCCAACTTCAAAAGAGTTTTCATAGGTTGGATTAAGATTCGGGTTTCCTTTGAAGTAGTTTCTGTCATCATCAAAAGACATAAAAGGAATCAGGGAAAAAGCTCTCGGACGGTTAATTCTTCTTGAATAGTTTAACAAGATCTGATTGTTCTTGGCCAGATCATAGCTTAAAAATACAGAAGGGAAGAACTTAGTATAGTTTTTATTAACCTCCGGAGTATTTGCCGGGTTTCCGTTTACATCATAATTTTGAAAATTAACGTCAATCTTTGAAGTCTCACTTCTTAATCCTAACTGATACGCAAATTTTTCTCCAATCTTACTTTTAAACTGTGCATACACCCCAAGAATATTTTCAGAATATACGGTGTTACTTGTAAAATCAAATCTTGTAAAGGAAGGCTGTCCGTTATTACTTTGGTCTACAAAATAATCATACGTGTTCCTGTTATAATCATAACGTGCTCCTGCTTCTAATTTAGACTTTTCACCTATTGGAAGTTCATAATCGATTTTTCCAATGAAAGTGTCTGTTTTAGAATCTGTAATTACATTATTAGTAACATTACCATTAGGCTGTAAAAGATTATTGACAAATGTTTTCTGTTCAATCTTATTGGTTCCGTCTGTTTTGTTCGTCTGGTAACTTGCGGATGCGGATAGTAGCTGGCCATTATCTCCAATTTTCTGATCAAGCCCAAGATCAAACTGTGTTGCCAGGTTTTTATTATTTCCAAAGCTGTTTCTTTCTCTTAAAACATTGCTTACACCAGAAGTAGGAGTAGTATACTGCCTTTCATCATAAGAATTAAGACCTGTCTGATCCGTATCAAAACTTCTGATCATTCCCGAGAAATTGATGGAAGTCTTATCACTGAAGTCATGAGTAAAACCAGCCGTCACGTTATAAGTATCACTTTCTCTGGTTGTCTTACCATTTTGTTGGGAATACTGAGTAAAAGGGAATGCTGTTGAGGCTAAGCTGCCAATATCATCCTTTCTGGTAGTTGTATTCTTCATGGTACTTTCATTCTTCTGGTAACCGCCGCCGCCATTTAAGAACCAGGTCCAGTTACCTTTTCTCCAGTTTAAATTTGCATTAAGATTGGTTCTTGGAAGATAACCTAAAGTTCCGGTTACACTACCGTTGAATCCCATCTTTTTATCCTTTTTAAGAATGATGTTCAGAATACCGGCAGTTCCACTTGCCTCAAATTTAGAAGAAGGGTTGGTAATTACTTCTATTCTTTCAATCTGATCAGCCGGAATACTCTGCAAAGCATTGGCTCCGTCATCTATTCCAAGAAGAGAAGATGGCTTTCCGTTGATAAGAAATTTTACATTTGAATTTCCTCTCATTGATACTGTTCCGTCTGTGTCTACGGAAACCGAAGGAACATTGGTTAAAACATCCTGAAGATTTCCTCCTTTGCTCACAATATCCTGTGACGGATCATATGTTTTCTTATCAAGCTCTACTTTATATGCTTTGGCTGCTGATGCGGTAATAACAACACCCTGTATTTCTTTCGTTTTGCCATCTACAGTAGAGGTAGCCTCTGCTTCAATAGACAGAGCACCGATATTACCTGCTTTTGCAATATTTTTGCTGACTACACTTTTTTTATAATCAATCGCTTCTACGGTAATGTCATAGTCTCCTGGCATAAGCTGAAGGGTATATTGCCCTTTTTCATCAGTTAGTACAGCATCACTTAAAGTCTTGTTGGCTTTATTGCTGAAAGTTACAGAAGCGTAAGGAACCGGTTGATTTTTTTTGTTGACAATGATTCCTGAAACTCCAGCCTTTTCTTGTGCAAAAGCCAGTGCTGCCGCCGAAAGTACTAATGTAAGTCCTAAAGTTTTTCTGGTGAAAATAGTGACAATTTCTGTCTTATTCTTCATAGGTTATTTTTTTGTATAAGATCGTGAAAGAATAACCCTTAATATTTTGAGTATCCATACCTAGTTGAACATCAAAACATTATGGTTGTATATTTTTTTCTAACTGTTTAAATTTTCTGGTGCTTCTAAGCTTATTTTATATTTTTTGAATTGAGCCAGTCCTGATAAGCCTTTGCATTCACCGCATGTTCTTCAGCACTTGCAGTAAACTTATGGTACCCGAATCTTGCCGGATCAGCACACATAAATATAAAATTGTTGTTTTCAGCATTTAAAACAGCATCTATTGAATTCTTATCCACCACACAGATCGGTCCCGGAGGAATACCTGCATTGGCATAAGTATTATAAGGTGATGGTGTAGACAAATGCTTATATAATACCCTTTTTATAGGTTCTTTAAAATTAGTCTGCTTATTAATTGCATAAATTACCGTAGGATCAGACTGAAGTTTCATTCCTTTTCTGTATCGGTTTAAATATAATCCTGCAATCGTTTTCATTTCATCTTTTTTCCCTCCTGATTCTTTATAAACAATAGAAGCCAGGGCATAAATCTGATCTCTTGTAAGACCGGACTGCTGTTCTTTATTTTTCCTTTCACTGGTCCAGAAATCGTTATACTGATTTTCGAACTTGGAAAAAAATTCTCTCGGACTTACCGTCCAGAAAAAATTATAAGTATCAATGAAAAAATATTTTTTTAAATCTTCAACATTTTTATAGCCTTTCTCCTGCGCAACAGCATCCAGATCATTCACAAAATGCATTGAATCAATTTCTGTTTTTTTTGTCACCTTACCAATCATCTGATACATATCTCCAAAATCACCGATTCTGTAAGAATTTGCAGTCTGGTTACCCGCTTTGATCATATTGACAAGGTTTTTGTTGCCTGTTCCGCTCTGAATATGATATCGCCCTGGTTTAAAATTTGTGTCAAGGCCTTTTTCCTTAGCCACAGCTTCAAAAGATTCTCTGTCTTTAATATAAGGAGCAATAGAATCGAGGATCTGTTTAAAACCTGCTCTATGAGGAATCAGAACATAACCATCCTTTTCTACATTATTTCCTAAATATTTATTATAAAATCTCAAACCAAAAAATCCTGCCACTACAAAAACCAGCAGAATGACAATGAGAATTGCTTTTTTCATTCTTTATAAATGTTGATTAAAAGTTTTTTGTTTTTAAAGAAGATCTGTCTTACCTCTAAAAACCTGCTTTGCAGGACCCTCCAGCCAAATATTCTGGAATGCATCACCGCTTTTTTCAGCATATACTTTAAGGTTTCCACCTAAAGTTTTAACTTTTACAGAGGTTAGATTATGTTTTTGAAGAAAAGTTAAAGCAGAAGCTGTAACTCCTGTTCCGCAACTGTAAGTTTCGTCCTCAACGCCTCGTTCATAGGTTCTTACAAAAATTTCATTATCAGAAATTTTTTCCACAAAGTTCACATTGATTCCTTTTTCTTTATATTTTTCAGAATTTCGGATGCCATATCCTTCGTTATACACGTGAAAGTCTTTCAGGTTGTCTACATATTTTACATAGTGGGGAGATCCGGTGTTCAGAACAAAATCATTTCCGTCATGGGAAACAGTATCCACATTGATCATTTTTAATTTAATGATTCCGTTATGGATTTCAGCTTCATGTTCACCATCTGTTGCAATGAATTTACATTTGTCTTCAAAAATGTCCAGGAAAAAAGCAAAAGCAACAAGACATCTTCCTCCGTTTCCGCACATTGTACTTTCTCCGCCATCTGAATTATAATATACCATCTTGAAATCATAGTCTGGATCATTTTCCAGGAGAATAAGGCCGTCAGCACCTATTCCGAAACGTCTGTCACATAATTTTTCAATACTGTCTTTATCTTTGGTAAATTGCAGATCACGGTTGTCTACCATTACAAAATCATTTCCTGTTCCCTGATATTTATAAAATTCCATATTTTTTTGTTAAATGAAGAAGCAAAATTACTATATTTAAAATGAAAAACGAACAGTGTTAGCTGTTCGTTTTCTTATTTATAATCGTTTTATCTAAAGCCGCCTCCGCCGCTCTGCTGTCTGCTTGAACTGGTGCTCTGGCTGCCTGAGCTATTTCTGAATCCACCGCCGGAAGATTCTGATCTGCCACTGTTACCATTGGAATTTCTGAACCCGCCGTTATTCTGGTTTCTCTGGCTGTTGTGATTACCATTGTTTTGGTTTCTGAACCCACTGTTATTTTGGTTGCCCTGATTGTTTTGATTACCATTATTCTGGTTTCTGAATCCGCTGTTGCTGTTGGAGTTTCTGTTGTTATTAAATCCTCCGTTATTATTGTACGAACCGTTACTGTTCGTTGTACGCGTATTCTGGAATCCGTTCTGAGGTCTCGAAGATGAAGAAGATCTTCTTTCTACGTATACTTTTCTTCTGGAGTTATTGTAGCTATCGTAGTAATAAGGAATACCATTATCATAGTAATAATTAATGTTGTTTCTATAATAGTAGCCGTCATTACCCCAATATCCGCCATTTCCGTAATATCCTGACGGAGCATAATAATATCCGTTGTTATAATACGGATCTCCATATCCATAGCTTCCGCTGCTTCCGTATCCGTCGGTATATGCTAAACAAGAGGTTAAACTGGTAATAGCAAAAATACTGAATGCTATTTTAAATAAATTTTTCATGACTTTATTGTACTTTTTTTTCTTTAAAACTTTTTTTCCAATTGACGTATCCTGAGACCGCCATTATAGTAAATACCAAATATTGAACCGAAGTGATTCCAAGTCCCTTAAAAATCATCATAGGGATGCAAATCAAATCTCCGAGAATCCAGAAAATCCAGCTCTCAATGCGCTGTTTGGCCATCAGCCACATTCCTACTAAAAATATGGAAGTGGTAAAAATATCCATCCAATTGGCCCAATCAAGATGATATAATCCTAAATAACTACCTTCTAAATGATCAATATAAGGTTTACAGTAATAAATAAAAGTAACAAATGCCAAACTCAGCACAAAAAGAATACTTGCATATATCCAGTCTTTTCGGCTAGCCCATGTAACTTCTACGTGAACATGATCTTCGGAATTTTTGGCCCATAAAATCCAGCCATAAATACTCATGGCAGAATAATAGACATTGATCATACAGTCTCCCAACAGACCGGCATTGAAAAGAAGGTATACATAGATCAGGGTTGAAATAATGCCGGTAGGATATACCCATATATTTTTCTTAATGGAAAAAAATACGCTCAGGATTCCGAAAACTGCACCTGATGCTTCCAATGTAATCTGTAAAGAATCATAGCCTTCATAAGGCTTTATGAAAAGATCATATAAATTCATAGCATCAAAAATAGAGAAATCTTACTTTTCTTGAAGAAGTTCTTTGTAGTTTATCAAAAATAGTGATGTTCCTGTATGGTTTTCCGGTTTTTTGAAAAGTAATGCCTTGTTAGGAATTTCGTTTATTTCTATTCTGAAGAATTTGTCTGACCATTATCAGATTGTTGTAGTTTTTAAACTACAATCATTATTATTTATGCTTACAAACATTTTTTTTATAAAACTACGGATTACGGCATATTTGTAATACAACTGGCTTCCTGATTTTGCGGTTCAAAATCAGAACGCAAAAACTTCATGTCTGAAGAAATACTATGAATAAGGTGTTGGTCAGGTTTTTAAAGTCTTTAATGTAAAATAAATGATGAAATTTTAACGATTAACGTGAGAGTTTCTAAATTTTTTATATTTTCGTAAATCCTTAATAAATAAAAAAACATGTCGAAAATTTGGGTTAAAAAGCCACTAAGTGCCTATGAGGCAGATATGAAGAAAAGTGAGCTGAAAAAAGTCCTTGGAAAATGGAGTTTAACAGCAATTGGAGTGGGTGCTATCATCGGTGGTGGAATCTTTGTTCTTACCGGAACAGGAGCCTATTATCATGCAGGGCCTGCACTTGCAATTTCCTTTATCATCGCAGGGATCGCCTGCGTTTTTGCTGCATTATGTTATGCAGAGTTTGCATCCATTATTCCTGTAGAGGGTTCAGCTTATGCTTATGCCTATGGAACTGTAGGAGAAATTTTTGCATGGGCCATGGGATGGTGTCTCATCCTCGAGTACGCCATGGCGAGTATGGCGGTTTCCGTGAGCTGGTCCGGATATTTTAACAAATTTTTGAAGATTTTTAATATTCATTTACCTGCCTATCTGACATCAGATCCGGCAAGTTATACCGGAGATGGTTTTTCCATGAACCTGCCTGCGTTTATTCTGGTTCTTTTAATTACTGCATTATTGGTAAAGGGAACTAAAGAAGCTGCGGGAGCGAATAACCTGATTGTTTTAATGAAAACTTCAGCGGTTATCTTTGTAATTATCGCTGGTGTATATATCATTTTCTCCAATACAGATCTTTACAACGCGGTAGACGGCGTTAAAAACTGGAAACCTTTTATTCCTGATCCGATAAAGATCAAGAACTCTGAAGGAGATCTGGTTTCTGCCTACGGGATTAAAGGAATTATTTCCGGAGCAGCAGCTATTTTCTTTGCTTATATTGGTTTCGATGCTGTTTCTACACAGGCTGGAGAGGCTATTAATCCTAAAAAAGACGTGCCTTTTGCTATCATTGCTTCACTATTGATCTGTACAGCTTTATATATCTGTGTATCTCTTGTATTAACAGGAATGATGCATTATACAGACTTTAATCCTGAAGGAAAATATCCGGATGCTATTAAAGCTCCTGTAGCCTATGCTTTTGAAATTGCCGGGAAACACTGGGCTAGTAACATCGTAACGATTGCTGCCACTGTAGGATTAATTTCTGTAGTAATGGTAATGATGATGGGGCAGTCAAGAATTTTCATCGGAATGGCAAAAGACGGCTTGATTCCTAAATTCTTCGGACAGCTCCACCCAAAAACAAAAACACCTTACAAAGGAATTATTCTGTTAGGAATTGTAGTGGCTTTAATCGCTGCATTTACACCAATTTCAACATTGGCAGATATGACAAGTTTCGGAACCCTGTTCGCATTTACATTGGTTTGTATTGCCGTTTGGGTAATGAGAAAGAAAGAACCTAATCTGATCAGACCTTTCAAAGTTCCGGCTTATAAAATTGTAGTGGCATTAGGGGTAATTATCAACTTATATTTGATCTTTAACTTAAGTGCTCATGCATTGGAACTTTCTGCGGTATGGTTGTTCTTAGGAGGTTTGGTATACTTCCTGTACGGAAAATCAAACAGTAAGCTTAACAATCCTGAAAAATATCAGAATCAAGATTAATCATCATATTAAACCGCTTCGGCGGTTTTTTTTGTCACAATACTATTACTATGAAAAATATTTTGTCCATTTTATTCCTATCCGTAGGTCTTACCGCATTTTCCCAACAGGTGGAAAGCCTTGAAACCATTCTTAATGATAAGATCAGTATCAGAGCCCTCGAATTATATGACAACAAGGTCTGGTACAGCGGTACAGATTCCAAATTCGGGTATGTAGATCTTAAAGATTATAAAACTCAGAAACAGATAAAACTTTCTGAAGAAAAACTTCAGTTCAGAACTTTAGCACAGGACAAAACGTCTTTTTATGCGATCAATATTGAAAGTCCCGGACGTTTCTTTGCTATCGATAAGAAAACTCTGAAGTCACAAGTTGTTTTTAAAGATACAGCGAAAACAGCTTTTTATGATGCTTTGCATTTTGTGAATGATAAGCTAGCCTATACTTTTAGTGATGCAGATAAAGATCAGATGTTGAAACTTGCTGCATACAAAGAAGGGAAATGGAGCATGTTTAAGAATAATGTAAAATTAAATGAGGGTGAAGCTGCTTTTGCTGCAAGTAATACCAATATTTCCTCCTCTAAAAAATACTTATGGATTGCAACCGGAGGGAAAGCTTCAAGAATTTTAAGAATGAATCTGAAGGATGAAAAGTTTGAAATTTTCAATACACCATTTGTACAGGGAGAATCTTCACAGGGAATGTATTCTGTAGATTTTTTTGATAATAATTTTGGAATTGCAGCGGGAGGAGATTATACTAAGCAGGATGCCAATATCAATAACATCGCAACCACAATTGATGCCGGCGAGACCTGGCAGATTCAGGCTTCAGGACAGAATGCGGGATATACAACCTGTGTAAAAATAAAGCCAGGATCAAAAGGAAAAGAAATTATTGCAGTAGGAGACAAGCATATCAGCTATTCTTCAGATTTTGGAAAAACATGGACTAAAATTTCTGATGAAAAAGGATTCTTTGTCTGCCAGTGGATTGATGCTAATAAAGTGGTTCTTGCCGGAAATAACAAAATTGCGGTGATGAAATTAAAATTTTAAATATCAGGAATAGAATTTATCACTATTTACCAAAAGCCTGATCATACGTATTTAGACTCATTATAAAATAGAACCTAATATAATTCATAGGCTAAAATTCATAACTAATGGTTAATTTTGTAAGATGAAATTTTAATGATGTTAAATTTCATGTCCTTATAAAATTTTAATTTTCAAAATGAACTCTTTAATAGATAAGTATAATATTCCCGGACCGCGTTACACTTCTTATCCTACCGTTCCATATTGGGATGAATCAACGTTCTCACCGGAACAATGGAAGGAAACGGTAATCAGGTCTTTTCATGAAAGCAATGCAGAGGAGGGAATTTCTATTTACATCCATTTGCCTTTCTGCGAGGCGTTGTGTACGTTTTGTGCTTGTCATAAGCGTATTACCAAACAGCACAGTGTTGAAATACCTTATCTGGAAAGTGTTTTAAAAGAATGGAAACTCTATCTTGATCTTTTCAATGAAAAACCAAAGCTGAAAGAATTACATCTGGGAGGAGGTACACCCACGTTTTTCTCTCCTGAGAATTTGAGAACATTGTTGGAAGGAATTTTCTCAACAGTAGATATAGCAGAACATCCGGAATTTTCTTTTGAAGGGCACCCAAATAATACCACGAAGGAACATCTTCAGACATTATATGATCTTGGTTTCAGAAGAGTGAGTTTTGGGGTTCAGGATTACGATCCTAAAGTTCAGAAAGCCATCAACAGAATTCAGCCTTTTGAAAATGTAAAAAACGTTACAGAATGGGCTAAGGAAATTGGTTACAGAGGAATCAGCCACGACCTTGTTTTTGGATTGCCACACCAGAATTGGGATGCCATGGAACATACGATCAGAAAGACAATGGAGCTGAAGCCGGATAGATTAGCATTTTATTCTTACGCACACGTTCCATGGGTGAAAGGTGTTGGGCAAAGAGGATTTGATGAAAATGATCTTCCAAGTGGAGAAGAAAAACGCCGTTTGTATGAAGATGGTAAAAAGCTTCTTCAGGATTTAGGATATATTGAAGTAGGGATGGATCACTTCTCTCTTGAGCACGATGATCTGTATCAGTCTTTGATTCATAAAAAACTTCACAGAAATTTCATGGGCTATACTTCAAGTAATACCCAGCTGATGGTTGGACTTGGGATGTCTGCTATTTCAGACTCATGGTATGCTTTTGCCCAGAATGTAAAAACAGTGGAAGAATATCAGAAAATGGTTGAAGAGGGTGAGATTCCTGTTGTAAAAGGACACGTTCTGAGCGATGAGGATCTTACGGTAAGAAGGCATATTCTGAATCTGATGTGTCAGCTTGAAACCACTTTCGATGTTAACAACTCTTTCCCTGAACTTGAAAATGCACTGGAAATGCTGAAAGAGATGGAAAATGACGGTTTGGTTGAGATCAACGGAACTGAAGTTAAAATCACAGAAGCAGGTAGAGCATTTACAAGAAATGTAGCCATGGTTTTTGACCTGAGAATGATGAGAAATAAACCTGAAACAAGGATTTTCTCAATGACAATATAAAACAAAAGCGGTTCAGTTCTGAACCGCTTTTTTATTGACCCGTGGGCTTATTTTGAACTTGTTTAAACTTTTTTGAAACATTAGGATAGCATTAAGGTGTTTAGAGTATTAAGATGAGCTTCGCTTTAAGCTTAAAGATCAGAATGATTTATCTTAACTTAACTATGCTTTACTCATTAAATCCTTCTTAATGGTTTAAGAAATATCCAATGTTTTTTGCTTAGTGAAACCCTTTTGTGGTCCTTTTTTATAGAATGTAAAAGCCTTAACGTTTCGTTTGCGTTTACGACCAGCTACTACTATTTAATAATCAATTTCTGACTATATGATTTCAGGTCCCCGGATTTCAGATTAATATAATACACTCCGGCAGGAATCCCTGAAATATTAATTCCTTTGCCATTAGTAATCTGATCCGTTTCCATCACTTTTCTTCCCTCCGCACTGATGATTTCCAGGTTTGCTCTTTTATCTTTCACCCCATCAATGAAAATTTCCTTGGAAGCAGGATTAGGATAAACTTTTACTGTTCCTAAAGTATTTTCACTAGTTCCTAAAGTTCCTGTAGATATTTTGAAAATTTTTCCATTGGTTAAATCTGCTACATACAATCCTTTTTGATAATCTTCTCCGAATGTAGAAAAGTTATTTCCGGAATAAGGAGTCGTCCACGTAATGGCATTATTGGTATCCAGCATTCCGATCTGAGAAGAACAATAGTCTGCAAAGAAATATTTCCCCTGAAGGGACGGGTATTGGGTTCCTCTGTAGACGTAGCCGCCTGTGATGGAACATTTCCCGCCAGAATGGTCATATACGGCAACAGGGAAGGTCATGGTAGACTGTCCGGCACATCCTGCAGTATTGTACGCATTATTCCCTTCATAACATCGCCAGCCATAATTTAATCCGGCTGTAGTAATGGGCATTTTGTTGATTTCTTCTATGGCTCCCTGGCCAACATCTGCAATCATGGCATTGCCGGTTGTCAGATCAAAAGAAAACTTCCATGCATTTCTGAGTCCGTATGCCCATATCTCGTCTGCACCATCCACTCCGGCTCCTGCAAAAGGATTGTCTGGCGGAATATTGTAAGGGCCGGTAGCATTTACATCGATTCTCAACATTTTACCTAATAACACATTTTTATTTTGGGCATTATTATTCGGGTCACCGCCGCTTCCTCCATCTCCGGTGATGATCCAAAGTTTTCCGTCAGGGGCAAAATGGATACTTCCACCATTGTGATTGTCGAATGGTTTGGGAATATTCAACAGGATTTTTTCGGAGGCAGGATCTGCTGCGTTTGGATCTGTTGAACTTACACTGTACCTGGCAACAATAATATTGCCTGCAAGATTGTTATAATACACAAAAAAATACCCGTTGGCAGAGTATTGAGGATGAAAGGCAAGACCGAGAAGGCCTCTTTCACCTCCGAAAGTAATTTTTGATCCGATATTCAGAAAGTTGGTTGTGTTAATTGTCCCATTGGGTTGAATAATTTTAATGATGCCGTCCTGTTGAACCACAAAAAGCCGGCTGTCATTGGCGTTCGTAATCTCTACAGGGCTGGTAAGTCCTGTAGCAAATTCTTCCAAATTAATGCTTTGAGAATTAACAATTAAGGAAGAAAAAATACTGATACTAAAAAGTAATTTTTTCATAATATTTTGAGAGTTAGTGTGTTGGAAAAGTAAATGAAAATTTTATACCAATCGATTTTGAAGACTTCATTATGATAGTATGAAAAAATTGTTAAATCTTAAATAGAAATCACGATACCAATATATCTGGAAATAAACCATTTCTGTTGTTAAAAATTCATAAAATACAAGAAAATCATTATATTTGCCGACTTAATTTAACGTAGTTATAACAAAATGCAAGGAAAAGGACTTATTACAATTGTCGCTATTGTACTAGGGTTGATTTGCTTAAACGAGCTATTACCAACATGGTACGCCAGCAAAATTGAAAAGCAGGCGACTGCTATTGCAGGAGATAATCCGGAGAAGTATCAGAAAGAAATCGCAAGACTTTCTAAGGATACTTTGAATTTAGGATTCACAAAACTTTATTACACTAAAGCCAAAGACAAGGAAATGAAACTTGGTCTTGACTTGAAAGGAGGGATCAACGTTCTTTTGGAAATCAACCAGAGAGATCTTGTGAATGATTTAACCAATTATTCTACCAATCCTGTTCTTATTGAGGCTTTAAACAAAACTGATGAAGCACAGAAGAATTCTACTAAACCTTACATCGACAACTTCTTCGAGCAGTTCGATGTAATTAACAAAGCTAAAGGTACCAACCTGAAGTTGGCAGATCCGGAAATTTTCGGAAACACAACCCTTACTGAGGTGAAGTACAACACGCCTGATGAGCAGGTGAAAAGCATTGTTAAAAGAAAAATCGATGCGTCTGTAGGAACAGCTTTCGAGGTAATCAGAACGAGAATTGATAAGCTTGGAGCCATCCAGCCAAACGTTCAGAGAGTACCTGGTACAGCGAGAATTTCTGTGGAAATGCCTGGTATGAAGGACATCGATAAAGTGAAGAAAATGCTTCAGACTTCTGCAAAACTTCAGTTCTGGGAAGTACAGCAGGTTCCTGAAATTGCACCTTATTTCCAGACTTTGACAACTATGGTTGCTACAAAAGGAGATTCTATGGGAGTGGCAAAGAATGTGAACTTCATGAGCCTTTTACAGCTTGACAAATTAAGAACAAATGGTGTTGCTAACGTAAAATTATCTGATACTGCAGTTGTAAACAAAATCTTAAACAGCAAAGTAGGTCAGTCTTTACGTCCGGCTAACATTAAATATACACAGTTCATGTGGGGTTACAAACCTGAAGCTACAGATAGCGAAAGCTTGGTATTGTATGCGATCAGAGGTAACATCAACCAGAAAGCTCCGGTAGACGGTGCTGTGGAAACTGCTGCGATCAGCTACGATGAACTAAGCAGAGTAGTGGTAGATATGCAGATGGACTCTAAAGGAGCAAAAGAATGGAAAACATTAACTGAGAAAAACGTTGGAAAACCGGTTGCCGTAACTCTTGATAACAGAGTATACACAGCTCCTAACGTTGTAAATGCTATCCCTAACGGTAGAACTCAGATCTCTGGTAACTTCTCTCAGGAAGAAGCTAAAGAACTGGTAGACGTGTTAGGTGCTGGTAAATTGCCTGCAGGTGCAAAAGTAGTTCAGGCTACCGTTGTAGGTCCGTCTTTAGGACAAGAGGCTATTGATTCTGGTTTAATGTCGTTCATTATTGCATTCGCTATTATCATTGTTTATATCATTTTCTACTATGGTGGAGCTGGTGTATATGCGGTAATTGCA
This sequence comes from Chryseobacterium sp. KLBC 52, assembly GCF_003347605.1. Classification (GTDB taxonomy): domain Bacteria; phylum Bacteroidota; class Bacteroidia; order Flavobacteriales; family Weeksellaceae; genus Chryseobacterium. The sequence continues at coordinate 14,846 of NZ_QDFZ01000007.1, read as the reverse complement.
ATGGTGATCAACTTATTCTATATTTTCGGTATTATGGATTCGGGTGACTTTACCCTTACGCTTCCAGGTATCGCGGGTATCGTTTTGACGATGGCAGTAGCGGTCGATACAAACGTTATCATTTATGAAAGAACTAAAGAAGAATTATTCGCTGGGAAAAGTATCCTTGAAGCTTACAAAGATGGTTTCAAACATGCATTAAATGCGATTATCGATGGTCACACAACGACTTTCTTAACGGCAGTTGTATTGTTCTTCTTCGGAACAGGACCTATTAAAGGTTTTGCATTGACGTTGATGATCGGTATCTTAATGACATTATTTACGTCTGTATTGCTTTCAAGAGTAATGATCTTCTCAAGATTAAATAAAGGAAAAGGACTTTCTGTTTGGACTCCGGCTACGAAGAACCTATTCAGAAATACCTGGATCGATTTCATCGGAAAGAGAAAATATGCTTACATCGTTTCTGCTGTTCTTACCGTTATTTGTGTGATTTCAATCGCAACGCACGGTTTCAAATACGGTATCGACTTTACCGGTGGTAGAAACTATGTGGTAAGATTTGATAAAGATGTAAAAGCTGAAGATGTTGAAGAAAAACTAGTAGCATTATTCAAAACGGAAGATGGTAAGAACTCTTCTGTAGAAGCTAAAACTTTCGGAAACAACAAACAATTAAAGATTTCTACCGATTACCTTATCGAAGACGAATCTTTGAAAGCTGACCAGATTATCGAACAGAAATTATTCGAAGGTTTAAAATCAAACTTACCGGCAGGAACTACATTGAAAGATTTCAAATCTGCTGATAAAGACCACGCAGGAATCATTTCTTCCGAGAAAGTAGGACCTTCTGTTGCTGATGATATCCAGACACACGGTATCTATGCGGTATTAGCGGCATTAGCAATGATCTTCATCTATATTCTTGTAAGATTTAGAAAATGGCAGTTCTCTCTTGGAGCAGTTGCTGCTCTATTCCACGATGCGGTAATTATTTTAGGAGCCTATTCATTGCTTCACAAATATATGCCGTTCAACATGGAGATCAACCAGGATTTCATCGCTGCGATTCTTACTGTATTAGGTTACTCAATCAACGATACGGTAATTATCTTCGACAGAATCAGAGAATACCTGAGAGAGAAAAAATCTTTAACATTAGCAGGTCTGTTTGATGACTCTATTTCAAGTACATTGGGTAGAACATTCAACACTTCATTTACTACGATTCTGGTGATCCTTGCGATCTTCATTTTCGGTGGTGATAACTTAAGAGGATTCATGTTTGCGATGTTAATCGGTATTGGATTCGGTACTTACTCATCCATCTTTATTGCGTCTGCAATTGCTTACGACTTCCTTAAAACAGGAAAAGAAGAAGAGGTACATGGAAAATCCACTTCTGCTAAAGAAGAGCTTGCTTCAAAGTAATACAAACTACAATAAATTAGTAAGGGCCGTTTCGAAAGAGACGGCCTTTTTCTTAAATCAAAGTCAAAAAACAAAGGTTACCTATTCATGATCATGTTGGCTTTACTTTTTTTAATAATCATATTAACTATTCATATCATAATTTAGAATCATTATTTTTCAGATTTGATTAATTTTGCACCATCATGGAAAATTCAAAGAAAAAAGCGGCTATAGGCTTCATATTTATTACTTTACTGATCGATATTACGGGATGGGGGATTATCATTCCTGTTGTTCCCAAATTAATTGAGGAACTTATTCACGCAGATATCAGTGAGGCTGCAAAATATGGAGGCTGGCTGGGATTTGCCTATGCATTTACCCAATTTATTTTCTCTCCTTTAGTAGGAAACCTTAGTGACAAATACGGACGAAGACCCATCATTCTGATTTCTCTTTTCGGATTTGCAGTAGATTATATTTTCCTTGCACTGGCTCCCACCATCTGGTGGTTGTTTTTGGGAAGGATTATCGCAGGGATTACGGGTGCGAGTGTCACCACGGCCAGTGCTTACATTGCAGATATTTCCACAGATGAAGACAGAGCTAAGAATTTCGGACTGATAGGGGCTGCTTTTGGGCTCGGATTTATCATAGGACCGGTTCTGGGCGGAGTTCTTGGACATTATGGCGCCAGAGTTCCTTTCTATGCTGCTGCGGGCTTGTGTCTGCTTAATTTCCTGTATGGATACTTCATCCTTCCTGAAAGTTTGGATAAAGATAAAAGAAGAGGATTCGACTGGAAACGTGCCAACCCTATTGGTTCATTTAAATTTTTAGGAAAACATCCTGAAATTTCAGGTTTGATTGTTTCATTGATCTTAATCTACATTGCAGGTCATGCTGTACAGAGTAACTGGAGTTTCTTTACCATGTATAAGTTCAGCTGGACAGAAAGAATGGTGGGGATCTCATTAGGAGTAGTAGGTTTGTTGGTTGGCCTTGTACAGGGCGGGCTTATCAGATATACGACTCCAAGATTGGGAGAGCAGAAAAGTATTTATTACGGATTGGCTTTCTACGCTGTAGGAATGCTGTTATTTGCTTTTGCTTCAGAAGGCTGGATGATGTTTGTGTTTCTGGTACCTTACTGTTTAGGAGGAATCTGTGGACCGGCTTTACAGTCTGTCATCACGAAAAGTGTTCCCTCTAATGAACAGGGTGAACTTCAGGGAGCATTGACGAGCTTAATGAGTGCCACATCCATTATCGGACCTCCGATGATGACCAATTTATTTTACTATTTTACGCATGATGAAGCGCCGTTCAAATTTTCCGGTGCACCTTTCTTTTTAGCTTTTATTTTAATGGCGGTCAGTGTGGTAATTACCTATTCTGCTTTTCAGAAGAAAAATAAAAATTTAGTTGATGTGACTTCAAAAAAAGATTTTCATTAAATAGATTTGTTCTATTGATGAGATATAGATGATTTTGCGTTATATCTTTGAATAATTTTACAGGAGTGAAATAGTTTTACTCATTGTTGAAACAGGAAAAACCAAATTATGAATACAGCAGATCTGGAAAAGTATTTTGAACGGATTCATTTCTCCGGAACTCCGGAATTGAGTATGGAGACATTGAAAAGAATACATCAGCTCCATCCCAAATATATTCCCTTTGAGAATATTGATTCTTATACAGGTATTGTTCCTTCTTTGAATGTAGATGATATTTTCAGAAAGTTGGTTATTGAATCCAGAGGCGGATATTGTTATGAACAGAATCTGCTTTTAAGTGAAGTTTTAAAATCCTTAGGCTTCAACATCAAACTCCAGCTTGGAAGGGTAGTGTGGGGAAGGCAGGAGGATAGTATTGCTGCACAGACTCACCTTTTGCTTATTGTCGATTTTGATGGAGATCAATATGTGGCAGATTGTGGATTTGGAACAGCCACGCTCACTGCACCTGTACTTTTAAATGAAGAAGAGCAGCAGCAAACACCCAACGGAATGTTTAAAGTTTCCCATAAAGAAGAAACCTATACACTTTGGATGTGGAAGGAGCAATGGCTTCCGGTATACCGGTTTATTCCTGAACATGTAGAACCTGTTGACCTTGATATTGCCAACTGGTATTTGTCTACTCATCCGGATTCTCATTTTAAGAACAGACTGATTCTTTCAAAAGTAGATGAGAATGCCCGCTATACGTATACAGATCATGTGCTGAATATACGTTCCGGTGATGGTGAAAAGGAATCTGTAACGATAGAAAATGATATACAGCTCTATGAAATATTGATTAATACCTTTGGGCTTAAAGAAAATGCAATAGAAGCGTTGAAGTCAAAAGTCAGAATCTGGTAAGACTTATAAAATATAATAAACGGGAAGCTCACTGAGCTTCCCGTTTTGATTAAAATCTGATTTTTATGAAAATAACTATGGATAAAGGGATTTTGTCCCGTTACTTACAATATTACTGCCCAATCCGGAGAATGATACCGAGAAATTGGTTGAGTTAAAGCTTAAAGAACCTGTAGGGGTACAAAGTCCCAGTGCATAACGGCACTGCCCATAAGCTCCGGTTCTTTTTGTGATCTTACTTTCGCTTTTTGCTTTTCCTAAACTGATATATCCCCAATCGCTTACATCCGCATTGGAAACTGTAGATCCTGAATAATAAATAGTAATCTGATATCCTGCTTCACCTCGTTTAGATCCCCATAGCCAGTTGGCTGTCCACCACTGTTTATACCATTTGGATGCTACTTTAGAAGCTTGGTCAGATGCTTCTGAATTTCCACGGGTGTCCATCATCACAAGACCTCCGAAGATATTATCCCAGATAATTCCTGAGTCGCCATAAAAACATAAGGTGGTAAATTTTCCGTTTTTGCCGCTCCATGTTACTTCCATAACCTGGGTGCCGGGTTTTACTTGCTCAGTGATGGCTTCATTTAATCCTTGTCGGGCGATTGTTAAATCCTCACCATGATACAAATCTCCAATTTTTCCGATTTTTACAGAAGATGGATCCATAATATTTCCGGATGCAATGAACTGATCTTTATCTGTAATCAGTTTTTTGGAAAGTTCTACCCCTTGTTGGGTTGAAATTTTCCCAAGTACAGTTACACCAACAATCTGTAAATCATTTTTTAAATAGGTTTCAAGATTTTTGGTGGATTCATTCAGTTGAAGTTGTACCGCGTCAGGAACAATCTGAGAAGAAGAAGGAGTAATTTCTTTTTTCAGCTCATCGATGGTTGTCTTAGCCTGAACCGCTTCCTGTTGGTTCATTTCATTGTTTTCATTCTGGCAGCTGTGAAGTGCCATTACCGATAACAGGGCGAAAACTTTAAAAGTAGTCACTAGTTTTTTCATAATTAATATTTATTTGGTTGTGTGTTATAAATATACAGAATTGTTATGTAATTCTCTTTGTTTTGAATTAAATATTTGTTAATTAATAAATCGAGGTTGCGGGTTGCGGATGTCAGGTAGCTAAGTTTGAGAGTGGGAGAGTTTGAGAGTTTGAGAGTTTGAGAGTTTGAGAGTTTGAGGGTTTGAGAGTTTGAGGGTTTGAGGGTTCAGGGTTCTTGGTTTAAAGTTTGTGGGTAAACAGGAATAAAAAGAACCAGCACCTCGTCCCTTGTACCAACGCCAAAAACTCTTCACCAAGCAACCTGCAACAAAATAATCTCGAAACCCGCAACCCGCCCACAAAACATTAAACATTAAACTTTGAACCTTGAACCTTGAATCCTGAACTTCATTATAAAATCTTAAAATTTGTTTAAATTTTTAGTTTACAGTCTATAAATGCAATAATCTTTCGTAATTTTACGCCATGGAATTAAGCATTGGAGAAATGGCACTCATTGCCATTGCAATCGTTGTATTATTCGGTCCGGATAAACTGCCTCAGATTGCGCGTGACTTAGGTGCAGGCGTTAGAAAAATGCGTGGAGCAGTGGAAGATATCAAAACTGAAATCATGAAGGAAACGGATAATCCTGTTTCTGAAATCAAACGTGAGATTGAGAAGGTAAAAGACGCTGCCAAGGATTTCAACCCTATGAATGATATCCAAAAAGATATTCTGACGGAACCTTCTTCAGTGGTCTCTAATGAGCCTCCAAAACCGAAACCGGCAGATGATGAGACTTACGAAGGACCTGTAAGCAGATAAGTATGGAGGAAATCATTCAGGAAGATAAGAAGGTATTTCTTTACCTTAACAATTTGGGGGATTCATCTTTCGACCAGTTCTGGATGCTGATTTCCAGTACCTGGATCTGGGTACCTCTTTATATTATATTTCTTTATTTTTTATACAAAAATTATCAACTAAGATCATTAGTTTTTATTCTTATATTTCTGGCTATTGGGGCAACGGTTTCTGATCAGTTGGCCAGTGTCTTTAAATATGGTGTGGCAAGGTTGAGACCTTGTCATGATCCTACGCTGGAGCATCACATGAGAATCGTGAAATGTGGTGGACAGTTTGGGTTTTATTCTGCTCATGCTTCCAATACATTCTTTTTGGCTGCCTTTTTAAGTATTTTATTAAAAAATAAGCTTAAATGGTTTCCATATGCTATATTTGTGTGGGCTATAGTGGTTTCCTACAGCCGTATATATTTAGGAGTGCATTTCCCGATAGATATTTTGGTGGGGGCGTTTGTTGGATCTTTATTGGGAGTGATATTTGGTGCACTCGCCAAAAAAGTGATCAACAAACAAACTATAAATTCATGAAAAAAACTTTACCAGCAGTAATTTCCCTCTTTTTCGCCCTTCATTTCTATGCCCAGAATAAAAAACTGGCTGAAGAATGCTTCCAGAAAGCTGATTATAAATGTGCAGAAGAGCAGTATTTAAAATTGGCAGAGAAAGAACAGATTCAAAAATTTCAATCCGAATATTACGATTATCTGGGGACAGCCCAAAGAAGGCTTGGAAAAACGACTCAGGCTTTTAAATCCTACGATTCTGCTTTGAAAGCAAATCCCTTGTCGGTTTCTGTGTACGTAAATCTTTCATCGCTTTACAGCCAGAAAGGAAACAAAGTGAAGGCATTGGAGTATATAGATCAGGGACTCAAAGTAAATCCTGAAACAGCTGATTTGTATCTTACCCGTTCCAAAATTTACGACAGTCAGGGAAAAAAGGATCTTGCCATCAAAGATCTCAATCAGATCCTGACTTTTGCTCCTGACAATATTTTTGCAAAGACAGGATTGGCCAATCTGAAAAAAAATAATGGTGACCTGGACGGAGCTTTAAAAGATTATAATAAACTTATTGCCGAAAAACCAGAATCACTACTCTATAACGGTAGAGCAGACGTCTATTTTAAAATGAAGAAATATAAAGAAGCTCTTACAGATGCCAATAAAGCGATTTCCATAGACCCGAAATTTGCCCAGTCTTATGTGAGCAAAGCTATGATTCTGATGGACACTTCCAAAATTAAGGAAGCTTGTGAAAATCTGGATAAAGCAGTTGCTTTAGGCTATGAAAAAGCAGTCCTTACTGATTCTTATGCTAAATGTGTAAAGAAATAAATTAAAATACACTCTACCCCAAATCATTTAAATAAATCCATACCAAAAAAGAATAAAGAGATAGAAAGATGTTGAATATTGTTCTTGTAGAGCCCGAAATACCCAATAATACAGGAAATATCGGAAGATTGTGTGTAGGAACCGAAAGCAGATTACACCTGATTCATCCGTTTGGATTTGTAATTAATGATAAAAACCTGAAGCGCTCCGGATTGGATTATTGGGTACATCTCGATGTTACTGAATATGCAGATGTGGAAGAATGGATTAAAGTAATTCCTGATGTGTCACGTGTCTTTTTAATGAGTTCACATGCTGAAAAATCATATCTTGAAACTGACTTTCAGGATGGAGACTGGCTGGTTTTCGGAAAGGAGAGTGTGGGACTGAGTAAAGAGGTTCTGGACCGTTTTGAAAATCATCTGACCATTCCTATGTCGAAACTCATCAGAAGCTTTAATATTGCCAATTCCGTTGCTTTTGTGGTAGGAGAGGCAAAGAGACAGATAGGCTTGAAATAAGAAAGGGGTTGTCTCAAAAATGTCATTCTGAATGAAATGTAATGAAGAATCTCATACTTTTGGTTATCCATGAGATTCTTCCTTCCTCAGAATGACAAAAGCCAATTGTTTGACTTTTGAGACCATCTCTTTTGTTTTAATCGTTATGGTAAGGTTTTCCCTGCAGAATCTGGTCAGCACGGTAGAGCTGTTCCACAATAAACAGGCGGATCATCTGGTGGGTAAAAGTCATTTTGGATAAAGACATTTTTTCATTGGCTCTGCTGTAGATGTCTTCAGAAAAGCCATAAGCGCCTCCAATCAGAATATGTACTTTCTTTACGGAAGAATTCATCCAGGTATCAATTTTCTGAGAAAACTCACGGCTGGTAAACTGTTTTCCCTTTTCATCAAGAATCACTACCAGATCGTTTTTATCAATATGGTTTAAAAATAATCTGGCTTCTTCCTTTTTAAGAAGGTCAGGGGATAGGTTTCTGGCATTTTTTACATCCGGAATTTCTGTGATTTCAAAATTCCAGTGTTTGGGGAGACGGTTGAGATAATAATTGATTAAAGAGGTAATTTCCTTATCATCTGTTTTACCGATACAAAGTAAACTGATTCGCATTGTAAAGTAGTTTCAGAGTGCAAAGATAGGGTTTCGCGGCTAATTTGTTGCTGGTTTTTGGTTGCAGTTTCGGGATTCAAGGTTATTTGTTTCGGGCTCCGGGATTCGAGTTGCAAGTTATATCAGTTGCGGGTTACCTTAAACTCTAAAGCCTTCCCACTCTCAAACTCTCAAACCACTAATCCCTAAAACCTGCCACCTGCTACCTAACATCTGCCACCTATCTTTTCCCCATTTAATTTAATTCCCCTACCTTTGTATAAAGATAAACAGATCGATGAGTGTAAAGCTTCCTAAATTTATTTTAAAGATTCAAGAGTTTTTTGACAGCATTCATATTCCTGTTTTGGGAATATCGCTTTGGCAGATGTTTCAGATCTATATCTCCGGGATATTTAAAGGAAAAATTGGAAGAAAAGCGGCTGCAATTTCCTGGAGCTTTACCATAAGCCTCTTTCCGTTTATTCTGTTTTTGCTTTCTGTACTGCCTCATATGCCGCTGTATGATGAGCTTCAGTTTTATATTTTTGATGTGCTGATGCATAATGTTTTCCCTTCCAACATGGAAGGAGATGTGAAAGGATACATCGTAAGCAATATCATTCCGAACATGAAAGGAATCAGTAACCTGACCATTCTTCTGGCTCTTATTTTTGCTACCAATGGTACATTTTCCCTGATTAACGGTTTTAACGAAAATACAGATGAAAAATTAAGTGATGTCAAAGAGTTTATTCTTTCATTTTTTATCACGATAGGCTTTATTACCATCGTTTTTTTAACACTGTTTGGAGTGTATTATGCCGAGGTTGTAATGAAGCTTTTTACGCCTGCTTATGATGTAACGTGGCTTGTAGATAACCTGTCTAAAATTATCGGGTTTGTTTCTTTCCCGCTTTTCTATTTTATCCTTCTTACCTTATTTTACTGGTTGGGAACTGTAAAAATCACAAGATTCAGGCAAGCGGTTCCGGGAGCTATTCTTACCACGGTACTGTTTGTGGTGACAACGTATATCTTTGCCATCTATGTAAAGGATATCGCCCGATATAATGTTCTGTACGGCTCTATTGGAAGTATGATTCTACTGATGGTTTGGGTGAATGTCAATGTATATCTTCTTTTATTTGGAAATGAGCTGAATATGGCGATCAGAAAACTCAGAATTGAAAAGCTGCTGTCTGATGAGATCCAGAAAGAAGCGTTAGAATATCATGCCCAGATTACTGAACCGGACTTTGATAATGATGAGGAACACAAGAGAAAATTGGAGAACGGGAAGAAAGACTAATTTTCTTCCAGTTCAGGGTTTTCTTTTGAACTTATGCTCAATATGGTAAATCCGGCAATAGCAGCGATAAACGACGCAATCAGGATGGCAAACTTCGCTTCATCCTGAATCGGAATTTCTCCTTTAAAGGAAAGCAATGCAATAAAAATGGACATGGTAAACCCGATTCCGGCTAACAATCCTACACCAATCATCTGTAGCCAGTTGCTGTTTTGAGGAAGGGAACTCAGTTTTAATTTAATGGCAATCAACGAGAATAAATTGATCCCGATCAGCTTACCCAATACCAATCCACAGATAATTCCCAATCCTAATGTACTAGTTACTCCGGCAACCATTTCACTGGAAAACGTAATATTGGTATTCGTTAAAGCAAATATTGGCATGATCAGAAAACTTACCGGAATATGAAGCTGATGCTCCAGTTTTTCCAGGGGTGAAATTTCTACATTCGAAGCATTGGTAGGAATGGAAAATGCCAGTAAAACACCTGCTATCGTCGCATGAATTCCGGAATGATGAAGGAAATACCATAAAAACAGTCCCGGAATGATATAAAATATTGTTTTGGTTACTTTTAAAAAGTTTAAAATAAAAAGTAAAGCTGTTACCCCAAAAGATAAGAGCAGATAGCTCCAGTGAATTTGCTCTGTATAGAAAATCGCAATCACGAGGATCGCTCCCAGGTCATCTACAATGGCTAATGCCGCTAAAAATATCTTAATGGAATTAGGAATCTTTTTACCTAACATCGAAATGATTGCCAGGGAAAATGCAATATCAGTTGCCATCGGAATTCCCCAGCCATTGCTGTATTCCGTTCCTGTATTGAAAATGCTGTAGATTACAGCTGGGACAAGCATTCCGCCTACCGCAGCAAAAATAGGAAGGGAGGCATTTTTAAAGGATGAAAGCTCACCTTCTACAAGTTCACGTTTTATTTCAAGACCTACCAGAAGGAAGAAAACCGCCATTAATCCATCATTGATCCAGATGCTGACAGGATATTCCAAACCAAAAAGATGCGTTCCCACCTCTTTGTCTAAAAAATGCTGAAAATTCTCTGCAGCAGACGAATTGGCAATTAGCAATGAAATAAGCACACAGAAAATAAGAATAATTCCTGAGGACTGACTGTTGTTGAAAAATTTTTTAAAATAAAGAGATAAATTCATGTTTACGATTGTACCCGTCTCACTCTGGAAACACCATTAATATTTTTAAGTTTTTTAAAGGTCTCTTCCAACTGACCTTTATTTTTGACTTCGAGGTTGATATTTCCTGTGAAAACACCATTGTTGGATTCAATAGACATACTTTTCATATCCATTCCCATACTGCCACTGATGACAGTGGTGATATCATTAATCATCCCCATTCTGTCTAGTCCTTCAATTTCAATTTTTACTCTGTTTTTGAAGCTTTCCGCATTTACCCACTTGGCCGGAATAACACGGTAATCATACTGAGCTCTCAGATTGATGGCATTCGGGCAGTTGTCACTATGCACCTTGATTCCGTCTGAAATGGTGATGAATCCGAAAATTTTGTCTCCCGGAATCACGGTACAGCATTTTGCATACGTGTAATTAAGCTTCTCTTCGTCCTTCCCAAAGACAATCATGTCAAGGTTTTCCTCTTTCGGATCCTCGAAATGCTGGCTTTTATTGGGTGATTTTCTGAATCTTGAAAGTAAGTTATTGAATACATTTTTACTTTCTATATATTTTCTAAGGCTGCTTACATCCAGTTCGTTACTTTGGAATTTAAGGAAGAGCTCCTGAGATGATTTTAAATTAAAGAACTTCTGAAGCTTATTGATTTCTTCATCATTAAAATTGATTTTCGCATGACGAAGTTTTCTCTGCAGAATTTCTTTTCCTTCTTCTACCAATTGGTTTTTCTGAGAGTTCAGATAACTTTTAATCTTGGATTTGGCTTTCGAAGTTACTACAAATTCCAGCCAGTCAGATTTTGGCTTCTGATTCTGTGACGAAAGAATGTCTACCTGATCTCCGTTTTGAAGTATATAGGAAATAGGAACCAGTTTTCCGTTGATTTTGGCACCTAAACATTTCATTCCCAGATCGGAGTGTACAGAGAAGGCAAAATCAAGTGCAGTAGCATTTGTTGGAAGGATTTTAATTTCTCCTTTTGGAGTAAAGACAAATACTTCTTTGGAATATAAATTAAGTTTAATATTATCCAAAAGTTCCGAAGTAGAAAGGTTCTGCTGCTGTTCCAGTACTTCACGGATTTCAGTTACCCATTTTTCAAAGTTTCTGTCATCAGAACTCTGTTTGTACCCTTCTTTGTATTTATAGTGAGCAGCAACTCCTTTTTCTGCAATTTCATCCATTCTTTCCGAACGGATCTGTACTTCAATCCATTTTCTGTCCGGCCCTAAAACGGTTAAATGCAAACTTTCATATCCTGTAGAACGGGGCTGTGTAATCCAGTCACGCATTCTCGAAGGATTACTGTGGTATACGTCCGTAACGATAGAGTAGATCTTCCACGCCAGAAATTTTTCATTTTTCGCATCTGATTTATAAATAATTCTGATGGCGTAATTATCAAAAACTTCTTCAAAGGAAACTCCCTGCTTCAGCATCTTTCTGTAAATGGAAGAGATCGCTTTTGCACGGCCTTTGATCTTAAAGTTTAAGCCTTCTTCGTGAAGTCTTTCAGATACTTCTTTTTTAAACTCTTCGATATACCTTTCACGGCTTTCTTTGGCCAATTCCAACTTCTCCGTAATCTCGTTATAGACTTCAGGACTATTGTATTTTAAGGAAAGATCTTCAAGTTCGGATTTAATATTATACAATCCAAGACGGTGAGCCATTGGAGCGTAGATATAAACCGTTTCGGAAGCAATTTTTTTCTGCTTGTCCGGAGCCATGCTTTCCAGAGTCCTCATATTATGGAGACGGTCAGCAATTTTGATCAGAATAACCCTGAAATCCTCGGATAATGTCAATAACAGTTTTCTGTAGTTTTCAGACTGTACCGAGATATTCTGATGGTTCATGATGGAAATTTTGGTCAATCCATTCACGATATTGGCAATCTTCTCACCAAAGATTTTCTTCAGATCTTCGTAGGTATAATCGGAATCTTCAATCACATCATGCAAAAGCGCACAGGCAATAGAAGTAGCACCCAGACCAATCTCTGTTGCTACAATCTTAGCAACAGCAATAGGGTGGTAGATGTAAGGTTCTCCGGATTTTCTCCTTTGATCCTTGTGGGCATCCAGCGCAATATCGAATGCCTTTCGGATGAGTTTGTTGTTTTCCTCATCCAATGTTCTGTATGTGTTAGAAATCAGGTCCTTGTATCTGGCAAGGATCTCTTTATTCTCTTGTTCTAAATCGTAGCTCATTTGTGCACATGCCTATAATTAGACGAAAATACGAAATTTTTTAGTTTTTTCAAACATAAAAGATCCGCAGTATACACTACGGATCTTCGGCTATTAGATTTTATATCGATTAGAATTTTACTTCAGAATTCATACCGTCACTTGACGTTTTGATTTTAATATCAGGGCTGCTGTGGATTTCAGCTCTGTTTCTTGCATCAATATACCTTTTGATGGTATCGTAATTGGTTTCATTGATCTTCATATTTTCAAATAAATAGGATTTCAATGCTGCATTCTGAACAAATGCATTCCGTGCAAGGTCAATCTGATTAAGATCATTAACGGTAACACTTGCCAAATATTGAGAATTACCGGAACCATCAGTAAGGTATACAATGTAATCTGAGTTTTCAAATCCTGAATTTTCCAGATCACTTTCCAGTTTTTTGTAGTCGCTGTGATGACCAAATACTCCAGCTAATATATGTGACATAGTTAATTGGTTTTAAGTTCCCATTAAAGTTACTAATAATTTTCTGATTATCATTGCATTTGAGTCAATATAATTTGTTAATTAATATTCAGTTTTCAATAGATGATGATAATGTTTAAGAACAGTTGTTGAACGGGTGTTTAATTTTAACAATTGGATAATATATGTCTTTTTGAAACCTGGATGTCTCTTTCGCTTTGTTTTCCATTTGAAAACAGAAGGCTATAAATAAAAAAACCTCACAACTTGTGAGGTTTTTTGTTTATTTGTCTCGTCCTGAAAAAGGTTGACTAAAAAACCATAAAATTAGTCACCCTTATGAATCTAAAAAAAACATCGTCCCCTGTCCAAGAATACAGTGAGGCATTCAAACGACAAGTTGTCTCTGAATATGAACGGGGATTATATACAAAATCCCAATTGCAAACTCGATACAATATTCGGGGTAATTCATGCATTTCAAGTTGGTTAATAAAATATGGTAACTTTACTTATGAAAAACAATTAAGTAAAGGCAGACCTATGAAAGATCCACAGAAACAAAAGATTAAAGAGCTTGAAGCTGCTTTATCCAAAAAGGAAGAAGAGCTCAAAGTGTTTAAGAGATTTATAGAAATCGCAGAGCGTGAGTTGAAGATTGAAATTGTAAAAAAGTCTGGTTCCAATCAATCCAGGAAATAAGGCCGTATACAAATCTTTCACTGGAAGATATCTGCCGATTGTTTGGATACAGTAAACAAGCTTATTATAAAAGGAAGAAACAGCCTGATTCTATCAATAATCAAAAAAGGATTATAGAACTGGTATTATCAATTCGTAAGAAGATGCCTAAAATAGGGACTCGAAAACTTTATGTATTACTTAAAAATGATTTTTCAAAAGAGGATCTTCGTATAGGAAGAGATCGGCTATTTCAACTTTTAAGATCGAATTATCTTTTAATTCCCAGAAGACACAGTTATTTTAAAACAACCAATTCCAGACATTGGATGAAGAAATACCCGAATATTATTAAAGAAAAGGAGTTGAAATGTTCAGAAAAAGTTTGGGTTGCAGATATTACCTATCTGAAGACTAAAGAGAAAAATTATTATCTTCATTTGATTACCGATGCCTATTCAAAGAAAATTGTAGGATATGAACTAAGTGATAATTTACAGACTGCCTCCACATTGAAAGCATTAAAACAAGCCATAAAGAACAGGGTGTATAAACATTCTTTAATTCATCATTCAGACAGAGGATTGCAGTATTGTAGTAAAGAATATACTGAAACGTTAAGGAAAAGTGATATTCTTATCAGTATGACCGAGAACTCGGATCCTTATGAGAATGCTGTAGCAGAGAGGGTAAACGGCATTCTGAAATATGAGTTTGGATTGATTGATACTTTTGAAAACTTTAAGAATCTCTCACAGCAGCTTGATCAATCAATTTATTATTATAATAATTTAAGACCTCATTTTTCCCTAAATTATAACATCCCTAGCCAAGTGCATATGAAAAATAACGTGAAATTAAAAACATACAAAAAACAAAATCAGAATAGGAAAATTCCTACTCTGAT
>NZ_QDFZ01000006.1 GCF_003347605.1 Chryseobacterium sp. KLBC 52 | reverse complement strand
GCAACTCCGGCACCATCCACTCTTGCACCTGCAGGAGTATCAAGCTGTCTGTCCCAATCGTCACATACGCCATCGTTATCAGCATCTCCTTTTTTACATACTTCGATATCCTGGTTTTTATTAGCCAATACATCCAGTTTGTAATAGATTTCCTGAAGCGGGTCATGCCACATTAAATGAGATTCATGTTTTCCAAGTTTAACAGAAAGACCTAAAGTAGCATTGAAGAAGTTGTCGGAAACCTGCTCAGAACGCTTATTGATAGCGCTGTATTTATCTCCTCCACCGTCAAATTCATCATCACCGGTTACCACATACATTAATCTACCTTCAATATCGATTCTTCTGTTCACTTTGAATTTAAGACCTGTACCAGCCTGGAAGAACATAGAACCTAATTGGAAAGGTTTGATTTCAGTCATTAATGTCTGCTTGTTACTTCCATCTTTTTGATAAGCTCTGTACGCAATGGTACCGATACCTGCATATCCGTGAAGTGCCCATCTGTAAGGAGAGTGGTTATCCACTCTTCTTAAAAGGTTTGAGAAGTTAATATCTCCTAAGATAGAGATTGCGTCATACTGAGTTCTTGCTCCTACTGCTGATGCATCTGGTGCTGCATTTTTAGTATTGAACCATCCTTGTCTGGTTTCACCTCTGTCATACTGTAAATTGATCCCAAAAGCATGAGTAATAGCTTTATCAATACTTACATACGCTGAATATCCAAAAAGGTTTTTACCATTACCATTTTTGATCGAGGTTAAATCTGCTGACTGAAGAAGTGGAACACCTGCTCCTACGGAAATAGACCAATCGTTAAATCTTTTAGATTGATTGGTGAATGGGGAAACATTAGCAGATCCCGAAGAAAATGTATTAGGATACTCTCCTTTTGAAACTGCCGTTGAGTCTTGTGCATAAGTGGCAGAAGGAATTGCCAAAGCTAATGCAACAATTGCTAAACTTAATTTCATCGTGTATTATTATTTGAGTTCTTTTTGAAAAAAGAAGTTTAAGTTTGTTTAATTATTTAACTGGACATCCGTTGTTTTCAACAGGTCCTGGTACAGTTACACACTTGTCGTAAAGGTCAATAACGCCATCCAGATCCATATCCAAAGCAACTCCGGCACCATCTACTCTTGCTCCTGCAGGAGTATCAAGCTGTCTGTCCCAGTCATCACATACTCCATCATTGTCTGCATCTCCTTTTTCACAAACAACAAGGTCAGTACTTGCGTTTTCAAGAACGCTGGTTCTGTAGTAAGCTTCCTGAAGCGGGTCATGCCATGCAAGGTGAGATTCGTGTTTACCTAATTTGAAGGATACACCTAAACTTACTGTCCATGCATTATCTGATCTTCTTGAATTCAGCATATTATATTTTGAACCTGGAGTGGAAGGATCATAATCATTAGGATCTGCCCATCCGCCACCATCGAATTCATCATCACCACTGATGATGTACATGGTTCTTGCCTCAACGTCAATAAGTTTTGAAACATTGTATTTTATTCCCAAACCTCCCTGATAGAAGATAGAGTTGATATCAATGTCTTGCTTAATAAACAAAGGTGTTCTTCTTGGAGTAGTGCTCCATCTGAATTCGTCGTTATCATGGAGTGATGTTCTGAATCCCTGAACCCCAATACCCATATACCCATGGAAAGCCCATCTGTATGGAGAGTGGTTGTCTACTCTTCTGAATAAGTTCGAGAAGTTGATATCCCCTAATAAAGAGATGTTGTCAAATTGTGTTGTAGCAGTAGCTATTCCTGATTTCACACCTGCAGCACCGGGAAGCTGGGCTGTCTGTTTCGTTTCTCCTCTCATATACATAACGCTTAGTGCGAATGTATGTGTGATTTGTTTGTCTACGCTGATGTAAGCATTGTAGCCCCAATTGGTCTTATCCTTGCGGATAGATTTTAAATCGGAGTGTACCATAAATGCAGGACCACCTCCAACAGAAATAGACCAGTCTCTGAAGCGTCTGGCTTTATTGTCAAAGGGTTGTACATTAGCGGAACCTGAAGAGAATGTATTAGGATACTCTGTGGAAGAGTTTACTGTAGTGCCGCTGTTCTGTGCAAATGCAGCAATTGGCAATGACGTAGCCAATAATAATAAACCTAATTTCATACAATATGTTTTATGTTTTAAATAAAATCTTTTAATAATATTCTGGAAAAATCCCTTTCAAAAAGATGTTTTTTATGAGGGATTTCTAACCTTTCTGATTTAAAATTTAACTCATTATACTTAATGATATCAATATCTATTATCCTGTCCGTATAACCTCCGGATACTTTTGAATCATTAATTCTTCCCATCTCAACTTCTATATTCTTAATACAATCAAGCAGTTGAATTGGTGAAAGATGTGTGAATATTATTGCTGCAATATTACAAAAAATATTGGAACTGGCAAACTCTACAGGGTCAGACATTAAAAATTCGCTGGTTTGTGAAATGTGATTTCCGGCTTCATTGATCTTCTTTAATGCAAGCTCTACATTTTTTTTTTGCTCTCCTAAGTTACTTCCCAGTAACAAAACGACCTTATGCTGCGACATATTAGAAAATTGATTGATTTATGAGAAGTTTCTTTAAAAATGTTTTGGCAAATATAGTAGCAATTATCATACTTTGCGCTCTGTTTTTCATCTTTTTCATTATGATGCTTGTGTTCAGTGCGATGGGGAATGATAAGTCGGTGGCGGTAAAAAAGAACTCCGTTCTTACGATTAATTTAAAGACCAATATCATCGATAGCCCTACTGAAGAAGAGATGGGATTATTCGGTTTAGGTGCCCAAAATAAAAGTATCCTTATATATGATGCATTGGAAGCTATCAATAAAGCAAAAACTGATGATAATATTAAAGGAATCAGTATAGAAACTGATTATTTATCTGCAGGACTTACTCAGATTGATGATCTTAGAAATGCCATTGAAGATTTCAAGAAAAGTGGAAAGTTTGTGTATGCCTATGGAAATGGAGTATCACAGTCTGCTTATTATTTAGGATCTGTTGCTGATCAATATTATCTGCATCCTGCAGGAATGGTAGAATTAAAAGGTCTTTCTACAGAAGTTACTTTCTTCAAGGATTTTGCAGATAAATACGGGATTGGAATTGAAGTAATCCGTCACGGTAAATTCAAGTCTGCGGTAGAACCTTTTTTAAGAAATGATATTTCTCCTGAAAATAAAGAACAGTTAAGTACTCTTCTGAATGACCTTTGGAAAAATACTTCCAATAAAATGGCGGCTTCAAGAAAAATTGATACTGCTCAGTTCAGAATGATTACAGATAGCTTATATGGAATGATTCCTGAACAAAGCTTAAAATATAAACTGGCAGATAAGCTGATCCAGAAATCAGAATACGAAGATCTTCTTAAGGCGAAGTTAAGTGTGAAGGATAAAGAAAAACTGAACAAGATTTCTTTAACAAGTTATATCAATTCTTATGCGGATGAAGATAGATCGGGTGAAAAGATTGCAGTACTTTATGCTTCGGGATCTATTAATAATGGAGATGACTACAATGATATCCATTCTGAGAAATATGTAAAATACATTAAAAAACTTCAGGAGGATGATAAAGTGAAAGCGGTTGTGTTCAGAATCAACTCTCCGGGAGGAAGTGCCAATGCTTCAGATGAGATCTTATTTGAATTGCAGCAGCTGAAAAAGAAAAAACCACTGATTGTTTCTTTTGGGGACTATGCGGCATCAGGCGGATATTATGTAGCAATGGCTGCAGATAAAATTTATTCAGAGCCGAATACACTCACTGGTTCTATCGGAGTGTTCGGGGTAATGCCTTACTATAAAGATATTGCTGCTAAAAACGGGATTCGCGCAGATATTGTTTCTACCAATGCCAACTCTATGTATTATTCCGGATTAAACGGAGTGACCCCTTACGGAGTCAATATGATGACAAGAAGTGTAGAAGGTACTTATAAGAGATTTGTACATTTTGTGACTCAGAACAGAAAGAAAACTTTTGAACAGATTGATAATGTAGGAGGCGGTAGAGTATGGAGTGGTGTTCGTGCCAAGCAAATTGGATTGGTAGATGAATTGGGTACGTTAACAGATGCTGTGAAGTTTGCAGCACAGAAAGCAGGATTAAAATCATACCACGTAGAAGCTTTCCCTAAGAGAATGACTCCGTTTGAACAAATTTTCAAAGACCTGAATGAAGAGGATGTTTCTGCCAGAATTATCAAGAATAAGATAGGGAAGTCCAACTATGAGATTTTACAGCAGATTACAGATAAAAAACTACAGTCTGAGGTGAAAATGGAAATGCCTTATCAGATCAGAATCAACGACTAACTAAATTTTATATTGTACACAAAAATCCCGGACCTGAAATTTCAGATCCGGGATTTTATTTTTTTATAAGCCCTAAAATCAGCTTTTCTTTGTTGCCATTCCGTAAATCCAGAGAATGATTAAAGCACCTCCGATGGAGAGAATCCAGCTTCTGGGATTCCAGAATGAAGTGACATCTCCCCAGTGTAAAACGTAAACTCCTATAGCTCCTCCTACAAATGCTCCCAGAATTCCCAGGATAATAGTGATAAGCCATCCTCCTCCCTGAGTTCCCGGCATGATCATTTTAGCGATAGCACCTGCGATAAGACCAAATAGGATCCATGTTATAATTCCCATAGTTGCAAATTTTTTTATTGTTAATATTTAAAAAATGATTTGTTGCTAATATAAGGGAAAACATGATATAAATCATCTTTTCTTGAAGAATGAGTCTACAAATTCCGTACCATTAAAAAGTTGTAAATCCTGCATTTTTTCGCCTACACCAATGTACTTCACCGGAATTTGGAATTGATCGGAGATCCCGATAACAACACCTCCTTTGGCTGTTCCATCCAATTTAGTTACTGCTAAAGCATTTACTTCTGTTGCCGCTGTAAACTGTTTTGCCTGTTCGAAAGCATTCTGTCCTGTAGAACCGTCAAGTACCAGCAGAATTTCATGAGGCGCATCAGGAATCACTTTCTGCATTACTCTTTTGATTTTCGAAAGCTCATTCATCAGGTTGATCTTGTTGTGAAGTCTTCCTGCGGTATCAATGATGACAACATCAGCATTTTGTGCAACGGCACTCTGTACAGTATCAAAGGCTACTGAAGCGGGGTCTGATCCCATTTCCTGTTTTATAATAGGAACACCCACTCTTTCGCTCCAGATAACAAGCTGGTCAACCGCAGCCGCTCTAAAGGTATCAGCTGCTCCAAGAACTACTTTTTTACCTTCCGATTTGAACTGATGAGCCAGTTTTCCGATGGTGGTTGTTTTTCCCACTCCATTTACTCCTACTACCATGATGACATATGGTTTTTTGGAAGTATCTATATTTCCCGTACCGGCATGTGGATTTTCAAGCAATAATCCCGAAATTTCCTCACGAAGAATTTTGTCAAGTTCGTTAACGCCTACATATTTATCTCTGGCAACACGTTCTTCAATTCTTTCAATAATTTTGATGGTGGTAGAGGCTCCTACATCGGAAGCAATCAGTACTTCTTCCAGATCATCCAGAACTTCATCATCTACTTTGCTTTTGCCGACTACGGCTTTTGTCATTTTTTCAAAGAATCCCTGGCTGGATTTTTCCAATCCTTTATCTAAGGTTTCTTTTTCTTCCTTTTTGAAAATATTTTTAAACCAACTCATAGTTTTAGTTTATTCTTATTTATTTTTAATCACTGCTGTGGCTTCTACTTCTATAAGCACATCATCTCTGAAAAGCCTGCTCACTTCTACAAGGCTGCTTACGGGAGAATTTTGAAGGTTGACATGCAAATCCCTTACTTTTCTGAAATCAGGTGTTTTTTTGATGTCTGTGGTATAAATTACCAGCTTGATAATGTCTTTTCCTGTGCCTCCATATTCCTTCAGGATATTATCAATATTCTTGAAAACCTGCTGCGTTTGCTCTTCAATTGTATTTCCTACAAGATGACCCTCAGAGTCCAGAGGAACCTGTCCGGATAATAAAATCATTTTAGAATTTCCACAGTCAATACTTACTGATTGCGATAATCCTTTAATGTTGAAAACTTTTGGCGAACTTTTATATTCTACAGTATTCATTGTTTTTTGACTGAATGAAAATAGAAAAGTTGCTGTGCAGGCCAGAACAAGTATCTTTTTCATACTTTACTGATTAATAATCTGGTGAGCAAAGATAGCAAAAAAACTACCCAAAAACAGGAGTTGTTTTTTTATATGTAAACAAAGTCTTATTATTTTTATTCACTGATATTCAGCATCAGGAGTTTTTATTACGGCCTGATAGATAAACTGATTACCATTATAATTCAAATTCGTCTCCCAGACGTGCGATATTAAATCCTTTTTCAATAACCTGTTTACTCTGTCTGCTATCCGGATTTAAAATTTTATTGGTATGATTAAAATGGATAAAGAAAATTCTTTTTTTATATTCAGGTGACAGGTTTTTAAACAATTCCATACTCTCCACTACAAACGGGTGTGGAATATCGTCAATATTTCTGTATCCTATTTCTTCCGAGTCATAGAATGTACCATCCAGAAATGCATAATCTACTGTTTTTATCAGATCTGTAATACTGTATTTCCACTTATTCCATTTATCTATATCCGGAATGAATAACGCTTTTTTATGAGGCCCTTTAATAATGAAACCCACTGTTTCAGAATATTCATCACGGTGGGGAACCTGTATAGGAGTAACTTCTAAATGAGAGTTCACCCCTATTGGTGTTTCATTCTGTATCTCATAGGGAATAATATTCTGCAAACGGACCAGCTGAGACCATGGTCCACTGGTTTCAAAGAACTTCTTAAGCCGTGGCATAGTATATACAGGAACAGCTTTGGAATTCATACCTTCTTTTCCCAAGAACATAAGACCTGTATAATGTCCGATATGTGCATGCGTGATAAAGATACCATCAGGTACGGCTTTCTTTGGATCTGCTGAATGCTCCATCAATAATTGCAGTTGCTGAGTGAAATCCGGGGTGGCATCGAAGATATAATTTTTCTGCAGTTCGTTGTCGATGACTCCCAAGGAAGATACTTTCCTGTCCTGCCGGGGATGTTTCCAGAGATCCATACAGCATTCTTTACGGCATCCGATCTGAGGGGAGCCGGCATCCTGTACATTTCCCAGAATAATAATTTTTACATTCGCCTGAGAACTGCTTTTCCCGTGAATTGTTTGGGAATGGCAGGGAGATCCGATAAATAATATCGCGGAAAATAAAATAAAGAATTGCTTCATAATGTGTTTTTTTATGAAACGAATATAACAAAAAAACTACTCAAAAAAATGAGTAGTTTTTTTATATTGTAAACAAAGTACTGATTATTTTTTTAAATAACCGTCTACTTCGTCAGCATTCATTACTTTTTCTTCGAAAACGTAAGCTCCTGATTTAGAAGACTTAACCATTTTCACCACTTTAGTCATCTTCTTAGACTGACCGCTTTGTAGGGTTGCTACTACTTTCTTTGCCATGGTAAGTTATTATTTATAAATTACTTAATTTCTTTGTGAAGGGTAGATCTCTTAAGAACAGGATTGTATTTTTTCAATTCCAATCTTTCTGTAGTGTTCTTTTTATTTTTTGTAGAAATGTATCTAGACATTCCTGGCATACCACTTTCTTTGTGCTCTGTACATTCAAGGATTACTTGAACTCTATTTCCTTTTTTTGCCATGATTTATTAATTCTTTTTAATCAATCCGTTTCTAGTAGCTCTTTCAATAGCTTCCTCGATTCCAATCTTGTTAATCACTCTCAATCCATGAGCTGATACTTTCAGTGTAACGTGCTTATCTTGCTCCGGAAGGTAAAACTTCTTCTCTAATAAGTTAATTTCAAAACGACGCTTCGTTTTGTTATTAGCGTGAGAAACGTTGTTACCAACCATTGCACGCTTTCCTGTTATTTGGCAAATTCTTGACATATCTCGATGTTCTTATTTGTATAATATTTGAGAGTGCAAAATAACGAAGAATTTTTTAGATAGACAAATCTTTTGGAAAATATTTGTAAATAAGTGGCTGATTAATAATATTGAATTTTTAAAATAGCAGAACCCTTGGGATACAGCAGATAATCGGTGCTGATATATTTCATACAGCCTTTTTTTTACCCGGAGAATTTAATAACTTATCTTTGTTTTTAATTAATCTAAATAAAAACAACTATGAAGAGGATCTATATTTTATTATCTATGGTACCAGTTAGTCTAATGGCTCAGAACTTTACTGAGGTGCAGACCAGTATGAATAATTTTTATTATTCTGCAGCTGATATCACAGATATAGACAACAATGGTACACTGGATATTGTGTTCAACGGAGCGATAGACTCTGACGGGGACGGAAATGTAGACAGTACCTATAATGAAGTGTATCAGAACAATGGTACAACCTTATTGCCGTTTGCAGGGTTGGGAGCAGATGTGACCCATCTTGGAGATATTAAGTTCATAGATTATAATAACGACGGTCTGATGGATATTATTTCTACAGGACTCAGCTATATGGATGTTGTTAATTATAAACAATACCGATTCAAAAATACAGGTTCCGGATTTGTAAAAGAAGCAGAATTGCCGGGTAAAATTTACGGATCTCTGGAAGTTTTTGATTTTAACCATGACGGGAAACCGGATTATGCCATTAATGGAACTCAATACGCTCACGGAGGAGGTTTTGGAAATAGTCTGGATTATTACAAAAATACGGGTGCCGGTTTTGACCTTACAGAAAATTGGGTAGATGGAACTCAGAGCGGAAGTTTTAAAGTAGTAGACCTTAATAATGACAACCTGCTGGATCTTGTGATTATCGGATCAGACATCAATGGAGATGCAGTATCCAAAGTGTACATGAACCAGGCCGGGGTTTTGACTCCTACACAGGATCTTGCATCTGTCGCGGTGGGAAAAATAGATTTTGCAGACTTTAATGCAGATGGTTTTCAGGATATTGTAGTGATTGGAAGCGATCCAAATGATGAACCTTATTTTGCTGTTTTAATGAACGATGGTACCGGGACATTAACTCCTCAGACAATTGCAGTAAACGATATTTCAGATGTGGCACTGAGTGTTGGAGATTTGAATAATGACGGCTATTACGATTTTATTATTTCAGGGAATGAAAATTACAACGCTGTTGTGAAAACCTATATCTATAATGTTTCCAATCATACATTCAATGAAGGAACGGTAACGGGGGTTACTGCCCTTGGAGGTCCGGGGCTGGTACAGCTTTTTGATTTTAATAATGATCATCATCCGGATATTTTATTGGGTGGATTTGATTGGGCTGCTTCTGATCTTCCTTCCCTGACTAAAGTATTTAAGAATAATTCTACAGCAGCGAATGCAAAACCTACAGCACCCACTCAATTGAATCTGACTAAAAATGGAAACCGTTTTAATTTTACCTGGAGTGGGGCATCGGATGATAAAACTCCGGTGAATGCTTTGCGTTATGAAATTACCGTAGGATCTACACAGGGAGCCCATGATATTGCAAAATATGTAGTAACAACACCATCATGGTTTCTTGAACTTGATCCTTCCATTCAAAATGTATACTGGAGTGTGAAATCTATTGATGCTTCAAAAGTATATTCTGATGCTTCCACACAGGGTGCGTTGGGAACGGCTGAGATCAAATCTGAAAAGCAGCTTGTTATCTATCCAAATCCAACATCAGATAAAGTATATATCAAAGGAGAAAAAATTTCGGAAGCTGAAATGTATTCGATGGAGGGGAGAAAACTGAATATCAGTGTGAATGGGGATCAGTCTATTGATGTTTCTCATTTGCCTAAAGGAGTCTATTTATTAAAACTGAAGATAAAAAACGAAATAACCACCAGAAAACTTACGATTAAGTAATTGAATCAATTCTATCTTCTATTAATGAGAAAAGCCAGGCGTCCAGCTGGCTTTTCTCTTTTTTAGTCTGAATATTTTACGTATTTAAAGCAAAGTAAAACTTCATAAAATAAAAATATGCGTAATCTGTAAATCTGCGAGAAAATATAAGGCTCGCAAATCTTGCAGATTACGCAGATCTTGTGTAATTCGTGCGTAAATTTGTGCAATTAGTGTTTAAAAACTAAGCTTTCTTTGT
The DNA here is from genome assembly GCF_003347605.1 of Chryseobacterium sp. KLBC 52. Lineage (GTDB taxonomy): Bacteria > Bacteroidota > Bacteroidia > Flavobacteriales > Weeksellaceae > Chryseobacterium. The sequence goes on along the minus strand of NZ_QDFZ01000006.1, from coordinate 264,681 downwards.
TTTCTTTTTAAACCATTCAATCAGATAATAAAATAATAAAAACCCTAACGCAAATATGGAAAACCTTGAAAGAAGGTCACCTGCTCTGGTATAAAATGTCATTGTGTCATAGAGGTTTACCTTTGCAAATAAAGCCGTCTGGTCACCATAGAAAGTGTCGGCCGTTATCTCACCTTTAGCATTGATGTGTGCAGAAATTCCGCTGTTGGCAGCACGTGCAATTTCTCTTCTGGTTTCAATAGCTCTCAGTTTAGCATAAGATAAAAGTTGTTTGTGCCCTTCTGTAACGCCCCACCAGGAGTCATTGGTCATAATACCTAAGAAGTTAGCTCCTTTTTTTACATAGTCTGTTACAAATTCACCATAGATACTTTCATAGCAAATGATAGGGGCCAGTTTTCCTTTATTGTAAGGATTTGAAAAGGCAACTCTTTCTTTATCCGTTCCCAAAGAAGCTACTGTTCCTCCCAGATTCAGCATAGCATCTCCAAGCAATGGTTTTAAAACATTCATATAAGGGAATATTTCAACACCTGGCACCAATTTTCCTTTGTGGTAAGCCTGTACTTTCTGATGAGGTACCAATTGAATGGCGGTGTTGTAGCTGCTCACCCAAACACCGTTATTAATCTGATACGCTTCTTTAGGTAAGTCGGAAGGATTATAAAAGAATCGGTGTGAAGAAATTCCTGTTGCAAAAACAGATCCTGGGTGACTGGACAAAAATCCTTTGATATTATTGAGAAGTAAACTCTTTTCAAAAGCTGTCTCAGAAATAGATCCTCTTCCGGGTAAAGCAGTTTCCGGGGCAATATAGTAATCAATTTTACCTGTTGAATTTTTTTCAGCAAGAGCTAGTAAATCCTGTTGTATGGTCAGACTGTCTTTTGAATACTTTTCAGCATAAGGATCAAGATCCGGTTGCAGCATCAGAACATTAACCTGTCCGATTGGTTTTTCATCAAAATTATTGTATTTGATCACAGAAATAATCATTGGTAGAGCAATTAAAACTCCAATAATAGCCGAATTTTTGATCAAATCTTTTCTCTTTCTTCCGGCTTCCCATGTTCTTACTGTGTAAAAAATAAGTACGTTAATCAGCAGAATCCAAAAGCTTCCTCCGGTTGCTCCTAAAGTGTCATACCATTGGATCAGTTTTGGGTAGTCTGAAAATACATTCCCAAGGTTCAGCCAAGGCCAGGTAAGTTCCCATCCTAAATGAAATTTTTCAAAACTCATCCAGATGGCAATCAAAAATCCTAATCCCCAATACGTTCCCTGAGCATTTTTGTACCAGTGATAACATTGGAATACCAGAGAATATAAAAAAGAATTAACCAGTACCGGAAATAAAACAGCCATCAGAGAGTGGCTTCCGTCAGGGTTTTTGGAACCATACAGCCATCCTGTAGTGACTACGTTCCAGATCACAAAACATAAGTAGGATAATCCGAAGACCACCCAGCTTTTCCTTTTATAATCTGAAAATTTTGAAATTCCATGCTCCATCATCAAAAGAGGAACAAGAGCGAAAAATATAAAAAACGGAACTCCATAAGTTGGCCATGAAACCGACAGCAGCATTGCTGAAATAAGTGTAAGTAGAACGTATTTCATTAAATTATTTTAATACACAAATTTAATGTTTTTGAAATGAATATATTAGCAGTTCGATGTTAAAGAAAATTTATAAAATCATTATTGTTCCGTATACTCTGTTTTTGCTCTATCTGATGTTCTTAGGAATGGGCAGATTTCAATATGAGGAAAATCTCATCACGGTAGAACCTGTCTTTTCTACCATAAAATTTATTCAGGGGCCTAATAAGACGATAGATATTGTGAGGATTGTTTTGGGGAATATCATGATGTTTATTCCTTTTGGATTTTTGGGTTGGGTCATTCCCGAACTGAGAAAACTGAAACCGTTATTATTTGGTTTTATCTCATGTATCGTTATTGTAGAAGCACTTCAATATTTTACCAGAATGGGAATATTTGAGGTAGACGATATCATCCTGAATACTTTTGGGGTGTATCTGGGATGGAAGATTTGCGGATTGATTGAAAAAAGATTTAACGATTAAGTTCCTTTGCACGCTTTTCGGCGTTCAGAATTCCCTGTTTCAGAATTTCTTTAAAACTGTTTTCTTCAAATGTTTTTAAAGCAGCTTCAGTAGTTCCGCCTTTGGATGCAACGTCTTTAATCAGTTCTTCAAGATTCTTTTCTGAATTATTGATGAGATGATAAGCGCCCAGCATGGTTTGTTTTACAAAAAGTTTGGAAAGATTTTCTTCAATTCCCATTTCAATACCTGCTTTAATCATAGCATCGATGATATAATAGAAATAAGCTGGCCCACTTCCTGAAAGGGCGGTTACACCATCGAGAAGTTCTTCATTCTCCAGATAAACCGATCTTCCTGTGCTGTTTAATAATCTTTCAATATTGATTAACTGGCTGAAAGAAATTCCATTGGCTGCGGTATATCCTGTGATTCCCATTCCCAGAAGGGTAGGAGAGTTAGGCATTGCTCTTACAACAAGCGGATGATTCAGTAATTTCTGGATTTTTTCAATATTGATTCCCGCCATGATGGATAAAATCATCTGGTTTTCTTTGAAAGTAAATTGAATGTTTTGGGCAACGGTTTGAAAATCCTGAGGTTTTACAGCGATAATAATCAGATCAGCATCGATATCTTTTACTTCTTCAAAAGTGGAAATTTTAGATTTGGGAAATTCTTCAGCTATTTTGGTGATTTTTTCCTGACTTCTGATAATCAGGTGAAGATGTTCAGGTTTGATCAGTTCGTACTTCAAAAATGATTTTGAAAAAGAAAGCCCCATATTTCCGGCTCCAAGAATAGCTATTTTCATCGCAAATTGTAATTTTTAAGCTAAAATAATGATTTTTTGGTGATGTATTGTAATTGAATAAGTTGAATGCTGTTAGAAAATGTAATGACGTGTAAAATTGCTGACTATGCTACTTATAAGGTTCTGTAAAGTATAATATTCTCGCCGATTTAGGAGATTATGCAGATTTTTTTCTTGGAGATCTGCGTTATCTGCGAAATCTGTGAGAAATTACATTATTAAAAAATATACATTACTTAATTTTATCACACATGAAATCCTTGCGACTTTGCGTTTATCTAACACTTACAAATAATAAGAACTAAAAAAGACTGAATTCATATGAATCAGCCTTTCTATATTTTAAAATTAAATAATATTCACTTCCCGTTCAAGTTCTATTCCGAACTTTTCTTTCACGGAATTGATGATCTCTGTAGAAAAATCAAAAATTTCTTTCCCTGTAGCGTTTCCTGTAGCATTGATAATTACCAGAGACTGCAGTTTGTGTGAAGCTACATTCCCGATCTGCTTTCCTTTCCAGCCACATTGCTCAATCAGCCATCCGGCGGGAACTTTTACCCTATCTCCATTCGGGTAACCCTGAATGTTTTCAAATTGCTGTTTTAATGCTTCAAACTGAACCAAAGGAATAGTAGGGTTCTTGAAAAAACTTCCGGCATTTCCAATTTCTTTAGGGTTTGGTAATTTGCTTTGTCTTATATTGATTACAGCTTTGGATACATCCTGAATGGTAGGATTTTTAATGCCAAGATTTTCCAGTTCAGATTTGATAGCTCCATATTCTGTCTTGATATGGTGATTTTTTTGAGTAAGCTTAAAAGTAACTTCCAGAATAACATATCTGCCTTTTCCTTCCTGTTTGAAAATAGAATCCCTGTATCCGAATCTGCATTGTTCAAGATTGAAAGTTTTCAGTTCAAGATTTTCTAAATCCAAAACCTTACAGCTTACAAAAATATCTTTGATCTCTGTTCCATAAGCTCCTATATTCTGCATAGGAGAAGTTCCTACATTTCCGGGAATTAAAGAAAGATTTTCAAGGCCGCCATAATTTTTTTGCAGGCAGAACATCACAAATTCATGCCAGTTTTCCCCAGCTTTTGCAGTTACCCATACTTCATTATCATTAATGCTCTCTTCAGAAATTCCTTTTAAATTGAGTTTAATTGCAAGTCCCTCAAAATTTTTGGTAAGAAGAATGTTACTTCCGCCTCCTAAAAAAAGAAGCTGAAGAGATTGTTTTTCCGCGAAAGTAAGTGCCTCTTTTAACTCATCAATGGTATTGACTTCAGTAAAATATTTGGCTTTGGCTTCAACACCGAATGTGTTATAGGGTTGTAATGAAAAATTTTCCTGCATGTTTTATTTATATTCTTTGGGAAGAATCTTGTCTAGTTGTTCTTTAAGTTGTTGGAGCTGTTTGTAATGTATGGTATCTGCATAAGCATTCACATAGATATGTGATTTTTTGGGAGTCCGGATCTGGAAGGTTTCATCTATTCCGTCTACAGACTGCTGGCTGGGAGAGCTTTTGATATGGTCAAGATCTGTAATATTGACGGATGATACCAGCTTTTTCCATATTTCCGGATTGATGGCAGATGCCCATGCCTTATGGGTTTTATTGGCTGTCATTCCTTTTTCTGCAAAAACAGAATCTTTTGTAGCTTTAATAATCCTGTAGTTTCCGAGATTTCCTTCAACATCAGATACACTGATGAAGGTTATTTCGTGTGGATTTTTAGGGGAAACCGGCTGTTCTGTCTTTTTGGAGTCACAGGAAAAAAATGCCGACAGCAAAAGAATCGAAAACAGGATTTTCAGATGGAGTTTTTTTGTTGTCGGCATAAGATGTATTTTACAGACTGAATTCTTCTCTGTACTTCTTTAAAGCTTCTTTAAGAATTTCAGCACTTCTTTTTAAATCTTCTTCTTTCAGAACGTAAGCAATTCTTACCTGCTTTTTACCTAATTCAGGATCGCTGTAGAATCCTCCTGCAGGCGCCACCATGATGGTTTCGTTATTCAGAGAATATTTCTCAAGCAGCCACTGAGCAAATTTTTCAGTATCGTCTACCGGAAGTTCTGCAACACAGTAGAAAGCTCCTCTCGGCTTAGGGCAGATTACTCCAGGAATAGCGTTTAAAAGATCTACCAATACATTTCTTCTGTGGGTATATTCTTCTCTTACGGCTCTGATATAAGGACCGTCATTCTGGTGTGCTGCTGTTGCTGCAATCTGTCCTAAAAGAACCGGGCTTAATCTTGCCTGTGCAAAAAGCATCGCCGCATTACGGATCTTGTTGGAACGTGTCACCATACATCCGATTCTTACGCCACACATAGAGTAACGCTTGGATTCTGAGTCAATGATGATACAGTTTTCTGCTAATTCAGGGAAATCAAGCATTGAGATCTGTTGTTTTCCATCATAAACGTACTCTCTGTATACTTCATCAGAAATGATTACGATATCATATTTCAACGCAATTTCTGCCAGTTTCTGAAGTTCCTCACGGGTATAAAGATATCCGGTAGGGTTTCCAGGGTTACAGATAATGATTGCTCTTGTTTTTTCTGTAATTTTTTTCTCGAATTCTTCAACAGGTGGCAAAGCAAAACCTGTATCAATTGTAGAAGGAACCGCTACTACATTCACATCAAATGTGCTGGTGAACCCGTTGTAATTGGCATAGTAAGGCTCAGGAATAATCACTTCATCCCCTTCGTCGCATAAAGTAGAAATGGCAAAGTTCAGGGCTTCAGAACCTCCGTTGGTAACAATAAAGTTATCAGGAGTAAGATCGGAGAAGCCTAAAGAATGGTAGTACTCTGTAAGGGCTTTTCTGTATTCAATATTCCCTTCAGAAAGCGCATATTCCAATACTTTTAAATCGATGTTTTTTAAAGCATTTAAAGCTGTTTCCGGAGTTTCAATATCAGGCTGTCCGATATTAAGGTGATATACTTTTATTCCTTTTTGTTTTGCTTGTAACGCAAAGGGAACCAGTTTTCTTACCGGCGATGGCGGCATATGCAGTGCTCTGTTTGAAATATTCGGCATTGTTCAAAAAATTTGTATGACAAAAATAGGATTTAATTTCTCAATAATAAAATTAAGAGCCAATTAAGAAGAAGTTCACTCCTTTTTTATATTCTCTTTAGAATCTGCTTATTTTAATGGTTTTTGATGTTGATATTCTATCTATTTTAAATAAATGTTGATTTTTTATTAAAAATAATAATTTTGTATTGTTATTTTTCCTAAATTTCGCCACAAATGTGATTAAAATGGTAATAAATTTATTTTCTAGAGTGGTGCCTGCCGCTGCTCTATTCTCGGCCAGTGTAATGATGGCTCAAAATTTTCAGACAATGCCGGTTTCTTCAGGGTATACGGCAGACGTAATTGCTAATGGAATAGGTTCCTCAACAGTTTCAACAAACAATGATGTAGATGGTGTTTCTTACGCTTTTGTAGCTAAAGATTTCCAGCTAACTTCCACAAGTGCAGCCATTACGTATGGTATTCCTGTTGACGGGGTTATCAATTCTGTAGTGGGAGCCACTCCGGGATTAAGCTTTCAGCTGGCAAGTTTAAATGCAAATAATTCTTTACGATTAGCTGCTATAAATGATGTCGGGACTCTGGCATTTACAACACCCAAACCTGTAACTAAACTGTATATGCTTGCTGTGAGTGGAAGTGGTACTTCTACGGTAAGTGCAGTGGTAAATTTTACAGATGGGAGTTCGCAGACGTTTTCAAGTATCAGTCTAGCGGATTGGTATGGAGGATCTAACTTTGCTATTCAGGGAATAGGAAGAATTAAAAAACCCGGGGCTACTCCAGGTGCTGGTGATGATGTTCCTTCTCCTGAGGGGGGAACGAACCCAAGGTTATATCAGATTGAGCTGGCAATAGATGCTGCCAATCAGGTAAAACCAATACAAAGTGTAACTGTTACCAAAGCTAGTGGTTCAGGTTTACCTAATATTTTTGCTTTTTCAGCAGATGTATATTCAGACTGTGCTCCGCCGGTATTGCAGGCAGTTTCAGGAATCACAGCTAATTCTGCTTTAGTTTCATGGACAGGTAGTGCTGCCAGTTATGATGTATACCACAGTACCTCAAATACAACACCATCAAATTCCGTAACTCCTACTTATCCCGGAGTAGCAGGAACAAGCACAACGATAGGCGGTCTTAATTCAAATACTACCTATTATTATTGGGTAAAATCCAACTGTAATACTGCAACGAGCCAAAGTGTATGGTCTTTTGCAGGAACATTTAAAACGGCTTGTTCTACTTTCACGGTTCCATATACAGAGAATTTTGATACAACAAGTACAGGTTCCTCATCCAATACCAATGCTCCAAGCTGCTGGGCATATCTGGAAAGTGCATCATTTGCAGGTTACGGCTATGTAGCAGCCTCCAATAGTTATTCAGCACCTAATTCTTACTATATGAATAACTCAAGTGGAACTACAGGTAGCCAAATGTTGGTTGCACCTCCTACGATCAACCTTTCAGATGGTACGAAGCGTGTGAGATTTTATGCAAAAGCGGGGGGAAGCAATTATACATTGTTAGTGGGAACACTATCAAATCCTGCTGATCCCAATTCTTTTACACAAATTGGAGCTCCTATTGCTTTAACAACCACCCACAGCCAATATACGGTTAATATTCCTGCAGGCACCGATTTGCAGTTAGCATTTAAACATGGTTTAGGAGGTTCTTCACGTTCTATTTATATTGATAATATTACCGTTCAGGAAATTCCTTCCTGCCTTGAACCAACGGCACTTACGTCATCAAACGTAACAATGAACTCAGCAACAATCGGTTGGACAGCACCAGCTTCAGTTCCTGCAAACGGATACGAAGTATATTACAGCACAACCAATACAGCTCCTGATGCTACAACGGTATTGAATGCTACCAATTCTGTAACTTCTACTACTATTTCTGCGCCATTGAGTTCATTATCTGCTGATACGAACTATTATGCATGGGTAAGATCTGTATGCAGTGCCAGCGACAAAAGTATCTGGAGTGAAGTTATTGCATTCAGAACAGGGTATTGTCTGCCTTCATCCACTTCTCAGAATTCATGGCTTTCTGATTTCAGTTCTACAGGAGGACTTGTCGACATGGCTTATTCGTCAGGTTCAAGTGTTGCAGGCGGGTATCAAAACTTAACTACAAGCAATAACAAAATAATCAATGCTCCGGGATCCAGTACTTCAGTATCTTTTACTGCCGGCGGTCCTACATGCGGAATCGGGGTTTGGGTAGACTGGAATAATAATTTGACTTTTGAAGCTTCAGAGAGAATGTTTGTTACCAACACTTATATTACAAGTACTTCGGGATCTATCACTGTACCTGCAGGAACACCTCTGGGAACTTATAGAATGAGAGTGGTGACTGATTATAACAGTACAGCACCTTCAAACCCTTGTACTGCTATTTCAAGAGGAGAATTTATTGATTTTACATTTGAAGTAGCTACTTCTTTATCAACTTCTGAAACGAATTTGAAGAAAAAAGAAGTGAGTGTATATCCTAATCCTTTCAAAGATGTGCTTCATATTGCAGACATCAAAGATGTTAAATCTGTAACAGTTACGGATGTAGCAGGAAGAGTAGTGAAAACTATTGACAATCCAACTAATGAACTTCAGTTAGGTGAATTAAATACCGGTTTATACTTAGTAACGATGAACTTTAAAGATGGTTCAAAATCAACAGTAAAAGCCATTAAAAAATAAAATTTTTTGAGTTAATAATTTCTGTAGGCAGTTGCATTCGTGTAGCTGCCTTTTTTGTGATTAGTTTAACTTGCTTTTTTTTTAATATTCCGGTTTTTAAGAGGTAAATTATTTCTTTCTTTAGAGATTTATTATTGAGAATAAGTAAATAATATTCATTACATGTTTTTTAAATGTTAATAATTTTAGTTTTTTTTCAGCTATTTTTTACAATTTAAGTCGATATGTAATTTATTGTTTTGTGAAATAGCTTTTTTATTAGTGGTTTTTTACTTTTGGACTATATAAACACAAAAACCTCTCACTATGAAAAAAAAACTATTTTTAGAAAAGCTTTCATGTCTTGCTGTATTCTCTACCGCTGTAATGCAGGCTCAGAATTATCAAACCATGCCGGTTTCTTCAGGCTTTACAACCGATGTCATCGCTAACGGGATGGGTTCTTCCATGATGAGTACAAGCAGTGATGTAGATGGAGTTTCTTACGCTTTTGTAGCTAAAGATTTTCAGTTGACACCCACAAGCCCAGCTATTACGTACGGTATTCCTGTTGATGGCATTATCAACTCTGTAGTTACAACAACTCCGGGACTTAGTTATGTTTTAGGAAACTTAAATGCGAATAATTCATTAAGACTGGCTGCTGCCAATGATAGCGGAACTCTTACGTTTACAACTCCTAAAGCTGCTTTTACATTGTATATGCTTTCAACCAGCGGTAGTGGAACATCTAAAGTGAATGTAACAGTTAATTTTACGGATGGAAGTAGCCAGGTATTTTCCAATATAAGTCTTTCTGACTGGTATGGAGGATCCAATTTTGCCATCAAGGGAATTGGAAGGATTAAAAGAACTTCAGATGGTTTAGAATCCAGTACTTCGGATCCAAGATTGTATCAAAATGCATTGGCAATAGATGCAGCCAACCAGGCGAAACCAATACAAAGTGTGATGATAACCAAAGCAAGTGGCTCGGGCTATCCTAATATTTTTGCTTTTTCAGTAAACGAAAATACGCAGCTTAGTACCGCTGAAGCAAATGGTCTTAAAACAAGAGATATTTACCCGAATCCTTTTAAAGATGTTTTTCATATTAGTGATATAAAAGGTGTTAAAACTATAACGGTTACAGATGTGGCAGGAAGAGTAGTAAAAACTATTGACAATCCAACTAATGAACTTCAGTTAGGTGAATTAAATAACGGTTTATACTTAGTAACGATGAACTTTAAAGATGGTTCAAAATCAACAGTAAAAGCCATTAAGAAATAATATTTTTTGAGTTAATAATTTCTGTAGGCAGTCGCATTCGTGTGGCTGCTTTTTTGTGATAATTTTCTAAAATAATTGTATTTTAGAAAAAAATAAAAAAATGCAGATTCAGTCAGTTTCTATAGAAGATTATATCTCAAAAATTCCTGAAGAAAGACAGGAAGCTTTTAAAAAGCTTTTTGATACCGTGAACAATAATCTCCCGAAAGGTTTTGAAGAAGCCACCAATTACGGGATGATTGGTTGGGTAGTTCCTTTGGCAACATTTCCTGCAGGATACCACTGCGCGCCCGGGACACCGCTGCCATTCATCAATCTCGCTTCCCAGAAGAATTTTATAGCATTGTACCATATGGGGCTGTATTCAACACCGGAACTTCTCGACTGGTTTGTGGCAGAATATCCTAAACACTCTAAAAAGAAACTGGATATGGGAAAATCCTGTGTACGCTTCAAAAAAGCAGAAGATATTCCTTTTGAGCTGATCGCAGAACTCAGCAAAAAAATGACTGCAGACGATTGGATTAAAATTTATGAATCACAGTATAAGAGATAAAAAAAGTCCTGAAATCTATTTGATTTCAGGGCTTTTTTTATGCTGGAGGCTTGAAGAATGAAGCTGGAAGTAATATTTGTGTTTTTAGAATTACTGATTGCCATTTGATAATTTTTTGAGTTTTTAAAAATTATTGATATTTATATACAATTTTACATTAATACTGCTACCCTCTGTCATTCTGAATGTAACGTAGTGAAATGAAGAATCTAAGATTTACATGGGATTTATCCTTCGTCAGAATGACAATGGTGTAAAATTGTATATAGTCACCAGACTAATAAAATGATTTTCATCTATCCATCGATCTCCAGAAACCTCCGTCCTCCAGCTTTTCATCTTCCAGTTAAAAACGAATATCCCAGATCCCGGCTTTCCGTTCAAGCTCAATCAAAGCAGCTGCATTGTCTGCAAGAGCCTGATAGTAATCTTTTCGAACATTATTATAGGTTCTCTGGGCATTCAGAACTTCAAGGATAGAGCTTTCTCCTCTTTTGTAGCTGTAGGTAATCCCTTCCAGAATACTTTGTGCTTCTGAAAGCATGCCGTTATGGAATTGTTTGAGCTGTTTCTGAGTGGCTGTATATTGTTGATAGGCCTGCATTACTTCAGCTTTTATACCTTGCTCAATTTGTTTGTATTCAACTTCAGCCTGCGAATGAGCCATTTCTGCTATTTTCAACCCGGCATTTCTCCTGTTAGAAAATTTTAAAGGAATACTAATACCCATTTTTACAGCATTTACAGTGGGGGAAGGAGCAATTTCGTTAGTAGCCTCGGTATGACGTTCTGCTCCGGCGCTGATGCCAAGATCTATGACCCGGTTGGCTTTTTCAAGATTGATCTGGCTTTTGGCAACTTCCGTATTTTGTTTGGCTGCCAATAGATCTGCTCTTTCATTCAATGCCTGAAGAATCAGATCATCAATGCTGAAATCTCTGTTGAAGGTATTAAAATCTCCGGCAACAGCTCTTCCCGTTATTTTGCCGTCTCCCAGGAATATTGACAAACCGGTGATCGCCTGTTGTGCTGCACTTTCTGCCTGATATACCTCATTAAGCAAAGAAGCGGCTTCCAGTTTACTCTGTTTGGAAGTGACTAACGTTATCGTTCCTAATTTGTAACGGATACTGTCAGATTTTGCGAGTTGCTGCATATTTTGATAAGAATCCTGCTGTACTTCAAGCAAAGCTTTGGATTTTAAAGCATCAATATATCCTAAACTGGCATCTGCACGGAGATTCCTGAAAAAATCCTGCAACTGTATTTTGCTTAGTTCAGATTGGTTTTTGGCCAGATTAACACGAGCTTTTCTTTTTCCACCCAGTTCAAGTGTCCAGCCGATGGAGGCTCCATAGACATACCCCATATTCTGATTCACTCCGTTATTGTTGGTTTCCATTTCCAGTTGAGGGTCAGGAAACATATTAGCAGTTTGGATAGCCGCTTCGGCCATACTTACGTTATATTTCTGCGAAGCGTAACCAAGATTCTTATTTCCCACAAGACTCAGGTATTCTTCAAATGGTAAGACCTCTTTTTCCTGTGCCTTCATGCTTGTAATACTAAACAATACTACAGATAATATGATGATTTGAACTTTAATTTTCATCTGATTCCAAATTTTGTTTTTCGCTTCGGCGTTCAGCCATAAAATAAATAGCTGGCAGCACGAATAGGGTTAAAATAGTAGAGAACATCAATCCATAGACGATTACAGTTGCCAGTGGACGTTGTACATCAGAACCGATTCCTGTGGCCAATGATGCCGGGAAAAGCCCGATTACAGCAACCGTTGCGGTCATCAGAACAGGTCTGAAACGGTCTTTTGCCCCTTTAATGGCAGCGTTTTTCAGTTCATATCCTTTTTTACGCAGGTCGTTGATGTGAGAAATCATAATGACTCCGTTCTGGATGGCAACTCCGAAGAGTGCGATGAATCCTACTGCAGAAGAAACATTCAGAGACATACCCCTTATATTGAGTGCCAGCATTCCGCCAAATAAAGCCAGTGGAACAATAGACATCAGAACCAAAGCCTGTCTGAAATCTCCAAAAGCACCATATAATAACAGGAACATAATAGCTAATGCCAATGGAACAATAAATGCCAGTCTGGAATAGGCTCTGTTTTGATTTTCAAACTGTCCACCCCATTTGATCTGGTATTTCTCGTGATCGTATTGGATCTCTTTTTCAATTTTATCCTGTGCATTTTTCAGGAAGGAAGAAAGATCAGTACCTCTAAGATTCAGCTTTACCGTAAGATGTCGTTTATTCATTTCTCGGGTAATGGTGCTTTCTCCGGTACTTAATTTCACTTCTGCGACCTGTGATAAAGGGATTTTTGCTCCTGAAGCTGAGGTCAGCATCAGGTTTCCGATTTTGTCAGGTGTGTCGCGGCTGTCTTCTGTATAACGGCATGAAATATCATAGACCTTATTGCCGATAAAGATCTGGGAAATGGCTTTTCCGCCTAATGCGACTTCAATAAGGTCGGCTACATCAGCTACATTCAAACCATACTGAGCGATTTTATCTCTGTTGGCAATAATCTGTAATTGAGGCAATGGCGGTTCCTGATCAATGGCAAGGTCTGCCGAACCCGGAATTTTATTTAAAGTAGACAATACATTATCTGCAATTCGTCTGGTTTCTTTGAAATCTTCCCCATACACCTTTACCACCAGTTCACTGTGGGCTCCGGAGATTTTGTCCATCACTCCATCAATCATAGGCTGTGAAAAACCTACAGTGAATCCCGGCATATCTTTATAATCAGCGGCGAGTTCTTTGATGAGGTCTGCTTTTGTTTTTCCTGCAGGCCATTCGCTATAAGGTTTTATTCCGACAGAAACTTCAAAATGGGAAGCCGTCCAAGGATCGGTACCGTCATCGTTACGTCCTGCCTGAACCATCATATAAGTAATTTCAGGATGTTTTAAGGTACGGGCACGTAAAGTATCACTCATTTCTTTTGATTTGGCTAAAGAAATTCCGGGAGGCAGCTGTACCTGAAGCCATATAGAACCTTCATCCAGCTCGGGAAGAAAATCTTTTCCAACATGCCAGGAGAGAATTCCGGCAGATACTAAGACAATCATAATAGGAATGATTACCTTTTTAGGAGTCTGCATTATTTTTTCAATACTTTTTCCATAGGCTGTGCTTAGCTTTTCCAGCCATTTATTATGATAGATTTTCTGTGGTTTACGATAGATCACATAAGCCAACCCGGGGATCAGAAGCAATGCTACGGCAAGTGCTCCTAATAATGCATATCCTACAGTAAAAGCCATGGGAGTGAATAATTTTTTCTCTACTCTTTCAAATGCGAACAGAGGCAGATAAGCCGTAATGATAATAATAGTGGAAAAGAAAATAGGCTTGGCCACTTCAATCACTCTTTGGGTAATGGTTTTTTCTTCCAATGTCTCTTCAGAATTTTCTTCTCGTTTCTTCAGAATGGTTTCCAGCATGACGATGGCTCCGTCTACAATGATTCCAAAATCAATAGCTCCCAATGAAAGCAGATTGGCGGGAATATCTGTGAACTGCATTAATATAAAAGCAATTAATAAAGAAAGCGGAATGGTAATAGCCACCAGTAATGCTCCGCGCCAGCTTCCAAGAAATACAATCAGTACAATAATAACCAATACAATTCCTTCGGTAAGCGTATGGGAAACGGTAGTAAGCGTTGTTTTGACAAGGTCTGTTCTGTCCAGAAAAGGATGGATCTTTACTCCGGGAGGAAGTGTTTCATTATTCAGTTCTTCAATAGCTTCATGAACCCCTTCTAATACTTGTGAAGGATTTTGGCCTCTTAATAAAAGTACGATTCCTTCTACACTTTCAGAATAATTGCGGTTTCTGTCGGTATAGCCAAGAATTCCTTTCCTTTCCAGATTTCCGTATTTCAATATTCCTACATCATTCAGGAAAACAGGAACTCCATTCTGGGTTTTGACTACAATTTTTCCAAGATCATCCAGGTCTTTTACCAAACCTATTCCGCGGATTACATACGCAAGATTTCCACGGGGAAGCATACTTCCTCCGGCACTCACATTATTTTTGGAGATTGTTTCTGTAACTTCTGACAAAGACAGTCCGTATTGTTCAAGCTTATGCGGATCAAGCTCAATCTGAAACTGAGTGGTAATTCCTCCGAAATTGGTGACATCAGCAATTCCTGAAACCTGTTTGATACGGGGAATAATCACAAATTTTTGTAAATCCGTAAGTTCCCGCAGACTATGGTTATTACTTTCGATAATATAACGGTACACTTCGCCGATAGGAGAGGTGAGAGGATCTAATCCGGGTTGTGCACCATAAGGAAGCTCCACATCTGTCAGCCTTTCCTGAATACGCTGTCGTGCCCAGTAATCGTCTATGCCATCATCAAAAACAATGGTAATAATGGAAAGGCCGAAAGTACTTTTGCTTCGCATCACATGCATTCCCGGAAGTCCGTTCAGAGATCTTTCCAACGGAATGGTAATTTGCTGTTCTACTTCTTCGGCAGCCAAACCCGGAACTTGTGTTACCACCTGAGAAGTAACATCGGCAATATCGGGATAGGCTTCAATGGATAGTCTGGTCCAGGAATAATATCCGAAGAACCCCAGCAAAAGGAAGAGAGCAAGCATCAGCCATCTCTTCTGTATAGAGATTGTTAGTAATTTCTTCATAGTTTTTCATTTACATTATTTCGCATCCAACATATAAATTCCTCCTTCAGTCATGATGGTTTCTCCGGTTTTTAATCCTGATATAATCCTTACTGTTTTCTGATCAGTTTCTCCTGTTGTCACGGGACGTTTTGCATATTGATTCTTACCTGTTTTTAACCATACATACTGGGAATCATCCTGCTGCATCAAAGCGGTTACAGGAATCATCACTGTCTTTTCCGGAGTTGTTGAAAAGTTGACTGTAGCGTACATGCCCGGCTTTAGCTTTCTGTCCGGGTTGTCACATTCAATAAGAACTTTGATACTTCGGGTATCTTCGTCTACAATTTCATTGATGTGGTATACTTTCCCGGTAATATTCCTGTCGGGATAGGCACTTACTTTTACAGAAACCTGATCTCCTTTTTTGACAAAACGGATGTCTTTTTCTTTTACATCACCGGAAATCCAGACTTTGGATAATTCTGCGATGATCATTACCGGATCTGCATCTCCTTTCAGATACTGGCCGTTGACAATTTTGTTGGAAATAATTTCTCCGTTAATGGGTGCTCTTACCACAAGAGGACTTCCTATTCCTCCTCCCTTACTGTTATAAACCTTCAAGGCAGAAGAAGCATTGGAGAGGGATGTTTTTTTATTTTTAAAATCAGTCTCTGCTTCGTCCAGTTCTTTCTGAATACCCACTCCGTGTTTTACGAGATCCTTCTGGCGTCTGTAATTTTTTTCGGCAAGCCGTACATCGTTCAGTGCATCGGTATAATCCTTTTGAACCGAAAAATAATCTGAGGAAAGGATTTCAAAAAGGGGACTTCCGGCAGAAACATTTTGTCCAAGCTGAATAAAAGATTTTGTAATTCTTCCGGAAAAAGGACTGGCAATTTCTGCATAATGATTGGGAATGGCCTGGATTGTTCCTGCTGAAACGACACCATCACTGTGCTCCTGTTCAGTAACGACCTGTGTTTTAATTTTTTTGAAAACAGGATGGGTTTCCGGAACGGTAACCTGATCATTTTTTAAGAGAAGATCCTGATCCTGCGGAGTTTCATTTTTGGAATTTTTACAAGAGGTAACAATTGTCAAAAGTACCATTGTTAAGACTGTTTTTTTCATATAAGTTATTTATAACCATTATTTATATCTATTAGATTCGCTGGCTGTAATTTTTGTTATTAAAGCCACTGCCCGAATTTTCTGATAAACCATTGCTTGACAAACTGGGTTAAAACACAATATCCTGTAAGAATTCCTATTAAATAAAGGAAATAGCTTAGAGGCAGAGGCTGCATTTTGAGATATACGGCCATTGGACTAAAGGGAATCAGAATTCCGATCAGCATGATTAAACTTGTTAATGCAACGACTGGTGTGGCGGCCCAGCTTTGGATAAATGGAATTTTTTTCGTTCTGATAATGTGAACAATCAAGGTTTGGGATAATAAACCTTCCACAAACCAGCCCGTCTGAAACAAACCTTGTTGTTCCGGAGTATTGGCTTTGAAGATAAAAAACAGAATTGCAAAAGTCACATAATCGAAGATGGAGCTCAAAGGACCTATGTACAACATGAACTTTTTAATACTTCCGGCATCCCATTTTTTGGGTTTTTCCAGAAAATCTTTATCCATTGTATCCCATGGGATGGAAGACTGTGATACATCATACAGTAAATTCTGGGTCAAAATCTGCAGCGGAAGCATGGGCAGAAACGGAAGCAATGCACTGGCCCCAATCATACTGAACATATTCCCGAAGTTGCTGCTGGCTGTCATTTTGATATACTTCACAATATTCCCGAAAGTTCTTCTTCCGTAGATTACGCCGCTTCGAAGAACCATCAGATCTTTTTCCAGCAAAATAATGTCTGCGCTTTCTTTGGCAATATCTGCTCCGGTATCTACAGAAATTCCCACATCTGCTTCCTTGATGGCTGCTGCATCATTAATGCCGTCTCCCATAAAACCAACGGTGTGACCTTTTGATCTTAATATTTTTACAATACGCTGCTTTTGTAATGGACTTACCTTTGCAAAAACAGAGTAGAGATCCATATCCTTACGAAGCTCATCATCACTCATGTGCTCCAGTTCATCCCCCAGCATAATGGTGTTGATAGGAATTCCTACATCATGACATATTTTTTTAGCCACAATATCATTATCTCCGGTCACTACTTTTACTTCTACTCCTAGTTTGTGTAAGGCCTTGATGCTAGGTTCTGCAGATGGTTTGGCAGGGTCGAGAAATCCCATGAATCCTGTAAGCGTAAGGCTATTTTCATCGGCCACAGAATAATTCAGTGGGTGATCACCATCAAATTCACGAATGGCAATCAATAATACACGAAGTCCTTCGGCATTCAATTTTTCGGACATTCTGATAATCTGCTGCTTCATAAGATCATCCAACGGAACACTATTGTCATTCTCAATATGCAGACTGCGATCTTCTCCGGGATCTAAGGCATATTGACATAAAGGAAGCATTTCTTCCACGGCACCTTTGCAGATCATGAGATGTTTTCCTTTAGAGGTATTCAGAATCACAGACATTCTTCTTCTTTCAAAGTCAAAAGGAATCTCATCCACTTTTTGATACAATTCATCAGCCCTCATCAGATTGTGAACTTCGGCATGATCCAGAACAGCCTGATCTAAGAGATTTTTGAGACCGGTTTGATGAAAACTGTTGAGGTAGCCCCATTTCAATACTTCATCGTCTTCAATACCTCGAACGTTGAGGTGGGTTTCCAGTAGAATTTTGTCCAACGTAAGGGTTCCTGTTTTATCCGTACACAGGATATCCATAGCTCCGATATTCTGGATGGCATTGAGTCTTTTAACGATCACTTTCTTTTTACTCATATTGACTGCACCTTTGGCAAGATTAGCCGTAACAATCATAGGAAGCATTTCAGGAGTCAATCCCACAGCTACAGCAATGGCGAACAATAAAGCCTGCATCCAGTCTCCTTTTAC
Organism: Chryseobacterium sp. KLBC 52; assembly: GCF_003347605.1. Taxonomy (GTDB): domain Bacteria; phylum Bacteroidota; class Bacteroidia; order Flavobacteriales; family Weeksellaceae; genus Chryseobacterium. Next base: position 246,502 of record NZ_QDFZ01000006.1, on the reverse strand, counting down.
CAGTCCATTAATCAGGAAAATAATAGGAGTCATGATCAGCATAAATCTGATCAGCAGATAGCTCACTTTATTGACTCCGATATCAAATGCAGTCTCCGGTCTTTTAGAAGCCAGACTTCTGCTGATGCTTCCGAAATAAGTGAAAATACCGGTATTGGCTACAACAACTGTTGCTGATCCGCTCACGACATTCGTACCCATAAAACAGATATTCTGAAGACCGAAAGGATTACGGTATTGGGCATCTTTGATGGGAAGTGCATTTTTCTCAACCGAAAGGGCTTCTCCCGTAAGAATGGATTCGCTGATGAAAAGATCTTTGCTTTTAAGAATTCTGCAATCAGCCGGAACCATATCACCTGCGGACAGAATAATAATATCTCCGGGAACAATTTCAGTGATTTCTATTTCTTCGCTTTCATTGAATTTCCTTTTGGTGAGACAGCTTGTTTTTACCATCTTTTTTAAGGCTTCTGCCGCTTTGTTGCTTCGGAATTCCTGAATGAATCTTAAAACTGTACTGAAAAGCAGCATCACCGAAATAATAATACTGGTAGTGAAATCTTTTTCACCCACAGGGACAAGAATAGCATCAATGAATAATGAAATGATGGCAATGCAGGCCAGGATATAATTAAATGGATTGAAGAATGAATGCGCAAACTGTTTTACCCATGAGGACGCTTTTTGCGTAGCAATTTCATTCTTGCCATAAATTTTCAGACGGTCTTTTACAGTGTTTTCGCTGAGTCCTTCTTCTGAGGTTTCCAGCAGGGCATACACCATTTTTTCATTCTCGGCTGCAGCTTCTTTCAATTTTACAAGAGCTGCAGAATTGAGATTTTTGTTTGAAGATTTTTTTAACATTGCTTCAAGGGTTGTTTTTACTGTTACAAATCGTTTTCGGTACCTATAATTTCCCAGCTTACTTTGATGACTTTATCTTCAATTGTCAGTCTGCTGGCTGTTTTTTCCATGAAACTGTCCTGTGGAGTAGAAGCATGTACTTCTGCTGTAATGATGGCGTTTTCAGGCAGGCCATTGTCATCACTGGTAAGAGATTTCAGCAATACTTTATCATTTCCGCTCAGAGACTGCATAAGTTGTACACGGACGTGATTTTCCACTTCACTTTTGCACTTGATGCTGAGAAGATATTCTGTATAATGGTTTCTGCTGTTGATATTGTTCCCCAGCTTGACGCCTAAAGGTCGGAGGATGATATGGGTGAGGATAATAAATCCGCTGGTAATGGCTGCTTCCACGGGAAATCCCATAGCACTGAGAGCTCCTACAGATGCAGAACACCAGATGGTAGCTGCGGTATTGAGTCCTCTCACGGTGAGACCGTCTTTCATGATAACGCCTCCTCCTAAAAAGCCGATTCCGCTTACGATATAAGAGGCTATTCTGCCTGTAGCATCCCCTCCGATTCTGATAGAAAGAAGAACGAATGCTGCAGAGCCAAGACATACCAGGGTATTAGTACGAAGACCCGCACTTTTCTGGCGCCACTGTCTTTCAAAGCCAATGCTGGCACCAAGGGCAAATGCGGTAAGGAGACGAAGAGTAAATTCTAATGTAGTCATAACTTTTCCTTTTGTTATAAAGCTTTTCAGCTGTACGGGAAAAGTGGGTACAACTAAAGCTTTTAAGATTGATAATTACTGTAGGGATCTGAGTCCATATGCTTTATTTTTTACTGTGCAAAAGTAAAACTGACTGGTTTTTTTTACCGTTAGAAAAGCTTTAGAATGTTATTAGAAAGTCATTAGAGAAAATTTCTTTCTATTTTTTTGAAGATTCTGCAAGAAATAGGTATGTATTATATCCTATTAATATGTGTAATATGTGTAAACTGTACCCATGATAAGAGATAAAATTTCAATACATTTGGAGGCTGGTTTTTGTAGAGCGAATTTTACAATTTGCCATATGAAATAAAAGCTTGTTTAATCCCGGAGACTTCTTTCCAATATCTTTTGAATTATATATTTTAGAAATGAAAAAATCAAACTTAGCAATACCAGCTACGCTTTTAGCGATTATCTGTGTGCAGGGAGGTGCTTCCATTGCAAAGCAGCTTTTTCCTGCTATCGGAGCTATTGGTACGGTTACTTTAAGAATTGTACTTTCTGCGGTTTTGCTTACGTTGATTAACCGCCCGAAATTTTTACAATTCGACCGTCAGAAATGGAAATACTGTGCGATCTATGGAGTTGGATTGGCTGCAATGAATCTTATTTTCTATATGGCGATTCAAAGGATTCCGTTGGGATTGGCGGTTACGGTGGAATTTGCCGGACCTTTATTTCTTGCTTTGGCATTGTCCCGAAAGTTGTTAGATGTAATATGGGCATTGCTGGCTTGTGTAGGAATTCTGCTGATTGTTCCATGGAAAAGTGATCATGTAGATCTATTAGGACTAGGACTTGCCTTTCTGGCGGGGATTTTCTGGGCACTTTACATTATCATGGGTGGAAAAGTTTCCAAAATAATGGATGGAAAAGATGCGGTTACCACAGGGATGATTTTTGCAAGTCTTGTGATTATTCCTTTTACAATATGGGATGGAGCTGTTTTTAATATTACCCCGACGATTTTCATGAAAGGGCTTGGTGTAGCTATTCTTTCGAGTGCTTTACCCTTTTCATTGGAAATGATGGCCTTGAAAAAACTTCCTGCAAAGACTTTCAGTATTCTGATGAGCCTGGAACCTGCATTTGCAGCGCTTTCCGGATTGGTTTTTCTTGCTGAAGAATTATCTTTTTTACAGTGGATTTCTATTGCCTGCGTGATTACAGCGAGTATAGGGACGACTGTTTTCAATAAGAAATCTCTTTCTCATGATTGATGGAAATTTTAAACCATTAAGTTAATTAAGGTTTTAAGAAGCATTAAGATTCAAATAAATTTGAATGAAGCTTTTGATCCATTATTGGGTAATAAACTCTACCGTAAAAACCGTTTTATTCTGTTCTGATATCACAGAGATTTTTGCATGGTGAAGGTGAATAATTTTCTCAGTGAGAAATAATCCTATTCCGTGGCCCTTTTCCTGTCTGGACGTTTCGCTTCTGTAAAAAGGTTCGAAAATATGCTGTAAATCTTCTTTATCAATAGTATTTCCGGTATTGGTAAAATTGATTGTAAGAATTTTTGAATTGGTATTGACATCAATCAGGCAAGTATGTTCCGGTGAATATTTGCAGGCATTATCAATAAGATTGTTGAAGGCCACCTGAAGAAGATATTCATTTCCCTGAATGATAAGCTGATGCTCTTCTAAGGAATCTTCTATGTTCAGAGAAACTTTGTACCTTGAATTTTCTTTGGTGATTTTAGTGTAAGATTCCAGAAGAACTTCATCAAGACGTACTTCCGAAAAACTGATCTCATTGGGATCATAGCTTGCTTTGGCAAGATCCATTAAACTATTCGACAATTTTACCATATTTCGGGCATCTTCCAATGCATATTGGATGGTTTCCTGGTATTCTTCTTTGGTTTTATCTTTTTCTGAAGCCAGCTCCAACTCGGTAATAATGGCGGATAAAGGAGTTCTCAGCTCGTGGGATATATTGGAAACAAAATGTTTTTGCGAATCAAAAGAATTTTCAAGCCGTTCCAGCATTCCATTGAAATTTTGAGCAAGTTCATTCAACTCATCTTTTTCCTTTGTTGTTTTCAGACGCAATTGAAGTTTTCCGGCTGTAATTTTTTTAATCTGAATGACCATTTCACTCAACGGACTCAATGCTTTTTTGGAAAGAAATATTCCAGCCAAATAAATTAATATTAAAATAATGAAAAATGAAATAATACTGATGGTAAGAAGGTGTGTGAGATAATCATATCCGTATTGATCATAAGCTGCTGCAGTTACTGCATAAGTTTTTCCCTCATAATGGTAGGTCATCCCGATCACCTGCAAATCATTTAAAAAGAAATTGATTTTCTTTTTTTGGAATATCTGAGCAAGCATTTCCGGAGTCTCCTTTACATAATCTACCTTGGCATCATCATGATAAATCAATTGCTTATTGAAATTATAAATGGCAACCTGAACTTCATTTAATGTTCTGGTATTGTTTTTATAAAGCTTATGCATTTCCTGCTCGGGAAGTGAGCTTCGGAAAAATAAATCAGCCTTGGCAATCGCTTCGTTCTGAAGTTCGCTGTAAAAAGATTTTTCTCTGGCTTCTTTGGATGAATAATAGATCGAAATACTGTAAATACTTACAAGCATTGCAGTGATTAAGGTAAAAAGCAGGGTAAGTCTGGTTCTTATTTTCATCCCGATATTTTTAGTTTATCTCATTGATTTACTATACAGTACCTGATTCGTAATCTTTTTTCAGAATAAATCCCATCCCGGCTTTGGTGTGGATCAGTTTGGTTTCAAAATCTTTATCTATTTTCTTTCTGAGATAATTGATATACACATCAATAAAGTTAGTGCCCGTATCAAAATGGGTTTCCCATACTTTTTCCGCAATTTCAGTTCTGGAGAGAACCCTTTCGGAATTTTCCAGCATGAATTTTAAAAGATTAAATTCTTTTGGGGTTAATTTGATAGGCATTTGATCACGGCTCACGGTTTTCTGTTCCAGGTTCATTTCAATGCCTTCATATTTGAGAGCCAAAACTTTTTGATGTAACTGTTGTGAAAAACGTTTCAACAGTACTTTTATCCTTGCTACCAGTTCCCGCATTTCAAAAGGCTTGGTGAGATAATCATCTGCTCCGGCATCAAATCCTTCCAGCTTGTCATCAGTAGTTCCCAGTGCAGTAAGCATAATGACAGGAAGATTGGGTTTTAAAGTTTTGATCTCATGGCAAAATTCAAGACCATCTTTTTTGGGAAGAATAATATCGGTCACTACCAGATCAAAATTTGTCTGTAAAGCCAGTTTCAGGCCTGTGACCCCGTCATAAGCCGCAGTGACCTCAAATTCAGCTTCCTGAAATCCCTTTGCAATCAATTTTGAAAGCCTGTCGTCGTCTTCAACTAATAAAATATGGGGCATAAGATTCTTGGAATGTTTGGGTTGGTGTGAGGAATAGATCAATATTCCCACAAATGTAATGAATTCTATTTTGTAATTTTGGTATCGAAAAGTATAATAGAATGTCTGAATGTAAAACATTTTTTAGCAAAAGAATCAAAGAAATGATGGTTACTGGATGGTTGTCCTGTTTAATGGTTTTGTTGATCCAGTGTAATCATTCTTATCCAAGCAATGTTAAACTTAAAAATGGTGACCTTCTTTTTGTGACAGCCAAGGAATCGGGACTTTCCGGAGCAATTAATAATGTAACTCAAAAACAAAAGACAGCTTCATTTGATCACATAGGAATTCTGGAAAAAGAGGGCAACCGGATGTTTGTTCTGCACGCTGCTCCCAAAGGCGGTTCTCAGAAACAGGATTTGAAGGATTTTATTAAAGAGCAGAAAGAAGAAGGGCAGCAGGTGATTGTTTACCGTTTAAAACCGGAATATCAGAAAGCAATTCCTGAAGCCGTTAAAAAGGCTAATTCCATGTTGGGCAAACCATACAATTTCAATTATATTCTGGATGAACAATCCTATTACTGTTCAGATTTTGTAGAAAGATCTTTTCGGGCGGAAAATATTTTCAAACTGGAACCGATGACGTTTATTGATCCGAAAACAGGAAAAACGAATGCATTCTGGGAAGAATTTTACACCAAGAAAAATCTCAAAGTCCCTGAAGGAGAGCCGGGTTGCAACCCAAACGGACTGGCCGGTTCTGACAAATTGGAAAGAATAGGAAATTTTTAAATATAAGAAGAAGCTGAACAGGCTTCTTTTTTTTATGTTAAATTTTTAAAAATATTAGTCTACTAATTTGGTGGACTAATATTTTTTTATATTTTTGTCACAGATTTAAATGCAGAACGCAATATGATCTGACAATGTTTAACCCAAAAATGTTTAGCAATGATTACACCTAATCCCGGCCTGCAGGTTTTGCAAAATAAAATAAGCCTGCCTAAAAAAGAATTATTACTGGAAATAGAGTTGAATGGCAAAATGAAATTTGAACATTTAATGAATACCATCTATAATCAGTTTGGAATTTGCCATAGAGTGTTATCTGCTAATGTAGAGTACGTGAACGGATATAGTTTCGGTTCGGTACAGTTATATATTAATGTTAATTCAGATGATTTTCAGCAGCTTGAAGTCTATCTGAATAAAAATAAACTTATCAATACGACGGTAGAATATACCTGCAGAACCTATTTTTAAGTGAGATTCATATAGTTTTAATTACCAAAGTGTCCGGTTCTTTTACCGGGCACTTTTTATTTTTTACAAAAGAAGATGATAAATACATTAAAAAAGATCAATTGTTAACGGGGACAAAATTCCCCTCCTCTGGAGGGGTGGCGAAAATTCAAAGAATTTTTGACGGGGTGGTAAAACAAAAAAAGCGCTCAGATTATCTGAGCGCTTTTAAATGAAATTCTTTACTTATCCCTTTATTTAATACTTAAGATTAATAATTAATAAAGGTTTTCTTATTGATAACCCTTCGACAGGCTCAGGGTGACAGCCCTACTACCAACCGAAATTTTAAGTGTCGTCAGGCTGAGCCTGTCGAAGCTATTGGTAAATGGATTAGCTCAATAAAATAATTTTAAATTCTTTCGATGTCAGCACCAATAGCTCTCAGTCTTCCATCAATATTTTCATATCCTCTGTCGATCTGCTCGATATTGTGGATAATAGATTTTCCTTCTGCAGAAAGTGCTGCAATAAGAAGGGCGTTTCCAGCTCTGATATCCGGGGAAACCATCGTAGTTCCTCTTAACGGAGCTTCCTGGTTTAATCCGATTACCGTTGCTCTGTGCGGATCACATAAAATAATCTGAGCGCCCATATCGATTAATTTATCCACAAAGAATAATCTGGACTCAAACATTTTTTGGTGAACAAGGATACTTCCTTTCGCCTGAGTAGCTACTACTAAAATAATAGATAATAAATCCGGCGTAAATCCTGGCCAAGGCGCATCCGAAATCGTAAGGATAGAACCGTCAATAAATTTCTGAATTTTATAATGCTCCTGAGCAGGAATGTAGATATCATCACCGCTTTGCTCAAGCTCAATTCCTAATTTTCTGAAGGTATTCGGGATCACACCAAGTTGGTTCCAGTTTACATTTTTGATGGTGATTTCAGATTTTGTCATGGCCGCAAGACCAATCCAAGATCCGATTTCCACCATATCCGGAAGCATTGTGTGCTCTGTTCCTCTAAGGTAGTCAACCCCTTCAATCGTAAGAAGGTTGGATCCGATTCCTGAGATATTGGCCCCCATTCTGTTCAGCATTTTGCATAATTGCTGAAGATAAGGTTCGCAGGCAGCGTTGTAGATTCTTGTTTTTCCTTTTGCCAAAGCTGCTGCCATTACAATATTAGCCGTTCCGGTAACAGAAGCTTCTTCCAGCAGGATGAATTTTCCTCTTAATTCTTTAGCTTTTAAAGAATAGAAATATTCCTCTTCATCATAATTGAATTCAGCACCTAATTCAACAAGTCCCTGAAAGTGAGTGTCCAATCTTCTTCTTCCGATTTTATCACCACCCGGAGTCGGCATATACGCTTCTCCATAACGGGCAAGCATTGGTCCCATCAGCATAATGGATCCACGTAATTTTGCTCCGTCCTTTTTGAACTCGTTAGATTTAATATAATCAAAATTAACCTGGTCAGCCTTGAAAGTATAATCTCCCTGTCCGTTTTTAGTAATTTTTACCCCAAAATCTCCAAGAATTTCAATCAGTCTGTTCACATCATGAATATCCGGAATATTTTTGATTCTTACTTCCTCGTCCGTCAGAAGAACCGCACATAAAATTTGTAGAGCCTCATTCTTGGCTCCTTGTGGAGTTATTTCACCCTGCAGTCTTTTTCCTCCTCTTATTTGAAATGTTCCACTCATTATTTTCTGTTTTTATGATTGTTGTTATGCCTTCTCTTGTTAGGCTGGTTATTATTGTTTTTATTATTGTTGTTATTCCTGTTGTTATTGTTATTATTTCGGTTGTTGTTATTGCTTGTGTAATAGATTTTACTCTTTTCAAGAGAATCTATTCCGGTAAGATCCAACCTGTTTTCAGACAGTTCTTTCAGGTGGCGGAAAATTACATCATCCGTCACATGTTCTTTATTATAGACATTATAAGACTTCTTCATATTGTTGGCAATCACTTCGATAAGGGCTTCTTTTTCATCGCCCGTTTCCAGTTCGATTGCTTTTTCTATCAATTGAAGAATACTTTTTCCGTAGAACTTAAAGTCACCTTGAAGTTTTGGATATTCCATTCTTTTTGGTTTTTCTGCCAGTTCTTCCATTGTAGGGAAGGGATAAGGAGAATCTACATCCAGATCATGATTAGCAAGAATATAAAGATGGTCCCAAAGTTTATGTTTATAATTTTCCTCGTCGCGAAGTTGTGGGTTTCTCTGACCCATAAAATCGATGATTGCCATAGCCATTTCATTCCTTTCCTCTTTGGTAGGAAGTTCTTTGCAGCGCTCAACCAACTGTTGTATAATTCTGCCATATTCCGGCATATGAAGCTGAGTTTTTTGGGTATTGTATTCCATAGTATGCAAATATATGGATTAAAAGAAAAATTGTCTCGGGATTCTTAAAAATTTATGATTTTTTAATGAAAAAATTTGAATACCTTTCTTATTGATTTATTGTGGAAAATGAAAATATTTCCCTTTCATTTGAATTTGTTTTTAATAAAATCGTATCTTGTTTAATAGATTGATAATTAATTAAAGCGATGAAAAAAACAAACTTTTTCCTTTCCCTGCTGGCTTTAGCATTAGTAAGCTCATGTAGAACCAGTGATGAATTGACAACTGAACCTACCAGACAAGAAGAGGTTCACAACAAAACAGTGAATGTTACCCATCATGATGGACGCCCTTTCAGTACAGGAAACGGTTCCGGTTCTGCACAAAGTAAATTTACAGCCGGACCAGGTGGCGGAGTTCTGATGCAAGGTTTTTACTGGGATGTTCCGGAAGGGGGTAACTGGTGGAATACCGTTAAAGACAAATTAACCGCATGGTCTACCGCCGGAATTGGAGCTGTATGGTTACCTCCAGCATCAAAAGCTCAGAACGGGGCTTATTCTATGGGATATGATCCTACCGATTATTATGATTTTGGAGATTTTAATCAGAATGGAAGCACAGAAACCCGTTTCGGATCCAGAGCCGAACTGGAAGCATTGATTACCAAAGCGCATGCTGAAAATATGCAGGTGTATGCAGACATTGTAATCAATCACAACAGTGGCGGGCAGTCTGAAGCCAATCCTTTTACGGGAACGAATACCTGGACTAATTTTTCAGGAGTGGCATCAGGAAAATTTCAGAGAAATTATAATGACTTTTATAAAAATGCTTACGGAAATAATGATGAAGGGGCATTTGGCGGCTTTCCGGATTTATGTCATGCTAATCCTCATGTGCAGGACTGGCTTTGGGGAAGAGATGATTCCGTGGCAAAATATTATAAAAACGTGATGAAATTTGATGGCTGGAGATTTGATTATGTTAAAGGATTCGGGCCATGGGTAGTCAATACCTGGAATTCAAAAGTAGGAGGGTTTTCAGTGGGAGAATTATGGGATTCCAACGTCAATACATTAGAGTGGTGGGCAAATAATGCGAACAGTTCCGTATTTGACTTTGCTGCTTATTATAAAATGGATGAAGCCTTTGATAACGGAAACTTAAACGTTCTGAATGATGATATGATGTGGAAAAGAAATCCATACAAAGCAGTTACTTTTGTAGCCAATCATGATACCGATATTATTTACAATAAAATGCCGGCCTATGCCTATATCCTAACCCATGAAGGTTATCCGACCATTTTTTACAGAGATTATGAAGAATGGTTAAACAAAGAAAGACTGAATAATCTGATCTGGATTCATAATAATAAAGCTACCGGAACCACTTCCATTCTGTATACTGATAATGATGAATATATTGCAAGACGTAACGGCTATAACGGTAATCCCGGACTTGTTGTCTATATCAACACCTCTTCAAATTGGCAGGAAAGATGGATAGAAACAAACTGGAGCAGTCAGCAGATCAAAGATTTCACAGGAAACTCAAGCTGGTATCCAACCACTCAGGGAGATAAATGGGTGAAAATCCAATGTCCGCCAAATTCATATTCTGTGTGGTCGCTGAATTTATGAGTAATGAGCAATCGGTAATGAGTAATGGTAAATGATGAATGATAAAGCTGATAAGCGACTTTTATTTAGATTGTTTTTTATTAAACATTAAACATTAAACAAGAAAAACTATATGTCTTATTTATCATTCCGTAGAAATCTCTACAATGTATTATTTTTAATACTGCTCGTTGGAAATTTTTACGGAATGATATTTTTATATAAAGTTGAAAGAAAACTACACCTGAATAAACTTTTTCTTCTGATGCTGATCCGGTAAATAACATTTCTGATTGGCCAGTTTCATCCTGTTTCTTGAAATGACATCATACATCTTATCCCTTAAAAATGCAGGCATTATTTTCCCAATAAACGAAAGTTTATAAACTCCTCCCAGTAAATTGGCAATTTCCAGCACTGCTCTTGATTTGATCTGATAATACCGTCCGGGTTTCCAAAGATACATCGTATTGAAGACATTGGTTTCCAGCCCTCTTTCTGATAAAAACTGCTGTCCGAAATCAGATTGAAGAGAAGCAAACATGAATTGGTCTTTTTTGTCTCTCTCCAAAATCCATTGCACCCAGAAATTACAAACTCCGCAATCTCCGTCAAAAAAAACAATATGCTTATTTTTCCAATTTTCCATGACATTATTTATTAAACATGATTCCTCTTTCTGTATCTTCTTTCACTTTTTTGAAATATTGTACAAGATCTGTACGCTGCTCATCCGACAGTTTGGCATCCTGATGACCTAAATAATAAGATTCCAGCGGCATTTCTTTTTTCTCTACCATTTCTATACATTCCTCCAGTTTATGAAGCTGTCTTTTAGGTTCATATACTGCAAAGGTAGAAAAATTAAGATGTTTCCTGCCTTCATCAATATGATTTTTTACCCACCACGAAGTTGGGGAAATACTGCTATACCATGGATACGTGGTTTCATTGGAATGGCAGTCATAGCAAGACGTTCTGAGGGTACGGGCAATTTTTTCCGGCGTATTTTTAATTTTTATAAAGTCCATTCCCGGAGTAAGCGGTGGATTTGTTTTATCAATAGGGAAAAACTGGATGATGATAAAGGCAACAAGAATCACAACAATTATTTTTTTCATAGCAGATGTTCATATTTGGTCCATATAAAGGTAGTTAATTTATTTTTAGTGGGAGAAAGATGGAAGCTGAGAGAGGGAAGAGGGAAGTGCTTTTAGAAATTGCTGGAATAGCGTGGTTTTTCAGAAATGATCAAATTGTTTTTCATGAGGCGATTAAACTTCCTTCTTCCAGTCTCCAACTTTCTTTCCCCTTTAAAATTCTTACGTTGAGTAATTCTAAATTGGGCTATATACTGCTGTTTTTATTTAAGTTAATTTGAAAAATGACTAACTTAATACCACAATTATGTCTTGGTACTGTGCCGTTGAAAATATCAATATATAGTTTTTGACTATCATTGAAATAAAAATTAATAGATTGTATTTATCGATCAAACGTTGTAGGTTTGTCATGTTCTTACAACAGAAAATTGAAACTGTATTAATCAACATAAAAAATAAAATAAACGACAATGGAAAAAGATTTGAATGACATCAGTAAATGCCCGTTTCATAACGGAACAATGAAGAAGAGTGTAGCAGGCGGTGGAACCCAGAATTCTGATTGGTGGCCGGATCAGCTCAGAGTAGATCTTCTGCGTCAGCATTCTTCCCTTTCAGATCCTATGGACAAGGATTTTGATTATGCCAAAGCATTTGAAAGCCTTGATCTGGAGGCTGTAAAAAAAGACCTTCATGCATTGATGACAGATTCTCAGGATTGGTGGCCGGCAGACTTTGGTCATTACGGACCTCTGTTTATCCGTATGGCGTGGCATAGTGCCGGAACCTACCGTGTAGGCGATGGAAGAGGTGGAGCCGGAGCAGGACAACAGCGTTTTGCACCCTTAAACAGCTGGCCGGATAACGTAAGTCTTGATAAAGCAAGAAGATTATTGTGGCCCATCAAACAAAAATATGGAAGAAACATTTCATGGGCAGACCTTTTGATCCTTACCGGAAATATTGCTCTTGAATCCATGGGCTTCAAGACATTCGGATTTGCGGGAGGACGTGCAGATGTCTGGGAACCGGATTCTGATGTATATTGGGGATCAGAAAAAACATGGCTGGGAGGAGATTTACGTTATGCGCACGGCTCGGAAGGAGTTGTAGAAGGAAAATCAGCAGTTCTTCCTACCGATGATAATGCAGATGGAGACATTCATTCCAGAAATCTTGAAAATCCATTAGCTGCGGTACAGATGGGACTTATTTATGTAAACCCTGAAGGTCCGGACGGAAATCCAGATCCTATTGCAGCCGCTAAAGATATCCGTGATACTTTCGGACGTATGGCGATGAATGATGAAGAAACCGTTGCTTTGATTGCCGGCGGACATACTTTTGGTAAAACCCATGGAGCAGGTCCTGCAGATCACGTAGGAAAAGAACCTGAAGGAGCTGGAATTGAACAGCAGGGACTTGGATGGGCGAGTACTTATAAATCAGGAAGCGGAAGAGACGCTATTTCCAGCGGGCTGGAAGTAACCTGGACAGAAACTCCTACCCAATGGAGTAATTATTTCTTTAAAAATCTTTTTGAAAATGAATGGGAATTGACAAAAAGTCCTGCCGGAGCTCACCAATGGGTAGCTAAGGATGGAGCTGATATTATTCCTGACGCATTTGATGCTGACAAAAAGCATAAACCAACCATGCTTACCACGGATCTTTCCTTGAGACTGGATCCTGTTTACGAAAAAATTTCAAGACATTTTTATGAAAACCCGGATGCGTTTGCTGATGCTTTTTCAAGAGCGTGGTTTAAACTGACGCACAGAGATATGGGACCACGTGCCCGTTATTTAGGTCCGGATGTACCACAGGAAGAACTGATCTGGCAGGATCCTATTCCGGAAGTAAATCATGAACTGGTTGACGGAAATGATGTGGAAGCATTGAAATCAAAAGTTTTAAATTCAGGATTAAGCAATGCTGAATTGATTTCTACAGCCTGGGCTTCCGCTTCTACATTCAGAGGAAGTGATAAGCGTGGCGGGGCCAACGGAGCCAGAATCAGACTGGAGCCTCAAAGAAACTGGGAAGTCAACAATCCTTCACAATTGAATAAAGTATTAAACGTACTGGAAGGAATTCAAAAAGAATTCAACGATTCTCAGAGCGGAGGTAAAAAAATATCATTGGCAGATCTGATTGTTTTGGCAGGTAATGCGGCAGTAGAAGTGGCTGCCAGAAATGCTGGTCAGGACGTAAAAGTTCCTTTTGCTCCGGGAAGAATGGATGCTTCTCAGGAACAGACCGATGTAGAATCTATGGGATACCTTGAGCCTGCAGCGGATGGATTCCGAAATTATTTGAAAAGAAAATATACGGTCTCTACGGAATCTTTACTGATTGATAAAGCACAGCTATTAACCCTTACTGCCCCTGAATTGACTGTATTGATAGGAGGTATGCGTGCTTTGGATACGAACTTTGACGGTTCAAAACATGGCGTATTCACCAGCCGTCCGGGTGTTCTTACCAATGATTTCTTTGTGAATCTTCTGGATATGGGAACTCAGTGGAAAGCAATGTCAGACGATAGAGAATTGTATATCGGAACTGATCGGAAAACCGGTCAGCCAAAATGGACAGCAACCCGTGCCGATCTAGTTTTCGGATCCAATTCTGAATTGAGAGCCGTGGCTGAAGTATATGGAAGTGCAGATGCACAAGGTAAGTTTGTGAAAGACTTTGTGGCAGCATGGACGAAAGTGATGAATCTGGACAGGTTTGATCTGATCTAATAAGTGAAAATGAAAATAAGCAAAGGCAGCATTTATGGCTGCCTTTTTTATTGATCTCAATGTCGATAATACAAAGATTTTACTCTAAATGTCTTAATCATTATATCTACGAATGAGGTTGTTTCTTTCTAGAGTTTGTAAATTTGAGTGCCATTAATGAAAGAGACTAAAAGAGATGAAAACAAAAGAGCTTATCAATAATGTTGTTTCAATTACCCTAAAAAATAAAAAATAATTTGAGGGTATATTGGTAGATATATCAGATGATTGGTGTTATATAAAATATATTCCTGTTGATTATGTGGTGGATGGTTTTGTACTGATAAGCCGAAGGTATATTAAAAACATTCAAAGATCAGATGAGTATGACTTTAAAGAAAATATACTGAGATTAAAAGGAGCGATCACTGAAAAAAGTGTTGAGCTAAATATTGTTGATAATATAAATTTGTTATTGGATTTACAGTCTAAAATTGAACGTATTCAAATTGAGCTGAAATATCCTCATACATGTTATATTGGTAAAATTGATCTTGTTAAAGATCATTCATTTAAAGCGAGATTATTAAGTCCAAAAGCAAACTGGTTGTTAATAGAATCTTTTCTGTATAAAGAAATACGGGCTATTTATTTTAATAACGACTATGTTAATTCTTTACAACTGGTGTTACCTCCCATTTCCTCTGCTGGCGCGAGCGTCTCGCTCGTGTCCACAAATAATAAATAGCCCCAAGTGGTTATTGTTTTTATAAACAGTTCAAATAATGCCGACAAGCTGAGAATAAGGCTAACACTTTAGTAGAATATGTAAAAGAAAAACAAAAAACCACCCTTAAAAAAGGATGGTTTGTAGACCCACAGGGATTCGAACCCCAGATGACTGAACCAAAATCAGTAGTGTTACCGCTACACCATGGGTCTGTTTCTATGCCGCGAAATTATAGAATTTATTTTAAATATGAAAATCTAAATTAAAGATTAATTAACATAATAGGTGGGCGGATCGCTTTATGTATTGATATCCAAATAATTATTTTTCAATAAAATTTTTTAAAAAAATCTTCTTCTACCCATAAACAGTAGATTTGTGGATATATTTGTTAGATTGAAAAAGCAGGGTTTACATTAATTTATCCGATGGATAATAACATCAAGCCTCCTTCTCCCAGCTTCCATCTGTTAAATAATAAAACCCTATCTTTGCAAAAAATTGGGCTCCAAAAGTTGGAGTAACCCATTAATAACATATCCTGAGCAAAGCAAAAGGATTATTAAACATTTTTTATGTCAAATATTGTCGCGATCGTTGGACGTCCCAACGTTGGAAAATCCACGCTTTTTAATCGTTTATTAGAAAGAAGAGAGGCTATTGTAGATTCTACAGCTGGTGTTACCAGAGACCGTCACTACGGAAAATCAGACTGGAACGGAGTAGATTTTACGGTAATTGATACCGGAGGTTATGATGTAGGTACAGATGATATCTTTGAAGAGGAAATCCGTAAGCAGGTACAATTAGCGGTGGATGAAGCCACTTCTATTATCTTTATGATGAACGTAGAAGAAGGGCTTACCGATACAGATCACGAAATCTACAGACTTCTTAGAAGATCCAACAAACCAATTTATATCGTTATCAATAAAGTAGACTCTGCGAAGGAAGAACTTCCTGCAACAGAATTCTATCAGTTAGGAATTGATAAATATTACACACTTTCTTCTGCAACAGGTTCCGGAACAGGAGACTTGTTAGATGATGTTGTGAAAGATTTCCCTACTACAGAATATAAAGATCCTTTCGAAGGTCTTCCTAAAATTACCATTGCAGGTCGTCCAAACGTAGGAAAGTCTACCATGACCAATGCTTTATTGGATGTTGAAAGAAATATCGTAACCGATATTGCAGGAACTACCAGAGACAGTATCCAGACTTTATACAACAAATTCGGACACGAGTTTGTATTAGTAGATACAGCAGGGATGAGAAGAAAGTCTAAGGTAAACGAAGACCTTGAATTCTACTCTGTAATGAGATCGATCCGTTCTATCGAATATTCTGACGTCGTGATCATCATGGTAGATGCTACACAGGGATGGGAATCTCAGGATATGAACATCTTTGGTTTAGCTCAGAAAAACAGAAAAGGAATTGTAATCCTTGTGAATAAGTGGGATTTGATCGAAGACAAGCAAACCAATACAATGCGTGATTTCGAAAAATCAATCAAAGATAAAATTGGTCAGTTCCAGGATATTCCAATCCTATTTGTTTCAGCTTTAACGAAGCAGAGAATTTTAAAAGCTGTAGAAGTGGCCATGGAGGTTTATGAAGACCGTAAGAAGAAAATTAAAACTTCAAAACTGAATGAAGTAATGCTTCCGATCTTCGAAAATACACCGCCGCCGGCATTGAAAGGAAAATATATCAAAATCAAATATTGTGTTCAGCTTCCTACGCCGTCACCACAGTTTGTATTCTTCTGCAACCTTCCACAGTATGTGAAGGAACCGTATAAAAGATTTACTGAAAATCAGTTGAGAAAACAATTCGGGTTTACCGGAGTTCCGATTGAAGTGTATTTCAGACAAAAATAATAAGAACTACTGTTCACAAAAACTCCGGCAAGCTTCGCTTGCCGGAGTTTTTTATATCATCAGAGCAGACTTTCTCTTTCTGCCCGATCTTTCAATTCGTTTTTTAGTTGTAATTTTGCAGCAATTAATATCAATTAACTGAAATTAAAAATAAATTTTTCATGCTTACTATTTTATCGCAACACTTTTCTCTGGTCAACGAATGGATTAACGAACTTAGAAACGTTACGATCCAACATGACCGAATGAGATTCAGAAGGAATATGGAAAGAATCGGGGAGATTGCCGCTTTTGAAATCAGTAAAGGACTGGAGTATAGAGAAGTTGAAATTCAAACTCCTTTAGATACAATAAAAAGCAGAGAAATTGCTGTGCAACCGGTTATTACAACCATTTTAAGAGCAGGAGTTCCGTTATTCGAAGGAATTCTTAACTATTTGGACAGAGCAGACTGTGGTTTTGTAGCGGCATACAGAAAACACGATGCCAACGATTATTTCTCAATCAAACAGGATTATCTTACCTGTCCAAACATTGAAGGTAGACCTTTGATCGTAGCAGATCCCATGTTGGCAACCGGAGCTTCTCTGATTGAAGCGATCAAAGACTTGCTAACCAACGGAAATCCAACCCAGCTTCATATCGTAGCAGCCATTGCTTCAAAACAAGGCGTTGAAACAGTTCAGAATGCTTATCCTGAAGCACATATCTGGGTAGGAGCCATTGATGAACATCTGACTTCAAAAGGATATATCACTCCTGGATTAGGTGATGCCGGAGATTTGAGCTACGGAGAAAAACTTCAAAGATAATTTAAGAAAGATTCCAGAAATCTTTTAGTAAATTCAATAATAAATCAGGTCGTACTTTATCCATAGGATGCTTTGTATCCGGGAGTACGGCCAGTTTTGCGTTGGAAAGGCTTCTGTAAACTCTCATACTCTCTTCCAGCGTTACCATATGATCTTTATCACCCACCATGATTTGAACCGGAGTGCTAATTGTAGCAAAATTATGTTCCAGAGGAGGATTTTTACCTAAATCAACCATTAAATCAGCAATAGCCGGAAGAAGTTGTTTCCACTTTGCTCCGTGTTGTGATTCTAAAAGCTGGGCATACTGCGGAATTTTTTCAAGAATAACATCCGGATTAAGCATTTTGCTTTCTTTTAAAGCCTGTTCTTCAGTCCAGTCGAACTTTGTGCCCAGTGTTATCACAGAATTTATATTGTCAGGATTTTCCATGGCGTAGCAAAGTGCAACATAACCACCCATGCTGTGCCCGAAAATTGATACATCAGTTAAGTTATTCACTTTACAATAATCGGATAATTCCTGAGTATATTTTTCAATAGTAATACCGTCTGCGGGAAGTTCCTGATTTCCATGTCCTGAAAATAAAGGGGTGTGTAAGGTGAAATATTGGGACAATGCACTCAGATAAGGTTTGAAAATGTCGCTGTGACCTAAAGCTCCGTGCAGTAAAAGCAGATTTGACATAGTTGTGTAGTTTCCGGAAAATTAGGAAAAAGAATTGAATCATGAAAATGGATTGAGTAAGAGAGTGAGAGTGTTTTAGAGTGGGAGAGTTGTAGATTTTGAGAATATTTTTGAAGATGATCTCCACACCTCGCATCCTGCATCTCACCAGCCCGGAACTCGGACCTCGCTCCCTGAAACTTGTATCAAACATCTTCAGCCATTACCAAAACACTCACTTTATTATTCCCTGCATTTAAAATCTCCCAGGCAATTGATGAAACCGTATTTCCTGTGGTGAAAACATCGTCAATCAGTAGAATATGCTTCCCGGTAATAGATTGGGTAATGGAGAACATATGAGTAGATTCCAATCTATGCTTCTTATCTTTTAATGCCTGAGCTTTGGAATAATGATTTCTTTTGACTAATTCATGATCAAACGGGATATCATAAAATTCTGATAATGTTTCTGTGAATAAATGAAGTTGATTATATCCTCGCTCGCGGAGTTTCCTTGGATGAAGCGGAACACTTACTAAAAGATCAGGATTCTCATCTCTGAAATCAAGGCGATCTGTAGTCCAGTCTGCCAGAATTTTGCCTGTTTTTTCCCGGTTCCTGTATTTAAGATCGTGAATAATCTTTCTGCTTAAACCTTCCTTTTCAAATTGTATTAAAGCAAACGCGTTTTCAACCGGAAATAATAAACTGCATTTTTCCTTAACAGGGTTATTTTCAAAATAATTGTAATGGGTAAAATGAATCTGGCTGAAGCAAAGATCGCATACCAAAAGTTCAGGATCGATGATTCTGTTGCAGTGAATGCAACGGTTCGGAAACAAGACCTCTAATATCATAGTGTGTTTTTACTAAGATATGAAAATAATTGTCAATTTTTGCTTCGGAAAGTCAATAGTGAATTATTATTAATGATGACGTTCGCAAAGGTTTGTCAGTTTATCTCGTATATCGTTCACAAAGACATTTCATTGAGCAGAGAAAGGATTTTTTTGTTGCTGAGTGAAACGCCATAGCGATCGGAAAAGTTATAAATAGTATAGAAACTTTGCAAACTCCGCGTTTAGAAAAATAAGCTACCCGTAAATATCAGAAGCAAATCGATTATTCACAAACCCGGATCCCGCACCTCGCACCTTACATAAAAATTCACAAGCGAAGCGTATTGACAATTCACCATTCACGTTTAAACATCTTCAAACGTCTTTCTAATCTTCTCTACAGAATTTTTCATACTCAGATTAAAATGTTCCTTTTCCAATCTTACGGGCGGTGCCTGCCTCACTTCACAATCCGCAATACTGCAGGATTCGCAGGTAACCCCTACATTAATGGTTTTTAAAGAAGGAGATTTGATAAACCCAATTTTTTTAATGGTTTGAGAATTCAGTAAAATGCCCAGGCAGTAACTTCTGTTGCTTCCATCTGAGAAAGGATTTTTTTGTGAGGTAGAAATTACCAGATAGCTTATTCCCTGATCTTTATAGTGAGAAATCTGAGCATCTGTCAGGGTTTCATTTTCTTTTAAATCACCAAGATTTTTTACCGCAATCCATCTTCTGCAGTAATGTTCGTTCATTGCATTGGCGTGAGGAGCCTGTTGATGGTTAAGATGCAGCTCTTTTAAAATCTGAATTTTATCTGAATTTTTCTTTTTTACCAGGCATAAGTAAAAAAGATCCTTGATTCCCATCTCAGCCGAAAGGATGTTTGTAAGGCGGTAATAGAAGGTTTCAGGTGAATGGGTGAAGCTATTAATCAGACTTTCGAAATTTTTAGGATCCCATTTATTTTGCTGGAAGAATTCCGAAGTCTTTTCAATAACAGGTTCTTTTGAAATAAGTAAAGCTCCTGCAAAATAAGAGGCATAAAAATTATTCAGAATTTCCTCAAAACTTCCAAAATCCAGCCATGAATACGTATTGGGACGATTTTTTAATTCCAAAACATTAAACCCTATTTCTTTCGCAAGGATAAAAGTTTTCTGATCCTTTTCCAGTTTTTGATTCAGAAGTAAAAGTTTTTTCTCCGGAATAAAAAGAGAACGCAGGTTATCCAGGGTTCCATATTTTTCAAAATCTTCAGACTGAATGATGTAACTGAATTTTTCTGCAAGAATTTTCTCCAGAATGTCAGACTTCAGGCTTTTCCCGATTTTTAAGTGATTTTCCTTGGTAAACAGACCAACTTTTTCCTCAATTTCCGGAAAATAATTATCGTACAATTCCTGAAATGACCTTAATACGGCAAAATAAAATCTCTCTTTTCCAAGGTTATAATTCTGAGAAATTTCGATCAGAGCATTGATGAAAGCCGTTACTTTTTTTGGAGCATCGCTGATAATGCTGATAAGGTTATTCTTATTGATCCCAAACAGCTCCAAAGGAACTTCTTTGAAAAAATCAGACTGAAGAATTTCGTTGAAGGGAGCCAGGCTTTTATCCAGCTTGGTAGAAACCAGATCATCGAAAGTACAGCTGAGTGCTTCAGAAAGTTGAATAATTTTATCGTGCTTGGGATATTTTTTTCCGTTCTCAATTTCGTTGAGGTAAGATTTTGATAATCCTGTCTTTACAGCAAGGTCCTGCAGAGACCAGTTTTTCTTTTGTCTCTGCTGCTTCAGTTTTAGCCCGAAAACTGTTTTGATAAAGTCGCTTTCTGAATTCATTACTCAAATATAAATAATTAGATGCGATTATTCGCATAATAATTTTTAAATAAATTTAGCGAACGTTCGCTATTTGTGAAAATTTTTATTTATGTTTGTAATATCAAATCACAAAATCAATATGTTATGGAAACCAAGACTCAGTTAGAAATAAAGTCGCAGAAGCAGTTTGAGGAAATATTTACTACCGATTTGACAGATTTTCTGATTTCGCTTCATCAGAACTTTAATCATAAAAGACTTGAACTTTTAGAAGAAAGAAAAAAGACACAGCAAAATTTTGATAGAGGTAATCTTCCTGAGTTCTTGAAAGAAACAGCAGAGATCCGAAAAGGAAATTGGGTATGTGCTCCACTTCCTGAAGATATGTTGGATAGAAGAGTAGAAATTACCGGCCCTGTTGATCGCAAAATGATTATCAATGCCCTGAATTCCGGTGCTTCTACGTTTATGGCCGATTTTGAAGACAGCAGTTCGCCGGTTTGGGAAAACTGTATCCAGGGACAGATTAATCTTTCTGATGCTATTAACCGAAAGATAGATTTTGTTAACGAAAAAGGAAAAGCGTACACTCTTAATGAAAAAACGGCTGTTTTACAGGTTCGTCCAAGAGGGCTTCATCTTCCGGAAAAACATATTGAAATCAACGGAGAAAAAGCTTCCGGATCACTGACTGATTTTGGAATCTATTTTTTCAGAAATGCAAAACAGCTTTTGGAAAACGGGAGTGGCCCTTATTTTTACCTTCCGAAATTAGAACACTATAAAGAAGCCCGCTGGTGGAATGAGGTTTTTGTTTTTGCACAAAACTACCTTGGAATTTCGGAGGGAACTATTAAAGCTACTGTTTTAATAGAAACCATTACCGCATCATTTCAGATTGATGAAATTTTATTTGAATTAAAAGAACACAGCGCAGGATTGAATTGCGGAAGATGGGATTATATTTTCTCCTACATTAAAAAATTCAGAAACCTTCCCGAATTTATTGTTCCGGACAGAGATCAGGTGACCATGACCTCTCCTTTTATGAGTGCTTATTCAAAAAGAGTGATCGAAATCTGTCATAAAAGAAATGTACATGCAATCGGTGGAATGGCAGCTCAGATTCCTGTAAAAGACGATGACGAAGCCAATAGAAAGGCTTTTGAAAAAGTAAGAAATGACAAAGAAAGGGAAGTGAAAAACGGTCATGATGGAACCTGGGTAGCACATCCGGCATTGGTACCTGTAGCAAAAGAAATTTTTGACCAGTATATGACTTCTAAAAACCAGGTCGATAAAAAATTTGAATACCATATAACAGAAAGCCAGCTGCTGGAAATCCCCAAAGGAGATATTACCGAAAAAGGAGTCCGAAAAAATATCAATGTAGGAATTCTTTACCTGGAAAGCTGGCTGATGGGAACTGGCGCAGCCGCCATTTATAATCTGATGGAAGATGCAGCTACTGCGGAGATTTCAAGAACACAAATCTGGCAATGGCTGAAGAACGAAGCTGTATTGAGTGATGATAGAACATTAACCCGAAGTATGGTGTTGCAGTGGGAAAAAGAAGAAATGGACAATATTGAAAAGTATGTAGGAGAAACCCGTTTCCAGAATGGAAAATTCAATCTTGCCAAAGAACTTTTCAATGAATTGATTTTCTGTGAAAATTTTGAAGAATTTCTAACCCTTAAAGCATACCCTTTTATCTAGTTGGAGAGTGAGAGAGTAGAAGTGTCCGAAAGTTTGAGAATCATATCTCGTACCTCCGAACCTCCGAACCTCGTAACCCGAACCCCAAAATCTAATCAAACAAAATCCAAATATTATGAAAACAAGACAAGAACAGATCCAGGCTATTGAACAAGATTGGCTGACGAATCCACGTTGGAACGGTGTAAAAAGACCTTATACAGCAGAAGAAGTTTTAAAACTTCGAGGTTCTTATACCATTGACTACACTATTGCGACAGAAATGTCAAAAAAATTCTGGGATAAACTGAATACTCAGGATTATGTGGCAGGACTTGGTGCATTAACGGGTAATCAGGCGGTACAGGAAGTGGATGCCGGGCTGGAAGCCATATATCTTTCAGGATGGCAGGTGGCTGCAGATGCCAATCTATCTGGGGAGATGTATCCTGATCAGTCATTGTATCCGGCCAATTCAGTGCCTGCTGTGGTAAAGAAAATTAATAATGCCTTATTGAGAGCGGATCAGGTGCAGTCTGTAAGCGGCACAGGAAATAAAGAATATCTTGTGCCTATCATTGCAGACGCTGAAGCGGGCTTTGGAGGTAATCTGAATGCTTTTGAACTGATGAAACAGATGATTGAAGCAGGAGCAGCTGGTGTCCATTTTGAAGATCAGCTTTCTTCTGCCAAAAAATGTGGACATTTAGGCGGAAAAGTATTGGTGCCTACTCAGGAAGCAGTAAATAAACTGATTGCAGCACGTCTGGCTGCCGATGTATTAGGTGTTCCAAGCCTTATAATTGCAAGAACAGATGCGGATGCAGCAGATTTACTGACTTCTGATATTGATGACAGAGACAAGAAGTTCGTGACAGGAGAAAGAACTTCCGAAGGATTTTACGTGGTAAGAAATGGAGTAGAACAAGGCATCGACAGAGGTCTGTCTTATGCACCCTACGCAGACCTGATCTGGATGGAAACCTCGAATCCTGATCTGGAGCAGGCCAGAAGATTTGCAGAAGGAATTCATGCGAAATTCCCGGGAAAAATGCTGGCTTATAACTGTTCGCCTTCGTTCAATTGGGCAGCAAAGCTGAGTGTGGAAGAAATGTCGACTTTCCGCGAGGAGCTGGCTAAAATGGGATACAAATTCCAGTTTATTACCCTTGCAGGATTCCATGCATTAAATACGGCTATGTTTGAACTGGCATTAGCTTATAAAGAAAGAGGAATGGCCGGATATTCTGAACTTCAGGAGCGTGAGTTTGCATTGCAGCAGAAAGGATTCAGAGCGGTAAAACATCAGTCTTTTGTAGGAACTGGTTATTTTGATGAGGTGCAGAATATTGTTACCAACGGCTCTTCAGCTACAGTGGCAATGAAAGATTCTACAGAAACGGCACAATTCCATTAGTTATTTTCCATATTTTTTTGATGTGAAACCTTCTCGTCTGTGGGGAGGTTTTTCTTTTGTTTAAAGCTGTTTTGGCCTCTTTTTGTGCTGTAAATATTTCAAAATACTAAAGAAATAAATACGACATGATAAGTAATTGAAATTTGAATTATATTTGGGGCTGAAAAAATATTATTACAAATGAATTTAATTAAAGTACTTTTTATTACATTAGGATTAACCCTTACAGCAAATGCTGCAAAAGCCCAACAAAAGATTGGAAGTGTGAATACTGATGATATTTTTGCAAGTTTACCTGAAGTAAAAACAATAAGTGCAACTGTGGATAACCTGACAAAAACCAAACAGACTGAAATTGAAAAGTTAATCGGTGATTATCAGACCAAACTGAAAGCAGCACAGGATAAAGAAAAAACTCTTAGTGAAGCTAACAAAGAAGCAGTAACTAAAGAACTTATTGCAGCACAAACAGAATTACAGACTCTGGGTAAAAAAATTGAAGAATCGAGAACACAGGCTGCTAAAGATATTTCTGCAAAACAAAATGAATTGTTTACTCCGCTTCAGCAAAAAGTAAAAGCTGCTATTTCTGCGGCTGCTAAAGAAAGAAGTATCAATTATGTTTTTGATATTGCATCCCAGGAAGCTAATAATCTTGTGTACAACGATGGAAGTGAAGATATCACAGCACTTGTAAAAACTAAATTAGGAGCTACAGCAACGCCTGCAAAATCTGCTGGAAAATCTAAATAAGAAATTCAATATACTGAATATTGTAACGGAATCAGAACTTATGATTCCGTTTTTTTATGCATAAAAGTGTGGGATTGAGTGAAGAAAGTTTTGTTTTAAAATGATACATTTGAGTAAACTTTCAGCAGAATGAATTTAATGTACGAAAAACAGATCAAAGTAACAGAAGATCATATTGATCAGAACAACCATGTAAACAATGTACAATATGTGCATTGGGTGGAAGAAGCAGCTGCAGAGCATTGGGATCTTCTGAAACAACAAACAGAATATGTAAACGATGCCTGGATGCTTCTGGATCATCATATCCGATATAAAAAACAGGTTTATCTGGGTGATATCATTACGGTAAGAACCTATCCTCTGACTCCCGAAGGAGCCAAGCAGCCAAGAAAAGTTGAATTCTATTGCAATGACGAACTTGTGGTAGACTCAAGTACGCTTTGGATTCTGTTTGATCCTGAAACCAAAAAAATAAAACGCCTGGAAAACGACTGGCTGGAGAAGTTTTTTAATTAGAACAAGGTGTAGAGTAAAACAATTTTAACTTGTTAAAAATGGAATTTGAGTATAAAAAGAATAAAATTGTAGGCAATTTGATATTGGGGTATTTTTATCTGTGTTTTACTGTTTTTATTTCTGGTGCTATTGTACGTAAAATGATTCTGGACTGGAATGAACTTTCATTATCAAAAATATTTTCATTTGCTGTTCCGGTTTTACTGTTTTCTTTTCTTACTTATCTCTTTTTGGGAACAGCAATAATCAGAAAAAAATATTATTTGCGAAATTTAAGGGAAGAAGTTAAAATTGATCCTTTAGAAAAGCAAATCATCGTATTGGATAAACAGAGCCAAAAAGAGAGAAAAATAGATTTTGATAAAATTAAAGCCGTTGAATTGTATTATTCATGGAACTCAAATGCCTTTTCATCAGATCTGGGATATTCTAAAATTGTAATTGAGGATAATGCTGAACCTATTTTGATTACTCAGAATAATATCAACCAATACTATATTTATAAAGCTTTTAAGAATAAAGTAACTGTAAATAAATCAAAATTTGCAAATAATTTATAAAGAAATGATTTGAGCCAGGCCTCTTAGGCTGTTGGCTCTGAATTTGTAGCTTATCGGATGACAATTATCAATCAAAAACTAAATATACATGAAACTCCCTTATTCACTGGCTTTACTCTTGTTAAGCATAATAGGCTATGGCCAGGAAAACCCTTACTGGTTTACAGATGATATCAAAAAAAAGATGGCAGATTCCACCCAAGGTCAATCCTGGAGAAGCCAGATGGCAGCAACATACTACTCAATAAGCGGACAATATAAACCGGCATTGGAAAGTTGGGATGAGACTTTTGGACGTGTAAAAAAGTTGAGTACTGCAGATAGCCTGAGATACACAAAATTAATCCCTGTCAATGCAAAAGATTATATCTTGGAAAGAGCTGTTAATGAGCAGATTATCATTATTAACGAAGCTCATCATAATGCCAGTCATAGAAATTTTGCCTCTTCCTTACTTCAAGGGTTGTATGACAAAGGCTACAGATATTTGGGACTCGAAACTTTAGCAAGTGATTCTTTAAATACTGCAAAATTTGCTACTCTCAGTAGCGGATATTACTCCAAAGAACCGGAATTCGGAAATTTTATCTACCATGCTTTGAAAATTGGATTTACACTTTTCCCCTACGAAGCAGAAGGAAATAACAAAGAAAGAGAAATTGGAGAAGCAAAAAATATCTTCGATTTTATGCAGAAAAATAAAGGAGGCAAATATCTCATCTACTGCGGTTACCAGCACGCTTATGAAGGTGTTCATAAATCCTGGGAGAAAACAATGGCGGGAAGATTATCAGACTTAACAGGTGTGAATCCGTTTACCATTGATCAGACTCAGTTTTCTGAAAAAAGTAACCTGAAGTATAATGAACCGCTTTTAAGATTGACAAATAATAAGGTTCCTGTTGTTTTAAAAGATGAAAATCAGGGAATATACAATGGGGAAGACAAAGAGTTGTATACTGATATTAAAATCATTCATCCTGTTACAAAATATATCAAAGGCAGACCAGATTGGATGTTGAGTGAAAACCGAAAGTTTTATAAAATTCCAGATTCTAAAGTTTCCAGTTATCCGGTTTTGGTTTTTGCTTATAGAAAAGGTGAATTTAAAAAAGAAGGAATTCCTGCTGATATCATTGAACTCAATACTTCCCAAGACAGTCGTTTTTTAATCCTGGATAAGGGAAATTATGAAATTGTTATCAAAGACAAAAAGTACAAAGTCATTAACAGATTTGAAAAAACGGTGAAATAATGTTTGAAGTAACAATTTTTCCTTAATGTAATTCAATAAGAGCCACAGCTGTTTTTACTAAGGAAACATCAAACAAACATCTCCATGAAGCTTTCTATTTCAACAATATTATTTTCAGGTTTTTTTCTAAAAAGAATATTTTAAAATCGCTGTAATAGAAACAGTCTTTTCTGTATTAAGCTGTTTTATCCTATCTTTGTACTATGATACGTATTACAAAAATTTTTACATTCGAAACGGCTCACGTGCTTTACAACTACGATGGGAAGTGTAAAAATATGCATGGACATTCCTATAAGCTGTTTGTAACAGTGAAGGGAAAACCGATTAATGATATTGAAAATCCTAAAAATGGAATGGTGGTAGATTTCGGAGATATCAAAAGTATCGTAAAATCTGAGATCGTGGACGTATGGGACCATGCGGTTCTTGTGAATGCGCTGTCTCCACATAAAGAATTGGGAGATGACCTTGAGCAGAAAGGACATAAAGTAATCTATTGCAGTTTCCAGCCGACTTGCGAAAACATGTTGTATGCTATTGCAGCTAAAGTAAAATCAAGACTTCCCGAAGGAATTTCTTTAGCTTATCTTAAACTTCATGAGACAGAAAACTCTTATGGAGAATGGTTTGCAGAAGATAATCAATAATTTTTCACAAAACTCAGAAGGTGTTAAAAACAACAATTAATTTAGAACCTGGAAAAAAAGTATACTTTGCTTCAGATCAGCATTTTGGGGCTCCTACACCCAAGGAAAGCAAGGTGCGTGAAGAGAGATTTATACGGTGGATGGATGAGATCAAGGAAGATGCTCAGGTTTTGTTTTTAATGGGAGATCTTTTTGACTTCTGGCATGAATGGAAGCATGTTATTCCTAAAGGATACGTTCGTGTACTTGGGAAAATTGCAGAATTGAAAGACAGAGGAATTCATATTTATTTCTTTGTCGGGAATCATGATCTCTGGATGAAAGATTATCTGGAAGAAGAAATCGGATGTACCGTATTCTATCAGAAACAATATTTTGAAATGGGAGGGAAGCAGTTTCTGCTGGCTCATGGAGATGGCCTGGGACCTGGAGACAAAGGATACAAAAGAATGAAGAAACTATTCACCAATCCGGTAGCACAATGGTTTTTCAAATGGCTTCATCCTGATATCGCGATGAAAATTGCATTATACCTTTCCCAAAAAAATAAAATGATCTCCGGAGAAGAAGACAAAGCTTTTCTGGGAGAAGATAAAGAGTTTCTGATTATTTATTCCAAAGAAAAGCTGAAAACTCAGAAAATCGATTATTTCATCTATGGTCACAGGCACCTGCCAATGGTACTGGATCTGGAACAAAATGCAAAATATATCAACCTTGGAGACTGGATTTCCTATTTCACTTACGGGGTTTTTGAAAAGGATTTTGAACTCAGAACTTTTGAGAAATAAAGCAAAAAAAATTACCCCTAAAAAGAGGTAACTTTCGAACGGGTGGAAAAACCCACTCTTGTTTTTAATCCATATTCCGGATAAGTCATTGCAATAAGTCTACCAAAATAGGTCTTATGCATTAAAAAATTATTAAAAAAATATTCTATCTCTATAATTGCCCTGCAGCCGGGGATTAAGAAACTCAAAAAATTATGGAACTGAAAAATATATTCAACATACAGACTGAACAGGATTTCCTGAATGCATCATTGAAAACATTTCGTTATCAATATGAAAATGTTGAAATATACCGGAAGTTCGTTGATTTTCTGAAGGTGAATCCCGATGAGGTCGATAGCCTGGTGAAAATTCCGTTTCTTCCTATCGAAATGTTTAAAAATCATCAGATTCTGGATAAAAATGTCGCTGCCGATCTTTTCTTTCAAAGCTCAGGAACAACCCAGATGAATCTTTCCAAACATTTCATCGCAGATCCGGAACTTTATGAAGAAAGTATTTATAAAAGTTTTGAACAATTTATCGGAAAACCGGAAGACTTTATATTTCTGGGCCTGCTTCCAAGCTATCTTGAGAGACAAAACTCATCACTGATCTACATGGTAGATTATCTGATGAAGAAGTCTGCCAAACCGGAAAACGGATATTTTCTTTATAATCATGCTGAGCTTTTTGAGTTATTAAATACACTGCAGAATAAAAAAGTTATCCTTTTTGGAGTTTCCTTTGCCTTATTAGACTTTCTTGATTACTGCCATGCTGAGCAAAACGATGAATCCCTGAATTTCCCTGAAAACTTAATCGTAATTGAAACCGGAGGGATGAAAGGACGAAAGGAAGAAATGACCAAGGATGAATTGTTGAAAATCTTGCAGGAAGGTCTTAAAACAAACAAAATATATTCAGAATATTCCATGACAGAACTGCTTTCACAGGCTTATTCTCTTGGAAATAATGAATACGAATGTCCAAACTGGATGAGAATCATGGTTCGGAATGCTGAAGATCCGTTGGCTTACGAAAAAGAAGGCCGCACAGGAGCTATTAATATTATTGACCTTGCCAATACGCATTCCTGCTCATTTATAGCCACACAGGATTTAGGAAAAATAATCGGGGATAAATTTCAGGTACTGGGAAGAATAGATCATTCCGATATCAGAGGATGCAGCCTGTTGGTGAGTTGATGATTTTGGACATAAGAGGACAATTGTGAATGGTCAATTCGCTTGTCAATTTTTGTATAATCACAATAAATAAAATAGTTTGCGACTTTAGCTTAGTGAAACGCCTTTGCGAACAGTAAACAGGAAGTATTTGCGTTTACAATATTACCCATGATCAAAATAGAAGAACTTATACATGCCTATATCCATTCACACTGCGATTTTGAAAAAGAAATCGTGCTGACGAATTATTTTCAGGCTGACTGGGAAGCGGACATCTTAATCATAGATTCGGAAGGTGGAAGTCATGAAATCGAGATCAAGTTTTCAAAAAGTGATTTTAAAAATGATTTCAAAAAATCTTATCTGAACAAAGATACCGGGGAAAAATTTCTGAAACATGATAAAATTTCCTGTGGAGATTATGTCTGCAATTCTTTTAGTTTTTTACTTCCGATGGGAATGGTAGACGCAGCTCTTATCCCTGAACATTGTGGAATTATAGAATTCTATCATAATGCAGATACCTGGAAAACTGAATTTTATCTGATCCGCCAACCTAAAAAACTTCATGAAGATTCTTACTGGAAATTAAATGACAAGGATCTTTTTATCAGAAAAATGGCGCTTAATCTTCTTCAGCGTAAAATGGAAATCAAAGGAAAACATGAAGAGCTCATCTTTAAAAATCCTTTTGAAATCAAAAAACTGAAATAAGATCAAAAAATTCTTTTTTAACGCAAAGTTTAATTTCTTATTGATATGTCTTAAGGATGCAAAGAAGGAATCAATTTCATTGATTCTGACTAAGCAAACATTACAATTTCCTTCATCAGCGACGTAGCCGCGACCACTTTGCTCCCTTCAATAAAAATTCATCTTCATAAAGACTTTGCGTCTTCAAAAAATTCTAAAACAGTTTATTCGAAATCAGAAAATAAAAAAATCCTGCCGCCTGACAGGATTTTATCATTAAATATTGTTTAAAATTAATCTGCAATTTCAGCAGTATCTCTCTGAAGTAAGAACTTGTAGATCAATCCGCCTACAACTCCTCCCAAAATAGGGGCTACCCAGAACAACCAAAGCTGTGACATCGCAATTCCTCCCATAAAGACTGCCTGAGAAAGGGACCTCGCAGGGTTTACAGACGTATTGGTAATCGGAATAGAGATCAGGTGGATCAAAGTAAGCGCAAGACCGATGGCTAGACCGGCAAACTTACCGTTAGCCCACTTATCTGTAGCTCCCATGATGACAATAAGGAAAAATGCAGTTAAGAGAAACTCTGCAAGAAATGCTGCTCCCATACTGAACGCTTTTCCATTGTAAACGGCTTCACCGTAAAAGTTCGTGGCAAAATCTCCGGGTTTTGAGAATTCTACCGCTCCCGCACCGTTAAGGATTGTATACAGGCATCCCGCTGCTACAATCGCTCCCAAACATTGGGCTACAATGTAAGGAATAAGGTCTTTTGCAGGAAATCTTCCTCCCGCTAAAAGTCCGAAAGAAACTGCCGGGTTAAAGTGCCCTCCTGAGATATGGCCTACAGCGTAAGCCATCGTAAGAACAGTAAGACCGAAGGCTAAAGCAACGCCTAAAAGTCCGATGCCGATGTCTGGAACACCCGCTGCGAAAACAGCGCTTCCACACCCTCCGAAAACAAGCCAAAATGTGCCGAAAAATTCAGCGAAAAGTTTTTTTATCATGTTGTTTAATGTTTATGTATCTCAAATGTAAAATTTAAATCTTAAAGTAAAAAGTTAAAACTGAAAAAATATATCAAAAAAGAGGGAACAAAAATTGCAAAATCTGTAATTTGGTGTAATGTTTGTTTGGGATTTATTGAGAGAGTATTATCGTCAGTCTTGAAAGATCTAACATAAATGTTTTATCTTTCATTTGTAATTTAAAAGGAAGGTGAATGAGAAAGTTTTTTTGTGTGGTCTTTGTACCTTTTATTTATAGTTTACATTATTCGCAGGCAGCCAAAAAAGCTTTTCCCTGCTATGATCTTGCCACTGTATTGAAGGTTGAACCTACACCGCTTTATAAATCTCATCTTGATGCTTCCAAAGGTTTTGGAGTACAGTTATTGAAAGATTCCAAAACCATACAGAAATATATCAGCAACGGAAAATTCCACAAAATAAAAAAATCAGGTAAAGGATATCAGGTCCAGAGACTTGATTACAGCAGAGCTTATATGGTATCCAAGGCAAAAACCACTCTGGAAAAAATAGGGTCAAAGTTCAGTAAGGATACAAAAGGAGGTACATTTACGGTTTCATCCATTACCAGAACGCTTGAAGACCAATGCAGGCTGAGAAGAGTGAATTCTAATGCTTCTCTGGGGATTAGCTCTCACAATTATGGTAATTCTTTTGATATTTCCTATATAAGATTCAACAATGTTCTGAAATACAATCCGAAAATGGAAGTGGCTCTGGAGAAAGTTTTAAAGTATTATGAGCGAGCCGGTAGAATATATTACATCAAAGAGAAGCAGCAGAGCTGTTATCATATTACTGTGAAAAATTATTAATTAAAATCCTCTTGCATAGCATGTTTAGTTTGTATATTTTTATACGACTAAAAACTATGCTTATGTCAACATTAAACATTGTAGACTACATGCTGCCTGTAGAAGAATGTAGAGCAGCATCAAACCAGTGGAAAGCATGTCTTTCTGACTTTTCCAAAATTCAAAAGCTTATCCCAACCAACTATGTTTTTAATATTTCCAGAGAACACCTTGAATGGATGAAGGGGTTTAAGGATTATAAAGACTTCTGTGCTGCAGTGGGAATTTACAGAGACCGATTGATTCTTATCTTTTATCCTATGAACAATGATGGGGTAAAAATAGATGTAAAGGAATATCCATACAGTTTCCTTACCGAACTTGAAAAAGATCTGAGATTGCAGGAAATTCAGGAGTATACACTTATCAGAAACGCCGTTCTTTCCAAAGATCTTGAAAGCATGGAAAAAAATGCCAATATGGGATTACCTGTTTCCAATACACCCATTCTTGAACAGGACAAGGCTGTAGATGCTATTGAACGTTGGAGAAATCAGGGTATGGATTGGTTCTATAAAGAAACCAGAGAAAATCAGGGAAGTGGAATCTTCAGAAAATTCTATGTTCCTACAGCAGACCTTTGCCTTTCAGATGAAGGATTAGCAGGCATTACCTGTTCTTTTGGAATCAGATACAATGATATTTACGGGAAAATGTTGGTAACGCTTATCTTTATCTCTTTCCGTGAAAACCTTAGGAATGCAGAACTGGGAGCAGAATCAATTTCCAACACTTACGACTGGGCAAAACCATGTCCTCCTATCTGCCGTATTCCGGATGTAGATGTAGGAAGTGAATTTTAAAAACGATATACTGAGGAATGGCTGAACTTTATAAGGCAATTTTATTCCTGAATTATGCACTGCTCCTGTCCGTTATACTGTTGGGAGCAGCGAAATACCGCATATTAAATCATAAAGAAAAGCAATATTTTCATTGTATTGCTTTTCTTTTTTTTATTGAATTGCTGAATCTGGCGCTGCCTTATCTCTTCAGACTGAATGACACCTCATTCCTTTATCCCTTATACATTGCAGGAGAGTTTTTCCTGCTTACAGGTTTGTTCATCAGAAAGCTGGACTGGCCAAGATATGCTTTGTGGATTGTAGGTGTATTGGCAGCAGGCTTTATGATCTCGAAATACGGATTTGATTATCCTGCCAATGCTGATATTGCGAAAGTGGTTTCCAATATTATCATCATCTGTCTTTCCGGATTTACCCTGATCCGGGAGATTAAGAATACCTCTGCTCAGAACCGCTTTCTTCTTGTAGATGCCAGTATTTTTTTCTATTACTCGGTCTCAGTATTTATTTTTATCATCCAGCACCAGATCGCCAATCTGTCCGAAAACGATTATTATACGATTCTCAGTGCCAATAATATTCTTTCGAGTATTTTGTACTGTTCATTTTTATATACTTTTTTCAGATTAAAGAAGTAACACTAAATATCAATCTGCTGATCCTGATAATTGTTACCATAACGGTTATCGTATCCTTTATTCTGCTAGCTTACAGAGCTTTTATTACCAGAATTATTAAGGAAAAAAATGTCCAGCATGAAGCAGAAGTTCTTCATCAGAAAAAATTAGTGCTGGAAAACATCAAGGCCCAGGAAGAAGAAAGAAAAAGAATTGCAGTGATGATTCATGATGATATCGGAAACCGCCTCAATATTCTTTCTTTATGGTTGAATAACCTCGATACTCAGGGTGACGAACTCATCAAAAAAAATATCTACGGCCAGATGTCTTCCCTGATTGATGCTGCCAGAAGTATTTCCCATTCATTATATCCTGTAAATCTGGAATCTGTGGGGCTGGTTTTATATGTTGAAGAATTAATAGCCAACCTTTCCCATAAAATCAATATTTCCCTGCAGGTAATGTCGGGATATGAAAAGAAAGATCTTTTCGTGGAAGTACAGCTGTACAGGATTATTCAGGAATTTACCACCAATGTGATCAAGCATTCCGATGCAACGGATATTTGGATTTACATTAAAGATTATCCTGAAAATATGGCCGTTGTGATTTCTGATAACGGACAGGGATTTGAATATGAAGAAGTGAAAAAAGGAATGGGAATCAAAAATATTGAATCCCGTATCAAATCAATGAATGCCACACACAAATGGAAAAAAACATTTTCAAAAAAAGGAAGTCGTTTAATCATAAAAATTCCAAAATATCATGAGTTCCCAAATCAAACTAGCACTGATTGATGATGAACAGCTGATCCTCGAAGGGGTAAAAATGTTGCTGTCCAATGAAAAAAATATATCGGTTTGCCTTACAGCAGATAATGGCCCCGATTTTATAGAAGACCTCGGAAAACTTTCAAAAGATGAATTTCCTGATATTGCTCTCGTAGATGTTCAGATGAAACCTATGAACGGTTTTGAACTGGTAGAAATCCTGAAAGAAAAATATCCGGATCTTAAAATTATTATCCTGTCATCCCATTATAAAACCTCTATTCTCGGATATATGGTGAAGCTGGGAGTATCGGCGTTTCTTCCCAAAAACTCGAATAAAAAAACCTTTATTGATGCCATCACCATGGTAGATAAAAATGGTGTCTTTTTTACGGCCGAAGATCATCAGATGCTGTTTACTTATATGAACAGCTCTGCCAAGAAGAATTCTCTTTTTGAAACAGAAGATGAGCTATCAGAAAGGGAAAAAGATGTGGTAAAACTGATCTGTCAGGAAATGACCAACAATGAGATCGGAGAAAAACTTTTTATCAGCCCGAGAACTGTAGAAAGTCACAGACAACGTATCCTGGAGAAAATAGGAGCAAAGAATACTGTGGGGATAGTGATCTATGCCATTGTCAATAATATTTACTCCCTTGAAAAAATGTAAATGGATTCCGTAGAAATACGGATTTTTTTATTTGGTACTTTCCACTCTAGTGAACCTTATTTTTCTTCTGTTATTTTGGAATGTCTCTTTTAGGGATGTCAGTTGAAAAAAACACAAACAGGATCTGTAATAAAAAATTAAAGTAAAAACATGAATGGCAGCAGAGTGATTTCCGTCGGGATTTTCTTTGACGGAACAGGAAATAATGGGGTAAATATTCTTTCACCGGATAAACCGCTGAATACTAATGAAAGTTATTATGGTACCTTCAGCAATATCTATAAATTATACAGTTTATTCGTTGGAGATGAAAAAATATATATTGAAGGAATTGGTACTGTAACAGGCAGTGAAGATAATAATTTTGCCATGGCAACCTGTGCAAATCCACCTTATGGAAGCGGATATTCCTCTGATGATAAACTTCAGAAAGCCGGAGATTTTGTACATAAAATAACCCATGATGAGACCAAGGAATACCATTTTTATATCTACGGATTCGGGAGAGGAGGTATGCTGGCAAGAACTTTCTGTAATCAGCTTCTGACTTTTTATGCAGTAGGAAATTGCAGGATAAAATTTTTAGGACTTTTTGATACGGTAGAGTCTAAGCCTTTTAATACTTATAATATGAAAATCTCTGCACAGGTAGAGAATGCTTTGCATTTCTGTGCGGTTAATGAAGGCAGGTTTTTCTTTCCACTGACAGGTGTTTTCGAGAATTCGAAAACAATGAAGGATCAGAAATCAGAAAATCAGTCTTCAGTTTGGAAAGAAATATTTGTTCCTGGCGATCATGCTGATATTGGAGGAGGATATCTGGAAGGTCCACAATCTGTTTATATTTCTACGGATTTCATTAATGTTGATGATCTGCACAACTACGTTTCAGATATCAGAAATGCAAAAACCAATGCTGATGGAAATAAAATATGGGATGCTTTACTCTCGAAATATAAAGT
This sequence comes from Chryseobacterium sp. KLBC 52, assembly GCF_003347605.1. Classification (GTDB taxonomy): domain Bacteria; phylum Bacteroidota; class Bacteroidia; order Flavobacteriales; family Weeksellaceae; genus Chryseobacterium. The sequence goes on along the minus strand of NZ_QDFZ01000006.1, from coordinate 210,426 downwards.
GGAAACGGTGGATGGCCTTTCACAGGCCTATGTCTGCCGGGATAAAGTATACAATGATTTGTCAAAAGTATATGGAAGACTGATGATGGATGAAACCAATACCATATTATCAGTATTTAGTACCGAGAATGAGGCGTATTTTGGAACAGACTATAATCAACATGCTTTTCTTCATCGGTTTTATATCAAAATGAAAGAATATGTAAAGGATCTTTCTGTAAACAAAAAACCTATATACGATTTCCAAAGATTTGCAGATTATACTCATATTTCTTCAAATTTCGGATTGTACCATGAAAGTTTTCAGTACAGAACTCAGCGTGAAATTAATATTGAGTTGATTAATAATGGATTAAATGTATCAAGCCGTACCTCCGTTGACGAAACAAGCCGGACAAAAAGGCTTTCCGTAGAACTTCATCTTCCGGAAGACAGCTTTGTTGCAGATTTTCTCTATGGAACCAACGTTCCCAATAATGATTTATGGGTTCGTTCTATTATAAAAGCACCGGCAGCTACGATATTAAATGAATGAATCAGTGAAAAAACTTCTCAGTTTTAAATTTAGGTTAGGGGACATCTCATGGTGTCTCCTTTTTCTCGGTTTAATGTATTACATACAAGGAAAAACTGTTGAATCCTGACCACTTTTTTTATTTCTCGGCTATTCATTTCTTTTTCCGTATTTTTGCACCCGAAAATTCATTATTCATTACTAATTATTAATTAAGATGCTTTCGGTTCAAAGTTTAGGATTACACCATTCAGGAAATTATTTATTTCAAAATGTCAATTTCACCATTAAAAAGGATGATAAAGTAGGTCTCGTTGGTAAAAATGGAGCAGGAAAATCCACTTTATTAAAAATGCTTTCCGGAGAAATTAATTTCTACGAAGGAGAAGTAGTGACTGAAGGAAGTGTTACCATTGGTTTCCTTAAACAGGATCTTGATTTTGTAAAAGGAAGAACGGTGTGGGCAGAAACCATGCAGGCTTTCGAACAGATCAATGCCTGGAAAAATGAGCTTGAAGAAGTGAATCACCAAATGACGGTCAGAACAGACTACGAAAGTGATTCCTATACAGATCTGATTAATAAAATGACCGAACTGAATGACCTTTTGATGAACCATGATGCCTACAATCTTGAAGGCGACATGGAAAAAGTATTATTTGGTTTAGGGTTTAAAGCAGATGATTTCCAAAAGATCACCGATGAGTTTTCCGGAGGATGGAGAATGAGAATCGAATTGGCAAAATTACTTCTTCAGAAGAACGACATTATGCTTCTCGATGAGCCTACCAACCACCTGGATATGGAATCTATCATCTGGCTGGAGAACTTCCTGAAAGACTATCCGGGAGCTATTGTTCTGGTAAGCCACGATAAACAGTTTATGACAGCGGTGTGTAACCGTACTTTTGATATCAACAATAAAAAAGTTGATGATTATAAAGCGAATTACTCGAAATATCTTGTCATGAGAGAAGATCGCCGTGAGAAACTGATTCAGGCTAAAAAGAATCAGGATGCGGAGATCAAACAAATGGAGGATAATATTAATAAGTTCCGTGCAAGTGCTACAAAAGCATCTTTCGCGCAGTCCCTTATTAAAAAATTAGATAAAATCGAACGTATCGAAGTGGATAACGAGGACGTTTCGAAATTCAATATCCGTTTCGTACAGTCTATGGTTCCGGGGAAAGTGATCTTCGAAGCCATCAATCTTGGAAAAGCTTATGGACAGAAGCAGATTTTTGATGATGTTGACTTTATCGTTCAGAGAGGAGACAGAATTGCCCTTCTGGGACAGAACGGACAAGGAAAAACAACATTGGCTAAAATTTTAGCCGGAGATATTAAAGATTATTCCGGAGTCTGGAATCTTGGACATAATGTTAACATCGGATATTTTGCTCAGAATCAGGAAGAGGTTTTAACACCAAATAAAACCGTTCTGGAAGAAGCTGAAGATGCAGCCACAGAAGAAACAAGACCAAGAGTAAGAGACTTATTAGGATCTTTCCTTTTCCAGGGAGATGCGGTTACCAAAAAGACAAAAGTACTTTCCGGAGGAGAAAGAAACCGTCTGGCACTTTGTAAACTGCTGCTTCGTCCTTTCAACACGCTGATCATGGACGAACCTACCAACCACTTGGATATCCAATCTAAGGAAATTATCAAGCTGGCACTGCAGAATTTTGAAGGAACTTTAATTGTCATCTCGCACGACAGGGAATTCCTTCAGGGACTTTGTGATAAGATCTACGAATTCCGTGACGGGAAAATGAAAGAATTCCTTGGTGATATCAATGAATACCTTGAGTACAGACAAAAGGAAACCATCAGAGAGATTTCTGCAGAAAAAGCGAAACTTCACAGCGAAGTAAAGGTAGAACCTAAGAAAGTAGAAGAAAAACCTGTAGTAACCAGCAGTCAATCTTCAAATATTGTAAGTAAAGAACAGAAAAATATTCAGAATAAAATCAAAAAAGTAGAAGAGAAAATTTCCGAGCTTGAAACAAAAGTAGAGCAAATGGAAGCTTCTTTTGCCAAAGAAAATCCTTCAGAAGAAACCTTAGAACAATACAATAAAGCTAAGGAAGAGCTGGATACAGCTTTACAGGAGTGGGAATATCTTGGAACACAACTGGATTAAACTTAAAATATAAATGCTTCATCAAATCAATAAGATGAAGCATTTTTTTTGTAACAAAATTGTATTCATTTCTACCTATTGTCAACAATCATAAAGTAATTTAATAAAAGTTTAAGGAAACAATTAAATTATTTTCATAATTTTGAACCATGATTTTTAAAGAAAGCAGAAACCTAAAGAGTTTTATCTCCAAGCTGTTGTTTGGAGTATATTTCCTCGCGCTGCTTTCTCAAAGCTTTCACCATCACGATTCGGTAGATTATTTTAAGGCTTTTCATTTTAAAAAAGTTGAGAATACGATGACGAAAGCTGTTACTAAAGAGAAAGCTGGCGACTGTCTGGCCTGCCACTTTTTGGTTACCGGACATACATTAGCTCCTGAAGAATTCAGTTTTACTTGTGAGCATTACAGCCATGAAGTAAAACAAATCATCGCCATCCAGGAGAAAATCTGGTCACAGACCAAATTCACCTTCCAGCTTCGGGGACCGCCCGCACTTGCATAATTCATAGATTCTATAGGGTTTAAAGTTTTGTACTTTAAAGTTCAATGTTTACTGCTTCAAATTCAATGTTTGAAGTTTAAGGTTTAAAGTTGTTGGGAAAAACACCTGATAATATGTAATTGATATTTAAATAATATTCAGTTGCTGTTTTCTAGCTCCTAACTTCTTACCAGGAATACATTGTACCATCAAAACTAACCCTTCCCACAAATTTTAACGAAAATGTACCCTGTTGAAAAGGGTGCGCAATCAATCTATTTACAATGAAATTGATATATTGCCTGCTGCTGATCTTTTGCGGATCAGTATTTACAAGTGCACAAAAAACTTATACTGTAGAGGGAACCGTTCAGGATTTCCATGATAAAACATTGCTGGAAAATGCAGTGATTAAAATCGGGAACTTTACAGCCAAAACCAATAAGAAAGGTAAATTTTCTTTTGATAAAATTCCTGCAGGAAAGTATACACTCATTGCTCAACATCCTGATTGCAATGATTATACTGAAAATATAGGAGTTAATCAGGATGTTCAGCTCGTTATCACGCTGGAACACCACGTTAAAGATATTGAAACTGTGACTATTCATGGTAGTCATAAGAACAATGGTTCATTGGTCGTCAAAACCCTTAATAAATCTGAAATTGAGAAAAATTCTACAGATAATCTTGGAAACTTATTATCTAAAATTTCAGGGGTAACTGCTTTGAAGACCGGAAATAATATTTCAAAACCTGTTATTCACGGGCTTTATGGAAGCCGTATAAGCATTCTGAATAATGGAGTACGTCTTGCTGAGCAGGAATGGGGAGTAGAGCATGCTCCTAATGTTGATATTAATAATTTTCAACATATCGATGTCATCAAAGGAGCTTCTGCTTTGAAATATGGAAGTGATGCTATTGGTGGAGTTGTTGTAATGGAACCGGAAATTTTCCCTAAAAAAGATACCATCAAAGGTTCAGTCGGGCTTACCGGAATTTCCAACGGAAGAGGTCTTGGATTAGATGCTGATGTAGCTAAAGTCTGGAAGAACGGATGGGCGGTGAAATCTGGTGGAAGCATCAAAAAACTTGGTGATCAGAGTGCTCCCAACTATAATTTGAAAAATACAGGAATGGATTTTTCTTCCTTCAATTTTACAGTTCAGAATAATACTTATGAAAGAGGAATCTCTTTTGATTATTACCTGACAAATCAGAATATTGGGATATTAAGAGACTCACACGTTTCAACTTCTGAAGATTACGACAGGGCAATGAATGCCAACCCTCCAATATATTCAGGTAAATTCAGTTATGATATTGATAATCCAAGACAGGTGATTGAACATCATATTGCAAAAGTTTCAGCTTTCAAAAGGTTTGAAAATATAGGAAAAGTATCTGCAACATATAGCTATCAATACAACCACAGGCAGGAATATGATATCAGAAGAGGTGAGTTGAGTGATACGCCTTCACTGGATTTGGAACTGATGACGCATCAGTTTAATCTTAATGATTTATTAGAGAGGGAAAAATGGTCTTTAGAAACAGGAATTGATGCTGCCTTTCAAAACAACTACTCAGATCCGGCAACCAAAGCAAGACGTCTAATTCCAAATTATGATAAATATTCTGCAGGTGCTTATTCTGTTTTCAAATATAAAATTTCTCCTGAATTCAATTTTGAAGCAGGAGCGAGATATGATTTCACCCGTTATGATGTAACCAAATGGTATGATAAAAGTGACTGGGAAAAATTATATGCAGATGCTTATCCACAATTTTATGTGAAAACAGATCAGAACAGAGTTTTAACGCGCCCTCAGCTTAATTATAATAACGTTTCTTTCAATGCTGGTCTGGAATACCGTCCCAATGCTAATTTTGATTTGAAATTTAATTATGCAAAAGTAGGAAGGTCTCCTAATGTTGCAGAATTATTTTCAGACGGGCTGCACCATTCTGCAGGTATCATTGAAACCGGATACATGGGGTTGAAAAATGAACAGGGACATCAGTTTAATTTGAATGTTGACTCGAAGTTTAATGTTCTGAAAGGGTTAAATGTTTCAGTAAATCCATATTTTTTCATCACTAAAAATTTCATTAACGAAATTCCGGTAGGAATTAAGGGAACAATCAGAGGGGTATTCCCGGAATGGGTGTATCAGCAGATTGATGCGAAAATGTACGGAGTGGATCTGGATATCAACTGGAAACTTACAGAAGATCTTACCTATGTAGGAAAAGGAAGTTATGTATATGGGCAGGATGATACCCACAACGAACCACTGATCTTAATGATGCCACCAAATTTTTCCAATGCATTGCAGTTCAAAAAATCAAAATGGAATAATTTCTATTTCACTGTTGAAAATCAGACGTTTTTAAAACAAACCAGATTCCCTATCCGAAATGCACCATTGGAGCTTTATGTGAATGGTGAATTGGTGGATAAGGAAATAGATTTCAGTACTCCGCCAAACGGGTATTCACTTTGGAATATCCAAACTGGAATCAACATCAGCAAAAATCTTTCTGCGGGACTTATTGTAAACAATCTTTTCAATACTTCATACAGAGAGTATCTGAACCGTTTAAGGTTCTTTGCAGATGAGGCGGGACGAAACTTTATTTTAAACTTTAGATACCGATTCTAAAGATTTCAAAAAAAAATTCAATCAAAATTTTACAATTTTAAAATTCTTAAAAAATGAAAAATCTATTCAATACTAAAAATATTATCAAATTATTAGCTGTTTTATTCATCACTGTTACTGCCGTTACTTCTTGTCAGAGAAACGGTTCTGCGGAAGAAGACGATCTTCCTCAGGAAGAACTTACCAACATCCTTTTGTTGGTGACAGATGATGCGGCCGGAACTACTCAGACCTATGATTACAGTATAGGGGCGGGGGGAACACCTACAATACCGCTTACAAATGGAAAAACCTATACTGTTCAGGCAAAATTCAAAAACGGAAATGAAGATGCTACTCAGGAAATTATTGATGCTAAAAATGAACATTTTTTAATTTTTGATTTTCCAAAGTCTGATATTACCGTGGAAAGAGTGGATGGCAGTGATCTTAGAAGCGATGGGAAAAGAGTCGGACTGAGAACAAAATGGACTGTTGTAAAAGCTGTTGATGGAACAGACCCATTTTTAAAATTAACTCTAATTCACTCTCCACAAAGCGTAAATGATGCCAAATCAGGAACTGCCTGGGGAAGCGTAGTAGGAGGAGAAACAGATGCTGAGGCAAAATACAACCTAAGTAATTAGGACAATTAATCTTGTTTGGACCACCGGAATTCTCCGGTGGTTTTTTATTTAACAATATTTGGCTTTATAAGTTGATTTTAAATGGGTATTTTTCATAAAAAATTCCTATTTTTGCAACCTAAAATTTTAATCAATAATGAAGGTTACCGCACAAAACCATGATGATGTAAGTGCATTGCTTACAGTAACATTGGAAAAATCTGACTACAAAGAAAAAGTAGAGAAGCAGTTGATTAATTATGCTAAAAATGCGCAAGTTCCTGGATTCAGAAAAGGGAAAGTGCCTTTGAGTATGGTTAAAAAACAATATGAAGCAGGTATTGCATTTGAAGAAATCAACAGACAAGTTTCTGATGCTTTAAACAACTATGTTAATGACAACAAACTAAGATTAGTTGGTCAGCCTGTTCCTCAGCCAGTAAACGAATTCGATTACAATGCTGATCAATTAGAAGTTGCTTTCGAAGTAGGATTTGAGCCTGAATTCACTATAGATTTAGCTAAATATGAAGCTCCTCATTACAAAGTAGAAGCTTCTGATAAAGAAATCGGTAAGAGCATTGAAAACATGCAGAAGCGTTTCGCTGAGCAGGTTCCTCAAGATAAAATCACTAAAGATTCTTACATTGCTTTAGAAGTTTCTCAGGTTGTGGAAGAAGATGCTGAAGGAGAGCACCACCACCACCCAAAAAACCTTACGATTACTGCTGAAAACAAAGAAGCTTTCAAATTGGTAAAAGGTTTGAAAATGGAAGGTTCTGTAAAAGTAACGAAAGAAACTCTTGCAGGTGACGAAGAATTAGCTAAAGAATTAGGATTCAGCAAAGAAGAAGTTGAGCACCTACACCACAATGAATTAGAAGTTAAAGTAAAAGATTTCTATTCATTAAATTTAGCTGAGCTTAACCAGGATCTTTTCGACAAAGTATACGGAGAAGGAAACATTAAGTCTGAAGATGAGCTTAAAGATAAAGTGAAAACTGAATTAGACGAGTATTTCCAACAGAATGCTGATGTTCACTTCGTGAATAAAGTATTAGAGCAGGTAACAGAGAAGGAAGAAGTAAAACTTCCTGAATCTTTCCTTGTGAAGTGGTTATTATTCTCTAACCAGAATATCCAGTCTGAAGATCAGGCTAAAGAAATTCTTGAAGCTGAGAAAAACCAATTGAAGTATCAGATCATCGAAGGTAAATTGATGACTGAGAACGAAATCAACCTGGACTATGCTGATGTATTGGCTCAGGCTGAGCAGTTGGTGAAAAATCAATTGGCGATTTACGGAATCCACCACTTAGGGGATGAAGAAATCCAGAAATATGCTGTTGAAATGTTGAAAGACCAGGAGCAGGTAAGACAAATTTCTTCTGAAGTAGCAATGGCTAAATTGAAAGATGTAATTCTTGAAAAAGCGACTAAAAAAGAAACTAAAATTTCTCACGACGAATTTTTAGAAGAACTTAAGAAATAATTATACTCAGATATAAATATTTGAAAACCGTCAATTCTTTGGCGGTTTTTTTTGTTGTAAATCTTTTCTAAAAATTACGTCACATGTATTCGGTAAACTAATGGCCGGGTTTTTGTTTTCAAAGTTCATATAGAGCATTCATCAACTATCAACTATCAATTATCAATTATCAATTATCAATTATCAATTATCAATCATCAATTATCAATTATCAATTATCAATTATCAATCATTACTAATTACTAATTGCTCATTACTCATTATTTATTCGTATGTCCGCCAATATTCCTATATTTACTCTTTAAACTTTATTTATAATATGAAAAAGATCATCATTCCGTTTTTCTGCGCTGTACTTTTCTCAGTGCCTGCAGCAGCTCAGAAAAAAGGGGCTGCATCTGCTAAAACAGAAGCCGTACAATCAAAACTTACCCCTAAAGAAGTTCTTGATAATTATTTCAAAGCGCTAGGTGGAAAAGATAAACTGGACGCTGTAAAATCTACCATTACTGATAACACAGTGGCTGTGCAGGGAATGGAAATCCAAATGACAACCAAGAAATTAGGAAATAAATTCAAATCTGTACAATCTTTCATGGGGAAAGAAATGGTGCAGCTTTTTGACGGTGAGAAAGGATATTTTGATCAGATGGGAACCAAAACAGATATTCCTGCTGACAAAATTGCCGACCTGAAAAAAGGAAAACCAATGGATGCCTTAGCATTTGATGCTTCTAATTTCAAGACCGTATCTGCAGAAAAGCTTGACGGAAAAGACTATAATGTATTGTCTTCAGACAAAGGAAAGTTCTATTTCGATGCTGCAACAGGTCTTTTGTACAAGACGGATGCGGGAGAAGGTAAAGCAACCATTAAAAGCTATATGGCAGTAGAGGGAATACAGTTCCCGGCTGAAGTAGATGCTGAAGGTGGAGGTCAGAAAATGACCATTAAGACCACAAAAGTAGTCATCAACTCCGGAGTTTCGGATGCTGATTTTAAATAAGAAAATATTTTTTAAGCAATCAAAACCGGGAATTCCCGGTTTTTTTATAGAAAATATGCCCGAAATCAAATAAAATTTCTTCATGCGATATTGCCGCGTTCAGAAATCAGGGCTAGGGTTTGTAACTGAAATTTTTTAATCAAAATAATAAGACCGCTGTGTTTCACAACGGTTTTTTTTGTCTAGAAAGGATGATATACTAACGGCTTAAACAATAATTTTAGGCTCAATTAGGAAAATGTGCTTATTTTTAATTAGTCTATTTTAATTAAATAATGAATGTTTTTAATTAAAAATCATTTTAAATAATATAAAACAAACAATTTGCTTTCATTTTATAATATTTAAATTTTTTAACTTCAATTTAACCCTTTACTAAAAGGCCAATTGAAAAGAGAATTGATATTTTTGAGGGGTCAAAAAATAATGTAGATGAAAAAAATGTTATCCTCGTTTTCAGCCATCTTCCTGATGTCTCTAAATGTCTATGGACAGAACATCCCTGTGGATCCGTCCTTAAGAATCGGTACTCTTTCCAACGGAATGAAGTATTATATCAAAAAAAATGTTTTACCTGAGAAAAAAGTAGAATTCCGTCTGGCAATCAATGCCGGATCTATCCTTGAAGACGAAAATCAAAGAGGACTGGCTCACTTTATGGAGCACATGAACTTCAACGGAACCAAAAACTTTCCTGATAATAAATTAGTAGACTTTTTGCAATCTATCGGAGTGAAATTCGGACAGCACCTGAATGCGTATACCGGTTTTGACGAAACGGTTTATATGCTTCCTGTTCCATTAGATAAACCGGGAAATCTGGATGCCGGACTGAAAGTAATGGAAGACTGGGCATTTAATGCAACGCTTTCCGATGAACAAATCAATAAAGAAAGAGGAGTGGTACTGGAAGAGCTGAGATTAGGCCTTGGACCCGATAAGAGAATGATGGATAAATACCTTCCGAAACTTTTATACCAATCTCAATATGCAGAAAGACTTCCAATTGGCAAAAAAGAAGTATTGGAGAACTTCAAACCCGATCTTATCCGAAAATTCCACCAGGATTGGTACAGACCGGATCTGATGGCAATTGTTGTGGTAGGAGATATCAATGTAGATGAAATAGAAAAAAAGATTAAGAATAACTTCAGTCGATATAAAAATCCTTCAAAACCCAGAGAAAGAAAATCTTTTGATCTTCCGAATCATAAAGAAGCACTGGTAGCCATTGAGACTGATCCCGATGCAACAGGTTCCGGAGTACAATTCGTCATCAAAGATTCTGAAGCGTACCAACCGGATGTCACGGTTCAGCAATATGATCAAACTGTCGCAGAAGGTCTTGTAAATATAATGCTGAACAGCAGATTGGCAGAGCTGATTAACTCTACGAATCCTCCTTTTACCTATGGTTCAGTTTATCATGGAGGAACTTTTGCAAGAAGCAAAGAGGCATTTCAGGGATCAGCAGCGACAAAAGACGGAGACCAGCTCAATGCGCTGAAAGTTCTTTTGGAAGAAGTGGAAAGAGCCAAAAGATTCGGATTTGCCCAATCTGAATTGGACAGAGCAAAAGATCAGATGCTTTCTTCTTATGAATGGGCTTACAACAACCGGGATAAAAACCAAAGCGGTGAGCTTATCGATGGTTATGTGAACAATTTCCTGAGACACGAGCCCATACCTGGAATTATCTGGGGATATGAACATATTAAAGAAATCCTTCCAGCCATAGCACTGGAACAGACCAATGGAATTATCAAAAAGCGGGTAAAAGATGACAGCAGAATCATTGTTATTACAGGTCCAAAAAAGGATAATATAATCATGCCGACGGAAGCCATGGTTCTGAAGACATTTGATGATGTGAAAATGGCTGATCTTAAACCTTATGCAGAAAAAACGAAAACTGAAAGTTTAATAAAACCTTTTAAATCCGAAGGGAAAATTGCTAAAACAGAAGCAGATGCCAAATTAGGAACCACTACATGGTCTTTGAGCAACGGAGCTAAAGTTACTTTCAAAAAGACAGATTTTAAAGATGATGAAATTGTTTTTGCGGCAATAAGCCTGGGAGGAGTGTCTGTCATTCCCGATGCTGATTACAATAAGACAAAATACGCATTCGATGCCTTGCTGGAAGCTGGACTAGCCGGGCTTTCCAAGACAGATCTTGCACACTATCTTGCAGGAAAACAGGTGAGTGCAAGCGCTTATGTGGGTGGCCTTACAGAAGGTGTTTCCGGGACAAGTTCAAAGAAAGACCTGAAGACCGCGATGGAGTTGATCTATGCCTGTTTTACAGACTTAAACTATGACCCCGAAGCATTCAACGCTTATAAAACAAAAAAGTCTGCAATGCTGACGAATGTAGATTCGGATCCGGGATATTATTTTTCTAATGAATACGCCAAATTTATCAATCAGAAAAACCCAAGATTTACCGGCCTTGAGCCTACAGAAAAAGATTGGGCGAATACAGATTATAGAAAAGCATATGATATTTATAAAGAGAAATTTGCCAATGCAGGTAATTTTCATTTCTATTTTGTAGGAAATATAGATGAAGAGCAGCTTAAAAAAGAAGTTCTGCAATATATCGCTTCACTTCCCGCAACAGGAAAATCCTCTACATTTAAAGATACAGGTTACAGACCGGTGAAAGGAGGGTATACTAAGGTTTATAAAAAAGGAAAAGAACCGAAGAGTCTGGTAACGATCTCTTACAGCGGAGAAGTTCCTTATAATGAGAAGGAAGCTATGGCATTATCTGCACTTGGAGAAGTCGCTACCATTAAAGTTCTGGAAAAGCTAAGAGAAGATGAAAGCGGCATTTATGGAGGTGGTGCAAGTGGTAGCTTCAGTAAGATCCCATACAGTGCTTATGATTTTAGTGTTAATTTCCCTTGTGGTCCTGAAAATGCAGAGAAGCTTACAAAAAGTGCTATGGCAGAATTACAAAAATTGATAGATAAAGGACCAGAGCAAAAGGATCTTGATAAATACAAAGAAGGAGAATATAACGAATATAATACGAGTCTTAAGGACAATGGATTCTGGCTGCAGGGTATTGCCCAGAATCAATTGGATGGAAGCGATCAATACGATATTCTGAATTACCCGGATAAAGTAAAAGCACTTACGGTTAAAGATCTTCAGGGTGTTGCCAAAAAATACCTTACAAAAGAGAAAAATATAGCAACGTTAATGCCGGAAGATGGTTGGGAAACGGCTAAAAAAGAGGAAGCTAAAAAAGCAGGAACATCCAATTAAACTACTTTTGGGAAGCTTTAATAAATAAGAAAACCGCAGAGAGATCTGCGGTTTTTAATATTTCATTCAAATACGTATCAGTTAAGAACCATATTCTTTTTTCCATTCTTCAGCAGCTTCGCTCAGAACAGTGTAAAATTCTTCACCGTACTTTCTCGTCAGTGGAGTTTTTAAAAACTTATAAACAGGCACCTGAAGCTCTTTTCCAAGGGTACAGGCATCACTGCATACATTCCACTCGTGATAATTCAATGCCGTAAATGCCGAATATTCCGTAACACGGATCGGGTAAAGGTGGCAGGAGATAGGTTTCTGCCAGTCCACGGCACCATCTTCATACGCTTTTTCAATACCACATTTCGTAATTCCTTTTTCATCAAAGGTTACATAAGCACATTCGCGGTTCTCCACCATTGGAGTAACATACATTCCGTCGTGTGGATCAGTAGTCCATGTCCCTTGTTCTTCAAGGGCTTTTATTCCTTCCTGAGTAAGGTAAGGTTTTATCTGATCAAAAATACTGTCCAATATCTCAAGCTCGTTTTTATCCAACGGAGCTCCCACATCTCCTTCCACACAACATGCACCTTTACATTTTGTAAGGTTGCAAACAAATTCTTCGGAAAAAATTTCCTCTGAAATCAATTTATCGTCTATCTGAATCATAATTTTCTAAAATAAATCAAAAACTGTACCTGCTTTAAAGGTCAGTAAACTAATAATAATAACCCATACACTGGCTTCACGCATCCAGTATTTCGGTAAAAATCTCATCATTCTGCTCAGAATAATACTAGAAGGAAATGCCAGAAGAAGCAGATATTCATAGCTTTTATTCATATATAAAATGATGGAAACAAGCTGTGCCACAGAAAAAACCAATAAGAAAGTGTATTTATACCTGCTTATCGGGCTTTTCTTGTTATAGTTTTTAAAATGGTCATATACTGCATAAATAAGCATCAGAACCACAGGAACCAAAGGCAAAAGTTCTGTGTAATCCGTTACCGGTTTCATTCTTCCAAACGGAAAATAATCAATATTCCATGACGTGAACTGAATGAAATACATGACAGAAAAATAACTGAATGTAATCAAAACAATTCCCAAAAGAAACCTGAAGAGGTTCAGGGTAATTTTGGCAGAAGTTGCGATCACGTGGATGATGACAAAAACAGCCATCGGCCATGTCGTTGGAAGAAAAATAAAGTTCAGGGCCACAATAGATCCCACCAATACATAGGACTTTTTCCTGATGTCTTCATCCGCACTGGTCAGAAGCAGCATAAGAAAAGAGTTGGTAAGCAGCGAAACTGCAATTCCTATATCCAGATTTCCGGGATACAGCCCGAAAATAAAAAAGGTATATAAAAATAACGGCAGATGGGTCTGATAATTAAGGGCAATACTGTGAAAACAAAAATAAGCCAAAGCAATTCCCAGAAAAGTTATTCCGGCAACTATAGCTTCGTAAGTGTTGAAATTCAGTATGTTAAATATTATGACTACTAAAAGAAGAAAACCAATATAGACAGGAATTGAAAAAATATTGCTTTCTTTTGAAAGTAATTTAAACATTTTTTATAAATTTGTACAAAGTTAATTTAAAAAAGGAAAATAATGACGTCTTTCTTTCTATTCTTAAGCAAAGTTTTCAAATGGACTTTCGGTTTCTTTGATGCGTTTGGAAATGTTTTAAACTGGATTCTATTTATAGTTTGCTGTGTACTATTTACTTATTGGTGCTACGTACTGGTGGTTACACTGGGAGGTGACAAAGATAAAGACTATTATTCTCCAACGGAAGGTAAGCACCCTTACTACGATCCGAATATCTACAAAAAAGAAGGTTAATTAATTGGTTATATAGTAAAAAACCGATCAAACATTATGCTTTGATCGGTTTTTTTATTACTAACGATTAAAATTTCTTTTTCTTAGTCGTGAATCGGAAGTACCAGCACAGGAATACTTGAACTTTTCGTAATTCCTTTTGTTAAGCTTCCCACGAATACATCATAAATTCCGCTTCTGCCATGTGATCCCATCACAATATAGTCTGCATTTTTTGCCTTTGCATGTTCCAGAATAATATCTTTGGCAAGTCCTTGTTTTAAAAGGTGCTCGCAATCGATATCATGACTGATGATTCTTTGCTCAATTTTATTAAGCTGCACCAGCTCTTCTCTGATTTCATTGGCTTCCACTTCCGGAAAATATTGAAATCCCATATCGCCAATGGCAAAGCCGATATCTGATGGCGCTACGTGGATCAGGTAAATTCTGCCGTTAAGCTGTTTTGCAAATTTTATGGCACCCTCCACCAATTGGTCTGTCTTGTCCCCAAAATCTACGGGCAATACAATATTTATCATAACCTCTAGTTTTGTTACCTAAAGATAGGAAAAATTTGTCAGACTTTGATATTAAATACTTATAATATTCGGATATCAAGGATTTTTTCCTCTTCAAGGTAAGCTTCCAGAATATCATTTTCTTCTACCTTTCCAACCCCTTTTGGAGTTCCTGTGAAAATAAGATCACCTACTCTTAATGTAAAATACTGAGACGCAAAAGCTACAATATCGTCAAATTTGAACATCATATCTTTCGTATTGCCATCCTGTACCTTCTCTTTGTTTTTTAATAATGAAAACTGAAGGTTCTCAAGGCTGAAGTTCTCTTTTTTAAAGAAGCTGCTTACCACAGCCGAACCATCGAAACCTTTGGCAAGCTCCCATGGAAGCCCTTTTGATTTCAGTTCGCTCTGAAGATCTCTGGCTGTAAAATCGATTCCAAGACCAATTTCTTCATAATGCTTATGCGCTGTTTCTTTCTGAATATATTTTCCTCCTTTTGAAATTTTTAATACCACTTCAAGCTCGTAGTGAATATCATTGGAAAATTCAGGGATATAAAAATCATTTCCTTTTAAAACAGCAGTATCCGGTTTCATAAAGATAACTGGATTCTCAGGAATTTCATTTCCTAATTCTTTTGCATGCTCACTGTAGTTTCTTCCTATGCAGATTATTTTCATAACTTAATTAATTTACTTTACCTTTAAAATATCCTTTTCCTTCTACTATGTATTTTCCAGGACCGTATCCTTCTTGAATTTTAAGTTCGGTATAGCCGAAGATACTGTCTCCTTTTTCATAAGATTCTTTATTTAGAATAAGTTTACTGTCCAGAACTTTATAATATTCTCCCGTATTCAGAAAATCAAGAGGCTTGATATTATCCGTATAAGAATAGGGTGAAACTTTATATCGGTTCTGCAAAATATCAATTTGATAGCCGCCGCCGCTAAAACCATCTCCAACAGAAAATGTAATATTCAGTGCTGGATTTCTGTTAATATAACAACTATAATACTCAAAACTTGTGCTATCTGATGTTATTTTGAAATCATTGGTTTTAGCATCTTCACCTTCCTGGCTCCAGATAGTGGCCTGTTTTTGTTTATTAAATGCTTTAAAAAGAGGTTTTTGACTCAAACTGTGATCCACTTCAACACTTTTCCATTCTAAGAAGAACTTTCCCGTTATGAAAACAAGAAAGCCAAGAATAATGATGAGTGCAATTTTTCCAGTCTTTTTGATCATAGTTTTTAATGCGTAAACTCATTTCCGCAATAGTAACATTTGAATTTGTGACTCGTCAGAAATGAAATTCCAAAGAAGCTCGTTGTACTGTCATCCCTGTAAATGTGATTAGAGCCACATTTCGGACATACAAAATCAAACTCAGGATCTTCAATGGTATGTTCTACTTCCAGCGAATACTGCTCGTTGTCTTTATAGTCCTGCAGGATTTGATTAGCTTTTTCCACATCTTCTTCAAATACCTGAAGCTGTATACCTCCTACAGCCTGTGACAGAAGCCAATCCGACTGGATAAGCTGCTCATTCGCAATGAAACTGTTTATGCCGTTTTCAGCCAATATTTGCTTGTCCCTGTTAGCTTCAAGGGCAGTTTCATAAAATTTAAAACGAACCAGGTCGGACATATTTAAAATCTACTTGATAATTGAATCTTTGTAAAAACCTTCTTAGTATATAATGGAAAATCAGCATTCTGAAGCCATCCGAAATATCCTAAATCTTTTTGGAATACTGCTTTCACGCCCTGACCTTTATATTTTCCAAAGTTGAAAACCTCTTCCATTTTCTCGTTATATCCGATAAATCCGGCAAGATCTGCATTCTTGTTATGGAATGTAAATTCACTTAGCGGTGCTATTTCATTCGGAATATCATCATATTTTCCAACCTGCGCATCCAGAACTTCAAAGGTAGCCCACACATCAGCTTCTGCAGAGTGTGCATTTTCCAATGTTTTTCCACAGTAGAACTGGTAAGCAGCCCCTAAGTTTCTGGGTTCTTTTTTATGGAAAATAGTCTGTGCATCTACCAGTCTGAATTTACTCAGATCAAAATCCATTCCTACTCTTAAAAGTTCTTCTGCTAAAAGCGGAACATCAAATCGGTTAGAGTTAAATCCTCCCAAATCACTGCCGGTAATCATTTCCATTACTTTAGAAGCAATGTCTCTGAAGGTAGGAGCATCTTTTACATCTTCATCATAAATCCCGTGGATCTCGCTGCTTTCTTTAGGAATAAGCATTTCCGGGTTTACACGCCATGTTTTGCTTTCTCTGGAAGCATCCGGATTTACTTTTAAAATACAGATTTCAACAATTCTGTCTTTTCCAATATTAGTCCCTGTGGTTTCCAGGTCAAAAATACAAAGTGGTTTATGGAGTTTTAAATTCATGTTGAGTATTAATAATTTGAAACGTGTTTTATTTAAATGAGTTTATTTTAATTGTGCCTGAAAAATAAGAGACACCAATATATAATAAATAACAAGCATTGGAATTCCAATAACCTGGAATATCGCAAGAATAGCAATTCCTCCCACCAGTAATACAACTTTAGGGTAATTATCTTTTAATTGTTTTGATTTGAATTTCATCGCCATCATCTTGATCGGGCTGATCAGAAGCCATGACGTAAGAAGAGTCAACAGGATCAATAACAATTCATTATCAAACAGAAAACTAAACGTTCCGGTTTCCTTAAACGCATAATAAAGACCAAAAAGTAAAACGGTGTTGGTAGGCGTATTCAATCCTTTGAAATAATAACGCTGTTCTTCATCAAGGTTAAAGATAGCAAGTCTCAGACACGAAAATACCGTGACAATGAGACCCAGATATTTGATCTCAAACGGAAAATGAATTCCAAGAAGCTCAGCTCCAAAAGGTTCAAGAGCTTTGTACATTGTAAGTCCCGGGATTACGCCAAAACTTACCATATCTGCAAGAGAATCCAGCTGAAGCCCAAGATTAGAGTTTGATTTTAAAGCTCTGGCTACAAAGCCATCGAAAAAATCGAAAATCGAAGAGAGGATAAGACAGATTGCTGTTGTCTGATAATCTCCTAAAATTAAATGTATTGCACCTATACAGCCTGCAAATAAATTAGCCAGGGTTAAGGCATTGGCCAGATTATTCTTTATAAAATCCATAAACACAAAATTACAGTTTTTAAAAATTCTAACTCAAAATAATATGAACTAAAAAATGCATTACAGTGATTTTGATGTAAATTTGCTCCATGAAATTTTTAAAAGGATTTAGAAAACAGGAAGTTCTGGCATTGGTTTACAGGATTTTTTTAGCCTATGTTTTTTATCAGATTGCCAGACTTTTATTCTGGTATTTTAATAAAGATCTGATTAAAGTTGACTCCGTTTCAGAATATATAAAGCTGGCTTTCCATGGTACAGCTTTCGATACCACAGCTATTTTATATGTCAACGCATTATTTATACTCCTGAGTTTATTGCCGCTGGTTATTAATACCAAGAAAATCTTTCAGAAAGTTCTATTCTGGGTGTATTTCATTACCAACGGGATTGCCTATGCAATGAATTTCGGAGATTTTATTTACTATAAATTTTCGCAGGCAAGACTTACTTCAGCCGTATTTCAGGTGGCAGAACATGAGTCTAATGTTTCCAAAACATTGATGATCTCTGTGGGGGAGCATCCTTTTGTACTGATTTGGTTCATTGTGTTGATGATTTTATGGGTTTTCCTTTACAAAAGGGTGAAAGTAGAAGAGGTGAAACCAGAGAAACTGCTTCCTTACTTTATCACTTCCATTCTTACGCTGTGTATTACAGCGGTGCTGGTTGTGGGAGGAATCCGAGGTGATTTTAAACATAGCACAAGACCGATTAATATGGTGGATGCTACCCGTTTTGTAACTAATCCTCTGCAGGGTAATATGGTGCTCAATAGTACATTTTCCTTTTTCAGGACTTTAAATACCAATAATTTTAAGGAAGTTCATTTTGTAGATGAAAAATATATTGAAGATTATGTACAACCATATAAAGTATACGACAGAAAAGTAGAGAACCGCCCCAATATTGTTATTTTCATTGTAGAATCTTTCGGGAGAGAATATTCGGGAGCTTTCAATAAAGATAAAAATATCAAGGATTACGTTTCTTACACTCCGTTTATGGATAGCCTGGCTACCCAAAGTCTTATTTTTCCGAATACTTTTGCCAACGGAAGACAGTCTATTCACGGGATGAGCAGTGTGTTGGCCGGAATTCCGAGTCTTACCGATGCATTTACAGGATCTCCGTATTCCAATCAGAAAATTCAGTCTATTGTTTCCGTGTGTAATGATCTTGGCTATGATACATCTTTCTATCATGGAGCGCCTAATGGTTCCATGGGATTCCTTGGATTCGGAAATATTTTAGGATTTAAACATTATTTCGGAAAAACAGAATACAATCATGATGAAGATTTTGACGGAATGTGGGCGATCTGGGACGAGCCTTTCCTTCAGTATTTCGCAAAGAATGTAGGAAAGAAACAACCTTTTATGACGACTGTATTTACCGCATCATCCCATCATCCTTTTAAAATCCCTGAAAAATATAACGGGAAATTTAAAAAAGGAAAAATAGAAATCCATGAGCCGATGCAGTATACGGATTATGCGATCAAAAAATATTTTGAAACGGCTAAAAAGCAACCTTGGTACAACAATACCATCTTTGTTTTCACGGGAGATCATACCAATCAGGTCTATTATCCGGAATATGAAAGAGCGATGAACCGTTACGCTGTTCCGTTGGTATTCTATTCTCCGAATCCTGCGTATCAGTTAAAAGGTGTTAGTGAGGAAATTGCACAGCAGGCGGATATCTATCCTACACTGGCAGATCTTATCGGGTATAACAAACCTATCCGAAGCTGGGGAAGAAGCTTGGTGAGTGACAAAAAATATCCCTTCATCGTCGTAAACTCAGATGGAAGTACAGATCAGTTTATGATCGGAAATTATATTTACCGCTTTGATGGAAAAGAGATCATCGGAGTCTATGATAAATCTGATCTGAGCCTCGAAAAAAATATCATGAACGAAGTTAGAAACCCAGAAATCGAACAAGGAAAGAAAACTGCAAAGGCCTGGTATCAGGATTATATGGATAGGGTGATTAACAGGAAGCTTTACTAATAAGACAAAGAAACCATTTTGGATTGATTTTTTTACTTTTCTTTGTCTCTTTATGCTTTGTATAATAAAAGTTTTTGTTCGTTGAAAATTAATTTATATTTTTATCAATACGTAGATAAGAATATTGTATTAAAATTAAAACTATAAAAAATATGAAAAAAATATTGTTAACGTTTGCACTTTCTTTATGTGGTGTACTTACATTTGCTCAGATAGAAGGTAAGTGGAAAACGATAGATGATGAGACAAAACAGGCAAAATCTATTGTGGAGGTCTACAAAAAATCAGACGGGAAATACTATGGAAAAGTTTCTCAGTTGTTGATAAAACCGGCTGATCCAAACTGTACAGCTTGTAAAGATGACAGAAAAGGAAAACCAATTTTAGGATTGGAGATCATCAGAGGATTGAAAAAAGACGGTGATGAATTTACCGGAGGAACTATTACAGACCCTAAAACAGGAAAAACATACAAATGTACCATTACAAGAAGCGGTGATAAACTGAACGTAAGAGGGTACTTAGGATTATCTTTATTAGGAAGAACCCAGGTTTGGGAGAAAGCTAATTAGTATAAGTTTAAATAGAATTTTAAATGACATTTCAGAAATGAGATGTCATTTTTTTGTGGATAAAAGGATTATGAGGAATTTCTTCGTGACTTTAGGAAAACTGCAAATAAAAGAGCTATCACGAAGAAAAGCCCTTTTAAATAAAATTAATATTAAAATTTTCCATTCAAATGAGATGGCTTTTTATGATGTGTATAATAAAAAAACACTACTTTTGTAGTCTAAATTTTTCAAGAAAATATGGCAGAATATACTTTTCGTGAGGTAATTGCACAGGCAATGAGCGAGGAAATGCGTAAAGACGAATCCATCTATCTGATGGGTGAGGAAGTTGCAGAATATAATGGTGCATATAAAGCTTCAAAAGGAATGCTGGATGAATTTGGTCCGAAAAGAGTAATCGATACACCGATTGCAGAACTTGGATTTACTGGAATCTCTGTAGGAGCAGCAATGAATGGTAACAGACCCATCGTAGAATTTATGACATTCAATTTCTCGTTGGTAGGAATTGATCAGATTATCAATAACGCAGCGAAAATCCGTCAGATGAGTGGAGGACAGTGGAATTGCCCAATTGTTTTCCGTGGTCCTACTGCTTCTGCAGGACAATTAGGAGCTACTCACTCTCAGGCTTTCGAAGGTTGGTTTGCCAACTGTCCGGGACTTAAAGTGGTAGTACCATCTAACCCATACGATGCAAAAGGATTATTGAAAACTGCAATCCAGGATAATGACCCTGTAATTTTCATGGAATCTGAACAGATGTACGGTGATAAAATGGAAATTCCTGAAGAAGAATACTACTTACCAATAGGAAAAGCAGATATCAAGAGAAAAGGTACAGACGTTACTTTGGTTTCTTTCGGAAAGATCATGAAACTGGCTCTGCAGGCTGCTGAAGATATGGTTAAAGAAGGAATCTCTGTAGAAGTTATTGACCTTAGAACTGTTCGTCCTCTTGATTTCGATACCATTTTGGAATCTGTAAAGAAAACAAACAGACTGGTTATTTTAGAAGAAGCCTGGCCATTTGGTTCAATCTCTTCAGAAATTACTTATATGGTACAGCAAAAAGCATTCGATTATTTAGATGCCCCTATCAAGAGAATTACTACTCCTGATGCACCTGCACCTTACTCTGCAGCATTATTTGCAGAATGGTTCCCAAAACTTGAAAAAGTAAAAGAGGAAATCAAAAAAGCGATGTACGTAAAATAGTTATAGAAAAAAACTTCCGAAAGGAAGTTTTTTCATTTATTATATTCATGAAGAAAAATTCTTGACGTCATAAAATTAGTATAAATTTGCGCCTTTAAAATAAATTAAGCTGATATGGCAGAAGTTACAGAAGATGGCTACCACTTCGACATAAAGAAACTTTCCTTCATAGGAGTTTTAGTGTCTCTAGGAATTGTTTTTGGAGATATTGGTACCTCTCCGCTTTACGTAATGAAAGCAATTGTGAATGCAAGATCCCAGGGGAGCAATATGCCTTTCAATGAATACATAGAAGGAGCTCTTTCCTGTATTATCTGGACCCTTACTTTGCAGACCACAATCAAATATGTGATCATTGCTTTGAGAGCAGATAACAAAGGTGAAGGAGGTATTCTTGCTTTGTTTTCACTGGTAAGAAACCTTAAGAAAGGATGGTTGTACCTCATTGCAATCATCGGTGCCGCAGCCCTTATTGCGGATGGAGTTATTACCCCGTCACTGACGGTTATGTCAGCCATTGAAGGTCTTGAAATTTATAACCCGCACACTCCTGTGGTACCTATCACCATTGGAATTCTGATTGCCATTTTTGTAGTGCAGCAATTCGGAACCAGCTTTATCGGAAAGTTTTTTGGTCCGGTAATGGTAGTTTGGTTCTTAGTATTGGGAGGTTTGGGTGTAATGCATTTAAGCGAAAACTTTGAGATTTTAAGATCTTTCAATCCTTATTACGCTTATAAACTTATTGTCAACTCTCCGAGTGCTATTGTGATCTTAGGAGCTGTTTTCCTTTGTACAACCGGAGCAGAAGCCTTGTATTCCGATTTAGGACACTGTGGAGCCAAAAACATCAGAGTAAGCTGGGCATTCGTTAAAATTATGCTTATTCTGAACTATCTTGGTCAGGGAGCATGGCTTTTAACCAATTATAACAAACCTGGGTTTTCTGTAGTGAATCCTTTCTTTGGAATCATGGAAGAATGGATGATCATCCCGGGAGTAATTTTAGCAACAGCAGCGGCCATTATTGCCAGCCAGGCGTTAATTACCGGTTCTTTCACCATATTTTCAGAAGCAATGTCTCTTAACCTTTGGCCGAATCAGAAAATTGATTATCCTTCAGGGGTGAAAGGACAGATGTATATTCCAAGAATCAACTGGGGACTTCTTATCCTGTGTATCATTGTTGTTCTTCACTTCAGAGAATCCGGAAAAATGGAAGCCGCTTACGGACTTTCCATTACCGTAACGATGTTAATGACCACAGTTTTATTGGTATTCTGGCTATTGAAACACAGAGTAAGCAAGGTCTTGATTCTGGTGTTCGCAATGGTTTATATGGCTATCGAATTAGGTTTCTTCAGTGCCAACATCATCAAATTCATGGAAGGTGGATGGATCACTGTTGTATTAGCAGGTTCTATCGGAGTTTCTATGTATGCATGGTATAACGGAAGACTGATCAAAACAAGATTTATCCAGTTTGTGAAAATAGAAAAATATGTGTCTATTCTTAAAGACATGAAACTGGACGAAACCATTCCGAAATATGCTACCAATCTGGCTTACCTGAGCAGGGCAAAAAGAAATGATGAAGTGGAATCCAAAATTATCTATTCCATCATCAAAAAACAGCCGAAGAGAGCAGATCATTATTTCATCCTGAGCATCGTAAACCAGGAAGATCCATATACTTTCAGATATACTGTAGACGAGATTCTTCCGGGAACTGTCTATAAAATCAACTTCCTTTTAGGATTTAAAGTAGACCGAAGAATCAACGACTATTTTAATATGGTCCTTAAAGATTTAATGGCGGACGGAACCATTCCTTCAAGAAGCAGCCACCCATCTTTAAGAGCTCATGATATACCGCCGGATCTTAAGTATGTCATCATAGATAACACCTATATCAACGATATTCTTTTAACTGTTAAACAGAAGATTACTCTTAACATTTACAACTTTGTGAAATATATCGGAAGTGACGACTTTAAGGCTTGGGGAGTATCTTCACATAATGTAGAGGTAGAATCTGCACCGATCACAGAATTAACAGTTTATGATAATAAGATCGAGCAGTCCGGGTATTTCCGTCACAACTCGTAGCCACTCGTATTTAACCATACTATCTATTTAAATAAAATTCAATAAATTTGTAGATAATTTTTTTAATGGATACAATACAAAAAGAAAAAAATATAGCTTTGATCAAGGATGTTTTGAGAAACTACTTATTAGAAAAAGGTTTCAGAAACACACCTGAGAGATATACGATATTGGAAGAGATTTATAATATGGATCATCACTTTAATGTTGATGATCTGTATCTTCTGATGATGCAGAAAAAATATCATGTTTCCAAAGCAACTATTTACAACACGATTGAAATTTTCCTTGATGCAGGCTTAATCCGTAAGCATCAGTTCGGAGAAAAGACATTGACTTCTTCGTCTTATGAAAAGTCTTATTTTGACAAACAGCATGACCACCTGGTGATCTACAAAAAAGACTCTGATAAAGAGATTGAAGAAATTATTGAATTCTGTGACCCAAGAATCCAAGGAATCAAAGAAGCCATTGAAGAAGCATTTGGCGTAAAAATTGATTCTCATTCGCTATATTTCTATGGCACTAAGAATGACTAATTAATGAGAATAGCCCTTTTTCTGTTACTCTTTATTTCTACGCTCAACTTTGCGCAGGATAAAACTCCTGTGAAGAGAGATCCTTATTTGCAGGCTCCTTCACCGGCTCAGCCTAAACAGGTAAGACCTGAAGATAAAGTAAAGATCATCCACGCGGACGAAATCAAGAAAGATCCTGAAAAATACGACGGAAATCAATATTTTACCGGCCATGTTCAGATAGAACATCAGGGATCTATTCTTACTGCGGACGAAGTAGTGCTGTATAATGAAGAGAACTTTGTAAAAGCAATAGGCAATACAAGACTTCAAAATACAGACGGCTCTGTAATCACAGCAGGAGAAATGGAATATGATGCCAATACCCAGAAAGGTGTTGCCAGAAAAAATGTGGTTTTAACAGATCCAAAGCAAACCATAAAAACAGATATTCTGTATTATGACAGGCTGGCTAATCAGGCTTATTTTAATACGGGTGGAACAATTTCGGACGGCCAGAATGTAACCTACGCCAAAGTAGGAACCTATTTCCTCAATACAAGAGTGGTGGATCTTACTGGAAATGTAAAAATTGAAACCCCTCAGTATACCATAGAAGGACCCAATATCAAGCAGAATCAGAATACAAAAATTGCTGATTTTCTAGGTCCTACAACCATTACCAGCAAAACCAATCCAAGAAACAGAATCTATACCGAAAAAGGAACCTATAAAATGGATTCCAAGGAGGCTTTTCTAACCAAAAACTCCAGAATCTTTTACAATGAGAAAATTCTTACCGGTGATGATATGTATTATAATCAGATCTCAGGATTCGGTAAAGCAACAGGAAATGTAACCCTTGATGATCCTATAGAAAAAAGATATATAAAAGGAGGTTATGGAGAAATCTTTGAGAAAAAAGATTCTGCCATGATGACGAAAAATCCTTATGCTGTAAAAGTAATGGAAAAAGACTCCATTTATTTTGCCGCAGAAAAAATTATCTCTTATCAAAGACCGGATACATTAGATATCAAAGTGAAGAAAAGCTATCTGAGAGCTTTCAAAAAAGCCCGTATCTATAAATCCAATGCACAGGGTAGAGCAGATTCCATTGCCTTCAATGAAACAGACGGAATCATGCATATGTATACCAACCCGATTCTTTGGAGTGGTGAAAAGCAGGTTACCGGAGATAAAGTGGAAGCTTACTTCAATACCAAGACAGAAGATATTGACTCCTTAAAAGTAATAGGAAATGCTTTTGCGATCAGTAAAGTAGATTCACTTACCCTGAAAGATGAGTTCAACCAGGTGAAAGGAAAATTCATGACGGTGTACTACGAGAAAAATGCGATTAAAGAAGCAAGAGTCGTTGGAAACGCTCAGTCTATTGTGTATGTTGATGATACTGATCAGGAAACCAAAAAACCGGAAAGAATAGGAATTACGCTTTCTACCTGTGGAATTATCGGAGCATTGTTTGAAGAAAGAGCTTTACAGATTATTTCATGCAGTATCGGTGCTGCTTCAGATACTTATCCGATGAGCATGATAGAACCTTCGAAAAGGAAATTCCCGGATTTCAACTGGAATACCAAAGACAGGATCCGAAAATGGCAGGATATCCTTGTAGACAGTCCAAACAACGAAGAAATACAATATACAGCGGATAGCGAATTGTTTGATAAAGCGCAGAAAGCAATTGATGACGAAAAGGCTAAAGAAGAAGCTAAAAAACCTAAACGTACCAGAAAATAATAGAAAAGACCAGTAATCACTGGTCTTTTTTGTGGATTAATTTTAACGTTTAATGAATCTTTTATAGCTTTGCTGAAATTTTTGGAGACAATGGAAATGCATAAAGATTTTTTTATATATCAGGCTCAAACCACCAAATTTGCTGCCGGCTTTGAAGTGGAGAAAGCAGTAGGAAGCTACATTTATGGAACAGACGGAAAAAGATATCTTGACTTTGTAGCAGGAGTTTCTGCCAATACGCTGGGACATTCACATCCTAAAGTTGTGGATGCTATCAAAGAGCAGACGGATAAATACCTTCACGTAATGGTGTATGGTGAATATGCACAGGAAAAGCCTGTAGCACTATGCAAATTGCTTGCTGAAGCTACTCCGGATCCACTGGAAGTTACTTACCTTGTGAATAGCGGGGCAGAAGCTATTGACGGAAGCTTAAAGCTGGCTAAAAGATATACCGGAAGAGAAGAAATAGTTTCCTTTAAAAATTCTTACCATGGAAATACTCATGGGGCTTTGAGTGTTTCAGGAAATGAAACTCACAAGAGAGAATTCCGTCCCTTATTACCAATGGTTTCTTTTATTGAATTTAACAATGAAGAAGACTTTGATAAAATAACAGAGAAGACGGCTTGTGTTATCCTTGAGACCATTCAGGGAGCAGCAGGCTTTCTGGTTCCAAATAACGACTATCTGATCAAATTAAAAAGAAGATGTGAAGAAGT
Source organism: Chryseobacterium sp. KLBC 52 (assembly GCF_003347605.1). Classification (GTDB taxonomy): domain Bacteria; phylum Bacteroidota; class Bacteroidia; order Flavobacteriales; family Weeksellaceae; genus Chryseobacterium. The sequence continues at coordinate 183,774 of NZ_QDFZ01000006.1, read as the reverse complement.
AGGAGCACTTTTAATTCTGGACGAAATACAGCCCGGATTTGGAAGAACAGGAAAGTTATTCTCTTTTGAACATTTTGGGATTGTTCCGGATATTCTTGTGATGGGTAAAGGAATGGGAGGTGGAGTTCCGGTAGGAGCTTTTATGAGTTCCAGAGAAATTATGGAAACGCTTTCACACTCACCAAAACTTGGTCATATTACTACTTTTGGAGGAAATCCACTCATTGCAGCGGCAAGTTATGCTACATTGAAAGAAGTGCTGGAAAGCGGTTTAATGAAAGAAGTAGAAGAAAAGGAGAAGTTATTCAGAGAACTTTTGGTTCATCCTAAAATCAAAAATATCAACGGTAAAGGGTTGATGCTTGCTGTGAACTTAGGAACGCCCGGATATACGCTGGAAGTTGCCAAAAAATGTATGGAAAGAGGGCTTATTGTTTTCTGGCAGCTGTACAGAAATGAATACCTGAGAATCTCTCCACCGCTTACATTATCTCTGGAAGAAATCAGAGAAGGATGTCAGATTATTCTTGATATATTAAATGAAAATTAAAGATAAAATCTCTCCCGAAAGGAGAGATTTTTTTATGTTTTGCATGGTAGTTTTTAGCTTTAAAACATAACATCACGGAGATTTAAATCCAGTGATAAATATCATGCAGATTCTATAAAAAAGTAATTGTTTTTTTGCGTAATAAAAAAATTAATTTATATATTGCGGGACGATAAAACAAAGATTATATGGCGAAACATAAAGTCCATTACGAATTTCCAATGCACTGTTTATCAGAGATTTTATATGAATATCTGGCGACTGCAGAGGGATTGTCTGAATGGTTTGCGGATGAGGTAACAGAGAAAGGCGATGATTTCTTTTTTAGCTGGGGTGGAGGACCTGCTGAGAAGGCCACTTTGATCAGATATAAGCCTGAAGGTTTCGTGCGTTTCAGATGGGAAGAAGATGAAGGAACAAAAAATTTCTTTGAAATGACAATCACAATTGATGATATTACAGAAGATCTTGCTTTAAATATTACAGATTTCTGTGAAGAAGGTGATGAAGAGGAAAATGCAATGTATTGGGAAAATCTTATCGAAAACCTGAGAATAAAACTAGGTGCGGCATAATACCGGGCTATATGAAATGATAAAACTGATGAACGATTTATCGTTCATTATTTTTTTGTAAATAAATCACATCAAAAATTGGAAAATCAATATTTTACATCAGACGAGTTAAATGTAAAGAACAGAGCTTTTCTTTGGGGAGACTCAGTAAAAGTATCTTTCTTTGTAAGAAATGGTGGATTGATCATGGACGAAGAATGCTATTTTTTCCTGATGGCTTCCATGAGAAAGATGAGACTGAATATTCCTTTGACTTACACCCTGGAGTTTTTCCAGACCCTTTTTCACAAAGAAATCATTGAAGGTAAAGGAGTAAAGAACGGAATTATCAATTTCCAGGTGTTCAGAAATAATGATGGAGTAACATTGGCAAAATCTTCCGTTTCCTATTTTTACGAAGTAAAGGAAATGGCAGATGTGCTAGCAGTTCATCAAAGACCTTTGGAATTGGATTTGATTAAAGAAATTAACGTCAATAACAACCTTTTGAGCAATATCAGGGTTCACTGTCCGGAAAATATTTATGGAGTGATCTATGCCCAGGAAAATGACCTTGATGATGTGATTCTTCTGAATCCCAACAAAAGAATAGCGCGTACCACTGCCGGAAATCTTCTTTTTTTAGAAGGTGACGTGATCAAAGTACCCAAACAGACAGAAGGAGCTTACATTTCTCCTTTGATGGAAAACTTTGTTACTTTTTTACATAAAAATAATCTTGCTGATATCCAGGAACACGAGATTATCGCATTTGAATCCCAGAAAGCTGAAGAAATTTTAATGATTTCTGACGAGAAAGGTATATTTTCTGTAGGTAAGATAAGAAACAAGACTTTTGAAACTTCCCGTTTCTCCGAACTGGTAGAAAGCTGGAAAAAAAGTTTTAATTCATAAAAATTGACAAACCCGGTAAACAACAAAGTTCCAGAAGTCCTTTACCGGGTTTTATTCTGAGTAAATCAGAAATTGTTTTTTTTATATTTAGTATTCGTTGATAATCTCAACAAATTTCTGTGCGATTTCTTTCTGTCCCTTTTCACTGGTAATATAATTCCTGTTGTCAGAATTATTAATGAAGCCAAGTTCTACCAATACAGCAGGAGCTTTAGTTTCTCTTAGCATGTGAAGATTGCTCTCTGATATTTTACGGGCATGGAATTTCTTATAAATTTTTCCGGCCAGTTCCTTTGAAACATCAGAATTCTGAACGTATACTTCAAATCCGTTATCAGATCTTTCTTTTTCAGGTGAACTGTTCACGTGAAGGGAAATCACCATTTCAGGACTCAGCTTATTAATCTGCTCTGTTCTTTCGGCAAGAGTTGGATAGCTGTCGGAGTCCCTCGTTAAAATAACTTCATATTTGTCCTGGCTTTCATTGATCTTCCGGATTTCCTTAGCAATACTCAATGCAATATTTTTTTCCAGAATTTCACCATAAGTGGCCCCAAAATCATTTCCGCCATGTCCGGCATCGATGACAATATATTTTTTGTTGACAGGAGTAAATGATAAAAAAGCTGTAGAAAATATTGATAAAGCAAGTAATGTAATACCTTTCATATCAGTGATTTTAGTTTTCCAAAGAACGGAAAAACTTTCTTTAAAATTGGTTAAGAGAATCTTAAAGTTTGTTAATTATCAGGATGATACGAGAAATATACTTTTAGTTCAGTGAAATATCTTCAGGAGAATTGGCCCAGAGAAGAAATTCTCCACCAAGATTCTGCATGATAGACTTCCAAAGGGTCTGATCATTGGGAAGCGTATAGTCAAGATTATAAACATCCACTACCGTCCACATTTTTCTCTGAACCTCGGTATCCAGCTGATTGGAAGACCATCCGGAATATCCTGAAAATATTTTGATATGGTTAATGTCCAGTTCACTGCTTAAAACTGCATTAATAATACGTTCTATGTCTTCTGTAAGATAGTATTCATCAGTGATGTCTGTATAGATCTCTGTAACTCTTTTGCCCTTTACAATGAAAAATACCTTGTCGTTTTCTACAGGCCCTCCATCATATACCTCAATTTTAAAGTCAAAAAAATCTTTGAATTTGCTACTCATCTGGCTGTTCTTTTTATTCAATATCAAACCAAATGCACCACTTTCATTATGTTCAATAACCAATACTACCGATCTGGAAAAAATATCGCCGGAAATGTCAGGTGTCGAGATTAATATTTTACCTTTGTATGAGTGATTCATACTCAAATTTAATAAAAAATATTTATGGAAAACCTGCACGACAAAAGAAAAGTGTACGAGAAATCCCAACTTATTGAAAGTGAGATAAAACAAAATCCAATTGAGCAGTTTAGAGACTGGTTTCTGGAGGCAAGTGAAAGCCCGATGATCTCAGAAGCTAATGCTATGGCGGTTTCTACAGTAGAAGAAGATGGGTGTCCAAGAACAAGAATGGTGCTTCTTAAAGCATATACCCATGAAGGATTTATTTTTTATACCAATTATAACAGCAGAAAAGGAAAAGCAATAGAAAGCAATCATAAAGCCTGTCTGCATTTTTTCTGGCCTAATCTTGAAAGGCAGATCATTATCAAAGCAGATCTTGAAAAGGTAGCAGAAAACCTTAGTGACGGCTATTTTCATTCAAGACCGAAAGGTAGCCAGCTGGGTGCCGTAGTTTCTCCGCAAAGCCAGGTGATCCCCAACAAAGAGTTTTTGGAAGAAAAATTGAAAGAACTGGAAAAGAAGTATGAAAATACGGAAGTCCCAAGACCTGCCAATTGGGGCGGATACCTGGCAAAACCTTATGAAATTGAATTCTGGCAGGGAAGACCCAACCGTCTTCATGACAGGATTATTTATCAGTTAGAAGATCTTGACTGGAAAATTTCAAGACTGGCTCCGTAATGGGATAATGAGGAGTTAGAAGTGGCGGTTTTTACTATGAGACAAACCACTTGAAAATATAAATTTGTAATATCAATAGAAGCGGGCTTTAGCCCGCTTATTTTTATGATGCATAATGATAGAGGCTTCAGCCAAAACTTATTCAGTTTAAGCAGAATAATGACAACATATGCTGTATTGTATTAACTTTTAAGTTTTGGCTGAAGCCGTGGGAATTGATATTTATTTTTAAACGGGCTAAAGCCCGTTCCTATTGAATAATGTCTTTTTTCAAATGTAATAGATTCTTTTTATGGCTGGATTTATCAATAGAGGCGGGTTTTAACCCGCTTATTTTATGATGGAGGCTTCAGCCAAAACTTAATAATTCTTACCTGCTTAAAACTTCTTAATGGTTTAATTCTCTATCATCTTTAAAATAAAAAAAGGGCGGTTTCTAAGAAACAGCCCTGAATTTTTGTAATCTGAATGATTATTTTTTCTTAGCACCTGAAACTGCATTTGATAAATCAGCTCCAGCTTTGAATTTAGCAACTTTTTTAGCAGCAATTTTGATTGGTTTTTTAGTTGCAGGGTTAATACCTTGTCTAGCCGCTCTCTCAGCTACTGAGAAAGTACCGAAACCTACTAAAGAAACTTTTCCATCTTTTTTCTTTAAAGTAGTTGTAACGTTACCAATGAAAGATTCTAAAGCAGCTTTTGCTGCAACTTTAGTGATACCTGCATCTTTTGCGATTGCGTCGATTAATTCAGACTTGTTCATAATTTTTAATATTAAAGTTAGTTCGTAATTATAGCAAATATAGTACTATTTTCTAATTGTGCAATTTTTTTATTAAAACTTGTAAAAATTTTTTACTTTTCACTGAAATCAGTTAAAATATGATAATTCCACTTTTCACAGAAAATCTACGTTACAGGTTACTAAAATCATGCCAAATGCTTATGTGTATTGACTTTAGCAAAAAGTTAATATTATTTTTCGTATTTATTAAATCCTAAATTGTGTACAAACAATTAATTTTTTTGACCATATGATTGTTAAATCTCTAAGTAATTTTTAAATTTCTTATGTTTTGTGAAATTAAACCCCTGTGTTTGTGGGAGTTTTAAAATGTTAATAAAGAACTGTTTTATTAATTTTTATTAATAAATTTGCAGCATGTTAATAGAAGTTTTCAAGTCTAAGATTCATAGGGTGAGAGTAACTGCCTCTGACCTTAATTATATAGGGAGTATAACGATCGATGAAGATCTTATAGAAGCTGCCGGTCTGGTAGTGGGAGAAAGGGTCTATATCGTGAATGTGAACAACGGAGAACGTTTTGATACCTACGTGATCAAAGGGAAAAGAAAATCAGGGGAAGTATGTCTGAATGGTCCTGCAGCAAGAAAAGTACAGAAAGATGATATCATCATTATCATTGCTTATGCTCAGATGACTCCGGAGGAAGCAAAAGACTTCCAGCCGAAGATCGTTTTCCCGGATGAAAAAACAAACCTTCTTACGTAGTACATGGAGAAAACATCAAAAAGTCCCGTAAAATCAATACTTACAATAGTAATATCGCTTGCTTTTGCAGGCTTTTTTTTATGGCTTGCTTTAAGGGGGTTAGATTTTAAAGTCATTCAGAAGTCACTGGCAAAAGCGAATTATATCTGGGTATTGTTTGCTTCTGTATTTGGTCTTCTGGCTTACTGGTTCAGGGCGATCCGATGGAATCTGATGCTGGAACCAATGGAACACAGAATTTCAAATTCCAATGCACTTTGGTCCATATCATTCGGATATCTGATGAATCTTACCATCCCGAGAAGTGGAGAAGTAGCGAGAGCGACAGCTTTATATGGTGTAGAAAAAGTACCGGTGGACAAATCCTTCGGGACAATCATTTTAGAAAGGGTGGTGGATCTTATTTGTATGATGGGATTTTTAGGGCTGACATTATTGTTTAAATATGATGCAATTCTGTCATTCTATAAAAATTCTGGAGTCAATATCAACCCTACTAAAATAATATTGATCCTTTCCATTCTGATAATAGGAACAGTCTTATTTTTTGTATTTAGAAAGAAACTGGCAGAAGTTCCGTTTTTAGGGAAAGTAGTCAACTTTATTGATGGTATTTTTCAAGGGATCACTTCCATTTTTAAATTAAAAGAAAAAGGAAAATTCATCCTTTATACGTTAGGAATCTGGATTTGCTATTATTTAGCTGCCTATCTTGTGTGCTTTGCACTTCCTGAAACTTCAGCATTTACCTTTGCAGATGGTTTCTTCATTATTGTAGTAGGAACTTTAGGAATGATTATTCCTGCCAGTGGAGGAATCGGTGCGTATAACCTTGCCATGAAGTATGGTTTTATGGCGCTATTCATTTCAGTAGGAAAAAGTGCAGATTTCGGAGGTGAAATGGGGCTTACCTATTCCTTTATTTCTTTACCGCTGCAGATTGTCATTATGCTGGTGATGGGATTAATTTCCATTCCTATGCTCGCAAAAGCAAGAAACAGTGCTGTTTCGGATAAAGAATTTGAAAATTAATTCAACATATACTTATACTATGCAAGGTTCAATTTTTTAATTGGACCTTTTTTATGACCTTTTTTGACTTAAATAGTTTTAATTAAGCGGTATAGGGCATTTTTTTATCAAATAAATTTGGTCAATTCGTAAATCACTTCTATCTTAATGCGAAAAATAATTCATAATATAAAACACTATGGCAATTAATCTACAGAAAGGACAAAAGATCGAGATAGGATTAACGAAAATGACGATTGGATTAGGCTGGGATCCGAATGAAGGAACCGGCTATGATTTTGACCTGGATGCTTCTGCAATCATGATTGATTCTGACAGAAAATTGGTAAGCGAAGAATACTTCGTTTTTTACAATAACCTGAATTCTCCGGATGGAGCGCTTACCCATACAGGAGATGACCCGAGTGGTAAAAACAGTGATGGTGACGATGATGAAGCTATTATTATAGATCTTGATAAAGTAGACTCAAGAGTAGAAGAGATTCTTTTCGTGGTCACCATTGAAGACTTTGAAAGAAGAAGACAGAATTTCGGACAGGTAAGAAACTCTTATATCAGGGTTGTGGATAATCATTCCAACCAGGAAATTGCAAAATATGAACTGGATGAAGATTTCTCTATTGAAACAGGAGTGGAGTTCGGAAGACTGTACAAAAGAAACGGAAGCTGGAAATTTGAAGCTTCAGGAATAGGATACAGAGCAGATTTAGGCTTCTTCCTTGAAAAATACTACAAAGGACAAATCATCAAATAAAATCATCAAATACACAAAAAAACTATAACTATGGCAATTAATTTACAGAAAGGACAAACGATAGATTTAAGAAAGAATGACCGTGGAGAAAGCGTTTATGATCTTTCAAAAGTAACCATCGGTTTAGGATGGGATGTAAGAAAACAAAGCAGTGGATTCTTTGGGAAACTGTTCAGCAAGGAAGCAGAATATGATCTTGACGCTGTCGCATTTCTTTTAGATGGCAACGGAAAAGTAGCCAATCTGGGAAGAACGGTACAGACCAATGACGGAAGACAGATGGGACTTTACCAGGGAGATGTGGTTTTCTTCAACTCCATGCAGCATCCAAGCGGAAATGTATGGCTTACCGGAGACAACAGAACCGGAGCAGGAGATGGAGATGATGAACAGATCATTGTAAGACTGGATCAGCTGGATCAGAGCTACCAGAAGATTGTGTTCATTGTTACCATTTATCAGGGAAGAACCAATAATCAGCACTTCGGAATGATCGAAAATGCATTTATCCGTGCGGTAGATGCTTCAGGAAAAGAAATTACAAAATACAGCCTTTCCGGTGATTCAAGTATGAATGGTAAATGTGCAATGGTTTTTGCAGAAGCATACCGTCACAATGGCGACTGGAAATTCCGTGCTGTAGGTGAGCCGCATAATACAGATAACTTTATCGATATTCTGAGACAGCAGTACGCTTATTCCAACTAAAATTTAAATTTTTTTCAACTCAAATATAAGCCGGCTTGGAAGTCTCCGACTCCCTCCGCCGGCTTCAGAATTAATACTTGTCTATAATGAGCAGGAGATTATTAGCTTATTTTTTATTAGATACTTCGGGGTCTATGAACGGAGAACCTATTCAGGCTCTGAACAATGGTTTCAATGGCCTTATCAGTATGCTTCGTGCGGATCCGCAGGCGATGGACAGCTTGCATTTAAGTGTTATTACCTTTGATAGAGAAGTTAAGAATATTATACCCTTAAGAGATCTTGCAAGCTTTTATCCCATGGAGATTACTTGTCCGGACAGTGGCCCTACGCATACAGGAGCTGCGTTGGAAATGGTTTCGGAACTGGTTCAGAGGGAAATTGTAAAAGAATCGGCCGATGCAAAAGGAGACTGGCAGCCGTTACTGTTTATATTTACTGATGGAAAACCTTCGGATATTCAGAAGTACAGGCAGATGATCCCTGTGATCAGAGGACTGGAATTTGGGGCTATCGTAGGATGTGCAGCAGGATCGAAAGCAGATGAGCAGTTTTTGAAAGAACTGACCGATCATGTGGTAAAACTGGATACTACAGATGCCATTACCCTTTCTTCCTTTTTCAAATGGGTGAGCTCCTCCATTACACAAGGAGGACAATCTCAGAATACAGGAGAAAATATCACATTACCTCCGCCACCATCGGAGCTAAATATTATTATTTAAAAAATTGTCTTTATACCATGAGAAGACTGCCTATTTATTTTTTAGTAGATATCTCCGAATCTATGGTAGGAGAGCCTATTGAGCAGGTACAGGAAGGTATCGCCAATATCATCAGGGATTTAAAAAAAGATCCTTATTCACTGGAAACCGTTTACATTTCTGTGATAGGTTTTGCAGGAGAAGCGGAAGTGATTACTCCGATGCAGGATATTATCAGTTTTTATCCGCCAAAAATCCCGATCGGAAGCGGAACGTCACTGTCCCAGGGATTAATCAAAGTAATGGATTGTATCGACAGGGATATTGTGAAAACAACGTATGAAAGAAAAGGCGACTGGAAACCTATCGTCTTCCTTTTTACAGATGGTGTTCCCACTGATGATGCCACCAAAGCCATTGAAAGATGGAATACCAAATACAACGGGAAATCCAATACGATTGCTGTGTCTATTGGAGAAAATACCAATTATAAACTTCTCGGATCTCTGGCAGATAATGTTTTACTGTTCAATAATTCTGATGAAAATTCTTACAAAGAGTTTTTCAAATGGGTAACGGATTCTATTAAAACTACCAGCCAGAGTGTCACAGAAGCAAAAAAAGAAGGAATTAATTTGTCTAAAATTGATTCCATGATTCTTGAGAAAGTAGATCCTGAAATGGAACAGAGATTTCCTGATAATAACTTTGTCGTACTGAATGGAAAATGTCAGGAAACGGAAAAGCTTTATCTGATGAAATTCAAAAAAACATTTGCCGAATCCAGTATACCGGGAATGGCTACAAGATATTACAGATTGGACGGAGCGTATAAAATTGATGAAAAAGCCTACTACAGACTTTCCTCCAATCAGAAAACGCACCTTAAAATCAATATCGAAGAACTGGACGGAGGAACTTCATGCCCGCACTGTGCCAATCCCATTGCATTAGCTACCTGCTCGTGTGGAGGAATTCACTGCCTGAGAGGAGAAGGATACAGCAAATGTCCTTGGTGTGGAACTTCCGATTATTATGGATTCTCCGGGGGAGGATTTGATATTAACAGAACTTTGGGATAATGATGGGGAAATTTTTCAGGAAATCAAGGGATGAATCCAAACCGAAAACTATGGAACAAGATCTTATCTTTAAAGAAAAAGAAGAATTCAAAGACGTTCATTGGGTGTTGAAAAATGCCAGTGCCAGACAGTTCTATGAGTTCAGTTTCGATATGGAAGAGTTTCCCAATATTAAGATTCAGAAAATCGGAAACCTGGAAGAAACAGGACTCACTTTTGAAAATGATACCATTTCAGGAATTCCGGTAACGAATAATATGTATCATCTGGATGTTCAGTTTTATCACATTCACGATCAGAATCAGACGGAAACCAAGAAAATACAGCTTTTCGTCAACGCAGATCCCAAAGACTTATGGAAGAATATTCCAAGTGATACAAACGCTGCTTTTTATAAATCGGAAGAAGACTCATACAAAGGTTCTTTTTCAGACAAAAAAATTGTTGTAGCTTCCAAAAGAGGACGTTCTCACGCGCATGAAGGCAAATTTCGTGAAGATGATTTCGCAGTAAATACGCTTCCTGAAGGTTGGAATATTATTTCTGTTTCAGATGGAGCAGGTTCAGCAAAGGCAGCCAGAGAAGGTTCAAGACTGGCAACCACAACGATCAACCAGTTTTTTAACTCACAGGAGATTTTAGACCAGATTGAAAATAACATCAATGTTTTATATATCAATCAGTTTTCTGATGAAGAACAATTGAAAGCCAAGCAGGATATCATCAATATCTTATCGGAAAGTGTCTTACATGTTTATCACACATTAGAAAAAACAGCGGCAGAAAATGCCCTTTCTATCAATGATCTGCATACAACACTTATTTTTACTTTGCTTAAAAAGTTCAGTTTCGGATATATTATTCTGAGCTTTGGAGTGGGAGACTGTCCGATCAATCTGATTAATACAGACTTTTCTGAAGTAAAATTGTTAAACCGGATGGATGTGGGAGAGTTTGGCGGTGGCACTCGTTTTATCACCATGAAAGAAATTTTCAACGATACAATGGCTTCCCGTTTTCAGATCACCCGTGTACAAGATTTTTCTTATCTCGTGCTGATGACAGATGGTATTTATGATCCTAAGTTTACCACAGAAAATAAACTGGAAGATACAGAAAGCTGGAAAGCACTTTTTGAAGACCTTGCCGGAAATAATGATGACCGGACGAAAGCAGATTTTATCAACGATGAAAAAATTGATGAAGAACTTCTCATCTGGAGCGATTTCTGGAGCAGAGGAAATCATGATGACCGTACATTGGCCATAATCTATTAATACCATGAAAAAGACCATTAAGGTTGTTTCTGTTCTGGACACAGCCAAATCCTATGAATATGTAGATGAAAATCCTATCCGGGGCGGAGTGAAAGATGTTTATTTTTCGCCCGATAAAGACTATGTAGTCGCTTTCTACCGGAATCCGCTGGATGAAGGACAGAAAGAAAGAATTATGAGGATTGTTTCCACTTATCTGCAAAGTATACAGAATGGAAATACTTCAGACTACTTTCTGAACGAAATATTCAGATGGCCTTATGATATTGTTGAAAGAAACAAGCTCACAGGAATTGTAGTTCCTGTGTATCACCAAAAATTTTATTTTGCAAAGGGATATATCGGTTCAGATAATATCCAGGGACAGGATAAAGTGGGGAAGTGGTTTACCGCTCCCATGTTCAGGAATCAGCAGTATCCGTTGAGACTGGATCAGTCAGAATTGGGAGATTGGCTGAGCTATTTCCAGATTGCAGTCAATATCAGCAGAGGTGTGAAAAAACTGCATCAGATGGGGTTGGCACACTCAGATTTGTCTTATAACAATATTTTGGTAGATCCCGTTACAAAATCTGCTTGTATCATCGATATTGACGGTCTTGTGGTTCCCAAACTTTTTCCACCGGAAGTGATAGGAACTGCCGACTTCATTGCGCCCGAAGTGTTGAAAACCCAACATTTGAAACTTCAGGATCCGGACAGATATTTACCCAATCAAAAAACAGATCTGCATGCTCTTGCCGTTCTGATTTATATGTATCTGTTGAGAAGGCATCCGCTGCGTGGAGGAAAAATCTGGGATCTGGATTCTGAACAGGACGAAATTTTATCAATGGGAGAAAAAGCCATGTTTGTAGAACATCCGGAAAATAATTCCAACCATGTAAAGTCCGATCATCTTAGAAAATGGGATGCATTCTGGGGAGACCCTCAAAAGATTCCGTATACCGTTACAGGTCCATATATTTCAGAATTGTTCCGAAAGACATTCATTGACGGATTGCATGATCCTATCAGACGTCCCACCGCTAACGAATGGGAAGCTGCCTTGTTGAAAACCGTAGATCTGATACAACCTTGCCAGAATTCCAATTGTACCGAAAAATGGTATGTTTTTGATAATTCCAGCAATCCAAAATGCCCGTTCTGCGGAACACCTCATCAGGGAACACTGCCGGTATTAGATCTGTATTTCAGGTTTGATGATGGGGTATGGAAACCGGAAAACCATAGATTAATGGTGTATCATAATCAGTATCTGTTCAAATGGCATGTTTCCCGAAAAGTAATACGAAACGAAAATCTGACGATGCAGGATAAAATGCCTGTGGGATATTTTACATTCCATCAGGGAAAATGGGTTCTTGTGAATCAGGGATTATCCGGTATGAAGGATGTCACAGAACAAAAAGAAATTCCACCAGGTTCTATGGTAGAACTCACGGATGGTAAAAAAATCCTGCTTTCCTCAGAAGAAGGCGGAAGACTAATCTACGTAACTATGGCGAATCAGTAAAGATTAACGGATAATCAAGGCTTGTTTGCGTAGTGTCATTCTGAATGGAATGAAATGTAATGAAGAATCTCATATGGCTGAGATTCTTCCTTCGTCAGAATGACAAAAGTCAAATTATTTGATCAAAGGAAACATTCAACGGCATTAGCGAAAATTTAAAAAATCATTTACTGTTTTTCCGTTTCCATAAAATAAGAATACTGATCCTCATCTACAATTCTGAATCCAAGACTTTGATAAAGATGTTGTGCTTTATTTGTTTTCAAAACACTTAATGATAGTGTTTTTCCAGCTAATGACGCTTCTTCTAAAATATCAGACAAAATCCTTTTTCCAAGCCCTTTGCCCTGTTGACTGGGGTCAATCTGAAGCTGCAGTACCTCAATATTCGTAAACGTTCTATCTACTTTTAACAGTCCGATGGGCTGATCGTTTAAAAAAATAATATTGGCTTTTTCAAACTGATACAAAACTCTTTGAAGAGTTGTTTCTCTGTCTGTAGAAAGCCCGGAACTTTCATAATGAGGATTCATGGTTTTCATTCTGAGATTGAGAAGAAAATCAATGTCAGTTTCATCAGCTTGTTTGTAATGCAGATCAGGATTCATATTCAAAAATTAGAGTTCTTACTTTAATGCAATTTTTAGTCCCATTTCTTCTTTCATGTGCAATAAAACTTCGGCATTTCCTCTGGCATCGTCTACCGGATTGTGCGTGTGTTCCGTTTTGCGGAGATGCTTCCATTGGGCAAAAGTATCTTTTTCCAGTCCGCAGTACAGATCAGAAAGTCTTCGGGAAGAAAAGCCAAAAGGATTCCTTCCGATAAAATGATGAAAATACCAGCAGATAAACATCCAGTCGAAACCGTTATTATCACTGATAAATATGGGTCTGCCTTTGGAATGGGTTTTAATCCAGTCTTCAAAGGCCAGCATTACGGTTTCAGGATCGTCAAAACTCATTGTTTCTTCTCTACTGAAGCCTGAAACAGCTAATGCATCAGGATTGAACTTCTCAGAAACAGGCTTTAATTTTCCATAAAAAGTAGTGTCCAGTTCCTCATTCACGAGGACTGCTCCGAAACAGACCATAGAAAAATCCCCGGGAATCGGGCCGTCCGACTCTATGTCAACCATGATGTAGCTCATTGGAAATAGTTTTTAACAGGACGAAGATATTGAAATAAGCTGAGAGATGGAAGATGGAAGCGGGAGGAAGAAAGCTGGAAGTGACTTTTTGTTTTATAAATAACTTCTGTGTTTTTAAATCAATGAATATTTTTAAAAATATCTCAATTAAAAAGCTTCATAAGTTCATTGCCTAACAAAACTTCCATCCTCCATCTTCCTGCCTTACACCAGCTCAAAAAATCCCCTTCTCCCGATTTTTATTTTCGTTTGAGGGATCAGTTCCATTTCTTCATTTGAGTCCGTTATTTTGATTGTATTGATCTGAACGCCTCCATTCTCAATTAATCTCCGGATGGCCGATTTGCTGAGGTCATTTTTAAGTTGATGACACAGTTCAACGAGGGAAATTCTGTTCTCTATACTTTTCAATGAACCGATAGCCACAGGTTCATACACTTTCTCTTCAAAATTTTTATTCTGAAACTGGTTGATAAAAAACTGTTCTGCATTTTCCGCTGAAGCAGGATCGTGGTATTGGCTGATAATATTCTTGGCAATCAGTTTCTTAATATTCATTGGATTTTCCCCTTCTTGTATTCTGGAAAAAAGTGCTGTTTTTTCTTCAATAGAAAAATCTGTAGTCAGGTTGATAAATTCTTCAATCAAAGCATCCGGAATAGACATAGTTTTCCCAAACATTTCATTGGGTTCGTCCGTCAATCCAATAATATTGTTTAGAGATTTGCTCATTTTTTCCTTTCCGTCAAGCCCTCTCAGCAATGGCATACACATGACAATCTGAGCAGGCATTTGATGTACTTCCTGAAGCTGCCTTCCCATGGTACAGTTGAAGAGCTGATCCGTACCACCCATTTCAATATCACATGCTATTTTTACAGAATCAAAACCCTGAAGAATCGGGTAAACCAGTTCATGCATGGCAATAGGCGTATTTTCTGTGAATCTTTTATTAAAATCATTCCGGTGCATCAATTGAGCCACGGTCACTTTTGAAAGCAGTTGGATGACCTGAGAAAAATCAAGAGCATCCAGCCAGTCGGAATTGAAAACAATCTTCGTCTTCTCTACATCAATTACCTTGGAAAGCTGATTGATATAAGTCTGGGCATTATGCTGAACATCTTCAGCACTTAAAGGTTTTCTGGCTTTATTTTTTCCGGTGGGATCGCCAATTCTTGCCGTAAAGCTTCCTACAACAATAATGATCTGATGGCCCAGATCCTGAAACTGTTTCAGTTTTTTTAAGACCACTGCATGGCCCAGATGCAGATCCGGAGCGGTGGGATCAAATCCCAGTTTGATGGAAAGTTTTCTGTTTTCCTTTTCGGCTTGGGCCAGTTTTTCTTTCAGGCCGTTTTCCGGCAGGATGATAGCCACATTTTCTTGTAATGGATGAATCATGTTGAATAGTTTTAAAATGAAAAAAGCCCGGACAGGTACTGTCCGGGCTCTATATACACGTTAGATTATTTTATTGGATTACAGATATAGAAAGTCTTCCCGAACGATAGCTCGGTGCATAATATTCACTGAAGAATGGAAGACGTAATATACTGTTCAGATGTTTCATTGTGGGGTAAATATACAGGGATTCCCTGAAGATCCAATATTTAAACCATTAAGACGCATTGTAGGGTTATAACAAGATTTGTTTTAAAAGAAAAACTTAACCATCCATCAATCTTAATGGCTTAAAATAATGGTTCAAAACAATTTTACTTGCGGTTTTTGAAGCTAATTTCATGCCATAAATCCCTTAAAAATAAAATACAGGATAAAGATG
Source organism: Chryseobacterium sp. KLBC 52 (assembly GCF_003347605.1). Lineage (GTDB taxonomy): Bacteria > Bacteroidota > Bacteroidia > Flavobacteriales > Weeksellaceae > Chryseobacterium. Next base: position 168,248 of record NZ_QDFZ01000006.1, on the reverse strand, counting down.
TAAAAACAGTATTTTATTATTTTCTTAGTTATTTTATAAGAAGTCCGAAAAACAGGGAGGATCTTCCGGTTTTCAGTTTGCGGTTTCATGGAAAAAAATTAATAATTTAAGGTAATTATATACAATTTTACACTAATCATGATATTAAATTATGATGACTCTGTCACTCTTAATGTAATGAAGAATCTAAGCTTTACATGAGATTCTTCCTTCGTCAGAATGACAACGGTATAAAATTGTATATAACCACCTAATTTAATACATAATCAGAGTATAGATTTCTAATCTGCTCTTTCCAGTTTTCCAGATTTTCGGGAGAAGCTTTATCTGCTTTATCAAAAAATAAATGTCTGATAATTTCCAGTCCGGAGTAGATGAAAATACCATGATCCGAAGTTAGGGTAAGGGCTTTATCCATCCCTGTTTTTTCATATTCTTCATGAGATTTTCCATGGGTATTGATAATTAAAGTCTTTTTACCTTTCAGAAGCCCTTTCTGTATGCCCTGGTCATAACGGTAAGCAAAACCATAACTGAACACACGGTCTATATATCCTTTCATCATCGCGGGAAGACCTGTCCACCAGATAGGGTAGATAAAAGTAATCTGCTCTGCCCATACAATATGTTCCTGTTCCGTTTTTACATCATCTGATATTGTTCCCATACGCTGTCCCTGCATATCTTCCAAAGAAAGTACAGGATCGAAACCGATGTTGTAAAGATCCCTCACAATAATCTCCTCGTTACGGGATTGAAGGGTTTCAACAACAGTGTTTAAAAGATGATGATTTAAGCTGTTTTCATTAGGATGCGCGTAAATGATTAAATGTCTCATTGTTTTGATTGTTAAGATTAATGAGACAAATGTAGTGTGACCTGCTTTTCAAAAATTGTAAGAAAACGAAACGGACTATTTCGATTTTGGATTACAGATCTCCTGTTGGAATTTTAAATACTGAGCGGGAGAAATGTTGATAAAATGCTTGAAATCATGGATGAGCTGGCTCTGATCATAGTAACCACATTCATCGATGATGGTAAACCATTTGACCTGATTTTGTTTTTCAGTTTCTTTTTCGATGAGTTGTATTGCTTTTAAAAAGCGGTTGTAACGGGTTAGCTCTTTTAAGGAATATCCGAACTGTTCTTTCTGCTTTCGCTGGATGTTTCTTTCCGTCTGATGGGTTTGCTCTGCAATGACTTTCACCGGATTTAAAAGATCGTTTTCAAAATTGCTCAAAAGCTGGCTGGTGATATCCCGATCCTGCAGATATGGTTTACAGAATTCAAGAATGTGATTTACCTGTTCTGCGGTTGAGTTTAATCGGGTAAGCTGATGCCAAAGTTCTGTAAAACAATTGTCTTCCAGCAATTCATCCGGATGTCTTACCAATTGTTCAATGGATATTTTTCCAAAAAATCTGAAAAATGCATCATCTTTGAAATTAGCAACCAGAATAGAGCAGCCAACAGGAAGTGTATATTCAAAGGCTTGTCTTACAGGTCCGAAGTTCATACATTTATCAACATGTATCATTGTCTTTTCACGGGTGGACATCGTCGCGTTTTCTCCAAAACAAAATAACAGAATCATCTGATAAGTAGGTAAAAGCGTTTTGGTAATGGAGGTTTCAGAAGTATTTTCAGCAAAATAGAAATGAGTAAATACACTTTCAAATTCCTGTGGAACTGAAATTCTGTACTCGTTATACTCCGGCTGTAATTCCATAGGTCTGAAAGTTAAGAGATGAGGTGTTTTGCCATTTTATAATTAATCAAAGCAACTCCTTTTACATAGACTGTTTGTTCCTGAATCACCTGAAAACCTGTTTTTTCAAAAAAGGATCTGGCCGTTTTACTGACATCAGCGGTAAGTTCTTTCTCATTATTCAGCAAAGCTTTTTTCTCAATCTGTTGGTAAAGCAAGGTTGCAATTCCTCTATGCTGAAAATCCTTGTGTACGAAAAGCAGATCAATATACTTTCCCTGATCGAGCGTACAGAAACCTGCGATCTTATTCTCTTTGACAGCAACCAAAACATATTGCTCTTTAATGACTTTCACCCATCTTTCCCTATTTTCGGCACCGGATTTCCAGGCTTCGAGCTGTTGTAGATCATAATCTTTTTTGCACACTTCATCTATTGTTGCCGTAAACAGCTGCAGCATTTCCGGAAGATCATCGTAAATTCCTTTTCTGAGGATGATATGATTATCTGATGTATTGCTGTTCATAAAGTTTTTGCTGTTCTTTATTGAGAAGTGGGTAGAAAAGATTCATCTGCAGAAGGGTATAATGCTGAATGGCTTCTTTCGGACTGAGTTTCAAAATAAGCCTGTTATGGGTAAGCCAGTTGTCGGCAATGATGAAAATCTGCTCAACAAGACCATCTATAATAAAATGAGGTACATCTTTCACAAATATATTGTTCTTCTGAAGATCTGAAAAGATCATTTGAAATTCCTCTTTTCTGCTGAAATTAATCCCTTCATAATTGGCTTTGATGTCCGGATTCCGGTTCAGAATATCTATAAAATTAATAAATATAAAACGGTAAGAATAAAAAATTTCACAGGTAGAATAGGTAAACTGATAAAGGTCGTCCAGGCTTTTATTTTCCTTTTTTTTCATCTGGTTCAGCAGTTCATCCATTTCCAGGGTAAGCTCTGAGAAAAGGATTGTAATAATGTCTTCAGAGTGCTTGAAATGATAGTGCAGGTTTCCCGCACTGATGTGAAGTTCGGCCGCAATATGCCTTGTGGTAATATTGTTGTACCCTTTATCATTAAATAATTCCAGTGCTTTAGACAGAATTTTATCCTTGGTCTTCATAACCCAAAGATAAGAATATCAATGGGGATATAAATCATATTTTTAAAATTAGAACAATTGTTCTAATTTAATATCTTTGCAGTATCAAATCTTATGACAATGGAAGGTAAACAGAAATTCAATTACGAGTTGGCGGAGAGTACTGACAAAGAAAGTAAAACAGATCATCAGGAAGTTATATCAAAAATACTGCAGGTCATTCTCGGAGTAATAATGGCTGTTTTGCATATGTGATGAAAAAAAGAATTTCCTTTTGGTTCCTGCTGGGACTTGCAGCATGGGCACTTATTATTCTGCTGAGAAGAAACGGAATTATTATTCCCGTTATCAATGACCATTTTACAGATTGTATTACAATTCCCATGTATGGTTATCTGATAGAATATATCATGAATGGGATTCTCGGCTATCAATGGAAACCTGATTTGAAGTTTGTATTGACCTCAGTGCTGTATCTCTCTTTTTTATTTGAAGTGCTCTGCCCAAAACTATCAACTCATTTTACCGGAGATTTTTTTGATGTGCTGGCTTATGTTGCAGGAGGAGTGGGGTATTATCTTTTTGCAGTAAAGCAGATACATAAAAAAGCCAGCAGTTTCACATCGTAAAAGGAGACTGCCGGCTGTGTTATAGTTTTTATCCTGGTTCAATAATTATTTTTACTGCATTTTGAGCAGCTGTTTTCTTTCGGTTATGTATAAAAGACAATTATTGAATGCAAGATGTTACATGGAACGTACATTTTTTTATTCCTGTTCAAGCTTGATGATAGAACCTTTATAAAACTTGGTCAGATCATAGAGATCATTAAAATAGTGCTGAAGATCAGGAATGATGTTGGGATCAAAATCTTTCACCCCACATTGGTCTTCTGCCAGAAGGTATAAAGACTGATTATCCGGTTTCAGATATTCACAAAGGATATTATCAGGATGCTGTTTTCTGTTGATCATTTCTGTCAGAAAAATTCCGTAGATCAGAAACTGATTGAAATTTTTAGAATCCACAATATAATTCATGTCCTGTTTCAGCAGTTTTTCATAATCTGAAAGAATCTGAAGAAAATGCTCGGCATGAACATTTGTCGGAATTTCATAAAAAAGATCAATACCATTGATGAAAAGCTGTGTCTTGGTTTCCTCATGATCTGAAGAATAGGCTTTATGAAACCATTGAAAAATAAGCAGAAGTTCTTCCTGAGTGAGCTCTTCTACAGAATCCTTGATTTTTTCTTTAATCGTTTCAAGGGTATTTTTTGCTTCAGGCTGAAGAAATTTCAGAATATTTTCTTCTTCACGGCTCAGCTTATTGTACAAATTAATTTTGGCAACAGTGGGATTGGTCTTGATGAAATAAAGTTCTTCCGCCATAGTTCTTTACCCAATTAGATTTCAAATGGTTGTTTAAATATACAAAATATGCAGTAATTCTGTTAAAAAAAATAATATGCAATGAATGGTATGACTATTTTACGGTTTCATGAAGGGCAATTCTGTTTCCTTCTGAGTCTTCAAATTCTGCTACAGCAAATCCATATTTTTCATCTATTCTTTTAGGATAGAGAACAGAACCTCCATGGTGAACGGCTTTTTCCAATGTTCTGTCAATATTTTCTGTTTTAAAATAAATGATAACTCCGTTTTTAGAAGGCTTGTAGACATCTCCTTTAGCCAAAGCTCCCGTAATACCACTGTTTTTTTCTTCAAAAGGAAATAAAGCCATTTCATAGCTGTCTATAATCTCTTTATCAAAACTAAAGTTGAAAACTGCAGAATAAAACTTTTCGGCACGTTCAAGGTCATTCACGGGAATTTCAAAGTAGACAACAGGATTGGTAGATTTCATATTTTTCACAGGATTGGTTTTCCGGGACTGACTGCAAGATACGCCTATTAGCAATAAAAAGGTCAAAAAACAGGATAACAGTTTCATGATTTCAGAGTTTAAACGAGAGAATGATTTCCTGAATCTAAAATAAAGTATTTCTCTTAATTTTAAAAATAGATAGACTTCTCTATTTTTTTATCTACATTTGTAAAAATTTTCACGATGAAAAAGGAAAAAGTACGCGAAAGAATTATCAGGGTTGCTTCGGATTTGTTTTATAAACAAGGCTACAATTCAACGGGAATCAATCAGATTATTGCTGAGGCTGACATTGCGATTGGCTCTTTGTACAATCATTTTTCATCTAAAAATGATCTTCTTCAGGCTTATCTTGTCAAAGAAGAAATTGAGTGGTTTGAAGGTTTTGAAAAAAGTATCACTAAGATTTCTGACCCGAAAGAAAAGATTCTGGCGCTTATTGATTACAGAAAAAAGCTGCAGCAGACTTCAAAGTTTGCAGGATGTCATTTCATTAAAATTGTTTCCGAAACAGGAGAGGGCAATCCTTCCGTTTCCGGTTTTGCCAAACAGCATAAAGAAAAGCAAAAAGATTTAATCAAGACTCTTGTCAATGAATGTGCTGCAAAAGGTCAAATAGCCGATCCTGATTTAATAGCAGAAAATATTTTCCTTTTAATAGAAGGAGCAGTTGTTACCTCTACCATCAACAGACAAAATGATTCTTTTGATCAGGTGAAAAAAATGGTACAGGGTTTATTACCCTAATTTTTTTAGTATTTAAAAAATAGATATATCTATATAAAAATGAAGTATAAGTATTTGAAATTATTAGTGATATTGTTTGGTCAGTTGTTGACGATTATGGATATTTTTATCATCAATGTGTCCATACCTTCCATACAGCGTGATCTTCATGCCTCACATGGAGAAATGCAGTTTATGATTGCTGCCTATCTTATCGGTTTTGCTTCTTTGCTCATTACAGGAGGACGATTGGGTGATTTGTACGGAAGAAAAAAGATGTACGTGATTGGGTTATCAGCTTTTATGATAAGTTCTGTTGCGTGTGGATTTTCTGCAGGAGCTTATCAGTTGGTTATCGCAAGATTTGTACAGGGAATAAGTGCTGCGATAATGGCTCCTCAGGTACTTTCGATGATACAAATTCTGTTTCCTGATCATCAGGAACGGACTAAGGCGATGGGTTGGTACGGAATTACCATTGGAACAGGAACTGTTTTGGGTCAGTTTCTCGGAGGTTATTTTTCATCTCTGACGATAATAGAAGAACCGTGGAGACTCATTTTTCTGATGAATATTCCCATATGCTTACCAGCCATTTTCCTTAGCTTAAGACTATTAGACGAATCCAAAATGGATGTGAAACAATCTTTTGATTGGAGTGGAGTTTTAATTCTTTCTGCAGGATTGTTCTGTGCTACTTATGCTTTAACCCTCTCTGAACACGAAGGTCTTGACTTTAAAAATGTTTCATTAATGATTATTTCTGGTGGAATTGTATTCACTTTTATTAAAAATCAAAAGAAAAGAATCCAGAAGAAACAAGCTTATCTGATTGATTTTGAATTGTTCCGTTATAAAAATTTCAATGTCGGAATTATAGCGGTTTCTTTCTTTTTTATTATGCTGGATTCTTATTTTTATATTCTGTCCCTTTTCTTTCAGAATGGATTAAAGATCAGCCCGATGGAAGCAGGGGAGATTATTGTTTTTCAAGGGTTAGGTTTTATCCTGGCATCGTTCGTTTCTGTAAAACTGATTTTAAGATATGGAAAAAAAGCCCTGATGGCAGGACTTGGCTTTATTATTCTTATCCTTATGCTCCAATTGTTTTTGTTCAGGACACAGATAGGTTTTCCGGTTTTTTGTCTGCTGTTGTTTTTACATGGCTTGGGAATAGGATCTATCATCCCTTCCCTGGCCAATATAGCCCTGTCCGGAATGTCTGAAAAGCTGATTGGCAATGCCTCAGGTGTTTATAATACCTTTCAGCAGATTGCTGCCATTATCGGAATTGTTGCTGTAGGAAGTGTTTTCTATTATTTTCTTGGAGAAAATCCTGATGCACAACATTATCACAATGCTTTCTCTGTAGCTTTGTTGGTTAATATTCTCTGTCTGATTTTGGTAATGATCTGTATTCTTAAAGTTCCGGATCATGTTCTTCCGGAACTGAGAAACAGAAAATGATACTGGATTTTAATGTTGATAGATCATCAGATTGTAAGAGAAATAAATTCAAATTTCTGGTTGAAAATTATTTTTCAGCTGAAATGAGTAACATCATTGGTCTGCGGAGTTCCTCTTTCATCTCCGGAATTTCTTTCAACATCTCTTCGCCTGGTTGAGGTTCAACAACTTCTTTGATTTTAAACCCTGCTTTTAATAATATATTTAAATAAGAAGTTAAAGTACGGTGATATTTGATGACATGCTCTCCCAGAAAAGTTGTATTCCTTTTTCCTTCCACAAAATAACGGTCTACCGGCCAGCAGATTTTTTCACCATTTTTATCATATACCCAGTCCTGACCACCTTCTGCAGTGAAAACAGGATGTTCTACTGAAAATACAAAAGATCCGCCGGGCGTAAGCCATTTATAAATATTTTGAGCAATACTATCAAATGATTCTACATAATGTAAGGTGAGAGAGCTTAGTATGATGTCAAATTTTTCAGCAGGATAATCCACTTCTTCCAGCGCTTTTCTTTCATATTGAATTCCAGGGAGATTATTGATTTCCATAGCTTTTGCCAGCATTCTTTCTGAAAGATCAATTCCGATCACTGATTTTGCTCCGTTTTCCATGGCAAAACGACAATGCCATCCAAAGCCACATCCAAGATCCAGAATATTTTTTCCTTGAAAGTCCGGCAGCATATTTTTCAAAGTATGCCATTCTCCGGCACCTTCCAATCCGATCTGAGAACGGAGCATTTTTTCGTACTGGTCAAAAAATGAAGGATTATCGTATTTATTTTCTTTCATAGCTTCAAAAATTGTGGTTCTTAATGATCTATCCTTGTCAAGGTTTTAAACCTTGACAAGGGTCAAAGATTGCTGTTCTTTCTGGTAGTAAACTCAGATATTTCAGTTCTTGAAATGTAAATTTACAACAATATCAGAGTTCAGAGGTTTCTGGTCCCTGAAAAATAAAAGCTGAATGCAAAACATCCAGCCTTATATCAATTCTCGATTGAAATATTTTAATTAGCTTCCGCATACTTTTTGAAATTATCAAGGATAGCCTGCCAGCCACCTCTCTGCATGTCTTCTGGGTTCTCGCTTTCCGGATCGAAAGCAACATCAACATTGGTGTAGCCATTATTTTCTTTAAAGTCAACACGTACCTGTCTTCCGTCCGGCATAGTATACGTAAAGTTTTCCCCATCGTTTATTTCATTGTAAACGGCTTCAAAGTCGAAACCGAAACTTCCGTCTTTAGCTTCCATTCTTGCTGCATATTTTCCACCTACTTTCATATCATTGGAAGCAGATGGGCATTGCCATGAAGGATCAGCAAAGTTCCATTGAGTAATGTGTTCAGGATGGGTGTAATAATTCCATACTTTTTTTGCCTCTGCATTGATGGTGGCAGAAACTGTGATTTTGTGGCTCATTTTTTATGGTTTTAATGTTAATAGTAATTCGTCAAGTTTTTCAAGTGTTGCCATCATTCCCTGTTCCATTCCCATTTCGATAATGGTTTCCAGATCTGCTAGGGATTGATAGGTCACAATAGTTTCTACAAGGGTATTTTCATTTTTATCCGTGAAAGATACTATCCATTCTGCCTGGGGAAGATCTGTGTTGATTTCTCCCTTTTCATTGCAGAATGCATCGCTGGAAGTATAAGAATCAATAGGTTTGATCTTGTGATAACCCACCCAGCTCCAGTATTCTTTACCGCCAGGTTCTACCATTGCATAATGCCAGTGTCCGCCTTCACGGAATTCCATAGATTGTGTTTTGGTAGTGAATGGTTTGGGAGCAAACCAACGATCAAGAAATTCACTTTTCGTGTAGCAATCCCAGACCAATTGTCGATGGGCCATAAACTCACGTCTGATGGTTAAAGTGTTCTTTTCCTTATCTGCAAGGAAATCGAACTGAAGAAGATGTTTCATATTAATATTTTTATAGTTGGTTGTTGTATTAAACTTTATTTCTGCTGGCTTTTCAGGGTTGCCAGTAACGTATCAAGCTGTTCAAAACGGTTTTCCCAGATTTTTCTGAACTGTTCCAGCCAATGATCTATTTCTTTCATTTTATCAATTTCTAAAAAGTAGTAAATTTCTCTTCCCTGATGATTTTGGGTCACCAGTTCGCACTCAGTTAGAATTTTCAGATGTTTTGAAACGGCCTGTCTGGTCGTATCAAAATGCTCTGCTATGGCATTGGGTGTCATCGCCTGTACTGCGATCAGTGCAATAATAGCTCTTCGTGTAGGATCTGCAATAGCCTGAAAAATATCTCTTCTCATAGATGAAAATTTTTAAATGAAACCATATGGTTGCAAATATATGTGCAACTTTTCGGTTTCGCAATTTTTTTTGATGAAATTTATAAATCAGAAACTTAAAAACAATAGATAGTATTTGTTAATTGATTTAAATCAGTTGTTGGTGGTGGGTTTGGGTAAGTTTATCTTTTGTTTTCCCGCATGGCTTTAATCAAGCGGTCATTTCTTTTGTCAGCTCTTTCATTATTTAAAGAAAGTACGGCCCAAATAGCAGCAGGAAGCCATCCAATCAGAGTGATCTGTAAAATAAGGCAGATAATTCCGGTGAAAACTTTTCCACGGACCATAAAAGATAAGAAGGGAAGTAAGATGGCTAATAACATGATTTTAAGTTTTTTATTTGAATTAATTTAACGGGACTGAGGATCGAAATACGCTTTAAAAGTGAGAGGATCTTCCGTTTTGTCCTCCGCTTCTTCTAGATATTCCAAATACTCTTCCTGATGTTTCTCCATATAAACAAGCACAATAGCGAGGTTTACAAAGAGATTTTTGTCTTTTGAACCCAAATTTAATGCCGTTTTTAAATACTCCAGCGCCATTTCATTTTCTCCCATATCCGAGTAAATAGCACCAATATTGATTAAAGCTGAAGTATTTTCAGGCTCAATCAATAAAATTTCATCTAATTCTTTAACTAACAGATCATTTAAAGTATCCCAATGGTCTTCATTTTCCCATCTTTTAGCCTGAAGTTTTTTTACGTTTTCTAATCTTGTTGTTATCGTACTCATTATTTGGAATTACAGAATGGATGTTTACTTATAAGGTGCAAATTTAGCTTTTTACTCTTTAAGTCCATCCAGTATGGCAGCTTTCAGGATTTCAATATTGATATCTTTCAATGCTTTGAATTTAATACAATATCCCGTGACGCTGGCTTTCCCTATTTTATCTCCATAGGTTTCAGATAAATAGCTTTTATCATTACTATTCATAATATAAAGGGAAATGCCTGTTGTATTGGCACTCATTCCAATCTGATAAAAATCTCTTGTTTTTCCACCTGCATAATGCATGATATACAATCCATATCCGATATTGGGATTGGAAACGGTTTTGTTTTCACTGTTTTTACCATCCAGAAACCACAGCTGGCAATCCGGCATGAGTTCAAGAATAATGTTATGGAGTTCCTGCATATCATTACGTTTCAGTTCCGCCTGGCTGTTGATGTAGTCCTGGATTTGTTCTTGGGTGGTCATAGATCAGAAATTGATTTTTGAGATTATTGAGCAACTAATTTAAAACAAAAAAGAACAGCGATTACTGTTCTTTTTATTGTATTTTTCCTGATTTACTGAATCAGTTCTTTCATTGTTTTCTCTGTTTTCATCAGTTCACCTTGTGGAATCTGATGATGAAGATAAGTGAAAAGCAAATGGGTGACCCAGCTGTTTTCAATCTGATGAATGTAGTAAGAGCAGATCAAACCAAAATCATCCGAAATATAAGCCGGAAGATCTGAAGAACCGGTACTTCTGAATGTGGAAACAAAAATTTCCTTTCGTATATCACTTATTCTGTCTTCTGTTTCCTCATCAAAAGGCATTTCTTCAATTATCTGATACGCTTTCATCCATTCATCTGAAAACTCTGCAGAATCTCTGTTGTCAAGAATTTCATCAATCTTTTCAGAAGTAATATTGTCAAGAGCTGTTTTTAAAGATTGATTAAAAACAGCTTCCAGCAGGTTAATTTTTTCTGTTGTCATCTCAGTCTGTATTCTATCCAAATGCTCTTTTCAATAAGCTTTCCACTTTCGGTTCACTGCCTCTGAAATTTTTGTAAAGCTCCATCGGATCTTTCGTTCCCCCGGAAGAAAGCAGTACTTTATACTTAGCTGCAATCTCAGGATTAAAGATTCCGTTTTCTTTGAAATACTGGAATGCATCGGCATCCAGAACTTCCGCCCATTTGTAAGAATAATATCCTGCAGAATATCCTCCCTGGAAAATGTGGGAGAAACTTGGACTCATTGCCGTTTCAGCGTTGGAAGGATAAAGTGTGGTTGCTTTGGTATATTTGTCTTCAAACTCTTTTACACTCTCGTTCTCCAGTTCTGCCACTTTTGTATGATAGTTCATATCCAGAAGTCCGAAACCAAGTTGTCTTAAAGTCTGATATCCTTCCATGAAGTTTTTAGACTGTTCTATTTTTTCAATTTTCTCGTCGGGAAGTACTTCTCCGGTTTTATAATGTTTTGCAAACGTTTTTAAGAATTCCGGTTCATAGCAGAAGTTTTCCAGAAACTGTGACGGAAGTTCTACAAAATCCCATTTCACAGAAGTTCCGGAAAGATTAGGATATTGAGTATCTGCCATTATGCCGTGAAGCGCATGGCCAAATTCGTGGAATAGAGTAGTTACCTCCTGGAAAGTCAGTAAGCTAGGTGTATCTTTTGTCGGTTTGCTGAAGTTGCAGACAATTGAAATATGCGGACGTGAATTTTCACCGTTTTGTTTGTACTGATTTTTGTAGCTGGTCATCCATGCACCGGCTCTTTTCCCTTTTCTTGGGAAATAATCAACGTATAATAGTGCCTTGTATCTGTCAGCCTGAGCGGAGTCGAAGGCTTCTTTTACTTCATATACTTTTACATCGTCGTGGTACTTCGGAATATCATTTCTTTCCTCAAAAGTCAGCCCGAAAAGTTTTCCAGCCAGCCCGAATACAGCATCCTGTACCTGGCTTAATGGGAAATAAGGTTTCAATTCTTCATCATTAAGATCGAATTTTGCCTTACGAAGTTTTTCAGCATAGAATCCGTGGTCGTAGCCTTGCATTTCCTCAATTCCATCAGCTTTTGCTAACGCTTTTAATTCTTCAATTTCCTGATCTGCGTATGGTTTTGCTTTAGTCAGAAGTTCATTTAAAAAATCTAAAACTTTTACCGGAGACTTAGCCATTCTTTCTTCCAATACAAAATCTGCATAGTTTTTATATCCAAGAAGCTCAGCTTTCTGCTGCTTTAAATTCAATAGCTCCTTAATCAGATTCTGATTGTCAAATTCTCCACCATCAAAAGATTTTTTACCATTGGCTAAAGCCAGTTCTTTTCTCAGTTCACGGTTTTCAGCATAGGTCATGAAAGGAATATAGCTTGGATACTGTAAAGTGACTACCCAGCCTTCAAGATTTCTTTCTTTGGCTTCTTCAGCATATTGATCAATGATTGCTTCCGGAATTCCTGCAAGATCTTCTTTATTGGTGATATGTTTAAAATAAGCATTGGTGGAAGCCAATACATTCTGTCCGAACTGTAAAGATTTTAAAGAAAGATCCATGCTGATTTTCTTTAATTTTTCTTTGTCTTCCTCATTCAGTAAAGCACCGCTTCTTACAAAACCCTTGTAGGTTTCATTCAAAAGCATTTCCTGCTCTTCGTTGAGATTATATTTTTCCTTTTCATCATATACTTTTTTGATTTTGTTGAAAAGGGCTTCGTTTTGAGAAATTTTTGAAGAATATTCTGTCAGGATCGGAGAAACTTCCTGTGCAATCTGCTGGATTTCATCACTGGTTTCTGCAGAATTTAAGTTGAAAAAAATATTGGAAACCACATCCAGCTGCTCTCCAGAATACGCCAATGCTTCAATTACATTTTCGAAAGTAGGCGCTTCAGGATTGTTGACAATGGCATCAATTTCTGCTTCAGATTTTTGAATCAATTCTTTAAATGCAGGAAGATAATCTTCATTTTTAATGCTGTTGAACGGAGCCGAATGATATGGTGTGTTAAATTTTTCTGTTAAAATATTCATTTTTGATCTTTTTATATAAGGTAAATGTAATGATTCATCGGGAATCACAGCTGAAACGCTCAAAAATAATGCCTTACTGTCAAGTTATGACAAAAATACCTTATCTTTAATTAATCTTGTCATAGGGAAAGGAGAAGTGATGTGGGAACATTTAATTTTGAGAACAGATCTGAAATCATTATTAAAATCAACAACCTTAAATATATAGACTATGAAAACACTCTTAAAAATTATCGGTATCATCATTGTACTGATCCTTATCTATGCTGTCATTGCCATACTGGCTTTCAGTAAAGACTATCACTATGAAAAATCAATCGTTATCAATGCACCACAGGAAAAAGTATGGGCCTATACAGGGAATTTAAAAGGCTATAACCAATGGGATCCTTTTTCCAAAGCTGATAAAAACATTGTCATTACGTATTCAGGGAACGGAGATAAAGTAGGAGATTCCTATCACTGGAAGGGAGATAAAAATGTAGGAGAAGGTGAACAAGCCATTACTGAGCTGGTTCCGAATCAAAAAATGAGCACAAGACTTCATTTTATAGAACCTTTTGAAGGAGATATGAAAGCGAATTTTATTATGACTCCTGAAGGAGGCGGAACGAAAGTGACATGGATGATTGATAATGAGCTTACTCCGATGATGAAGATTATGAAGCCGATGATGAATAGCAATATGGATAAAATGTTCAGCCAGGGGCTGGGCGATCTGAAAAAGCTTGCTGAAAAATAATAGGAGAGCCTTGTACATCTTACAGGGCTTTTTTTATGAAAACCTATTATTCGAATAAATCATATTTCTCTTCATTTTGTTAACGTTTTTGCATAAAGTCAAAGAAATATTATTCTAAAATATTATCTTTATATAAAGAATAGATTGTATGGAGAAGATTGTATTTGAAAAAAGTGATATCAGAGACTTTGTGAAGACTACCATCACAGAGAAAATTGAAAAATTGAAAAACTTTATCGAATTTACCCTTGAAGCCAGCCGTGACATCAAAAAAACTCCGAAATATGATAGCATGAGAGAAGAAATGCAGGAGGAAATTTATCAGATGCAGCGGCAGCTGGGAGCTTTGAATGATCTTAAAAGAAATATGGCAAAAGTCCTGAATACGGCTACAGAAAGAGTACAGCTTGGTTCACTGGTCATTACCAATAAGGCAAGGTTTTATATTTCTGTGTCACTTGGAGAGTTCTTTTTCGAGGGAGACAGGTTCTACGCTATCTCTCCGGAAAGTCCCATGGCCAAAAAGATGATGGGCATGAAATCCGGCGATGAATTTACCTTAAACAAAATCCATCAGAAGGTGATAGAGGTTTTGTAAAAGTAAAAAGTAAAAAGTAAAAAGTAAAAAGTAAAAAGTAAAAAGTATTTTTGATAAGCTTCCGGGATCTTGATCACCCGCCAAACATTAAACTTCCTTCATTCTGATTCCTGCTTCTATCTTTTTCGTAATTTTGTTGCATGAATAATGCATCCATTTTAAAAGAAATTATAGAGCAAAGAAGAAGTATTTTCCCAAAGGATTATACAGACGCAGAAATATCTCAGGAAGTTTTGGAGGAGATTGTAAACTCTGCCACGTTTGCTCCCAACCATAAACGTACTAAGCCTTGGCGTTTCAAAATATTCAAAGGAGAAGGAAAAGCAAAGCTGGCATCAGAAATGCAGGCGATCTATAAGACCGTTACTCCAGAACAGCTTTTCCTGGAAAAAAAATACGCAGATATCGGTTTTAAAATCAATAAAGCCAATGTTGTGGTTTCCATTATAGTCAATTTCAGTGGAATGGTTCCTGAATGGGAAGAGATAGCCGCTACTTCAATGGCGGTTCAGAATATGTATCTTACCTGTACCGCAAATAATATCGGATGTTACTGGAGTTCTCCTAAAATTGTAGACGAGCTGAAAGAGTCTCTGACCATTGAAGAAAACCAGAAATGTCTGGGGTTATTTTATATGGGAACGGTATAGATGAAGAATATTTATAGAAATTATAATGAAGAAGATCTGCATGCTGCCTATCTTCATATGACTGATCATACTGGTAAAGTCAATGATGAATTGCGGGAAGCCATCAGTCAGCAATTCAATTATGATGAATTTGTAAAAGCAGCAGAATACAGGAAAGTTTTAGTCAAAGAAAAAGGAAGAATCTCATTTGAAGTACATAAAATGGTACAAAAGGGAGAAAAGATAGATACTATTCTTGAAACGATCTCTTCGGAAATGATCGGAAGCAGTGATTTGAAAGTTTTTATTCTGGATAAATTTGATCAGTTTTCAAAAGTAAAAGAAAATGATAAAATAGATGAAAAAATAATTTTTAAAAGCCTTTTAGGACTTGTAGCAGCTTCTGTTACCGGGCTTCTTTTTTTAAAGGCTGTGATGACATCTACAGGAGAGTTCTCATTTTTTCTGCTGGTACCAGTTTATATCATCAACTATCTGGTGATTTACGGGATTACAGGAAAAACGCGGGGTAATTTTATAGTTTTTATGGCTGTTTTAATTTCCGTAATTATTTCAACAATATTTTCTTTTGCCCTGCTTGGTTAAAAAAAATAAAATGAATTTTATAAAACTTTTTACTCGAAGCTCTTTACTTCAAACTTTTTTACTATCTTTGCACTCTTAAATATTTAACTGGGACGAGTTCCCGTAAAATTCAAACATTATGTCAGTAAAAATCAGATTACAAAGACACGGTAAAAAAGGAAAACCTTTTTTCCACATCGTGGTTGCAGATTCTAGAGCTAGAAGAGATGGTAGATTCATCGAGAAACTAGGTACTTACAACCCAATTACTAACCCGGCAACTATCGAATTGAACGTTGATTCTGCTGTACAGTGGTTAAACAACGGTGCTCAGCCAACTGATACTGCTAGAGCTATTTTATCTTACAAAGGTGCTCTTTACAAAAAACACTTACAAGGTGGTGTAGCTAAAGGTGCTTTTGACGAAGCTGAAGCTGAAAAAAGATTCAATGCTTGGGTAGAAGCTAAAGATGCTAAAGTACAAGGTAAAGTAGACGGTTTAGCTACCGCTAAAGCTGATGCTAAGAAAGCTGCTTTCGAAGCTGAAGTAAAAGTAAACGAAGCTAGAGTTGCTGCTGCTGCACAAGCTGAAGCTGATGCTAAAGCTGCTGAAGAGGCTGCTAACGCACCTGCTGAAGAAGTTGTTGCTGAAGCTACAGAAGGAGAAGCTCCTGCTGCTGAAACTGAAGAAAACACTGAAGCTTAAGAACAAACCCTGTTATGCGTAAAGAAGATTGCTATTTTTTAGGAAAAATCACACGCAGACACGGACTTGCGGGTAACGTGATCCTTAAATTGGATACCGATCAACCCGAGCTTTACAATAAATTGGAATCAATATTCGTTGAAATCAACGGATTATTGGTTCCATTTTTTATTGAAAAATCATCATGGAGCAAACTGGATGCTCTGAATCTTGCATTCAAAAACTCTTCTGAAGCGATGGTAGATCAGGTGCTGGGTAAAAGTGTTTACCTTCCGCTTGCTTCACTGCCTAAACTTTCAGGAAAACAATTCTATTACCACGAAATCATCGGATTTGAAATTTTTGACCAGAATGACAACAACTGTGGCGTGATCAGATCCGTAAACGATCAGACAGCACAGGTGTATTTCATTACCAATCTGGATGGAAAAGAAGTGGTGATTCCTATGATCAAAGACTGGATTCTTGCAGTTGACAGGGAAGAAAGAACCATCAAAATGGAACTTCCTGAAGGTCTTATTGATGTATTTCTGGTTCCTTCGAAAAAAGACGAATAGTTTTGCAATAAGCAACTTCGTCACTTACTTTATTATTATCCTTAAACTACTTTATTAACCCATTCTCTTTTCAAAGAATTGAGGGGATTTATTTCCTAATTAAACATTTTTCTGAATTCACCCGGAGACTGACTGGTTTTTTGTTTAAAAAGTTTGCTGAAAGACTGTGGATGCTCAAATCCCAGCTCATAAGCAATTTCACTGACAGACAAACTGGTGGTGCTTAAACGTTCTTTTGCTGCATCAATTAATTTATTCTGAATATGCTGCTGTGTATTTTGCCGGGTGTGAAGACGTAAAAGCGTTCCAAGATAATTAGGTGAAATATTCATCTGCTCGGCAATACATTTCACTGTGGGAATTCCGTTTTCAAGGAGATTTCCGCTTTCGAAATATTGGGAAAGGATGTCTTCGAATTTGTACAATAACTCGTGACTTGATTTTTTTCTGGTGAAAAACTGCCTTTCATAAAAACGGTCGGAGTACACCAGTAATAATTCAATCTGGGCAATAATCAGTTCCTGTGTGAATCTATCGGTATTGTTCTGGTATTCCCGTTCAATGTTTTTAAAAATGTCAACAAGGATTTTTTCTTCTTTATCAGAAAGGAAAAGAGCTTCTTTCACCTGATAGCTGAAGAAATCATACGATTTTATTTTTTTGGTTAATGAAGTATTCCACAGAAAATCGGGATGAATCAGTAATAAAAATCCGGTAGGTTCTACTTCTACATCCGGGTTGATTTCAAGACTTAAATATTGCTGCGGCGAAACAAAACACAGTACTCCTGAATTAAAATCATATTGCTGCTGTCCATAATTGAACTTTGGTGTAACATTCTTTTTTAAACCAATGGAATAAAAATTCTGGATCCACTTCAGCTCCTCGTGATCTACAATATAACGGACTTTGCTGTAATCTACCAAACTGATCAGCGGATGCTCAGGATTGGGAAGACCACAGAAAGCATGAAAATCTGAAATAGAATTAAAACGAACGGGCTGTTTCATAGAACGAAGTTAGTTGTTTTTGTAAAAAGTATAACATATTGATTCAAAAAGTCTTCGACTCCGGCCAGGCCGGCTTTCCTAAAATTTTATACTTTATTCATATATATAAATTAAATAGTAAGTATTAGGAATGTCATCCTGAGCGGAACCGAAGGCTATTAGCAGATTAAATTGCTGTAGAAACAGTAAGGCTTTCCCATTTCTCAGCATCTTTCTTTAAAATATCAATTTTGTTATTCAGAAATTCAATCGTTCCTACCCCTAATAATAAATGTACCGGAGGATTTTTCTCTTTACTGATCTGGATCAGAACATCAGCTGCTTTTTCCGGATCATTAGGCTGGTTTCCATTGATTTCGTTAAGGTGCGCCTGTTCCGAATTTCTTGCTGCTTCATAAGCCTGAATAGGATTGGCAGGTGTTTTCACAGAATCTTTGGTTAAGAAATCGGTGCGGAAATATCCGGGATAAACAACCGTAGCATGTACTCCGAAGTCTTTTACTTCTTCAGCCAGTGCTTCCGTAAATCCGGCCACAGCAAATTTTGTAGAACAATAGATTCCCCAGCCTGGAAAATTAGCAGAATAGCCGCCCACAGAAGAAATATTAAATATATTTCCAGATCTTTGCTCACGAAGATAAGGCATCGCGTTTCTGATGACATTTAAGGTTCCGAAAACATTCACTGCATAATTTTCTCTTGCCTCTTCATCGGTAAGTTCTTCCAGCGTTCCGATTTGTCCATAACCTGCATTGTTGACCACCACATCAATTCGTCCGAAATGATGAACTGTTTTTTCAATGGCAGATTTGATATCGTTATTATCTGTGATGTTGACGCTGAGCGGAAGAAAGTTTTCTGAAGTTTCTCCGATGGTGGAGATCAGGGATTCAACGGTACGGCTTGTCGCAGCAACCTGAAATCCTTCGGATAGTAATTTTTTTACCAATTCGAATCCTAAGCCTTTTGAAGCTCCTGTCACGAACCATACTTTTTTTGTTTCCATTTTTAAATATTTTTTTGTTTAAATGATGGTACAAAGATGGAAACTTACGAAAAGGGAAATGTATCCAAATCGGGGAATGATGTATCCAAATCGTGAATGGTACTATTTAACCTGTGTCATTCTGAATGAAATGCAATGTAATGAAGAATCTCAAACAATTGATGAATAAATCCCTCTTTAATTTCAAACAAGTTTCAATGATTTTTCAGAAGATTCCTGTATTTCAGCGGTGTAATTCCTATATTTTCTTTAAAACATCTGATAAAATGGCTCTGATCTGAAAAACCACATTCCATGGCAATATCCGTTAAAGAATGGGATGAAGGGAGAAGTTCAAGAGATTTATTGAGTTTTAATTTTCTGAGATATTCACCCAGATTACAGTGGAAATATTTGTGAAAATCTCTGCTGAGATGAATAGGATGGATGTTCAGGGTTTTGGAAAGTTCTGTAAGATTAAGGGTTTCTGTAAAACTTTCATGCAGAATTTCATTGATCTGACCTACCCATAAAGGTTTTCTTTCTATGCTTTCTTTTTGATGGGTTAGCTGGCTGAAAAGATGCAGCAATAGTTGATTAAAAGCCAGTTCAAATGAAATATTATCACCTTTGGTTTCTTTGAACATCTGGTAAATCGTTACGAAGAGTATTCATGATAAATTCTGTTTTAATCGGTCAATCTGTTCATACATTTTATTAAAAAACATTTTCCTTTCTCTGTTCCCGGATTCATTCAGTGATCTGGAATTTTTGATTTGATGCTCAAAATAGCTCAAAGAATCTTCACACGTTATTTTATCATTGGTCATCATATATCCGAACATGCTGAAAGGTACAAAAAAGGAACATTGTTCTTCATTTTTGAATAGAATAGCATTGTTTAAAATGACTAAATCATTCACATAGATTTGGAAATTACTTTTTTCCAGTGTTTTAATTTCCAGTCGTTCCAGTAACTTTCTCAGGTCTTCCAGAATAAGATCTGCATCATTTTTCTTTAATAAACCCATTTCATAATAGAACGAAATTTGTCTCAACGCACTCATAATGGTGGTGTCATTCCATATTTCTGTTACGTTTTGTTTGTCGTAAAGGTCTTTCAGCATTTCATTTTTTACAGAATGATATTCCATCGTGAATTCATGAAACGGACTTAAAAACTTATCCTGGTTCAACAGATTCATCCAGACATAAAACTTAAAACGGGACAGAACTGAATCTGAAATGGTATAAAAAAACGGGATATCCTTTGCAGAATAAAATACTTTGGAATTGTTGATATTCTGAAAAACATTCAAAATCTTCAAGGAGTTCTCGAAATAGTTTAAAAGATCCTCCGTGGTTTTTACAGGTTGTGTTCTCTTGACTACTAATTGATTTTCTGTTCCCAGAAACTGATCCAGTGAGATCTGATAGTATTTGGCGAGCTCCAGAGCTTCCTCAAAACTGAACTTGGCTTTCATGGAAGTCCTTCTGTGAGCCGCATCATAACTGATATTAAGAATATTAGCAATCTCATCATTTAAAGATTTTTCCCCGATTTTTCTTCGGATTTCCTTCAATAAAGCTTCCTGGTGCATAGTTTTGTGATTTTCACAAATGTAGTATTTTTTGTGGAAAGAGTTTTTGATTTTAGAAGGCTGGAAGCTTGAAGCTGGCAGAAGGGAAGTATCGGAGGTCGAAAGAATCAATACCAATTTAGAAGTAATTGAAATTATAATCACTATTGATTACTGAAAGTAACCTGCAGGCTCCTTCTTGCGGCTTCCAACCCGCATTTTGTGATTTTCGCAAACAGGATGTTTTTTTTAATTTTTTTTCACATTCGGAACTGAGTCTTCTGCTGATAATTTTGAACTGTAATTTTAAAATAACGAGTTATGAAAACACGAATTTTATTAACAGCAGTTCTTTTAGTCAATAGCCTGGCTTATGTATCAGACAATCTAAAAGCAGATTCTTTGAAACCAAGACTGATTGCCGCTTCACCCTCAAAGAATGTCAAAAATGTCAATGGAGTTTTATTTAAATATTATGATGAAGAAGATCATTTTAAGCCCAAAAAAGTAAATGGCTTAGGCATGGGATTCAATGTTGTGGGCATTTTTCTTCCACCATTGATGCTTTTCACTTTACAGCCACCAGCAAACCATGATTATGTTATTGTTCCCCGTGAAAAGATGAATACCATTAATGGGCTGCAGTTGTCAATCATCAATATGGAACCCACAGTTACCAATGGTTTGGAGATCAATATTTCAAGTAATGTCAACACCTATGCCGTGACTAACGGAATGTCTGTTTCTCCATTTTTTAATCTGCATCACGAGATGAAAGGGGTTTCTGTAGCGCCATTGGCCAATATCGGGCAGAAATGCAGAGGAATACAGATCGGTTTGTACAATCAATGTAAAGATTTCAGAGGAATCCAGATTGGTGGATGGAATGAGAACGGAAGAAGGAAACTGCCTTTAATCAACTGGAATTTTAAGAAACAAAAAGTAAATAAGGCGTTATGAAAAAGTTTACTGTAGTCACCACAGTATTTCTTTGTGGCTTTCTGAAAGCTCAGTTTGAAGAAATCAAAGAGAAAAAATGGCTGGTTATTCTTGCCAGTACCAGAATTGAAGGAACTTCAATGGATAACAAAGCATTTTGGTCAATAGGAACAAAACTGACTGATGGGGATAAAAATTACTACGGCTTAAGAGGTCACTTTAACTGGTGGGACGAAAGAAGGCTGCTGGTAATTCCTGAGTTTGATTATTTCAGAAAAGTGGTTTCGTTCCGGGATGGTGCAGAAGTATCCTCTTTATATGCGGGCGCAGGAGTTTCACCTTATGCGGTTTCACCCAAAGCAGGAATCAATTTCTACCATTTCTTTTGTGCAGAATTCGGGTACAACTTCGAATATAATACCTATAAACCATTCCCCGTTAAGGGATTTCGTTTCGGAATAGGAATTAACCTTGTTTTTTAATGATTTTAAACCAATAAATAATTCAACCATGAAAAATTATAAGCTTATAGTATTTTTATTCCTGTTTTCAGTACGTATTTTTTCACAGAATACTACGAATGATACAGTGAATACCCAAACAGAAGAACCTTTTGATTATAAAAAATATTATGACTGTGATTTCGGAGAAGAAAATGTTTTAATTGTCATCAAGAAAGGAAATGAATTTACAGACCTTAAAGATTTAAGAAAATCCGGGAAAGGTTTTGCCATTAAAATGGAAGCCATCTACAGTATGGAATTTGCAGATGGCCAGAGATATGAATCAAATGTGGTGAAAGCTATTACACAAGATAGTATTTCGATTACGAATTTTTTCAATGAGAATGCTGCGAAGTTTGCAGGAAAGCCTTTTAAGTTAATTACTTATCCTCTGTCATCTTTAAAATATGTCCGTTTTATTAATGATCGTATGTTGTCTCTGTACAATAAAAAAAATATTCAGAAGAATTTTGATCTGATTGTGAAAAAAATGGATCACGCTAAAATGTGTCCTGCAGTTCTTCAGTTTAAAGAAAGGAATGGAGAAATGAAGGTATGTCATTTTTATCTGACCTCTCAGGGATATGATCTTCTGTATGAAAGCAATGGAAGAGTGTACTATCTGGAAGGTAGAGTAGAATGGAAATGATATTTGCAAAAGTATAATTTTCAGTATGTATTCACATTTTGTTGAATTATTATAGCGTGTTTTAATGAAAATATGGATGAATACATGGAAAAAAGCAAAAGGAGTGGTGTATCTACTGAAGAAAAATAATATTTTTGTAATATAGCTAGGATGAATGATGAAAATAAAATCTTTACTACTGTTTTTGATTATAGGGGTTGTGTTTTATCATGCACAAACCCTTAATACTACAAAAAAATCTCTGAAAGAACGGACTTATGAGGAATTGGAAAAAGAATTCTACAACAGTCCTGCGGGAGAAGGAAACAGTAAAAGTATTGCAGATTATTATCTTAAAAAGGCAAAAGCTGAAAAAAACACCACTCAGATTGCTGAAGGATATGTAATGCTTCATTTTGCAGAAGACTTACCCAACGCATTAAAATGCTTAGACAGCTTACAGTACATCACAAAAAATTCCAAAGAAAATACCTATCCGGCGAGAATTTATCTGCTGAGAGGAAATTTATACTCCAAGAATGACAATCTTCAATCTGCATTCAATAATTATATCCTTGGACTGAAATATGCAAAAGAAAAAGGAAATAAGAGGCAGATTGCTATGGCTCATATCAGTATTGCCTACCTGAACAATTATATAGGAAAACATGCAGAGACAGCAAAAGTACTGAGACACTATGCTTATGATACAGATGATATGAATGAGGATGAGAAAAATTCTCTTAAACTGAATCTGGCAGATGCTTATATAGAGATCAATAAAATGGATTCTGCTTATGTCTTGATAAAAGACGGGCTGATGGATTCTAAAAAGAATAATGATGTTTACCGCTATCATCAGAATCTTGGACTGCTTGGGTATTATCATCTGCATTCCGGAAATTATCAAAAAGCGATCGATGGCTTATCGGAATGCGAAAAATATTTCTTTACAAATCATAATGGAAGTAAGAGAAACCAGAATTATACACTTTTGTATTTAGGAAAATCCTATGCCGGACTTCAGGAAAAAGACAAAGCTGTGGACTTTTTCAAGAAGATAGATTCTCTGGTTCTGAAAACAGACTATATCTATCCGGAGCTGAGAGATGTATATACCTATCTTATTGATTATTATAAAGAAAACGGGGATAAGGAAAAACAGCTGTATTATGTAGAGCGTTTTTTAAAAGTAGATCAGGTGCTGGACATGCAGTTCAGATATATTTCCAGAGAACTTCCCAGAAGGTATGATACTCCGGAACTTCAGCAGGAAAAAGAAAGCATTACCAATGAGCTTACCAAAAGAAAGAGCCTTTTTTATATAGTATTAAGTCTTTTGTTGATTTCACATTTATTATTTATCAACGTTTATTTTAAATATAAAAAATCTGAAAAGAACTATAAAAAGATCGCCCAGGATCTTATTCAGTCTGTAAATGAAAAAGCGATAGAAAAAAACAGAGATCGGCAAGTTCGAAATGACATTTTATCAGAACCTCTTCAAATGGAAAATACAGAAAATTCCGAAGACAAAACATCCAGAACGATTTCTGAAGATATTGCCCGGAATATTTTACATGAACTTGAAATATTTGAAACCAAAGATCAGTTTTTGAATAAAGGAATTACATTGGGAAGTCTTGCCAAAAAAATAAAAACAAACTCAAAATATCTGTCAGAAATTATCAATACCTACAAAGGGAAAAACTTTGCAACGTATCTTAATGATCTCCGCATTGATTATGCTATCAGCAGATTGGCCAATGACAAAAAATTCAGATCTTATAAAATTCCATTTATCGCTGAAGAATTAGGATATAATAATGAACAGGCCTTCACTTTAGCCTTCAAAAAACGAACCGGAACACCACTTTCTATCTACCTGAAAGAAATTGAAAACATGTCTTTGGATTAGGTTTAATTTATTGGTTATCATATTGTTATTATTTATAGATTCATGATTTTAGGTATATAAATTTATGAATCTATAAACCATTCTCTTGTGTCATTCTTCCGCTTCCTGCATCTTTGCTTCAGGTAAAAACACAACCATTTTATTTTGTATGTGCACAATACAAGATATCAGTTCCAAAATGTTGATCATTTAAAAAATCAAGTCAGGAATTGTATCATAAAAACTAATAACCAAGAAAACTAAAACGTAAATCATGTAGTAATTGTTCAGAATTTAGAGATGTAAAGTGTAGTGATCATTTAAAAATCATTAACAGTAAATCCGGTTAATCCGCCACACAGTTTAAAAGTATAGTATAGTCTAAAAATGGATGTATAACCTGGTAATTTACCACGAACGTATCACATAAAAACTAATAACCATTTCAATAACTAATTCCATGAAAACTCAGAGTAAAATAATATTTTATTCTTTTTAAAAGTGATAGTGTAAGTGAGTTTATTTCCGGGGGTATCCCGGATATTATTGAAGTTCAGGATAATATTGAGTGGAAATGTAACCTGAAAATGCAGAAGAGTTGGCAGAAGAAAAAAGGTAAATTTCCTGAACTGAAAGTTTAAATACCTGTTAAATGATTTTTAAACACAGCGCAATCATTAAGTTGCGCTGTTTTTTTGTAACTTTGCAGACATTAATTTTTATATAAAAAATTTATCATCAACAAATGAAAAAGCAAACGATCAAAGAAATCCTAAAGGATTACAAGAAAGTATTACATCATGACATTACAGTTTACGGATGGGTAAGATCCTTCCGTGCTAATCGCTTTATTGCGCTTAATGATGGTTCTACGATTAATAATTTGCAGATAGTTGTTGATTTCGAAAATTTTGATGAAGCTATTCTTAAGAATATCAGTACAGCTTCTTCCCTGAAAGTAGTAGGAGAAGTGGTAGAAAGCCAGGGAGCAGGACAATCTGTGGAAATTATTGCCAAAAAGATCATCATTTTAGGAGATAACTTTACAGAAGAACTTCAGAGTACAATTCTTCAGCCTAAGAAACACAGTCTTGAGAAACTCCGTGAGCAGGCTCACTTAAGATTCAGAACAAACCTTTTTGGTGCAGTGTTCAGAGTGCGTCACGCAGTAAGTTTTGCCGTTCATTCATTCTTCAACCAGAATCAGTTTTTCTATATCAACACACCGGTCATTACAGGAGCAGATGCGGAAGGTGCAGGTGAAATGTTTGGAGTAACCAACTTTGATCTGAATAATATGCCAAAAACTGAAGAAGGTGAAATTGATTTTGCACAGGATTTCTTCGGTAAGAAAACCAACCTTACCGTTTCAGGACAGTTGGAAGGAGAAACTGCCGCGATGGGATTGGGAAGAATTTATACATTCGGACCTACTTTCCGTGCTGAAAATTCAAACACGACAAGACACCTTGCCGAGTTCTGGATGATTGAGCCTGAAGTGGCATTCAACAACCTTGAAGATAACATCGACCTTGCGGAAGATTTCTTAAAATATGTGATCCAGTACGTATTGGATAACTGCAAAGATGACCTGGAGTTCTTAGACAACCGTTTTGCAGAAGAACAAAAGACAAAACCTGAGAAAGAAAGAGCAAAAGAAGGTCTTATCGAAAAGCTTCAGAATGTGGTAGCAAAACGTTTCAAGCGTGTAAGCTATACTGAAGCCATCGAAATCTTATTGAACTCTAAAGAAAATAAAAAAGGAAAATTTGCTTACCCGGTTGAAAAATGGGGAACTGACCTTCAGTCTGAGCACGAGAGATACCTTGTTGAAAAACATTTTGAAAGCCCGGTAGTATTATTTGACTATCCGAAAGAAATCAAAGCTTTCTATATGAAACTGAACGATGACAACAAAACCGTAGCAGCTATGGATGTTCTTTTCCCTGGTATCGGTGAGATCATCGGTGGATCAGAGAGAGAAGCAAGATTAGATGTTTTAAAACAAAAAATGGCAGATATGCATGTAGATGAGCACGAACTTTGGTGGTACCTTGATACCAGAAAATTCGGTTCTGTACCGCATGCAGGCTTTGGTTTAGGATTGGAAAGATTAGTTCTTTTCGTAACAGGAATGACGAATATCAGAGATGTAATTCCCTTCCCTAGAACACCGAAAAGTGCTGAATTCTAGAACAATAAAAAAAGCCTTAATCACAAGTTAAGGCTTTTTTTATTATTTAATAGTTTATTATATTAGGATAAGTAATGCAAAAATCATGCTAAATGTGTTTTTTATCAAATAAATTTATTAAATTCGTAGAATATGTTATGTTAAAACGTAAATAGGAATATGCTTAAACAACACTTACAACTCAAATTAGGACAGAAGCTGGCCCCTCAGCAGATCCAGTTGATGAAGCTTATTCAGCTTCATACTCTTGAATTTGAAGAGGAGTTGGAAAGAGAGTTAGAAGAAAACCCAGCTTTGGAAATTGCGAAAGAAGATTCTAAGGAAGATGACTATTCTTCCCTTGAAGACGCTTATCAGGATGAGGGTACAGAAAGCATTGAAACAGATTTCGACGTCAATGAATATATCTATGACGATGAACCAAGCTATAAAACCGCATCCAGCAACTACTCTCCGGATGATGAAGAATTTGATAACGAGAGTCTTTTAACGGAAGGCCAGTCCTTATATGATTATCTTACAGAACAGATCCATCTGGTGAATATCAGTGATGAAGATCTGAAGATTGCAGAATATCTTATCGGGAACTTAGATACAGACGGATATCTGAGAAGAGAAATCAAATCTATTGTTGATGATCTTGCTTTCTCACAAGGAATCTACACCACTAAAGAAAGAGTGGAAGATATCCTTGAAAATTATGTTCAGAAACTGGACCCTCCAGGAGTAGGAGCAAGAGGTCTGCAGGAATGTCTGTTACTACAGATTGAAAAGAAAGTAAGCTCAGATAAAGCAGTTTCTCTGGCTGCCAATATTTTAAGACATCAGTTTGAAGCTTTAACCAATAAGCATTACAACAAGATCATTCAGAAGTATGATATTGAAGAAGATGATCTGAAAGATGCCCTGGATGAAATATCAAAATTATCTCCTAAAGTGGGAGGAAACTTTGATACGCAGACAATTACCATTAATCAGGAGATTATTCCGGACTTTGTTATTCAGGTGAAAGACGGCCAGGTAATTCCTATGCTGAACAGCAAGAATGCGCCTACGCTAAGAGTTTCTGAAGAATATAAAGATATTCTGACAACGTATTCTCATGATAAAAATTCATCAGAACACAAGCAGGCTGCTTTATTTATCAAACAAAAACTGGACGCTGCAAAATGGTATATTGATGCCATTAATCAACGTCAGAATACCTTATTACAGACGATTACAGCCATCGTAAAATTTCAGAAGGATTATTTCATCACCGGTGACGAAAAGTCTCTGAAACCAATGATTCTGAAGGATGTTGCAGATATTACAGGTTTTGATATCTCTACCATTTCAAGGGTGGTAAAAAGTAAATATGCAGATACACCTAATGGAATCGTATATCTTAAAGATCTGTTCTCAGACAGTTTAACAAATGACGATGGAGAAGAAGTTTCTACTAAAGAGATCAAAACCCATCTTCAGGAAGTGATCAGTAAAGAAAATAAGAGAAAACCTCTTACAGATGATGCATTAGTAGTCATTCTGAAAGAGCAGGGTTATAATATTGCCAGAAGAACGATTGCAAAATATCGTGAACAGCTCAATATTCCTGTCGCGAGGTTAAGAAAAGAACTTTAACAATATAAAAAAGCATTTCAATTTGAAATGCTTTTTGTTTTATCATAAGTAAAAATGGGATAGCTATTTATCATTTTACTTTTTGTAAGTTATTAGCTCAGTTTTACATTTTCCAGCCCCAGCTCCTTCATAGAAATTTCCCGCATTTCAACCTTTCTTATTTTTCCTGAAATGGTCATTGGAAATTCATCTACAAATTTCCAGTATTTCGGAACTTTATAATGGGCAATTCTTCCTTTACAGTATTCCTGCAGCTCTTCAGCAGTGATGGTAAATCCTTTTCTCACTTTTACCCATGCCATTACTTCTTCCCCGAATTTTTCGCTGGGAACACCAATGATCTGAACATCAAGGATGTTGGTATATGTATATAAAAAATCTTCAATTTCCTTAGGGGAAATATTTTCTCCGCCACGAATGATGAGGTCTTTTATCCTTCCAGAAATGGTAATATAGCCGTCTTTATCCATCACGGCCATATCTCCGGTATGCATCCAGCGGGCATCATCCAGTACTTTCCTGGTATTTTCAGGATCATTCCAGTATTTCAGCATAACGGAATATCCTCTGGTGCAAAGTTCGCCATGCTCCCCACGTTTTAAAATTCTGCCACTTTCATCAATGATTTTTATCTCAAGATGATCCTGAACAGTTCCTACTGTGCTGACCTGCTTTTCCAGCGGTGTTCCTATTAAGGTCTGAGTAGATACAGGTGAAGTTTCTGTCATTCCATAGCAGATACTCATTTCTTTAATATTCATCAGGCTTTCTACTTTCTTCATGATTTCGGGAGGACATACAGAGCCCGCCATAACACCGGTTCTTAAGCTTGAAAAATCATAGGTGTCAAAATCTTTTACGGCCAGTTCAGCAATAAACATAGTAGGTACTCCATATAAAGAAGTACATTTTTCATCTGAAACAGCTTTTAAAGTAATCTCCGGATCAAAACTGTCATTCGGAATTACCATACAGGCTCCGTGAGCTGTGCAGCACATATTTCCGATGACCATCCCAAAGCAGTGGTAAAAGGGTACAGGAATGCAGACGCGGTCTTTCTCAGTATATTTTAATCTGATACCAATAAAATAACCATTATTGAGAATATTATGATGGGAAAGGGTAACTCCTTTCGGAAAGCCGGTGGTTCCGGAAGTATATTGAATATTAACCGGATCGTCAAACTGTACATGCTCTTCAAAACTGTGAAGCACTTCATCTGAAATTTCCTGTCCGTTATTCACAAACTCTTCCCAGTTTTCATCAAAGAATATTTCATGATCAAGGGTTGGACATACTTCTTTTGCATATTCAACCATTTCTTTATAATTACTGGTTTTAAAACTTAAAGAGGAAAAAATAAAGCGAACTTCCGACTGATTGAGTACATAGGTCAGTTCGTGAGTTCTATAGGCCGGATTGATATTCACTAAAATAGTTCCTATCCTTGCAGTGGCATACTGCAAAAGTACCCATTCATAGCGGTTGGAAGACCAGATTCCGATTCTGTCGCCTGCTTTTGCTCCTAAAAATAATAAAGCTTTTGCAACAGCTGTTGTTTGATTGTAAAATTCCTGATAAGTAGCTCTGTAATCCTGATGAACGCAGACTAATGCTTCCTGATGGGGATATTTTTCGACAGTACTTTTAAGATTGGCTCCGATGGTCTGGCCTAATAATGGAACCTCAGAAGTTCCATACACATAAGATAAGGGCATAGTTTAAGATTTGGTGGAATAAAATTAACAATTATATCCCGAATTATGCCTATGTATATTAATTTTCGTGAGAATCTATTTCTTTAAGCTGCTTCAGGTTTTTATCAAGCTTTCTGATAATAGTACCATATACCAGCCTGTAATAAAACCAGATCATAGAGATTGCAAGCAGCGTGCTTACGGTAATTCCAACAATAATAATAGTGAGACTCGAACTGCTGGGCTGTATATTCTGAGAATCTAATATATATAATATAAAAGCGATCAGGACAAAAGTGAAAAGCAAAAGCAATACAATGCTGATCAGAATAAAGGCATTCACCGTTCTTTTGAATTTGATGATCCGTGTGATAAGCCCTTTCAGATTTTCCTCAATCTTTATTTTCCGGTAATTCTGATAAAATTTCAAGACAAAATAAGCTGTAATCAGTAAACTTAAAATTTTGATCGCCAGATAGACATGACCGAAGTTGTTTTCTATTTCAGGAGCTTCCTGTGCCCCTAATCTTGTCAGCATTTTACGAAAACTTTCCGACTCTTCCTCCTGAAAAAAGTAGAACAACCCAAATACAGAAAAGAAAAGGAACTCAATAACGCTGATCCAGAAAATATACTTCACATAGTTACGCGATTTTCTATTCAACATCTGAAGAATCTCCTTGTTGTCATATTTTGGCTGAACAGGCTGTTCCTGCCATGTTTTCTTAAAGCTATCTAAATCAAATTCAGGCATATTTTTCCATCTGTTCTTTAAGGGTTTTCTTTAATCTGTTCATTTTTACACGTGCATTAACTTCAGTGATTCCGAGGTTTTCTGCGATGTCTTTGTAAGGCAGATCGTCAAGATACATCATGACTATGGCTCTTTCTACATTAGGAAGAGTCTTGATTACCGTATACAAAAGTGATACCTGCTGCTGTTTTTCATCGTCATCTTCCACAAAATCCTTTTGGTTGATGTCCAGCTCATTCGTAGGAAGGCTTTTGCTTTTTTTTCTAAAGAGGGTAATGGCTGTATTGAGCGCTACACGGTACATCCATGTGGAAATTTTGGAGTTTCCTTTGAAAGAATCATAACTTCTCCAGAGCTGTAACACGATTTCCTGGAAAAGATCCTCTTCATCTTCCAGAGAATTGGTGTACAAGCGCGATACTTTAATAATCAATCCCTGATTATCTTTGATAAGCTGCGCAAATTCTTTTTCTCTGGAATCCATAGATATATAATGACACGAAGATAATAATAAAGTGGTAATTGGTGAAAATTATAATTAAAAATTACAAAACATTAAATATGTCTTCTGTACATTGTAAGATGAGTAACGGTTAAATGTACTCATTAGCTATTGGGGTGTTTTACCTTTTTACCACAAAATTTGTGTACCTTTGCCACCGCGAGAAAATCGGCTTGTTGATTCTTGTTTCGGCAAGGGTAGGAAAGTCCGGACACCACAGAGCAGCAAAGCGGATAACATCCGTCACCCGTGAGGGTAGGACAAGTGCAACAGAAAGCAGGTACAGTTCGGCTGTAGTGAAACCAGGTAAACTCTTTGCGGTGCAATGATAAGTATATCGGTTCTTTTCAGTAATGAAAATAGGGGCGGCTCGTCCTGAAAGCCGAGGGGTAATCAGCTCAAGTATTGCAGCAATGTAATACGTAGATAAATAACAGGCGCTTCTTCGGAAGTACAAAATCCGGCTTATAGATTTTCTCGTGATTTTTTAATGCTGGAAGTTAAAGGCTTGAAGAGGGAAGTTTTTACATCTCCATCTTCAAACCTTTACCTTCCAACTTTATTTATTCACTTTCCAACTGTTTTTTAGATTCCTGTAATTCCTGTCTGTCCTTGTCGGAAAGAGTAGGATATTTGAGATTCATTTTCTCCAGAGTATCAATAATGATCTGAATAGCTGCTACTCTTGCAAACCACTTACTGTCTGCAGGAAGCACATACCATGGTGCGTAATCTTTTGAGGTTTCATTGATAGCAGTTTCATACGCCTCCATATATTGATCGAATAACGCTCTTTCCGGGAGATCTCCCGCTGAGAATTTCCAGTTTTTTTCCTGTTCATCAATTCTGTCCAGTAGTCTTTTTTTCTGCTCATCCTTAGAGACATGTAAAAAAATCTTCACAACAGTGGTTCCGTTTTGGGAAAGATGTTTTTCGAAATTACGAATACTTTCATACCTGTTTTCCCAGAATTTAGCATCAAAATCTTTGACGGAAGACCATGTTTTTTCGCTTAAATTATATTCAGGATGTACTTTGCAAACCAGAACACTTTCATAATGAGAACGGTTGAAAATTCCAATCATACCTTTCTGTGGTAAGGCAAGATAATGCCTCCATAAAAAATCATGAGAATATTCTTTGGAACTTGGGGTTTTAAAACTGGTTACATTGCAGCCCTGAGGATTCACACCTCCGAAAACATGCTCTATCATGCTGTCTTTTCCTGCTGCATCCATAGCCTGCAATACAACCAGCAAAGACTGGCTTCCGTCCGCATATAATTTTTCCTGCAACTCACGAAGTTTTTCTTTCTCCTGAATCAGCATTTGCTCTCCTTCTTCTTTCGTGAGCTTGCCTTTATAAGCAGTTGAAGTTTTTTTTATTGAAAATTTTCCACTTACCTTAAAGTTATCTGAGAAATCGGTGTCCATATTTTTTTTATTTAAAGATAAAAGTAAAAAGATAAAAGTGAAGATGTTATTAAAATTCAATAGGGGTGGGCTTTAGCCCAGCCATTTTAAAGATAAATAAATCCGAAGGCTTCAGCCAAAACCTAAATAATATATTCGATAAACGTCAATACATTTACTGCCACCTATTACCTATCATCTGCCACCTAATCAAACATAAATGTAATAAAAAAACCGCCTCATTGGAGACGGTTCTTTTATTTTTTTGAGTAGAGATTACTTCGCAGCAGCCTTTTTTGCAAGTTTTGCCGCTTTTTTCTCAGCTTTAGCAGCTTCTTTCTGTTCAGCAGGAGTCAATACTTTTGGCTCAGGAGCGTTAGCATCTACGTTACCTTTGATGTAGATTACGCTTCTGCTGTTTGCAGGATCGTTAGAGAAAACCTCAATCATTTTGTTGAAAGGTCCAGGGATCGCTGTATTGTATCCAACTTTGATCTTAGCAGACTTTCCAGGCATGATAGGATCTTGGCTGAATTCAGGAGTCGTACATCCGCAAGAAGGTTTTACATTTGAAAGAATCAAAGGCTTATCACCAGAATTCGTTACTGTAAAAAATCTTGTACCATCAGCGCTAGGCTTAATAGTACCATAATCGAAAGTAGTTTTATCAAATGTAATTGTTTGTGCAGATGCCAGAGCAAATGTCCCGAATAGTGCAATTCCTGCAATTAATTTTTTCATATTCTTGAATGTTAATACGTTTGTTAGATAAATTTTGTGAAACAAAGTTAAAAATTATTTTAATTCATGCTTAAAAATTTTTTTCTTTAGACTATTTTTGCAAATTGCAAGCCAAAGAAATAGAATTTATGCAGATTTCAGAAAAGTACAATCCACAGGAAACAGAACAAAAATGGTACAGTTACTGGTTGGAAAACAAATTTTTCCACTCAGAACCTAATGACAAACCGCCATATACGATAGTCATTCCTCCGCCTAACGTGACGGGGATACTACACATGGGGCATATGTTGAACAATACCCTTCAAGATGTTCTGGTCCGTCGTGCAAGAATGCGCGGATTTAATGCTTGTTGGATTCCGGGAACAGATCACGCTTCAATTGCTACTGAAGCTAAAGTTGTTGCTAAACTGAAGTCTGAAGGAGTCAACAAGTCAGATATTACCCGTGAGGAGTTTTTAACCCACGCATGGGATTGGACCAATAAATATGGAGGAACTATCCTGGAACAGCTGAAAAAGCTGGGATGTTCATGTGATTGGGACAGAACCCGTTTCACCATGGAAGATAAACTTTCTCAGCAGGTTATCAAAAGTTTTGTAGACCTTTATAATAAAGGACTCATCTACAGAGGCTATAGAATGGTGAACTGGGATCCGGAAGCGAAAACCAATATCTCTGACGAAGAGGTAATCTTTAAAGAGCAAAACGGAAAATTATATTTCCTTAAATATAAGATTGAAGGTTCAGAAGAATTCCTTTCAGTAGCTACTACACGTCCCGAAACTATTTTTGGGGATACAGCGGTATGTATCAATCCGAATGACGAAAGATATGCGCACCTGAAAGGTAAAAATGTAATTGTACCGATCGTTGACAGAGTAATCCCGATCATTGAAGATGAGTATGTGGATATTGAATTCGGAACCGGAGCTTTGAAAATTACTCCTGCTCACGATATCAATGACTACGAAATCGGACAAAAACATCAGTTAAAGATGATTGATGCTTTGGATGATGACGGAAATCTTAATGAGCATGGTTTACATTACGCAGGGAAAAACAGATTTGACGTAAGAAAGCAGATTGCTAAAGAACTTGAAGAAAAAGATCTTTTGTTGAAAGCAGAAGATTACGTAAATAAAGTAGGAACTTCCGAGAGAACAGGCGCTGTTATTGAACCTAAAGTTTCAGTACAATGGTTCCTTAAAATGTCTGAAATTGCTAAGCCAGCTTTGGATGTAGTAATGGATGATGAGGTTAAGTTTTATCCTGAAAAATTTAAAAATACCTACAAGCACTGGATGGAGAACATCCGCGACTGGAATATTTCCCGTCAGCTTTGGTGGGGACAGCAGATTCCAGCGTATTACTATGGAGATGGAGAGAATGATTTTGTAGTAGCTGAAACTAAAGATGAAGCTTTAGAGCTGGCAAAACAAAGAACAGGAAATTCAGATCTGACTGTAGAAAACCTTAGACAAGACGACGATGCATTGGATACATGGTTCTCATCATGGTTATGGCCAATGTCTGTATTTGACGGATTACTTGATCCTGAAAATAAAGATATCAACTATTACTATCCAACCTCTGATCTGGTTACAGGTCCGGATATTATTTTCTTCTGGGTTGCCAGAATGATTATGGCCGGATTGGAGTACAGAAAAGAAGTTCCGTTTAAGAATGTTTATTTTACAGGAATTGTAAGAGATAAGCAGAGAAGAAAGATGTCAAAATCTCTTGGAAACTCTCCAGACCCTCTTGAATTAATGGATAAATATGGAGCAGATGGAGTACGTGTAGGAATTCTATTGAGTTCTGCTGCAGGTAATGACCTTCTTTTTGATGAAGATTTAATGCTTCAGGGAAGAAACTTCATGACGAAGATCTGGAATGCATTCCGTCTGATCAATATGTGGAATCATGAAGATAAGCCAGCTATTGCAACCGATAACCAGGCAATTGAGTGGTTTGAAAACAAGCTTAATAAAACAATTGCTGAAATTAATGATCAATTCGAGAAATTCAGAATTTCTGACGCACTGCATTTGATCTATAAATTAATTTGGGATGATTTTTGTGGTTGGTATCTTGAAGCGATTAAACCTAACTATGGAGAAGGAATTTCTAAAGAAGTTTATAATAAAACGATCTACTTCTTTGAGGAGCTGATGAAGTTACTTCATCCGTTCATGCCTTTCCTGACAGAAGAACTATGGCAGACAATCTCAGAAAGAAGTATTGATGAGGCTTTAGTAATAGCTCAGCAAAAAGAAGCAGGAGCATTTGACGAGGCAATTATTAAAAACTTTGAAACGGCAGCAGAGCTGATTTCAGGAGTTAGAAACTACCGTCAGACCAAAGGAATTTCACCAAGAGAAGCCGCTGAGGTATATACCAATGCTGCTGAATTTGCCAATGAAGCTGTAGTAAGAAAACTGGCTAATATTTCTGAAATTCATTTTGGACAGAAAACAGATAAACCAAGCTTTACCTTCCTGGTAGGAGCTACTGAAGTTTCTATCCCGCTAAGTGAAAACTTAGATTTAGGAGAAGAAAAAGCTAAAACTGAAGAAGAAGTAAAATATTTAAAAGGATTCTTAGTTTCAGTAGAAAAGAAGCTTTCCAATGAGAAGTTTGTTGCCAATGCTAAGCCGGAAGTTGTAGAAGGTGAACGTAAGAAGCAAAAAGACGCTCAGGATAAGATTGCAATCCTTGAAGAGAAACTGAAAAGTTTATAAAATATAGACAATAAATTTTGTCAAAATCTCAGGCTGGATACACATGAACAATTGTATCCAGCCTGATGGTTTAAAGAATAAATACAATGACACATATAGAAAACATACAAAAACTATTCTCGAAAGACTTTGTAGAAAGTCCGTTGCTGGAAAGTTTTGAAGTAGGAAAGATCTATCTTTCAAGCGGGAAACTGGTTGCCTGTGATCCTTTGATTACGAATGATATGCTTCCTTTTACTACAGAATTTCCGAAAGGAGATTTCTCAGTAATGCTTCACAAAGAAAGAGATAGCAACTGTGTAGCCTATGCTGAAATTATATTCAACCATTCTGAAATTAAAGAATGGAAAATGGCTACCACAGCGGGACAGAACATAAAAGACCTTGAAGAAGGAGAGGTTTTCGGCTATCCTGTGGAAAGTGGGATGGGATGT
Source organism: Chryseobacterium sp. KLBC 52 (assembly GCF_003347605.1). Lineage (GTDB taxonomy): Bacteria > Bacteroidota > Bacteroidia > Flavobacteriales > Weeksellaceae > Chryseobacterium. The sequence continues at coordinate 131,796 of NZ_QDFZ01000006.1, read as the reverse complement.
CTGATGGATGTTGATACCCAAAACAGCCTTAATGAGCTGGAACAAAGATTATACGAAAATAAAGGAGGTGACTTTATGGGAATCTATGAAGAATTTTTCCATGATTATTTCTTCGATGAAAACGGAGCAATAGACCAATACGCCTTTCTTAAACCGGCAAAAGAACATCCCGGAACTATATTTGCTTTTGAAACCGGATATGGAGAAGGATTCTATGCCAGCTATATCGCTTATGATAAAGATCAACAACCCGTGAAAATAATTACTGAATTTATTGAGATAAGTTAATTTTAAATTAGTTATTTTTGAGACACAATTTTGTCAGTTATAAATTTTAAAGCTAATACAAAACACAATGAATTTCTCATCAGAACAACCTCGTATTATTGTTGTGGGCAGCTCATCGATAGATTTGGTTCTTGAAACCGAAAAACTTCCTTTGCCTAATGAAACCGTCTTAGCTATCAAATCGGATAGTTACTTTGGAGGTAAAGGGGCTAATCAGTCAGTAGGTACGGCCAGGTTGGGAGCAAGTGTATACTTTATCGGATGCGTTGGGATGGATCCTCTTGGGCAACAGATCATGAGGAATCTGGTAAGCGAAAATGTAAATGTAGGATTTGTTCATGAAACAGATAAAGAAGCTACAGGAACTGCTTATGTAACAACTTCTCATGGAAATGCTGCGATTGTGGTAGTACCCGCTGCCAATAAATACCTTAGCAAATCGCATATAGACGAAGCAGAGAAATATTTCAATACCACCGATCTTGTGCTGGTACAGCTTGAAGTTTCTATGGATGTTGTGGAACATACCGTTAGGAAAGCTAAGAAATACGGAAAGAAAGTAGGATTATACGCGTCTCCTGCAATGAGAGTCAACGAAGAGATTTTGGAAATGGTTGATTTTATTGTGGCTAAAAGTAATGAACTGTACGTTATTTTTGGAGAAGAGAAAAGGGAAGAAGTTCTTAAAAAATATTTCAATAAAGTATTTGTACGAGATGATACCAATTCTACCATTTATTTTGATGGAACAGAAATGAAATATTACCGAAACGATAAGGACGAAAAAGTATATAAAATGGGGATGGGTGATGCCTTTACATCAGGGTTTGCCATTGCATTATGCCATGGGAATTCTATTGAAGAATGTGTGAAATTCGGAAATGAAGTTTCATCAAGAGTTTCCGGAGGTAAAGGATCTCAGACAGGACTGCCGAGAATTTCGGATTTCTTTTCTTAAAGCTATTTGCAACATATCAAAAGTTTAAAACTTAACATAAACATATAAGTAAAATGTCCACTTTTATAGTGGATTTTTTCTTTTTTATAGTATGGAAAAACTAATATTCACCACCGAAGACCATATCACTCTCGTTGCCCATTTATTTACGCCGGAAAGAGATAATGGAAAACTATTACTGATCAATTCAGCAACAGGGGTAAAGCAGCAGGTATACTTTTCTTTTGCCAGCTACTTTTGTGAACAGGGATTTACAGTTATTACCTATGATTACAGAGGAATAGGACTCTCCAAACCGAAAAATATGAGAGGATTTCAGGGCTCTATGAGGCTTTGGGGTTCGAAAGATTATAAAGCGATAACTCAATATATCAAATCAGAATTTAAAGACCATAAAAAGTACTGTTTGGGGCATTCTGTAGGTGCACTCATTCTCGGAATGAATGAAGATTCCAATATCTTTGAAGAATTTGTTTTTGTAGGAACACAAAATGCCTTTGTAGGAAACCTTAAAGGAAGAACAAAAGTTGAAGCGTATTTAGGCTTTGGAATCGCTCAGCCATTAACAACCTCATTGCTAGGATATTTCCCTGCCCATTGGTTTGGATTGGGAGAAAGTCTTCCAAAAAATTGCGCATATGACTGGAGAACCTTAATTTTAAACAAGAAATCAACCAACAGGCTGTTGGAAAAAATTGACGACTTTTCTAAAAATTTGACACAGAAAGTATTTGTAATCCGGGCTGAAGATGATATATGGCTTACAGAAAAAGGAGTATTGAGCTTATTAAATAATACCTATTCAAATCTTAAACCGACTTACAGGTTGGTCGCTGCTTCAGAATCAGATAAAAATGAAATCGGGCATATCAATTTTTTTAGAAGTTACAACAGCAAACTATGGGATATTATTTTAAATGAACTGATAGATAAATGAAAAGTACGATTGACAACACAGTAGCATTTGTAAAAGAAAAATTAGAAGGAGCAGAAGCCGGGCATGACTGGTTCCATATTGAAAGAGTCTGGAAACTGGCCGCTCAGATAGCCGAAACAGAAGATTGTGACAAAGAGGTAGTAGAATTGTCTGCACTTCTTCATGACATTGCAGATCCTAAATTTCATAACGGAGATGAAACCATTGCTCCTAAAATATCCAGAACATTTCTTGAAGAACAGAATGTTTCCGAAGAAATCATTCAGAAGGTTTTATTTGTAATCGAAAATATTTCGTTCAAAAACAGAGATCAGGCACCGCAGAATCCACCTATTGAACTTCAGATTGTTCAGGATGCGGACCGTATTGATGCCATAGGAGCTATAGGAATTGCCAGAACATTCAATTTTGGAGGTTTTAAAAATAATCTGATGCATCATCCGGATATACAACCCAAACTGGGAATGTCAAAAGAAGAGTATAAAAAATCTAATGGGACAACGATCAATCATTTCTATGAAAAGTTACTGCTTCTGAAAGATATGATGAATACTGAAAAAGGAAAAAAAATGGCCGAAGAAAGACATAATTATATGCTGAATTTCCTCGACCAGTTTTATAAAGAATGGAATGTAGATTAGAGCCAACAATTGGAATGAATTAAATCTGATACTGCTTGTCAAAAATTAACTATCCTAACGAATATTGTATATAACATTATTTGTTAGGATATTTTTTACCCGATCAGTTCAAAGGGAAATAAATATAGAAAACCATTTTTTAAGGCTGGTTAAAATTAAAAATTGGCCTCGAACATGGATAAAATAGAGATAAGAAGTATCTTTGTAAAATATGACACTCATTATTTTTATCATATTTCTGGCTTGTGTCCTTTCGTTGGTCCTGTTTAAGGTTAAATCAGGAAGTATGGCCAAGTGGGCAAAGCTGTTTCGTATTGTAACAGTTGTTTTTTCAATTTCCGTTTTTACGTACTGGTTTATCAAGAAAAGTGCTGTGGCATTTGTGGATAATTCTGTGGGACTTCAGGTGATTAATAAACTTCCGCAGGCATTGGATTTTTACTTAATCAAAGTAGATAAAACAGATCAGAATACTACCCTTGAGCCTAAACATATCGGCAAAATACGTCCGGAATATTACAGAATAGAATACCTGAAAATGGATAAGTCTGATGAATACTGGATTGCAGGCTATCTTGGAAAGAAAAACCTGGTCTATTTTTCTCAACATTCTGTACCTAATAAAAATATCGATCAGATTGTAGAAGTACAGAACTACATCAATCAAAGTATGAAGCTGTCTGATGCGGCCAAAAAGCAGGTAGACGCTTATAATTATGAGAATACTAAACTGGGAATCTGGATTACGCTGGACTTTCTGCTTCTGTTTCTCAATCTTGTATTGCTGCTTAGAAGGAATAAATAAAAAAGGTAATGAGTATTGGAAACTCATTACCTTTTTAGTTTCTGTTAAGGATAATCCAGAATCTGCATAATCTGTTCCTTAAATTCTTCAGGACAGGCTTTAATAAGTTTATCCTTATTTTGTTTGCTTATTTCTTTGGGTTCAAGCCATTCGCTCTTATTGGAATTCAAACTGTGGTTATCATATACTCTTTTTATGGTACGATTTTCATAAAAAATATAGTCATCACCACGCCAGTTGGTAGCAATGCTGATTGTACAAATTTCCTTTTCCATGATTTATGTTTTAAAGCATAATGTTGAGTGAAATACATTATACTCTAAGATACGAATTTTTTCTTTACAGAAAGGCATTCATCAGGGGATAAGAGATCTGCTGAAATGAGCTTGTTTAATTTTATCTCAGTATTCCTTTATACTAAAAGAGTGTTCCTGTATTTTCTGTGGCCATTTGCGGAATATGAATATCTGTTTTCCATTCTTCATTCATCTTCCTGATAAAATAAGCAGATAGTAAAGGAGAGGCTTTTTCAATATTCTGGTGTACGAAGAAGTAAAGATTCTGAAGACCTTCTTTCTTCCATTGGGTAAGGTGTTTCAACCAATCATCCAGTCTTTCGTAGTCACTTTCTGCGTTGGCTCCTACATAACGGATAAATGCATTAGGAGTAGTAAGACGCATATGAAGCATATCTCTTCTTCCGGCAGTATCTACTATGATATTGGTGATATTATGGGCTTCAAAAAGATCACAGGTTGTATTAAGAATTTCCTCATCGGTAAACCATTCCGTATTTCGGAGCTCGATGGCTAACGGAACTTCTTTAGGCCATTCTTTTACGAATTTTTCCAGCCTGTCATAATCTTTAGGTTTAAAATTATCGTGAAGCTGAAGGAAGGCCATTCCCAATTTCTCATCAAAATTGATAATAGCAGAAGCAAAATGAGTTACGGGATCAGTCACATCAATAAGCCTTCTGAAATGGGAAACAGTATTGGTGATCTTTGGGAAGAATTTAAAATTTTCCGGAGTTTTTTCTTTCCAGGTTTTTACCTGATCTGGAGTGGGCATTCCATAGAAAGTAGCATTCAGTTCAATAGAATTAAACTGAGTAGCGTAATAAGTCAGTTCATCTTTAGTTCCTTTAGGATAGAATCCCTTAAGGTCTGTTTTATTCCATTTGGCACATCCGATAGAAATGTTTTCCAGCCCTTTTTTATTGAGGGCCAGTATTTCTTTCGTTTTAGGATGGTCTTTAGGTAATGTGAAATCTATTTTTGAAGGATCTTCTACTTGTCCGAATTTCATATCTGTAGTTTTGGTATTAAACAATAAACACAAATATAAACCAAAAATCTCAGAGCATTTCATGATTTCTGCGGAAACTACTTCAACAGAAAATGATTGCATATGACAAGGTTTAAGAAATTAAAAACCTTTTGGAATACTTGCAAAACAGAGCCTTTTATAGTTTTTGTGTAGAAAATTTTTTAAGATTTCCTACCTGCCTCTATTAAGTTTTTTTTAAGGAAATATTAAACATTCTGTTACGTAATGTTAATTCTATGTTACCATACTTCATTTTTACGAGATCTAATTTTACACCAAGTTTATAGCGAATAAAATATGAAGAAAAAAATTATCTGTGCTTTTGCTCTCTTATCGTTTGGATTTGCATTTTCACAGGAAACCAGCTCTAAAATTTTTGGAAGATTAAAGGGAATTTCTTCCGAAGTCACAGTAAAGGTAGTACACATTCCTACCAACAGTACCTTTGAAACGAAAATTAACAGCAAAGGGCAGTTCAGTTTAGATAATCTTCAGCCGGGAGGACCTTATAAAATTGAAATATCTGACGGATCACAGGTTATCTATGAAAACCCGAATCTGCAGCTTTCTTTAGGAAATAACGACTTACCAGTAGTAGAAGTAGGAAACAAAGAAAAAACAATTGATGAGGTAAAAATTACATCTAAAAAGACGACCGCAAAATATGGAGTGGGAATCAGCCAGGCACAAATTTCCGGTCTTCCGAATATCAACCGTGGAATTCAGGATGTTACCAAATTGGTTCCTCAGAGTGCCAACAACTCTTTCAATGGTACCAATTTTCGTTATAATAACGTAACAATTGACGGTTCTATCAATAACGATGCTATTGGTTTCAGCCCGTCACTGGGCGGACAAACGGGTACTTCGGGAATGCCGGGAAGCAGTACACGTTCCAATTCAATAAGTCTGGATGCTATTCAGGATGTGCAGGTGTATATTGCACCTTACGATGTGAAATTGGGGAATTTTCTTGGAGGAAGTATTAATGCAGTAACCCGAAGTGGAAGTAATGATGTTACAGGCTCAATGTATGTATACGGAAGAAATGCAGCTATCACAGGAAGAAACAGAGTAGGAGATAATTCTAAAATGCCGAGCGATTTTGAAGACTTTATCTATGGAGGAAGAGTCGGATTGCCGGTAGTTAGAGATAAGGTGTTTCTGTTTACCAACCTTGAATATACCAAAAGAACAGATCCTGTTTTCTATAATGCCAACGATCCGGGAGCACTGGTGAACGAACAGACTGCTCAGCAGATTTCAGATTTTGTACGAAATAAATACGGATTCAATGTAGGAAGCTTTAATCAGTACAACAACTTCTCTGAAAGTTCTAAACTTTTCAATAAACTGGATTGGAAAATTAATGATAAACATACTTTATCCATTAAAAATAATACGGTATTTTCACAGGCCTCCAACCTGGAAAGAGATGGAGCCAATTTCAGATTTTCCAGTATGGATTTCATTCAGAAAAATACAGCGTCTACCACTACACTTGAGCTGAAAAGCCGTTTTAATGATAAGTGGAGCAACAATTTAGTGGTAGGATATTCTTCTATTCATGATTACAGAGATCCTACTTCCGGTAATGCCATGTTTCCACAGGTTGAAATTGCTTACAACGGAGGAACAATCTTGCTGGGAAATGACAGAGAGGCTACTGTTTTCAATATGAAGCAGAAAACTTTTGAGATCACGGATAACCTTACTTATAAAAAAGGAAATCATACTTTCTTACTGGGGACTCACAACGAATTATACAATATTAATTATGGTTTTGTAAATGCATTAAACGGAAGAATTTCCTATAAAAACTTAACTGATTTTTATAATGGTACACCTGCAAGGATAAGAGGTACTTACCCTTTCAACGGAGATAGCAGAGATACCCTTTTTGATAATCCTTATGCGCAATATAAAGTAAATCTGCTTTCCATGTATCTTCAGGATGAAATCAACTGGGGAAGAGTGAGACTTTCACCGGGAGTAAGAGTAGATTATACAGATTTACCAAATAAACCACAACTAAGCCCACTGGTAAACAATTCTCCTCAGGATCCAAACGCTGGAAATACCTACAATTATACTCCATTGAGCCAGCTTACCAACAACTACCTGAATAAGCCTACATTTTCTCCAAGACTTGGATTTACGATTGATCTTACAGAAAACAGATCTATGGTACTACGTGGAGGATCAGGGATTTTTGTAGGAAGAATTCCTTTCGCGTGGTTAGGATATGCTTATTATAATGATGGAGTAGGTTTTGGAAGTTATGATTATAATGCACCGACACCAGCACAGCTTGCTGCCAACGGAGATCCATTGAACAGTGCCAATTTCCCAAAATGGCAGAACTCTTCCAAAGTACAGGTAGACCTTATTGATAATAATTTTAAAATGCCAAGAGTGTGGAGAAGTTCATTAGCTTTTGATTATACTTTGGCAGGATATAAATTAACCTTAGAAGGAATCTATACCAAAGTACTTTATGATCTGAAATTCCAGCAGGTAAACAAGACGGATAATGTGACGTATTACAGCTATGATACGAACCATGAAATGCCGATCTATACCACCAATATCAACAGTAACTTTTCTAACGCTTATCTTTTATCCAATACCAAAGAAGGATATCGTTATAACCTGACAGCACAGCTTTCAAAGTCATATGATTTCGGATTTAATTTCTTTGTAGCCTATACTTACGGAGATGCTAAAGATATCACCAATGGTATAAGAAACTCTATGGAAAGTAACTGGCAGATGAACCAGTCTCTTACGCCTAATGACCCGAAACTGACCACCTCCAATTTCGCCATCAAAAACAGAGTGGTAGCCAATCTTGGATATGCCTTTAATATTTCTGATATGAACAGGTTATCCACCAACGTGTATTTCAATGCTCAGTCCGGAAATCCTTTTTCCTGGGGATTTGTCAACAGTACAATTGCCAATACAGGACAGGCCGCAGGACTTGCCTATATCTTTAAAGATGCTGCAGAAGCTTCCAAATATATCGTTCCTATCAAAGATGCTGCAGGAAATGTATTGGTAACTGCTCAGCAGCAGATTGCAGACTATGAAAATTTTGTCAACAGTAATGACTATCTGAAATCCAGACGGGGCAAATTCACAGAAAGAAACGGGGACGTTACGCCTTGGAATATTCAGGCGGATATCAGAATCATGGATGAAATAAGACTTAGCAAAAAGTCCAAGAACAATATACAGATTTCATTAAGTATCATCAATTTTACCAATCTGTTGAACAAAGATTGGGGTAAAGTATATTTTGTACCTAATACTTTCAACTCAACAGCAAGTGTAGGATTAACAAAGGTAGGCAATGTAGCGACAGGGCAGCCTTCTGCGGGAGATCCTACGTACAATTTCAAAACACCTGGACTGCCTTATACTATTGACCAGTTTGCATCAAGATTCCAGGCTCAGCTGGGTGTTCGATACAATTTTTAATGACGCTTTTACATTTTACTTCATACTATTCTTTTTCAAAGGTTCGGATTTTCTTTCCGGACCTTTTTTATGAATTATAAATGATAAATAATGAATGATGAATGATGAATGATGAATGATGAATGATGAATGATGAATGATGATTTTTGCCGGCAAAAGAAATACATTTTTATTCTTACTAAATCATTTTGAATACATGCAATCATCTGTGAAGATCTGCGCAATCTGTGGGAAATGCTCAAAATAATTATATACAAGCTGTAATTATTCAATAGGAACGGGCTTCAGCCCGTTTTCATAAAACAAACCCTCCGTCGGCTTTAGCCAAAACTTATTAACATTGAAAACAACAAAAGCACACCTCTCAGTATGCTTTTGTAAATATAGCGTGTTTATTACTTGGTCCTATGCCTCACAGCTTGAACATGATACGAAGTTAACCATCATTTCTTTTGAAACAGATGAACTTCTTTGGTAGTAAAGGGTTTTTACTCCTTTTTTCCAGGCTTCAATATAAAGGTAGTTAACATCTTTTACAGGCATTGTAGAAGGAATCTGAAGATTCAGTGACTGTGCTTGGTCAATGTACTGCTGTCTTTGTGCTGCCTGAGAAATAATCTCCATTGGAGAAATTTCTTTGAACGTTTTGAATACTGCCTTTTCTTCAGGAGTAAGCTCGTTCAGGTGCTGTACCGATCCATGGTTGAGCATGATTGTTCTCCATGTTTCTTCGTTATCCAGCCCTTTTTCTTTCAATAATTGTGCAAGGTATTTATTCTTACGCATAAAGTTTCCTTTTGCAAGGCCTGCTTTATAATAGTTGGAAGAGAAAGGCTCAATTCCAGGAGAAGTCTGTCCTAAGATGGCAGAACTTGAAGTGGTAGGAGCGATAGCCATTGTAGTGGTATTTCTCAATCCATATCCTTTCAATACTTCCGGTTCTCCATAGATGTTGGCAAGCTCTCTTGAAGCCTGCTCAGCCTGATCCTTGATATGTCTGAATGCTCTTGCGTTGAACTGAGTCGCCTCAAAGCTTTCAAACGGAATCATATTTTTCTGTAGATAAGAATGGTATCCTAAAACGCCTAATCCAAGAGCTCTGTGACGCATCGCGAAGTTTCTTGCTCCCTGCAGATAATAGTTACCTTCAGTTTTGTCAATAAACTCGGACAATACTGCATCAAGGAAATATACTGCTAATTTAACAGCATCTGTATCTTTCCACTCATCATATAGTTCAAGGTTCATAGAAGACAGACAGCAGATAAAAGATTCTTCCATTGTAGAAGGAAGCATGATCTCAGAACAAAGGTTACTTGCATTTACCGTCATTCCTAAGTCTTTATAAACCTGAGGTTTGTTTCTGTTGACGTTGTCTGTGAAGAAAATATACGGAAGACCTTTTTGCTGGCGGCTTTCCAATACTCTTGCCCAAACTTTACGTTTTTCCATATCACCGTCAATCATATCCTGCATCCAGTAATCCGGTACACATACTCCGGTAAACAGGTTCTGAATCGGGCTGCCAATATCTTTAATGGATAAAAATTCTTCAATATCTCCGTGGTCAATATCCAGGTAAGCAGCAAAAGCACCTCTTCTTACTCCTCCCTGAGAAACAACATCCATTGCTGTATCGAAAAGCTTCATGAATGAAACGGCTCCTGAAGATTTTCCGTTATCTGTTACAGCTGTTCCTCTGTTTCTCAATTCTCCAAAATATCCTGAAGTACCACCTCCGATTTTAGTCTGCATGATGACTTCACCCATTTTGTGAGTAATTCCTTCAATGCTGTCCGGAATGTGAACGTTGAAACATGAGATAGGAAGACCTCTTTCTGTTCCCATATTAGCCCATACAGGAGAAGAGAAACTGATCCATCCCTTCGTGATCATTTCTTTGAATGCCGGTTGAAGTTCAGGTTTGTATAACCTTTTTGCAGCAGCAGTGGTAATTCTGTCGATAGCTCCGTCTACCGTTTCACCTTTCAACAGATATCCTCTGTTCAACATTTGCTCAGACTCTTCATTGAGCCACCATATATTTGAATTTTGCTCTTCCATAGATGTTATATTTTCGAATTCCGGAATGAGAGAATCACTCCGGAATTTTGTTTTTTTATAGTATTGATTGTAAAATTTCTACTTTGTGGGAACCGTTCAGCCCGCTTTCGTCTCTTAATCTCTGAAATTCTTTAAAAGACGGAACATTCAAAACTTCATGCTGAACTTCTTCATTGATGTAGTTTGAATAATGTACAAAAGTAACACCATCTTCCTTTACAAAAACTTTATATTCAAAGGTGGAAGAATCTAAATTTTTGAAATCTTCCAGAAACTTTTGGATATTCGTTTTATTGTTGGGAACAAATTCGGGGTTTACCGTATAGGTTACTATTACATTGATCATTTCTTTTGTATTTGTGCTTTATTCATGAACAGCAATTCCACGTATTAATCAGAAAAGGGGTAATCCTAATACTGACTGCTTTGACGCTCGCTTCGCTCGCGCCCAATATTAAAACAAATCGTTTGCTGTAATACTCTTATCGTGCTTCGTATAGTCTACAGGTCTTTTTGCAAAGAAATCATCTAATGAATTGGCGAAAACCTCTTCCTCGAACCATACCATTGGTCTGTATTGTTCAGGAGTGATGTTGTATCTTGTTTTCATGTTGATTTTCTTCAGGCTGTCATCTACACGGTATTTCATGAAGTTGAGAAGATCTTCTTTGGAAACGTTGTCAATTTCTCCCAGTTCAAAGATCCAGCTAAGGATATCTCCCTCTCTTGCGATAGATTCGTCTACTAACGTGTAGATGTCTTCGATATCACTGTCTGTTAATAAGTCAGGTTGCTCCTCACGGATTTTATTGATCAGGTAGATTCCTGCATTAGCGTGAATCTGCTCGTCTACGGAAGTCCATGCGATGATATTGGAAACGTTTTTCATGAAACCTTTGAATCTTGTGAAAGAAAGGATGATGGCAAACTGCGAGAAAAGAGAAACATTTTCTACTAAAATACTGAATAATAGTAAAGCGGAAACATACTCTTTAGGTGTCGCAGAATTAGCATGTTTTAAAGCATTTCCAAGGAACTCTATTCTTCCCTTTACGGCAGGAATTTCGATCACGTTAAGGAATTCGTCATTGTATCCTAAAACCTCTAATAAACGGGAATATGCTTCAGAATGACGGAACTCGCATTCTGCAAAAGTAGATCCTAATCCATTGAATTCCGGCTTGGGTAGGTGGTTGTATAAATTCCCCCAGAATGTCTTTACAGACACCTCGATCTGTGCAATGGCTAACAGCGCATTTTTCACAGCATGCTTTTCATGTGGTTCCAACTGCGAATGAAAATCCTGAACATCTGCAGTAAAGTCCACTTCCGAATGTACCCAGAACGATTTGTTGATGGCTTCTACAAATTGAAGAACCTCCGGGTATTCAAATGGCTTATAACTTACTCTTTTATCAAAAATTCCCATATTAAATATCTTTATAATTAAATAATTTAGATCCTTGTGGATAACGTTCCGGAAATACTTAAGTTTTTGTTTATCTGCGAGTTGTGAATTAAAGTTATTCACTTCCCCAAATTCATATTTCTTGTAAAGAACTAATAGCAAAGTTCGAAAAAAAGAACTGATTTTGAAAGAGGTAAATACTAATAGGCTGACTTTTAGCCTGAAAAGTTTTCCACATTTACATGAAACAGGCTCGAATAATAGGCTGGACAGCAATCTTGAGGATAAATAGATACAAATAGAGAGTTACAGTTAAACAATATTTTATAAAGTATTATTAATAAAGGAGTAATGTATTAAACAAAAAAATATTTGAATAAATTTTTATTCTTGTAACAATTTGAAAATATCATCTACTTATTGGGTATAAAACATACATCACTTAATGTTAGTAATTCAGGATTTAAATAAGTCATACGATACAGGGAAAAGCAAACTTCATGTTCTCAAAGGAATTAATCTGAATATTTCTGAAGGGGAGTTTGTTTCTATTATGGGAAGTTCCGGTTCCGGAAAATCTACGCTTCTTAATATTATTGGGATTCTGGATGAAAAAGATTCAGGAACCTATGAATTGGATGGAGTTCCTATCGAACATTTATCTGAAGTAAAAGCTGCGGAATACAGAAGTAGATTTCTAGGATTTATTTTCCAGTCTTTTAATCTTATCAATTATAAAACGGCTTTAGAAAATGTAGCACTTCCTCTGTACTATCAGAATGTACCGAGAAAAGAGCGAAATCAGAAAGCGATGGAATATCTGGAAAAAGTAGGATTGGCACAATGGGCCAACCACCTTCCAAGTGAACTTTCAGGAGGACAGAAACAAAGAGTAGCTATTGCAAGAGCTTTGATTACAGACCCAAAAGTAGTACTGGCGGATGAGCCTACAGGAGCACTGGATTCCAAAACGACTCATGATATTATGAAACTGCTTCAGGACATCAATAATGAAGGGAAAACAATCATCGTTGTAACCCACGAACCGGACGTTGCTGCACAAACCAAAAGAAATGTAGTACTGAAGGACGGGATTATTGAAAGTGATGAGTTTATTAAGCAGATTGTATTATAAGTGAATCGTGAATGGTCAGTTTTGCTTCGCAAGTGAATGGATAATGAAGAGGAAAAATAGGTTAATTGACTTCGAAGAAAATTGAGAGCGCAGCTAATTGACTTTTTTACAAAGTAAAAAAATAAAAACTATGTTTGACCTAGATCGTTGGCAGGAAATATTCAGTTCTATCCGGAGCAATGTGCTCAGGACGGTACTTTCAGGGTTTACGGTAGCCTTGGGACTGTTTATTTTCATTGTGCTTTTTGGAATTGGAAAAGGACTTCAGAATGCTTTTTCAGAAGGATTTGCCGGAGATGCTAAGAACCTTATTATTATTTCAACAGGGAAAGCCACTTTAGCTTATAAGGGGTTGCAGTCTGATAGAAATATTTCGTTGAATAACGCAGACTATGATTTTTTGATTAATGCGGATAAGTCAAAAGCGGGACCTTCAAGTCCCAGGTACAGTGCCAATTTAATGGTGAAATATGGGAAAGAAAGTGGGCTTTACCAGATCAATGGTGCTGAACCGGGAGAGCAGGTTATTGAGAATAGAAAAATTATTGATGGCCGTTATCTGACCTCTATGGATTTGACAAGGAAATTAAATGTTGCCGTAATCGGAAGAATGGTTCAGAGGGATTTGATCAAAAATGGAAATCCTATTGGAAAAGAGCTGGATATTAATGGAACAATGTACAAGGTGATCGGTGTCTTTTCAGATGATGGCGGAGACCGGGATGAAAGACATATTACCGTTCCTATTACCACTTTACAGCAGATGAAAAAAGGTTCTGATACTGTGAATATAGCCTATATCACTTATAATGATAAGCTGACTCCGGATCAGGCCATAAAATATGGTGATGAGTTACAGGATAAATTAAAAGCCAGAAAAAATGTTTCTCCTGATGATGAAAATGGAGTTCGTGTATGGAATAACGCCAAAAACATGAATGATACATTTATGTTTATGGCAGTTCTTACCGCAATTGTTGGATTCATTGGTCTGGGGACATTGCTGGCGGGAATTATCGGGATCAGTAATATCATGGTGTACATCGTGAAAGAAAGAACCAAAGAAATCGGTGTGCGAAAAGCTATTGGCGCAAAGCCAGGCGGAATTGTAGGATTGATTGTTCAGGAAAGCGTTGTGATTACAGTAGTATCCGGACTTGTAGGAGTAGGAATAGGTGTTTTGACATTAAGTCTTATTGGTGACAGTCTTGAAGAATTCTTCATTAAAAGCCCAAGTGTAGGTTGGGGATCTATTATTATGGCATTCATTGCACTGATTTTCTCAGGATTGATTGCTGGATTTGTACCCGCCTACAGAGCTTCAAGAATCAAACCTATTGAAGCATTGAGAACAGAATAATATAAGCTAAAAAGCAAATTTTTAGTTAAAAGAATGAATGGAATTCATAACTCATAATTTATAACTTATAATTCAAAAAGGTGAATATCATATTTAAAAAAGATACTTGGCAGGAAATTTATTATTCATTGAGGAATAATAAACTCCGAACATTTCTTACCATGATTGGCGTAGGATGGGGGATGTTTTTGTATGTAAGCCTTCTTGGAGCAGCAAAAGGAATGGAGAATGGTTTTGATAAATTATTTTCCGGTTTTGCCACCAATTCAATCTTCCTGTGGGCACAGAAGACCTCCATTCCATATGAAGGATTTCCTAAAGGAAGAGAAGTTCATCTGAACTTAACCGATATGGATATGCTGAAAAGAAAAGTAACAGCCATAGATTATATATCTCCCCAAAATGCCAGAGGAAGCTTTACCGGAACACCGGGAGAAGCCATGTCAAGAAACGGGAAAAACGGAACCTATTCGCTTACCGGAGATTACTCTGTAGGAAATAAAATTTCGGAAAAGAAACTGATCTACGGACGCTACATCAATGATGCCGATGTTTCAGGGAATAAAAATGTAGTCGTTATTGGAGAAGAAATTTATAAAAACTTCTTTGATTCCAAGAAAAAAGAAAATCCAATAGGAAAATCAATCAATATTAAGGGATTGTTCTTTAATGTCATCGGAGTTTTCCGTGTGAAAAAAGGAGGTGGTTTTGAAAATGATCAGACCGCTTTTATTCCACTTTCCACTTACACGAAAATGTATAATGCAGGAGACCAGATAGACCTGTTTGCCATCGTAAGCAAGCCTAATGCTAATGTTAATTCCGTAGAAGAAGATGTGAAACAGGTTTTAAAAACCAAAAATAAAGTTTCACCTGAAGATACCAATGCTTTCGGAAGCTTCAATCTTGGAAAAGAATTTAAAAAACTGACCGGTTTCCTTACAGGAATGCAGCTGCTGACCATTATTGTTGGTACCCTGACTATTCTTGCAGGAGTAATCGCTATCTCCAATATTCTTTTGATTACAGTAAAAGAAAGAACCAAAGAAATCGGAATCAGAAGAGCGTTGGGAGCAAAACCAGCTGAAGTAAGAAATCAGATTTTGCTGGAAAGTGTCGTGATTACACTCTCCTCCGGATTAATAGGTTTTATGTCTGGAATTTTTGTCCTTATGATCCTTAGTGCCATTACCCAGGGGCAGGATTCATTTCCTTTTTATAATCCGACCGTTAACTATGGAAATGTATTTGCAGCGATGGCTGTCATGGTAATTTTAGGATTGATAATCGGGATGATTCCGGCACAAAGAGCGGTAAAGATCAGACCTATTGAAGCATTAAGAACAGAGTAATTAATTTGAAAATAAACAATTTTAAGATTTAAATAAAAGAATACAGAGAATCAGTCTTTTTAAATCTTTCAATCTATTGAATAAAAAATAAACTATACATATGAAAAAGAAATTCACCTGGAAAAAAGCCATTTATATAGTGTTGGGGCTTTTGTTTGCAGTGGCATTGTTCTCAGGTCTTGGCTATTTTATCAAATCAAACTCCAAAGAGAATGAGGCTTTCCTTACCCGCAAACCTACTATCCAGAATATGGATGATAAAGTAATGGCTACAGGGAAAATTGTTCCCAAAGAAGAAATTGAAATCAAACCCAATATTGCAGGGATTATAGATAAAATCTTAGTAAAGGAAGGAGATAAAGTAGAAGTAGGACAGCTGATTGCTACCGTAAAAATTGTTCCAAGCATCTCTGAAGTAAACGCTGCACAGCAGGAAGTTCAGAATGCGCAGATCCAGATCAGTAATGCTCAGATGAATGTAGGAAATATGCAAAAGCAGTTTGAAATGCAGGATAAACTATATAAGCAAGGAGTGGCTTCAAAACAGGAATATCTGAACGCTCAGCAGCAGTTATACTCTCAGCAGCAGACTTTGAAAAATGCCCAGCAGCAATTGAATACCGCTCAAAAAAGATTGCAAATTGCGAAAACCGGAGCAACTCCTGAACTTAAAGGACAAGGGTTGGCAACTACCGAAATCCGTTCAAAAGCTTCAGGTACCGTATTGGAAGTTCCCGTAAAAGCAGGAAGCCAGGTGATTGAAGCCAATAACTTTAATGCAGGAACTACAATCTGTTCAGTGGCAGATTTAAATGTTCTGATCTTTAAAGGCGAAATTGACGAAGCCCAGGCCGGAAAGCTAAAAGAAGGGATGGATATGAATATCGTGATCGGTGCACTGCAAAATAAAACTTTCCCAGGAAAACTAACGATGATTGCACCAAAAGGTAAAGATAATGCAGGAACTATTAAATTTCCGGTAGAAGGTAACGTAACTAATCCTAATAATGAGTATATTAGAGCAGGTTTTTCTGCGAATGGTGAAATTGTTTTGAGTTCCCAGAAAAATGCATTGTTATTGGATGAGTCTTTGGTTCAGTATGAAAAGAAACAAGGTAAAGATGTTCCTTTCGTGGAAGCGAAGCAAAATGATGGAAAATTCAAAAAAGTATATTTGAAACTGGGAGCAAGTGACGGGATCAACGTTCAGATTCTTCCGGGGTCTAATATTACAAAAGACACTGAAATTAAAGTGTGGAACCCATCTGATAAAGATAAGGAAGAGCTTAAAGAAAAAGCGAACAAAAAATAATAAACTACACTATACACTTTTAAACTGTGAATCCCGGAGGAATTTTTTTCTCCGGGATTCTTTTTTATTAATTAATAGCAAGATTGTAACAAATCGAGCATTTAAAATGTCTTATTTTTAAATTTCAAACTATTTTCCATGAAAAAAGACTATTGGATCCTGCTGCTTTTTATCATCGCAAAGTTTGCCCTTCAATATTCCTTGATAAGTCCTGAGTATGAATTGCACAGAGACGAATACCTGCATCTTGATCAGGCCAATCATCTGGCATGGGGATATCTTTCCGTTCCTCCTGTTAATTCCTGGCTGGCATGGATGATTAAAATGTTGGGCAATTCCATCTTTTGGGTTAAATTCTTTCCAGCTCTGTTCGGAGCTTTAACGATAGTACTGACATGGAAAGTTGTGGAAGAACTCAAGGGAAGCCTGTTTGCTAAAGTGCTGGCTTCTTCAGGTATATTATTTTCAGTACTGCTTCGGGTAAATATGTTATTCCAGCCCACCTCTCTGGAGATTTTCCTTTGGCTGTTCTTTTACTACAGTCTGATTAAATATTTCAATTCTCAAAAAGTAAAATGGTTGTATATAAGCGCCATCATTGTCGGAATAGGAATATTAAACAAATACAATATTGTTTTTTCATTATTGGGGCTTATTCCCGCATTATTGCTGACAGAGCAGAGGAAGATTTTTATGCAGCCTCATGTGTATTGGGCAGCTCTTTTAGCTTTAATAATTATTTTTCCCAATCTTCTCTGGCAGTACCAGAACCAGTTTCCTGTTATTCATCATATGAAAGAACTTTCTGAAAAACAATTGGTGCATGTAGACCGGATGGGTTTTATGAAATCTCAGATTTTATTTTTTGTCGGAGTTATTTTTGTGATTATTGCAGGCTGGGGAGCATTGCTGTTATACAAACCTTTTGAAAAATTCAGGTTTTTCTTCTGGAGCTATATCATCACGATCACTCTATTTTTGTTTTTTAAAGCAAAAGATTACTACGCAATCGGACTCTATCCTGTGTATATTGCTTTTGGTGCTGTTTTTCTCGGAAATGTATTTGAAAAAAGCTGGAAAAGATTTTTGAAACCCGTATGTCTTCTCATTCCTGTACTTTTATTCCTGCCTTTGTATAATGTGGCTTTTCCAAATAAAAGTCCTGAATACATCGTGTCCCACCAAAGCCAGTACAAAAAATTAGGACTGCTTCGCTGGGAAGATGGAAAAGATCATCCGCTGCCACAGGATTTTGCAGATATGCAGGGTTGGAAAGAACTGGCTCAAAAGGTAGATAAAGAATATTCCAGGCTATCAAAAACCGGAAATACAATGGTGTTGTGTGACAATTATGGACAGACAGGAGCGATTAATTATTATACCAAAGCTGGAGTAACAGCGATGTCATTTCACGCAGACTATATTAATTGGATTGACTTAAGTAAGAAATATAAAAATGTTATCAGAGTCAAAGATGCCTCCGAAGCAGGGAAAGAACTTGAAGAATCCGGTTCATTTTTTGAAGTTGCAAAATTGGAAGATTCTATTACCAATCCGTATGCAAGAGAAAGAGGGACTGCTATTTTTAGTTTACAGGGTGCAAAAATAGATGTTAATAAAAGAATTCACGATGAGATTATCGAAGTTAAAAATGGATGGAAATAGTTATTAATAAAGCTGGAAAAGATGATTTGTAGACAGGATAAAGTTAATAGATAAATTTTATTGCAACTTCATTGCATTAATTGATTTTAAGCTATCTTTGCATCATCAATCATCAATCATCAATCATCAATTATCAACTGAGCTATGAAAAACAAAAACCTTGATGTTATAATAATAGGAGGAAGCTATTCTGGATTATCTGCAGGAATGTCTTTAGGAAGATCTTTAAGAAATGTCCTGATTATTGATAACGGAAAACCCTGCAACAGACAGACTCCGCATTCCCATAACTTTGTTACTCATGACGGAAAAACACCCGCGGAAATTGCAAAGCTGGCAAAAGAAGATGTAGAAAAATATGACACTGTAAAGTTTTATAATGGAACAGTCGTAAAAACAGCAAAGACAACCGAAGGTTTTGAAATTCAAACTTCATCCGGAGAAAAATTTAATACCAAAAAGCTCATCCTTGCTTCAGGAGTGAAGGATATTATGCCGGATATTCCCGGATTTGCAGAATGTTGGGGAATTTCTGTTATCCATTGCCCATACTGTCATGGTTATGAAGTGAAAAATGAAATCACCGGAATTCTTTCCAACGGAGATATGGCCTACGAGTTTTCAAAACTGATTTTTAATCTGACTAAAAACCTCACTTTATTTACCAATGGAAAAGCTGTTCTTAGTGAAATACAACTTGAAAAACTGAAGCAGAATAAAATCATTCTTAACGAAGATGAAATCAAAGAAGTAAAACATGAAAATGGTTTCATTCAAAAAATAATTTTTAAAAACGGAAAAGAAATTCCTTTACAGGCTTTGTATGCTAAAATTCCTTTTGAGCAGAATATCAATGTATCTGATGATCTGGGATGTGAACTGACAGAACAGGGATTTATTAAAGTAGATATGATGCAGAAAACAACCGTTTCCGGACTTTTTGCCTGTGGAGATAATGTAACCATGATGCGTTCCGTAGCCAATGCAGTTGCACAAGGGAGTTTTGCCGGAGCTATGGTGAATAAAGAACTTTCTGATGAGGAATTTTAAAGGCTTTTTGACACATTTAAAAGAACCGTAATGTAGGATTTATGGATACATATTTTCATTTTTTAGTGTTTAAAAATCATTTTTTCAATAGATAAATCTCGACGAAAATTCCGTACATTTGGGGTGAAAATTTCAAAAACTAAAAGTAAAATGGATATTATTTTCGACCTGATTGAAAAGGAAAGACAAAGACAAACCCATGGTTTAGAACTTATTGCATCAGAAAACTTTGTTTCTGAAAACGTGATGAAAGCAATGGGAAGTGTACTGACAAATAAATATGCTGAAGGGTATCCCGGAAAAAGATATTACGGAGGATGCGAAGTAGTAGATGAGGTTGAAACTTTAGCGATCAACAGAGCTAAAGAACTTTTCGGAGTAGACTACGTGAATGTTCAGCCACATTCCGGTTCTCAGGCGAATGCAGCCATTTATCTTGCAGTTTTGAAACCAGGTGACAAAATCATGGGAATGGATCTTTCAATGGGAGGACACCTTACTCACGGTTCTGCAGTGAATTTCTCAGGGATTCAATATAACGTAGTTTCTTACGGAGTTCAGCAGGAAACAGGTCTTATCGACTATGACCAAATGAGAGAAGTGGCATTGAGAGAAAAACCAAAAATGCTTATTGCAGGTTTCTCTGCGTACTCAAGAGATTTAGACTATGCTAAATTCAGAGAAGTGGCAGACGAAGTTGGAGCAACGCTTTGGGCAGACATTGCTCACCCGGCTGGTTTAGTGGCGAAAGGATTGTTGAACTCTCCATTCGAACACTGTCATGTCGTAACGACTACTACTCACAAAACCCTGAGAGGGCCAAGAGGAGGGATGATCATGATGGGGAAAGACTTTGAAAATACTTACGGTCACAAAACTCCAAAAGGAGAAATCAAAATGATGAGCCAGGTACTGGACGGAGCTGTATTCCCAGGTATTCAGGGAGGACCTCTTGAGCATGTAATTGCTGGTAAAGCGGTAGCTTTCGGTGAAGCATTGGACGTACAGTTTGAAACCTATGCGAAACAGGTTAAATCTAATGCTCAGGCATTATCAAAAGCGATGATCGACAGAGGTTTTGATATCGTAAGCGGTGGTACAGATAACCACCTGATGCTGGTAGACCTTAGAAACAAAGGAGTAAACGGTAAAGAAACTGAAAAAGCATTAGTACTTGCTGATATTACTTGTAATAAAAACATGGTTCCTTTCGATGATAAATCACCATTTACAACATCTGGTATCAGATTGGGAACTGCGGCTATTACAACAAGAGGATTAAAAGAAAATGATATGGATACTATTGCCGGATTAATTTCTGAAGTAGTGGACAATATCAAAAATGAAGAAGTTCTTGGATCTGTAAGAAAGAAAGTGAACGAATTAATGGAAGGTAAAGCTCTGTTCAATTACTAACAGACATTCCAATATCATATAAAGAATGGGCAAACTGCTCATTCTTTTTTTATTACAATGGAAAAAAAATCTTATACCTTCGATGAAATTAAGCAGAAACTGGTTAACTATTGTGTTTACCAGGATCGCTGCCATGCTGAGGTGGAACAGAAGATGAGGGAATTTCTGCTTATTGATGAAGCAAAAGAGGAAATCATTTTATTTCTCCTGAAAGAAAATTACCTGAACGAAGAACGATTTACCAGGAGCTATATCCGGGGAAAATTTTACATCAAACACTGGGGGAAAACCAAAATTAAAATCAATCTTAAGCAGAAACAGATCTCAGAAAGGTTGATAAACTCTTGTTTTGATGAGATTGATGATTCTGATTATGAGAAAACCATCAGAAAAATTTTTGATGATTATTATACCAAACAAACGGGCTTGAAAGAATATCAAAAAAAAACCAAAACTATAAAACATTTGATGAGCAAAGGTTTTGAGTATGAGAAAATAATTGATATTTTTGGCTAAATATTAATAAATTAAAAAAAAACTTGACGTATGACTTTTAGTAAAAAAACAACCGGTTCATTGAAAAAGATTGATACATAAAGATTTAATACTTCTTTTGAAGAAAAAACAGCTGAAATAAAGAATTTTTGAAGATAAATATCACCTTCATCAACAGATTGTATGGTATGATTTTTGTCTCTCGGTTTAGCTGTACCACAATAAAATTGTTAGATTTTATAAATATAACATCAAATTTATTTTTGATTTCAGCATATTGAAATAAATTTATTTATTTTTGCATGATTGTATCAAAATTATCTTTGATTGGATAATTAGATATTATACTTAATTAAATATGAACACCAATACAGACAATGTACAATTCTCTTAGAAAAACAATATTTGGAGGGGATAATGTTGTCAATCTCTCAGACGTAAGATATCTTCCTAGATGGATAATTCTTGTAATAGACATTATTATTCTTGTAATATCTTTATTTCTTTCTACTTACATTATCGCAAAAATTACCAAGCAGGAATTTATTTATCACGATGATAAAAGCCTTATTTTCGCTTTTATTATTCTGGTGAACGCTGCTTTTATGTATGCCTTCAAGACTTATGCCGGGATTATCCGCCATTCTACATTTATAGACTTATTTAAGCTTCTGATTTCCTGTTTTTGCACAATGCTGGCGATCGGAACCATCAATATCTGCTATTTCTGGATTACAGGAAGTAAGTTTATTCTTACTCCGTATCTGATGCTTTATTTTGTAATTTCATTTATGGGATTATTTCTTTTCAGACTTTATGTGAAAGAGTTTTTTCATATTGTAAGAGAATACCGAAGAAGTGCACTTAAAAAAAGAATTCTGGTATTGGGAATTGATGAACAGTCTATTGCCATTGCCCGTGCTATTCTTGATAATCCAAGTCTTCCCTATCAGGTAGTAGGATTTTTGACACAAAGAACAGATTCCAAAAGAGCTTCGCTGCTGGGAAAACCCATTTATGAAAAAGAAAAAATAGAACAAAATACCAAAGAAGATCTTATTATTGATGGCGTTCTTGTTGTTAAAGAAATGATGGCCAGAGATGAAATGAATTCATGGGTGAATCTATTTTTAGAGAAAGATCTTAACGTCTTTAAAGCGCCATCTGTGCAAAAGCTTAGAGACAGTGATCTGGGTGGATCTATCAGAAACCTTCAAATTGAAGACCTGTTAAACAGAAAGCCTATCAAAATTCAGAACGAAAAAGTTAAAAGCAGACACTTTGATAAAACAGTATTAGTAACCGGTGGGGCAGGATCCATAGGTAGCGAAATTGTAAGACAGGTGGCTCTTTTCAATCCTTCATTAATTGTAGTTTTAGACCAGGCAGAAACTCCGCTTTATGAAATTGAACTTGAAATGAGAGAGAAGTTCCCTCATATCGCTTTCAAATTTGTTTTAGGAGACGTTTCCAATCATCATAGGATGGAATCTCTGTTCCAGACCTATAACTTCTCAATGGTGTATCATGCTGCGGCTTATAAGCATGTACCTTTAGTAGAGGAAAACCCTCATGAAGCTATCTTTGTTAATATATTAGGTTCTAAGATTGTTGCAAAACTATCCAGCAAGTATAAAGTAAACAGGTTCGTAATGGTATCTACAGATAAAGCTGTAAATCCAACCAATGTAATGGGAGCTTCAAAACGTGCTGCTGAGCTTTTTGTACAATCGCTTCAGAATGTGGAAGGTAACGTTACCAAATTTATTACAACAAGATTTGGAAATGTACTGGGATCTAACGGTTCTGTAATACCTCATTTTAAAAAGCAGATTGAAGCCGGAGGACCGGTCACCATAACCCATCCGGAAATTGTACGATATTTCATGACAATTCCTGAGGCTTGCGAACTGGTACTTCAGGCAGGAACAATGGGCGAAGGAGGTGAAATTTTTGTTTTTGATATGGGGGAACCCGTTAAAATTATTGATCTTGCCAAAAGAATGATAAAATTATCAGGATTCGAACCTAACATTGATATTAAGATTATTTATACAGGACTGAGACCTGGGGAAAAGTTATATGAAGAACTCTTAAGTGATGACGCAAAAACACTTCCTACTCATAATGACAAAATTATGATTTCTAAAGACCCTTCTATGGGATTTGAAGAAATAGATACACTTACCAAGCAAATTACTAAAGCTTCGCTGAGAAGAGATAAGGTGGAAGTTGTAAGGATTCTTAAAACAATAGTGCCTGAATTCCGAAGTAATAATTCAATTTATGAGGCCCTGGATAAATAGAATAAATATAAATGTATATTTGCATAATTTAACAAGATAATGAAAGGAAAAATATTAGCAGTAGTTTTGGCATCTTCATTAGTGATTTCCTGTAAAGTTAATCCTAATGCTAAGAATGATTTAAATTATATGCAGAATATAGAACAGGTTGCAATCAATGCCTCTGCTAAAAATTCAGCAAATACAATCCAGGTGGGGGATCAGTTGGTGATTCTGATCACTGCCAAGGATATGGATGTTGTAAAACCTTTTAATCAGAATTATTCTTCCTCAGAACTTATCCAGACAAATGCCATGGCCGGCGGAAATACTCCTAATCAGGGATCAACAGTACTTTCAGGACCAACTTATATCGTAGATGCAAATGGAGATATTGACTTTCCGATATTAGGAAAACTCAATACTTCAGAGAAAAGTTTGACTGCTTTTAAAGATGAACTTAGAGAAAAAATGACGAGATATGTTATTAACCCAACAATTAATATCAGGCTCTCGAATTTTAAAGTTACAGTACTTGGAGAAGTCAGCAGACAGGGAGACTATACTATAGCAAGCGGGCAGGCAACTATTTTAAATGCATTAGGTATGGCTGGTGACCTGACGCAATATGGGAAAAGAGAAGACATATTGGTAATCAGAACAGAAAATGGTGTTGTTTCTCATGGCCGTATTAATATTCGGGATGCCAATCTTATTAATTCTCCTTATTACAATCTGAAACAAGGAGATGCCATTATTGTTTCCTCAAGCAATACCAAAGATGTTTTAGCAAAACAGAATCCCAATACAACTCTGTACCTTACGGCAGCTTCTATAGCTATCACAGCAATAGCAGTAGTAATAAGTTTATTTAAGAAATAAAAAAATTAATGAACACCCAACAGTCTTCAGCACCTTTAGAAGTAGAAAATAGTTCAAGGAATATTGATATTAATGAAATAGTAAAGCCCTATTTAAGAAAATGGCCGTGGTTTGCTCTGAGTGCCTTTATTGCTTTGGTAATCGGCTATATTGCATTGAAGTTTATGACTCCTGTTTACAATGTACAGACAACAGTACTTGTAAAAGATGCTAAAAACTCCTCGTCTCCCATAAATAATGACTTGGGTGTTTTACCAGACTTTTCAAATTTAGGTGGGCTGAAAACAAACAGTATTGCTAATGAAATTGAGATGCTGAAGTCAAAAAGATTAATGAAGGAAGTTGTCATTAATAAAAACCTTCAGACTGATATTTTCGCAAAGTCCAAACTTAGAAAAATTGAACTTTATAAAGATACCTCGCCAATTGAAGTAAGGGTAATTAATGAAAAACCAGATGAAATTTCTACTCCTGTTCTGCTAAAAATAGAAGGGGAGAAACTTATTGTAAGTACAGATAAGCCACAAAAAGAAATTGTTACCGGTTTTGGTAAGACCATAGGACTTCCTTTTGCCAATATTATTATTACTAAAAATAATAAGTATAATCCGGCTGCTTTAAAAGAGATAAATCTGAACGATCTTGAACTTTACATTTCAACAGTAGATGCTAAAGTAAACATGCTGCAGAATACGCTGGCGGTAAGCTTAATTAATAAAGATGCTACCGTATTGAAACTGGATATGAACTATCCACAGATTACAAAAGCGCAAGACATACTTAATGCTTTGGTTTTAGCATATAACAATGATGCCATTTTAGATAAAAATTCGGAATCTAAGAAAACACTGGACTTTATTGAAGACAGAATTAAAAGACTTACAGGAGAGCTGGGAGATGTAGAAAGTCAAAAAGAAATATTTAAATCCAAAAATAACCTTACTGATCTTGAAACAGAGGCAAAAATAAGTCTGGAAAGTTCTGCCGCTGCAAGAGCAAAACAGCTTGATGTAGATGCACAGCTGGAACTTACTAATGCTTTGATCAGTTTTGTAAACAGACAGGGACAGTATCAGGCTTTACCTTCCAATGTAGGACTAAAAAATCCTGAAGCCATTGCAGGAATTTCTACATATAATCAGCTTATTCTTCAGAGAAACAGGTTTTTAGAGTCTGCAACTGTAGAAAATCCAACAGTGGTGGATATCACCAAACAGATCAACACAATGCGCCAGTCTATTGAGCAGAGTTTGCAGAGAAACAGAATAGGTCTTGAGCTGGCAAGAAATGAATATCTTGGTGAGCAGAATAAAGTTTCAGATAAGATATCTAAGTTGCCTTCTATTGAGAAAATGTTCAGAAGTATTGAAAGACAACAACAGATCAAGGAAAATTTATACTTGTTGTTGCTTCAAAAAAGAGAAGAAACAGCAATTGCTGAATCTATTACTGCTCCTAAAGCGAGAATAATAGATACGGCATATGCATCCGCAAACCCTATTGCACCCAAAAAGAATATCATTCTGATTGTTTATTTGGTGGTGGGATTACTAGTTCCTTTTGTTATCATTTACTTAAGAATGCTTTTCAATAATAAGGTTGTTACGAAACATGATTTAGAAAAGCTAGTGCATGCACCTATTATTGGAGAACTGCCAAGTCTTGAAAAAGGAGATTCTGAAATTGTTAAAATGAATGATATTACTCCCATGGCAGAAGCATTCAGAATTCTTATTACCAATATGAATTTCATGCTTTCAAAAGAGAAAAAGGGAAAAGTAGTATTTGTTACTTCAACAGTAAAAGGAGAAGGAAAAACATTCACATCTGTCAACTTGGCTTTGACATTGGCCAATCCCAAGAAAAAAGCAATTATTATCGGATCTGATATCAGAAATCCCCAGCTTCAAAGGTATAATCCTGCCAGAAAAGGACTTGCCGGGCTTACGGAGTATCTTTACAATGACGAGACTAAACTTGAAGATATTATTCATGTATCATCTTTTAACCCCTATCTTGATGTAATTTATTCAGGAATGATTCCGCCAAACCCAACAGAATTGCTGTCTAACGGGCGTTATGAGATTCTTTTAACAGAATTGAAGGAAAAATACGAATATATTATTCTGGACACAGCACCATTGCTTCTTGTAACTGATACTTTCCTTATTGCTGAACTTTCTGATGTAACCATTTACGTTTCCAGATCCAAGTACACAGAAAAGGCGTTGCTGGAATTTGCCAACCGTAATATTGACCAGAAAAAAATCAGAAATGTCGGATTTGTGCTTAATGATGTAAGCAGGGAAAATTTAGGATACAGTAATAAATATGGTTATGGCTATAACCAGCATACAGAACAATCTTGGTTTCAAAAAATAAAAAATAAACTTAGTTAATGACAACAACATATAAAATAGCGGTTATAGGCCAGGGTTATGTAGGGCTTCCTCTCTCTCTTGAATTTGCAGATCATTATCCCGTTTTTGGATTTGATATCAATACACAGCGTGTTGATCAGCTTAATAACGGAAAAGATATAACGCTTGAAGCTGATGTTGATAAATTAAATAACGGACTGAAAAAATATAACGAATCCAATGGTTCTTTAGGCTATAAAGCAACAAGCCTGTTATCTGATATTGCAGAAGCTAATGTTTTCATTGTAACAGTTCCTACTCCCATTGATAAATATAATGCTCCGGATTTGAATCCATTGATTTCTGCTTCAAAAATGCTGGGAGAAATTATTAAAAAAGGAGATATTATCATTTATGAATCTACAGTTTTTCCAGGATGTACAGAAGAAGAGTGCGTACCAGTTCTTGAAAAATATTCAGGACTTACGTTTAACGAAGACTTTTTTGTAGGATATTCTCCGGAAAGAATTAATCCGGGAGATAAAGTAAATACACTTACAAGTGTTAAAAAAGTAACTTCTGGGTCTACAGAAGAGATTGCTGAACAAGTAGATCAATTATATAAAAAAATTATTACTGCTGGAACTCACAAAGCACCCAGTATTAAAGTTGCAGAAGCCTCAAAAGCTATTGAAAATGCACAAAGAGATGTTAACATTTCTTTTGTGAACGAATTGGCATTAATTTTTGATAGAGTAGGTATCGATACTAATGATGTATTGGAAGCAGCTGGAACAAAGTATAATTTCCTTAAATATAAACCAGGATTAGTAGGAGGACATTGTATCTCTGTAGATCCTTATTACCTTGCACACAAAGCAGAACAACTGGGATATCATCCCGATGTTATCTTATCAGGAAGACGTGTAAACGATTCTATTGCAAAGTTTGTGGCTGCTAAAGTAGTGAAGCTTCTTATCGCAAAAGGCGGGGTTATTAAAAATTCTAATGCCCTGATTTTAGGAGTTACGTTCAAAGAAAACTGTCCGGATGTCAGAAATACTAAAGTTGTAGATATCTATAAAGAACTTGCTGATTTCGGAGTAAATGTTGATATTTATGATCCATGGGCAAGCAAAGAAGAAGTAAAGCACGAATATGGAATTGATATTCTGGATGCCCTTCAGGAAGGCAAAAAGTATGATTCTTTAGTCATTGCGGTCTCTCATAATGAGTTTCTGGAAATAGATCTGGATCAGCTTAAAAAAGAGAATGCTGTGGTTTTCGATACCAAAGCATGTTTAGACAGAAGTCTGGTAGATGCAAGATTATAACTGATCATGAACTATGATATCATCATCATTGGTGCAGGTTTGGTAGGATTGGCTACAGCCTATCAGACTCTACTGAAAAATCCTGATTCTAAGATTCTGATTTTGGAAAAAGAAAACGATGTAGCATTGCATCAATCTGGGCATAACAGTGGAGTAATTCATAGCGGGATTTACTACAAGCCTGGAAGCCTTAAAGCTAAAAACTGTATCGAAGGCTATAATTCCGTTATCAACTTTGCTGAGAAACATGGCATACGATATGACCTTTGCGGGAAGATCATTGTAGCTACTTCACAGGAAGAATTACCCCTTTTAGATAATATCTATAAAAGAGGAGTTGAAAACGGACTTCAGGATTTAAAATATCTTTCCAGAGAAGAATTCCGTGAAATTGAACCTCACTGTGAAGGCGTAAAAGCAATTAAAGTTCCACAGACAGGAATCATTGATTATCCGGGAATAGCCAAAAAAATAAAAGAACTTTTTGAAGAATCAGGAGGTGAAGTAAGATTTAATAATGAAGTAAAAAACATCATTAATAAAGGATCTGAAATTATTGTCACTACCAATATTTCCGAATTTAAAACCAACAAATTAATCTCCTGTGCCGGATTATACTCCGACAAAATAACAAAAATGACCAACGAACAAAATGATGTGGTCATTATTCCGTTCAGAGGAGAATACTATAAAATAAAGGATGAAAAAAAATACCTGGTAAAACATCTTATTTATCCGGTACCCGACCCTAATTTTCCTTTTCTTGGAGTTCACTTTACCAGAATGATTGACGGTAATATAGAGGCTGGTCCCAACGCAGTTCTGGCTTTCAAAAAGGAAGGATACCACTTTTTCGATTTCAATTTCAACGAAACCATGCAAACCATGCTATGGCCTGGATTTAGAAAAATTGTAGCAAAATATGGAAAAACCGGAATGGGAGAAATGCACCGTTCACTTTCCAAATCTGCTTTTACTAAGGCGCTTCAAAAACTTTTACCGGAAATACAGGAAAGTGATCTTGTGGCAGGTGGTTCTGGAGTAAGAGCCCAGGCTTGCGACAGAAATGGAGGGTTGATTGATGATTTTGACATCGTGAAAAACGGAAACATTATTCATGTTAGAAATGCTCCCTCTCCTGCAGCCACTTCATGTCTTTCTATCGGAAAGAAGATAAGTGAACTTATCATGAATTAAATGCACTACTATATGCACTCAAAAAACTAAAAATATGAAAATTCAAATGGTTGATCTTAAAGGTCAATACCTGAAAATAAAAGAAGACATAGATGCTGGTATTCAGGAATGCATAGACAATACAGCATTTATTAATGGCCCTGCTGTAAAAGAATTTCAACACGATTTTGAAGAATATCTGGGAGTAAAGCATGTTATTCCATGTGCCAACGGAACAGATGCTCTTCAAATTGCCATGATGGCCCTTAATCTGCAGCCAGGTGACGAAATAATATGCCCTGCTTTCACTTATGTAGCGACTGCAGAAGTTATAGGTCTTTTAGGGTTAAAACCTGTAATGGTAGATGTAAACGAGAATACTTTTGATATACAGCTTGATGGTCTTGAGAAATACCTTACCCCTAATACCAAAGCGGTTGTTCCTGTTCATTTATATGGCCAAAGTGCTGATATGGAACAAATTCTTAAATTTGCAGAAAAACACAACCTTTTTGTTATAGAAGATAATGCTCAGGCAATTGGCTCTGATTATACGTTTTCAGATGGAACCGTTAAAAAAACAGGAACTATTGGGCATATTGGATGTACTTCTTTTTTTCCGTCAAAAAATCTGGGATGCTATGGTGATGGAGGTGCTTTGATGACCAATGATGATGAATTAGCGTTTAAAATCAGAATGATTGCCAACCATGGCCAGGAAAAAAAGTACTATCATAAAGTTTTAGGTTGTAATTCAAGATTGGATACCATTCAGGCAGCTGTATTAAAAGTTAAGCTTAAGCACTTGGATACATATTCAGCCGCACGAAACAGAATGGCAGATTATTATGATAAAAATCTTGCGGGTATTGCTGAAATTCAGACTCCTGAGAGAGCCGGGAATTCTACGCATGTATTTCATCAGTACACCCTGAGAGTGAAAAATGGAAAAAGAGATGAATTACAAAAATATTTGGCAGATAAGAATATCCCAAGCATGATCTATTATCCTTTGCCCCTGTATAAACAGGAAGCTTTTCTTCAATATGTAGAAGATGATTTTAGTCTTCCGGTTACGGAGCAGCTTTGCCAAGAAGTTATCTCTCTTCCAATTCATACTGAATTTGACCAGGAAGTACAGGATATTATAATTAAAGAAATTAAGAATTATTTTAAATAATATAAACCAGATATGTCGGATTTTTTTGCACATGAAACAGCCGTTATTGACGAAGGATGTCAAATAGGAAACGGAACCCGAATTTGGCATTTTTCGCATCTCATGACAGGTTGCATTTTGGGTGAAAAATGCAATATTGGACAGAATGTTGTTATTTCCCCCAAAGTAATTTTAGGAAAAAATGTGAAAGTTCAGAATAATGTTTCTATCTATGAAGGAGTAACATGTGATGATGATGTCTTTTTAGGACCTTCAATGGTTTTTACCAATGTAATAAACCCAAGAAGTGCAGTAAACAGAAAGAATGAATATCTGAAAACACACGTTGGAAAAGGGGCCTCCATCGGAGCTAATGCAACGATTGTTTGCGGGCATAATATAGGTCAGTATGCTTTTATCGGTGCAGGAGCTGTGGTTACAAAAGAAGTTCCGGATTATGCATTGGTAGTGGGAAACCCTGCCAGACAAATGGGCTGGATGAGCGAATTCGGGCATAAACTTCAGTTTGACGCAGACAATATTGCAGTTTGTGAAGAAAGTGGAGAAAAATACAAATTAGAAAATAATAAAGTTTCAAAAATTTAAATATGCAAATGAGTGAAAAAATAAAATTTGCAGTAGTGGGCTGCGGGCATATCGGCAAGAGACATGCTGAGATGATCACAAGAAATTCTGAATGTGAGCTTGTAGCTCTAATAGATATAAAGGATAAATCTTCTTTAGGAATTGAAAGCTATGATGTTCCTTTCTTTACATCATTAGATGAATTTTTGAAAGCAGGAATAGAAGCAGATGTTATCAATATTGCTACTCCCAACGGATTCCACTTTGAACAATCTTATAAAGCCATTGATGCCGGAAAGCATATTGTTGTGGAAAAACCACTGACTTTGAATAAGCAAGATGCAGAAAAACTTATTTTTCAGGCTCTGCACAAACACAAACAGGTTTTTGCGGTAATGCAAAACCGTTATTCTCCACCCTCTGCCTGGGTTAAAGAAATGGTAGAAAGCGGAAAATTGGGTGAAGTATACATGGTTCAGCTTAATTGCTACTGGAATCGTGATGACAGATACTATAAGCCGGAATCATGGCACGGAAAGAAAGATCTGGATGGTGGAACATTATTTACACAGTTTTCTCATTTTATAGATATTATGTACTGGCTGTTCGGTGATATTACCAATATACAGGCAAAATTTGCTGATTTTAATCACCAGACTCTTACAGATTTTGAAGACTCAGGATTTATTAGTTTCGATTTCGTAAACGGTGGGATGGGAGCATTAAACTATTCTACTTCAGTATGGAATCAAAACCTTGAAAGTTCAATGACAATTATTGCAGAGAACGGTGCAATAAAAATTGGAGGGCAATATATGGATAAAGTTGAGGTGTGCAATGTGAAAGATTATGTGATGCCGGAACTTCCTCCTACCAATCCAGGAAATGATTATGGCGCATATAAAGGTTCTGCAGCTAATCATCACTATATTATTGAAAATGTAGTAGACGTATTAAAAGGAAGAAATACCATTACAACCAATGCTTTGGAAGGGTTGAAAGTAGTAGATATTATCGAAAGAATTTATGCCAATAAATAATATTATTCTTCGGCTTAAAGAAATGCTTAGCAGTGATTTCAGGAAAAACCTCTTGGTGATGATCGGAGGTTCTTTCTTTGCACAATTAATACCTATTCTTTTTTCGTTTCTCCTAACCAGAATCTATACTCCAGAAGACTTTGGGGTATTTTCTAATTTTTCAGCGGTACTTTCATTTTTATTGGTATTTATGATGCTTAAATATGAAATGGCTGTTATTCTTCCGAAAAAAGACTCAGTTGCAGCTAATTTAATAGTGCTGTGTTTAGGAATAGGCGTTTTCTTTTTTGCGTTGAGTTCTGTAATTATTTATTTGTTTGATACATTTATTTATAAGGCTTTCAATTTTGAAAGCCATAATAATTTTTTGGTATACATTCCTTTGGCAGGATTGTTATTTTCAGCATTTAACCTGTTAAATGAATGGTTTGTAAGGAAGAAATATTTTCAGAATCTTGTTAAGAATAAAATTATTAATAACTCTTCTATTGCTGGAATTTCAGCATTACTTCCTCAAATAAATATTTTAAGTCTTGGACTTATTAAAGGACAGATTTTTGGACAGGTATTGTCAGTTGTTTCAGGATTTTATATTGTTTTAAAAAAAGACAAAGCGAGTTTCAGAAATATTGACAAAAGAGTGATGAAGAAACTCTTTTTCAAGTATATTAATTTTGCTAAATTTAATATACCAGGCCAGTTGATTAATACATTGTCTGTCCAAATTGTTATTTTTTATCTAACATCTCAATTTGGGTTTAAAGTAGTGGGATTTTATGCACTTACTGACCGGTTTTTGGGCGTTCCGTTATCATTTATTGGAAATGCTGTAAAAGATGTATTTAAACAGAAAGCCGCTGAGGATTATAGAAATAATGGTGAGTGTTCCGGAATATATAAAAAAACAACATTATTGTTAATAGCCTGTGCTTTACCACCATTCATCATTCTTTTTATTTTTGCTCCGGATCTTTTTGCGTTTTTCTTTGGCAGCCAATGGAAAGATTCCGGGATATTTGCGCAGATATTATGTGTAATGTATCTGCTGAGTTTTATAACAATGCCTACAGGATGGCTATTTGTAATTGCAGAAAAACAAAAATTTGATTTTTTATGGCAGATGTTATTTCTTATTTTTACTGTAGCATCATTAGGGTTTGGGTATATCTTATTTAAAGGTGATGTCGTTTATACACTATTACTATTGTCTGTTGGAAGAAGTATTACGTATTTAATTCAAATGATAATGACGTATAGACTTGCAATTGGAAAAGTTTAGACAACAATGAAAAGAAAAATTTTCGATCTTCTGAGGAATAGACTGAAAGTAAGATCATTAACTCATCTAAGAAATAAATATAAAAGGAAGTTCGATAAACAAGTTTATCGAAAAAAAATTACCTCTGAAGAATTAGCTGAGAAATTCCGGAAAATGGGTGTACAAAAAGGAAATGTAATTTTTATTCATAGTTCTTGGGATGAATTTTATAATTATGAAGGTACTCCCGAAACCTTTATTGATATGGTGCTGGATTTAATTGGTGAAGAGGGAACTCTTTTAATGCCGTCATATCCATTAATAAGAAAGAAAGGAGGAACGTTTAGTATTAAAACAACCCCCACGTTAGCCGGTTTATTGCCAGAAGTTTTCAGAAATTATAAAAAAATAGAAAGAAGCCTTGATTACCACTCTGTAGCTGCATTTGGAAAATTAGCCAAATATTTGACAGAATCTCATGTGTATTCTGAATCTTCTTGGGATGAAAATTCTCCTTATTATAAACTTGCTGATGTAAAGGCAAAAGTGTTTTCATTAGGATTAGGAAAACATCATGTGGGAACTATAATGCATTGTGCAGACAGTATATTAAGAAGAAAGTATGAATATTTTGATCTGTTTTTTAAAAAAAATGCAAAGATCAATATTAAAAAAGAGAATGGTGAAATCATCACTAAAAATTATCTGACTAAAGAAGATGACTTTTATTATAGTTTTACCGAAAAATCACATTGGGGAGTTGTAAAAAAATATTTTGACCCGGGTAAATATAAAATAGAAAAGCTTTCAAATCTCAATATCACAATGTTTGATGCTGAATATGTTGTTCATCGTGTTATTGAATTAGGCAAAAAAGGAATTGTGGTCTATACAGATCCGGATCCAAAAAAATATACATTTAGCAAATAAATATTACGTATGAAAAAAAATCTGATTGAATATTTTATCAACACAACAAAACGATTCCCTGATAAAACAGCTGTCGTAGAAAATGAAGATAAAATCAGCTTTGAAAATCTTTATAAAAGAACTGCTATTGTGGCAATGCTATTGCTGGCAAAAAAAGATATTTTAAACAAGCCGGTGGCAGTTTATTTACCCAAATCCATCCACTGCGTAACAGCAGATCTTGGGATTATGTTTTCTGGAAATGCCTATTTAAATCTGGATGTTAAAAGTCCTTTGCAAAGAGTTTCCGCAATTTTAAATCTTGTTGAACCTGAATATTTAATTACAACAAATGCTTTTAAGAAGAATATTGAAAGTATTTATCCCGAAGAGAAACTGATCATCATTGATGATATTGATTTTAACCAGGTTTTTGATCATGATAAAGAGTCTCAAGACCTTTATTTAAGACTTGAGGACAGATCTATTGATACGGATATGTCTTGTATTATCAATACATCAGGATCTACAGGGGTACCTAAAAGCGTAGCCCTGAATCACAGAAGCTTTATAGATTTCATTGAAATATCCAATGAAATATTTAAGTTTTCAGATAATGAAATTATAGGATCTCTTTCTCCGGTTATTTTTGATATTTATAGTTATGAATTATGTATGTTGATGGCCCATTCCAGTACAATAGTAGTACTTCCGGAACATATGGCGGCATTCCCTATAAAAATCCTTGAAGTACTGGAAAAGGAGAAAATAAGTTTTATATTCTGGGTACCTACTATTATGGTGAATATTGCCAATATGGATCTTTTGAAATCAATAGACCTATCCTCTTTAAAGCTAGTTTGGTTTGCAGGTGAAGTATTCCCTACAAAACAATTTAACTATTGGTACAAGTCCTTGCCCCATACGAAATTTGCTAACCTTTATGGGCCTATAGAAATCACACTTGATTGTACTTATTATATCATAAACAGAGAGTTTAGTGATAATGAGCCATTGCCGATAGGATTTCCTTATAGAAATACAGATGTATTAATCATTACTGATGAAAATAAACTAGCAGAGAAAGGCGAAGAGGGAGAATTATGTGTGAGAGGTTCTTCCTTAGCTTTAGGATACTACAATGCTCCTGAAAAAACAGCAGCAGCATTCGTTAACAATCCATTGAATAAGCATTATCCTGAAACAATTTACAGAACGGGAGATATTGTCTCTGTAAATGAAAGAGGAGAAATAATATTTAAAGGAAGAAAAGATACCCTTGTAAAACACCAAGGGTACAGAATTGAATTAGGAGAAATTGAACATATTGTTGTAAACAGTCTCAAGCTTGTTAAAAACGCTTGTTGCGTTTATAACAGAGAGAGAAAAGAGATTGTTCTGGTGTATGAAAATGATACAGAAGTAGAGCCTAATGTCTTCAGAAAAGAAATCTTAAATGTACTTCCTAAATATATGATCCCAACTTCTTATAAGTTTCTAGCAGAAATGCCTAGAAATCCTAACGGTAAAATAGACAGAGCACTTTTAAATCGACAAATCAATTCTTAAATGGAAGAAACAGGAGCACTTGATTTTAATCTTATTAAGGAAGATCAAATAAGACTTAGAAGTAAAACATTTTGTACAAATTTCTTTTTGTCTGAAGAAAAGTTTGGTTTCCTGACTGATGGAAAAAAAACAATTGCATACCGTTCTGAAAATGGATTATATTTCCTGATTGAACAAGATAACTTCTATAAATTTTTTTTTATCACAAATGATCTTAATGATCTTAAAAAAAATCTTGAGATAATTAATAAACAATTTGAAAATGTAATGATTGTTTCTGAAATTGTTGGCAACCAAGACTATCTTAAAGGCATACTTTCTGAGTTCACAAACACAGGTTTTTGTAAATATACAAGACTTATGAGGATGAATAAGATGCGAAAGGAAATGGCTCAATTCAATCTTCCAGACAATATTTATCAGCTTGGAGAAGATAGGTTAGAGGAACTGCAAAATATTTATCACAAATATTTTAATAAATTTGCAGAACAGATTCCTACCCGGAGGGAACTTCAGAAAATGATAGAACAAAAGGATGTTTATTATTATTCAGATGATTATGAAATTCAGGGATTTATTATTTTTGAAAAGAATGGAATTACTTCCCATCTCAGATATTGGTTTGTGTCACCTGATCATAGGAGTAAAAAAATAGGATCCAAGCTTATGGACGTGTTTTTTACTAAATTTGAAGATGTAAAGAGAGAAATCTTTTGGGTAATTGATACTAATGAAAATGCTATTAAAAGATATAAACATTTTGGATTTGTAGAAGAAGAAATGTATAATATAGTACTATTAAATAAAAGACTTAAATATGAAGAATAAAATAATTGAGATATTAAACAGTGTAAGACCAGAATTTGATTTCTCTCAGGAAACAGATTTTATCAGCCGAGGATTATTGGATTCCTTTGATATGGTTTCTTTGGTGACAACTTTGGATGAGCAATTTTCAATCTCGATAGATGGAACAGATATTTTGCCTGAAAACTTTGAAACATTAGAATCTATCGAAAATGTTTTAAAGAGAAATGGCGCTGTATAATTATGAAAATTAAAACATCAAATAAAAAAATATCAGGGATACTTAGCATTCTTCCTGCAAATGTTGTGAAATTTGAAGATGAAATGCATAATTATTCTTTCTCAGAAGCAAAATCTCTTAAGCTGAAAATGGCGATGGGATTTAATACAAAACGTATTGTGGAATCTGAGAATATTACCAGCTACGATTTGGTGATAAAAGGATTTGATTATCTTCTGGATAAAAGATTATTGAATAAAGAAGAGATAGATGCCATTCTATTTGTTTCTCAGTCTCCAGAATATATAATGCCTCCTACGAGCAACTTACTGCATCAGTATCTGGATTTATCAGACCATGTTTTATGTATGGATATTAATCAGGGCTGCGCGGGATTTATTATTGGACTTCAACAAGCATTTATGTTACTGGATAATCCTTCAATTAATAAAGTTTTACTTTGTAATGCCGATGTTTTAAGTCCAAAAGTTTCAAAACAGGATAGAAACAGTAATCCTCTTATAGGAGATGCTGCAGCTATTACCATCGTAGAAAAAGATGAAAATAACAACCTTATCTATGGTGAAATATTAATGGACGGAAAAGGTGCAATGGCACTTAATATCCCTGCTGGTGGAGCACGATGTCCAATCACCGCAGAAACTGGAGAGCTTTATGAAGACTCTTTTGGAAACAAAAGAAGTAAAAATCATCTGGTTATGCAGGGAGACAATGTTTTCAACTTTGTACAGACAAACGTACCTAAACAAGTAGAACGCATTTTGGAAGAAGCAGGAAAAAAAGTGGATGAAATCGAATATTTTCTATTCCATCAGCCGAATAAGTTTATGCTTCAGAAACTAGCCGATAAAATTGGCGTAAGCAGAGACAAACTTCCAAGCAATGTGGTGGAAAATCACGGCAACTCCAGTGGAGTTACAATACCTGTTACTACTACATTTAATATTGGAGAAAGACTTGAAAAAGAAACTATGGATGTTTGTTTTTCAGGTTTTGGAGTAGGACTTACTTGGGGGACTATCGTTATGAATATAGGAAATATGAATTTTTGTAGACAAATAGAAGTTTAAACTTAAAATATAAATATGGAAAATTTTTTGGAACAAATGTCAGAAATTTTAGAAGTAGATCAGGTAAATCTTGCGGATAACCTTACAAGCTTTGAAGCTTGGGATTCTCTGGCTACTCTTTCAATTATTGCTATGGCAGATGAAGAATATGGAGTATCATTAGTCAATCAGGAAATTACAGATTCTAAAACTGTTGAAGGACTATATAATTTAATTTTATCTAAACAGAATGCTTAAAGAAACTGGTTTTCTGGATTTTTCTTCTAAAAATATAATGATCACCGGTGCCGGGTCAGGTATTGGTAGAGTAACAGCAGTTAGCCTATCTTTATTAGGGGCAAATCTGTTGTTACTTGATATCAATGAAGATGGACTTAAAGAAACACAGAAACTTTGTAAGAATAATTCTTTACTGTTGGTACATGACCTTTCAGATATCACCGGATTAAAGCAGGCCGTAGAAAGTAAAATTTCAGAAATAGGAAAGCTTGACGGTTTGGTGAATGTTGCGGGAATCCCTTGTGTACAGCCATTAAAGACACTTAAGGCTGAAACTGCTGAAAAAGTTTTCAAAATTAATACATTAGCGGCTCTTGAGCTTTCAAAAATATTCTGCAGTGTCAAAAACCATAGAGGAGAACATCCATCTATCACGTTTATTTCATCTGTCTACGGAATTGTAGGATCATCTGCAAATGTGGCATATTCAATGTCCAAATCTGCATTACATGGAATTACCAAGTCTCTAGCAATTGAAATGGCCGGAAAGAAAATAAGAGTAAACTGTATTGCTCCCGGATTTATAAAAACTGAAATGCTGGATGGCGTTTCAAGTATCTTTGATGATGAATATAGTCAGAGATTAAATGCTCTTCATCCTATGGGGCTTGGAGAAGCACAGGATATTGCAAATGCAGCCGTTTTTTTAGCTTCAGACATGAGCAAATGGATAACCGGAACAATTTTATCAGTGGACGGAGGATTCACAGCAATATAAAAAATGAGAGAAACAGTTTTATTAACAGGAGCTACAGCAGGAATCGGAGAAGAGATAGCTGTAAAATTATCAGAAGCCTATGATTTGGTTCTTACAGGTAGAAATGTAGAGAAGCTAAATGAACTTAAAAATAAGCTTTCAGACGGCTGTACATCGCATATTCTGGCTCTAGATCTAAGTAATTTGGAAAATACAGAAAAAACATTTGTACAATTTCTCAATGAGAATAGTATTAATGTTCATAAGCTGGTACACTGTGCCGGATTTATGAAAATGATTCCATTGAAACTGGTTAATAATGATTTTATGATGGAGTGTTTTACGACAAACGTTTTCTCAGCAAACTTACTTATTAAACTGCTTGTTAATAAAAAAATCAATAATTCATTATTGAATTCTGTAGTGTTTATTTCAAGTAATATTAGCAACCGCGGAGCAAAAGCTATGAGTACTTATGGTGCTTCCAAGTCTGCTTTGGATGGATTGATGCGTAATTTGGCAGTAGAGCTAGCTCCAAGGGTTAGAATTAACTCCGTATTACCAGGTGCAGTACTGACAAAAATGACTCAAAACATATTTGATAATGAGGCTGTAATGGACAGAATGCAAGCTCAGTATCCTTTAGGAATTGGGTATGCAAAAGATATTGCTGACGCAGTAAACTATTTATTATCTGCTGATGCGAGATGGATTACAGGACAACAGATGACTGTAGACGGTGGGCGTTCTATAAATATATCTTCCTAAAAATGCAGATATCCATCAGAAAATTTGAAAATAGGCCTGTAGACTCAAACTGTTTCTTAATTTTTAATGAACAGAAATATGGAATAATCATAGATCCCGGTACCCAAAATCATCAAGAGCTATATGACTTTATTGATAAGGAAAATATTACTATCGAATACTGCATAATTACTCATGGACATTTTGATCATGTATACGGGGTAGAAGATATAATATCCCGATATAATCCTATATGCATTTTAAGCAGTGAGTCCCTTTTATATATACAAAACAGTAAAAAAAATCTTTCAGTATTTTATGGGAAACAGTTTTCTTATAAAATTGAAAAATATATAGCTGTTACTGAAAAGTGTATCATTAACTGGCATGGTCAGAAAATAGAGTTTTATCCTACACAGGGACATTCAGATTCTTGTATAAGTATTAAAATCAATAAAGATATATTTGTAGGTGATCTGATGATAAATGGCGAAAAAACAGTAACAAAATTACCTTCAGGTAATAAAAAAATGGCAGAAAAGTCTATTCATGAAGTACTGAATCTTGATGAGGTGGAAATTATTTTTGGAGGACATGGAGAATCCATGACAAAAATTCAAGCAGAGAATTTTTTTTTCAATGAGAACTGAAAATGCATTAAAATATACAATTGATACTATCTTGGAGATTGCTCTGGGATATAAAATTGAATTTTCTATTGTTGAAATTTCAGAAACAAATATTGAAATTAAAGTAAGAGGTAAAAATATCAATTTCAGTATTTGCGGAACTGAAGATTTTAATAAACTTCTTAGCGGCGATCTTAAACTTTCAGATATTTCTGCATTTGATGATTATTATAAGATCCCGATTCTTAAAATTGGTAAAGAAAATATACTTTACCATACAGAAAATGAAAAAATCATTTTCAATTTTGATATTCTTTCTTTATCATTTATCCTATTATCGGGTTTGGATGAGCTAGTCTCTGCAGAAAGAGATGAACATGATAGATTTCTATATAAAAATAGTATTGCCAAGAAGTACAATACTATTAAAATACCTTTAGTAGATGAATATGCCATGTTGATTAGGATAATTCTAAAAAAAGAATATCCTGATCTAGAAATTAAACCCAGACAATTTTCAATAACTCCAACACATGATATTGATGATATTTACCGATTTACAGGAACTGTAAAATCAATAAAATCAATTCTATCACAGCTGCTCAGATCAAAAAATATAAAAGAAGTTATAATTGCAGTAAAGTTTTTTTTTCAGAGCCTGTCAGATCAACGTAGAGATCCTTATTTTAAAGGCATAGAAACCCTTCTTAAAGATTCGGAAGCTAATGGGCTAAAGTCCATTTTTTTCTTTATGGGGGCAAATCCATCTGCATTTGACGCTGGACAAAATATTCGCGATAAAAATTTAAAAGCAATTTTAAATCAAATAAAAGATGCTCATATGATTGCCGGGGTTCACCCTGGATTTTATACTTATAAAGATAGGAATACTCTAAAAATGGAGATTGAAAGAGTAAAAGAAGCAATAGGACATCCTATAGTGCACTCCAGGCAACACTATTTAAGATTTGATAGACAACAGACCTTTGATAATCTGCAGGCTGAAGGAGTAGAAGTAGATTATACTATGGGATTTGCTGAGGAAGAAGGTTTTAAATGTGGAACATCCCATGAGTTCCATCCCTATGATTTTACGAATGATATGCCATATAAATTAAAAGAAAAACCACTCATTGCTATGGATGTTACTCTAAGCTCATACAAAAACTATTCGGTTGCAGAAGCAAAACAGTCTTTAGATCTTCTTTCACAAAGAATACGAAGAACAGGGGGAGATTTTATCATATTATGGCATAACGCGTATGTATATAGGGAGATGGGGTTTTACAAGAATGTTTATTTGGAATTTTTAAATAAAAACAGAAAATAGATGAGAAACTTTCTTAAAACAGTTTTTTCCTATAACTTTTTTAAAGTATTTATATATTTTATTTTCGTATTTTCTGGATCCCTTAAATGGATTCCTTTTCCAATTGATATTACTCTATTAGGAGCTTTCTTATGTGTAATGGTTTTAGTTTTTGAGATAAAATCAATTACTATTTTTAGAAGAGAAGTGTATAGTCAGGTACTTTTAATTTTACTGTTGATGTTTCTTTTCATGGTTTCAAATTTATATACAGTATCTTACATCTATTCTGAAAAAAAGAATATTGCGATGATACTTAATTTTTTGACCGTTTTGTATCCATTTATAGTATTTAAGAATATTGTTTTTGAAGAACTTAAAAACCTTATGTATGTGATTGGAGGGTTTGCTATACTCGTATTATTATATGTCTATTTCACGTACACCTTTATCATATTTTTTGATGTCACACAATATTCAGAAAGCATTCCGACTTATCTTGCCGTAGGAATCATGCTTTCAGCATGTTTCATTTTTTCTATGTCAAGTCAGCGGGTTACCGCTCCTCTGATTATTTACAGAATCATCTTATTATTTTTACTGACTCAACTTGGTGGAAGAGGACCTTTTTTTAATTTGATTCTTTGCATAGGGGTTTATTATTTTCTTAACCTGAAAAATATTAAACTAAATTATAAAGTAGTACTTTCTGCTGCAACAGCTTTTTTTGTTATCTTATTCTATCTTCATGATATTATAGACTTCATTATAGAAAATGTAAATATTGATCGATTTAATCTTTTAAAAGCATCCCAGGAAGATGAAAGTGTTATTTATAGGGTAATGGTTATTAACAAAGGTTTGGAAAGCTTTTACAGTCATCCGTTTATAGGAACAGGAATAGGAAGTTCCGGAATTGCACTTACAGGAATTGATCAGGTTGAATATCCACATAATTTGCTGCTTGAAAGTATGATAGAACTAGGACTTATTGGAGGATTAGCCTATCTATCGATCTATCTCTATTTCTTTATATATAATTTGGAAATTGTGAGAAAAGATAAAAAGCTTTTGGTACTATATGTTATATGTCTTCTTTTTTTTCTTGAAGATATGAAAAGCGGGTCCTTTGACGCTTGGAGGATAAATCTATTCTGGATTTCGATATATCTTGTACAATACAATTTCCGGATGGATTCCACATCAAAGAAGGTGATTCATTCTGTATAAGGCTTATAGATAAAATTGTATTAAAAAAATGATAATAATTAGTACCACCAAGTTAAGGTAGCATCAATGAAGTAGTATTTGGAAAAAAAAATTTTAAAGTTTAAAAACTCAAATAAAAAATGAAAATATTAATGCTTTGTGAACTTTATATAGAAAGTTTGGAGTATCAAGAAAATTTATTGGTTAA
This sequence comes from Chryseobacterium sp. KLBC 52, assembly GCF_003347605.1. Taxonomy (GTDB): domain Bacteria; phylum Bacteroidota; class Bacteroidia; order Flavobacteriales; family Weeksellaceae; genus Chryseobacterium. Next base: position 88,345 of record NZ_QDFZ01000006.1, on the reverse strand, counting down.
ATATTACACAAAACATGGACATGAAGTTACAGTAATTACTTCCACATATGAGAATGTTTTTGATTATTATAACAACAAGCATGATAATTCACTGCCGGCGAAAGTGATCTATGATCATGGTGCAAAAATTATAAAATTACCTTTTAAGTTTAATTTTTTAGGAAAAATAAAAAAATATACTTCCATTAAAAAAATAGTGGAAGAAGTACAACCTGATCTGCTCTATATCCATGATATTATGCCTAATATGTTTGAGATGTTGGATTATAAAAAAAAGAATCCACATGTTAAAATGATTATGGATTATCATGCAGACTATAGTAATTCAGCAAATGGTTGGTTGTCTTTAAATATACTACATAAAGTAATCAGAAAGTACTTTTACATGGATCCTATTCGTAAACATATTTCGAAGTTTTATCCAATAGTTCCGGGAAGTACAAAATTCTTAAATGAAGTATATAATATTCCTCATAATGAAATGGATCTGTTACCATTAGGAGCTGATACTGATCTGGTTGCAGAAATAAAGAAGAGCGGAGTTAGAGATGAAATCAGAAACAAATTGGGTATCAATGATGAAGATGTTATAATTTTTACCGGTGGAAAATTTACACCGGCAAAGAAAACTGATTTATTAGTAAAAGCATTTAATGAAATTAACGACACAACCCTTCATTTGCTGATTGTAGGTGATGCAGATCAACATAATCAGGAATATAAAAAAGAATTACTGGCATTATCAAATAATAACCCGAATATTCATTATATTGGCTGGTTGAATAATAGGGGAGTATATGAACATCTATCAGCTTCCGATATTGCTGTGTTTCCTGCAAGTCAGTCTATTGTTTGGCAACAGGCAATAGCCTCTGGACTACCACTTATTGTTGGAGATGTAGGGGAACAGTCGGTACAGTATCTGAATGAATTTGGCGCAATTACAGAGCTTAAGAAAGAAGATATTAATAAAGAACAGATTAAAAAGAGTATAGAAGATATCATATATGGTGAAGATGAACTAAGTTTAAGAAAAGAAATGGCATTAAAAACTTCATCCAAGTACTTGGATTGGAATCACCTAATCAATAAAACGCTCTCTCATGTTAAAATTTCTAATTAATGTAATTTTTATTAGTTTAACCCTTACTTCCTGTAAATATACCGGACAAAAGAAAAGTCAGGATAAACAGCAAAAGAATATACAAAATACTCCTAGGGTACTTATCTGCTCAGGAAATAATGGGAGTGGTTTTAAAAATTTTCTGAAGGATAATCATATTGAATCGGTCAAATTCATTAATGATGCTCAATTTCTGGATCCTAACAAACCATTTACGTTTAATGAAAAACTGCTCCGCGAAGAGGTTACTCGTTCTTTTCCTAACAAAAATGATACAGGAATGGCTTACATTGATATTGAGGCTCCATACCTCGAGTATCTTATTAATGAGCCCCCTACAAGTGAAAATTTCAAAAAAAGTTTACAATTATTTTTAGATGTACTCACATTTGTAAAAAATGAAAGACCGCAAGCTCAAATAGGATATTATTATATTCCTTTTACAAATTATTGGGACAGATCTGATAAATTTTATGAAAAATACAAAAGCATTGAGAAGATTATTATAAAAAGTGATGTTTTATTTCCATCAATCTATATATTTTATAATAATTTGAATTTTAATGTGGAAAATGTTAATTATTTAGAAGATAATACTAGAGAGATGATTAAAATCGCGAGATCATATAATAAAAAAGTATTTCCTTTGATTATGTCACGGTATCATCCATCAAATAGTAGCCTAGGAAATGAAAGAATTGATGAGAGTGATTTTAGGACTTATGTTAATACAATTATGAAAACGCGCTATAACGGGTTTAGTATTGATGGACTTATTTTATGGAACTTTGATGACTACTCATATAGAACTAATGAGCCGAAAATAACCAAGGAATTTGCAAAAAGCAGAATGGATTTTAACACATTTTATGACAACTATATCACAGAAATGTTAGATATAATGATAAAAGAAAAATAAAATTATGGAAAAAGATAGAACCTATCAAATATGTACGAAAACAATTATGGATACTTCTGATCCTAATATTGTTTTTAATGAGAAAGGTGAAAGTGATTATTATATTAACTATAAAGAAAGTATTTTACCAACTTGGCATACTGATGAAAGAGGACTTAAAGAACTTGAGCAGGAAGCAGAAAAAATAAAAAAAGATGGTAAAAACCGGGATTTTGACTGTATTATCGGGCTTAGTGGAGGGTTAGATAGTTCTTATGCCGCCTATGTAGCAAAAGAAATAATGGGCCTTAAACCTCTTATCTTTCACGTAGATGCAGGCTGGAATACAGATAGAGCCGTAAGTAATATTGAGAAATTAGTCAACTCGCTTAATTTGGACCTATACACAGAGGTAATCAACTGGGAGGAAATGAAAGATCTTCAGGTTGCATTTCTAAAATCTCAGATAGCAGATCAAGATTTGCCTCAGGACATTGCTTTTTTCTCAGGTCTATATAAATTTGCGAAAAAAAATAAAATCAAATACGTTCTTACAGGAGGAAACTATTCTACGGAATGTTGTAGAGAACCTGAAGAATGGGGAGCTTATCCAGGAATAGACAAGACCTTGATTCTGGATATTCATAAAAAATTTGGTAAGAGGGAGCTTAAAACATTTCCCATTGTAGATATTTTGAGCTATAAGCTTTATTATAAATACGTTTTGGGAATGCAAGTATATAAGCCTCTTAATTGTATTCCGTATATCAAAAATGATGTAGAAAAAATGTTATCTGATAAATATGGATGGGAAAGCTTTCAGCATAAACATCATGAATCAAGATTTACAAGGTTTTTTGAAGACTATTGGTTACCTAGGAAATTTGGATACCAAAAAAGGAGAGCACACTTCTCAAGCTTGATCCTTACGGGACAAATGACTAGAGATGAAGCTCTGGATAGAGTTTCAAGACCAGAATTATCTGAAGAGTTCTTGCAGAAAGAATTCGAATATGTAGCCCATAAATTAGACCTTACTACAGATGAGCTGCAGAAATTATTCGAAGGTGAAAATAAGACTTATAACGATTATAAGAATAAAAGGTCACTCATAGGAATTGGGGCACAGGCAATGAGAAAACTTGGGCTTGAAAAAAGATTATTCAGATGATAACAATTATTGATTACGGTGTTGGAAATATCAATGCCTTCGTTAATGTATACAAAAGGGTAGACGTTCCGGTGAAGATAGCGAAAACAAAAGAAGATCTTGAAGGAGCGGAAAAACTCATTCTTCCCGGAGTAGGGCATTTTGATCACGCCATGGCCCAATTGAACAATTCAGGAATGAGAGATAAACTGGATGATCTTGTTTTGGGACATAAGATTCCTGTAATTGGTATTTGTGTAGGAATGCAGATGATGGCTAATAACAGCGACGAAGGGAAACTTGATGGTTTAAAGTGGATTGATGCTACTGTTAAAAAATTTGATGAAACAAAAATTCACCAGGTGACACGACTTCCACACATGGGTTGGAATGATGTTAAACCGGTAAAAGATATCGAATTATTTAAAGGACTGGAAGACAACTCCATTTTTTATTTTCTTCATACTTATTATTTCCACTGTAACAATCAGGAGGATATTATGGCTGTTACAGACTATGCAGGTGAATTTGCTTCAGCAGCTCACCACGAGAACAAATATGGAATACAGTTTCATCCGGAGAAAAGCCATCATTATGGTGAAATTTTATTACACAACTTTGCAAAACTTTAAATACACATGCTTAGGCCAAGAATTATACCGAGTCTTCTGATCCAGGATAACGGACTTGTAAAAACTGTTAATTTCAAAAATCCTAAATATGTAGGAGATCCTATCAACGCGGTAAGAATTTTTAACGAAAAAGAAGTTGATGAACTTGCCATTTTTGATATTGATGCTACTACAAAAGGTTTAGAACCAAATTATAGCTTAATAGAAAGAATTGCAAATCAATCACGAATGCCTTTATGCTATGGTGGAGGAGTGAAAACAGTAGAGCAGGCTCAAAAAATTTTCGGATTGGGAATTGAAAAGATTGCATTATCTTCTGCAGTGCTTCAGAACCCTCAATTAATTACTGAAATTGCAGAAAGGGTAGGCTCACAAAGTGTAATTGTTGTGCTGGACGTAAAGAAAAAACTTTTCGGAGGGTATGAGGTGTATACCCATAATGGAAAAAAATCTACAGGGATAAACCCATTTAAGTTTGCAGAAGAATGCCAGAGACTGGGAGCAGGCGAGATTGTGATCAATTCGATAGACCAGGATGGGGTAATGAAGGGATATGATATGGGGCTTATTGATAAAGTTAGAGAACAGATTTCTCTTCCCCTTACTGTTTTAGGAGGTGCAGGTTCATTAAGTGACATCAAGCAGGTTATTGATAAACATGGAATAATTGGTGTTGCTGCAGGAAGCTTGTTTGTATTCAAGGGAGTTTATAAAGCAGTCTTAATAAATTATCCTACTTTTGAAGAAAAAGAAAAACTAATAAAATAATGGATATATTACCCATTTTGAAGGTAAAAATCATACAATAAACACATATGGAAATAAAAAATAAAGTACTTCTTATTACTGGAGGTACAGGTTCATTTGGAACCGCTGTTCTCAGAAAATTTATAAATACAGAGTATTTTAAAGAAATTAGAATCTTTTCCCGGGATGAAAAGAAGCAGGATGACATGAGAAATCAGTTTAAAAGTGATAAGCTGAAGTTTTATATCGGTGACGTAAGGGATTATAAAAGTGTTGAATCTGCAATGATAGGAGTTGATTATGTATTTCATGCCGCAGCTTTAAAGCAAGTTCCTTCTTGTGAGTTTTTTCCAATGCAAGCAGTAAAAACAAATGTTGAGGGCACGCAAAATGTAATTGATGCTGCAGCTCATAATAAAGTTAAAAAAGTAATTTGTTTAAGTACAGATAAAGCTGCTTATCCCATCAATGCTATGGGGATTTCCAAAGCAATGATGGAAAAAGTTGTAGTAGCAGCCTCCAGAAATCTGAAAAATACTACAGTATGTCTTACTAGATACGGAAACGTTATGGCATCCAGAGGTTCTGTGATTCCATTATTTGTTAAACAGATCAAAAATAATGAACCAATTACCATTACAGATCCAAAGATGACCCGGTTTTTAATGTCATTGGAGGAAGCTGTAGAACTTGTATTATTTGCTTTCGAAAATGGGAATACAGGAGACCTGTTTGTAAATAAAGCACCGGCAGGAACTATCGGTGATCTGGCTCAGGCTCTGAAGGAATTATTTAAAGCAGATAATCCGATAAAAGTGATTGGAACAAGACATGGAGAAAAGCTTTATGAAACCCTTTGCACACGTGAAGAAATGCTGAAGGCAGAAGATATGGGAGATTTCTACAGAATTCCGGCAGATAACAGAGATCTTAATTATGATAAGTATTTCTCAGAAGGTATGAAAGACATTTCAAAAATAGAAGATTATCACTCTCATAATACGAAGCGACAGGATGTAGAAGGAATGAAAAAACTTCTTTTGAAACTTCCGTTGATCAGAAAAGAAGTATTGGGAGAAGATGTAACGCAATATCCGGACTAGAAGAATGGATAGTCCAAAAATTATTGAAGGCGGAAAATACGCGGATGAAAGAGGAAATTTGTTTTTCAATAATCAATATGATGCTTCTGCAATAAAAAGAATATATTGCATTGAAAATAATAGCATCGATTATATAAGAGGATGGACTGGACATAAGACAGAACAACGTTGGTTTACAGCCATGCAGGGAGCTTTTATTATTAAATTGGTTAAAGTTGATCATTGGGAAAAACCTTCAAAAGATCTTAGAATTCTTACTTTTGAGCTGAATGCCGGAAAATTAGATGTACTTCACATGCCGGCGGGATATGCTTCCGCAATTCAAGCAAAAGAAAAAGGATCGAAACTCTTAGTAATGGTAAACTATTCTTTAGGTGAAATTGAAGATAATCATCGTTTCCCTTTGGATTATTTTGAAAATATATAATGATGAAAAAAATAGGAATAACCGGACAAAACGGTTTTGTAGGCTCACATCTGTACAATACACTGGGGTTGAAGCCTGAGCAGTATGAAAGAATTGACTTTGACAGATCTTTTTTTGACCATCCGGATCAGCTGGATGCTTTTGTAAAACAATGTGATGTCATTATACACCTAGCAGCAATGAACCGCCATCCGGATCCTGAAGTGATTTTCAATAACAATATTGAACTCGTAAAGAAATTAACAGATTCTTTGGAACGAACAGGATCAAAGGCGCACGTTTTATTTTCATCATCTTCTCAGGAAGAAAGAGATAACCTGTATGGGAAATCGAAAAAAGAAGGAAGAGTGCTTTTGGCAGACTGGGCAAAAAAAGCTGGCGGAAAATTTACAGGAATGATTATTCCTAATGTTTTCGGACCTTTTGGAAAACCAAATTACAATTCATTTGTTGCTACCTTCTGCTACAAACTTACACATGGCGAAACTCCTCTTATTGATAATGACAGCGAAGTGAAACTGATCTACGTAGGGGAACTCGTACAGGAAATTATCGGCCAGATAGAAGCGGCAGATACCAAAGAGCTTTACGAAGTAGGGCATACTTCAGTAAATAAAGTCTCTGAAGTATTGGCAAAGCTTGAAGACTATAAGAAATTATATTTTGATAATGGAGAGATTCCATTGCTTACATCAGCTTTTGAACTGAATCTGTTCAATACTTTCCGTTGTTATTTTGATATTAAAGATCATTATCCTGTCAAATTTACACAACATACTGATCAAAGAGGTGCCTTTGTTGAAGTAATCAGATTGGGAATAGGTGGACAATGTTCATTTTCTACTACCGTTTCTGGTATCACGAGAGGAAATCATTTTCATACAAGAAAAATAGAAAGATTTGCTGTAATAAAGGGGAAAGCTTTAATTCAACTCAGAAAAATAGATACTGATGAAATTTACGACTTCTATCTTGATGGTGCTGAACCTGCTTATGTAGATATGCCGATTTGGTTTACGCACAATATAAAAAATATAGGAGAAGAAGAATTATATACAATTTTTTGGATCAATGAACCCTTTAACCCTGAGGATGCAGATACTTATTTTCTAAATGTCTAATATGGAACTGACAAAAAAAAGTGATATCTGGTTTACCTTTCTTCTGACTTTTGGGTATATATTTTCATACTCATTTGCTGTTTTGTTAGAAGTTACATCAAATAATTATTTTGTTGTTCCATTTCGAATCATTGTATTATTATTGAGTTTTTTTGTTATTTATATAAACTTTGATAATATTAAGAAAAGAAAGCTGACAGTTATTTTTACTGTTCTTTTCTGGATCTTTTATCTATGTAAAGCAATTTATAGTTTTGAAAATGATCTCTATCTACCTCACATATCACAAGAAAAAAATGAGATTTATATTAGGATTATTTTTTTAAATCTTATTCCTTATATAGCGATATTGGGAATAAGTTTTACAAAAGAAATTATGACTAGGCTAAATAGTATTGTTTTTAATTTTTTATTAATAATACTGGGGATAAGCTGTTTATGGACAATATTCATATTTAAGAATTTTGAAAAATCAAGTGGCATATTTGTAAGCTATTATATTAATGTGGGGCATTATGGGTTATCATTACTAATAATGTCTGTCTACTATTATTTTCAAGCCCCTGAAAAATTATTGAAACCTGTTTTAGGTACATTGGTGGGAGTTTTTACCATATTTAGTTCTTCGGCAAGAAGTCCTGTATTAGCAGTTTTTATCATTCTATTGATAGTATTATTTTATCTCAATAAATTAAAGTATTGGATTTTTCTATTATCTTTTGTAGTGTTTTTTGTTATAAGTATTTATTTTTTAAAACAAACGTTAGCATTGGATTTTGAATTTATAAATAGAATGTATAATGCTATTTTTGAAGGGAATGGAAGCGGACGCTCTTATTATTTATTAAGAGGCTGGAATATTTTTAAAGATAATGTTATTTTTGGGGGACGTATCTTATTTGAGGACGGAATGTACCCACATAATATTTTTATTGAAGTATTGATGAGCATGGGAATTGTGGGAGGCGTTTTATTCCTTTTGTATTTTAAGGATATAAGAAAGTTTAAAGTAAGATATGTCAGAGAGCATATGTATTATTTACCTTTCTTTTTGTTTTTTATTCAATATTGCGTGTTGGTTCTTACTTCAGTTAGTATTTTTGGAAATATGGAGTTTTGGAGTTTTTCAGCAATAATGATATCTATAATTTTATTTTGTTATGATGAAGAAATTAAAAGTAATGACAGTCGTAGGCACACGGCCGGAAATCATTAGATTATCAAGAGTGTTATCAGCTTTAGATACTTCTGACGCTGTAGAACATATTGTAGTCCATACAGGACAAAATTATGACTATGAACTTAACCAGATCTTTTTCGAAGATTTAGGCTTAAGAAAACCTGACCATTTCCTGGAAGCAGCAGGAAAAACAGCTGCAGAAACAATTGGAAACATTTTGGTGAAAATTGATCCGCTTCTCGAGAAAGTGAAACCGGATGCGTTTTTAGTACTGGGAGATACAAACTCATGTTTATGTGCTATTCCCGCCAAAAAAAGACAGATTCCGATCTTCCACATGGAAGCTGGAAACAGATGCTTTGATCAAAGAGTTCCCGAAGAAACCAACCGGAAAATTGTAGATCATATTTCAGATATCAATTTAACATATTCGGATATTGCCAGAGAATATCTTTTAAGAGAAGGACTTCCTGCAGACAGAATCATCAAAACCGGTTCCCCAATGTATGAGGTTTTGAATCATTACCTTCCCCAAATTAAAAACTCCGATATTCTTACAAGATTAAATCTTGAAGAAGGAAAGTATTTTGTAGTATCGTCACATAGAGAAGAAAATATTAATTCAGAAAAAAATTTCAGAGGGCTTATCAGCAGCCTAAATGCCATTGCAGAAGAATATCAGTATCCCATCATTTTTTCTACCCATCCGCGAACAAGAAATATGATTGATAAAATGCAGTTTCAGGTTAGATCTGAAATTCAGTTTCTGAAACCACTTGGTTTCCACGATTATAATGCTCTTCAAATGAGAAGTTATGCGGTACTGTCAGATTCAGGTACTATTTCAGAAGAATCTTCGATCCTTAATTTCAGGGCACTCAATATCAGAGAAGCACATGAAAGACCTGAAGCTATGGAGGAAGCTTCTGTTATGATGGTGGGATTATCTCCTGAGAGAATTTTGCAGGGATTGGTACAGCTTAAGCAGCAGCAAACAGGAGACAATAGAAACTACAGACTTGTGGCGGATTATTCCATGCCCAATGTGTCAGAAAAAACGGTTAGAATTATTATAAGCTATACCGATTACATTAACAGAGTAGTCTGGAATAAATTATGAATATCTTGTTTCTTACCTTAGTGAAGATCAATACCCTAAAAGAACGTGGTATTTATCAAGATTTAATGCGGGAGTTTTCCCAGCATGGGCATTTCCTGTATATAGTCTCCCCTGTTGAAAGATGCGAAAATCAAAAGACTAATGTGAAAAAAGAAGGGAATACTGTTTTTCTAAATGTAAAAACACTTAATATTCAGAAAACGAATTTTATTGAAAAGGGATTTTCTACCCTGACAATTGATAAACTCTTTCTAAGAGCCATCAATAAACACTTGTCAGGAGTGAAATTTGATCTGATTATTTACGCCACACCTCCTATTACTTTTACAAACCTTATTAAATATATCAAAAAAAGAGATCAGGCTAAAACATATCTTCTTCTAAAGGATATCTTCCCCCAAAATGCGGTTGATATGCAGCTGATGTCTAAAAAAGGATTACTTTACAACTACTTTAGAAATAAAGAAAAAGAATTATATTTGATTTCAGATAAAATTGGGTGTATGTCGGATGCCAATCTAAAATTTGTGATTGAACATAATTCTTTTATTCCTAAAGAAAAACTGGAGGTAAATCCAAATGCTATTGAGCTCCTGCCCTTAAATAAAGAAATTATTTGCCAATATAAAGAAATTCACGCGAGGTATGGCATCCCGGAAAATAGGAAAATCTTTATCTATGGTGGAAATTTAGGAAAACCTCAGGGAATTGATTTTCTGATAGAAACCTTAAAAGCCAAAGCTGAAGACGACAGATTATTTTTTGTGATAGTAGGCTCTGGAACAGAATTTGGCAGAATGAGGAAATGGTTTGATACTTTCCGCCCCAAAAACGCATTACTTTTATCTGTCATTCCGAAAACTGATTATGACCTGCTGGTACAGTCCTGCCACGTTGGGTTGATCTTTCTGCATAAAGATTTTACGATCCCAAATTATCCGTCCCGTTTACTATCATATCTTGAGTTTAAGTTGCCGGTCCTTACTGCTACGGATTCCTGTACAGATATTGGAACAGATGTAGTTAAGAATAATTGTGGCATCGCTGTGCATTCAGGAAATCTTCAGAAGATGATAAAAGCAATAAATACATTCGTAGAAATGGATGCAAATAACTTTGAAGAAATGAGGGAGAACAGTAGAAAATTCCTGGAAAGAGAATTTCAGGTACAACAATCTTATGATAAAATTATTAACGCTTAAAATAAAGGGAAAAGAAAGATGTATCGTGTTTTTTTAAAAAGAGTTCTTGATTTTACATTAGCCTTAATCGGTCTGCTTATCGTAAGTCCGGTCTTTATTGTTTTTTTTATTGCTTTGGCCATCGCAAATGAAGGGAAACCTTTTTTCTTTCAGAGAAGACCAGGGAAAAACGGTAAAATTTTTACCATTATAAAATTCAAAACGATGAATGACAAAACTGATTCCGAAGGTAAACTGTTATCAGATGCAGAGAGACTTACAGCAGTAGGGGCATTTGTCCGTAAAACATCTATAGATGAAATTCCACAGCTGATTAATGTTTTGATAGGAGATATGTCATTAATAGGTCCAAGACCTTTACTGGTACAATATCTCGGTTTATATGATGAACATCAGGCAAGAAGGCATGAAGTAAGACCGGGAATTACCGGCTGGGCACAGATTAACGGAAGAAATGCTATTTCCTGGGAAGAAAAGTTTAATTTAGATGTCTGGTATGTGGAGCATCTATCCTTTATGCTGGATCTGAAAATAATATTTCTTACGATAAAGAAAGTTTTTATAAGAGAAGGAATTTCAGCTGATGGACACGTTACCATAGAACCCTTTAAAGGAAATTAATTGATAGCTATGTATTTATTTGGAGCAAGCGGACATGGAAAGGTAATTGCAGATATTGCTGCTGCTAATGACATAAAAATTAAGGCATTCATAGATCAGGATGTCACTAAAAAGGAATGCTATGGATTTCCAGTCTTGAATAATTTACCAGAGGATAAGGAAAAACTTATTATTGCAATTGGGAATAATTTTACCCGTAAAAAGATAGCAGAACAGATTAAGCACGAGATTGGCATTTTAATACATCCAAAATCAATAATTTCTGGATCTGTGAAAATAGAAAGGGGAACAGTCATCATGGGAGGAGTGGTCATTAATGCTGATACTGTCATTGGAAAACATTGTATTATCAATACCAATGCATCTGTAGATCATGATTGCGTGGTTGAAGACTTTGTTCATATTTCACCCAATTCAGCACTTGCCGGAGGAGTGGAAGTAGGAGAAGGCTCTCAGATTGGAATAGGAGCTTCGGTAATCCAGGGGATCAAAATAGGAAAGTGGTGTGTAATTGGTGCCGGAGCGGTCATCATTGCCGATGTCCCCGATTACTCAATTGTTGTGGGAAACCCGGGTCGAATTATTAAGAAAAATATTATATAAATAAGTTACTAATCAGAAATATGAATACTAAAATCTGGCTGTCCTCGCCGCATATGGGAGGGAATGAACAAAAATACATCAACGAAGCATTTGAAGAAAACTGGGTAGCCCCATTGGGACCTAATGTTAATGGATTTGAAAATGATCTGGAGCAGTTTTTAGGAGAAAATGCAAAAGTGGCTGCACTTTCTGCAGGTACTGCTGCATTACACCTTGCTCTTATCGAATGCGGAGTTGTACATGGTGATGAGGTGATCTGCCAATCAATGACTTTCTCTGCTTCAGCCAATCCAATTGCGTATTGTGGCGCAATTCCTGTTTTTGTGGATAGCGAACCCGCTACATGGAATATGTGTCCGACAGCATTAAGAGAAGCCATCGAAGACAGAATCCAGAAAGGAACAAAACCTAAAGCGATTATTGTAGTTCATCTCTATGGTATGCCTGCGAAAATGGACGAAATAACAGCCATTGCTCAGGAATTCCAGATCCCTGTGATAGAAGATGCAGCTGAAGCACTTGGTTCTACCTATAAAGGACAGGCATGTGGAACATTCGGACGTTTTGGGATTTTAAGTTTTAACGGAAATAAAATTATCACCACTTCAGGAGGAGGAGCCTTGGTTTGTCATACTCAGGAAGATAAAGATAAAACGGTTTTTCTTTCTACACAAGCCAGAGACAATGCACCGCACTATCAGCATTCGCAGATCGGCTTCAACTACAGAATGAGTAATATTGTAGCAGGTATAGGAAGAGGACAGATGGAAGTTCTTAAGGACAGAGTGGCTGCACGCAGAGCAATGCACGATTTCTATGTTGACCTTTTCAGCAATATTGAAGGGGTAAATGTATTTTCAGAGCCGAATGATGATTTTTATTCAAATCATTGGCTGTCTGCAGTAATCATTGATCCGGAAATTACAGGTAAAGACAGAGAAGGTTTAAGACACGCATTTTTAGAAGACAATATTGAATCAAGACCACTTTGGAAGCCGATGCATTTACAGCCGGTTTTTGAAACTTCTCCTTATTACGGTGGAAATGTTTCTGAAAAACTCTTTGATAACGGACTATGTCTACCTTCTGGTTCTAACCTGTCAGACGATGACAGGGAAAGAATAACAAAAGTAGTACATTCGTACTTTGGAATTTAATATCATTGCACTTAATGAATCAGTATAGATATTGGAAAGCGGGTTTTGATTTTGTCTTGGCGGCAATATTAATCCTCTTTCTTATGCCGGTACTGATCATTTTATTTGTGATTGCAAGCCTGGATACATCTTCCAACGGAATTTTTTTGCAGACACGGATAGGGCAGTATGGAAAACCATTTACCATTTTTAAAATTAAAACAATTCATGAACAGAAGAGAACATGTTCAAAAGTAGGGCAGGCTCTCAGAAAATTTAAGCTGGATGAATTTCCGCAATTGTTTAATATTATAAAAGGTGATATGAGCTTTGTAGGCCCCAGACCTGATATCGAAGGCTATTATGATAAGCTTACCGGAACAGACAGAAAAGTTTTGGAACTCAAACCCGGGCTTACCTGTGAAGCAAGTATTAAATACAGAGATGAAGAGTATCTCCTGAAAAATCAGGAAGATCCTTTAGCTTACAATGATGAAGTATTATTTCCAAACAAAGTAAAAATGAATCTGGATTATTTTGAAAATATGTCTTTCAGAAACGATATAAAGATTTTGTTTAAAACATTAATAACCACATTGAAATAGAGTTTTTTAACTATTATGAAAATTAAAGAAACCCCGCTTAAAGACTGCTACATCATAGAGCCTACTATTTTTGAAGACGAAAGAGGCTACTTCTTTGAAAAGTTCAACGAAAAAAAATTCGAGGAACTTACCGGAATGAACGGGCACTTTGTGCAGGATAATATTTCCAAATCTTCCTATGGAGTATTGAGAGGTCTGCATCTTCAGAAAGGAGAACATGCCCAGGCAAAACTGGTTTCCTGTCTTGAAGGCAGCGTTTGGGATGTGGCTGTAGACCTTAGAGAAGATTCTCCTACATTCGGAAAATGGTTCGGAATAGAACTTACTGCTGAAAATAAATTACAGCTTTATGTGCCGAGAGGCTTCGGACATGGTTTTTCTGTATTGAGTACCCATGCTGTTTTCTCTTATAAATGTGATAACTTTTATAACAAAGAATCGGAAGGCAGTGTGAAATTTAATGATCCCGATCTTAATATTGACTGGAAGGTAGATGAAAAAGATGCTATACTTTCAGATAAAGACCAGAATGCCCCTGGATTTAAAGAAAAAAACTTTTAAAGTATATTCCTGAAAACCACTTTTATAAAGTGGTTTTTATTTTTTAATCCTAACTCTCCAATATTTTGTATCTTTGCAGACTCAAAATCAAAACGATGCGTACAAAATCTGTAGGGAAGAAGAAAATCAATGTAGTCACTCTTGGATGTTCCAAGAATGTATATGATTCTGAAGTATTAATGAGCCAGCTGAAAGCCAATGGCAAAGAAGTGGTTCACGAAGACCGTGGGGATATTGTGGTCATCAATACCTGCGGATTTATTGACAATGCGAAAGAAGAGTCTATCAATACCATCCTGGATTATGTTGATGCTAAAAACAGAGGTGAGGTTGAGAAAGTATTTGTTACAGGATGTTTATCTGAAAGATATAAACCGGATTTGATCAAAGAAATTCCGGATGTAGATCAATATTTCGGAACAAGAGATCTTCCGGTACTTTTGAAGCATCTGGGAGCAGATTATAAACATGAACTGGTAGGGGAAAGACTAACAACAACTCCCAAACATTACGCATACCTTAAAATTTCTGAAGGCTGTGACAGGCCATGTTCTTTCTGTGCGATCCCATTGATGAGAGGAGGCCACGTTTCAACGCCAATCGAAAAACTGGTGTTAGAAGCTCAGAAACTGGCTAAAAAAGGAACGAAAGAATTGATTCTTATTGCTCAGGATCTTACTTACTATGGTCTCGATCTTTATAAAAAGAGAGCATTGGGTGATCTTTTAAAAGAATTGGTAAAAGTAGAAGGAGTGGAATGGATTCGTCTTCACTATGCTTTCCCAAGCGGTTTCCCTGAAGATGTTCTTGATATTATCCGTGAAGAGCCTAAAGTATGTAATTATATAGATATTCCGCTTCAACACATCAATTCAGATTTGCTGAAATCTATGAAGAGAGGAACTACCCATGAGAAAACAGATGCCCTTTTAGGAAAATTCAGAGAAAAAGTTCCTGATATGGCCATCAGAACAACGCTTATCGTTGGGTATCCTGGTGAAACAGAAGAGATATTTCAGGAGCTTAAAGACTGGGTAAGAGAACAAAAATTTGACAGATTAGGCTGTTTTACCTATTCTCATGAAGAGAATACTACAGCCCATGTTTTGGAAGATAACATTCCCCAGGAAGTAAAAGAGGCTAGAGTAGAGGAAATAATGGAACTGCAGTCTCAGATATCATGGGAAAAAAACCAGGAAAAAATAGGGAAAGTATTCAGATGTATTTTTGACCGTAAAGAAGGGAACTATTTTATCGGAAGAACAGAGTATGACTCGCCGGATGTAGATAATACGGTTTTGGTTTCAGCAGAAGATACTTATATTTCAATTGGTGAATTTGCAGACGTCAGAATTACCTCTGCCGAAGAATTTGATTTATATGGAGAATTAGTGTAGCTAAACGCTTATTAATCAGTAAAAAAAATGCATTGTAAAGTAGACTTATTAACAAAAATTAACATAGAATTTTCTCGGTAGACTGTTTTTATTTTATTGATAATCAATTTGTTAATATTTTGTTTAATTAAGAATTTTTAATTTTCTTTTATAATGTATTTAAAATCGAAAATTATGTATTAAATTTGCGCAAGAAGCAATATTTTTAAATCATGTGCTTTCAGCAAGTTAGTCATTGAAATAAAGCTAAAAATCAATTTAAATAATTAGTTGGATATTTTTTTTAGTTTGATGTTCACAAGTTGAGATGTATGTTCCTTTTTGGAAATATTGATGAAAAAAATGTAATTTAAAATCTTTAAAAACTTATGAAAAAATTTTTATTAACAGCAATTATGCTTGTTGGCCTTTCGGCCGTTTCTAAGGCTCAACAGGGGCGAGTGGGGATTAACACAACCACACCTGCCGCAACTTTAGATGTAGTAGCCAACACTACAGATAATGCTAGACCTGATGCCTTATTAGTCCCTCGTATGACAGCAGCAGAATTATCCGCTAAGGATGATACAAGTGGAACGTACGCTGCGCCTCAAAACGGAGCCATTGTTTACATTACTGCGGGAACCGGTACAGGAGCTAGAAAAGCTAAAATTACTGGCCCTGGTTTCTATTATTTTGATAATACTGTTCCAGAATGGAAACCTTTTGGTGGCGGTTCTGTCGCTCCTGCAGGAATGACAGTAAGAGCGCAAACAGCTGCTACGATCTCAGATGCAGACCTGAACAACGCAATCCTTGTTACGTCGAATGTTACATTTAACCTGGCTACATTAACAAAAACCAATGGTAAAACCATTACATTTATTGATGCTACAGGAGGTAATTTCTTTAGTGTAACGGGAGTTCATACTAGTGCTTCAACAACACCTCTTCAATCAGGTGGATCTTTGTCTTATATTTGTGATGGGACAAATTGGTATAGCTATAGTTCATTCTAATAATAAAACACAATTATGAAAGTATATTTAACATCAGCATTGTTTGCCATTGTTGCGGCATCAAGCACTTTTTTTGCTCAATTGAGATCTAATGGTACTGTCAGTGCTACAGTAGCTACACAGTCCGTATTCTTAGATGCTTCTGCAAACGGCTTTACAACATCTACTAGTAATGGTAAAGGATTAGCATTTCCTAGAACAAATTTAACAACGTTCACTTTTGTAACACCAGTAACTAGTGCGCTTAATTTCCCTACAGCATATGATGGGATGATTGTTTATAACTCTACTGCTGGTACTACTCCAGCTACAGGATCAGGTATCGGAAACCAAACGGTAGGTGTAGGTTTTTACTATTTCAGCAACCCTACTCCAACACCAGCATTCTCTTCAGCTTCAGGACAATGGTTACCATTGAGTTCTTCTGCTAAAGAAAATATTCTTACTACTGAAACTGTTACAAACAGACTTGTAAATAATGCACAGATTTATGGTATAAAAGGAACTTTTACTGCAAATGGAACGACTACTGCAGTAACAATCCCTGCACCTGGTGGAATTACTGCTTTGTACGGAATTACTATTTATAAAGCGGGTACTAACACAGTATATTCAAGAGAATTGTACTCATACGATATCACTAATGGATCTGCTGTTACAGGATCTCCTACCATGTCTGTAGTATATCCGAGTGGAACATATGACTATGTTTTGGAATATTTAAAATAATATTTATTTATTATATAATAAAAAAACCAATGAGAAATCATTGGTTTTTTGCTTTTGAGATGAGACGTTCTTTTATTTTTTCGACAGAGATAAAAATAGTACACTAATTTTTAAAATTTCTATCGTGTTATTTTTGCTGTCATATCAATCTTGAAATTTTAACACAGTACATACATGTTAAAATAGGATTCAAAAATCTGATATTATAAGGCTGAGCATCTTCTGGTGGTCATTTTTGTTATATACCGGATTTAAGATTTTTAATTTTAAAATTATTCTTTCTGATTGAAATCTTAACAATGTGTTTTTTGTAATGTGTTGGTTATCAAGTTATTTTGTTTCTTGGAATTTTAAATTATGTATGAATTAGTTAATTATATTAACTTTTTAAGTGTTTTTTTAACACTTTTTAACAGCATAGTGTAAAAGCCCTATCCATAGGAGGTTACAACGTTTTTTAGTATTTTATTATGATTTCGTTAACTGTTTTTAACATATTGAATAGGGTTTTATAAAGATTCCTGATACATTTGCTCCCGTCAAAACCAATAAAAGTTCAAAATGATGAAAAGATTCATTCTCGTAATCATAATGATGATTTCAACCCTAGGTGTTTACTCTTTTACAGGTAATGCCTTAGATGCGAAAAAAACAAGTTATGCATCGTACTACCACGATAGATTTAACGGTAGAAAAACCGCCAGCGGAGAAATCTTTGATAACTCAAAGTTCACTGCAGCAAACAGAACGCTTCCATTTGGAACAAACGTTAAGGTAACTAACCTTAAAAATGGTAAAGAGGTAATAGTGAGAATTAATGACAGAGGGCCTTACCATTCATCAAGATCTTTAGACATGTCTAAAGCTGCGTTCGATGAGATCGGAGATATCAGTCGTGGTACCATTCCGGTCGAATATGAAATTGTCGATTAATTTTATGATTTAAATTAAAAAAAAGCCAGCTGATTCAGCTGGCTTTTTGTATGGATGAATACCTGTTGATTATACATCCAATTCCAATAAAGCAGGACAATGGTCAGAATGCACCGCTTCCTTTAAAATAACAGCCCTTGTGAGCTTATCTTTTAAACTATAGGAAGTGAAGTTATAATCCAGTCTCCAGCCTTTATTCCTTTCCCTTGAATTTTGTCTGTAGCTCCACCAGGTATAATTGTCCGGTTCATTGTTAAAGAACCTGAAACTGTCTATAAGTTCACATTCATTGATGAAACTGGTCATCCATTCTCTTTCCATAGGAAGAAATCCGGAAACATTCTTTAGACCTACAGGATTGTGAATATCGATAGCCTCATGGCAGATATTAAAGTCTCCCGATATAATCAGGTTAGGAATTTCTTTTTTTAAATTCTTGATATACTCAAGAAAATCATGGCAGAACTGCATTTTAAAATCCAGCCTCTCAATATTGGATGCAGAAGGAACATATACGGAAATGGCGGAAAATCCGTCAAAATCTGCACGAATGATTCTTCCTTCATTATCATAGCTTTCGATGCCGCAACCATACTCTACATGATTAGGCTTTATTTTTGAAGCAATTCCGACCCCGCTGTAACCTTTTCTTACTGCAGAATGCCAATAACTGTTATATCCTAATTTTTCAAGACTTTCGATGTCTATCTGATCGTTTCCGGCTTTGCTTTCCTGAATACAGATGATATCCGGATCGGCAATCTTCAGCCAGCCCAGGAAATCTTTTGTGAAAGCAGCTCTGATTCCGTTGACATTGTAAGTGATTAATCTCATAAACAAAATAAATTTTTTCAAATGTAGGGAAATAAAAAAGCCGGTCTTTAATTTCAAAGCCGACTTTTTATATTTTTAGGAAGGGATTTATTTTTTAAAAACTGTTTTACCATCCTTCGTCAGTTCTATTTCTTCGCCTTTTCCTCTCAGTTCATAATGATCATTCTTATACCATATTCCTGATGCAGGCTTTTGCCCCTGTAGTTCAATTGTTTCATTGTTGAAAACTACTGTAGCCGTATTTTTAGTGTTGTTGAAAGTCATGTCCAACGTTTTTCCGCTGCTGTCTTTCGAAGTACTTTTTACAATTTCATCCTGAGTTCCTGACACCGCTGCTGAATCAGACGGCGTAGAAGCAACACTGTCTATAGTAGCCGGTGCGGAATCTGTTGCTTTCTTTTCTTTATTACATGAAGTTAAAAATAAAGCTGCGAATGCTGCTGCAATAAAAATGTGCTTTTTCATAAGATTATATTTATTTAAGGTTGCCTTCAAGTATGCAAAATGAATGCCTTAAAAAAAGAGGCGGAAAAAATCAATAGATTTTTTCCGCCTTTAACCCAAAATTAAATAAACTATGAAAAAAACTACTTGGGTTCTAATACGCTGATAGGAATAATACACTCTTCAAGTGAAATTCCTCCATGCTGGTAAGTTTCTTTATAGTAATTAACAAAATGATTGTAATTTTTAGGATAAGCCAGGAATATATTGTTTTTAGCAAAAATATATTTAGAACTTAGATTTCCTTTTGGAAGGAAAAGCTTTTCAGGGTTGGTAATGGCCCATACGTCACTGTCATCATACGTTAAACTTTTACCCGTTTTGTATCTGATATTCGTAGACGTTTCTCTGTCTCCTACCACTTTACTTGGCTTTTTCACGTATACCGTTCCGTGATCTGTAGTGATAACAAGTTTATAACCATTTTCTGCCGCTGTCTTAATAATCTTCAATAAAGAAGAATTTTCAAACCAGTTGAAGGTAAGAGAACGGAATGTCTTATCATCGCGGATCAACTGATCTACAATATGGTTGTCTGTTTTCGCGTGTGACAGGATATCAATAAAGTTATACACAATCACCAGCAGGTCATTATTTTTATGCTGATTGAAGTCATCATAGATTTTTCTTTCAAAATCAGCGTTCAGTACTTTAAGGTATTTCATAGATTTTGAACCAAGACCGATTCTTTTCATCTGGTCTTCCAGGAAATCACGCTCAAATTCATTTTTATTTCCCTCTTCATTATCATTGAACCATTTATCCGGGAAACGTCTTTCAATCTCCGATGGCATTAATCCTGCAAAGAAAGAGTTCCTTGCATATTGTGTTGCCGTAGGAAGAATGCTGTAATAATAATCTTCTGATATTTTATTGTAATATTTTGTGAATAAAGGTTCAATCACTTTCCACTGATCATAACGAAGGTTGTCCACCATCAGTAAAAGAACTTTTTCTTTTTCCACTTCAGGTTTTACTTTTTCCTTGAAAAGTGTGTGGCTCATCATTGGTTTATCTGAATCTGTAAGCCAGTTTTCATAATTTTTCTCAATAAACTTTGCAAACTGAATATTGGCTTCCTCTTTCTGAGATTGAAGAAGATCGGCAAATTCATTGTCTGCTACCTTATCAAATTTAATTTCCCAGCTAAGGATCTTTTTATAATATTCAGCCCATTCCTGATAGGTTCTCAGGTAAGAAAGTTCCATGGAAAGGTTTCTGAATTCCTGCTGGTATTGTAAAATTGTTTTTTGTTCTACAAGATTATCCTGCTGAAGGTTTTTCTTTAGGGAAAGTAATATCTGATTAGGGTTTACAGGCTTTAATATATAGTCGGCAATCTGGGAACCGATAGCCTCTTCCATAATGTGTTCCTCTTCACTTTTTGTCACCATGACGATTTTTAAGGCATTATCTTTTTCCTTGATCATTGGAATAGCTTCCAATCCGGAAATGCCGGGCATATTTTCATCAATGAGTGTTAAAGCGAATTTCTCTGAATCCATAAGTTCCAAAGCCTCATTCACGTTATTAACCGGGGTTACCTGGTAACCTTTTTTTTCTAAAAATACGATATGAGGTTTAAGTAAATCTATTTCATCATCGATCCATAATATCTTTTCTGACATAATTTATTTTTTACATGGTTATTGTATCAAAATGTTGACCAAATCCTTTTAAAATCTCACAAAATCGAAAGATTAAAAGTTAAATATTAGTTAAATGAAAATCTTGTGAAATAATTCACATTTTTGTCTCATTTAATCAGTGGTTTCTATGTATTCCAAAGCCTTTTCCAGAACTTCGTCTTTGCCGTTTTTTATCCCTTCAATACTTGGTTTTACAAGAATATCGGGAATGATTCCTATTCTTTGGGTTTCCCTGCCATCTGGATAATAAGCACCAAGACCTGTAAACCTTGTATCAAGGTCAGCAATTGTAAACATAATGACATCTCCATTGGCTCCCGAAGTATGACTTCCGATAATTTTCGCGTTCGGATGCTGTTTGAACATCATGGTTGTAGTTTCTGCCTGGCTTTGTGTATTCTCATCTACTAAAACGATTACCTTTCCTTTATAGTATTCAGGATTCTTTCTGCCTGTTACGTTTTTTCTGCTGTAAAATTTTCCGGGATAGCTGGTGTCAGGAAAAGTAAACTGATAATAGATTGAGGGGTTGGGAAGAAGAAGATAACTTAAGGGAATGATTGTTTGTCTTGGATAATTCCTGAGATCAAAAATAATAGCT
The DNA here is from genome assembly GCF_003347605.1 of Chryseobacterium sp. KLBC 52. Taxonomy (GTDB): domain Bacteria; phylum Bacteroidota; class Bacteroidia; order Flavobacteriales; family Weeksellaceae; genus Chryseobacterium. The sequence goes on along the minus strand of NZ_QDFZ01000006.1, from coordinate 66,471 downwards.
TTTGTGGATTTTAAACTGCGGTACATCTCATCAAGATCTTCCTTTTCTAAAATTCCCATATTCACAAACCCGATTTTCTTTTCATCATCCATCAATTTCCATTTTTTAGGAGCCGGAATTTTTTCATGAATAATATCTTTAATAAGGTATGTCCTGGTTTTTATTTCAAGATTTTGCCCATCCCTTTCGATCTTTACGGAAATAGAATCATTCTTGCTGTAGAGAAGTTTGTCTTTTATTTTGCTGACCTTTCCCCATGAGTTGGAAGCGGGGACGTATTTCGCTAAACTATTGATCACTTGAGGGATGGTTTTTCCTTCTATATCATAAATGACATCTCCGTGATGCAGAGGGCTTTTATGTCTGGATCGTGTGTCGTTAACTTTCGTAATCACCAGTTTCCCTTCAGCATACGTGTATTCCACGGGAACTTTTCGTTGACCATACAAACTACGTTGAATTTCTTTAGATGAAATATAAGCGTGTGAGTCATCTGTTTTAGCCACCAATTCTGCTAATGCCAGGTGAAAATTCTCGTCATTATCAATCGTTAGAAATTTGGGAATCATTTCCGTAAGGACATCATTCCAGTTCTGATCGGTTTCATATTTATAAGGAAAGAAATATTCTACATAATTCCAGTATCTGAATAACTCCAGTAAACCATTTCTTTTGGATGTAAATTGAGAACCATAGGATTTTTCATTCCTGAAATATATTTTTCTTCCTCCTTTTCCAATATAGTGATTGTCGCCAAGATTCCTGTTGTTTTCAATATAACGGAGCTTTTGAGATACATCATCGGAGAATATCTGCGAATTATCGATCCAGCGCAGGTCAAAATTCTTAAGGAAATAAACTTTTTGATCTTGTACCGCACATTCTTTGCATAGTGGAACTTGTCCGAGACTTTCGATCCATTCAGAATACATGGCATTGAGAGATTTCTTATCGGTAATATCCTCAAGTTCATTGATCTTTTGAAAAAGCTGTTTATCCCAGTTAAGGTTTCCCTTTGCTACACGGGGATGGTAATATTTTAAAAATCCCCAAACCCTGCACAGAGATTCCAGCTTCTGGGTCTCGGTGATGATTTGTGCGGAAAAGTTTAAACTTAAAAGTAAAAAGAGGAAAAGCGGGAAGCGTCTCATTAAAGGTTACCGTGTTTTCTCTCAAAGATAATCCTTTAATATAACAGGCGCAAAAGGTTTTCAAAAAATCTTGAATTGATAATAATATAGATGTGAAACCATTTCTGAAGCTGATACGATGAGATTTTTGATGAAAAATATTCGGTAGATCATCGCACTATCACAATATCTTAATAGTAATTTAATAAAAAGCTAAATTTTAAAATGCCTAACTTTGTTTACTAATACTGACGTTTCAATGCAGAATAAGCTAAAAATCATCAACGATCCTGTTCACGGATTTATCAAAATACCACACGAGATTTTATTTGATATCATTGAGCATCCCTACTTTCAGAGATTAAGAAGAATCGGGCAGACCGGACTTTTGAATCTGATATTTCCCGGAGCTACCCATACCAGGTTTCACCATGCTCTTGGAGCAATGCATCTGATGTTCACCGCTCTGGAAACCCTGAAGCAGAAAGGAGTGAAAATTTCTGAGGAAGAAGAGAAAGGAGCGATGCTGGCCATTCTGATGCATGATATTGGTCATGGTCCGTTTTCTCATGCGCTGGAAAGTATGCTGATGGATGACTGGCATCATGAAAATCTTTCCTTATTGCTGATGAACAAGCTTAATGAGGAATTTGAAGGTCAGTTAACCATAGCTATTGAAATGTTTCAGGGGAAATATCACAGAAAGTTTTTCAATCAGCTGATCTCTTCCCAACTGGATGTTGACCGTTTGGACTATTTGAAGAGAGACAGTTTTTTTACAGGAGTGTCCGAAGGAAATATTAATACCCAGAGAATTATTTCCATGATGAATGTCTGTGAAGAAGGTGAGCTGGTGATTGATGCCAAGGGAATCTATTCCATTGAAAATTTCCTCACAGCCAGAATGTTTATGTACTGGCAGGTGTACTATCATAAAACTTCAGCTTTGGCAGAGTTTCTTTTGGTTAAAATCCTTGAAAGAGCTAAGTATCTGATTTCGAAGGGAACAGAACTTCCCGCAACGGATAATCTGAAATATTTCTTATACCGTGAAAAGAGCGGTGCAACAGACGAAGATATAGAAAGATTTACCCAGCTTGATGATAATGATGTGATTCAGGCTATGAAAGAATGGCAGAATTCTGATGACTTTGTTTTGTCGTATTGGTGTAAATGTGTAATTCAGAGAAATTTGCCTAAAACAATTATTTCATCACATCCATTTGACCAGGAAATAATTGAGGAAAAAATAAAAAAGAGTAACGAACTTTTCGGAATCGATAATGGTGATGAATTGGTTCATGAAATTAAAAGAAAATTATTGCCTTATCATGCAGAGAAACAGCCCATTTATTTGCTGCATAAAAATGGAAAAAGAACAAGGCTGCATGAGTCGGAGGATCAGCTTTTATCAGGATTAATCGTAAATAAGACAACCCGCTATATCCTTATGTTTCCAAGAGATATCTCCAGACTGGACTCTTAAAGAATATTAAAATTTACGATCTGAAACTAAAACATGTTTGCAAATTATAGAATTTCTTATCTTTGCAGAATATGGAATTTACAGCTTCGCAAATTGCAAGTTTTATTGACGGAAAAATAATAGGTGACGAGAATGCACTTATTACGGGAGTTTCACCAATTGAAAATGGGGAATCAGGACATCTTTCTTTTATAGCACAAGATCGGTTTTCTCATTTTTTGGATAGCTCAAAATGCTCTGTTATCATCGTTTCGGAAAAACTTCTGGAGAAAAATCATTATAACCCTACCTTAATCGTTGTAAAGGATGCCTATCTTTCTTTTCAGATCCTGATGAATTTATATCAGGAAATGCAGGGAAGAAAAGAAGGTATTGAAAATGGTTCATCTATTCACGACACAGCTGTCATAGGTGATAAAGCCTATATCGGAGCATTTACCTATGTTTCTGAGAAAGCCAAGATCGGGGAAGGATCACAGATCTATCCACATGTATATATAGGAAAAGGAGTGAAAATCGGTAAAAACTGTAAGATCGACAGTGGTGCCAGAATTTATGACTACTGTATTATTGGAGATAACTGTGTGATTCATTCCAACACGGTAATCGGAGGGGACGGTTTTGGTTTCCAGCCTACCGCTGAAGGCTTCAAAAAAATACCACAGCTTGGAAATGTAATCATTGAAGACGATGTAGAAATCGGTTCAAACTGTAGTATTGACAGAGCCACGATAGGTTCTACAATAATAGGGAAAGGAACTAAGATTGATAACCTGATTCAGATTGCCCACAACGTGAAAATCGGTCAGAACAACGTCATTGCTGCCCAGGCAGGAATTGCCGGATCTACAACTATCGGGGACTGGAACCAGATTGGTGGCCAGGTAGGTGTCGTAGGACATATCAAAATAGGGAATCAGGTGAAAATTCAGGCTCAGAGTGGCGTGAATTCCAGTGTTAATGACAGAGAAACATTGTACGGTTCACCAGCAATCAGTTACAATGACTATTTAAGGAGTTATGTTCATTTCAGGAACTTACCTGGAATCGTAAATAGAATAAATAATCTTGAGAATAACTCAAAAGATAATACTAATGAGTGATATGCAAAAAACACTTCAGCAAGAGGTAACTCTTTCTGGAATTGGCCTTCATACTGGTAAAGAAGTAAAACTTACCATTAAACCTGCTAAAGAAAATACAGGTTTTGTATTTGTAAGAACAGACCTGGAGGGACATCCTCAGGTAGAAGCTGATGTAAATTATGTTGTAGCAACTGAAAGAGGAACTACATTAGAAAAATTAGGGGTTAAAATTACCACTTGCGAACACCTTTTAGCAGCCCTTGTTGGTTGTGATATTGATAACGCAATTTTAGAAATGGATGCCTCTGAACCTCCTATTTTGGATGGATCTTCAAAATATTTTGTAGAAGCTATCGAAAGTGTGGGAGTAACAGAACAAACGGTTGCAAGAGAATATCTTGTAGTAAAAGAAGTTCTTACCTACAGTGATCCGGCTACTGGTTCGGAAATCACCATCATTCCTTCAGATACTTACGAAGTAACTACTATGGTAGATTTTGGGACTAAAGTATTAGGGACTCAGAATGCTACTCTTAAAAATATTTCAGAATTTAAAGACGAAATCTCATCAGCAAGAACATTCAGCTTCCTGCATGAATTGGAAATGCTTTTAGATCATGGTTTGATCAAAGGTGGAGATATTTCCAATGCTATTGTATATGTAGATAAAGATCTTACTCCTGAAACTACAGAAAAATTAAAGAAAGCCTTTGGAAAAGATAATGTATCGATAAGACCAAACGGTATTCTAGACAATCTTAATTTAAATTATCCTAACGAAGCAGCAAGACACAAATTACTGGATGTAATCGGTGACCTTGCTTTGGCAGGTGTAAAAATAAAAGGTAAAGTTATTGCTAACAAACCGGGACACTTTGTGAATACTCAGTTTGCGAAAAAACTAAACCGCCAGTGGAAATTGCAGAAAAAGAAAAACGTTCCGGATTTTGACCTGACAAAAGAACCGGTATTCGATATCAACGGAATTATGAAGCTTATGCCTCACAGACCTCCGTTCTTATTAATTGATAAAGTGCTTGAGCTTTCAGACTCTCATGTTGTAGGGTTGAAAAATGTGACCATGAACGAGCCTTTCTTCGTGGGACACTTCCCTAAAGAACCCGTAATGCCTGGAGTTCTTCAGGTAGAAGCATTAGCGCAGACAGGAGGAATTCTTGTATTGGCCAGTGTTCCGGATCCTGAGAACTATTCTACGTATTTCATCAAAATTGATAAGGTGAAATTCAAAAGAAAAGTAATTCCGGGAGATACGCTTATCTTCAAAATTGAATTGATAGAGCCTATCAGAAGAGGAATTGTTCATATGCAGGGATATGGATATGTAGGAGACACTGTAGCAGTAGAAGCAGAGCTTATGGCTCAAGTTGCAAAAAATAAAGTTGATTAAATGATTCATCAATTAGCAGCCGTAGATAAACGTGCGAAAATCAGCAAAAATGTAATCGTAGAACCTTTTACTACCATTGCAGGGGACGTAGAAATCGGAGAAGGAACATGGATTGGTCCTAATGTAACCATTATGGATGGGGCAAGAATAGGGAAGAACTGTAGGATTTTCCCCGGGACTGTAATCTCTGCAATTCCCCAGGATCTGAAATTTGATGGTGAAGATACGCAGGTAATTATCGGTGACGAAACAACAATCAGAGAGTGTGTTACCGTAAACAGAGGTACAAAAGCTTTAGGATATACTAAAATAGGAGCGAACTGTCTTATTATGGCTACTTCGCATATTGCTCATGATTGCGTTATTGGAGATCACGTTATCATTGTAAACGGTTGTGGGATTGCAGGACATGTAGAGATTGGAGATTATACAGTAATGGGAGGTTTGTCAGCAGTTCACCAATTCGGTAAAATCGGAAAACATGTAATGATTTCCGGAGGTACCCTGGTAAGAAAAGATATCCCGCCTTATGTAAAAGTGGCAAGAGAGCCTATGTCTTATGCTGGTATCAATTCTGTTGGTTTAAGAAGAAGAGGATTTACCAATGAAAAGATCTTTGAAATCCAGAAAATCTACAGGGCAATTTTCCAAATGAAGATGAACGTTTCCCAGGCTATTTCCCATATTGAGAAAGAAATGCTTCCAACGGCTGAAAGAGATGAGATCTTACAATTTATTCAAAACTCACCAAGAGGTATCGTAAAAGGATACGGAACCGGTAAAGATAGTAACTAATGAAAAAACTATCTTTCCTTTTTGTATTGGCAATTTCCAATTTTTACCTGTCACAGAACCAGAGAATAACAGGCATGGAGTTCTATTACGGTTTCTCAGACTATAAAAAAGACAGCATTGCTAAACCCAATGTGTATGCAGAAGTGAAAAGTCAGAATGAAGATTATATCAAAATGTCACCATTCAGATATACAGATACTGATAAAAAGGCAAAGAAGGAGAATAGAGCATGGCTGATGAAGTATCAGGATAACCTGTATTTCAGTATGACCTATGCAGCATATATCTATTCTTTTGATACATTTGCAAGAGTCAATCTAATTGGGAAGAAATATTTTTTGATCTATCTGGATGAAGTAAAAGATAAAAAAGCAATTTCTTACAATAATCCTTACGGAGGAGGTTTGTTGGGAGGAGCTTTAAATGCTGGTTTAACACCTAAGTTTGCGTGGAAGGATAAAAAAGGAAACTCTTACAAGGTTCTTTTGATTGATATTGAAAAATCAAACAATACCTCTGATAAAAGAGATGTCAGCTTCGGATTGGTAGTAGATACAAAACTTATTGTTAAACTTACAGATAATGATCCTGAAGTCATTTCAAAATTAAAAACAAATCAGTATTACTTAGAGGATATAATTGATCTGGTAAATAAAGAAAATAATAAATAAAAAGCATATAATATATTAATGGCAACAAGTAACGATATCCGAAAAGGTCTTTGCATCGAGTATAGCAACGATATTTTTAAAGTAATCGAGTTCCTTCACGTAAAACCAGGAAAAGGACCTGCTTTCGTAAGAACAAAATTAAAGTCTGTGACTAACGGTAAAGTAATTGATAATACTTTCTCTGCAGGACACAAAATTGATGAAGTAAAAGTAATCACGAGAAAATTCCAGTATCTGTACGATGATGAGAACGGATTCCACTTCATGAACAATGATGATTTCTCTCAGTTATACATCAACAAAGAAATGATTGAGAACTCTCAGTTTATGAAAGCTGGTGAAGAAGTAACCATCATTTTGAAAGAAGCTGATGAAACACCACTTTCTGCTGAACTTCCACAGTCAGTATATCTTGATGTTATCGAAGCTGATCCGGGTGTAAAAGGAAACACTGCAACCAATGCCCTTAAAAATGCAATCGTTGAAACAGGAGCAAGAGTAATGGTTCCTTTGTTCATCGAACCGGGAGACAGAATTAAAGTAAGCACTGAAGACGGCAGCTACTTAGAAAGAGTAAAAGAATAAATAAAATGTACATAAATTCGGTTTGCATCAGCATTCCGAATTTTGTTTTATAAGAAAATCTATTGTTATGAGATTCCATTCTCCGCAAAAGCTTAAAACGATTGCAGATTTAATAGGCTCAGCATTTGTAGGGCCGGAAGATTTTGAAGTATTGGGAACCAATGAAATTCACATGGTAAAACCAGGTGATATTGTTTTTGTGAATCATCCTAAATATTACGACAAAGCATTAAACTCTGCAGCCACTATTATTTTAATTGATAAAGAAGTAGATTGCCCGGAAGGTAAAGCTCTTTTGGTTTCTGATGATCCTTTCAGAGACTTTAATAAAATCAATACCCATTTTACCAGAATCTATAATTTCACAGAAGAACTACACGATGTTGAAATAGGAGAGGGAACCAAAATCCATTCTTCTGCAGTGATCGGAAACAATGTGAAAATAGGGAAAAATACCTTAATCTTTCCTAATGTAGTCATTGGTGACCGTACAGAAATCGGAGATAACGTCATCATCCAGTCCAACACCGTTTTAGGAGGTGATGCATTTTATTACAGAAAATTAAATGGAAATTTTGACCGTCTGATTTCTGTTGGAAATGTTGTTATTGAAAACAATGTGGAGATCGGAAACGGCTGTACCATTGACAGAGGAGTTACAGACTCTACCATCATTGGAGAAGGTTCCGTTTTGGATAACCAGATTCAGATCGGGCATGATACCGTTATCGGGAAAAAATGTCTGATTGCCTCTCAGGTAGGAATTGCAGGATGCTGTATCATCGGAGATGAGGTGACATTATGGGGACAGGTAGGAATCGCTTCCGGAAACAAAATTGAGTCGGGATCTGTACTTTTGGGAAAAACCGGAGTAAACAGAGATCTTGAAAAAGGAACCTATATCGGGATGTTTGCAGAAGATTTTAAAACTTATCTGAAAAAAGAAGTAAAACTGAGAAATCTCAAATAAACAATTCCAAAGGTTTTATCTAAAATCAAAGAAATTTGAGTAAATTTGTGAGCATTAATAAAATAATAAATAAATTAAAACAACAATAAAATGTCAATTTTAGTAAACAAAGATTCTAAAGTAATTGTACAAGGATTTACAGGGAACGAAGGAACTTTCCACGCTGGTCAGATGATTGAATACGGAACAAACGTAGTAGGTGGTGTTACCCCAGGAAAAGGAGGTAGCGAGCACTTAGGAAAACCGGTATTTAACACTGTAGCTGACGCTGTTGAAAAAGCAGGAGCAAATGTAAGTATCATTTTCGTACCACCGGCATTCGCAGCAGACGCTATCATGGAAGCTGCTGAAGCAGGAATCAAAGTAATTGTATGTATTACTGAAGGTATTCCTGTAGCTGATATGGTAAAAGTAAAATCTTACATCGCTGACAGAGACTGCAGATTAATCGGACCAAACTGCCCTGGAATCATTACTTCTGAAGAAGCTAAAATTGGTATTATGCCAGGTTTCGTTTTCAAAAAAGGAAAAGTAGGTATCGTTTCAAAATCAGGAACTCTTACTTACGAAGCTGCTGACCAGGTAGTAAGAGCGGGTTACGGTATCTCTACTGCAATCGGTATCGGTGGTGACCCAATCATCGGAACAACTACAAGAGAAGCGTTAGAGCTATTCATTAATGACCCTGAAACTGAAGCTGTTGTAATGATCGGTGAAATCGGTGGAGGTCTTGAGGCTGAAGCTGCAAGATGGTACAAAGCTAGCGGATCTACTAAACCAGTTGTAGGTTTCATCGCCGGACAAACTGCTCCAAAAGGAAGAACAATGGGACACGCAGGTGCTATCGTAGGTGGTGCTGAAGATACAGCTCAGGCTAAAATGGAAATCATGAGAGAAAACGGTATCAACGTTGTTGATTCTCCTGCTGATATTGGTGCTACTGTAGCTAAGATTCTAGGATAATATAAAACCCAACATATGAAAAAACTTTTATTAGCCTCAGCTTTAATGCTTTCTGCTTTATCATTTGCACAGGTGCAGTGGAAAAGTACAAGATTCGGAGTAACAGGAGGTTTAAACTACTCCAGAGTATCTAACGCCCACAATCCTTCAGGCCCAAGATACACTTTCCAGGCTGGAGCTTTGGCATTGATCCCCGTAGGAAAGGCAAACCAATTCTTTATCCAACCTGAAGTAGAGTACTATGGTGCAGGAGAAACAGGGAAAGATAAAGATGCTAAAGGTGTAAACGGTTATGATGCATTATATGCTAATAACTACCTGAGTGTGCCTCTTTATTTCAAAGGATATTTTTCTGAAGCAGAATCAGAATTCTTTGGATTAATAGGACCTAGATTTAATTTCTTGCTGAATCAGAACGTGAAAGACGCTCCTGTAAGCAGACCGTATTATGACCCGGATGTTACCGATCCTAACCAGCCGGCAGGCGTAAATGGTAAGGCGAAGAGCTTTAACTGGGGACTTGGACTGGGAGTAGGATACAGCTACAAAAGACAACTTGAAGTAGCATTAAAATACGACTTAGGTCTAAGTGATACCTATCCTGGTCTCGCTAAAGAAACTAAGGGTACAGATAAGAAAAAATCAGAACAGGTAATCGCACTTACTTTAAGCTATATATTCAAATAGAATATTTTCAGAATATAAAAAGTCCCGGAAACTCTAGTTTCCGGGATTTTTTTTTGGTATGTTGTATCAATAATTTTCGCTTTTAATTTCCTACCCTTTAATCCATTTCCAAAGCTCTTTTAATGTAGCTTTATTCCCGTACATCAAAATACCTACACGATAGATTTTTCCGGCAAGGAAGATCATAAAAATAGTAGTTACCAGCAACAATCCTATAGACAATGCAATCTGCCATGCAGGAACCCCAAACGGAATTCGGGCAATCATAGCAACCGGCGAAGTAAACGGGATGATGGATAGCCAGAAGCCTAAAGGACCTTCAGGATTATTCATCAATGTAAAACTCCCATACATTCCTAATGTTAATGGCAGAATAGCAAATAAAGTAAACTGCTGGGTTTCTGTTTCGTTATCCACTGCAGACCCAATGGCTGCATAAATAGAACTATAGAAGATATATCCTAAAAGGAAAAATACGATGAATACAAAGATGATTAACGGAAAATTCAGCTCCAGCAGACTATGTGAAATCTGAGTCGCAAGCTGTCCCATGTCCAGTTTACTTGCCATCTCTTCATTTCCCCCCGGAATATTCTTCTGAAGAGGAGAAAAGCCTGTATTGAGTACCAATGCACCAATAACAGACATGGTAATCCAGATCAGAAACTGGGTCAGTGCAACCATGGTTACTCCCAGAATTTTACCCATCATCAGTTCAAAAGGTTTTACAGAAGAAATGATGATCTCTACAACACGGTTATTTTTCTCTTCAAGCACACTTCTCATTACCCTTACTCCATAAATAATAATGAACATAAACGTAACATACATCAGTACCATACTCAATCCGGATTTCACTCCGAAAACAAGATCTGAATCCTCTTTATTATTATCCGTAACGTTGATGGTTTTTAAGGTAAAGTTTTTATCAAGATCATTTAATTGAGTTTCCTTAATACCCAGCTGCTTGATCTTTTCTTTTCGGACAACATTACTGATATCAGATACAATTTGTTGTTTGGTATCAAATCCTATTTTGCTGTTGATAATTAGCCTGGCTTCTTTTTCAAGAGCATCAAAATTCTCATTTTTCAGCGGAGGAAGAATCAGGATACCATCCAGAGATTCATTGCCTTTTAAATTATTAATCTTGGACTTCTCATCAGCCGCAGAAACAAAAACGTAGTTTAATTTATCGTTCGATTGAAGCTGATTGGTAAACAATCCACTCTTATCAACCACTTCTATAATACTGTGTGACTCATTCGCCTTAAACATTAATCCTACAACTGCTCCGAAAGCTATAATCAGGACAGGGGCAAGCAGGGTCAATATGATGAAAGATTTTTTCTTCACCTGCGTAAGAAACTCTCTCTTGGTAATTAAAAAAATATTATTCATAAAATTAAGAATGGTTACTTACAGCATTAATAAACACTTCATTCATACTGGGAATTCTTTCGTCGAACGATCTCACTTTACCTACCTGTACAAGATCAAGAAGAACATTATTCTGGCTCTCCTCATTTTTCAGGTCAAAAGAAACAAGATTATTTTCATTGGAAAGGTTAAAGATCTCATATTTGTTTTTGAAATTTTCAAACTGATCATTGCTTACTTCAGAAAGTGTAATTCCAAAAATATTTTTCTTAAATTTTTCTCTTACATCAAAAACCCTCCCGTCAATAATTTTTTTTGAATTGTTGATCAACGCAACATAATCACACATTTCCTCCACACTTTCCATTCTGTGGGTAGAAAGAATAATGGTCGTTCCGTTATTTTTAAGATCAATGATCTGATCTTTAATCAAGTTGGCATTCACCGGATCAAAACCTGAAAATGGCTCATCAAGAATTAAAAGATGAGGTCTGTGAAGAACGGTTACCACAAACTGGATTTTTTGTGCCATACCTTTAGAAAGTTCAGAAAGCTTTTTCTTCCACCACTGATCGATGTTCAGCTTTTCAAACCATTTTTTGGCTTCATTCAAGGCATCACTTTTTTTCATGCCTTTCAGTTCCCCGAAATAGAGAATCTGGTCACCAACAGTCATGTTTTTGTACAGCCCTCTTTCTTCAGGCATATAGCCAATATCTTTAATATGACTTGGATTAAGCTTTTGGCCATTGATATGGATTTCACCAGAATCTGCCTGAGTAATTTGGTTAATGATGCGGATAAAAGAAGTTTTTCCGGCTCCGTTAGGACCTAAAAGGCCATAAATACTGCCTTTTGGGACATGGATGCTGAAATCATCCAGAGCGACCTTTTTTCCGGCATTATAGGTCTTTTTAATATGTTCAGCTTTTAGCATTAAATGGTTTCTTTTTACTATTAGTATGAAAAAGTCCCGAAAGTTACGGAAATATTAAAACAGAATTAATGTAAAAAGAAAAAATCCTGATGATTATCAGGATTTTAATTTATTGTTTCACGATTTGAGTAACTTTCTGTGTGTTGTCACTTAAAATATATCGGATCATATATTTTCCGGGCTTCAATTTTTCAATGTTAATCTCGCCGGAATTCATATTTACCGTATAACTAGCGACCTGCATACCCAAAATTGAATAAAAAGTCACACTTTTGATTCTTAAAGAAGAATCTTTTGCCTTAATAATAAGGAAATCCTTTGCAGGATTTGGATAGGCAAGCAATACACCATCATCTGCTTTTTGAGTGATGGAACCCGGCTCTCTAAGCTGAGCTTTGAAATTGTTGGAAAATCCAACAAAAGTGCCTACAAATAGAAATAAAAGTAAAAGTTTTTTCATCAAATTTATAATTTCTCGAATATATATAACAAATGTAATACATTCTGCAATTTCGTACAATAGTTTTTTGCAGAACTTATATTAAATTTGTAGAAACTTATTCAAAAAGTATTCCAAAATGATACATTCAAGAAATAGAAGACTTAGAGTTAATGAATCTATCAGAGGTTTGGTAAGAGAAAATGTGCTTACAACTGATGATTTTGTAATGCCGATCTTCGTAATGGAGGGCGAAAACAAGCAGGAGGCAATCCCGTCTATGCCGGGAATTTTTAGGCGCAGTATAGATTTAACAGTGAAGGAATGTAAGGAATTATTTTCTTTGGGAGTAAAAGCTGTCAATTTGTACATGAAAGTGTCAGAACATCTGAAAGACAACACAGGAAAAGAAGCCTGGAATAAAGACGGATTGATGCAGAACACCATCAAAGCCATCAAAGATGCCGTTCCCGGAATGATTGTGATGCCCGATGTAGCCTTAGATCCTTATTCAATCTACGGTCACGACGGAATTATTGAAAACGGAAAAGTTTTAAATGATGCTACCAATGATGCACTGGCAAGAATGTCGGTATCTCATGCAGAAGCAGGAGCCGATCTTGTAGCACCAAGTGATATGATGGATGGCAGAGTAATGGTCATTCGTGAAGCTTTGGAAGAAAGCGGATTTACAGATGTAGGAATTGTAAGTTATGCTGCCAAATATGCAAGTTCTTTCTATGGTCCTTTCAGAAGTGCTTTAGACAGTGCTCCGAAAGATGATATGGAAATTCCAAAGGATAAAAAAACATATCAGATGGATTTCCACAACTCACGCGAAGCCCTGAATGAAGTATTTAAAGATATAGATGAAGGTGCAGATGTGATTATGATTAAACCAGGACTTCCTTACCTTGATATCGTTTCCAAAGTACGTGAAGCCATCGATCTTCCGATTGCGGTATACAATGTAAGCGGAGAATATGCCATGGTAAAAGCAGCTGCCCAAAACGGATGGCTGGATAATGACAAAACGATCATTGAAAGCTTGACCTGTTTCAAGAGAGCTGGTGCAGATATGATCTTTACTTATTTTGCAAAAGAAGCAGCTATTCTTTTAAATAAATAATGATTAAATTCATTCAGATAAAAAAGAGACTACTCAATGGGTAGTCTCTTTTTATTTCTAACGAGGTGATGATAATTTTTTTATAACCATCCTTTTTTTCCATAGACATACGTGTCATCGAATTGTTTATCGCTCATAAAAAGATAGAGAATTCCCTCAATAAAAGGAATAATTGAAGCCGCACCAAAAGTAACGACATTCAGGACCAGCTGAATAATTCCCTCCTTTGTATATCCAAGATAAAATTTATTTAAAGCCAGCCATCCCACAAGAATGCCCAATATAGCGGCAGGGATTTTCTTTTCCGAACGGTAAGGAACATTGCTTTGCTGGTTGTGTACATTTTCTGTTTTTGTATACCCGTAATTTTCCATTTCTTACTATTTATAATTGATTGATGTTTTACGATAAGTAGATTAAAGTAGTGAAAAGTTACAATAGGTTGTAAATGAATAAGTTTGCGTTTAAAGTAAACAAGTTGATATTAACCTATAAGTGAAGTTTATATTTTTGATATATTTGCCCTATGATTTTACGAGGAGAAAACTTAATCAAGGAATACGGTCCTAAAAAAGTTGTAAAAGGCGTTTCTGTACAGGTTCAACAGGGAGAAATTGTTGGTTTGCTGGGTCCGAACGGAGCAGGAAAAACCACATCGTTTTATATGATTGTAGGGTTGGTTAAGCCCACTTCAGGAAAAATTTTCTTAGACAAGCAGGAGATTACTACCGATGCCATGTACCGAAGAGCCCAAAAGGGAATAGGGTATCTGGCTCAGGAAGCTTCGGTTTTCAGAAAGTTATCGGTGGAAGAAAACATTATGGGAGTATTGCAGCTGACCAAGCTTTCTAAGCGTGAACAGCAGATCAAATGTGATGAACTGATTGAGGAGTTCTCTTTGCAGCATGTCCGTAAAAACAGAGGAGATCTTCTTTCCGGAGGAGAAAGACGTAGAACCGAAATTGCACGCTGTCTTGCCACAAGCCCCAACTTTATTCTTCTGGATGAGCCTTTCGCTGGGGTAGACCCGATTGCCGTAGAAGATATTCAGAAAATTGTAAGAAGCCTTGTTGATAAAAATATCGGAATTCTGATTACCGACCACAACGTACAGCAGACTTTAGCAATCACCAATAAAACCTATATCATGTTTGAAGGAAAGATCCTGAAAGAAGGACTTCCGGAAGATCTTGCCAATGACCCGCAGGTAAGAGAAGCTTATCTGGGTGAAAACTTTGTCTATCAGAGTATTCTGGATAAACCTAAAAAGAAGAAATACGCTTACAATATCTGGGCTGGTAACTTTGATTCAAAATCACAGCTGCAGGGATTTGTCAATGAAAATTTTAGTCAGTTTGATGATCTTAGATTGTTGCATGGCTTTGAAGAAGTCAGCTTTGCCACCTTAGCGAATTCTGAAATTGAACATATTTTTAATGATGTAGTGGATAAGAACGCCAACAATTCATTTGTTTTGCAGAAAAAGGAAATCAATTCCCAATATTCTTTAGAACAGGCAGAAGCAGAATCTAAAGAAGCCAGCAGAAAAGAGCTGCATTATCTTACTACTTATTTATTTGAAGGATAAATGGATGATCTTTATAGATATGAAGATTTTCAAGTAGGAACCAAAGTTTATTTGGATAATGAATATGGTATTATAATGGATGTCCAATTCCATGAAAGTTCAACCGTAATTCGCTGGGATACACCTGTTGAAAATGATTTTGAAGATTGGTTAGGAATGTGGGGGCCTTTTGTACAAATGGGAGGGAAGATAATTGATCCAAACTACCAATTCAAATACATTAATGACGATGGTACATTGAAAGATTTTTAAATAAATCCTAGATGACCAGTTAATAATAATTCGTACCTTTTTCTTTTGAAAGCGGTACGTTTTTCATTTAAAATGATTTCTATGGCTAAACCTTTTAACAGAACCGTTACCTTATTCGGAATCTATAAACAACTTGTTCCATTCATCAGACCTTATCGTCCCATGATTTATGGCACCCTGTTTCTTACTTTTCTGGGTGCTCTGGCAGCACAGGTCAACCCGATTGTTCTGAAATACACGGTGGATGAAGTTACCAAGCTTACCCATCTTCCACATCCGATGTCGGAGGGAATTCATATTCTCATTATCATTTCCATTATTTTACTGGGGAAAGAATTGTTGAATATCTTTATCAACTTCGGACAGAAATTTTATGGCGAAAAAATCAGGATTAATGTGAGCTCTGTATTGGCACAATCAGCCATTGATAAAATTTTAACCTATAGGGTTGCTTATTTTAATGATGAAAATCATGAGTCCGGAAAATTACAGATCAGAATCGATCGTGGAATAGAAAGTCTTACCAGATTGGTTCAGAACTTTTTTATTGATATCCTTCCTCTTTTTTCCAATGCCATTATTGCCCTCATCATTATGTATATGCAGAATGTGTATGTTGGATTGGTTTCTACGATTATTGTTCCGATCTATTTTTACATCAGCTCTCTGCAGGCTAAAAAACTGGGTGGGGTAAGACGTCAGCTTAGAAATCAGAGAGAAAGAAAAACGTCAGGACTTTTGAACCTGATCAATTCTATTATGGTGATTAAAAGCTTTGTCCGTGAAAAATTTGAAGGGAAAAAACAATATGACCTTCAGATGGAGCTGATGGAAAGCCAGATGATTACAAGAAGAACCAATTTTATTTATGATGGTTTAAAAACTTTCATTGAACAGTTTGGGGTTGTTTTGATTATCCTTTTAACCGTTTATCTGGTGCTGGATCAGCAAATGACCATAGGGGCAATCATGCTTCATATTATGCTTTTTAACAATGTTTCGGCGCCTATTCGTCAGCTTCACCGGATTTATGATGATATGAACGATGCCATGATTTATGCCGAAGGGTATTTTGATATTCTTAATGCAGATAGTGAGACAGAATCAAATGGTACTTTTGTAGAAAAAGAAATCAAAGGAAACTTTGAATTGAAAAATGTTGATTTTACTTACCATAACGGTACAAAAGCTTTACATAATGTTTCCATGAAAATTGAAAACGGAAAAACAACAGCTTTGGTAGGATTAAGTGGTGCAGGAAAGTCAACGGTTATCAATCTTTTATGTAAATTCTATCTTCCGGATTCCGGAGAAATTCTTCTGGATGGGGTAAACCTTAATGAATATGACAATACATTTCTGAGAAGCGATCTTGGGCTGGTGCTTCAGAGAAATCATATCTTTCAGGGAAGTATAGAAGATAATATCAGATATGGAGATATGAATGCCAGTTTCGAAGAAATCGAGGAAGCTGCAAAAAAAGCTTATCTGCACGAACAGATTATGGATCTTCCGGAAAAATATCAGCATGATGCTACCCAACTTTCAGGGGGACAACAACAGAGGATTGCCATTGCAAGACTATTTCTTAAAAATCCTCCAATCATTTTTCTGGATGAACCTACAGCCAGTCTGGATGCTATTGCTACCGAACAGATCAAGAATTCTCTGGATGCGATCAAAGAAGGCAGAACAGTGATCATCATTTCTCATTCCCTGTCACAGATTTTAGATTCAGATACCATTTATGTCATGAAAAAAGGTAGAGTGGTGGAAAATGGAACTCATGATGAGCTTTACAATAAAGAAGGAACGTACCGCGAGATTTTTGATGCCTCAGCCCGCAGCCTTAATCTTGATAAACTGGTGAATACTTTTAAAGAAAATTAAAGTCAAAAAGCCCTCTCATTTATAAGTCATACCTCAAAAAAGAATTTTAGCTTTGTTCCATCATGAACGATCACTATTTAAAAAAGCTCGATAGGGTAACAGCTATCCTTACCCAATTACAGTCGAAACCTGTTGTACGGGCACAGGATCTTGCTGAAAAATTCGATGTAAGCATCAGAACCATTTACCGTGATGTGAAAACCCTGGAAAATGCGGGGATTCCTATTGTTGGAGAAGCGGGAAATGGGTATTCTTTAATGGATGGTTACAAACTTCCTCCCATTATGTTTACCAAAGAAGAAGTGTTAAGTTTCATTACCGCTGAAAAACTGATGCAGAAATTTTCCCACCAAAGTCTAGGAAATCACTATCAGGCAGCCATGGAAAAGGTTCGGTCGGTATTGAAATATTCTGATAAAAACCTGATTAAAAATATTGAAAAACAGATTGATGTTTTCAGCTTTCATACAGATTCAGGAGATTCTCTTAAAAATGTAATTCCTATTATTCTGGAAAGTATCGCGGAGAAAACCCAGCTCAATATCAGGTATAAGACCGTAGATGAAAGAGTGAATAACAGAACGATTGAAACAGTCGGGATGTTTTTTGAATTTAATATCTGGTACATCATGGCCTACTGTACCCTGAGGAAAGATTTCAGACAGTTTCGTATTGACAGGATTCTGGAGATCTCAAAAACGCAGAATCCTTTCCTGCAGGAATATGGACAAGTGAATGATTACCGTAAAAAATCAAATGGAAATAAGGTTAAAGCCAAACTGCTGGTTGACAAAAAGATCATGAATCACCTGGTAAATTCTAAAAAATATTACGGATTGATAGAGGAAGTAGAAACTGAACAAGGGATGGAACTTACTTTTGAAACAGAATGGATCACTGACGGATTTCCCCGCTGGTTGATCACTTTTGCAGATTATGCTAAAGTTCTGGAACCGGAAAGTCTTCGTGTCCGTTTGAATGAACTGCTTGCAAAAATGGTTGAAAGACATCAATAATAAAACCCCAACAAGACAGCTGTTGAGGTGTAAAGACTTAATTGAAGCAATAAATGAAATGGTTTAAGGAAAAGGCAGAATTGCAAAAAGAGTCAATTTGTTGTGTCGCAAAAAAAGATATAATTTTTGTTACCCTTTCTGCAATTTTACCTTCTCGTTGTATTAAAATCTCTCCCAGAAGAAAGGGGGCTCAATTCCTAAAGCTCTCAGATAAACGTATCCTTGTCCACGGTGATGAACTTCATTATCTACAAAGTAAAGAATGTTCTGGTATACCGGAAATTCATATTGTCCGAATAAATTGAAAGTCTCCTGGAAACGCTCCTCAGAAATCTGATTGAAATAATGGTTGATTACTTCTGTTTCTTCATCCCATTTCTTCAGAATTTCTTCCTTGGTTGTCGGATTGAAGGCTTCTTCACTGTACGCTTCCATATTTCCTTCCACAATACCTTTTAAAGCAGGCCCGCCAATGCTGATCAGTTCTACTGCCAGTTTTGCAAATGGTCTCATTCCGCCTACAGAAAATTCGAATAACTCTTTCTCAGGAAAAGATTCAATCACTCTTCTTGTCAGATTTCTGTGTCCCTGCCAGTCGTTTAATAGCTGTTCAGAAGTCATGAATTGTTTAGTGGCTGTTGCTGTAGTTGTCATAATGTTTTGTTTTTTTGTTTGTTGTTGATACAAAGGTAAGAGAGGGTTATGACAACAGTTTGTCAGCAGTATTTTTCATATTTAAAAAATATTTTTTTCTTTGCTAAAATATCCTGACCTGTTTTTACGTTAGAAAAGAGGATATTAGTAAAAGAATCTCTATTATGAATTATGAAGAAGTATGTTTTGCCTGTTATTGCCGGTTTTTTATTAGTATCATGCAATAAGATTGAGGAAAAAATTGACCAGACTGTTCAGAAAACAACTGAAACAGTACAGCAAAAAACACAGCAGGTTGTTGAAGAAACAGTAAAGAAAACTGTGAATGAATCTATCAATTCTATCACCAATTCCGAAGATGTTAAGTTCAATACCGTTTTCCCTGGTGGCGGAGCTTCCATCGTTTCTGAGGAAAAAGGAAAGAAAATCAATATTCCGGGAAGACCTGAAGGCTATATTTTTAAATATAAAGCTGATATTGCAGTATTGCTTCCTTTTTTAGAAAGCCATCCTGCTTCTGATGAAAGTAAATCTGATAAAACGGCCCGAAAGATTGATGGACAAAACATCATAGATAAAATAAGTTTCCTATCGAAGTTCCTTCCTGACAATACATTTGATGCCAGCATTCTGGAGGATATTAAATCCGATAAAAATATTCAGTATTATAAGCTGAAAAGATTTCCTACCAGTAGTACTATTATCTACAACCCAAAAAATCAGACCATCATACAATACGTAGAGGTAAATAAATAATTTGGATATGGCCGGTTTCTCCCGGCCATTTTTTATTCCCATTCATTTTCCAGTCATAGCAAACCATAAGCGAACCCATCTCAACCCATTGAAAATTACCTTTCAGAACAAATAAAATCATATTTATTTCTGATTTTAACTAATTGATTTTTTTATACAAATGTGATGTTATTGATTTATTTTTTTCATGTTATTAATAAATTACTTTACGTTTTGTGTATTAATTCTTATTTTTCATGAAATGGTATAATTTTCGCAAATATGGAATCAAATTATTATTATATGTTTTGTTTTTGTGGTTAATGTTAATTTTTTTATTAGATTTATTGAATAATTAACAATTGACATGAAAAATAATTTATTTAATGGAAAAATCTATGCATTAGTATTAAGCGGAGCTGGTGCAATGGCATATGCTCAGGATAGCATAAAACAAAATAAAATAGATGAAGTGGTGGTGACTACGGGTAGAACAAAGCCAAGAACCATCATTACCTCAGCAATTCCTATTGATAATATTTCCGCCGTACAATTAAAATCCACAGGGCAGGTTACTTTTGATAAAGCTTTAACGTATGCCGTTCCCTCTTTCAATTCATCACAACAAACCGTTTCTGATGCGACAGCTCACTTTGATCCCGCAGATTTAAGAGGGCTAGGACCTTCCAGAACATTAGTGCTGGTGAATGGTAAAAGAAAAAATCAAAGTGCTTTAATTTATGTAAATGATACCCCGGGAAAAGGTGAAGTAGGTACAGATCTGAAAAGCATTCCTTCAGCAGCTTTGCAAAACGTAGAAGTATTGAGGGATGGAGCATCTGCACAGTACGGTTCTGATGCTATTGCCGGAGTTATTAATATTATTCTGAAGAACAGTGTGGGGAAAAGTACTGTCAATGTTTTTTCAGGTATTACTTCAAAAGGAGACGGTTTTAATATCGGGGCAGATTTTAATACGGGAATCAGAGTAGCAAAAACCGGAAGTCTGAATCTTACCTTCGGATTTTCCTCTCAAAATAAAACGAACCGCGCAGGTTCTGTTACAAAAGATGAACTTTTTGGTGTGGATAATGCCTGGACGCAAGCCAATCCTGGTTTAGGAATGATTATTGGGCAGCCGGAAACCAAAGTGGGCAATATGTTTGTGAATTTTGAGCTGCCAACAGGTGAAACAGGCAAATTTTATGCTTTTGGGGGGACAACTTACAGAAATGGGACCAGTTTTGCTTTGTACAGAACACCTTATTGGGTACCTTCAGATTTTGGTTTATTAACTCCAAAAGGACAACCTTACAACGGATTTCAACCGGAATTTAAAACAGATGTTTATGATTATAATTTAACCTCCGGATGGAAAGGGATGTTTGGAAAATGGAGTTTTGATGGAAGTGCAACCTTTGGTTCTAATGCTGTAGACTATGCTGTAGCAAATACCATTAATACCTCTTTAGGAGTAAATTCACCAACTTATTTTAAAGCAGGTGGCCACCAGTTCAGTAATATTATAGGAAATATAGATATCAGCCGGGATTTTGGTGCACTTGTTTTAGGAGCAGGAGCCGAAGTGCGTAATGAAAATTATCAGGCAAGGGCAGGAGAAGAAGCATCTTATAAAGGAAGTGGTGCAGAATCTTTTCCAGGACTGCAGCCTCAAAATGAAGTCAATAAAAACCGCCAGAATATCGGAGCTTATTTGAATGCGGAATGGGATGTTACAAAAAACTTATTAGTGGGAGGAACGGTGAGGTATGAAAATTTCAGTGATTTCGGAAATAATGTTTCCTGGAAAGGAAATGCAAGGTATAAATTACTAGATGATAAATTGGTTTTCCGCGGGTCTGTTTCTACAGGATTCCGTGCTCCTTCATTACACCAGATTTATTATTCCAATGTTCAGACTAAAATTACAGGGAATACGGTAGCTAATCAGGGTACTTTTAATAACGACTCTCAAATTATAAGATCTGATCTTGGCGTTCCTAAATTAAATGCTGAAAAAGCCTTTAATATTACCGGGGGATTGGCCGTGAAACCTTTTAAAAACCTTACTATTACTGCAGATTATTATAGAATAAAAATTAAAGACCGTGTACTTTTCTCAGGAGATATCGGGTACAAAACAGGTGCTCCGGGAAGTCCGGATCTTACAAATCCTGTGGAAGTAATATTAAACAATAATAAAATAACCTCGCTGAAGTTTTTCACCAATGCTGTAAATACAGTGACGGAAGGGGTAGATTTCGTAGCTAATTATTATACTTCTGCTATTGGGAAAGGAAAACTGGGAATTATTGCTGCTTTCAATTATAACGAAACTAAAATAGTAGATAATATTGCTGTTCCACCGATTTTGGCTCAAAATGGTTACTCAGAAAACTTTTTTGATCGCAAAGAACAATCCAGGATTATCTCTGCAAGACCAAAAACAAAAACGATTCTGAGTCTTTCGTATGACATTACCAGGTTTAATTTTAACTTAAATAATACGTATTTTGGTTCGGTGACATGGCAGCATGCCACTGATCCTGCCAAAGATCAGACATTCTCCGGTAAAGTAGTTACAGACATTGTTTTAACCTATAAAATCACGAATGATCTTAAAATTTCCGGTGTTGTAAATAATTTATTTAATATTTATCCGGATGTAATAGACAGCAAGGGAGACGTGGTAACAGATCTCGGAGGAAGATTCAAATACCCATGGGAGGTCAATCAGTTTGGTTTTAATGGAACAACTTTTCAACTTAATGTAAATTACACTTTTTAACTCATCAATAAAGAATTGAAATTTGCCTGTTATGCTCTAACAACGATAAAGCAATTTCAAAAGATAGACAATCGACCTTTGTAAAATTGTCTGGCATTAATTAATGTCAGACAATTTTTTTTCAGATAGAATAGGAACTTATTACTACATTTTACTTTTTACATTGTTCAAAAAAAGGTATTTTAGTACTATGAAAATTTATACAAAGACAGGAGATAAAGGTCAGACTGCATTATACGGTGGAACAAGGGTTTCCAAAGCCAGTGCAAGAGTAGACAGTTATGGAAATATAGACGAGTTGAATTCATTCATCGGAATTGCGAAAAGTCATATCGAAGATGAAGAAGTGCTGAGACAGCTGAAGAAAATCCAGTTTGATTTATTCACTGTAGGTTCAGAGGCTGCAACGCCTGTGGATAAGCTGATGCTGGCCAATGGAAAATCACGTCTTCCGATCATTATTTCAGAAACAGAAATTGAAGAGCTGGAACAATGGATGGATGCTTTTGACGAAAAACTTGAGCCGCTTCAGTATTTTATCCTGCCGGGTGGAGGAAAATCGGCAACTTTTTTACATGCGGCAAGAACCATCTGCAGAAGAGCAGAACGTTCATTGGTATTTTTGAATGAATCAGAAGAAGTACGTCCCGAATTGATTAAATATTTAAACAGGCTTTCAGATTATCTTTTTGTATTGGCCAGATATATTTCAAAACTGAACAACGAACCGGAAGAATACTGGAACCCGAATGAGAGATAAAGCATTACTTTTCATCAACGGTGATGCTCCAAAATCATTACCCGATCCGGAAAATTATGGCTTGATTGCCTGTACAGATGGGGCTTTCCATTATTTGAAAAGAATGGGATTTCTGCTGGATAAGCTGGATTTTATATCTGGTGATTTCGATTCTCACTGCGGATCAGATGAAGATTTGTATGAAGGAAAATTTATCCTTACGTTAGATCAGGAAAAAACAGATTTCCATAAAGCATTGGAAATCATTCTGCAAAGAGGCTTTTCAGAAGTCGATGTTTTCGGAGGAAGCGGAGGTGAGCAGGATCATTTTCTGGGAAATCTTACCGTGGCCTATGGCTTCAAGGATCGAATGAATATTAAATTTTATGATGAGTTTTCAGAATATTATTTTATTCCCCATCATTTTACAGTGAAAGGAATGAAAAACAGAATGATCTCTCTCTATCCATTTCCATTAGTGAATAATATTACAACAAAAGGGCTCAACTGGCCTTTGACAAAAGAAAACCTAAGCATTACTTCAAGAATCGGAACCCGGAATTTTGCCGTTGAAGATGAGGTTTCTATAGAGTATGAATCAGGAGATGTTTTGTTTTTTGCAGGAAATAAGGAGATAGAATATCCTACAATCTATTAAAAGGATCTCATTATATATCAATAGAAGCGGGTCTTACCCATTTTAAAAAAAGACTGTCATTAAACACAAATTACACTAATGTTTTTTTCAAATGGCACGAATTTTTACATCAATAGAAACGGGCTTCAGCCCGTTTAATAAAAATAAATACATCCATTGGCTTTAGCCAAAACTTATTAAAAATATTGAATAAACTAATCAAAATATCAGTTTTCACCATTTCATTATGCTGTATTTTCTCATGCAAAACACAGCATTTTGAAACACCGGAATATGGTAAAAATGAAACTGAAAAAGTAATTCATATTAAGAAAGTAACCAATTTCCGTACGGTAGGAAATATCAAAAATGCAGAGGGAAGAACTTTAAAAGAAGGAAAATTCTACCGAAGTGCCCATCTTCATAAGCTTAAAAAGAAATCTTTTGACGATTTTGAAAAACTGGGGATCAAAGAAATTATTGATCTCAGAAACTCAAAAGAAATTACTGAAAAACCGGATCAGATGCCTGTAGAGACAGTATATAAAAAATATTCAGCGTTTGAAGATGAAGGAGATCAGTTGGCTCAGGCTAAAAAACTGGTCCTGAAAGGCAAAGTGAATGCTTCCGACGCCGATAAAAGGATGATCGACTTCTATCGTGAGTATGTGACAGAAAACCCGGAAACGATAAAAAAGATTATTACAG
This sequence comes from Chryseobacterium sp. KLBC 52, assembly GCF_003347605.1. Taxonomy (GTDB): domain Bacteria; phylum Bacteroidota; class Bacteroidia; order Flavobacteriales; family Weeksellaceae; genus Chryseobacterium. The sequence goes on along the minus strand of NZ_QDFZ01000006.1, from coordinate 41,799 downwards.
AAATTCTGGAGTCCAAAGATCCGATTCTTTACCACTGTACAGCAGGAAAAGACAGAACCGGAATTACCACCGCACTAATTCTTACCATTCTGAAATTTGATAAAGAGACTATTTACAACGAATATCTTTTATCCAATAATTACAGAAAAAATCTTGTTCAAAAAAGATTACGTCTTGCCAATACCTTACATTTTCTCTATCCTAAAATGGATTTACAGGTGCTGGAAAAATTGAGCTGGGTAGAAAAAAGATACCTTGATGCGGCTTTTGGGGAGATCAATAAAAAGTATGGTTCTACAGATGCTTATATTCAGCAGGCATTGGGGATTTCAGACGCCAAAAGGAATGAATACATTCAAAAGTTTACGTATTGATTATCAGGGATAAATTTCTATAAGATTTAATATTGGGGGTTTATTTAAAATTATAATAATTTTAACACCTAAAAATGAAACTTTTTTAGCAATTTTGCATTTCTTAATTCACTTGTTTAGAAATGAAAATAAAGTACTCGGAACTTATTGATCAGACATTATATTTTCCTACGGAGGAATTTAATGTTTCTGAGAACAATTTGTTGTTTCACGATATTCCATTGATGGATGTGGTTGAACAATTTGGCACTCCGCTAAAGATTAGCTACCTGCCGAGAATTTCTCAAAATATTCAGAAAGCGAAAGGCTGGTTTAAAGAAGCTTTTGAGAAAACCGAATATAAAAAGAATTATACCTATTGCTATTGCACAAAATCCAGTCATTTCAATTTCGTATTGGAAGAAGCTTTAAAGAATGATATTTCGATAGAAACATCGTCTGCTTACGACATGGATATTGTAAAATCTCTTTACGAAAAAGAGAAGGTAGATAAAAACATTGAAGTAATCTGTAATGGTTTCAAAACGGATGATTATCTGACAAAAATTTCAGATATGATCAACAGCGGTTTTGAAAATATTACTCCGATTCTTGATAACTACAGAGAATTGGATAAACTTACGGAAAGCATCGATTCTACCTTTAATATCGGAATCAGAATTGCATCAGAGGAAGAACCGAAGTTCGAATTCTATACCTCAAGACTAGGAATCGGATATAAAGATATCATTCCTTACTATAGTCAGAAGATTGCTGAACACCCGAATGCAAGATTGAAAATGCTTCACTTTTTTATCAATACCGGGATTAAAGATACTTCTTACTATTGGAACGAGTTGTACAAATGTCTTCGTGTATACGCACGTTTGAAGAAAATTGCTCCTGAAGTGGACTCATTGAACATCGGAGGTGGTTTCCCAATCAAAACTTCTTTGAACTTTGATTATGACTACCAGTATATGGTGGAAGAAATCGTTTCTCAGATCAAGAAATTCTGTGAAGAGGAAGGTGTAGAAGAACCTAATATCTATACTGAGTTCGGAAGCTTTACCGTAGGGGAAAGTGGAGCAAATCTTTATAAGATCATTTCTCAGAAACGTCAGAACGACAGAGAAAAATGGAATATGATTGATTCTTCTTTCATGACCACTCTTCCTGATACCTGGGCCATTTCAAGACACTTTATCATGCTTCCGCTTAACCGTTGGGAAGATACATATGAGAGAGTATTCCTTGGAGGACTGACTTGTGACTCGGATGATTACTATAACTCAGAACAACATACCAATGCTATTTATTTGCCGATCTTCAGTGATACAAAACCTTTGTACATCGGATTCTTCCATACAGGAGCGTATCAGGAAACGATCGGAGGATACGGTGGAGTACACCACTGTCTGATGCCTCAGCCGAGACACGTCCTGATTCAGAAAGATGAAAACGGTGAATTGCAATATGAGATTTTCCGTGAGAAACAGGAACCGGAAGATGTATTGAAACTTCTTGGTTATAAATAAGAGTCATTGCGAGGAACGAAAGTGACAAAGCAATCTCATCTTAATCATCTTAACCACTGAATAAAACTTAATGTTTTAAAATTTAACCATTAAGTTTTTGATTAAGAGTTAAGCCAAGTTAAGAATCTTCACTTCGTTCAGATGACAAAGTACATACAAAACAAAAGCTCTCAGAATCTGAGAGCTTTTTTATTTAAAAATATTTTGAAACTTTATCAATTTCGAGATCTTCATAATCAGAAACCACAGTGTCTGCCAACGTGTAATCCTGATTTTTAGAATGAGGACTTCTGTATGCGGCACAGAAAATTTTTGCTCTGTGGGCTGCCAGAATTCCGTTGGTAGAATCCTCAATAACCATACAATTTTCAACAGGTTCTCCTGCCATTTCTGCGGCCAGTAAGAAAACTTCAGGATGAGGTTTTGATTCTTTTAAATCGGCACCGCTGATCTTTCCGCTGAAATATTGCTCCAGTCCGAATTTTTCAAAAACCATATTGATGGTTACCATTGTTGCAGAAGAAGCCAGAATCAGCTTGACTCCATTTTCATGATAATGCTCGATCAGTTTTCTCACTCCCGGAATTAAGTCAAACTCATCATCATTATAAAAATAATCTTTGAAATGAGATCTTTTGATTCCTGCAATGTCTTCATAAGTTTGATTTAAATTAAATTCATTAATCAAAGTTTCAGAGACTCTTTTGGTTGATGCTCCGGTAAAAGAGGTGTACAGTTCTTCGGAAACGGCGATTTCCAATTCATCAAACGTTTTGAAATAAGCTTTTCTATGCAATGGTTCCGTATCTACAATGACACCATCCATATCGAAAAGTACAGCTTTTAAAGGCATATAATGAGTTTTGTACAAAAATAGCTATTTGAGTTGAGAGTGGAAAGGGAATAGATGATAGGTTGCAGGTGACAGGTAGCAGATAAAAGGTCGTAAAGAGAAAGTCTGATGCTTATAAACTCTCCTACACTCTTACGCTCCAACTCACAAACTCTTCGTATCTTTGTGGTCAATATTTCAATTTTAAAACATTAAAATTTTTAAATAAAGCATGAGAACATACGCAGGAATTCCCGAGGAAAACGCAACGTTAGAGAATTCGAAAGTAATGTTGGTAACTGTTCCTTACGATGGAACTTCAACATGGGGTAAAGGAGCTGATAAAGGTCCGGAATTATTCTTAAACGCTTCTGAAAACATGGAGCTTTACGATATTGAAACTCAAACAGAACCTTATCTACAGGGAGTTTACTTAGCAGGAGAAGTTTCTGAAAATTCTTCACCGGAAGCAATGACAGAAGCAGTTTATCAGAAAACAAAGGAACTTTTGAACAATGAGGGTAAATTATTCACTCTTTTCGGTGGAGAGCACTCTGTTTCTATCGGTTCTATCCGTGCGGTAGGAGAGAAGTTTGAAAACCTTACTGTTCTGCAGTTGGATGCTCACACAGATTTACGTCCTGAGTTCCACGGTTCTACTTCCAACCATGCTTGTGCTGTTTTTGAGGCGAATCAGAAGCATAACTTAGTACAGGTGGGAATCCGTTCTATGGATGTTGAAGAAGTTGAATATTTACCGGAAGGAAGAGTATTTTTCGCTCACGAAATCGCAAACAACGAAAACTGGATCAATGATGTATTGGAAAAAGTATCAGGAAATGTGTATATTACAATAGATTTAGATGCTTTCGATCCTTCTATTGCACCCTCTACAGGAACTCCTGAGCCAGGTGGACTACAGTGGTATCCAACGCTGGAATTATTAAGAAAAGTATTTGAAAAATGTAATGTAGTAGCATTTGATATTGTAGAATTAATGGATTCTCCAATGGCTAAGCCAACGGCTTTCCTTTCTGCAAAGTTATATTACAAAATGCTTGCTTACTACGATATTTATAACAACAACTAATATTCCGCAAGAATCGGATTTTTTCTGCCGTATATTCTTTGGAAATTTGTGAGGTAAAAACAATATTATGATGTCCACACAAAGTCAGATAGATTATAACAGAATTGCCAAAGCGATAGAATATATCCAGAGCAATTTCAGGCTTCAGCCAAGTTTGGAGGAAGTGGCAGAGAATATTCACTTGAGTCCGGCTCATTTTCAGAAGATCTTTACAGATTGGGCAGGAACAAGTCCGAAAAAATTTTTACAGTTCATCAGTCTTGAACATGCTAAAAATTTATTGAAGGAAGAAAAAGCAAGTTTGTTTGATACCGCTTATGAGACAGGCCTTTCCAGTACAAGCAGGCTTCATGATCTGTTTGTAAAGATTGAAGGAATGTCTCCGGCAGAATATAAAAACGGAGGAAAAAGCCTCAGTATTCATTACAGTTTTTCCGAAAGCCCTTTCGGAAATATCTTAGTAGCTTCTACAGAAAAAGGAATCTGCTATATGGCTTTTGAAGACGATAAACAAAAAGCATTCGGGGAACTGAAACAAAAGTTCCCTAATGCTTCTTTTATTGAAAAACAGGATCCTCTTCAAAAGAATGCATTGTCCATATTCGATAAAGACTGGACAAAACTCAACACAATAAAATTACACTTAAAAGGAACCGATTTTCAGTTGAAAGTATGGGAAAGTCTGTTGACCATTCCGATGGGAAAACTGTCTACATATGGCAGCCTGGCAGAAAAAATTGGAAATCCTAAAGCTTCCAGAGCTGTTGGAACGGCTATCGGAAGTAATCCGGTTGCCTTTCTTATTCCATGTCACCGCGTGATTCAGTCTACAGGGCATCTCGGTGGCTACAGATGGGGAAGTGACAGGAAACAGTTGATTGTGGGTTGGGAAGGATCACATATTTACTCGTAAAATATTTTTACCATAAAAGACACAAAAGGTTTTATAAAGGATGATTTTTAAAATGATCCGTTAAATTTAAGCTAAAGTCCATTCCTATTGATATAAAAATTCGTGTCATTTGTGAAAAACATTGGTGTTATTTGTGTTTAAATATAAAAGCATTTAATTAAAAAAACTATGATGAGTCTCTTCGAAGAAATATCAGATTATCCCCTTAATATCCTTCCACACGACGGAACCGTTCACTACTACGGCAAGATTTTCTCAAAAGAACAATCAGATTTTTACTATGATTATCTGCTCAACCAGATTCCATGGGAAAATGATGAAGCACTGATCTTTGGAAAACTCATCTTAACCAAAAGAAAAGTAGCCTGGTTTGGAGAGAAAGCTTTTGAATATACCTATTCGAAACGAACAAAATATGCCCAATTCTGGACTCCGGAATTATTGGAACTGAAGAAAAAATGTGAAGAAGTTTCAGGGGAAACTTACAATTCATGTCTGCTGAATTTGTACCATGACGGAAGTGAAGGTATGGCTTACCATAGCGATGGTGAAACAGATCTCAAAAAACACGGAGCTATTGCTTCTTTAACTTTTGGAGCGGAAAGAAAATTTTTATTCAAACATAAAGCAACCAAAGAAAAGGTAGAAATATTTCTTGAAAACGGAAGCTTATTAATTATGAAAGGAATCACTCAGGATAACTGGCTTCACAGGCTTCCGCCTACAACAAAAGTAAAAACTCCAAGAGTCAACCTGACCTTCAGAACCATTGAAGAATAAGCTTATCATCTCCATCAATAGAAGTGGGCTTAAGCCCACTTGAACAAAAACAACAAATTCATCTGGCTTTAGCCAAAACCTAAAAAATAAACTGTAAATATTCAAAAATAAAAAGCTGCTCAAACGAACAGCTTTTTCAATTTATTTTAAAATTTCAGCTTCAATAGAGCTGTCATCATATACTTTAATAAATGCCTTGGTGTAATCCTCTTTATTGGCAAAATTCGGATTATCCATAAATTTCTGTGGGTTGATTGCGAAAAGCGGGAACCATGTGCTGCTGATCTGAATCTGGATTTTGTGTCCTTTTTTGAACGTATGAACCACATCCTGAAGTCTGAAATTAACAGCCGTCTTCTGGTTAGGAACCAAAGCCTCACCCTTTTCTTTGGTATTTCTGAATCTTGCAGGCATAATCTCACTTCTTACCATCTGATGGTAGTTGCCATAGATCACTCCGTCTTTCTTTTCAGCAGGTTTAAAATCTTCAGGATAAACATCAATTAATTTTACTGCAAAATCGGCATCTGTAGAAGTGGATGCAATGTTTAGTTTCGCCATGATCTCTCCGGCAAATGTAATATCATCAGTCAATACATCGGTAGTAAACGTTAATACATCAGGTCTTCCGACAGAAAATCTCTGGTCTTCCGACATATAATTTTTTGGTGTGAAACCGTTGAAATCTTTTAAATGATCTGAGCTTAAAACAGGATTATCAGGATCACTGTAATATTCAGAATAGCCTTGTCCTGATGATTTTTTCAGGGTTTTATCAGCCAGATAGAAATTCACTTTCTGTGCGTTTTTCGGTGGGTAAGAAGCAAATTCCTTCCATTCTTTAGCTCCGGTGTCATACATTAATGCTTCAGGAAGTCCTGCCTCTTCTTTTGTATTGCCTTTCAGATAATGATTAAAGAATCTGGTTTCAATATTTTTTTGGTAGTAAGTGGCAATACTATCTCCAAAATACGTTTCGCTGTGAAAATGTTTTCCCTGCTCCTGAGACCAGCCGCCATGCGAGAAAGGTCCCATTACGATTGTATTTTTGGCTTTAGGGCTTGTTTTTTCGATGGTTTTATAAATATTCAATGGTCCTGAAAGATCTTCTGCATCAAACCATCCGCCAACAGTCATTACAGCGTGGTTGATATTTTTTAAGTGAGGAAGAAGCCCTCTTTTCTGCCAGAATTCATCGTAGTTGGTATGATTCATAATTTCTGTCATGAAGAAATTATTCTTGTAATATTTTTCATAGGCATCTTTCAGTGTTCCCAAGTCTCTGTAGAATTTCAAACCATCTTCAGAAGTCTGCTTGATGAAAGAATCCATATACCAAGCCTGCTTTTCCGGTTGTGTTTTCTGAACCCCAAAAACAGGAAATGTTCTGAAATAGCCCAACATAAATCTTCCGTTGTGAAGGAAGTCGTCATTCCAGAAATCAGAAATAGGTGCCTGTGGCGAAGAAGCTACCAAAGCAGGATGTTGTGACAAAGTTCCTACAGCAGTATAGAATCCTGGGTATGATGTTCCGAATTGGCCAACTTTACCATTGTTATCTTTCACATTTTTCAAAAGCCATTCGATGGTATCATAAGTATCTGTACTTTCATCAACATCTTTTTTGGTTTTGCGCTCCACCTGCGGAGTCATATTGGTAAAAGTACCTTCACTCATATATCTTCCGCGCACATCCTGATACACGAAAATATACTTGTCTTTCATAAGGTAAGTGTTGGGACCTACCTTTGTTTTATATTCACTCTCTCCGTAAGGAGCAATGCTGTAGCAGGTTCTCTGCATCAGGAAGGGATATTTGTTCTTGTTCGAGATATCTTTCGGAATATACACCGCTGTGAAAAGTTTCACTCCATCACGCATGGGAATATAAAATTCTTTCTTGGTGAAATTATCTTTAACGAAACTATCTTTCTGTTCGGTTTTCTGAGCTTTTCCAAGAATGAAAAAAAGAATACATAATACTGAAATATGGATTTTCATAAAAAAAATTTACCGCTAATTTAAAAATAAAAACAGGTTTATTAATAAATCTTGTTTAAAAGGTTGTTGTTGTCAGAATCTATCTGGATGAATATGATCATATTTCGTTGTAAACCACCCCGTCAAAAATTCTTTGAATTTTCGCCACCCCTCCGGAGGAGGAGAATATTACGTCTTCAGTTGTAATGGTGTTTAGGGATGAATTTCAGGTTATTTATAGAAATAGCCGGAAAGATCCGGCCATTATCAAAAATATATATAAAAGTATGGTGTTGTTTTACTGCATCTTTTTACCTGCAAATTTATTCAGTTTCATACTGATGGAGAACATAATGTATCGTTTCAGGATGAGGTCTTCACGGTCTTCAAAATAAGAATCGGTGATGGTTCTTCTCACGCTTTGATTTTGATTTAAAACATCATATACCTTTACTTTTGCTGTGAACTGTTTTTTATAGAATGAATATCCAAGGCTGGTATTCCAGAAGTAGAAATCTTTTTTAAAGCCAGGGGCAATATTGGAATTGGTATTGTATTCAAAATCGTTTCCAAACACCAATCTTCCCTTGAGCATATAATTCGTCAGTTCAAGTTTTAAGGATTGATTCGCTGTATTTACATTCGTTATATTGTAATTGGTATAATTTGAAAAATTGTATCCCAGCCTGTAAGAGGGCTTAATCGTCATTTTATCCTTAATTTCATAGGTAAGATTAAGTCCGGGGTTAAGACTATATGAGTTGCTGGTAAAGGCCTGTCCGTCTATAAAACCATTATTGTAAGCATAATTCATGGTGAATCTTGGATTGATAATAAGTTTATTATTTTTCCATTTCAATACTTTACTTAAACCTCCGCCACCATTGATGCTTTTATTTCCGCTTACGTTGTCATAAGTGATTACCTGTTTTCCTGCATTATCATAGGTGGAAAAATTGATAATATCATTATTTCTGTACGTAAAGCCAATATTGAAATAGTAGCTTAACTCTTTCACTTTATTATAATTATTGAAATACACATAAAGATTGTTGGTCCAGGTGTTTTTCAAATCCGGGTTTCCCTGAAAGGTAATCAAGGGGTTTGATTCATCTTTATACGGAGTCAGTTGTTCTGCGGTGGGAATGGTGAAGTTGGAATAGTTGTAAAAGCTTAAAGTTTTTCCTTCTGACAATTGATAATAAAGGTTCACATTATATTGGGGCAGTACAAAATTCTTCTGCAGATCATATTGCTGGCCGTTATAAATAGAATTTACTTTCATATCCGAAATGTCAAGGTTCATGGAAGCCCAGAAATTCAGTTTCTTTTTGCTAATCTGGTAAGTCAACTCAGGAGAGATCTGATTGATTCTTTGCTTCATATTGTTGGATAAAAGCTGGTTGAATTTAGTGTAATCTCCTGTCGTATTATCAAAATCGTTTACATTCCTCAGATCTCTGGAAGATCGGGTTTCATATTTCACTTCAAAACTTACACTTGAAGAATCGGAAACGGGCTCTGTATATCCGGCAGTAAAATTGAAACTGCTGTTCTGATTTTTATTTTTGGCTAGCTGATCCCTGTTGTCTGTTGTGGTTCCATTAGTTTGGTAGAACGTATTTTGAGATTGGTTCAGGTTATCTCTTTTAGATTCAGAAATAGAACTGTTCATATTGGCAGAAATCGAACGGCCTTTTTTCTTGAATTTTCTTGAAAAATAGAGGTATGGATTAAATGAGTTGCTTTCAGAATCATTACTTGAATACGCATTACTTTCATTCAGAAGGCTGCCATTCCTTAAAGAAGAAGATCTTGAATTATTGAAACTGAAGCTGCTGTTTTTCGTAAACCTCGGAGAAAGATAGATACTGGTCATAGAATCCAGTTTGATTTTAGCCGAAGTATCAAAGCTGTATTGTTTGGATTCATTTTCTCCGTTGCTTTCAGAATTGGTCTGAAGCGTGTAAGTAGGGAGAAGGGTAGATCTTGAAACTTTAGACCTTGTTTCTATATTAGAGTCGGAATGCATCAGACTGAAGGAATCCAGATCAGCATCTTTTCCCAGCTTGTCACTGTAATTTAACCCAATAGTTGTAGACCTTTGAATTCCTTTCGTACCACCTCCCTGGTTATAGTAAGTCACATTTCCTACCGTTGAGACGGATCCTCCCTGCATCATCCAGGCATTCCGGCCATTTCCCATACTATCAAACACCTCATCTCTGGAAAATCCCTGGGAATTGATGTTATTGGAAGAAGCCAATAAACTTATTTTTGTATCGCCTTTAAAATAACTTGCCAGTCCGCTTGCTTCATACCGCTTATCTGATCCATAGCCGACCGTAAGTCTGGTCAGCAAACCTTTGTTTTTCTTTTCATCAATATTAAAGTTGATCGTAGTATTTTGAGATTTGGCTGTTTTTCCGCTGAGTTCTTCTTCCTTTGTTTTAGTGGTGGTAAACTGAATATTCTTGATGATATCTGCGGGTAAATTCTGAAGGGCAATTTTACCATCTTTATCAAAGAAAGGTTTTCCATTGATCATGATTTGGTCCACCTCTTTTCCATTCACGGTAATCTTTCCTTCATTGCTGATTTCTACCCCGGGAATCTGCTTCAGAAGCTCTTCAATTTTACTGTCGGGCCTTACTTTGATAGCGGCTGCACTAAATTCAATAGTGTCTTTTTTAATTTTTACCGGAGAAACTGTGATTTTTACTTCATCAATTTTATTCACAATACTTTGTTTCTCAAGCTGAATATCTCCCAGAGATAGCGACTGATCTATTTTCTCAAATTTTTTTGAATAGGAAGTTAATTTATCCGCATCAATTTTTAGAATGGAAGGTTCTTTCATATCATCAATCTTCAGTGAGAATTTTCCTTCCCGATTGGTTGCCGTATAATTGATAATAGATGAATCTTTTTGTTTCAAAAGATAGACGGTGGCATTTTCTATCGCTTTCTTTTCAGAATCGGATATTTTTCCGTCAATGTGTAACTTTTGGGCGTGCAGAATAATGACAGTGAACATCAAAGTCAATAGCAACAGAGTTTTCTTCATTAGTTTTTTTTTCAGAGCCGTAAAAATATAAAAACATCCCAAAACAGGGATGTTTCTATGCTTTTTTTGTGAAAATTTATTATTTTTTAATAAAAATTATGCTCTTAAATATCTTGAGTAAGCATATCCTTCCTGGCCGTCAGCATTTTTTACTTTCCACCAGTCATCAGAAGTCTGCTCGATAAGAGTCACAGAAGAACCTTTCGCAGCTTTACCTACAACGGCAGCTTCAGTAGAAGGTTCCTGTCTGATGTTAAGATTAGATTCTTCAGTAGCCACTGTTAAAGAAGCACCTGAAGCTAAACCTGCAACCTGTACATCAATATTGATATCTGAAGCAGAATAAGTAGAATCAATAGCTCCTAAAGCATTCCAGACAGCATCTTTAGCCGCAGTATTGGAAGCATTTCCGGAAACATAAAGAATTCCATCCTGCTCCTGAACCTGAAGGTTAGAAATCCCAGCAGACTGAGCCGCTGAAACTACGCTTGAATATTTATCTTGTAATTGGCTCATCTTAAATTATTTTACGATTAGGTTGTTATTATACTTTCCGATTTTCAAAGCATCTACAGATTCTTTGATTTTTCTAGCCTGTAAGGCAGAAACATTTCCTGTAAGAGTAAGCTGTCCGTTTACAACTTCTACTTTTACAGAAGGGAAATCTTTTACTGCGTCCTGAACTTTTTTCTGAACAGCAGGATCTACAGCAGATGCCGTTTCAACCGGTGCTGCAGGTGCAGGAGCAGCTATAGTAGACATATCCATTACGTCTTTTACTCCGCTGATTGCTTTTAATTGTGCAATCATTGCGTCTTTAGACTGTTGATCTGCGAAAGTACCGCTTAAGTGAGCTACACCATCTTTTACTTCAACAGAAGCATTGGGATTAGAAGTTACTATAGTTGTAGCCTGAGTCTGAAGGTCGGCATCAGAAACTTTCTTTTTACAAGAAATAGCACCGAAAGATACAGCTACAGCTAATGCAGCCATTGCAATAGTTTTTTTCATATTGTATATTTATTAATGTTGTTATACACTCAAATGTAATAATAAAATTTGTACCAAAAGAATAAAAATTCAATAAATGTTTCTTAATTTTTTTACAATATTTTCTAAACCAGGGTTTTAATTTTTTGGGATTAAAAACTTAACGCAAAATTCAACTCTATAGAAGAAAATCTTCTGCCAATTGAAAAACCATTATATTTGCGCAAATTGAACTATATATATGAAAGGACAGAATAAACTTTTTATAGCAATTATCATTGCACTTCTTCTGGGAGTAGGAATTGGAGGTATTGTACACGTAAGCTATCCGGATAGTGCAGAACCATTTTCTAAAAATATAAAACTGTTGGGAACGGTTTTTATCAGATTGGTACAGATGATTATTGCTCCATTGGTTTTTACGACATTAGTAGTGGGGATTGCCAAAATGAGTGATATCAAAATGATCGGAAGAGTAGGTACAAAAGCCATGCTTTGGTTTATTTCCGCTTCTCTGATTTCCCTTTTTATCGGGTTGATTCTTGTTAACTGGCTGGAACCGGGACATGTTACCAAATTACCGATTCAGGATGTCGCTTCTGCTGATGAACTTCTTAAAAGCAGCAAAAGCTTTTCCATGGAAGACTTTGTAAAGCACATGATTCCTAAAAGTTTATTTGAAGCTTTCGCTACCAACGAAGTATTGCAGATCGTTGTATTTGCAGTGATGTTTGGTGTTGCACTGGCTAATCTGGGAGAAGAATATGCTAAACCAGTTGTGAAACTATTTGATATTATTGCTCATGCTATTCTTAAAATGGTAGGGTACATCATGTGGTTTGCTCCGCTTGGAGTATTGGGAGCTATTGCAGCGGTAGTAGCCACCAATGGTTTTGAAATCTTTAAAGTATATGCTATTTATTTAAGAGACTTCTTCTTTGCTATAGGAGTTCTTTGGCTGGTTCTTTTACTGGTAGGGTATTTCATCTTAGGAAACCGTCTTTTTGATCTTTTAAAAAGAATTAAAGAACCTTTGCTGATTGCTTTCTCTACTACAAGTTCAGAAGCGGTATTCCCGAAATTGGTGGAAGAACTGGAGAAATTTGGGTGTAACAGTAGAGTAGTATCTTTTATTTTACCTTTAGGATATTCATTCAACCTGGACGGAAGTATGATGTACATGACATTTGCTTCAATCTTCATTGCACAGATTTACGGAATCGAAATGACTCTGGGGCAGCAGATCACCATGCTTTTGGTATTAATGCTTACTTCCAAAGGAATTGCCGGAGTTCCGAGAGCTTCCCTGGTAATTATTGTAGCAACATGTTCAATGTTTGGTATTCCACCGGAAGGTATTGCTTTGATTTTACCAATTGACCATTTCTGTGATATGGGTAGAAGTATGACGAACGTACTTGGAAATACGCTGGCAACGACAGCGGTTTCAAAATGGGAAGGACAGTTAACTGAACCATTAGACAAAATTTAAATATCAATGAGTTTATATAACTTAGAAAATCATAAAAGCCATATTGAAGAATATGGCTTTGCTGTTATCAACAATGTGTTTTCGCAGAAAGAACTGGAAGACATCAATGTTGTTCTGTACAATATAGATACTTCAAAAGAAAATTTTAGAAAGTCTGAAGATCTTTTTGCCATCAGACAGTTTTTAAAGGAAGTTCCGGAAATCAAAGACCTTGTGTTTAATGAAAACATCAGGAAAATGATAAAGGAAATCTTTGGAGAAAAATATTTTGTGGTTAAAAGTATCTATTTTGATAAGCCTGAAACCTCCAACTGGTATGTGGCCTATCATCAGGATCTGACAATTTCTGTAGATAAAAAGCTGGAATTGGAAAATTTCGGACCGTGGACCACCAAACAAAATCAGTTTGCGGTACAGCCTCCACTCAACATTTTGGAAAATATTTACACCATCAGAATCCATCTTGATGATACCGATGAAAATAACGGAGCATTGAAAGTAGTTCCCAAATCTCATGCAAAAGGTATTTACAGACCGGAAACCATCGACTGGACTGTAGAAACCGAAGAAATATGCAACGTAGAAAAAGGGGGAATTATGCTGATGAAACCTTTAACGCTTCACGGCTCTAACAGAACCACCAACAGAAAGAAAAGAAGAGTCATTCACATCGAATTTTCTGATATCGAACTTCCGGAAGTCCTGCAATGGTCGGAAAGAATGAATTGAAAAATAAACCCTTCTTCAAAATTCTGAAGAAGGATTTATTTTAGTATTAATCACAGGAGATGATTTCACCATACGGCTTGTCTATATTTTCTTTATGATAGGAGAGAAATAGCAGGCCTTCTTTAGGGTTGGGATCCCAGAAAGATGTCGGTGTGGAGACTTTCATCTTTGTTTTCAGTATATTTTCGATCATATTATCCTTACTTCCAAAAGTTGTAACAGGAGTAATTTCCTGAATTTTTGATGTATCATCTATTTTTACTTTATAGATAGCAAAAGACTGCTTAGGCTTGAATCCACTGATCTTTGATAAATCAGATCTATATTCGGTTTGAGTTTCATCATAGCAACGGGTAAATTGTAAGCCTATAAACCTGAATGTATTATTATTTAAATAAGTAAAGGCTTTTTCCAGATTTTTAAGCCACGATTTTTCATCTTTTGTTGGTTTATTTTCCAGTTTTGATTTTGGAGTACAGGATGAAATAGAATAGGTGTTATTGTATTGGTTTAAAAAGATCAGATATCTTTCATTGGGCAGTACATCAATTTCACAAGCTCCGGAATAGGAATTTCCAATGAGCCCTCTCACATTCATTGTTTTGAATGTTTTAGCTCCCTTATATACTTTTTCAATTTCAATATCTGCTTTATAGGATCTTTGCTCAGTATTTTCGTCATATACTTTCAAAATTTTGATAATACCTACAAATTCAGAATTTTGATAATTGTGTGCTAAGGTTTCATATACACATGAGCAGGCTGAAACTTTTATAATACTTAAAAGTAAAAAGAGTAGTAATGATAATTTTTTCATAGGTGTTGTTTTTGTTTTTTACTTCACAGCAATCTCATCAATAAAGATATATGCATCACCTCCCGCTCCCTGATGCCATTCCGGAAGTTTTCCGAAGTAGTAAGCTTTTACTTTAATATATCGGGCTTCGGTAGGAAGAATTTCTGTTGAAAAGTCTTTGATCTGTACTTTTTCATCCTTAGGATCAATAGTATTGTCAACCGTTTTCAGAAGGACAAAATCTTTTCCGTTCATGGAGGCATAATATTCTACTTTTTTAGGCATCAGAATCCAGGCTCTGCTGTCCTGAAGGTAAGTGGAGGATAATGATTTTATGTTTTTAGGGGATTTAAAATCAATGACTGCTTCAAAATTTTGTCCCTGATATCCGTGCCATTCCCCTTTTCTCCAGTTCACATCTCCTCTGATTCCGTCAATAAGAGCCAGGTTTCCGGTAGCACTGTACTGTGGAGTTACTTTTGACAGAATATTAATATCCCAATAATTAGGTCTTCTGTTGAAATGAGCAGTAGTTACAGAACTCTTTTCTCCGTTTCTTTCAGCATAAGCCATTACCTGAGTGGTTTTGGTGATGGAGAATGGTCCTTTATAAGTAGAGAACGTCTTTCTTTTATTGCTGTCACTGTCATCCATCGTCATGTAGTACACTTTGTCATTCGGATGCAATGGTGTGATTTCTACTTTGGTAGAAAAATCAAAGATTCTGTCAGCAGCAATTACTGGTGAAGCGGTTTGTTCAGCATATTTAAAATCTTTAACAGGTTTTACATTTTCGAACCCCAGTTTTTTAAGTTCAGCTCTGCCGGTAGCTTTTGTAATCGTTTTGGTGGTTCCATCTTCAAGATGAATTTTAATTTCATCAAAATAAGGCGTCGTGGTTTCCCATTCCGGTAATCCCGGAGTGACAGAATAAATTCCCATGGAGCTTAAAACATACCATGCACTCATCTGGCCGCAGTCTTCATTTCCGATCAATCCGTCAGGAGTATTTTTATAAAAGTTATCAAGGATGTATTTGATTTTGGCATCTGTTTTTTCTGGCTTATCTACAAAATTGTACAGATAGGCAATATGATGGCTTGGTTCATTTCCCTGGGCGTACTGTCCCATCAATCCTGTGATATCCACTTGTTCTCTTCCTGTTGTTTTATCAGGAGCGGTAAAAATAGCATCAATGAATTGTTCAAATTTTTCTTTCCCGCCATGCGCTGCAATAAGCCCCGGAATGTCCTGCTGTACAGAATAAGAATAATGCCATGAGTTTCCTTCCGTATAATTGTTATTGACTTCTCTCGGATCAAAAGGTTCATACCAGTTTCCGTTTTTTCTCGGCTGCATAAAACCTGATTTAGGATTGTACAGGTTTTTCCAGTTCTGAGAACGTTTCATGAAATACTGATACTCTTCTTTTTTGCCTAAAATTTTGGCCATCTGAGCAATACACCAGTCGTCATAAGCATATTCTACAGTTTTGGAAACACTTTCGTGCTCGTCGTCTATGCTGATATAATTATTCTGTTTATAGGCATTCAATCCAAAAATGTCCTGCATGGCAGAACCTTTTGCCGCCTGAAATGCCTTTTCGTAATCAAACCCCTGAATTCCCTTAGCCATAGCATCTGCAATGACTGAAACAGAGTGGTAGCCAATCATACATTCTGTTTCATTGGAGGCCAGCTCCCATACCGGAAGTTTTCCTCCCTGTTCATATTGTTTAATGAAAGTATTGATAAAATCGGCTGTTCTTTTTCTATCAATTAAAGTCATCAGCGGATGAGCACCTCTGAAGGTATCCCAAAGTGAGAATACGGTGTAATAATCAAAACCATTGGCAGTATACAGCTTATTGTCTCTGCCTCTGTATTTTCCGTCAACATCCATATTGATGTTGGGTTGTGTGAAAACATGATAAAGAGCGGTATAAAAAACGGCTAATTTGTTTTTATCATCAGATTTCACCTCAATTTTGGAAAGTTCTTTATCCCAATTCGTTTCGGCCTGTTTTTTTACTGCTTCAAAATCCTTTGATTGTCCTTCTGCCAGCATATTTTTTCCTGCTCCTTCATAGCCTGTTGGGGAAACAGAAACTTTGACATTAATCTTTTCTCCTTTTTTAACGTTAGCTGAAAATGCCAGTGCAAGTTTTGTCCCCGTAAAAAGATTGTTTTCCTGTTTTCCGTTGACCTCTTTTTGGGAAATTTTCATAGGTTTTGAAAACTCAATCCTCGCGTAGATGTACTGGTTGGTAGCCCAAGCCTCACTTCTTCTGAAAACTTCAATCGTTTTATCATCAATAATTTTTACTTCACCCTCCAGAAGCTTATCTCTGTGGTTGAGGTCTAAAATGATATTGGCATTTCCTGCATTGTTGAAAGTGTATTCATGATACCCGACTCTTTTGGTCGTTGTAAGACGAACGTCAATATTATTTTTATCTAATTTGACAGCATAGAAACCGGCTGTTGCTTTTTCATTTTTATGCGAAAATTTTGATGAATAATCTTTGCTATTCAGGCTTGGATTTCCCATGGTGGGCATCAGCATAATGTCTCCGTAATCTGAAACTCCCGTTCCATTCAGGTGGGTATGAGAAAAGCCATAGATCACAGAATCTGAATAATGGTATCCGCTGCATCCGTCCCAGCTTCCGTCAATTCTGGTATCTGGAGAAAGCTGTACCATTCCAAAAGGGACAATTGCCCCCGGAAAAGTGTGGCCATGGCCTCCGGTTCCTATCATTGGATTGACATATTGAGAATAATTCTGTGCAGAAATGATCTGAGTAATACAGATGGAAAATATAATAAGCCCTTTTTTCATGTTTTGATTTTAAAGAACGAAGATATTGAAAAACAGGAAAAGAGATGTAATAAAAGTCGATTGCGGTTTGTCTTATTAAAAACGATATAATTCATGAAGAAGATAGTACTTGCTGTGATCATGCTGTTGCCTGTAGCTGCATTTGCCCAAAGTATAACCGGGAAGATCACCCAAACCGGAAATGCTGTTCCTTACGTTGAGGTGGTTGCAGTAAAAAATCAGAAACAGCAGACTGCTATTTCAGACGAAAAAGGAAATTACTCCCTGAAACTTTTAGAAAACGGAAACTATAATATCAGACTTATCCAGGATGGTATTGAAATATCCAATAAAGATATTGCTGTTAACGGAACAGTGAAACAGGACTTTTTTATTGAAAAAAAGAATGAAAGACAAATCGAAGGGATAACGCTTACTGCCAGAAAAAAGCTGATTGAAAGAAAAGCAGACAGACTCGTATTTAATGTTTACAATTCTGTTGCCTCACAGGGGATGGATGCTGTGGATGCTCTTGCGACAACTCCTTTGGTAAAAGTAGATGATAATACAGGCGTTTCCATTGTTGGGAAAAGTGGAGTGGCAGTAATGATCAACGACAGAATTCTGAATTTGTCAGATGCAGAACTGGTTACCTATCTGAAAAGTCTCAGATCCGAAAATATAGAAAAAATTGAAGTCATTACAGCACCTCCTGCCAAATATGAAGCGCAGGGAAATAGTGGATTGATCAATATTGTTTTAAAGAAAAACCAGAATCTGGGATGGAGTGGAAGTTTGACCTCCAGTCTGCAGCAGCAGACCTATACCGGGAATTCAAACAGTGTAACGGTCAATTATCAGAATGAAAAACTACGTTCTTCGTTAAAGCTGAGACAGAATAAAAATGAAAAGCATTCTTATGAAAACTATTGGATAGAAGGAGCAGACGGTCTTAAAAGCAATGATAACAGAAGAGATTTCGGGGATGGGCTTGGCGCCAATGTAAGTCTGGATTATCAGTTGAGCAAGAAGTCCAATATCGGGTTTATTTATGATTTCGGATTCGGACATTCCAATATGGATATCAGGAATACTTCAAACTATTTCCAGAATGGAATTTATACCAATACACTTCTCACCGATGCGGAGCATAGAGCTACAGGAAGACAACATACAGCCAGTGCTTATTATGATTTGAAATTCGGGCAACAGGATCATAAGCTGAGCATCACAGGAAATTATTTTTCCAATACTCCGGAAACAACGATTGACTTTACCACTACAGAGAGTTCGGGTGATAGATTTGTTGTAAAATCACCGTCTATGGTAGATTATAAAATTTATTCCGGACAGGCAGATCTTACATTGCCTTATCAGTTTGCAAAGACAGAAGCAGGGGTGAAATTCACGAATTTTGATAATAATTCCAGTATATTTTATCAGAACTTAACGAACGGGCAATATATTACAGATCCTCTGAAAAGCAATGAATTTGAGTATAACGAGAAAAATTATGCAGCTTATATCAGTTTTGAAAGATCATTCAACGAAAAATGGTCTGCAAAAGCAGGTTTACGCTATGAATATTCGGTGGTCAACGGAAATTCTCTAACTTCCGGACAGCAGACTGAAAATTCGTATGGGAAATTTTTTCCAACGGCGTATATCAGCTATAAAAGCAATGAAAATCATACTTTTAACCTGAATTATTCCAAAAGAATCAACAGACCAGGATTCCGCGCGATCAATCCCTACCGATGGTATACCAATATCAATTCTTATTTTACCGGAAATCCTTTTCTGAAGCCATCTTTCAATCATAATTTTGAATTCTCTTATGTGTATAAAGGAAAATTATCGGCATCAGCTTATTTTCAGAGAACCGTCGAAGCATTTAGTCAATTGGCAACTCTGAAAGGGGAAAACAGGGTAAGTACTTTTGAAAATTATTATAATCAGAACAGTATAGGAGTTTCGCTTAATTACTCTGATACTTTTTTCAAAAAATGGGAAGCCAATTACTCGGCCAATTATTCTTATATGAATACGGATGTTTTTGCAACCGATGCGCTTTCCAGAAAAGGAAACAGTTATGATTTCGATTTTCAGAATAATATATCACTCAACCCAAGTAAAACAATACAGTTGATTCTGAATTACTGGTTCCGTCTGCCTTCCAATTCCGGAAATTCCTATATGAAGTTTGCAGGAAATCTTACCTCAGGGGTGAAACTGAATCTTATGGAAAAGAGTCTTCAGCTGAATATTTTTGTTTCAGATATCTTAAAGCAAGGCAAAAGTCTGGGAGAAATTTATTATACCACAGGAACGCATTCCTATAATAATTACTACGACGCCAGAAGACTTACCGTATCTGCAACCTATACTTTTGGAAACAAAAAAGTAAAAGGAACGGACCGTAATGTAAGGTTTGATGAAAAAAACAGAGCCAATTAATACTCTGACTTTAAATTATTTTTTGATGCATGTCATTCTGATTGAAACGAAGTGGAATGAAGAATCTCTTCCTTCGTCAGAAACCGGAAATTCAGCATGGGTTATGACAATACAGAAAATTTCTACACTTCTCCCTCAAAGAAATCATTGAGATATTCCTCTTTGTCTTTTTCTTCTCTTCCGGAACCGAGAAATTTTTTCCAGGACTGAGATTCATGATAGACAATGCCCATTTCCCAGACACAGTAAGTCGGAAGATGGGTTTTGTTTCTGTCCCATACTTCAAATTTTCCGGAACCATCATAATACACGCTTTCCCATAATTCGTTTTCACTTCGCCATGTGCAGACTAACAGGAGATAATTTTCTCCACAGCGATGCATGATGACAAATCCCAGATCATCGATGTTTTTAAAATTTTCTTCAGCATTTTCAATGCACCATTGGGCATTATCAATGTCCTGTTGTGAAACTTCCAAAGGATCACTCGCGAGGTCATACCATTTGAATTTTGTTTTTCCGACGGTAAAAATTCCTTTTGGCTGTGCGTATTTGGAAGGATAGGAAGTCGTTTTCATATCAATTGCTTTCTGAGGTTGGGTGTGGTGTCAGGATAAAAAATCAGAAATAAGAAATTTTTAACGATCTGATTTATCACCTGATATTATAGATTTTATTGATTCTAAATTACCGAAAAAATCCGTAAATTTGTAAACAATTTATATTTATATGTTGACGAAAGAAAAGGTTCAGGAATTCCTTAAAGAAATAGAAGTAGACGATTTGGTGAATAATCTTCAGATTATGGGTAACGATGTTTATATTGACATGACTGCTCATTCGCCTGCAATGCACGAAAAGAAAAAACTGGAGGCTGCTATGAAACAGGCTTTTGCCAGTGAGTTTGGAGAAGACATTCATTTAAAACTTAAAATCGTTTCTCCGGAGCCTAGTGAAATTCAGCAAAGTCAGATCAAAGGAAAACAAATTCCGGGAATTCAAAATATTATCGCTATTGCTTCCGGTAAAGGAGGAGTAGGGAAATCTACCGTTTCTGCAAATATGGCAGTAACGTTGGCAAAAATGGGATTTAAAGTAGGATTACTGGATGCTGATATCTATGGTCCTTCAGTTCCTACCATGTTTGATACAGAGGGGCAAAAGCCAATTTCTGTAGAAGTAAATGGTAAGAACCTGATGAAGCCTATCGAAAATTATGGGGTTAAAATGCTTTCAATAGGATACTTCTCAGGAGCTAATCAGGCTGTAGTGTGGAGAGGTCCTATGGCTTCAAAAGCATTGAACCAGATGATCAGAGATGCTGCATGGGGAGAACTTGATTTCTTATTAATTGACCTTCCTCCGGGAACAGGAGATATTCACTTATCTATTATCCAGGAAGTACCGGTAACAGGAGCAGTGATTGTAAGTACACCTCAGCATGTTGCACTGGCAGATGTAAGAAAAGGGATTGCGATGTTCCAGATGGAAAGTATTAACATTCCGGTTCTTGGATTAATTGAAAATATGGCGTATTTTACACCGGAAGAACTTCCTGACAATAAATATTATATCTTTGGAAACCAGGGAGCACAATATTTAGCTGAAGATCTTGGAATTCCGGTATTGGGAGAAATTCCTTTGATCCAAAGCATCAGAGAAGCAGGAGACGTCGGAAGACCGGCAGCACTTCAGGAAGGATCTAAAATTGCAGATATCTACACCGAAACTGCCAGAAAAATGGTAGAAAGCTTAGTGGAAAGAAATAAAAATCTTCCTCCTACTGAAGCAGTGAAGATTTCCACAATGGCGGGATGCTCACCAAAAGCAAAATAATAATAATTTCAATAAAATTTGAAAAAACCGAATTGAACTGAAGAAATATGGAAACAAACATAACGCACGAAGATACAGTAACAAGAGTAATGGAAGCTCTGGAAAGCATCAGACCGTTTTTGAATAAAGACGGTGGTGATATTGAGCTTATTGATGTGAAAGATAATCAGGTGTTTGTGAAACTTTTAGGTAACTGTTCCGGATGTTCATTGAACTTTTCAACCTTGAAACTGGGTGTTGAAAATACAATCAAGCAACATGCTCCGGAAATCGAAAAGGTAATCAACGTAGAGTAAAATTATATCTGAGATATTTTTAAAAAGACAGGCTTTTTTTAAGGCCTGTCTTTTTATTTGCTTTAATACCAATACGTTTGGTTACGCTTAGTGACCAAACCTGACGGGTTTTTAAAACCCGTCAGGTTTCATAAATTAATTTATAATTGAGGTTTGGGCATATTTTCAAGAAATAAATATAAATTATAATCCTGCGGGAGGTGAAGCTGCTGCTCCGCTATTGGCTCCACCTAAGTTTTGAGACACTGGTGTAAGCGTTTTAAGGATACTATTATTGATAACAAGACAATAGATTGTCCAGGTTCCATTGATTCCGCCCGGAGGAGCTGTGGATAAGTAATCAGCTGCTAGACGCCATGTTCCACCTGCGGTAAAAGCAAACACATTTGCAGGAGCATAAGTAGCAGGTGTCACTGTATTATTAGTATTTAAAGAGTTGTTAAAACTATTTCCTACTACTGTCACAGTATAATCTGTAGTGCTTATTTTGGTGTCATAATTAGCAATCCAGTCTCCCTGGACATTGGATATTGTATAAACAATATAATTGATCGTCGCAGTATTTCCGGTAGATGAAACAGCAAGTTTCACCTCTCCGGTAGTATTATCTCTTACTAAGGTAGAAACATTGGTTGATGAATTTGAATTCACAACAGTTCCAATTCTCAGATTACCATTAATATCCAATTTAGTGGTAGGTCCGGAAGTTCCAACTCCAATTCTGTCATTCTGTGTATCTACTGAAAAAGTAGTGCCGTCAATAGTAAATTGATTAACACTGGGCGTGCTTGCTGTAAAAGATAATGTTTTATTAGTCATTGCAACAGTACGGTTTGCTTGTATCGTACCATCTGTATTATATAAACTGGTATCGCTGGGAACAGATGTAATTACTTTTTGCCAGATGGTGCCGTCAAAATAATAGTAACCGGGCGTAGTAACATTGTTTGTTTTTACCGTAAGGGTACCTGTTGTATCCAATACATACACTAATGTACCTGTTTGTGGGGAATTATAGGCCCCATCTTTAGCAATCAGGTCAGCTCTTGATAATCGGGGAGTAATTAATCCCTCGGCAATAGCAGGAGATGTGGCTGTCGTTAATGCTTTAACATCAAGAGTTGCAGTGGGAGAGTTTGTATTGATTCCTCTTGGGAAAAGCATAAGCTAAAGGATAAGCTTAATGAGAGTAATAGTACTTTTTTCATGATTTCTCTGGGTTTGTGTTTTTTAACCGTAAAATGATTTTACTGTCAAATGTGTAATTATTATACAAAGATACAGATAATATGATAAATTAGGTTGAAATTTTTATTTGGAAAAGATCACAAATATGATTTTTTGTAAGCATGATTTTCTTAATAATGAGCAAGATGTAAATCCCCAAATTGTTTCGAAAATTTGTGAGTTTAATGACCCGGTGTACAATTATATCTGAGATATTTTTAAAAGACAGGCCTTTAAAAAAGCCTGTCTTTTTATTTGTATTAATAACAAGAAGTTTGATTAAGCTTAGTGACCAAACCTGACGGGTTTTTAAAACCCGTCAGGTTTCCGATGATAAAATCAGTTCAGGAGAACTTTGATATTATGATCTTCAAAAATCTCAACGATTTGTTTAAACTTTGTTTTCAGTAATTTTTTACTCCTTTTATGATTACGCCAATTCAGTTCTGAGAAGGACTTTATTCCAAAATCTCCACGGAGGCAGTCATCCAAAGAGTATATATTATGTCCGAAGTATCCTGAAGTTCCATTGATTTCCTCACCTAATGTACAGAAAAAACCGTCTTAGCTGTGAAATTCGCTTCCATCAATCTGAATCTTAACATCCTCTCTGATTATTTAAGGTTTACAAGAGTGTAAAGCATACACAAGCCATCCCTGAAGTTCGTCTTTTAGAATATTTTTATTGTTTTACAACTTTGTTTCCTACTCCTTCAATAGAAACATCTGGTTTTCCGGATTTTGTTCCTGAAGTCCTGTAGTAAACGGTGTTATCACCACCTTCCATGGATATTTTGTCCACTTTATCAATGTATACGATATTACCTGTTCCGGAGACTGTAATTTTTTTTGCACTCCCTTTTACCGTAAGCTTGTTATCACCGCCTTCTACCTCAACAACACCTCCGCTGAGAGTATAATTGAGTGTATGTCCTACACCTTCTACATGTACCACTTTATTACCTTCTGTTTTTTCTACGCCTTTGGTAGATTCTGTTTTTCTGGATTGTGAGAAAGCAGTTCCTGTTCCTAGTAACAGGATTACAAGAATTCCTGCAGTTTTAATATTTTTCATTGTGAATTGGGTTTTTGTTCAGGATAAATATAGATATAAAATGCTTTTTTCAAGAATTTTAAAAGTTAAATCATCTTAAATAATGAGATTGATTTAGGAAACTGTTTTTGTAATAATCTCCTTAATCACGTTTAATATTTCGGTAGATTTTTCCCGGATGATTAAAGCATTCTTTTTATTTCTGATCAGATCCGTAAAATGATTATCTTCTGTATTGATATCTACGATGAAGGCTCCATATTTGAGTGCTGTTTCGGCAATGGCAATAGGAAGGCTTGTTGCTCCGGAAGTACCAACAATAAAGAGAATACCACTGTTTTTCGCAATTTTAAGGGCACTGAATTTCTTATTGGTTTTTTCATCATAATATTCATCAAACCATAAAATATTCGGACGCATCCAATGTCCGCAATGAGCACAGGTCAAAAGTTCCTTATCTTTCGCAGTGAGGTCTTCATCCAGATCTTTTCCATTTATTTCCAATGGTAAATTAAGAATCTCTTTACATCCGTTTGAACATTTGATTTCCCGGTTGTTCCCATGAATTTCATAGATTCTTTCGATTCCGGAACGACGATGAAGGTTGTCGATATTCTGGGTAATCAGATGAAATCTGTCCTGAAGCTGGGTTTCAATAGCTACCAGTTCAAAATGACTTTCGTTGGGGGAAGCATTTTCAAACATTTTTTTTCTGAAAAGGGAATATTGCAGAACTTCTTCCGGATGTTGTTTGAAATAACGTAAAGTTCCGAATTCTTCAGGTTTGTGAAACTGGGTTCCTTTTACCCAGATTCCATCTATTCCACGATAGGTAGGAATGCCGCTGTCTGATGAGATTCCTGCACCGGTAAGAAAAGTAAAAAGATTTCGTTTTTCTTTATGCCAGACTTGCTGAATAATATTTTCTAATTGTATTTTCATTGAGGTTATAAAAGTTTAAAACTAATCATTTTTATTCGTAAATAAAAAAGCTCCGGAAAATCCGAAGCTTCAAATAGAATGGTATACTGTAATATATGTTTACTTTATAATGACTCTCCTGATCTGTCCCTCTGACGTTTTTACCAGATAAACTCCTGTAGAAAGAGTAGAAGTATTGATTGTTAAAGCATTCTTTTCCTTTCCGATCAATTTTCCGGACATATCGTACAATTCGTAATCCTGTTTTCTGTTGAAATAAAGCGTATTTCCTTTGTTGACAGGATTTGGGAATATAGTAAAGGTCGCCTGCTCAGTTTTTGTTTCACCTGTTCCAAGCGTAGCTGGTGTAGCGACTTCATACATGGATAGAGTTCCGCTGATTTCATTGGCGATAATCACGTAGCCTTTATTGGTTGTCGTATTTTCGGGAGCAATGTAAATGATTCCTTCAGGACCATTGTCTCCTCCGTATGCTGAAGTAGAACGGGAATGTTTGTAATCTGTAAACGTAGGGTTATTAGGATCCGTAATATTATAAACCATAACACCTCCGGTTCTTTCCAGCGTGATGAAAGCATACGTCTGCCCGTTGATCTTTCCTAATGCTACTCCTTCCGGCTCAGGACCTTTAGCACGGCTTCTGTTTTTAGTACCGTTGGATTCATTATCGGCATTGAAAATCAAAGGGTGATAAGCTGAAATATATCTTTCAAACTGATCTCCGCTGTCATATACAATCTGTTTAGTGTCTGCATTGAAAATAGAGAACGAACGGGCTCCTAAAGCTGCCATTTCTTCAAACTCCGAATCTCCATCCGTATTTCCTGTAGCAGATGAAACCCTGAATCTTCCAAGGTTATAGGAAGCTTTTAGAATATTGGCATTCGGGAACAATACAGGATCTAAAATATAAGTATTTGCGCCCACAGTCGTTCTTTCACTGTATCCTGAAAGATCTTTTTCGTCACCTTCATTAGCCGTTACAATATAGTTGGTGTTTCCTACCTTATAATTTTGTACGGCATCCGGTACATAATACGCTTTTACCGGCCAGTTGGCAATTAAAACTTCTCCATTATTGTCTGAAGCATCAAATCCGTTACCCGGAAGACTCATGTCTTTTTTGCCCAATCCCCAGATTCCTGTGATCGTTTTGGTTGCCAGATTAATCTCAGCAATGGCATTGTTTTCCTGAAGGGTAACCCATGCTTTCTGACTGTCGGCACTGATGGTCACATATTCCGGTTCCAGATCCTGAGAAAGGGTATTATTTGTTCTTACTTTTCTTAAACCGGTAGCTGTTAATGCTGCTACCTGAGAATCAAAACTATTGAAATTAAGAGTCGTTACATTATTTTGGGTAAGATTTCCAACACCTCCGGAAATATCTATAATACTGATGGTTCCTTCAGGATCTACTGTATATGCATCATTAGGTTCACCTTCATTGGCTGTAACTACTTTTGTTCCATCAGGAGAGAATGTTACCATGTCCGGCAAAGCTCCCACAGTTACCTGCTTCAGGAAATTTCCGTTGATGTCAAAAAATACTACAGATCCATTTTGCTGAGGATCAGTATTAGGAGAGGCGGCTGCAATGATTCCGTTTTTCACAGCGATACTTGTGATACCGCCATAAGGAGCCATATTCACTGTTTTTATGACTGAAGGTATTGAAGGATTACTGAAATCAATAATATCAAATACATCCGTGATCGAGCTGATTGTGAATAAACGTTGTGTGGACGGATCATGAACTACAATTTCTGTTGAACTGTTATTATTTCCTGAAGGATCAAAACTTAGAAGGTAATTCAGTTGGATCTGTTGGGAAGGAACCGGAGCCGGCTTGTCATTATCTACAATATAAACCGTTGCAGAATGGTCTCCTGAAATAGTTGCTCCAACAGGATTTTCAAGACTTACCACAAAATATTCTGCCTGTTGTTCTGCCACTGTGTCATCAATAATCGGAATATTGACGGTGTAACTCGTTGTAGATGGAGTGATGTTAATAGTCTGATTGGCCAGTGTAAAATCATTGCTGTCAGTTGTACTGAAAGGTGCTGGTTTTACAACAAGGTTCACCGAAGAGGTTGAAGGATTGGTAATATTGATTTTTAATGCAAGGTTTCCGGCATTTTCATTCACTTTGATGAAATTCTTCTCTAAAGAAATTGCTGTTCCGGCAGTGGTAAAAGTGCTCGAAGTAACAGCTGTTATCCCATTATCACTGAAATCTTCAACCATATTGGGTTTAAGGGCCAGATAATAAGTCTGTCCCGGCACAAGTCCGGAAGCAGGAATTACAGTGATAGTATTGCTACTGAAAGTTGTAGTGAACGGCACTTGTGTACCTGCAGCATTTCCCAGACGGAAATCTACAAGATTCTGTGCATTGGAATTATTGATTGCGGAATTATCTGTTAATCTTACATTTTCATTAAAAGATAACGTAGGATTTACAGTCGTTGAAGCGTTATTAGTACTATTGGCAGGCAGATAAGTGACTGTTGGTGGAGTAGTATCAACGTTTCCCGCAGGAGTGGCATCTACCGTAAAGTTGTCAAAACGGTTATTTCCTCCTGTTCCACCTCCCGTTGCGGAAAATTCTACTTTTAATTTAAAGTTAGGGTTGTTATTGGCTCCCTGTATAGCGGAAAAATCCAATGTAGCCAGTTGCGGATCGGCATCCTGAGGATTCACAGTCTGGAACTGTACATAAGTAGTTCCATCTGTGGAATAAGACCATGTCTGTGTTCCTGCTCCCTGGCCGGATCTTCTGGTAGTGAATTTAACAATGATATTATTATAACCCGTTGTAGGAAGGTTAAACTGTAAAGCTCCTCCAATCGGATTATTAAATCTTAAGTGGGTTCCGGAACCATCACCGTTTCTTGCATTTAAATTTTGCAGGTTAAAATTCTGTCCGGTACCTCCTGCAAAATCAATAACACTTGTCCCTCCGGCTATAGCTGCAAGAGAACCGTTCACCATTGTAGAAGCAGGTGTAGTAACTGTAGCTGCAGAAGTATTATCGTTAAAATTCCAGTAATGGATAAGTGTCTGCCCGAAAAGACCGCTCTGAAAAAAGAATGCGGCAATCACAGACCCTTTTAATAGGTAGTTGTTGATCATTTTTGGATTCAATTAGATGAATACAAAAATGAACTTTATGTTTCGCAACTATTTTAATGTAATTTTAAGAAATGTTTAAAAAATAGGTTTATTTCCGATAAAAGATAAAATTATATTTGATTGAGAAACTATAGAATGAAATTATTTACCTGATTTTCCTGAAAAATTTAAAATCGTTCCTGATTTATTTCCTTCCAAAGGATGTTTCTGCATATAAAAATATCCTGAAACAGCAGTCACAAGCAAGAGTACAAAAATAACCAGAACAATTCTTTTTAACATGTCTCTCATAGCGCTAAATTTTTAATATCTCTAATTTCTAAAGTAGATGTAGGGTATCCTTTTTGTGTCACATTGATCATTGCTCTACCCACTTCGTGTAAAGTTAATGATTTTGACTGAAAAAAAACAGGAAAAATCCAAATAAAAGGTTTAAAAAACCATTTTACATTGATTTGACCCTCAACAGGTTTCATAAATCCGGGACGGAAATTATAAACTCCTCTGAAATTCATTCTTTTCAAATCATTTTCTGTTCTGCCCTTTACACGCGCCCACATCAGTTTTCCACTCTCCGTACTGTCTGTACTTGCCCCGGAAACATAGTTGAATACCATTTCAGGGTTTTGATTCAAAACGGCTTTTGCAAAATGAAGCGTTGTATCGTAAGTAATTTTGGTGTATTCTTCTTCGTTCATACCTATGCTGCTGATGCCGGCACAGAAAAAACAGGCATCATATCCTTTTAATTTTTCATCATTCAGATCGAGCGAAAGAAAGTCTGGAACCAGATACTCTTTCAGCTTGGGATGCACTTTCCCGGAGGGTTTTCTGCTTATGCTCAGGATTTCAGAAACATCTGGATTTTCAAGACATTCCATTAAAATACCTTCGCCTACCATTCCTGTAGCTCCGGTAAGAATTATTTTGATTGGGTTCATTGCTTTGCTATTGATATGGGTATGACGGATGGGCATGGGGTTTTACTTTAAAATTAGGATTTTTTTTAATTAAAAGTAAAAAGTAAAAAGTAAAAAGTAAAAAGTAGTTGTTATTAAAATTCAA
Organism: Chryseobacterium sp. KLBC 52; assembly: GCF_003347605.1. Classification (GTDB taxonomy): domain Bacteria; phylum Bacteroidota; class Bacteroidia; order Flavobacteriales; family Weeksellaceae; genus Chryseobacterium. Next base: position 12,404 of record NZ_QDFZ01000006.1, on the reverse strand, counting down.
TAGGGGTGGGCTTTAGCCCGCCTTAAAAAATGAGCCATCTTCCTATTGGCTTTAGCCAAAACTTAATAATAAAGATTGCTTCGTCACGTATGAACCATGTTCGCAGGCCTTCAGCCTGTTCGCAATGACATGGGAAATGTTTTTGAAATAAAAAAGCCAGCTCAAAAATGGCTGGCTTTCAATGGTATTGTTGGCTGTTATTTTTTATGTCGCAGCTGACTGTAAATATTATGGATCAATCCATCTGCTACGGAAATTTTTGGAACAAAAATCTTGTTGATATCAGACCATGACATCACGTTGTTGAAGATACTCAGTGCATGCACCAGTACATCAGCACGGTCTTCTCTAAGGTTATAGTTGGTCATTCTTTCTTCTACGGAAAGTTCATTGAATTCCTTATAAACTTTTTTCAGATGAGACAGAGACATCGGTTTTCCGTCTTTGGTTTTACTCATAGAGAATACTTTGTTGATGTTTCCTCCTGACCCGATGGCAACAATGGGTTTCTTGCTGACAATATTTTTTTTGATCTCATCCTTCATCTCTTTCCAGTTATCCATTGTCACAAGATTATTGAGAAGACGGATCGTTCCGATATTGAAAGATTTTTCGTAAACCATTTTACCATTTTCATAGAAGGTAAGTTCTGTAGAACCTCCACCAACGTCAATATATAGATAGGCAAATTCTTTATCAAGACCTTCTGCTACATGATTTTCATAGATCAGGGTAGCTTCTTCATCACCGGAAATAATTTCGATATTAATTCCTGAGGTATCTTTCACCAGATTGATAATTTCATTACCATTGGCAGCATCACGCATGGCACTGGTAGCACAGGCTCTGTAGTGATCTACTTTGTATATTTTCATCAGGTCACTGAATATTTTCATGGAATCAATGACCATTTTTTCTCTTTCCGGACCTATTTTTCCGATGGTAAAAACATCCATTCCCAGTCTCAGAGGAATTCTGAGAAGGTTGAGCTTGATGAATTCAGGCTTTCTGTTGTTGATCTTTACTTCATTGATAAGAAGGCGGGCTGCATTACTCCCTATGTCTATCGCTGCTATCTTCATTTCTTGCTTGTTTTAGCTTTTAAATATTTATAGGTTTCTATTTGTGATCGGCATTCGTTTTTATCATTTCTTACGTATTCATTGCTCAGCTTTTTGTCTAAAATCCTTGCTTTTACGTTATCTTTAAGTTGGATATCCAGAATATCTTTTAATTCCTTCTTAAGATTCTTATCAGTGATTTTAGCGGCTGCTTCAATTCTGTAATCCAGGTTTCTGGTCATCCAGTCTGCGGAAGAAATGTACATATCTTCAGCCCCCTTATTGTAAAAATACATAACTCTGGCATGTTCCAGGTATTCGTCTACAATACTGATAGCTTTTATTTTTTCTTTAAACTCCTTTTGATTGACGGCACAATAGATTCCTCTTACAATCATTCTGGTCACTACTCCGGCTTTGGCAGCTTCATATATTTTTTCAATCAGAGAACGGTCACTCATAGAGTTGACTTTAACAATGATCTCCGCTTTTCGCCCAGCCTTAGCTTCTTCTATTTCTTTATCAATATGGTGAACAATCTTTTCACGCATAAACTGAGGGCAAACTAATAAATTTTTACAAGTTTTCAAAACAGGAATAAAGTCATCTTTCGGTTTTTTCAATACATTGAAGACTTTATTGATATCTGCCATAATGCCACGGTCTGCAGTCAGCAGCAGGTGATCCCCATATATTCTGGCTGTTTTTTCGTTGAAATTTCCTGTACTTACAAAGCCATATTGTATGGTTTTATTGTGTGCTCTCTTTTTGATGACACAAAGTTTGGCGTGTACTTTTTTATTAGGAATTCCTACAAGCACGGTAATTCCTTCCGGTTCCAGCATGTCTTTCCACTCCAGATTGGATTCTTCATCAAATCTTGCCTGCAATTCCAGCATTACAGTCACTTCTTTACCATTTCTGGCCGCGTAGATCAGAGCATTGATGATTTTTGAACTGCTTGCCAGGCGGTATGCTGTAATTTGTATTGATTTTACATCCGGATCCATAGCGGCTTCACGGAGAAGATCAATCACCGGATTGTACTTGTGGTAAGGGAAGGTAAGGAGTACATCTTCTTTTAAAATAACATCAGTTACCCTTTCCCCATGTTCAAACGCCTGATGCGTAAAAGAAGTTCTTTCCACAGGTCTTTCATACTTTTCAAAAACATCAGGAAAATCCATGAAATGTTTGAAATTATGAATTTTTCCTCCGGGAATGATGCTGTCTTTTTTGGTTAAGTTAAGTTTTCTGATAAGGAGTTCCAGCAAAGCTTTATCCATATCTTTATCAAAAACAAAACGGGTAGGCTTTCCCTTTCTTCTGTTTTTAAGTCCTTTTTCTATTTTTTCTGCAAAATTGGTTCTGATGTCATTATCCAGATCCAGTTCGGCATCTTTTGTTACTTTAAAAGCATTGGCTGCAAATTCATCATATCCGAAATAAGAGAAAATGTGCGGAAGGTTAAAGGTAATCACATCTTCCAGCAACATGACATTTTTTTCTTCCGGATCTTCCGTTGGCAGCAATACGAATCTTCCCACAAAACGGGAAGGAATTTCAATAATGGCATAATTGCTGGAATACTGCCAGTCTTTTTTTCTCATGGCCACTCCCAGATAAAGACTTTTGTCTCTCAGATAAGGCATAGGAGTATTTTCATGAAGAAGAATCGGAATCACATTGGATTCTACCACTTCATCGAAATATTGTCTGACAAATTCTTTTTGTTTTGCAGTCAGATTTTTGGCATTCTTAATAAAAACTTTATGGTCGGCCATTTCGGTCTGGATTTTTTTCCAGGTTTTATCGAAATTCAGCTGTTGTTTCATCACAACTTCATTAATTCGCTGAAGGATTTTGGAGGGTGGCTGGTAGAAAGATTCAGCAATCACTTTTTCCTTAAAATCCATGGCACGCTTTAATCCGGCAACACGTACTCTGAAAAATTCATCTAAATTGTTGGAGAAAATTCCAAGGAAACGAATTCTTAAATGTAAGGGAACTTTTTCATCCATAGCTTCCTGCAAAACTCTTTCATTAAAGGCAAGCCATGTGATATCTCGTGGATTAAAGTGTATTGACATTCTAAATGTGTATATTTTATCAAAAATAATCATTAGTAAAGACTCTTCCTCTATTTCTTAGGTTAAACTTTGATTAATTTTTAAAGATTGGTGAATTAATCTGTTGGATTAATAATAATCATATTGATAATCAATGTGTTTTTACGGTATTGATATTAATGAGATCTTCTTTTTATGAAGAAAATGATAGACTCTTTACGATGAGCTACGATCATTTATGGCATCTATATATAGAAAGCTGCAAGAAAAAAATTAAATAACTTTGAAAATACCAGATGGCTTATTTATGGCATTCTGATAAAATCTTGTAGGAAATAATTTCCATATTACATCATATAAAACCCCATTTTATCGAGGTTTTTGTTTTTATTGTGTCATTTTGTCATAATTTCCCGAATGGTACAGATATTGAGAAATTGAGAGTGTAAATTAAATTAAAAATAGAAAAAATATAAAATATTATGAGTAAAATAATTGGAATTGACTTAGGAACAACCAACTCTTGTGTTGCTGTAATGGAGGGTAAAGACCCTGTTGTTATTCCTAACGCAGAAGGTAAGAGAACTACTCCTTCTATCGTAGCTTTTACGGAAGATGGAGAAAGAAAAGTAGGTGATCCTGCAAAAAGACAAGCTGTAACGAATCCAACGAAAACTGTTTACTCTATCAAAAGATTTATCGGAACTCACTTTAAAGATGATGCTTCTGAAATCACAAGAGTACCTTATAAAGTAGTTGCCGGACCAAACGATACAGTAAAAGTAAAAATCGACGATAGAGAATATACTCCACAGGAAATTTCTGCAATGACGCTTCAGAAAATGAAGAAAACTGCTGAAGATTATCTTGGACAGGAAGTAACAAGAGCGGTAATTACTGTTCCTGCATACTTCAACGATGCACAAAGACAAGCTACTAAAGAAGCAGGTGAAATTGCAGGTCTTAAAGTAGAAAGAATTATCAACGAGCCTACAGCTGCAGCATTAGCTTACGGTCTTGATAAAAACCATAAAGATCAGAAAATCGCGGTATATGACCTTGGTGGTGGTACTTTCGATATCTCTATCCTTGATCTGGGAGACGGTGTATTCGAAGTATTGTCTACAAACGGTGATACGCACTTAGGAGGTGATGACTTTGATGATGTGATCATCAACTGGATGGCTGACGAGTTCAAAGCTGAAGAAGGTGTAGATTTAAAAGCTGACGCAATCGCTCTTCAAAGATTAAAAGAAGCTGCTGAAAAAGCGAAAATTGAATTATCTTCTTCTCCTCAGACTGAGATCAACTTGCCATATATCACAGCTACTGCTACAGGTCCTAAACACTTAGTGAAGACTTTAACAAAAGCTAAATTCGAGCAATTATCTGCTGATCTTGTAAGAAGATCTATGGAGCCTGTTGCTAAAGCATTAAAAGATGCTGGTTTATCAACTTCTGATATCGACGAAGTAATCCTGGTAGGTGGTTCTACAAGAATCCCGATCATCCAGGAAGAAGTAGAAAAATTCTTCGGTAAAAAACCATCTAAAGGAGTAAACCCGGATGAGGTTGTAGCTATTGGTGCAGCAATCCAGGGAGGTGTATTGACAGGTGATGTAAAAGATGTATTATTACTTGACGTTACTCCACTTTCTTTAGGTATCGAAACAATGGGTTCTGTATTCACAAAACTTATTGAAGCGAACACTACCATCCCAACTAAAAAATCTGAAGTATTCTCTACAGCTTCTGACAACCAGCCAGCAGTAAGCATCAGAGTAGGACAGGGGGAAAGACCAATGTTCAATGATAATAAGGAAATCGGTAGATTCGATCTTCAGGATATCCCACCAGCACCAAGAGGAGTTCCTCAAATTGAAGTAACATTCGATATTGATGCTAACGGTATCCTAAGCGTATCTGCTAAAGATAAAGGAACTGGTAAAGAACAGTCTATCAAAATCCAGGCTTCTTCAGGTCTTTCTGACGAAGAAATCGAAAGAATGAAGAAAGAAGCTCAGGAAAACTCTGCAGCGGATGCTAAGAGAAAAGAAGAAGTTGAAATCTTCAATAAAGCAGACGGATTAATCTTCCAGACTGAGAAGCAATTGAAAGAATTCGGTGAGAAACTTTCTGCTGACAAAAAAGCAGCCATAGAAACAGCTCATGCAGAATTAAAAACAGCTTTCGAAGCTAAAAATGCTGATGACGTAAAAGCTAAAACTGAAGCGTTAGATGCAGCATGGATGGCCGCTTCTGAAGAATTATACGCAGCTGGTCAGCAGCCAGGTGCTGATGCAGCAGGTGCTCAGAACCCTGGTGGAAACGCCGGAGCTGAAGATGTACAGGATGCAGACTTCGAAGAAGTAAAATAAGTATTGTTTTAATAAATAATATATAATCTAAAGCCGCTTTAAACCAACGTTTAAAGCGGCTTTTTTACGTATATGCTTTTAGTATATGCTTTAATAAATCAATATGGTTTCGAAAAATATTTATATATGTAAAATATGTTCTGTATTTAATTAATTTAATGTTTTTTTATGAAATTATTTTTATTTTAGCATGTCATGAAATGCTTTCAATCCATATTTCAATTTTTATTTACAGTTGGGCTTTTTTTCTCATCTATACTGCTGTTTCCCCAGGATCTTAAGTATAAAAAGTATGATTCAATTCTTTTGAATACCCCTAAAGAAATGGGGAAAAAGAATATTCCCAGAGAAAAAATTATTCTTTGGAATAAGGGGATGCTGGAAAAAATGGAAAAAGAAAATTATGCGAGGGGAATTATTTGGGCTCACATTAATATTGCCAATCAATGCTGGAATTTAGGAAATGGAGAAGAAAGTATAAAAAACCTGAATATAGCAGAAAGTCTGCTGCATGAAAACGAAGGTGATATCGATTTTTTTACAATTGCTAAGCTTTATCAGGAATATTCACAGGCTTATTATACCATGAAACTGTACGATACAGGTCTGAAGTATAATTCTAAAGGATGCTATTATGGAAATAAAATTGAGGATAAGGATAGAAAGGGTAAATTTTTATCTTACGTGTATACTACAAGAGCTGATTTTCTTTATGAAAAAAAAGATCTGGATTCTGCGCTCTATTATTTAAAACAATCTTCTCTATTATATGAAAGTTTAAATACAACCTCTCAAATTGCCAATCATTATATCGAATATCAGCCCAGCCAGAATGCCGCTAAAACCTATCTCGAGCAGGGCATGGATATCATAAACAAAAAGAAACATGGACCCAATAGTTATCAGATATCTGTTTTTTACTATTACTATGCACAATATTTTTTTAAAGAAAAAAATTATGAAAAGGCAATCGTATATTTAGATAAAGCTCTTGAATACAATAAAAAATTAACAAATATTGGGCATTCTGAAAATATATATAAGCTTTTAATATCATGCTATAAAAACTCCGGTAATTTAGAAAAGGAGAAAGAATATCTGGAGTATTATATAAAATTAAAAGACAGTCTGGAAAACTCACAAACCAAAGGAGTAGAGCTGTCTATCAAAACAATTGAAAAAGAAAAAACAGAAGAAAAAAAAGCGCTTAAAAAAACGATATTTATCTATAGCAGCATTGTTATTGCTATAGGGTTGGTATTACTGGCTTATTTATATTATCAGAATAATAAAAAGAAGAAAGTGATCCTAGAAAGCAAAGAAATCATTTCCAGAAAAGAAGATGAAACCAAAGTGCTGGAGAGAAGAATTTCAGGAGTACATGAAGACTTAATTCAGTTGGCTAAAAATAATGATATTAGTTTTTTGGAAAAGTTTCATGAAGTGTATCCGAATGTTTCTCAAAAACTATTGGCAATTAATCCCGATTTAACTAAAGACAATCTGATGTTCTGTGCTTTAATCTGGCTAGGTTTCTCTTCCAAAGATATCGCTGAGTTTACTTTTATGCAGCACAGATCCGTACAAATAAAGAAAAGCAGATTGAGAAAAAAACTCAACCTCGGATCAGACGTAGACCTCTATCAATTTCTTAAGTCTCTGATAGATAATTGACAGGGCTTATATCTGTTTTTACATATTTAGTAATCGGTTTCGGTTGATGTAAAGCTTCTATCATCTTGTATTTGCTTTTTACCTTTTCAAGGGATCTGGTATAAATTTATCCTCAAAAGTAAAACCCAATAGCCTCTTATAAAGTGATTAACCTATCCGTTTTTTAATAATCATAACCTCTGCAGTTCAGTCTCATAACGCTTAAAGATTTCAGTCAGTATTCGGGTTGTCACCCTGAGCCTGTCGAAGTGTTATCAATAAGAAAACCTTTGTTAATTATCAATCCCGGCTATTTAGTACAGGGATAATAAGTTTAAATACTATATTTATTGAATTGATCCAATAAAAAAGGCCTCTTGAAGTTTCCTTCAAAAGACCTTTATACTAATTATTAACCTTTTTTGTATTAATTATCTTTAGCGAAAGCGGTAGCTGCCATTGAAGCTTTACCCCAGTTAAAATTAGCTCCTGAAGATGCCCACATATTAAACCTAACCGGATAAGTTGTATTTTCAACATACCCATTTAAAGTATAGGTTATTGTAACAGGAGAAGCACTGGTATTGTTATAGGTCTCATTAAATTTTCCAGCGATAGAAACCATTTGAGAAGATGTAGTTCCGTCAGGAATAGTATATTTTCTTGAACCCTCTGGTGCTTCTGTACCATTTCTGAGAAAGCGCACTCCATAAAATCCACGGATAGGTGTTGAACCATTATATGAAACTGTAGTACCTGCCGGAACGCTATAGTCTACAACAATTTTAGCAGTGCTGTTAGCTGGAATGGTAACTGAAACAGACATTCCCAGATTAAGATTATCTATAATAACGCCAGGACCTACAAAATTCTGGTCTACCGGAGATGTTGCCGATGTACTGAAAACTCCTAAAAGCAGATAATCAGTTGTCTGAGGGGCTAATTTATCCCATTTTGGGGCTCCGGAAGTTCCTGAATTAGTATAAACTCCTTCTCCATAGGGAGTTAATGCTGTATTGGTATTATAAACCATCAGCCCTTTCGCAGGAGAGGGAATGGTAGTACCATCTGTGCCTGATGTTAATGATACTCTGGGTGGTAAAAAACCTCTGTTGGTCGCACTAAGATCAAGCAAAGCTGAGTTATCAGGAGCATTGGTACCTACCCCTACATTTCCCCCCACCGGGTTCAGTGTCAAAGGAAGTGCGGCTGAAGATGTTTTGTTATGGCTGGAAATATAAGATCCAAAGGGAGCATTGGTATAGGTTCCGAAATCCAAAGAATGGCTGGTACTTCCATCCACTCTAAATGTAGCATTGGTACTGGCTGTACCTAATGCTGAGGGCTGGGCATTGGTTCCTGCTACCACCAGCTTATTGGTAGGGGTAGTGGTGCCAATCCCAACACGATCATTGGCTGCATCTACTGATAAGGTACTTCCATCTACAGAAAATGCATTGGCCTGTGTTCCTGTAAATGCTAAGGTATTAGCTCCCTGGGTTACCGTTCTGTTACCGGTAAGTGTACCGTCTGCGGTATAGATATTAACCGGAGTGGCTCCTACAGATCCGCCATCCGTAGACCTCCATCCTGAATTACTGTATACATATTCCAAAGCTTTGCCATTAGGAATGGTAACCCCACTCAATGAGGCACCAAAACCTCCTGTTGTGTTGTTATAGACGATAATTCGCTGACCTGCATTAGGGGCAGCAGGTGCAGTAACCGTAACTGTTGCCGTAGCAGCACCGGTAAGCTGTACCTGGCTGACATTGGCAGGAATAGTAACAGCATTACCCGCAACAGCTAAAGCAGTTTCACGGTTGGTAATCGCTCCGTTCACATCCAGAGTTGTTCCGGGAGAGTCTATAGCAATCCCTACATTTCCTCCTACAGGGTTTAATACTAAAGGAAGACCTGCGGCAGCCGTTTTGTTCTGACTTGAAATATAGGATCCAAAAGGAGAATTGGTATAGGTTCCGAAATCCAGGGCATGGTTGGTATTTCCATCAACTCTAAGTGCGGCATTGGTAGTAACGGTACCCAATGCTGAGGGCTGCGCATTAACACCTGTTACCACCAGTTTATTAGTAGGTGATACTGTGCCCACTCCCACATTGCCGTTAGATGTTACCACAAAGTCGTCCGTAGCCTGAGCTGTACTGGGTACCCCTGTTGTCGGATTATTTTTTAATCCGTCAATATTAAATATCCCCTGAGGATTACTGGTATTAATCCCCACTTGTGATTTTGCCACCAGAGAAAAGGTGGTCAACAAGCCTGCTAGTAATAAATTTTTTTTCATAATATATAAGAAATTAAGATTAAAATAAATTAAACTTCTTTTTTTGAGGGCTTCATTATATCAATAAAGTATCCTTTACATTCTATTGATTGTCATGAATTTTTTGTGTTCCATCGTTTTATATTCTATCAATCCCGTTATTAGTTTTTTTAAGCTGGGTTGAATTGGTATTTTGTTTTTCGTACCATTATCTCAATTATTAAAACAAAATAATATTCATAAAATCCTTAACAAAAATAAATTTATTTCAGCTTGTAATATGTTTTTGAAATACATCATGCATACAACATAGGTACATCATACGTATATTTTAAATACATCTTTTGGTTTTAAATGGTGTATTTTTTACATTGTTTTATCATTGTTTCGTGAAATAATTAATTAATATTTATTTTGTGTTTTTTTATTTAAATCATAGAATGTAGTGTCTAAAATGCCTGGTGAAAGGCTCTGGATCACTACTGAAAGAAATTTATTTACTTTTTTTAAAGAATAGGATTCTATAGACTCGTTGACAATGATGGTGTCATAGAGGATACATTTACAACATGAAAATACTGTCTTCCTTTATACAATAATTACTTGCGCGGTGTAAGTCTGAAATGAGTAAGATGGATGATCATGTGGCGCTCAGATCGTAATAATCAATCAGGCTTAATAAAAAAATACTCCCCAAAATATTTTTGAGGAGCATTTGATCAGGAATATATTCCGCTTGACTTACATCTTTGTTACTACTAAGGAACTGGGGATGCTGCTGCTGCTCCGGTATTGCTGCCTCCAAGGTTATAGCTATCAGTACTCAGAGTGGTCATTTGTTCGTTGGAAATGATCAGTACTCTGATTCCCCATGCGAATGAACTGCCTGATGTAGTAGTTGCGTTAGGAACATCAGCATAAATCCTCCACGTACCATTTTGCTGGAAAGTATAAATATCCGGTGCCTGAAAATCAAAATTAGTGGAAGCATTTTTAAAGCCGGCAGTGATCTGACTGTGATTATTACTATCAAATCCCACCACAATAGCCGTATAGGAAGAAACAGGTATTTTGGTATCAAAATTAGCAATGAAATCCCCGTTCGGGTTTGTAAAAGTATAGTATTTAAAATACATTTTTGAAACCGGGCCTATTTTCCCCCAATCCGGGGCTGCCGGAGTCCCTCCGTTATAATAAACTCCCGTGCCCTGAGGTGACATGGATGAATTGTTATTATAGACCATAAGTCCGGTGGCCGGGGAAGGAACAGTACTGGCATCGGATGTGGATGACAGGGATACTCTAGGCAATAAAAGGCCTTTATTGGTGGCATTGAGATCCAGCAAAGCTGAACTATCCGGAGTATTGATTCCTACACCTATATTCCCTGCAGGAGTAATGGTCATTTTTGCACCGTTATTGGCCATCAGATTCAGATTATTTGGAGTAGTGGTTCCCACATAACCAACTCCTCCTCCGATATACGTTTTCAGATTCACTGTACCATTGGTATGATTTATACCAAAACTATTATCCGGGGTACTCACTGTCAGTTTGGTATCAGGTGCTGCAGTACCAAGCCCTACACGGTCATTGGCCGCATCTACTGATAAAGTAGTTCCATCTACAGAAAAAGCATTGGTCTGCGTTCCTGTAAATGCAAGGGTATTAGCTCCCTGGGTAACAGTACGGTTTCCGGTCAGAGATCCATCCGTGTTATAAATATTGGTAGATGCAGGTGCAGCTGGCAACACCTTCCATGTTGCCACTCCATTGGCATCGGAGGTTAAGACTTTATCTGTGCCCTGTGTGCCGTCTACAATTTTCAAAGCTCCGCTTGTACCTGATTCAATCTGGAGTTTATTGGTAGGGTTTGTTGTCCCGATACCCACATTTCCGGAAGATTTGATCGTAAGTCTTGCTGCATAATCTGTAGCATTTCTTGTGGAAAACTGTAACCCTGCATAGCTGTTGGCTGCATCACGGTCAATCCCTGTAATGCTGGCCCCGGAAAGTCCTGTTTCGGATGTTGATGGGATAAATCCTATTTCACCAAACTGCCCGCCGGTACCATTTAAATTATAGAGCGTAATATTTCTTGCTATTCCCTGCAGACATGCAGCACCACAATTTTCAATTCCCGCAGAAATGGTACTGGTCGTAGCTCCCGGACTGTTTTGAACAGACAGGGATGAAGCAGGGGCTATAGTACCGACTCCCACTCTGCTATTCGCGGCATCTACGGAGAAATTTTTCCCGTTTACTGAAAATGCATTGGTTTGTGTTCCTGTAAATGCTAAGGTATTGGCTCCCTGGGTTACCGTTCTGTTACCGGTAAGGGTGCCATCTGCGTTATAAATATTAACGGGAGTGCTCAGTTTGGTCCATACAGTACCATTATAATAATAATAGCCCACAGTATCAATATTCACGGCAGTACCCGAGGTGGTACCTGTAGCGATACTGTTTACATAAATTAATGTGGATACCGGAACTGCGGCCATACTCTGAGCTTTTTGTCTGTCTACTCTTGGAATAAGCAGTCCTTCAACTGAAGAACCTGTACCTGTACTGCTTTTAGCAGTTACATCCAGAGTTGCGGTAGGTGTTGCGGTATTAATACCCACCTGCGATTTTGCTACGATAGAAAAAGTGGTGAGCAATCCCGCGAGTAATAGGTTTTTTTTCATAATGTGTAATAATTGATTAGTATTTTCTTTGTATTAATTGTTTTATAAAGGGAAGCAGAAGCTTCTTATAGATTGAGAAGTTATGGCATAAATAGCATAAACTTATCTGTGTTCTTATTTGTTGATTGCAGGGGGCAAAGATAGTGCCTGGTGCGGTGTGTGGCTTATATCGGAGGTACAACATATATACATCTATCATACATCATATGTACATTTTCTGTTGATAAAATGAAGAATATCACGAAAAATTGTTGATAAATTAAATCACT
>NZ_QDFZ01000005.1 GCF_003347605.1 Chryseobacterium sp. KLBC 52 | reverse complement strand
GCTAATCCTAAGGCGATAATAATCCAGATCGCAATGAAAAGTTCTCTTTTTAAGAAGAATGTTTTGGATACAAGATCTGCTTTAGACAAGAATTTCAATGCTAATGCCAGTTCTACGAATCCTAAAACAACTTTTACCGTATTCATCCATCCTCCGGATTTCGGAAGACTTTGTAATGCCTGCGGGAATAATGCCAGCAATCCAAAAATAATTGCCCATGCCAGCCCGAATCCTGCCAACGCAAAAGTCAACAGCATCGGAACGTTGGATGAACCTGTTACTGCGCTTCCCAGTAAACTTCCTAAAATAGGTCCTGTACATGAGAAAGAAACAATTACCAGGGTCAATGCCATAAAGAAAATACCGATAATTCCTCCTGCCTCTTCTGCTTTGGAAGATTTGTTGGCAATAGAACTTGGTAAAGTAATATCATAATACCCGAAGAAACTTCCGGCAAAGAAGATGAATATGATAAAGAACGCAATATTCAGCCATACACTGGTCGAAATCTCGTTGAAGATATTTCCGGCGATTCCATCAATAATATGGAAAGGAATACTTAGTAAAACGAAGATAAGAAGAATGAAAAACCCATAAATAAGAGCATCCCTTTTCCCTTTTGCTTTGTCCTTACTTCCTTTTGTAAAGAATGAAACGGTAAGTGGAATCATCGGGAAAACGCATGGCGTAAGCAAAGCAATTAATCCTCCGATAAATCCTAAGAATAGATACGTCCAGTAATTTTCATCCACCTTGGTAGAGGCGGTACCACAATCCGTCAATGGTTTTTTGAAATTAATACTTTCAATTTTCAGCTGCTTGGGATCCAGTTTTGAAGTTTCTGTGATCGTAGCTTCTGTTTTTGCAGGATTTTCAGTTACCGTCTCCGTTATTTTTACAGAGTCTTTTGCAGGACCTGCAGTTTCCTCGGTCGTAGCCTCTTCCGTTACTCCTTTTGGCGTAACTTTTTGATTGAATTCTAAAGTATTGGGAGCGAGACAAACTCTGTCGTCACAGGTCTGATACGTAATCTCAGAAGTGACATCTGCGGGTTTTGTCGGATCTTTTAATTTAAATTTCTGCTTAAATCCTGCAGAATTGGAGTAGAAAACAATTGTTCCTCCAAACGCTTCAGAAAATTCTTCATGCTTTTTACCTACTTCGGTAAATTTTCCGATCAACTCGATATTCTTTCCTGTTACTTTATACTCGGTCGGAATTCCGGTATCTTCCGGTAGATCTTTAGAGTAAATGTGCCATCCGCTTTCCATAGTAGCATTCAATACCGCTTCGTATTGATTATTCCCCAGGTCGTTGATGGTGAATTTAAACTTTACAGGATTTTTTATCTGTGCATTAATTCCTATTGTTAAAAATAGCAGAATTAATAAAAAACAATTTCTAAATTTCATTTCAAGACTTATTTTTGATTAATTACAATACAAACTTAAATACACTTTATCAGTAAAATTGTTAATCGATATTTAACTAGTGTTAACTAGTGTTAACCACTGTAAATCAAAGGGTAAATAAATTGTACATTTGTGATACAAAAACATGTTGACAAACTTTCTTACTCTAACCTTAATTGCAGAATAAAAAGTGAAAAAAAAATTTAGAAAAGTATTTTTAATTGTTTCAATTACAGCCACCTCTATTTTGGTTTTCCAACTATACTGGGTCTATAATTCATATAAAACAACAGAAGAAAATGTAAAAAACAATATTGAGAATATATTGAAGAAAAGTATTGACATTTATGAATTAAAGCAATTTGATACATTGCCGGTAATAAAAGATGATGATTCTTTTCTATATTATGTTACGAAAAAATATCCTGTTCGGGGAAGTAAGAAGAATTTTTCAATAATGCAAGATATACAAATACCCGAAAATCAATTAGATAATGTGAAGAAAATTTTGTCTCAACTTATTTCATCAAATAAATCAATTGATTTAAAGGATTTAAAAAAGATATTGAAACAAGAGTTGGCTAAAAACAATATTCCTCTCGATTTTGATCTTACTTTTAGCAATAATCAAACACCCCTGAAAGAAACTTACTATGTACCCGTTCCATTTTCCAAAAAAGATTTGTTTATTAAAATTCAAGTTAAAAATTTAGATGGGTATCTGTTTAAACACAACTTAATTCCTTTATTAATTTCAATGGCTCTTATTGTTTTATCTGGGGGAAGCCTTTATTTTATGGCTCTTACTATAAAAAGACAATCTAAACTGGATGATGTTAAAAACGACTTTATCAACAATATGACCCATGAGCTCCGGACTCCGATATGCGTACTAAAATCATCAAATGAGGCCTTGTTAAACTTTAATGCAATTAATGATGTGGACAAGGCAAAAAAATACCTTACTCTCAATAATGATATTCTGAACAAGCTTGATCAAAATGTAGACAGGATACTGGATATTGTGAAATACAGTGATCGTTCAAGTTCTGCCAACCTTGTTGAAGTTCACTTAAATGATTTAATTCTAACCATTGTCAATAGATTTACTATTAACGAAGACATCAAAATAAAATATATCAATACACTAAAAGAGGACAGTTTTTACACTGATCCCTATATTATTGATACGGTACTTTCTAATTTGTTGGATAACGCGGTAAAATATGCAGGTACTACGGAAGATATTCTTTTGGAAGTTTCTCCAGCTAAAAATGGAATTCAGTTTTTAGTTGAGGATTACGGTAAAGGTATTAATTCCGAATACCTTCCTTATATATTTGATAAATTTTTCAGGGTTCCTACAGGAGATCTCCATGATGTAAAAGGTTATGGATTGGGTTTGAATTTTGTAAAGGAGCTTGTGAATACATTAAATGGAGAAATTACCGTTAAAAGCAAATTAAATTTGGGAACCACTTTTATTATAAAATTTCCACATATATGAATACAATAAAAGTTTTATTAGTAGAAGACGAAGCTATGTTAGCAATGATCATCAAAGAAACTTTAGAAATGAATGGTTTCGAAATAGACATTGCAGGCGACGGTGTAGAAGGCTGGACAAAATTTAAAAATAGACAGCCCGATATTTGTGTAGTGGATGTTATGATGCCCCGAAAGGATGGTTATTCTTTGGTTGAAGATATCAGGAAAATAGATGATCTGGTTCCTATTATTTTTTTAACAGCTAAATCACAAACTGCTGATGTTATAAAGGGATTGGAAATTGGGGCAGATGATTATATGAAAAAACCCTTTGGGATGGAAGAGCTTATGTTAAGAATAAAAAAATTAATAAGAAGATGTTCGGTAAATCAAGGGGAAACTAATACAGCCAACTTAGTGGATAACACAATTGGTAAGTTTCATTTTGATTTTAAAAAACTTGAAATTGTCCTGGGAAACATTACAATTGATTTATCCCAGAGAGAAGCCGAATTATTACATCTGCTGCTTATTAACAAAAATCAGGTACTGGAACGTAAAACAGCCTTGCTTAAACTATGGGGTGATGATAATATTTTTGCGGCACGAAGCATGGATGTCTATATAACACGACTGCGTAAATACCTGGCTCTTGATCCGACAGTAGAAATATTAAATATCAGAGGGGTTGGCTTCAAGTTAATTGACTGATACGATTTTCAAACTATTGGTCTCATTTTGCCTGAGCAATAATTGAGCTGTTCGCCAAAAAAATAAAGGGCGACCTTTCATATGCATATCTCTTGATGATCTTAAAAATAAAAACCGCCCTGAAAAGAGCGGTCTGTTTTTTACATGTAATGCTTGCTGACTAGCAAGTTGATCCGCACTCAAGTAATTTGATGTGGATTACCCCATTCACAACACATTGTGTCTGGCATAAAGCGTTAGTTACAACAGTGCTTACACCGCCAACTACTCCACCTACTGTAGATCCTACGCCAGTAACTACACCACCAACGATAGTACCTACACCGCCTACTACTCCACCTACTACGCCTCCTAGTCCACCTAGAAGACCGCCGATTGGATCTAGTAATCCATTACCTGAAATAGCTTTTAATTCGTTTCTGTCCAATTTTTTTAAGTTTTTCATAACTATAATTTTATATGATTATTACATCACGAATATATGAATAATAAGTTCATTATTACAAATTATTTTCAATAAATTAATTATATGTTTTTATTATTTAATATTTCATTAATATGATTGTGTTTTAATAAAAATATTGTTTTCACTTATATGTGATTGATTTTCTAAAAGTTAAAAATAATAACTCAATTTGTGGAATTTAGAGTTATTATTTTTGCATTAAATACTCTTTATTGATGTTTATTTTTCAATATTAATAGAAGCTGTGTCATTGAACCTGTAAATAAGCTTTTGGTAAGGAAAAACTGATCATTTGAAACACTCCCGTGGAGTCATTTTCAGGAAAATGGAAAAAAGAAAGCTAAAATTTGTGTTCTTCCGGTAGTAAAAATCTTTCTGTTTATTGATAACGGGATCAAATTTTGTATTTTTGCTGACATACTTATATCAATGTCAGTTTTTTCAAATAATATACGCTTTTTAAGAGCCAGGAGAAAGCTCTCCCAACAGAATGTAGCCGATGAACTCATGATTTCAAGAGTCCGGTACTCAAAATATGAAAACGGAATTTCTGAACCACCAATCGAGCTGCTGGTGAAAATTTCAAAATATTTCCACGTAAGTATTGACCTTATGCTGTCTGTAGATATTGAGAAGCATCCGATAGATGAAATGCTAAAGCTTCCCGATAACAGAATTGTTCTTCCGGTTGCGGTAGATAATCATGGAAATGATACGATAGAAATTATTCCTCAGAAAGCTTCAATGGGGTATCTGGAAGGTTATAGTGATATAGACTATATCGAAAGTCTTCAGCGTATTGCTCTTCCTTTTCTTACCAATGGAAAATACAGAGCGTTTCCTGCAGATGGAGATTCTATGCCCCCGTTCAGGAACGGATCATATATTGTTGGAAAATATGTAGAAGGAATCAATGAACTGAAGCAAGGTAAAACTTATGTTTTTGTGACCTTAAATGATGGAATTACCTACAAGCGTTTTAAAGAAAGAAAAGAAAATGCCATCTGTGTAAGTGCTGACAATTCATTTTATGAGCCTTATGATATTCCTTTTGAAGATGTAGTGGAAATCTGGCAGTATGCTTCAGGAATTTTCCCAGAAGATTTTGAACCAGGCGATTATGAAAGCTACAATTTTAAAGAGATGTTCCGTGAACTGAGACAGGATATCCGGGATCTTGATAAAAAGGTTTCAGGCCGACGCCGTAAACAATCTTAATATTTACAATAGTTATTAATATACTCCTGGTTTTTACTCCGGGAGTTTATTATAGATGAACTTCTCTTATTATAAATGATCCGATAGCTCAACCCACACGGGAGCATGATCACTACTTTTTTCCCAACTCCGTACATGACTGTCTACTCCACCGGAAGCCAGTCTAGGCTGAAGATATGGGCTTAATAGAATATGATCTAATCTCATTCCTGCATTGCGGTCGTACGCTTTATACAAATAATCCCAGAAGGTATAGACTTTCTCGTCCGGATAGAGACTTCGTATAGAATCAAGCCATCCTTTTTTCTGAAGATCTTTAAATGCTTTTCTCACTTCCGTTCTGTATAGCGCATCATTTTCCCAACGTTCAGGTTTATATACATCCATAGGTTCGGGAATGATATTAAAATCACCGATAAGGATGGCAGGGAGTTCCATTTTGATGAGCTGATTGGTTCGCCTCTTAAAACGTTTAATCCAGGATAATTTATAATCAAATTTAGGTCCGGGATAAGGATTTCCATTGGGAAGATACAGGCAGCAGATGACCATTTGATCAATAATAGCCTCTATATAACGGCTTTGAACATCGTCTGGGTCACCCGGTAAAGCTCTTTGCACCTCGGTGATTTCTCTGTTTTTTGCCAGTATAGCTACTCCGTTCCAGCTTTTCTGCCCTTTCCATATCGCCTGATATCCAGCTTTATTGATTTCCTGTACAGGGAAACGTTCCTGTGGAGCCTTTAGCTCCTGAAGGCAGACGATGTCTGGTGAAGCTTCCTTCAGCCATTTGAGTAAAACAGGAAGTCTGCCGTTGATTCCGTTCACGTTATACGTTGCTATTTTCATGATGAAGCTTTTTAAAAAATCAATTCTTTTTAATTACGACAATAATTATTCCATCATAAATATCTATTATCTGATGTTTTGTGGAATAATAATCTTAAAAAATAAGTTTTGATGAATAATCTCTGGGCTGAGAGATAAAAGTTCAATATATTTGTGATAAAGATGTAGCTCATTAATAATAAACCTCGATGAAAAGATATCAGACCTTTTTATTAGCATTACTTTTTCCCGTTACCCTATATAGCCAACAGAGTCTTACTGCTGATGAACTATTTGCTAAAGCCCGTACCACTGCTTTCGAACAGAAAGATTATGTTACATCTATTGCGCTGGCAAAAGAAGCATTGGAAAAAGCTCCCAATTATACTGATATTTCTGTTTTTTTGGGAAGATTATATACCTGGAACAAAGATCTGGCTGCAGCACGAGCCGTGTTTGAAGATCTCGGAAAAAGAGAGGTTCAGGATGAAGATTATTTCCTGGCGTATGCTTCATTGGAATACTGGAATGATCAGAATACCAAGGCTATCGAAATTATAGATAAGGGACTTTCTTATCATTCTAAATCTGAACCATTATTACTCCTGAAAGCAAAAGTATATTTTGGAATGGACAATTATGAGGAAGCTGATAAAGCGGTAACTACTCTATTAAGTATTAATCCAAAAAATACAGAAGCAAGGGCTCTTGCAGTAAGAATCACGGATCTGTCTTCTAAAAATGCTATTGGAATTATTTACAACTATTCCCATTTTGACAGGCAGTTTGATGATGACTGGCATATTGTAGGGGTAAGTTATAAGAGAATTACACCTATTGGTTCTGTGATTCTTCGTGGTAACTATGCGAACAAATTTGCACAAGGCGGTACACAAATTGAGTTGGAGGCGTATCCAAGACTTTCCAAAATGTTCTACCTTTATGTAGGCGGAGGATATTCTGATGATGTAGGTCTGTTTCCGAAATACCGTACCGGAGTTTCCCTGAACGCCAATCTTCCTCATAGTTTTGAGGCAGAACTGGGATACCGTCAGCTTCATTTCAGCAACAACATCTGGATGTATACTGCAGCTGTAGGAAAATACTACAAAAATTTCTGGTTCAATCTCCGTACTTACATAACGCCTGACAGCAAAAACATCTCCCATTCTTATACAGGAACGGTGCGTTATTATACTAAAGGAGCTCAGGACTATTTTGCTTTTCAGATCGGAACCGGGATAAGCCCGGAAGAATACCGAAATAACCTTCTGGAAAATGAGACCTTTAAGCTTAAAACCTTTAAAGTAGGTGCTGAGTATAATTTCTCTTACCGCTCCGTCAATCTTTTTTCTGTAGGAACCATGTATTACAACCAGGAATTCCGTCCGGGGGAGAAAGGAAATCAGTTTGATATTACTTTAAGCTATACCCGAAAGTTTTAAAACTTTGATTTTGTTTTTTTCTTAAAGTTGACCATGACCGAATCCGGCATTAGTTTTTTCGTGGAATAAAACTGAGCATTCATGCTTTTATACTGATTGAACCTTCCGTTGATTTTACTCATGGCCGCGGCATCATTGGAATTATCTTCCTCCATGTCTTTAAGGGTGAAAAGCTGTCCATCGTGAATATAATACTTCTCAGATACAAAATCTATAAGCTGGTTTTTACTCTGCATCATCGGAATTCCGGCCTTGCTGACTTCAGAATCTGCGGAGAAGCCTCTTCCCACCCACGTTACTGTAGAAGGGGTAGTGATTTTATAATTATTTCTGTAGTAGGCTAAAATAGAAGGTGCAATATCAAAATGACTTACTGTTTTATGAAAACGTTTTGATTCTTTTAATAAGGGTGAATAGATCAATAAGGGCACATGGAATCTGTCAATTTTAGATTCTAAAGTAATTTCAGGCATACTGTGATCTCCTGTAATGACAAAAATAGTGTTTTTGAAATCCGGGCGTTTGCTGTAATTTTCAAAGAAACCTTTCATGGCATCATCAGCGTTCAATACGGAGATGAGCTGATTTTTGTGCGCGGCTGCCCATTTTTTCTGTTCTTTGGTTAAAATCCCTGAGTTAAGCCTTTGGTTGTACAACTTTTCATAATAATCCTTATTGTTGATTAAAAAAGGATTATGGGTTGAAAGTGTAAGTATCATATTGAAATACGGCTGATTCTGTGGTTTCTGCTGCTGCTGCATTTTACTTAAAACAGCCTGATCTTCATAACCCCAGCTCTCCCCGTTGTTGGCAGGAAGCTTACGGTAAGGACTAGCGAATGAGGCTTCATCTACAATATGATCTACCCCACTGTAGTCCAGGAATTCGCGGTAGCGGTCAAATGATACATGACCTCCGTAATAAAATCCTGTTTCAAATCCGTTTGCTTTAAGGATATTATAAAGATTGAAATTCTCCGGTGTTTTTTCTATTTCAAGGAAGCCGTTCTTTCCGAAAGGAAGTGACCCCGTCAATGATGGTAATGCTCCGAATGTTCTTCCTGCTGAGCTTAAACTGTTTTCCCAATACAGCCCTCTACTGGATAAGGAATCAAGATAAGGGGTGAAGTTGCCGATATATCCTTTCGGGGATGTATACGCATGTCCGAAGCCTTCCATAACAAGAAAAACAAGATTGGGGACTTTCTCAGACCTGTTGAAGTAAGATCCCAGAAAGTCTGGTGTGATTTCTTTTCTCCAGAACGGAAAGTTTTTATCGATCATTTCCGCATTGGTCGTGAAATTTTCATTATTGCTCAGCAATTCAGTAAGTTCCGGATGGTCGCTGATGAAATTTTCTTCGTTGGATTTAAAGAAATATGCCCATTTACTTTTTGCCGCATTTTGATTAAACTCACTTTCGGAATTCAAAACCTTTGCTCCTACTAAACTGGAAGGAATAAAGAATGCTGCTAACCCGAAAATCAATAGTATCATTCCTGGATAGATTGATTTTAACGCTGTTTTACCGGCAATCCATAAAGGAACAAGAGAAGCCGCTATCAAAATTCCCAGTAATGCAAAGTTTTTAAAGTTGAGCATTCCGCTTGCCTGCAAAATCTGTTTCATCTCTTCTTTGCTGTAGTATAAAAGATCTGCACCTAATACGTTACGGCTTTCAGAAAAATACAGGAATAAGATATACTGTGTAACGGCTACAACAACCAGGGTTAGCACTCCAAGGATCCTTGCCCAGCCTTCTTTGATAAAATTAATAATCAGATATAGAATTCCAACACAGAAAGTCAGCTGCAGTGCAAATAAGATATTTTCAAAGAAAAGACGGCCAATAATGGCTGATGTTTCAAATTTTGGAAAGGTATATTTGTACCATAGAGATTCTGCGGTTACTCCTATTAAAAATAAAGCAAAGAAAACCAGGGCCAGCATTCCCCATTTTTTGAGTCCTACCTGGAGAATAGCATATATTCTTTCTTTAAGTGGTAAATGCTGTGTGCTTTGATTGAACCCTTGCCTTGTCATTTCACCCCAGCCATGAGATTTTTTGAAATAATCTATAAATCCGTTAACGCCTGCTTTTACCACAATAGGATGAAAATAAAAAGGTTCGGAAAAAGCGGTGAAAATTAATCTAAAGAAGTCTTTTCTTTTGGTATAGACCTGATGGCTTACGAGATCCACCAGTATCGCATAGATGGAATATAAGAATCCCATTGAAATCACAAGGGCGAACAGAACGATAAAGAACGGCCAGTTGATAATTCCGAGCAATAAAAAGATGATAAAGATAATGTATCCAGAAAATTCGATGAGCGGACCGAGAAATTCAAAGAAGAACCAATAAGGAAGACTTACCATCCCTAGTTTTTTATACTTCGGATTGAACATCATTTTTCTGTGTTTCCAAAGGGTTTCCATGGTGCCGCGCATCCATCTGTTTCGCTGTTTTCTAAGAATATCTTTGGATTCGGGAACTTCTGTCCAGCATAGAGGATCCGGAATAGTAAGTACTTCGTAAGGCTTATTTTTTTCCTCCATGTACTTTCTCATTCTTACCACCAGCTCCATGTCCTCTCCTACTGTGTTTTTATCATAACCGCCGCAGGCCAGTACAATTTTCCGGTCAAAGACTCCGAAAGCACCGGAGATCAAAATCAGTCCTGATGCTCTGGACCATGCCATACGTCCAAGTACAAAAGCCCGGATATATTCTAATGCCTGTGTTCTTCCCAGCAGGGTTTTCGGCATATTGACACTTACTACTTTTCCGTTTTCAATGACGCAATTGTTGGCCAGACGAATCACTCCACCGCAGGCAATGAATTTTTTGTCGGTCTGTTCCAGCATTGGTTTTGCGAGTTTTAAAATCGAATCCTGCTCGAGAATACAGTCAACATCAATGCAGACCAGGTATTCACCGGAAGAAATATTAACGCCGACATTCAAAGCATCGGCTTTTCCTCCGTTTTCTTTATCAACAACAATCAGTTTTTTGAAAGCCGGATTTTTACTTTTATACACTCCTCTTACCGCATTGGTTTCTATTTTTCCCTGAATAAAATAAGCTACAGACTCAAGTTCGTAAGCTTCGATCAGCTTTTGAATGGAATCATCCTTACTTCCGTCATTTACAATAATAATTTCAAGATTATGATAGTAAAGAGATAAGAGGGAACGTACATTTTCCACAATGGTCATTCCTTCATTATATGCCGGAGCAATAACACTGAATACCGGAGCATTGGGATTGGCCGCAATGATGCTGTAGTCTGTAAATGTATTTTCTTTTTTATAACGCAATACAGCGCCAAGCGCATAGATTCCTATCCAGCCATAGATAAGGGTTACTGCTGTTCCGTAAACCAAAAACAGCCAAATAACAACTTCATAGATGATGTGTGAGAATTCTAACATACTTTTTCCTGTAATGCGTATTTAATAATTTGAATGAGTTCTTCTGAAGAGGTTTCTTTTTGAGATATTTCTGCCAGGTATTCCTGTTGCTCCAAAGCGCACAAAGCTTCTGCGGCATTCACCTTTATCCCTGAATCAATATTGTTCACTAATTGGTTTTTCAGAAAATCCGTGCTGTATTGGTCTTTCGATTTTTTCATGACTTTCAGAATCTCTTTCTGTACTTCAACCGGCTGATCGGGATATGTTTCCATAAGATGAGCAATGGTGGAAGAATTTTCCAGTGATAATAAAGTTTGTACTGCCTGTATTCTTACATCAACAGATGGATGATCCAGTAGGCCGGTTACTATAGGATATAGTGATAATATCTGAAATTTTCTTAAAAGTTTAAGGGTAAAAATAACTACGGACTCATTAGGACTTTCCATCCAGCTTTTAATACTTTCATCAGAATTCTCGGGAATATGCGTTATCGAAATAAGCAGGCGGAGCTGCTGCCATTCTGATATTTTGGAGGAAATGCTGTTCAGGAAATGAAGACCTTCGAATCCTTTAAAGTTAACCATTGCATATTGCGCCTCCTGATACACCTGAGCTGAAGGATGGCTTAAAAATGTAGAAATCTTTGGCAATGCTTCTTCCACGTGCATCGCAGTAAGTTCCTGTAATCCTCCTGCAATGATATGTTCTTTTTTTTGATTGAGTTTTTTCAGTGCTTCTTCCTGAAGACCATATTCACGGAATAAGTCTTTAAGTTTATTTTGCGCTGCTCCGGAAAATTTTTTCTCGGATTCTGCCAGTTTCTGAAGGAATAAATTTCTGAATGAAGGACTACCGGAAGATGCTGAAAAGTTAGTGTCTGCAAGCATTTCCTCTTCACCATATACAATCACTTCTGAGATTTTTTTATTGATCACTTCAGACCATCTGAAGGCCTGAACCGATTCTCTGTACTGATAAAAGCTGTAAATCAGTACAACGATGATCAGTAAGAGTACTAAGGATAGCATTCCCAGAAAAACAAGAAAAAGAAAATGCACAGAAGTGGTGAGAAACATGGTTGCAGTTTATTTTGAAGAAAATCTTTTTATTCTTAATATCAATTCGTTGGGACTGAATGGTTTCACAATAAAGTCGGCAGCTCCGAGGTCAAAAGCATTCAGTACTACTTCTTCCTGCCCCATACTGGAAAGCATGATCACCGGTGTCTGCTTGCCCATGGTTTTAATGGCTGAAAGTATTTCAATTCCGGAGGCAAACGGCATCATAATATCTGTGATCGCCAGATCTACATCTCTGGTTTTAAGAGTTTCGATAGCGTCTTTTCCGTTTCGGGTAAGGATCACTTCATGTCCTTCTTTTAATAATTTGTGTTCAATCGTTTTTAGAATCAGTTCGTCGTCTTCGGCGATTAGAATCAGCATAATTTTAGTTTTTTTATTGTATTAGATTTTTAATTAATTGTAATCCTGTTGTTATCTCTCGGATAATTTCTTCTTCCATGGAGATAAAATCCATGTCAGGATCTGCTTTATTTTCCCAGTTGGCAGTACGTTCAGTAAGTCTTACCAATCCTGCTGTTCCTGCAGTTCCTTTAAGCTTGTGAAGAATGAGTTTTAGATTGGCACTGTCTTTTTCTGCAGTGCTTTTTTTGATATTCTCTTCAGCCTGAGTAAGCTGATCTACCACAAGATTTAGGAATATTTTTCTGAAATCCTCATCATCATCGCCTATCTGCTCATTCAGGATATTTATATCGAGGTAATTTTCCTGATGGGAAGAATCTTCAACAGGGCTATTATTTTCGTTAATGATATACTTTTTAAGCATTTCCAGCAGATCTGCCTGTCTTAAAGGTTTGGGCAGGAAATCATTCATCCCGGAATCCAGGCACTTTTCTTTCTCTCCCAGCACATTACCTGCCGTTACCCCTATAATAGGGACATTGGAATATTCCGGGAGTAAGCGTATTTGTTTGGTTGCTTCAATACCATCCATTACCGGCATCTGAACATCCATTAAAATGATATTGAACATTTTTTCTTTACACTGCAAAACCGCCTGAAGTCCATCCGTAGCTTCTGTAAGCTCTGCATCCGGAACCAATGAACGCATCATTTTATGGTTTAGAACCATATTGACCGGGTTGTCATCTACCAGTAAAACCTGCGGAGCATGCATCAGTATGGAGCTTTCTGTCTCCGGTTGTGAAATGCTGATGATCTCTTTCTCCGTATTTTTTACCGCTCGTCTCAATGTTTTATAGAGTTCTTCAGACTTGATAGGCTTCAGCAGGAAGAATGAATTGTTTTCCTGACGGAAAGAATTGATTACATCATGTTCCTCGGAAGACGTGTGGAGAATAATCAAAGGAGAGGATTCATTTTGTTTGCTGAACAATTCCTTGATTTTTTCTATCGTTTCCAGCCCGGAAATAATAGGCATATGATAGTCCATCAGAATGACATCAAAACGCTCTCCTGCAAGCAATATCTGAAGAGCTTCCATTCCATTGGCTGCAAGCTTTGAATCTATATTTTTATAAGCAAGCATATGCTGAATAATAATCCTGTTGGCTTCATTATCATCAACAATAAGGACCTTGTTTATTTTCAGATCTTCGTCTTCATGACGATCAGATAGTTCATAAGGAACTTCGATATCAAAATAGAAAACAGATCCTTTTTGAAGTTCGCTTACTAACGAGAGGCTGCTTCCCATATATTTCAGAATATTATTGGAAATAGTTAATCCCAGACCTGTTCCACCATATCTTTTGCTGATAGAACTGTTTTCCTGGGTAAAGGCATTGAAAATATGCTGTTGTTTTTCTTTAGGGATACCAATTCCGGTATCTCTTACCGAAAATCTCAATTTGATATTCTTGCTGTCCAGATTCAGCTTTTCTACTTTAAGTTCTATTTCTCCCTGTTCTGTAAATTTCACAGCATTTCCAAGGAGGTTGACCAAAATCTGTTTCAACCTTGATTCATCCAGCCAGATGGTTTCCGGAAGTCCCTGTTCTATATTCAACAGTAATTCGATATTTTTTTTCTGCGACTGGTAAAGGATTACATTGATCACCTGGCTTACCATGTCATAAATATTAGACTTCTCAATGATAAGGTCCATTTTTCCGGATTCTACCTTCGAGAAATCAAGAATATCGTTGATGATATTCAATAGGTTCTCTCCTGATTCATTGATATAATTGAGGTATTGAGTCTGTATATCATTCAATGGCGTTTTTAGAAGAAGGTCGGAGAAACCGATAACACCATTCAGCGGAGTCCGGATTTCATGGCTCATGTTGGCTAAGAATTCAGACTTTGCTTTGCTGGCAATATCTGCCATTTTTTTGGCATTTTTCAGTTCTCTATTGATTTTTACGGAGGGTGTAATATTTTGTGCAGAAACAATAATTCCTCCTATAACATTATTGGAAAGATACCATGGTGTCACCTCCACGCTGTAATGCTGAATGATTCCCTTACCGGGCACTTCTATGGCCATGTCTTCGTTTTTATAGGCCTTTCCTGCCAGTGCATCCTGATAGATTTTTAATCTCTCATCCGGTACATTGGGTGATATTTTAAACATGTTCTCTCCAATAAGTCTGATGTCATTCATCTGAAACTCATCTTTCCAGCTTCTGCTTACGGAAACATAATTGAGATCTTTATCAAACATGGCTACTGTAGAAGGGACGTATTTTACAAAAGACTGCAGCATAGCTTCTTTTCTGGCCAGTTCAAGGTAGATATTTTTGAAGGTATCAATATTCTGAATGATTCCGTAGACTCTGGTACATACTCCATCTTCAAATTCCGGTATACCTTTTACCCTTACCCAGATCATCACACCGTCATTTTGTATAAGCTGTAATTCTTCATCGTAGGGAACGCCGTCTTTTATAGCCTTTTCGAATAAGGATTCCAGCTTTTCACGGCTTTTTTCACTGTAAAAACCCAGTGCATTTTCAAAATCAGGCTGGAAATTTTTGTCTATTTTATGGATTTCCCGGGTAGACTGCGACCAAAAAACCGTGTTGTTTTTCAGGTTAACCTCCCATCCTCCTACCTGAGCAACGGCACTTGTCTGCTCCAGCATTTTTTTGGTATGAACAAGATCTTTTTCCAAACTTACTCTTTCCGTAACATTCAGTGCTGTACTCACCACATAGGGTTTTCCTTCTTTATTGATCTCCACAAGATTGTGGTACATCCAGATCATTTCTTCACCTCCTTTTGCTTTCAGGATCATAGTCCCGAAATCTTCATGGTTTTTATTAATTCTTTCGAGATATTGCTCGAGAAGAGGCCAGTTCTTTTTAGGAACAAGATCTTTTAAATTCAACCGTTCTACCTCTTCAGCAGAATATTGAAGGGTTTCTCTTCCTTTTTCGTTGACCGCAATGATATTTCCTTCCATATCATGCATGCTCATCAAGCCTATAGCGTTTTCAAAGAAGCTTCTGAAGCGGCGTTCAGAGCTTTCCAGTTTAAGCTTTTCTTCAATACGTTGGGTGATATTAATTCCAAAACAAAAAATCTCTGAATGATTCTGATTGAGCTTTAAATACCATTCAATAATAATCGTTTGGGTATCATCTATCTTTGTGGAAGTAGTAAATGTAACTTCTTCATCTGTATTGGGAAGGTTTTTGGAAAGTAACTGGAGTTGAGAATTATGATTCCCTATCAGATCCAGGAAATTCTTGCCAAGAATCTGACCTTTATCCATTTGAAAGGTGTTTTCAAAAGCAGGATTACTCTCTTTCAGTGAAAAGTCTTTATCCAGAACACAGATCAGGTTATTGGAAATGGTAAAAGTTTGTTGAAAATACTCAGCCTGGATATTTTTCCTTTTGCCTGTAAGAATTTTTGTGATGGCGTCTCCTATTTTTTTCAGAGCAGATATCTGGTCTTTTGTGATGGTTTTAGGTTTATAATCGATAACACAAATGGTTCCTAATGCGAATCCTTCATCATCAATCAAAGGTACTCCTGCATAAAACCGGATTCCACCAGCAAGAATAAGTGGATTTTCTGATGATCTTTCATCCAATAATGTATCATTGATGATCAGAATTTCTCCACTTGCAATGGAATATTGGCATACCGTATTTTTTCTGTCTACAAAATCAAGAGCCATTCCCACACAACTCTGAATGGTTTGGGTTTCGCTTTCCATCATGGCAATAAGCGCTGCAGGGCAGTCTGTCACCAGACATGCTGTTTCTGCAAAAATGTCTAACTGGGGATCTTTTTCAAGGTTTAAAAGATCAAAATACTCCAGTTTCTTCATTCTCCCTTCTTCATTCGCAGGAATTGGATACTTCTTCATATACTATATCAACAATTAGAGACTTTTCTTTTTTGATTATTAAAAAATGATAATCAAGGCATTAAAGTTTATATTTTAAATATTTTTAAGTGCTTTAAATTATTATTTTAATAAGTAAACCAAATTACGAAATTATTTCGTATTCCGTTACAGGAAATTTGATAATAAAGCTATATGTGTGTTTATTTAAAATTAACGGGAAAAAGTTTTAAATAAAAAAAGAAGTAATATCTATTATGAAGATAAAAATACCTTGTCTGATAATAAGATGCTTAGTGAATGAAATCTGCTGTATAATACATCTTAAATATGAATATTTTTAAAGGCTGATGATTAAGTATTAAAAAAAGTCCATTCCCGGAAAATTCGGAAATGGACTCACCACTTATCATCATCCAAATCACAACTAAACTATGAACAGGGAAGCAATAGCCTGTGCATCGCTGCCACTTAAAATTTCATCATACGCTGCAGAACCTGCCGCAGCACCAAATAAAGTTGCTGTGTTGTAGCCTGCCTGATTGGTATTGTCTTCTCCGGCATATACAGGATTGGTGGCTGAAGGCATACTTCCACCGTTCGCAAGCTCAATCCACCCTTTGTTGGCTCTCATTCTTCTTACCTGTGACGCATGTCTTGCTTCAACGGAATGAATCTGTAATGCTGCCTGAAGGACCACTTTATTGGACATCACATTTCCTGCCTGTCCTTTATAAGCCCTTACTCCGGTATCTTCAAAGGCCTGAGCAAGGATAAGAAACTGGTTATAATCTGTAAAAGGCATGAAATTTCCTCCGGCTGTAAAATCAAACGTAGGCTTATTTCCGGGAGTTGTTCCTAAAGAAGTCAGCGTGCTTTTCAGGAAGCTTACATGGGCGGATTCATGTTTTGAAATCTGCATGAAAACGGTTCTGTCTCCATTAGGGATTAATCCTGGTGTGGACAATCCTATACTGTAATACTCATTTTCCAGGTATTCCAGTACCAATGCCAGTTGTAAAGCATCTGTGAGTGTACTTTTTAAAGCCATACCTGTTAATGCCGTTTTGGGAGCTTCTGCTTTGGCTGGAGTAGCCATCATTGCTCCTAATCCAAGAGGTACAGCTGCTGTAGCTGCTTTTTTTCCGAATAAAGAAATATTCGTCATGGTTTCCAGTCTTGAAGCTTCTGAAGTGAAAAATTTATCATCAGAAAGCTTGTCCAGTAATCTAAGAATATTCATAATGTGAGTTTTTAAGGTGAATGATTAGTTGATCCCTCTTTCTTTCCAGGTAAAAGGGGTTTTGATGAATGCTCCGGCAGCCATTACAATGTCTTTCGGCTCTTTGGCGAGATCAAGTCCATTGGCATCTATCACATCATCTCCCGAGAAATCTGCAGATCCGGGATTGATTAAATTTCTGATGGCAGAGGCATGTCTGGCTTCCACAGAAACTATTTTGCCGGCAATCACAAGATAGGCAGAATTGGAAATATATTTTCCCGCTCCATTATAAGCTGCAACACCGGTATCTTCCAATGCTTTTGCGGTAGCCAATACTGAATTTCTGTCATTAAAATTCACATTCGGATATTGGAATTCAAGTTTAGGGAGTACATGATCTGTAGCACCACTAATCGCAACTTTGAAAAAATCTCTGTGAATCACCTCGTGATGGTAGAGATCTGTAAAAACCTCTTTTTCAATACTGGAAATTCCCGTATAAAAATTGTTGACTACTTTGGTATAAAAATCGGCTTCAAGCTGTTCCAGAGCATAGGCATAATTGAGTACGCCTACATCTCCTGTTCCAAGATCATACTTGGATTCTTCTATGATCTGAAAGTCATCATCGTCATTACATCCGATGATGGTAAGACCTGCGATGGCCAGTCCCACTCCACTTAATTTTAAAAAGTTTCTTCTGCTGGTATCAAGGGTGGCACCTTGATTAGAAACCTGAATTGATTTTTTCATACTATTAATTTTTCTAGTGTTAGATATAAAAGAAAGAAAAACAGCATAGTGAATATGCTGTCTGAAATCTTAGAATTTATTATGGCATCAATACCGTATCTATTACATGAATCACTCCGTTAGATTGGTTCACATCAGCAATTGTTACTTTGGCGCTGTTTCCTTTTGCATCTTTAATGTAAAGGTCTTTTCCTTTGGTCCAGAAAGTAAGATCCTCTCCCTGTACAGTTTTCATCATACTTTTTCCATTCCCTGCTTTTACAGCGGCCCAAATTTCTTTAGCACTGTATCTTCCGGGAAGAACATGATAGGTTAAGATAGAAGTAAGTGTGGCTTTGTTTTCAGGTTTTACAAGATTTTCTACCGTTCCTTTTGGAAGTTTTGCAAAGGCAGCATCTGTAGGTGCCAATACGGTAAAAGGTCCTGCTCCCTGTAATGTTTCTACCAGACCGGCAGCTTTTACGGCAGCTACAAGGGTTTTATGATCCCTGGAGTTGACCGCATTTTCAATAATGTTCTTGGAAGGATACATAGGAGCTCCTCCTACCATTACTGTTTTTTCTTTCATCGTTTGTGCAGTTACCTTCCCGCTGAAAGCAAATGATAAAACTACCATTGCTAAAATTGTGATTCTTGAATGTGTGTTCATTACGTTGATTTTTAGTTAATTATATTGAATGTGTTTTTAAAATCATTTACGAGGCTGGTTTTGTTTTAGATTGAAAAAAAACAAAATAAATTATAACTATCTGATTTGTAGTGGATTATTTTTCGTGGATAATAGAATCAACTTCTGAAATACTATTTAAAAATTGAATATTTTTCAATAATTCTCAGGAAAACATGTATGAAATAAAATATGTATTGGATTTTGTTGACTATATGTTTTATTTTATTACATTTGAGCAGAAAAATAAATATTATTAAAACAACCTATTCTGAAGAAGAACTTATCGTTTTATTAAAAGAAAAAAACGAAAACGGTTTTCATTATCTGTATGACCACTACTCCGGTGCGTTGTATGGAATCATTCTTCGAATCGTTCAGTCTAAAGAATATACCGAAGAAGTTATTCAGGATGTTTTTGTTAAAATATGGAACTCCATTCATCAGTATGACTCGTCCAAAGGGCGGTTTTATACATGGATGATCAATATTGCCCGTAATACGGCTATCGACTATCTAAAGTCTAAAGGATTCCAGAATGAGCTTAAAAACCAATCACTTCCCGATTTCGTATATAATACTGCAGAACTTTCAACTACCAATAATTCTTCCGATTATATCGGATTTAATAACGTGCTGGAAGATCTGGAAGCAGACAAGCAGGAACTTATAAACCTTGCTTATTATCAGGGATATACCCAGCATGAAATATCCGAAAAACTGAAGATACCGCTGGGAACGGTAAAAACGAAAATGCGGAATGCACTGATGAAATTAAAAGATTTGCTAAAAGATTATCAATAAATTGAACACTAAAGAATACATATCATCCGGAATTATAGAATCTTATATTCTTGGTCATGCTTCTCCCGAGGAAGCAGGGATTTTGGAGTGTGTGATGAAGAATAATGCTGAAGTGAAAGCGGCTTTTGAAGAAGCACAGAAAACTTTGGAACAACTTGCTACAGCTCAGGCTGTAACACCTCCAGGTGATTTGAAATCTAAGATCTGGAATAAAATTCAGCAGGAACAGGTGGTTGAAGAAATAACTCCTGCTCTTTCACCAGATATTCCTGTAGTAGGAAGACAGGCAGAAAATAATACAGACAGAAAGGAGATTCAGAGAAGCACTCCATGGAAAACCTATGCTATAGCAGCTTCGGTATTATTTCTGGTAAGTGTTGGCGGAAACGTATTCTGGATGAATACGCAATCTGCCAATCAGGAGAAAATGGCATTGATGATGGCAGACAAGAAGAATCAGGATCGGGCTATGGAGAAAATGAATCTTAAGATTGATATGTTTTCTAATCCTGATATGCAGATGGTGATGCTGAAGGGTGTAGAAAAACATACAGAGGCCAAAGCCATGGTTTTCTGGGATAAAAAAACAAAAGAAGTCTATCTGAATGCAGAAAAACTTCCCAAAGCCCCTGAAGGTATGCAATATCAGCTTTGGGCGATAGAAGACGGGAAACCGGTAAATGCCGGAATGTACACTGAAGATAAAGACAGCAGGATTGCCTTGGCCAGTATACCGGAAGCTCAGGCTTTTGCTATTACGCTTGAAAAAGAAGGCGGAAGCAGCGTTCCTACTATGGAAAATATGTTTGTAATGGGTGAAATATAAGTTTCACCCATTTCATTTTGTTTAATTGGTCTTTCTGTAATTATAAATCTCAAGCCCGTTGAGAACAATGGCAAATCCTATCAGATAAAAGAATTCGGTTTGTACTTCATGTAATCAGCTGTCTTTCAATATAATAAGTCTTACTACTTTAATAAAATAAGTTACTGGCGTAAGATTAGACATTTTCCGGGCCCAGTCCGGCATACTTTCGGTATTCGTAAAAAACCACTCATCAGCATAAATACCATCATAAAGAAATAGGCAATAAACATGGCCTGCAGCTGGGTATCAGCAAAAGTGGATATGAGCAGTCCCAACCCGAGTAAAGCAATAAGATAAATTGCGGCAAAAACATAAAGGGTATAATTTAATCAAATATTTTAATCATTTGATTAAATTGTATATAATGCTATTTAATTTGTTGATAAATAACATGTTGTATGTTTTAGTGTAAAGCGTTTCATCTGTTTTGAGAACAGAATTATGGAAAAGTTTACTGTTTCATAACTTCTATAAAAAAATCATAGAAACTGAAAATTATTTTCTGTTTCTATGATTGATACATATGATTTTGACGTATGATCTAGTTTGTGACTACTCCGATTCTTGCTTTCAAAGGAATGTTATAGGTATTCAGGCAAGGTGTCTGCCCATGGAAGTCAAAATCAATATTGACTTCAGGCCTGAAAATCAGACAGTGGGTAGATCCACCAAAATGGAAGGTCCCTATAGGATCTCCTTTTTTAACATGATCTCCTTCTTTTACTGTAATTTCACAGCTGGATACTTCAGCCATTCCAACAGCGACAAAACACATCAATCCTATTTTATCATTATCCGACTGGATGAAAATCAAGGCACGTGTAGCCAGTTCTGTGATATATCCCTGAGAATCATTGGGGCCGGAAGGATCATAACCTTCAATAGGAGCTTCAGCGTAATAGGTTCCCGGAACATTCTCAATGGCTACAATGGTACCATCTACCGGACTGTTCCATCGATGATAGGTTTTAGCACAAAGAAATGCCTGATAGACTGTGCTGTTATCACCAAATTTCTGAGCCAGTTCATGATGGTTCATAATATCCAGTAAGGAATAAGGCTGCCCTTTCATCCAGAATTTATCTTTCATCTGGGCATTGGTAACACAATTATAAGGAGCCGATTCGCAGGCGTTAACAATCACTGACGGATCTTTGTCTTCTTGACTTACTTCTCTCACTCCCGGATTAAATTGACGGGTAAAAAAATCGTCCCAGCTTTTGAATCCAAAATAAGGTTCATCAGGTTGACATTGATAATTGTAAATGAAATTCTGCAAAGGATCTTCAGGATTATTCCCTTTTCCTCTTAAAGGATCCATGGCGGCAATGGCTTCCAGGGCTTGTGGTGAAAACCAGCCTAAAGGATTGGTGTAATCCGGCTGTGGTTGGTTTACCGGACCATTCACCAAAACATATTGTGATGCCGGAGATTCCAGAAAAGTCTTCCATTCTGCTAAAATAACGCTTAGTTTTTGATTCACTTCGGGATGAAGAAACGTTAAATATCCTGCCTGTGTTCCCATTGCCCAGTCTACAATCGCATTGATGGGAAATCCTACAAGTCCTATATTATCTTCTATAACACTGTAGCAAGGCGCTTCCTGTAAAACCTGATTGATAATAAGGAGCATGGTTTCGAAGTTTTTAACAGGTTCATTGTATCCTTGCGGGATCTCATCATACATGCTGGTAAAGCTCATATATAAAACAGGATCATTGTAGATCGCGTCCCTGAGATCAGCAACGGCCGGATTCATTGGAAGTCTGCTGTTTTGAGCCTGTTTTACTTTTTTTTCCAGCCAGGTGTTGAGGAACTTTCTGTCTGAGGGCAGCCATTTCCCCACTCTGTATTTTACATGGTTCATAGTACGGTTTTTAAGTTTTTTTTAAATTGATGGTACTATAAAGTTACTTCAATCGGCAGAATACCACAATAGTATTTCTACTTAATGTGAAATAAGTAAAAACACCTACTATGTAATTTTGATGAAAGTTTATTTCTATGCACAAAAAAAACAAGGCGGACACAATCAATCCGCCTCGTATCTCCCAAATAATTAAATATGAAAAAATATGAATGTCTATACCAGACAGGCCTTCAGCATCAGATCATGAAGGTCTGTATTTTTAATAAACGGCTGTAAAAGCTCGTTTCCAGGACCATAAGCCGCTACTTCCACATAATCTCCGGAATGATCCATGCTGATCCACCCCACAGAATTCCTGCTTTTCTGAATTTCTGAATATAATTTAAAAGGCAGTTTCTTATAATTATAAAGTCCTTCTTCTTTTTCAAGTCCGTTGTAAAAACTCAAAAT
Source organism: Chryseobacterium sp. KLBC 52 (assembly GCF_003347605.1). Taxonomy (GTDB): domain Bacteria; phylum Bacteroidota; class Bacteroidia; order Flavobacteriales; family Weeksellaceae; genus Chryseobacterium. The sequence continues at coordinate 256,028 of NZ_QDFZ01000005.1, read as the reverse complement.
ATGTCTGGCTTCATCATCGTTCAGTGTGATTTTATTGCCTTCATAAATCCAGTCTTTAATATCTTTTACCGAATCATCTTTGTGAATCTTGTTCAGAATATATTCGTTGGTGTATTTGTATTCTGAAATGCTGTTAAAATTCTTGGTAGCATCGGCTCCATAAATGGTTCCCGGATTGGCGTTTCCATGGTCTGTTGTGATAATCACCAGAGTATTTCCATCTTTTTCCGCAAAATCTATGACTGCCTTTACAGCTTCATCAAACGCCAGCTGATCATGGATAAGAGCAGAAACATCATTCGCGTGAGCAGACCAGTCTACTTTTCCGGCTTCTACCTGAAGGACAAAACCTTCTGGATGATCTTTCATCTGATGGATAGCAGTATTAGCCATTTCGGCAAGAGTTGGTGTATTTTTGTACTCAGTAAGATGCGTTCTGTCAATGGTATACGGTAATGCTCCTGTACTGAAGATTCCTAATAGTTTTTCTCCTTTTTTGATTTCTTTCAGATCATTTTGTGTTTTCAGAATCCTATATCCTTTTTTGCTGTAAACGGAATAGAGATCTTTTTTGTCTTCTCTTTTTGCAGGGTTGAAAAACTCGTCTCCGCCTCCTAAGAGCACGTCGAATTCCAGCTCTGCATACATTTCTGCAATTTGAGGTTCAGCATTTCTTTGGGAAGAATTTATACAGAATCCGGCAGGAGTTGCATGAGTAATGGTTACTGTAGTCACACAACCGGCTTTCTTTCCTGCTTTTTTATATTTCTGCCATATGGGAAGATGCTTTTCTCCATTGGGCCCTATATTCAGGGTTCCGTTTTTAACTCTTATTCCTCCTCCAAAAGCTGAACTGGCGGCAGCAGAATCTGTTACGATAGAACTTGCAGAAGCGGTGTCCATTAAAGCTCGGGTTACCTTTTTATCATGATACAGATTAAGCCAGTTACTTCCTTTTCCTAACATGTTCCGTGAATACAAATCTGCCATTGAAAGTGTTCCCAGACTCATCCCGTCACTTACCATAAAGATGATATTCTTCGCTTTTCCTTTCTGGTGCAGTTCGGTATTTTTCCCGAAGCTCCATAGATCAGATGGTGATAAGGTCAATAACCCTGAAAGTAGTGCAGATCCTTTTAGAAATTTTCTTCTGTCCATATTGTTTTTGAAATAATGCTGTAAGTTATCGTATTTAATTCTTTATCGAAACAATGTTGCATTAATTAAAGGTTAATTTTAAATATTCTTCGGAAACGGATCTTCAAAACTTTGTTTTTTATCAAACAGTTCTTTTTCTCTTTCATTAATAAGACAGTGTTGGAGATCTGATAACATTTGTTCTTTATCCAGATTCTGTCCGATAAACACCAATTCATTAATTCTGTCGTCCCAGTTTTTATCCCATCTGCTTTCTATGAACTGTTGGTTTTCTACAAATGAAGAATACTGAACCCTGTAATTCATAGGCATACTACTCCACCAAACGCCTGCTTTTTCAAGCCTGAAAGAACCTCCTGCCTGAGAAAAATTCAAGGCATCGTTGGGCCTTGAGGCTAACCAGAACAAACCTTTAGCTCTGATGACTCCTTGTGGATAATGGTGATTCAGATATTCCCACAATCTTATAGGATGGAAAGGTTTTTTATCTCTGAAAACCAATGAGCTTATTCCATATTCTTCAGTTTCCGGGGTGTGATGATCGGCTTGTAATTCTTTTTGCCAGCCTGCGGACGACTGTGCCTTATCAAAATCAAAAAGTTGGGTATTTAAAATCTTTTTCGGTTCAATTTTCCCAAACTCTGAATGTAAAAGTGTCGCATCGGGATTCAGTTTTCTGATCGATGCTTTTAAAAAACCTAATGTTTCTTTATCTATAAGATCTGTTTTGTTTAGAATAATCACATTGGCAAATTCAATCTGGTCGGTCAGAAGATTGACAATCGTTCTGTAATCGCCTTCCATATCGGTAAGATCACGATCCAGCAACATTTCATTGGATCCGAAATCATTCATGAAATTGAAACAATCTACCACCGTTACCATTGTATCAACATAGCTGAAACGAGATAAATCTATGCCGCTCTCTTCATCAATATAAGTAAAGGTTTGTGCAACAGGAATAGGCTCACTGATTCCCGTACTTTCGATAAGGAGATAATCAAAACGGTTTTCATTTGCCAAACGTTCTACTTCTACCATAAGATCTTCACGAAGTGTACAACAGATGCAGCCGTTACTCATTTCTACCAGTTTTTCTTCAGTTCTTGAAAGGGTATTTTGATTTTCAACAAGGCGTGCATCAATATTAATTTCGCTCATATCATTCACGATGACTGCTACTTTTAATCCTTGTTTATTGTGAAGAATATGATTCAGTAGTGTCGTTTTTCCAGCTCCCAGAAAGCCGCTGAGTACCGTTACAGGAAGTTTTTTAGTCATGCTCTTAATGTTTATGATTTTTAAAATTGATGATATGACCGGTAATTAATCCGACAGCTCCTGCATAAATGAGAGGAATATGGACTTCAAACAGGAAATCTACCAATATAGAAATGAAAATGAGAGCTATAGATGCCCAGAATAAAAACTTCAGCCATCGGTTTTCCATTTTCTTCGTTATTCTGAACACCACAACGGCTCCAATGCAAAGAAAAGCCAGATCAATATAAGGGTTATGGGATATTCCCAGAGGAACAATTAATAATAACGGAAAGACAATACAATGAATCAGGCATAAAACAGCAGCGGAGATTCCTACAGCATCAAGAATTTTTGATTTCATAATAGTATGGATTAATTTTCTTATCGTAACTTTGTTGCAAAAGTAGAGATAAAAATTTAAATAACGCAACTTTGTTGCATTAAAATATGAAACAGGTCAGAAATACGCACGCCAAAACGGAAATTTTAAACCTTATCAATGGTTCAGATGTAGCCCTTACCCATTCAGATATTCAGAAGAAACTGGGAGATCTGTGCAATAGAGTAACTATTTACAGGGTGTTGGAAAGGCTTGAAAACGAAGGCGCTATACACAAGATCGTCAATATTGACGGGGTGGTAAATTTTGCTAAGTGCAGTGGAAAATGCTCACATGAACAGCATTTTCACAATCATGTTCATTTTAACTGTAAGGAATGTCATTCTGTGACGTGCATTGAAAACGCTATTCCGGAAATCAGTTTACCGGAACATTTTATCGCACAGGAATATAATTTTATCATCAGCGGGATATGCCCGAAGTGTGCTGATGCTTAAAAAATAAAAAGGCAGAAAAGCGAATATGCTGATCTGCCTTTTATTGTATTGAAATATAAATCTGCTATAAAGAAGAAATATAAACTTCTATTTTGGTACCATCATAATTAAAGGTTCCGTCAGAATTCTTTTTGCCCAATACCCATTTCATATCCACAGGTACTGTCCATGCCGATCCTAATGAAAATCCGTTGACAGATCTGATTTCATTTCCGTTTCCTGTTGTAATCGCTGAGTGAAAGAATGTTTTATCAATAAGTCTGTAAAAACCAATGGCTTTTCCTGCAGGAATAGGTGTGTATCCGTCCCATTTTTCTCCAGCCGGATAATTGAATAAAGTTAACCATTTTTGTCCTGCAGATTCTGCAAGCTGAGTAGGACTTATCCTGGCACCACGCATATACAATGCATAAGCAACCACATCATGACATACTCCACTGTTGTATTTCGAAATATTCTCTTCCCCTGAGAGAATGGAATGAGCAACGGGTGCCCTTTCAGATAGGGATAGCTGAGCCTTCCTGGCTCCTTCCGGTGTTATAAATGACATATTGTAATATTTTGTTTGGTGAAGTAAAGATACAGCTTTAAAATTTAATACTTATGCTAGAAAACATTTTAAGTTTCGGCTAAAGCCAATGGAAGAATACTTTATAAAATAAGTGGGCTAAAGCCCACTCCTATTGATAAATAAATTGATCTAAAAATTATTAAATAATTAATTGTTGTCATTATCGCAGATACTAAAAAATATTTGGAAAAAATTGTAAATATTCAATAGGAACGGGCTTTAGCCCGTTTTACTAAGATCATTAAATCCTATGGCTTCAGCCAAAACTTACTATCTTTTAAGTTCCCGCTGAAGCCCACTTGTATTGATAAAAATGATTAGAATTTTTTAACAATAAAACATACATTCATAGCTGAAAAGTTTTCCCTCTTTGAATGTAAAAATAAAAACCCCTGCATCTCCATTTTGAATATAATATTCGTGAGGAGAAGCAATCCAGCGTGTTGAGAGCAGATCTCCGAAACGGGTAACAAAATCCTTTTCATTATAATGGGAATCCATGCGTTCATGGCCGAGAATCACAGCTCCTCCGTTATTAAAAAACATTTTGTAAATACTTCCGGAAACTTTTCCTTTATATTCTTCAAAGGCTACAATAATATCAGGTGTTCTGTAAAAATATTGAGGTTCCCAGCCACATTCAGGGGTATTGGGAATGTCTTTTACTTTCTGCATTTCCAGCTGTTTCACCTTTGTCTCTGTAATTTTTTCGTCAAAAAGTTGGGTTTCTTTCCATGTGAAATGCATATTTAACCCTTTCAGCTTTTTCTCATAGATTTCAGTTTGGGGCTTTTTCGCCAATTGATCTGCCAGAAGAAGCTCAAAATCGATATCTACTTTTGGGTTTTCTATCCCTGAATAAGATTCTTTCCAATAAAGTAATGCTTGTTTAAGATTTTTATCTTCCAGCCATGCGATTTCGCGCAATCTTCCAACCTGAGTCAGTTCTTTTTCCTTGTTCTTTCCTTTTGCAGCCAGATAATCCTTCAGAATTTGGTCGTAGGTAAGTTCTGTTCCCAGGTATTTCATCTGGATATATTCCGGATTCTCGTGGAAATGGTCGCCAATATATACCCAGCCATCCTGATACAGAGGTACATAATCAATGCACATCAGTTCATTTAAAGCTGCTTTTCGTGTTGCCGTACTTTCTGTTGTAGGTCCTTTTCGTACACGCAATTCTGATCCCTGCACATAAAAATGGGGACATTGATATCCCTCTTTTCCTCTATAGAAATATTGTAGTGGCTCATCCGCTGATTTTTTCCCACGCATAGACTTTTGGAGTGGCTGGCGGTCTATAAAACCAATATCTCCGTTGCTTACCTGTACTTTGTATTGTGTTTGGGTAGAATCCAGGAGGTAAACCGGTGCTTCGGTAGAAAAGATTCCCAAAACGTCTTTATTTTTTCCATTTTCACGATAAAGGTGACCCCATTCGGAGGTATAGACCGGGCGTGCTCCGGCACTCTGAGCCTGGATATTGCAGAAGCAGCATTGAATGATTCCTGCTGCCAATAGTATCTTATTCAACATATTGTAATTGATATCTGCGAAAGTTTTCATGTCTTTCACAGAGGTGTTCATAATGGTTTGAATGGTTATTCCTTCAAAAATAATGAAAAATGAGAGTTTGTCCTAAAGTTATTGTTATTCAGAATGGGTATAAATTCCATCCTATTCATCTGTTTCCATTGGGTAGCGTAAATAAAAATACTATTTTTATCGCCCAAAAAAGTAAAGACTAAATATGCCGACTGATGCTTCTCTTAAGCTGATTCCGATGACAACTTTCGTGCTGGAGTATTATTCACACGAAGGATATGCCGATCTTCAGATTCTGAATCTGATGAATAATTATGCCAATTTCTTAAAGAAGCGTTTGACTCTTGGAATGTTTGTTCCTGTAGACCGTAAAGGAGAGATTCTGAAAGAGCCTAAAAATTATACCGCATGGAAATCTTTGGATCATAATGATGGAAAAAGAACGGATATTGTGGGTTTTGAAGAATATGCTGAATATCAGAAGGCCGAGCAGAACTGTATGTTTGAAGGATTTAAAGTAGATTATAATGGATACTCAAAAGTGAGAATCATTGCCTCTTATGATCCTTCTATTGAATTGTCTTTTAATAAAAATGACCTGCTTCCTTCAGGATTCAATGATGTAGAATCACTGACCGTATTTGATGATATCTTTTTAACATCCAGTGCATTAATAGCAATTGGGATAAAGCGGTAAAACCTTACCCTATAATGAAAAACCTTTATCAGATCTGATAAAGGTTTTTTGTTTGTTCTCTTTTATCGTACACATTCTCCGGAATGGCAGTGATAGCCTGAAGGACAAAGTCCGTTGATACAAGGACCTGCAGCATCAGGATAGCACCTTTCATCTGCACGGCAATGAGAGTGAGGAGGACATAGAGAAAGCAGATTGCCAAGGCAAACTCCTACTGGAAGAGGAAGATTCAATTCTATACCGATTGCTCCCATCACGTTTTTCAATGCTTTTCTGTTTAATTTTTTCATGGTTTTTGTTTTTAAGTGTTATTGATTTTTAGTATACTTTCGAGCTCTGTTATAAAATCCTTCTGTGCTGTGTTGATGCGTTGCTGTGCTTCTGCGGAATCAAACCATATCCATTGATCTACTTCCGGAACTTCTATTATTTTACCTGATTTAGGCGGCCATTCCAATGAAAAAGTATTGCTGCAAAGGTCGGAAGTATCAAGATCAGTTTCTAACGCCCATGCATAAACAGTTTTTCCTCCTTTTTGTGTAACGGGTGATAATTCGATGAAGCTCCCTTCTATTGTTTTTCCCGTTTCTTCTTTAAATTCTGTCAGTGCACGCTCCAATGGATCTTCGTCAGGAAGAATCTCGCCTTTAGGAATAGACCATGCTCCAAGATTTTTATTCCTCCAGAACGGCCCGCCGGGATGAACCAAAAAATAATACAGATTGCCTTTTTCTTTTTTAAAAAGCAAAATACCTGCACTTGTTTTCATAGGATTAAAGGTTTGACTATTAAAGATATAAAAAATATTTAATCAGATAATCAATAAGATAAACCTTTCTTTTTAAACTCAGAAGGAGACATTTCCTTATACACCTTGAACATTTTATGGAAGTGGCTGGCATCATTGAAACCCAGCCTGTCGGCAATTTCACTTATATTATAATGGCTTTGCAGTAAAAGCTTTTCAGCAGTCTTCAGCTTATGCTGTATGACATGCTGTTGTATGGAGAATCCCGTCTGTTTTTTGATGTAAATGCTGATGTAATTGTGAGACAGCATAAATTCTTTGGCCAGGTTTTCAATTTTCATTTTATCTGCATCCAACGCATTGACATTGATATAATATAAGATCCTCTCAATTTTGCTTATATTTTGTGCAATCCTGCTTTTTGCAGCAGTATTTTGCATTGTATTCCGGATCAGAATCGTAATAATACTGGAAAAGAGGTCTGTAGTTATCTCTTTGTTATAGGTATTTTTATGACTGAATTCATATAGGAGAATCCGGGCAAGCTGTAATAGATGCATCCTGTCTGTTTTACTCTTAATCGCTGATTCATACACGAAGGAATGATCTTCCATCAGGAGCTGTACAGCCTTTTTAAGTTCATTCTTTTTGTTGGGCAGTAAATTTTCCCAGATATACTGCTCTGTGAATTTTATATAAATGAATTTCGTTTTGTTTTTAATTGAAAATTCATGGCCATCACTTGGCCTTAAGAGAAAAACATCTCCTTTTTTATAGGGAAATGTAATATTGTTAAGATGATGAAATCCTTTTCCACTTTCTATGATGATCAGTTCGTAAAAATTATGATTGTGATATTCAACATCCCAGCTTTCTTTTTCAATACTGAAAACATTGAAAGAGTTGAAATTAACGATTCGTTTCATAGTGGAATGAATTTTTACAAATTTACCATTAATTTTTACAATATATAACAATGGATTATTGATGAATTTTGTCTTATCAATACATTCAAAATGAAATATATAAAACAATCAGTACTGCTGCTTGCCTCGACAATTGTTCTGATGTCCTTTTCTGATCATGAAAGGTATACAACAGAAAAAGAGCAGCAGCATGAAAAACAGACCCGAACAAAAAAATACTGGCCGAATGGAGCTCAATTGGTTATTTCCGTTTCCATGCAGTTTGAAACGGGTGGACAGCCGGAAGGCGCTGAAAGTCCTTTCAGTGGAACTCCTCTACCTAAAGGGCAGCCGGATCTTCCTGCAGAAAGCTGGTATCGCTACGGAGGAAATGAAGGAATTTACCGGATGTTGGATTTATGGAAAAAATACAATATCAAAGTAACCTCCCATGTCGTGGGAACCGCTGCTGAAAGATATCCTGAAGTTGCCAAAGCTATTGCCAACGGTGGTCATGAAATTGCAGCTCATGGCTTTACCTGGGATAACCAGTGGAATAAAAATTATGCTGACGAACTGAATTTCGTAAAGAAAGGTGTGGATGTTGTAGAAAAGATTACAGGACAGAAAGCTGTTGGTTATAATGCCAACTGGCTGAGAAGAAGCCCGAATACCCTTAAAGTTTTACAGGATCTGGGCTTTTTATATCATATCGATGACTTAAGCCATGATGAACCTTTCATTACCAAAGTAAAAGGAAAAAACTTTGTAGTCGTTCCTTATACGCTTCGTAACAATGATATTGTCAATATTGAAGGAAAACACTGGAGTCCTGATCAGTTTTTAGCACAGCTGAAATTTGAGTTTGACCGTTTGTATGAAGAAGGTGCATCAAAAAGAAGAATGATGAGCATCAGTTTCCATGACAGAATCGGAGGAACACCTGCAATGGTTCATGCCATGGAAGAATTTATTAAATACACCAAAGAAAAACAGGGTGTCGTCTTTATGAGAAAAGATGATATCGCCAAAATGGTGATGAATGATGCTGATACTCCGATTGATAACAGCGAAGAAAAGTTTAATAAGTAAGGAGGCTGGAAGCTGGATGCAGGAAGTTATCGAAGTCTGTACAGCAGTTTTATGACTTGTATAACTTCTATCTTCCATCTTCGCTCTTCCATCCTAAAAATACCTCTATGAATAATATAAAAACAGCCTATTTTTTCCTGCGTGTACCGATGGGAATCAACCTTTTGGGACATGGATTGGTCCGCCTCGTAAAATTGCAGGACTTCGCCTCAGGAATGATGAAAGGTTTTGAAACAAGCTGGCTTCCACAGCCATTGGTCCATCTTTTTGGTGTTACACTCCCCTTTTTAGAATTTCTCATCGGGTTATTGCTGATGATTGGTTTTAAAACCCGTATTGCGGCTATAGCCGGAGCTTCTCTGATTATCCTGTTACTTTTTGGAAGCAGCACTGTTGAAAACTGGGAAGCAATGGGCATTCAGATGATCTATGCAGGATTGTTCTACATTTTGATCAGCAGAATTGATGACAATGGTCTGGCTTTGGACAGAAAATGATAAAGAACAAAGAAAACGATTAAGACCGGGATATAAAAGGTTACAGAGAGAATAAGAAGAAGGATATTATTCAAATTTTGTCAGCTTTTCTTTCCCGGTTTTTTACGTGATCTGAGATTATGTTACAACTTCCATAGATTCTGCTACTCTGTTTTTACAATTATGCCCGAATTTTGCATCATCAATAACAGCTGTTGAGGATATTCAATTTATTTTCAACACAATACATAACCCTCAAAATAAAAAATGATGCAAACTATATTAGGAGCCAATGGACAGATTGGTGAAGAACTGGCAAGAGAGCTTAAGAGAAACTATACCTCAGATATCCGTATTGTCAGCAGAAATGCTAAAAAAGTAAATGATACTGACACTGTTTTTTCTGCAGATTTATCAGACAGAGAAAAAGCAATTGAAGCTGTGAAAGGAAGTGAAATTGCTTACTTCACCCTTGGACTTCCTATGGATACCGATCTGTGGGAAAAGCAATTCGTGGTCATCATGAAAAACGTTATTGAAGCTTGTAAAATCAATGGTACCAGGCTCGTGTTTTTTGATAACACCTATATGTATCCTCAAAACAATCTTGTTTTAACCGAACAAACCCCGTTTGATCCTGTCGGAAGAAAAGGAATTGTAAGAAAACAGATGACAGAAATGCTTTTAAAAGAGATGAAAGCCGGAACAATACAGGCTGTAATCTGCAGGGCTCCTGAATTTTATGGCCCTGGAAAAACGCAGAGTATTACGAATAGCCTTATTTTCAATGCAATTAAGGAGAATAAAAAGCTGAAAGTACCTTTAAGAGATGATCAACTGCGAAGCCTGATCTGGACACCTGATGCAAGCCGCGCCACTGCTTTAATTGGAAATACTCCGGATGCTTACGGACAGACGTGGCATCTACCCGTGGATGATCATAAATTAACTTATAAAGAATTCATTGCCTTAGCTTCTAACATTTATGGCAAAGAGTTAAGGTATTCTGTTATTCCAAAACTGGCTTTTACCGTAGGATCTTTATTCAACAAAAATGCAAAAGAATTACAGGAACTGCTTCCAAGATACCAATATGATAATCTGTTTGATGATTCAAAATTCAGGAAAAGATTTCCAGAATTTCCGGTAACGACCTACAGACAGGGAATTGAACAGATAAAAAAAGAACAGCAAACGACAAAATAATCCCTTAAAATAAGTACCTTAGAAACACCAATACCACCACCGAAGGACAAAATATTCCCATCCTCCGGAGCGGTAGCAAAAATTCAAAGAATTTTTGACGGGGTGGTAAAAAAGAAATAAAATGAAAGCTCCCGAAAAAGTAACATCCATCACTGCATTACACAACTTCCTGAACTTGAAAAGGCCTTCCAATCCTTTGATCAGTGTGTTTGATTTTAATGAAGTGAATGTTGATCCGGAAACTATTCTGAGTGCTGTAACCACAGATTTCTATGTAGTTTCGATAAAAAAAGACTGTGCTGGAAGATGCAAATATGGACAGCATTATTATGATTTTGAGGATGGAATTATGTATTTCATTGCTCCTAATCAGGTACTTCAGTTTGAAGATATTTTACTTTCTGAGGTGAGAGGAAATGTACTCGTTATTCACCCTGATTTTCTGCAGGGATATCCGCTAGCATCTGCTATAAAGGATTATGGCTATTTCTCTTATTCTGCCAATGAAGCCCTGTATCTTTCTGAGAAAGAAGAAAAATCGGTAACGGACATCATGGATAATATCAGCAGAGAGATTGAATCCAATATGGATGGTTTTACTCAGGATTTGTTGGTTTCCAATATTGATTTACTCTTAAAATACTGTGACAGGTTCTACAACCGTCAGTTTTTAACCCGGAAAAAAGTGAATCATGATCTTTTAACCCAGCTTGAAACGTTGCTCGATGATTATTTTAAAAATGAAAAACTGCTGGTCACTGGGATTCCTACAGTACAGTTTGTGGCTGCACAGATGAAAATAAGTCCCAATTATCTGAGTGATATGCTGAGAGTTCATACGGGACAGACAACCCAGCAGCATATTCAGAACAGAGTGATTGAAAAAGCAAAAGAAATGTTGTCTACCACTACAATGTCTGTTTCGGAGATTGCCTACAATTTAGGATTTGAACATCCTCAGTCTTTTCATCGCTTATTTAAAAATCAGACTGCTGTTTCTCCTTTAGATTTCAGGAAGTCTTTTAATTGATACTATCATGAGTAAACTTTATCATAATTAAGACATAAGAATATTTCAACTTTGCTCAATGGGAGATTTTCAGAAAGCGGGAAGTATTATTCATTTTTCTCGCAGATGATACAGATTACGCAGATTTTTTATTAAGATCTGCATAATCTGCAAAATCAGCGTGAGATAAAAAACAAAGTATGCTGTATTCAATTTTATCGGAGATAAAATCCTTGTGTTCTTATAACAGTTTTTTTTATTTCATTTTGCGTCTTTGCGTACCCAAAACCTCCAGAGAACTATAAAGTTAAAAAGTATTTAAAAATAAAAAACGCAAAGTTTTAATGGTTTCAGATTTTTACTAAAAATGAGTAATGATAATGTCCGTAAACTGTATCATTAATTTTTCCCTATGATCCCTCAAAATAAAGTAAAACATTAAAATCTTTGCGCTTATTTTTCTTTAATTTTATACTTGTCTTACGATAAGATTGATTTTATTATCGTAATAAGGCTCATGGCAATAACCACCATTCCTACCACCACGAACATTTTCTTTGTTGGAAGTTTTGCCGTAAGCATCGCAGAAAACGGAGCGGTAAAAACACCACCCAGCAAAAGCCCCAACACAATATTCCAGTGATGGATACCAATGGTAAAAATGAAGGTAATGGCACTCGTAATAGTCAGTAAAAACTTAGCAACAGTAGAGCTTCCCACTACATAACGGGGAATTCTTCCCTCTTTAATCAATGTTCCGGTTACCAATGGTCCCCAACCACCTCCTGCAAAAGAATCGATAAAACCTCCTACCAAACCTAATACTCTGAGATTTGTTCTTCTTTTGGTTCTCCGTTGCCCTGATTTTTTATCTTTGAATGCATTTTTTAAAATATTGATTCCAAGATACAAGGTGTAGCAGGCAATAATAGGTTTTACAATATGAGCGTAGTGTTCGCCATAGTGAGACAACGTTAAAGCACCTATGATAGAGCCTACAATAGCCAGCGGGAATAAAACCCATACCATTTTTTTATTGACATTTTCCAGTTTATAATGACTGAAACTTCCGGCTGCAGTGGTAAAAGATTCTGCAGAATGAATACTTGCGCTTACAACGGGAGGCGGAACATTCAGTAGCAAAAGGATCGTGGTACATATCACTCCATATCCCATTCCCATGGAGCCGGCAACAATCTCTGCCATAAATCCGGCAAACAGCATCCAGTAAAAAACATGACCATCTTTATTCAGAAAATACTGGATATCTCCGGAAAGATTGAACTGATACACCACAAGTCCAAACAGTCCGAAAAGCAGTAAAACTCCTATGATGGCCAGATAAATATTGGCTTTTCTCTGAGCAGTTTTTGTTATACTGATCAGTTTTTCAATTTCCATGTCTGGTTTTGCAGCAACTTTTCCGTCTGACAGATATTCCGTAGTAATTTTATTGAGTTCTTTTACTTTGTAATTGAAATCTCCGGTCAGTTGATTGCGGATATGCTGCATATTGTCTAATACATGATTCATTTCATCAGGAATCACTTCTGTAAAGGTTTCCCTTAATCTTTTAGCAATGGTCGGGGACTTTCCGTTGGTGGAAATGGCTATTTTGAGACTTCCCTTTTTAACAATGGAACCCAAATAAAAATCACATAGATCCGGCTTGTCGGCAATATTGACCAGTACATTTTTTTCCTGGGCTTTTTCTCTGATTTCCCCTGCCAGTTCAATATCATTTACCGCAATAATGGCCAGATCAGCATCATTAAAATCATGATCGGCATAGGCTCTTTCGTGCATTATAATATTGGAAAACTGATTTTGTAAGGTTCTGACTTCGGGGATAATCTCTTTGGCTACCAGTTTGATGGAAGTTTCGGGTGAATTCCCTAATACAGATTCCAGTTTTTCCAAAGCAACCTTACCACCACCGATGATCAGCAGTGAAAGGTTTTCAAGTTTTAAAAATATGGGATATAATGAATTGCTCATCCTGATTACAGTTTTAAATCATAAGTAAAAGCGAGGTAGTAGAGTCCTCCGATTTCAGGACCTGCTGCATACTGGAAATAACGACGGTTCAGCAGATTGGTGGCTCCAATTTTAATATTCGCACGAATTTCAGGAAGTTTCCATGTAGCCTGGGCATCAATCGTATAGTAAGCAGGAATTGCTCCGGATGCTAAAGGACTTTCCCACATAAAGCCACTCTGCCATCTTGCCACAAGGGTAAACCCTATATTTTTAACAATCTCTCTGTTTCCAACACTTACATTTACCATCCATTTCGGGGTGTTGAAAGCGGTGATAAACAGGTCTGAACTATTATTGGAAGCAAGATCATTATAAGAAACATTGGTATTCACATTATAATTTCCTGTGATATTATAACGAATTCCTAAAGACGTTCCATAGCTTTTGTACGTATTGTTGCTGTTGGTATAAACTCTATAACGATCCTGTTTGCTTCTATCGAGCATAGCAAGAACAGCGGTATTGCTTCCTACCTGACTGTTTTTTGGAACTGCCACCTCTACCTGACCAAGGAATCCTTCGTAAATATTGTAATAAAAATCCCAGTCCAGCACAAGTTTATTATTGAAAAAAGTGGACTTATACCCTACTTCAAATGAATTGATTTTTTCCGGCTGTAATTTCTGCAGATTGGCTACAGTTAAAAGCTGTTTGTTATCCTGAGCCGCCTGAGCCTGGGTTTTCCCTGCATCTACATCTGCATTTACTGCTGAGGTGAATTTATCAATGGAAGCCAATGTGTAAGAATTTTCCAGATAGCCTAATCCGTCATTCACTTTTGAAAGTCCGCCTACTCTTCTTACGTTTCCGTTGTTCACAAAAGAAAGGGCTTCAAATAGTGATGGAAAACGATATCCGTTCTGGAAAGAAGCTCTGAAATTATGCTCTTTCACCGGAGAATAGACAACACTGATTCTCGGATTCAGTTTTGCTTCAAATTCAGGGTTTCTGTCGATACGTAAAGCTGCGTTAATTTTTAATTTATCATCAAAGAAAAGCTTGGTAATCTGTGCAAAAGCACCATATTTCTGATAAATCACATCTTTTCCAAAAGTACCATTGGCTAAAGGAATGTTTCTTTCATTCACCGGACGGTTGAAATCGACAAAATTGTTTCCATCCGGAGTAATGCTGTACAAACGGTAATCTACACCTGCAAGAAGGTTGAATATCTTCACAAATCTGCTGAAATCGTAGGTAAGTTCACCCTGATAAAAGCGGGATTTCTGTTCAAGTTTTGCTCCGCCCGTTGCCGGAGCTCCTGCTACACCTCCATTGGCCGAATCCCAGTTGTTGATTCCGATGATGGTATTTTTTAATTGCTCAAAGGCTGCCGTTCCCGGTACAACTCTGTTTTTATCTGCTTCCTGGCGCGCTAAGGTGAATGCATCATTAAGATTAACTCCTGAATTCAGGCTATTCTGGAGCGTCGTTTGAAATATATTTTTCCAGTTCGTATTGGAAAGGTTGGTAAGATCAAGATTATCTGCCAACGGTTTCAGATTATAAGAATCTCCCGTATTTTCTATGGATACATAAGCTCTGAAGGTCAGTTCTTTTCCTGTGAGTTCTATTTTATGGTTCTGAACCGTAGCATTCTGCAGACGGATTTTATTTCCTCTCTGGAAAGTTCCGTCCAGTAAGCCATAACGATACACGTAAGAGGTTCTCCACTGATCTCCGAAACGGTAGTACAATCCTGCATCAAACTTGATATTTTTCACATCCGGACTTACCAGATCTTTCTCCAGATAGCCAGTCCTGGAAACATTGAACGTGGTTGGTTTTCCGTTGTAGTCCACCTTTACAGCTACACGGTTATTTCTTTCATCACCGTATTTATTCCAAAGGTCTTCTGCCGGATTGTTGGCCAGTGCAAAATTAGGATTGGCTGTAACAAGTGATCCTGAATTCTGATCGGTCAGATTATTGGAAATCCAGTCGGTTCCGCTGAAATAAGAGGCATTGACTTTAACAGCAAAGTTTTTATTGATCACCTTTGCAAAACGGATAGCACTTTCTCCTAACGAACTTATTTTATGGTTAACATTGTCTACATGATTCACTCCACCACGGAAATAAACGCTTATTCCTTCGGAAGTAAACGGATCTTTGGTCTGTAAACTTGCCAAACCATTGATGGCATTCATTCCGTATAATGCAGAAGCGGCTCCAGGCGTAACTTCCATAGATTGAATATCCAGTTCTGTAGGCCCAATGGCATTTCCCAACGGTACTCCCAATGTTGCCGACTGTACATCTACTCCGTCTACCAGCTGCATAAAACGAAAATTATTAGGAGAATTGAAACCTCTTGAATTAGGAATTTTCAACGTAAGACTTGAGGTTAAAAGCTGAAGCCCTTTTACATTTTCCAGTGTTTCATAGAATGATGCTGCCGGACTTTCTCTGATGGTTTTAATATCAATTTTTTCAATGGCAATTGGTGATCTTAATATTTTTTCCGGAACTCTGGATGCGGAAATCACGACATCATCAATAATTGTATTTTGTGGGTTTAACCCTATTGTTATTTTGTTGGAAGGTGAAAGTATTTCAACAGTTTGACTCGTGAAACCATCTTTTTGAACCACTACCCGAAATGGAATGGTAACTCTGGTTCTGAGCTTAAAATTACCCAGCTTATCAGTTAATGCAATGTCCTGTGTATTTTCGATCTGTATTTTTACAGAGTCAAGACTTTTGCGTGTATCTGTATTTTTGATGCTTCCGCTAAGCTCTATAAGCTGCTGCTGCGCTTCTGCGAAGTTAAAGAATAGAAATGTGAATGCAATAATACCTGCTTTTGGTAGAAAATTTCCCTGTTTTTTGTTTTTCATTTTGCTTCATTTTTTAGGTTGAGAATGAAGCTGTCTGAATTTTTTTACTTCTATGATGAAAGTCTTCTATATTGTTTACAATTACAATTGAAGGGCTTAGAATTCCCCTCTTTTGGAGGGGTGGCGAAAATTCAAAGAATTTTTGACGGAGTGGTTTAAGCCATTAATAGTATTGCTGAGATTGCTTCACCTTCGGTTCGCAATGACAGTCTCGTAAAGTTTCATAATAATTCAAAAACTTCAAACAGCTTTGTTTGTATTGTTATTTTGAAAATCAACAACACATACACATTCGTCCGCCTAAATGAAGAGGTTGAGTTTTTTTGTTTTTTTTCAGATCATAATGAAAATTAGCCATATAATTAATTTAGGGTGTGTAAGTAACGGTATGAAAAATCACCAAATGTTTCTTCTGCAAGTCTTTTCTGTACATAAATTCCGAAAAGTTCATCCAGCGTGGTCAGGATTTCTTCTTCACCAATGTTTTCTTTAAATTTTGTATTCAGTCGCATTCCTAAGCGGTCTCCACCGATGTGAAGATTATATTTCCCATAAGCTGTACCTACAAATCCGATTTCAGCATTGGGAGATCTTCCGCAGCCGTTTGGACAGCCGGTCATACGGATGGTAATATCTTCTTCCAGCAGTCCATATTTTTCAAGAATAGGTTCTATTTTTGTGACTAAGGAAGGCAAATAACGCTGTGCTTCTGCCAAAGCCAATGAACAAGTGTTCAGGGCAACACACGCAACAGAATTTTTACGTAAGGCACTTGCCCCATTCGTATAATCCGAAATTCCGTGTTCTTTTAAAATGTTTTCAATTTCAGGCTTATCTTTTTCGTCAATATCTGCCAGAATAAGGTTCTGGTTACAGGTAAATCGGAAATTGGCTTTTCCAGTTTGTGCGATTTTTAGTAATCCTGATTTTAAAGGATATTCTGCAGTGTTAAGAATTCTTCCGTGCTCTACAAATACGGTATAAAACCATTTTCCTTCATGATTCTGAATCCAGCCATAGCGGTCTTTTCGTTGTTCAAATTTGAATTCTCTTGCAGGTTCAAAACTGAATCCTGTTCTTTTTTCTACTTCAGATCTATACTGGTCGATACCCAATTTATCAATTGTATACTTTAATCTTGATAATTTTCGGTCGCTTCTGTTTCCGAAGTCTCTTTGTACTGTGATGATTTCGTAGACCGCTTTCAATACTTTTTCTTCCGTATCTACAAATCCAAGAATGGATGCAAGACGGGCGTAAGTGGCTTCATTTCCGTGTGTTGCTCCTAATCCTCCTCCGGCAGCGATATTGTAACCTACAATTTTATCATTTTCGATAATGGCGATTAAAGCAATATCATTGATGAATACATCTACATCATTATTAGGCGGAACTGCAATTCCAATTTTCAGTTTTCTCGGAAGATATCTGTCCTGATATAGAGGATCTTCCTCTGCTTTACGGTCTACCAGAAGTTCGTCATCAATCCAGATGTCATAATAAGATTTAGTTTTAGGAAGACACATTTCGCTGATTTTTCCTGCCAGTTCGTAGGCTTCCTGCTGTAAAGGTGATTCCGAAGGATTGGCAGTACAGGTAACATTTCTGTTGACGTCCCCACATGCTGCAATAGAATCCAGATGCTGCAGATTAAAGCTCTGAATGGTTGGTCTTAAATGAGATTTTAAAATACCATGAAGTTGAATGGTTTGCCTTGTGGTTACTTTTATGGTTCCTGTGGAATGATCTTCTGCTGTTTCATTCAACCCTACCCATTGTTGAGGAGTTAAAAAACCACCAGGAAGTCTTAATCTGATCATATAAGAATACAGCCACTCCAGTTTTTTGGAGACACGTTCTTCTCTTCTGTCTCTGTCGTCCTGTTGGTACATTCCGTGGAATTTGATGACAGTCTGGTCATCTTCTCTGATGGCTCCGGTGAAGTTATCTGCAAGGCTTTCCTTTAAAGTTCCTCTGAGTCCGTTACTGCCGGTTTTAATTTTTTCTACCGGTGAAAGGTTCTCTTTATTGTTGTTCATAATTGTTTCCTTTAATTTTTACGGGTACTTCTTTTTTAATAAACATCTTTAGCATATCTGCCGCTCAATTCCATTTCTTCCAGGTAAACTACAGCATCTTCTTTACTGCGTTTTCCTTCATTTTGGATGATACTGAGAAGCGTTTGTTCTACGTCGTAGGCCATGGGTTCTTTCGCTCCGCATACATACACAGAAGCTCCGCCTTCCAGCCAGTAAAAAACTTCCTGAGCATTTTGTTCCAGTCTGTGCTGAACATACACTTTCTCTGCGGTGTCTCTTGAAAAAGCAAGGTCTAAATGCGTTAAGCTGCCTGTTTTAAGAAAATCCTGAAGCTCTGCCTGATAAAGAAAATCGGATACAAAGTTTCTGTCCCCGAAAAACAGCCAGTTTCTTCCTTCTGCTCCTGTGGCATCACGTTCCCAAAGGAATGATCTGAAAGGCGCAATCCCCGTTCCCGGACCAATCATGATGATATCTTTATCTGCTTCCGGCAATTTGAAATGTCCTGCCTCCTGAATATAAAATTCCACCTCTTCTCCTTCTTTGAATTCACTCAGGAAACCACTGCATAATCCGTTGTGTTTCTGATGATCAATAAAGAATTCTGATTTGGCTACAGTAATATGAATTTCAGTATCACCATGCGCTTCCACAGAGGAAGAAATTGAATACAAACGTGGAGCTTGCGCTGTCAGTATCTGAATGATTTCTTCAAATTCATCAGCATTTTTTACCGGGTAAATCCTAAGCAGATCAAGAAGGCTTAATCTAACTTCCGGGATGGAATGTCCCGTTATCTTAGCATATTGAGCAACCACAGATTTAAGCAGATAACTGATGTTAAGATGCTTGTGCAGGAGTTCTTCTACAGAATCCGTAATTTTTGTTGTTTCTACCTGTTTCTTAGGATCAATTCCTGTTAAAGTAATGATTTCATGAACTACTTGTTTTGAATTGAAAGGAATCACTCCCAAAGCCGAACCAGGCTGATACACAAGGGAATCTTCGGTTTCAATTTCAATATGATAGGTTTCTTTTTCAGACGTAATATCATTCAGGTTGATGATGGTTGAAACTTTTCCTTGATATTTCTTTCTTCCGGTAGATGCTTTTGGAACTGAAACATTTTTTGTACTCTGACCTGCATTTTTATTGACGGTTTCAAATACATGTTCTATCCAATGAGAAGCTTCCTGCTCGTAATCAATATCACATTTTTTTAATGGAATAATACGCTGAGCACCCAATATTTCAAAACGTGAATCTACATCTTCACCGGTTTGGCAGAATAAAGGATAACTGCTGTCTCCCAACGCCAATACCCCATATTTTAGTCCGCTAAGATTAATTTCATTTTCATAAATATAATTGTAGAATTTTTTGGCTAACGCTGGCGGCTCACCTTCTCCCTGAGTGCTGATGACTACAAAAAAGAATTCTTCTTTCGCCAGATCTTTGGGCTTGTATTGGGAAAGGTCAGCCAGTTTTACCTGAAGTCCTTTTTTCTTCACGATACCTGCAAGGGCTGTAGCGAGTTTTTTACTGTTTCCGGTTTCCGTACCGTAAGCCAGGGTTATTTTTTTTACAGCATTCTGAACAATAGTATTCGTTTCCTGTGGTGGCAGTACGGCTGTAAGTGATGATCCTCCGGCAATACCTGCAAGATATCCGCTTGCCCATATAGCTTCGTCTCTGGAGAGTTCTCCGGAGATTTGTTTTAATACATTTAATTTAGTTTCAGACAGCATATTCAAAGAAATTTTGAGTGGTTGGAATGAGACTTCCGTTTTCTACTGATTTAAAATAAAGACCTTCCTGCTCAGCATTTTCAAGCCATGAAAATTCTTCATGGAGATTTACAATTTTGCCCACTACCACCAATGAAGGTGAAGCAAAGTTTTTGTCTCCGAATTTTTCATTAAAATCATCAAATGATGATGTGTACACTTTTTGGAAAGGAGTCGTAGCCTGTTCAATGACTGCAATTTTTTTATCACCTGAAATCTGAAGTGCTTTCAGTTTTTCCACAAGAGGAGTAAGGTTTCCTTTAGACATGTAGAAAACAAGAGTATCATTGGTCAAAGCCAGTTCTTTCCAGTATTCTTCACTTACGATTTCCGATTTATAATAGGTCAGAAAACGAACAGATGTAGAATATCCTCTTGCTGTTAAGGGCATACCTGCAAACGCTGCAGCTCCTAAAACAGCTGTAATTCCCGGAATGATTTCATAGGGAATATGATGTTGTTTTAAAGCCTGCAATTCATCCAGAATATTTGAGAAAATAGAAACGTCTCCTCCTTTCAATCTTACAATCGTTTTATTCTGAAGGGCATATTCCACCATCAAAGTATTGATATGAGACTGAGGAGTGGAAGCATTTTTGCTGCATTCTTTGCCTACATAGATGATTTCTGTGTTTTCATTAACGTAGGTTTCCAGAATTTCCGGACTTACAAGACGGTCGCATAAAACAACGTCTGCTTCTGCGATAGCTTTTACTGCTTTTACAGTGATCAGTTCAGGGTTGCCGGGCCCTGCACCGATAAGGAAGACCTTTGGTGATTTTATATTTGTTTTCATTGAAGTAGGTGTTAATTAAGGATTTAGAAGAGTCCTTCTACAGAGAGATACCTTTCTCCTGTATCGTAATTGATGGTAAGGATTTTAGCGTTAGGTTGTATTTCCGGTAAATGTTTGGCGATGGCTGCTAAAGCGGCTCCTGTAGAAACTCCTACAAAAAGGCCTTCTTTTTTAGCAGCGTTAAGGGCATATTCATAAGCTTCTTCTTTGCCTACTGTAATCACGCCATCTAAAAGAGTAATATCCAGGATAGAAGGTACAAAGCCTGCTCCTAATCCCTGTAACGGGTGTGGTGCCGGGCTCCCTCCGCTTAATACAGGAGATAATTCCGGTTCTACAGCAATGACTTTTACGTTAGGATATTTTTCTTTTACTGTTTTTGCGATTCCGGTGATGTGACCTCCGGTTCCTACTCCTGTGATGATATAGTCCAGTCCGTCCGGGAAGTCTTTTAGAATTTCCTGAGCAGTGGTTTCTATATGTACTTGTACATTGGCAGGATTGTCAAACTGCCTTGGAATCCATGAATTGGGTGTTTGTTCAGCCAGTTCATTAGCTTTTTCAATAGCCCCTTTCATTCCTTTTTCTCTTGGAGTAAGCACGAATTCTGCTCCGTAGGCTTCCATAATTTTACGACGTTCTATACTCATGCTTTCCGGCATGACAAGAATGAGTTTGTATCCTTTTACGGCAGCTACCAAAGCGAGTCCTATTCCCGTATTTCCGCTGGTAGGCTCTATAATAACGCTGTCTTTATTTAATAATCCTTTGGCTTCTGCATCTTCAATCATGGCCAGGCCAATTCTGTCTTTAATGCTTCCTCCAGGGTTGCTTTTTTCAAGTTTGATCCAGATTTCGTGATCTGAACTGAAGAGTTTATTAATTTTCACGACGGGTGTATTTCCAATCGTTTCTAATGCATTCTGAAATTTCATATCAATGTACTTTTTATTTTTGTTTTTTCTTAAATCACAAAGGTTAATGATTCCGGTAATGAACTGTTATCCTTTATTTTTATTTCGCTTTTGTGGTAGACCAGAGAATTGGCAGGAACATCCTGTGTAACCCAGACATTTCCTCCGATAATACTTTCTCTGCCAATTGTCGTTTCACCTCCCAGAATGGTTGCTCCCGAGTAGATAATCACATCATCATCTATATTGGGATGCCTTTTCTGATGGGCTTTTTCTTTGGAAACATTCAATGCACCAAGGGTTACTCCCTGATAAATTTTGACATTATTCCCGATAATGGTTGTTTCTCCGATCACAATTCCTGTTCCGTGATCAATGAAAAAAGACTTTCCAATGGTGGCTCCCGGATGAATATCAATTCCCGTTTTACTGTGGGCATATTCTGAAATGACACGGGGTAAAATCTTCACGTCCTGACTCCAGAGCTGGTGCGAAATACGGTAGACATACGTGGCAAAAAAGCCCGGATACGCCAGATATACTTCTTCCAGAGAATCGGCAGCAGGATCAAATTCCAAAATGGATTTTGCATCCAGCACCAACTGGTTATATAATTCCGGTAACGCTTCAAAAAACTGACTCACCTGTTTTTCAGTAAGGGTTTTATCGCCTGTTACCGTATGAATAAGGACTGAAAGTGTTTCCTGCAGTGCTTCAAAATTTCTTTTCAGCTGATCTTCAGTATTGTCATTCTGAGGAAGGAATAGTGTTTCATACAAATCCTTCACCCACTTTTTGGTCTTTATTTTATCAAAGAATCCATGAATGCTGTTTTGCTTGGTCTGATGAATTCTTTCTATTAATTGATCGGAAATTGCCATTTTTTCTATTGGATTATACAGGCTGCTACCGTTGAATTGGACGTTTCATCTACCAAAATGGCAGAGCCCGTTGTTTTGTTATGGGTAAAGCTGTCATAGACCAAAGGTTGTGCCGTTCGTAGGGTAACTTTCACAATTTCATTCAGTTTAATTTCACCATCTGCCTGCTCCCGGATAAGGGTATTGACATTGATCTTATAGTCGATCTCTTTTACCACAGCTTTTACAAGTCTGCTGTTCTGCTGCAGAAGGTATTTATTCCCTGGTTGCAAAGGTTTCTGATCCAGCCAGCATAAAAGAATTTCAAGATCTTTTTCAACGGTGGGAACATGTTCTTCCGTAACAAAAATATCTCCTCTGCTGATATCTACATCATGAGCAAGATGGATAACGGCTGGCTGACCTTCAAAGGCTTCTTCTTTTTCAATGCCATTGATCTCAATTTTTGTTATTTCTGTAGTCAGATCTGCAGGAAGTATGTGGATTTTGTCTCCTTTGGTGAACTTTCCGCTTAATATTTGTCCGGCATATCCTCTGTAGTCATGAAGCTCTTCAGTCTGAGGACGAATCACGTACTGAACCTGAAAACGGCTTCCATTATTTTTTTCTTCATTAATCGTTACTTCTTCAAGGTATTCCAGAAGGGAATTTCCTTCATACCATTCTGTTCTCGAAGATGTTGAAACGATATTATCTCCTTTTAATGCTGAAATGGGGAAATAGCTGACGTCATTTAAACCCAGATTTTCTGCAATTTTTGCATATTCTGATTTTATATTTTCAAAAACTTCTTCGGAATAATCTACCATATCCATTTTATTGATGGCTACAGCAACCTTTTTCAACTGTAATAAAGAGGCGATGATGGAATGCCTTCTGGTCTGCTCAATCACTCCTTTTCGGGCATCAATCAGGATAACCATCAGATCAGAGTTAGAAGCTCCGGTGATCATATTACGCGTATATTGTACATGCCCGGGAGCATCTGCGATGATAAATTTCCTTTTTGCAGTTGAAAAATAGCGGTAAGCAACATCAATGGTGATTCCCTGCTCTCTTTCTGCACGCAGACCATCCGTTAAAAGGGCAAGGTCTACTCCGTCTTCATTTTTGTTTTTTGAGTGTTTTTCAAGGACTTCCAACTGGTCCTGTAAAATACTTTTGCTATCGTAAAGCAGTCTTCCGATAAGGGTACTTTTACCGTCATCTACGCTTCCTGCTGTTATAAATCTTAATATATCCATCCGAATTTTAATTATAAATAATGAGTAATTGGTAATGAGTAATGTTCTGTCGTTAAGAAGTAAAGGTGTTTATCCTATTACTTATTACTCATCGCTGATTGCTTATCTAAAAATAGCCTCCTTTTTTTCTGTCCTCCATAGCGGCTTCTGTTACCCTGTCATCAATTCTGGTTTCGCCACGTTCTGAAATTCTGGTGGCTACAATTTCTTCTATGACAGCATCTATTGTTACAGCATTAGATTCTACAGCTGCAGTGCAGGTCATATCTCCTACGGTACGGTAACGGATTTTCCTGGTAGTGATGATATCTTCAGGTTCTAAGACAACATGGGAAGAGTTGGCAAGCCATTGTCCGTTGAAGTCGATCACTTCTCTTTCATGCGAAAAATAGATGGAAGGAAGTGCAATTTTTTCTCTTCGGATATAATTCCAGATGTCAAGCTCTGTCCAGTTACTGATTGGGAAAACTCTTACATTTTCTCCTTTGTGAATCTTTCCGTTGAAAATATTCCAAAGCTCCGGACGCTGAAGTTTAGGATCCCATTGCCCGAATTCATCACGAACGGAGAAGATTCTTTCTTTTGCTCTTGCTTTTTCTTCATCTCTTCTGGCTCCTCCTATGCAGGCATCAAATTCAAATTCTTCAATGGTATCAAGTAGCGTGTAGGTTTGCAGCCAGTTTCTGCTCGGGAATTTACCTTTAGCCTCAGTCAGTTTTTTACTTTTTATCGTATCTTCCACTTTTCTGACTACCAGATTCACGTCTAGCTGTTCTACCAGCTGATCACGGAAATCCAATACCTCCTGAAAGTTGTGTCCGGTGTCTACATGGACAAACTTAAATGGGATTTTTCCATGAAAGAAAGCTTTTCTCGCCAGATGAGCCAGTACAATACTGTCTTTTCCGCCGCTGAATAATAAAGCCGGACGCTCAAACTGACCTGCTACTTCTCTTAGTATGTAAATAGATTCTGCTTCCAGCTGATCTAAATAGTTTAACTGATGTATTGACATTTTTTTCTTTTTTTATTGATGAATATGCAGACCGCATTCTTTTTTGTTGGCATCTTCCCACCACCAACGGCCTGCTCTGAAATCTTCTCCTTCCTTGATCGCTCTTGTACAGGGCTCACACCCTATGCTTACAAATCCTTTTTTATGAAGGTGATTGTATGGTAAGTGATGATCCTTTACATAGGTTGTCACCTGTTCTGTGGTCCAGTGAAGGATGGGATGAAATTTGATGATCCTGTTATCCGGATCCCATTCCAGCTGAGGCATATTCTGTCTGTTGGGAGAATGTTCGGATCTCAGACCTGTAATCCATACTTCATAGCCTTCCAGTGCTTTTCTTAAAGGATGAACTTTTCGAATCGTACAGCATGCTTTCCTTTTTTCTACGGATTGATAGAATGAATCAGGACCGTTTTCTGTGACAAACTCTCTTAGCTCTTCCGTATCCGGATAATAGGCTTTGATGTTCTTTTTAAAGAAAGCCTTGGTGGAAGTCCAGGTTTCATAAGTCTGTTCAAAAAGTCTTCCCGTATCCAGGGTGAATATTTCAATATTTAAATCCTTTATCAGATGAGTGATGACCTGATCCTCGTAACTGAAACTGGTTGAAAAGATCACTTTACCCGGGAATCTTTCAGTCAGTATTTGCAGTGCATTGGTTTGAAAAGATGCTTCATTAGCCTCTTTCACAAGTTTTTCGAATTCATTTTCCAGACTGTTATTCATTTTGAATTGAGATTTAAGTCTTGCAAATATATATAAAATTCTATAACTCCTATCAAAATAGTAGAATTTAAATAAAAAAAATTTTAATCTTTAGTAATAAACTTAGTCAGAGTAGCTTCCATCATGCTAGTTCTGGTCTTTTCACGAACGATCATTAATTCTTTTCTCAGATAGCAGACTGCTTCGTCTACACAATCGTCACACGCTTCGTAAAAATTTAAAGAAACACATGGGGTAAGCGCAATAGGACCATCGAAAATACGGTAAATATCTGCTAATGAGACCTCATCAGGTGATTTTAAAAGATAATACCCTCCTACTTTCCCCTGTTTGCTGTTAACGAGTTTGGCTCTTTTAAGTTCGAGAAGAATCTGTTCCAGAAATTTCTTGGGAATATTTTCGTCCTGTGCAATAACGGAAGTTGGCAGAAAGCCCTGGTTATAATTCCTTGCTAATCTGACCATTGCTTTAAGCGCATATTTGCAACGTTTCGACATCATAATTCCTGCAAGTTATGATAAATTATCTGATAAATGAAATGTTTTTATAGCGGAAGACTTTGTATTTTAACCACAAAATTCACAAAAGATAAAAAACACTTAAGTTGATTTTAAGTTACACATGGACTGCTGAAAAGTTCACTTAAGTTTTAAAATTTTGATTTTTATTTATACCCAGACTCTGTGTCAATTTTCTAAGATCTGTAGTGGAAAAATATAATTTAACCACAAAAGTCACAGAAATAAAAACACTTAAGTTGATTTTAAGTTACAAATGGACTGCTGAAAAGTTCACTTAAGTTTAAAAAATCAAAGATTTTTATTGGCATAGATTATATATATAGAATCATCTGTGCAAATCTGTGCACTCTGTGGGAAAAAGAAACTTGATAATTTTACTCTTTCTCTAAAACAAAGTAAGCCAGTTCTCTATCTTCTCGTGCAAGATTTTCAACTCTACTGAAACCGCTTTTCAGAAGTACTTTTTGAGAACCGATATTATCAAGATCGGTTACCGCAACGATATCCTTTTTAGGATGTAATGAATAGCAATAATCAACAAGTGCTTTACAGACTTCGGTTCCGAGACCTTTTCCCCAATAATTTTCTCCTAAGGTATACCCTATTTCTATCTGTTCCGGATTGTCCAGAAATACTCTGGCAAGGCACATTCCCACAAAATCATCATTTTGGGTACTGAATATTCCCCATCTGCTGAATGGACCTGCTTCATAATCTGCCAACGCTTTGTCAAACATTTCCTTGTACTCTTCAGGAGTTTTGTAAGGCAGATACCGGGTTACATTCTCATTTTCAAAAAGAGTAGAGAATAAAGAAAATTCTTCAGGCGTAAATTCACGAATAATGATCGTGTCATTTTTATATTTCATAGAAAAGAATAAAATGTAAATGTTTAATTCACGAATAAAATTAGGTAAATAAATCTGAAATTATAACTGAATACCCATTTAATATAAAAAAAAATGGGCTTAAAATTAAACCCATTATTGCTGAAAATTTGAAAAAATAATACATCCACTATAGGATTTTCTCAAATCAACCCTGTCAATGACATAATAAATTGTCATACAAGATGTTTCTTTAGGAATGTGAAATAAAAAAAGATGAGCTCAATGAGCCCATCTTAATCCTCTACCATCTCAAAAAAAGAGACAGTTGAAATAAAAGCATTTACTAACGATTATATTGTAGCAATATACTGTTGGATCCTATTTTTTAATGAATTTCTGAGAAGATTTCCCTAAAGAAGTTTCAATATCAATTAAATAAGTTCCGCTTAGGAAGTTTTTAACATCAACCTTATCACCACTAACTTTAGCATTCATATTTCTTCCAAACATATCATAAACAGAAATTGATTTAATTTCCCCTTTTGTTTTAATAGTCAATACATCAGAAACCGGATTTGGATAGATGGAAGTTTCTGAGTTGGTTGTATCAACGTCTGCAGTGGAGAATGATAATGCACAAGGTGTTGTAATACTGCCATTTGGTTGAGTATTATATGCAAACTCAGTGACAGAATAATTTGAACCATTGGCACCAACGCTCACTTTGAAATAGCCGTTAATATCGTAGCCTTCGAATTGGTTTCTAAAACCAACATAGGCTGTTTTACCAGACCAGGTAGTATAGGTAGGAGTATACACATCCAGTTGTCCGGGAGTCCAAGTTGGATACCCTATATTATTTGCATTTGTTATAGTGGTACAGGCTGGAATTAAAGAGATATTCCGTGTTCCTGTTTGGCAAACTAATCCTTTCCAATAAGTTTCCAATTTTAATTGATTGGCTCCATAGTACCAGGCGCCATACCCTGCATCATCACTAAGCTCCGGGTTAATGATAAAATATTTCCAAGTTGCCCCTGAGTTGGTGGTTACTGTTGTTGGTGTTGGGTTGGCATAACTTTCCAGAGGATTTCCTTTAACTATTTTATAAGGATCTTTATAAGAAAAAGTTAAGGCCAAAGCTGTAGTTGATCCTAATGATGTTGTGCCCCCTGTTATAGCCGGATTCAGGAATGTAATTGATGAATTCAGGACCTGACTTTTAGAATGACTGGTTGCAGCACCATTGATGGTAAGTGTAGCTGTAGTAGGGCTTGTAACTACTATACTTGCAGTTAATCCTGCTGGCAATGAAGAAGTGAAATGGGTTCCTGAAGTAAGAGTTGTTCCATTTGGCAGGGCAAATGTTGTTCCGTTTAGCGTAATCTTTGATGCAGGGGCAGATGATACTGTTCCATCTAATGACACGGCTCCATTATTGTTTAAATTCTCTGTAAATGTACTGTTGCTAAGGGTCAGCCTGGGTGGCGTATTGGCAACTCCGGTTGCGGCCAAGTTGGCAGGCTGCCATAAATTCATTCGCGAAGGATGGTTTAATGCTGCCAGCATTCTGTTAACCTGTCCGTTGGTAAACATTTTATAACAGCCGGAAGAGCCATTGTATCCCATATAGTTTTCAACGTTTACTTTTTGTCCAAGACAATTGTTACCAGAGTTACATCCCAATCCGGAAGAAGTATTTTCCACAGGGGTGTCAGCCACTCCATCACCATCATTACCAGGGTTTGAAGTTGAACAAAGAACATTGAACGTGTGTTGAAGATTGAGCCAGTGCCCAAATTCGTGCGTGAATGTATCAGAAAATTCGTTTGAAGCTACTGTTCCTGCGGCATCAAATATATAACGCCCATTATACACAACTCTGGCCGTATTTACTGAAGTCATGTATGAATCCGGATACCATGCAACTCCTGATTGATATAAATCTTTATTAGCATATAAGTCATTTTGGATATATACATTCATATACTTTGAATTATCCCATGCATCAGCACCGATTTCTGCATCATATCCGCCTCCATTGCCATATCCGCCTTTGAAGGGGTGAAATACCACTCCGCTTGTTGCTTTTCCGGTTGGATCAATTTTAGCTAATCGGAATTCAATACTTAATGCTCCTCTGATAGATTGGAAATCAGGATCTACAGTGTTTGAATCAGTGTTAATTCCATTGAAATTTAGGTTGATTTGTTCCAGTAAGTTGACTACTTTTTGGTAATTTACTTTTACATTACTTTGAGATTCTCCATACACATGGAAAACAACGGGGATAATGTAGGTTGGATTATTGATAGACTTATCCACTGAATTTTTGTTTGATCTCATTTTTTTCATGAAATCTTGAGTGTATCTTTCAAATTTTTCATATTCAGCCTTTGATTCAGGATGCAGTTTAAAATGTTGTTTCATTATTTCATCTGCTTTACACTCATGAGGTCTTTTTTCTTGCGCAAAACCTATTATTGGAAATAGGGAAACAAGTAGTAGTAATTTAAATTTTTTCATAAATTTTGGATTTGGTTGTTAATAAATTATTTGGGTTTAATTTTGTGTGTTATGTGATGTTTTTTTAATTAAATCTTTCAGGGTTGAATATCTTTATCTCAACCGTTGGCTTTTCGTCATTGGCAAGTTCTGAAACTGTTTTTCCAAAAATAGGTCCTAAGCTTAATCCCATCATTCCGCCGCCGCCTGCAATAATGAGGTTTTTCAGTTGGGAAGACTGTCCTAAGTAGGGAAGTCCATCGGGTGCACAAGGTCTGTATCCGAACCAGATTTCAGATTCTTTTGGAGGTTCAACCTTGAAATCGGGTAAGTATTTGGGGATGGATTGGATGATTCCTTCTACCCTTTTCATATTAATTTTATCCTGATGGGAAGCCAGCTCCATCGTTCCGCCGAAACGGATCTGTCCGTTCATTGGGGTCACTGCTACTCTGGCTTCAAGTAATAAAGCGGCATGCTCTAATGTATTGAGAGGATTTTCCGGTTGGTGCATCAACGAATACCCTTTCCCGGGCATTAATTGAATTTTAATACCTGCTTTTTGGGCAAGCTCAGGTAAAAATGAACCTCCTGTCATGATAAATTGGTCGGCAGTAAATTCTTTACCGTTGGCAACAACTGTTTTAATCGTATTTCCAAAAGTTTTAAAGCCTGTTACCTGATGATGAGTATGGAAAATGACTCCCCTATTTTTAAGATAAGAGATCATTTGATTCATCAGTTTCGCGGGATTCATATGGCCGTCGCATTTATAATTGACCCCTCCAATGACATCCAATTGAACGTTAGGTTCGAGTTCCTGAATTTCTTTCTTATCCAGAATATCAACAGGTAACCCCATATTGATGGCTTTGTAAGCCAGTTCTATCTCTTCTTCCGCAACTTTCTCTGTTTTATAGAGCATTAGAATACCATTCTGGTTCAGCTCAAAATCAAATTCGTCTTTTCCTGCAATTTCATTATAAAGTCTGCTGCTTGCCAGGTTGAGATCCCGGATGGCTGACGCAGAGTAATCAACATGTTTCTGGTTGGAATGTTTCAAAAACTTCAATCCCCAGGAAACCAGCCTGGAATTGAGTGAAGGCCTTACATAAAACGGACTTTTACTGTCAAACATCCAGCGTATTCCCTGAGCAACGACTCCCGGTGCAGCCAATGGGGTAAAATGGCTAGGTACAATCATTCCTGCATTCCCATAGGAACAGTTGTTGCCAAGATCATTCTGTTCAACAATTTCCACCTGCCATCCTTTTTGTAAAAGGTAATACGCTGAGCTTAATCCTGCTATTCCTGCACCGATAATCAGTGCTTTTCCTTTATTCTGTGTCATATGCTTGTTTACATTACCTGAAAACCCTGCCAATAAGGATCTTCATCATCAATAATAATCTGATTATAGCCGGTAATTCTTGCCCAGCCTTCTACTGACGGAATAATGGCTGGTCTCCCATCTAAAGTAGCAGTCTCTTCAATTCTCCCGATAAACTGTGAACCAATATAGCTTTCATGAATAAATTCTTCCCCTTCTTTCAGTTTTCCCTTAGCATACCATTGAGCCATTCTTGCCGAAGTTCCTGTACCGCATGGTGAACGGTCTAAAGCATTTTCACCTACCAACACGGCATTTCTTCCGCTCGCATTAGGATCAGTAGGATTACCCGTCCACTGAATGTGGCTTAATCCTGTAATATGTTCAATTTCCGGATGGATGAATTCATATTTTTCATTGAGTAATTTTCGGATAATCTTTCCATAGTGGATGAGCTGACTGGCCGTAAAATCAGAGATATCTCTGAAGTTTTCCTGAGGATCTATAATAGCATAAAAGTTTCCGCCATAAGCGACATCAGCCCTTATTAAGCCAAGATCCGGACATTCAACTTCCAGGTTTTCAGCATACAGAAAAGATTTTATATTCGTCAGCTTTACAGACTTTACTTTTTTTCCTTCCTGTATATAATCGATGAGAATAAGTCCCGCAGGTGTTTCAAGACGTAATTTTCCCGGAATTTTAGGTACAACAAGTCCTTCTTCAATAGCAATGGTAACCGTTCCGATTGTTCCGTGTCCGCACATGGGAAGACATCCGCTGGTTTCAATATATAAAACTCCAATATCATTATTTTCATCTGCAGGAGGATACAGTATACTTCCGCTCATCATATCATGACCACGGGGTTCAAACATCAATCCTTTTCGTATCCAGTCGTATTCTTTCATGAAATGAAGTCGGCGTTCCATCATGGAATTCCCTTTTAAAATAGGAGCACCACCTGCAACAAGACGGACAGGACATCCACAGGTGTGAGAATCTATACAAAAAAATGTTCTGTTCATGTGGTTTGTAATTTTAATGATTCTGAATTCATTACTCCATCCACCATTCTGCTAATTTGTAACGGATTGTCATTCTTTAGTTCTTCCGGTAAAAATTCATCCGGCCAGTTCTGAAAAGAAACAGGACGAACAAAACGTTTAACAGCATCCGGTCCTACAGAGGTAAAACGGGAATCGGTAGTGGAAGGAAAAGGACCACCATGCTGCATGGCATACACAACTTCTACTCCTGTAGGCATTCCATTGAATAGTAGCCTTCCGCATTTATCTTTGAGAATATGGATTAGCATACTATTATCCCGTACATCGTCATGGGTAGCGGCAATAGTAATGGTTAATTGTCCTTTTAACTGTTGGGCAATCTTGATGAGTTCTTCGTCTGTTTCACACGCTACAACAATACCAAACGGTCCAAAGACTTCTTCACTCAATACAGGATTATTCAGGAAGGTCTGGGCATTGGTTTTTATCACTGAAGCGATTCCCTGATCATTTTCTGCGTCTGTATTTGATGAAGCTATCATTTCAACATCTGTCCGCTTTGTTACAATATTTTTGTTTTTTTCAAAACTTTCCAATATCCCTTTATGAAGCATTGTAGCGGGAGCCACGTTTTGAATTTCCTCTTTTAATGCATTGATAAAACGGTCAAGCGGTTTCCCTTTCAAAGCAATAAACACTCCCGGATTGGTGCAAAACTGCCCTGCTCCTAACGTTAAAGAAGTACTATATTCTTTTGCCAATGTTTCTGCTTTATTTTCAAGCAAGTTTTGAAAGGCAAATACAGGATTGATACTTCCCATTTCTGCAAATACAGGAATAGGACTTTCACGGCTGTTGGCAATATCAAACAGAGCCTTTCCACCCTGGAAAGAACCGGTAAATGCAACTGCCCTGATGTCTTTATGCTGAGTGAGATAAGCTCCGATTTCATAGGAAGTTCCGGTGATATGGCTAAAAACTCCTTCAGGCCATCCAAAGGCTTTAACAACCATACTTATAGCAGCAGCCATCATTTGTGAAGTCTGAGGATGTGCCGGATGCGCTTTTATAATGACAGGGCAGCCTGCACCGATAGCACTGGCAGTATCGCCTCCTGCAGTAGAAAATGCAAAAGGAAAATTACTGGCTCCGAAAATAACAACAGGTCCGATGCCTACATTGTATTTCCTGAGATCTCCTTTTTGTTTTTCAGGCTGGGCAAGATCAATTCGGGCTTCTGTATATGTCCCGGAAGCAACAGCTTTAGCATAGCTTCTCCATTGTCCTACAGTTCTGGCTTTTTCACCAATTAGTCTGGCTAATGGCAATGAAGTTTCGCTATGAGTAACAGCCAAAAGGTCTTCTCCCAAAGCTTCAATCTGATCAGCGACAGCATTCATAAATTCTGCCCGTTCAGTGACAGTGGTGTTTTTAAGAAACTGAAAGGCCTCAGCAGCCCTCTGGATTCTTTGATCAATATTTTGTGTTGATGTTTCTTCCATCATATTTGTTGTTCTGGTATTAATAATACAGGTCGACTAGCTCTGCCTTCTTCAATGATTTTTTGAATTCTTTCAGCTTCCTCTCCATGAAGTTCAAGACGTGGAGCTCTTACATACGGATTGCTTATTCCTTCTGCTGTTGCAGCGAGTTTAATATATTGGATAAGTTTAGGGTGAATATCCAGCTCCAGCAATGGCATAAACCATCTGTAAATTGCTACAGCTTTATCATATTCATAGGCTTTCACATGGTTGTACATCGTCATGGTTTCATTAGGAAATGCATCTACAAGACCTGCCACAAGACCGTCTGCTCCAAGCATCAGGGTTTCCAGACAAATAGTATCTACTCCTCCAAGAATTTTAATTCTTTTTCCAAAACGGTTGATCATTCTGGTTACGTTCGCCAGATCTCTTGTTGATTCTTTTACCGCCTGGATGGTCGGATATTCAATAAGCTCCTCAAACATTTCAAGAGAAACGTATATTCCATAATCTACAGGGTTGTTATAAATAAGGATAGGAAGATCTGTAGCAGAAGCCACTGCTTTAAAGTACTCAACAACTTCATGGTTATCAGCTTTGTAACGCATTGGTGGAAGAAGCATCAGGCCATCTGCCCCTAATTCTTTTGCTTTTTGGGCGAAGTTGACGGCATTTCTGGTCGTATTTTCAGAAAGATTGAGAATGACAGGAATTCTTCCCTGTGTTATCTTTTTGGCATATTTCAGCAGTTCAAATTTTTCCTCTGTTTCCAAAGCACTGGCTTCACCTAATGTTCCTGCAAGGATAATCCCGTGAACTCCTGCTTTAATCTGGGCTTCTGTATTGATGGCAAACATTTCAAAGTCTATCCCTCCTTCTTTTGTAAAAGGCGTTAATACAGCGGGATAAATACCTTCCCAGTTTAGTTTTGTACTCATATCAAATAATATTTATTCAAAACTAAGTGAATTTTAAAACGGTAAATGTTAATATTTTAATAGGTTCTAACCGTATTTTAACATGTTGTTTTTTATTGCTCTGTGGTAGCCTCTTTATAGTGTTTCAGATATTCTTTAGGTGAATATTTCATGATAGACTTGAAAACCCGGTTAAAATTAGTAAGACTATTGAATCCGCTATTAAAAGCTACAGAAGAAATGCTATACATGTTACTGGCTGTTAAAAGTCTGCAGGCACGCTGTACACGGAGCTCATTGAGATATTCAGTATAAGTAATGCGGGTACGTTTTTTAAAAGACCTGCAAAAAGCCTGAGGCGTCATACAGGCTTCTTTGGCGATGAGATTAAGGGTTAGTTTATGTTGGGTAAAATTTTTCTTGATAAAATTCTGTGCATCTATAATTCTTTGGTCAGTATCAGAAATAGGATCAGGCAGATTCTTTTCTGAAGATAACGGAATATGCAAATGCCTGTTTTGCATAAGATGGTTTAAAATCCTTATAAAATCTATAATCTGATCTACTCCTTTTGTTTTTTGCAGTGCAGCAATATCTTCTGCGATACTTTTTTTTAGTTTGGAAGCCACCTTGAACCCTACTTCTGAATGATTGATGAAATTTTTTAATTCCTCAAATTCCGGTAAGCCGAAAAATGCAGCGATCTTTTTATGAGGATCAAAGAAGATAGAGATGGCATGAACCTTCTGCTTTTCATTTTTATCAAAACTGCCCCTGAAAACATGGGATTGATTGGCTCCGAGATAGAAAATATCACCAGCCTCGAAATTAAAGAGATTCTGTTCTATAGCCAGTGTTCCATGCCCTCTAAGAATCCACATGATCTGTGTTTCTGTATGACGATGGAAATAAGGATAGAAATTAGGCATAATATCTTCCTGAATGCGGATACTTTTGTTGGTATCGGCCGGAACAGAAAACTGGAGACTCTTCATCATAATATGAATGTTTTACCGGGTTATTAGATTAGCATGGTTAAAATATTGCTGAAGTTAAGCAAAATATGAACATTGACTATCAGATTAAAATCCAAATTTTACATATTCTTATTTTTAATGAATAAAGTACTATAAATAGTACAAAATCGTAACTTTAAACTTTTAAAATAAAAAGTATTCATAATATATGTTTTCAGCACAAATTTATCAAGACAGAAGGTCAGTATTACAAAGAAGTGTGTCTAACGGAATCTTATTATTTCTGGGAAATATAGAGAATCCTGTAAACTTTGAACACAATCCTTATTATTTCCGCCAGGACAGTACCTATTTATACTATTTCGGAATTCAGGAACCCCGCATTGCAGCGATTATTGATATTGATGAGAATAAGACTATTGTTTTCGGAGATGAACTAAGTATCGATGATATTGTATGGATGGGCAGACAGGAAACCTTGAAAGAAAAAAGCCTGAAGTCCGGAGTGCAGGAAACTTTACCGTATGCTGAGCTTTCTCAATATATTATAAAAGCAAAAGCTTCAGGAAGAAAAGTCCATTATCTCCCACCTTATCAGTCTTCCAATAAAATTGTACTGGGAGATCTTCTTGGGATTAAAATTGCAGAACTGCAGCCCTCTGTGGAAATGATTAAAGCTATTGTAAAACAGCGTTCGATCAAAGAACCTCAGGAAATTGTACAGATTGAACAGGCTGTGAATGTGTCCAATGAAATGCATTTACTTGCCATGCGCGCAGCGAAGCCGGGAATGAAAGAATATGAAATTGCCAACGCGATCCAGTATCTTGCAGCCAATAAAGAATGTCAGATGTCTTATCCTCCTATTGTGACGATCAACGGAGGAATTCTGCATAATCATTATCGTCTTAATACCATGAAAGAAGGCGATCTTTTCCTGAATGATTCCGGAGCAGAAACCGCAATGGGATATGCGGGTGATCTTACCAGAACCTTTCCTGTAGGGAAGACTTTTACCACGAAGCAAAAGGAAATGTACGAAGTGGTTCTGAATGCTTTTAATCAAGCTCAAAACCTTTTAAAACCGGGAATCCGATTTAAAGATATTCACCTCAAAGCAGCACAGCATCTGGTAGAAGGACTTATCGATCTTGGATTGATGAAAGGTAACCCTGAAGATGCGGTAAAGAATCATGCTCATACCCTATTTTTTCAATGTGGACTCGGGCATATGATGGGATTGGATGTACACGATATGGAAGACCTTGGAGAACGGTATATTGGCTATACTGAAGACGAACCAAAAGACACCAAAACATTCGGATTGAAATCTTTACGTTTAGGGAAAGCTTTAGAGTCTGGTTTTGTAGTAACAGTTGAGCCTGGTATTTATATGATTCCGGAACTGATTGACATTTGGCAGGCTGAAAATAAAAACGCAGACTTTATTAATTATGATAAAGTAAATGAATACCGGAATTTCGGAGGAATCCGTGTGGAAGATGATTTCCTGATCACAGACAATGGGTACAGACTTCTGGGTAACGGATTGATCAAAACCGTTGAAGAAATTGAAAATTACAGAGCTGAACATTGAGCTTAATTCAAATAGAACTATGAAGAATATAAAAAAACTAACAGCTATTGCATTGTATTTCCTGTGCATGTCACCATTCGCGGCACAGAAGACACAATGGACTCCGGATGGCAACGCTTATTATTCATTTACTAAAAAAGGAGTGGAAATTGTTGATCTATTGCATCCCGGAAAAGATCAGCTCCTTTTAAGCAGCAGCGAGCTGGTTCCTGCCGGAAGTTCTGAAGCCTTACAAGTACAAAGTTTTCAGGTATCTCCTGATGATAAAAGTTTATTGCTTTTTGCCAATACAAAAAAAGTATGGAGAGATAATACCCGTGGAGATTACTGGATTTACGACAAAAATACCAAAAAGCTTACCCAACTGGGAAAAGGGTTACCTGCTTCCTCACTGATGTTTGCAAAGTATTCTCCGGATGGCAAAAAAGTCGCTTATGTATCTAAGCATAATATTTATGTTGAAGATCTTGCCAGCAATCAGCAGACTAAAATCACTACAGATGGTACAGACGGAATGATCAACGGAACTTTCGACTGGGTATATGAAGAGGAATTCGGAACTCAGGATGGTTTCAGATGGTCTCCCGATGGTAATAAAATTGCTTACTGGAAGCTGGATGCCCGTGGTACGAAAAACTTTCTGATGATCAATAATACGGATAGTCTGTATTCTTTTACCGTTCCGGTAGAATATCCAAAGGTGGGAGAAAATCCTTCCGGATGCAGTATCTGGTTTTATGATCTGGCCTCCAAATCTTCAAAGAAAGCTGATATTGCAGGAGATGAAATGCAAAACTATATCCCAAGAATGGAATGGGTGCTGGATTCTAAATCCGTTATTCTTCAGCAACTGAACAGAAAGCAGAATCAAAGTAAAATTATCGTAGCAGATGCCAATTCCGGAAGCAGTAAGGCGATTCATACAGAAACCGATGCGGCATGGATTGACATAAAAACCCGATGGAATGACAACGATCCAAAAGGCTGGGACTGGATTGATAATGGAAAAGAATTTTTATGGCTTTCTGAAAAAGACGGATGGAGACATATTTATAAAATAGATATGAATGGTAAAGAAACATTGATTACGAAAGACGCTTTCGATGTAATTAAACCGGAATTCTTTGATGTTAAGAACAAGCAGATTTACTTTTTAGCTTCCCCAAATAATGCCACTCAGAAATACCTGTACAAGGTAAGTATGAAGGGAGGAAAAGCCCAAAAAGTAACCCCTGAATCCTATACGGGTTCTAATACTTATACCATATCGCCTAACGGAAAAATTGCCATGTTTACGAATACCAGTGTCAATTCACTCTCAACAGGCTCTGTGGTATCGCTTCCGGAACATAAAGAACTGGTTGCAGCCAACAGGTCCGTAAAAGCAGATCCCGCAAAATCTAAAGCTGAATTTTTCCAGATTACCACACAGGATGGTATTACATTAGATGGCTGGGTAGTAAAGCCTAAAAATTTTGATCCTAATAAAAAATACCCGGTCGTTTTCTACGTATATGGAGAACCTGCGCTGCAAACCGTAACTGATGATTTTTATACCGGCTGGAATTGGTTATATGCCGGAGATATGGCTGAAGACGGTTATTTATATGTTTCTCTTGAAAACCGGGGAACACCTTCTCCCAGAGGAAGCGAGTGGAGAAAGTCTGTCTATCGTAAAATAGGGCAGATGAATATCCGTGATCAGGCGATGGGTGCGAAAGCTTTATTTGCAAAATGGCCTTATATCGATACTTCAAGAGTTGCCGTATGGGGCTGGAGCGGTGGAGGTTCTTCTACCCTGAACCTTTTGGGACAGTATCCTGACATTTATCAGACCGGAATTGCCATTGCACCGGTTGCCAATCAGTTATTCTATGACAATATCTATCAGGAACGTTATATGGGACTTCCGCAGGAAAACAGAGAAGATTTTGTGAAAGGTTCCCCGCTGGCTTATGCTAAAAACCTGAAAGGTAATCTTCTGTTGGTTCATGGAACAGGTGATGACAATGTACATTACCAAAATACGGAAGTTTACATTAACGAACTGGTAAAATACAACAAACAGTTTCAGCTGATGTCTTATCCTAACCGTAGCCACGCTATTAATGAAGGTGAAGGAACATCCCTGCATCTTACAACTATGTTTACCAGGTATTTAAAAGAACACTGCCCTCCGGGAGCAAAATAAATAATGAAAGTCTCACAATGATGTGGGACTTTTTTATTTTTTAAATGATTAAGAACCGTGTTCAGCATTACACAAAAATTCCCCGGATTGCTCCAGGGAAAAATAAGTGTCAAAACCTATAATTTTTTATAGTGGTGTGGAATGATGTTACATAAAAAACAACAATGGATATGCCAAATTACTCACTATTTTATGAGATGTGACTTTTTGTGGTATCTTTTGTTTGCTCAAGGTAGCTTCATTTCCTTAAGATTATTACTAAATTTGAGTAAATAATTTCTCATCATTTATGAAACTGCCTCTCTCCTATTATTCCAATCAGGATGTTCTTTTTCTGGCTCAGGACCTTTTGGGAAAAATACTTTATACAGAAATTAATGGTGAGAAAACAGCGGGTATCATTGTAGAAACAGAAGCTTATTTTGGTGTTAAGGATAAAGCATCCCATGCCTATGGAGGCAGACGGACAGACCGAACCGAAACGTTGTACAGTCATGGCGGAATTTCTTATGTGTATCTTTGCTACGGAATCCATCACCTTTTCAACGTAGTAACTTCAGTAGAAGACGAGCCTCATGCCGTTCTGGTAAGGGCTGTTGAACCTTTGATCGGTAAAGAAATTATGGAATTGAGGAGGAATATGCCTGCTTCAAAACCAGCCATTTCTGCAGGGCCAGGATCAGCGGCCAAAGCCCTGGGCATCGACCGTTCATTGAACCGAAAAGATCTTTCCGGACATGAAATCTGGATTGAAGATCATGGTATTTCATATACTCCGGATGAAATCGCTGCAGGTCCCCGTATAGGTGTTGCTTATGCACAGGAAGATGCGCTTCTTCCCTGGCGTTTTTTTGTGAAAGGAAATAAATATGTGAGCAAACCCAATGCGCTATAAATATAAATTTCAATAGTATCCTATTCTATTGAAAGTGTAGAACGTTTCATCTTCTCTAAAATACAGTCCATCTCTTTTTTTTGCCGGATCACTTAGTTTATATCATTGACAACGAATTGATAACGGTAACTTTGTAAAGTAAAAACAAATGAATTCTGTTGAATAGATTTCATTTTCAATATCATTAAAACATATAGTATGAACTGGATTGCATTAATTATCGCAGGAATTTTTGAAATCGGATGGTCTTTGGGGCTTAAACTTTCTCAACAGCCGGAAAATAATAAGTGGAGCTGGATCATTTTTTCAATTCTGTGCATGACTGTTAGCGGCGGATTTCTCTGGTTTGCTCAAAAAAGCATCCCTATAGGAACGGCATACGCTGTTTGGACAGGAATTGGTGCAGTGGGAACTTTATTGGTGGGGATTCTCTTTTTCCAGGATTCAGCCAGTATTTTAAGATTGCTCTCTGCTTTGTTGATTGTAGTGGGAATCGTTGGTCTTAAACTATTCTAATGATCAGCATTATTTTCTGTCGTGTAACTTTATTGAGTAATTTTTGCTAATGGAATATTAAATCTTTTTAATATTTCATTATTTAGTGATTTAATAAATACAATTTAGTATATTTACACTTGGATAAGACATAATAATAAATGCCCTCATAATCAGTAACCTGTCTCTATGAGATATTTTTACATGGTTATAACAAGATTCTAAGACACAAATGCTTCTATCTTTTTCAACTAAAAAGAGTGGTACAATAACTTACCACTCTTTTATATTATCTTCTGAAAACGATCCGTCGTCTTAATTCAGTGTCAGATTTTTCTTAATGAAATC
This sequence comes from Chryseobacterium sp. KLBC 52, assembly GCF_003347605.1. Lineage (GTDB taxonomy): Bacteria > Bacteroidota > Bacteroidia > Flavobacteriales > Weeksellaceae > Chryseobacterium. Next base: position 215,136 of record NZ_QDFZ01000005.1, on the reverse strand, counting down.
TTCCAGTTCTTTGCCATGAAGGTTTTTAGCTACAATGGTTCCCTGCCCGTCTATAATAACATTAAAAGGCAGTTCATCTACTTCATAAAGCTTTGCTAGAGGGCTTTTCCAGAATTTTAAATCACTGATCTGTATCCAGTTGATCTGAAATCTGTCAATCGCTTTCTGCCAGCTTTCCTTATTCTTGTCTAAAGAAACACCCACTATTTCAAACTGATTATTCTTTATCTGTTCAGAATAAGTATCATACATCGTTTTCAGTTGTGGCTGTTCTTCTACACATGGAGTGCACCAGGTTGCCCAGAAATCAATCAGAACCAGCTTCCCTTTCAATGAAGAAAGAGAAAATGAAGTTCCATCTGCCCTGGCCATTGTAATTTCAGGAGCTTTCTTCCCTACTTCTATTTTGTTTTGAGCGGTAATATATCCTGAAAACAGGATAAAAAATAGCAGTTTAAAGCCGTTCTTCATATTAATCATTGGTAGGGTAATCTTTATCAAGCCAGTCTGTTTTGATATTTTTCGGAAGATTTAAAAGCTTTGCATTTTTGAAGCCCATTTCCATCAGCAAAGCAAATGCAGGACGAATATTGGGGCACTTTACAAAAGGACAGCATCCGCAGTAGATCACAATTTCTCTGTTCTTCGGAATATTTTTAAGATAATTTCTCAGCTTTTCCAGATTCTCAGGTTCATGCGTCGGTCCAATATCTACAGAACCTTTGATAATAGCTTCAGGCCCTACTGAAATAATCACCAGATCTTTTGTTTTATTTTTTTCAATTCTGGTAGCCAGTAACGCCGGATCCATCAGCTGGCTGTCTTTCCATGGATCTTGTTTTTGCTGTGCCTGACTGAAAATGGAACAGACAAAGCATGCAATGATAAACACATATTTCATTCTTCTATTTTTCACAAAGATAAGTTGAAAAGTTCGGAGTTCAGGGTTGGATTAGTCAAATAAAGCTTATTAAAATTTTTAAATTTAAACCGTGTAATGAATAATTTTATACATTTATGTGATATATTATTGAATATAAACACTTACCAATGGAAGAAAAATTCCAGCCAGATGCCATCATCATCGGAACCGGATTGGCAGGGCTTACTGCTGCTATGGAAATTACCAATGCCGGAAAAAAAGTACTGCTTTTGGATCAGGAAACAGAACAGAATATGGGTGGACAGGCATTCTGGTCATTCGGAGGATTATTTCTGATCAATTCACCCCAGCAAAGAAGAATGGGCATCAAAGATTCTTATGAGCTGGCTTTACAGGACTGGAAAGGAACTGCTGGTTTTGACCGTCCGGAAGATTATTGGCCCCGCCAATGGGCAGAAGCTTACCTGAAATTTGCTGCAGGTGAAAAATACAAATACATTTCCAAACTGGGAATCAAGCTGATGTTTATGGTAGGCTGGGCAGAACGTGGTGATGGTTCCGCAATAGGTCACGGAAATTCCGTACCCCGCTTTCATGTGAGCTGGGGAACAGGAACTGGCGTGATACAACCTTTTGTTGAAAAAGCTTATAAAGCTCAGGAAAAAGGACTGCTTCAGATGAAATTCAGACATCGGGTAACTGAAATTATTACAGAAAACGGTAAAATAAAAGGTCTTAAAGGTGATGTTCTGGAAAATGATACTCAGGAAAGAGGTGCTGCAACCAACAGAAACATAATCTCGTCTTTTGAATATACAGCTCCGAATATTATCATCGCTTCCGGAGGAATTGGCGCGAATCATGAATTGGTAAGAAAGAACTGGCCGGAAAGACTTGGCAAAGCGCCTGAAAATATGGTTTGTGGTGTTCCAGCTTATGTGGACGGAAAAATGATAGGCATTGCAGAAAATACAGGCGCTCATATCATCAATCCGGACAGAATGTGGCACTACACCGAAGGCTTACAAAACTGGAATCCTATCTGGCCCAACCACGGAATCCGCATATTGCCCGGGCCTTCATCGCTATGGTTTGATGCTAAAGGTGAACGTCTCCCCGCTCCTTTTCTTCCGGGATTTGATACCTTGGGGACTTTACAGTATATCCAGAAAACAGGGTTTTCCTATTCATGGTTTATTCTTACCCAGAAAATTATCAAAAAGGAATTTGCCCTTTCAGGCTCGGAACAGAATCCGGATATTACGAATAAAGATTATGGGCTTTTTCTGAAAAGGATTTTTGGTAAAAAAGCACCCGGACCTGTAGAGGCTTTTAAAGAGCACGGAAAAGACTTTATTGTATCAGATAACCTGGAAGATCTGGTTAAAAGAATGAATGAACTGGCAGGAAATACCCTGTTGAAATATGAAAACATAAAATCTCAGATTGAAGCCAGAGACCGTGAATTGGACAATAAGTTTTCAAAAGACACTCAGGTTAATTACATCCGGAATACCAGAAATTATTTAGGGGATAAATTGGGACGTGTTGCTGCTCCGCATAAGATCTTAGATCCTGAAAACGGGCCTTTGATTGCTGTACGTCTTAATATTTTAACCCGAAAAACATTGGGTGGAATAAAAACCAATCTGAATGGTCAGGTGCTGAGAGAGGATGACAGTATTATTGAAGGACTCTATGCTGCAGGAGAAGCGGCGGGCTTTGGCGGTGGCGGAATGCATGGCTACAGAGCTCTGGAAGGAACATTTTTGGGAGGTTGTATCTTCTCAGGAATGAAAGCCGGACAATATATTGCCGAACTTTAAAATTGAATAAAAGTATTAATTATGAGTAGCTATTTCGATCATAAAGTCATCTGGATTACAGGAGCATCCTCAGGCATTGGCGAAGCTTTGGTAAAAGAACTTACCACAAACAGTAACGCCAAAATTATCCTTTCCTCAAGAAAAGAAGGACAGCTTCATTCCGTTGCTGAGAAAGCTGGTTTGAGTAAAGAGCGATATGCGGTGATTCCTTTAGATCTTAAAAATTATAAAGAAATGCCCTCCATTGCAGCAAATGCATCGGAACAATTCGGAAAGATTGATATTCTGATTAATAATGCCGGATTATCACAACGGTCATTAGCCATGGAAACCGATATTGAAGTTGATAAACAGCTTATCGATATTGATTATATCGGAACAGTAGCACTTACTAAAGCAGTTGTACCTTATATGATTGAAAATAAAGGAGGACAGATCGCGGTTGTGTCCAGTTTAATGGGAATTTTCGGTGCTCCTATGCGAAGCGGATATGCCGGTGCAAAACATGCATTACATGGCTTTTTTGATGCCTTGAGGGCAGAATTATTCACCCAGAATATTAAGATTACGATCATTTGTCCGGGTTTTATACAGACTGATATTTCTATTAATGCAGTCACCGGAGATGGTTCGTTACAGGGTACCATGGATGATGCCACAAAGAATGGAATGCCTGTTGATATTTTTGCCAAAAAGATGCTTTCTGCCATTGAAAAACAGAAAAGACAAAAAGCGATAGGCGGTAAAGAAGTTATGGCAGTTTATCTGAAGAGATTCTTTCCCAATGTATTAGCCAAAATAATCCGTAAAGCAAAAGTCGTATAATGAAAAGAGGTTGTTTCAAAAGTCAAACAATTGGCTTTTGTCATTGACTACGTCGAATCTTCGATTTCTGACGAAGGAAGAATCTTATTGATGAACAACTATATGAGATTCTTCACTACATTGATGAACTACGTTCGCAAACTTTCAGTCTGTGTTCAGAATGACACTTTTGAAACAACCTCTTTTATATCAGAAGGTTTTTACCAGGCCAATTCCCACAATTTTATTCTGATAGAAAGGCATGACCATGGTGGATGAAAGCGATGTTTTCACTTTATTTTTTCCCCGTAATAAATTATCAATTTTTGGAAACAGCCAATAGGCCAGTTCTGTAGAAAGAATTCCGAATCCGGCTCCTGCTATGACATCTCCCAGCCAATGCTTATCATTCAGCATTCTGTATACTCCGGTGAAAACAGCGAACGGATATCCGGAGATACTGAGCCAGAAATTGGTGTCTTTATATTCCCGGAACATAAATTGTGCGGAAGAAAATGCGGTGGCAGAATGCCCAGAAGGAAAAGACAACGTATTGGAACCGTCCGGTCTTTCTTCTTTGACCAGATATTTTAAAGGCATGGTAAAGGCAGCCGCAATCAGTTGTGACGAAGCGTAAATAATGGTGCGGTCTCTCAGATTATGTTTTCCTTTTATCCCCATTGCATTAAGCCCATAAACCATTACTGCCGGAGCATACTGGGTATAATTATCCAGTTGTATCTGTTTAGGCTGATGTTCGTTGATTTCAACCTTAGTGGATAGATTAAGCTGCTTCAGATTCTTGATGGAAAGACCTGCTACTCCATAGGTAATAAATGCAGCAGGAATGATCAGACTTTTATAATTCAGGGTGTTTTTCTGAACTTCCTTCGTGCTCATGCTATCCTGTACAGGTTCTTGCACACGTATCGTGTCATTGGTATTCTGAGCATTGATCCGGCTTACCACTGAGCTTAAAATCATTGCATACACCAGCGCTTTTTGAAACTGTTTTTTCATTTTAAATCACATTAAAATTATCCGATTCTGTATTAAAATTTATAGCTGTATCCCAAACGAATCACCTGGGTTTCGTAGTAATCATTGCTGGTATAAGCAAATCCATTACCTTGTACAGACTTTTTGATCACCATTGTATTGAGCAGATCCGAAGCATTGAAAAAAAGTTCCCCCTTCCCTTTCTGAATCGCTTTTTTTACGCCTGCATCCATTGAGAATCTTGATTGTATTCTTCCCTGAGGAATAATATCCGGGGCCAGATACACCAAGGTAAACTGCATATCCAACCCTTTGGAGAAATGAAAAACATTGTTCATCTTAAAATTTCCTGAGATAGCGGTTTGCTGATCTGCAGAGAATGTATTAGGTTGAGGATACAGATTCTGTACAGTAAATGCATCAATCTGATTACGGTAGATATTTCCGTTGACATTCAGGGAATAAATATCCGATACTTTTTGGTTCCAAATTGTTTCAAACCCTGTATTATAGCTCTTTCCTGCATTTTGGAAGATGGCATAAATAAGGGTGCTGCCCGGAACAATACTGGAAATTCGGGTGATCGTTCCATTGGCAAAACGATGGTATAATGCAGAATATAAATATCCGCTATTCCAATTGTGCTTATATCCAAGTTCAATAGAGTTCGTAAACTGAGGACGTAATGCCGGATTTCCCACTTTAATGATCTCCGCATCATCATATTTTGGAAAAATCCTGATATCCACTTCATTGGGACGGTCTACTCTTCTGTTGTAGAAAACAGAGAACTTATTACGGTCATCAAGCTTATACGCCAGCCTGAAATTCGGGAATGGCTGGGTGTAATTGTATCCGTCACTTTTATACGTAGGATGGTTAGGATTTACATCATACTGAATTTTCACATATTCAAGTCTGAGTCCCAATTCTGCTTCCCATTTTTCATTTTCAAAAATATAATTTCCATACACGGCTGGAATAAATTCTTTATAATCTGCTTTTCCACCGGCAGAAACATCCAACACAGAGTTAGTGCCCGGAATAAAATTCATATTGGTGGGAATGCTTCTGTTTCTCAGCTTAATTCCCGTTTCAATACGTCCATATTTCAAGGGTTTCACATAATCTACATTGAAATCGTATACCTGTTCATCCGATAATAGCTTAAAAGCATCCGTTCCGGTAGAAGCTGGCAGATAATTATCATAGAAGTATTTTTCATCCTCTCTATGGAACGTATAGTTGAATCCCACATTCAGCACATGTCCGGCTTCTTTGAATTTATGCTGATAAGAAGCTGTTCCCATCACGGTTGTTTTCAGTTCATCCTCCAGAAACTGCCATAAACGCAAACGCTGAGACAGATCTCCATTGAAAAACGGCTGATCTCCCCGGTCAATAATTTTTTCACTTCCATACATTCCTGAAATGGTTAGGGTATTCTGAGGATCAATATTCCAGTCGATTCCGGCTTTGGTGGTAAAGAAATTGGTATTTCTGTTTCTTTTCAGCTGGGAATTAATAATTGTTCCGTCATCATAAGTACGGGTTACAAATTCATTCTTGTTAAGGGTTTCTGTATAAAGATTATCTGCCTGTAAGAATATATTGACTTTGTTTTTTCTGTAATTAACAGACAATGAGGGATTAATCTTTGGAGTGAGTGTATACTGCGGTCTTATCGTGGGAAGATTTTCCCTTCTCACCCAAAGTGAGCCTAAACCTGTGGTGAATCCTGCTTTTCCGTTCCATCCGTTTTGCTTATTTTTTTTCATGATGATATTGATGATACCAGCATTTCCATTCGCATCATATTTTGAGGAAGGATTGTTGATGATCTCAATTTTATCAATGGCAGAAGCAGGGATATTATCCAATCCGGTCTGGCTTCCAAAACCAGTGAGAGCAGTCTGTTTCCCATCAATCAGTACAGTAACCTTATCGTTTCCTCTCAATTGTACTTTACCATCCTGAACCGTAATTCCGGGAAGATTCTGCATACTTTGCAATACGGATCCACCACTTTGGCTGATATTATCGGCTACAGAATAGGTTTTCTTATCCAGATGGCTGTCTATTTCATTCTTTTTGGAAGCGGTGATGGTAATCGCCTCTATTTTGTTTTCTGTTTCCTGTTGAGGAACTAGCTCAATTGTGGGGATTTCCAGAAACTCAGAAAGACTTCCTATAAAAACAGGCTGTGTCTGTGTTTTATATCCGGTAAGGGAAGTTTCCAGAACATAATGATCTGGTTTTATTCCGGTAAGAGAAAACCTTCCTTCTTCATTGGTAATTGTTCCGGCTGTAAAAGTGCTGTCTTTTTCTTTTTTTAAAATAATATGAGCATAAGGCAATGCTGTTTTGTCTATACCCGTGATCCTTCCTGAAGCCGTCACAGAAGCTGTCTGTGCAGAAACAAGGGAAGAAACCACTATACAGGCCGGAAAAAATAACAGGGCTGTTTTATTCATTCTTCTGGTTTTTATTTTCTTTAAAAATCGTTTTCGTTATAACAGGTCTTGAATTATTCTTTTTGAAGGGGTAATTCCCGGTTGTGTTTTCTTTGTGAAATGATGATCATCAATACCATCAGAGCAAGGGAAATCAAAGAAGCATTGAGAGTTCCCAGATCCAGTCCTCCTTTCGCTAAAGGCTTGGTTAAAAGATCTCCGAAAGTAGCCCCAAATGGTCTGGTGAAAACAAAAGCAATCCAGAACAGCAACACATGATTAATCTTGGTGGCATAATGAAGCACCACCACAATCAGAATAATCAGTCCGGTAATCAAAGCTCCGGTCATATATCCGAGCCCTAAATTATCACTCAGAAAATCTCCGAAAGCAGTTCCCAGGCTGTTGGAAAATAAAATCGCAGTCCAGTAATACAGTTCTTTATTCTTTTCAAAAATGGGATACACTTCGAGGTTACCGTACTTTTTATACCATAAAAACAAAGAAAGTAAAAGGCCGGAAAGTAAAATTAGACTACCAGCCAGATATCCGGTTTTCAGTGTTCTGTCGATGCAGTCAGAGATTTCCGTTCCTAAGGTGGTTGTTCCTATAATCACCATCCAATAGACAGCTGGTATATATTTTTTCACACCAAGCTGCACAGATAAAATGATGAAAAAGAATACCAGAGTAACCAGAATACCTACTATGTAGCCCAGGTTAAGCGTCATAGAAATAAAATCACCCAAAGTCTCTCCTAATGTGGTAGCAACAATTTTCATGAGCCAGAAAAGAAGGGTTACGGATGCAACTTTGTTTACAGTTTTCATTTTCTTAATACAATTTATACCTCAGTATGTTTTCAATACAAAGGTGCAAACCGATTTAGAAGAAATTTAGAATTACGGGAAACCGCGATTTTTTTAACTATAATTTAACGGAGAAAATATGCTGTTGATTTTCAAACCTGTAACTGATAGTCCAATGATGAAACCTGCAAATTTCCTGAATGATAGACAAGCCCAGCCCGCTTCCGCTGTTATCCGTTGAAAGTTTTGAAAATCTTTTGAATAAGAAGTCCGTATTCAGTTTCTCAGTCCCTGAATTGGAAATTTCAAAAACAGAATGGGTAAGCTGTATAGAAATGCTGCCTCCGACAGCCGTATGACGAATGGCATTAATGATAAGATTATTGATTAATATTTCTGTCAGAATATTATTTCCGATTACCTGTACTCCATTTAAAATATGTTCTGTAACTGAAATATTTTTTTGCTCAAAATGTTCTCTGAGAATATCAATGCTTTGATGAAGCAAATGATCAAAATAAATAGCTTCCGAACTGTCGAACTGGTTATTATCAATTTTAGCAAGCAGCAAAAGGTTTTTATTGATGCGGGAACTTCTTGTGAGTGCTCTGTTCATATCCTCTGCAATGCTGTATTGCTTTTCGGTAAGGTTTTGATCCTGAAGCAGAAGATCCAGTTTGTTTTTAATAATAGCCAGAGGAGTCTGCAATTCGTGGGAAGCATTTTCAGTGAACTCTTTCTGGGTTTTATAGGTAGACACATTACGCTCTATAAGTTTATATAGAGATTGATTGAGTTCTTCAAACTCCGCAGTATCAGAAGCCGGAAATTCTATCGTATTCTGACTGTTAAGGTTGAAACTCTTTAACTGATCCAATGTGCCTCTGAACGGTTTCCAGATAGATGAGGAAAGCCTTCTGTTTAGATATAACAGCCCAACCACAATCATCACAAAAAAGAAGATAGTAATAATGGCAATAACGGCTATGGTTTCATGAGATTCCTCAATATTGGTCTCTATGGTAAAAAGATAAGGTTTGCCATGAATGTAAATTACTTTTTTAAGACATCTGTAACGCTCTTTTTTCTGTTCCGAAATAAAAGGCAGATGCCTTTCGTATGTATAAACACTGTCCCGCTTTACCTGGCTGGTAGAAATTCTTTCAATATTGGTTTCGGGCTGGATATGATTCCATAATGCAAGGCTTTTGTTAAGCATTTCTTCTGAAAGCTGCAGCTGATTGAATTCATAAGCCGTTTTTTCTACAATAATCTGGTTGTGCTCATCCAGCTCATTTTTCCAGATCGTATCCACCACAAAATAATACACAGGAATACTGATCATCAGTACAATAAGTACGTAGATCAAAAAGGGTTTGGTAGTTTTGGTGAGTAGAGGCTTCACAATAATGATGAATTATAAATTATGAGTTATGATTTATTTTTTGTTGTAATGGTGATGCTTCGGATTATTTTTAATATTTCTGTGGCTTCATTATTGATGATTTCATATTCTGTGGATGATAAATAATCTGTCTGAAACAAAAGCTCAATCCAGTAAAGAGATTCATCACATTCTTTTTTAGCAACAGCCAGTTTATGAATAAAATCTGCTTTACTTTCAGCATTTTGTGATTCTCTTACTAAGGCTCCTACTGCTGTTCCGCTTCTTAACAACTGCTTACTCAGAACATATTCATTCTTAGCAGCTGCAAGATATTTGTAAAGATTAATAATCCTTATCGCAAAACCAAAACTTTTATCTTTCAGCACATTTTTCTTTTCACTCATAACAATTCATCATTTATAACTCATCATTCATAATTACTCTAGCTTTCCCATTTATACCCCGTTCCGTACACTGTTTTAAGATAATGCCCGCATCCAGCATCATAGAGCTTTTTCTTAAGATTTTTTACATGAGCATAAACAAAATCATGATTGTCCAGCATATCTGCAAAATCTCCGGAAAGATGTTCCGCCAGGGTACTTTTGGAGATGACTTTATTTTTGTTGCCGATAAAATAAATGAGGAGATCAAATTCTTTCTTGGTCAGAGAAATAAGTTCATCATTTACTGTAACAGTTTTTGCCAATAAATCGATCTTAAGTTCATTCTGTTTTACCACATTAGAACTGCTGAACTGCTTCCGCCGGATAATAGAATAAACCCTTGCCATAAGCTCAGAAAGATGAAAAGGTTTGGTAAGATAATCGTCTGCACCTAGTTTTAATCCTTCAATTTTATCATCAAGGGCATTTTTTGCAGAAATAATAATCACTCCGTCCTGCTTCTGTTGCTTTTTTAGTGCTTCAAGAATGGTAAGGCCATTTCCGTCCGGCAGCATAATATCCAGTAAAATACAGTCGTAATCAAATGCTTCTATTTTACTCATAGCTTCACCGAACGTTCTGGCAGATTCGCAGAGATAATTTTCTCCGGACAGATATTCGGAAATACTTTGTGCAAGTTCGGCTTCGTCTTCAATGATAAGAATTTTCATGCGATAAATCTATCATTAAATTTAGAAGAAATTTTGAATTTAAACTATTTAAAGAATGAAAAATGAAAATATGTTATTCCTCTGGAATCTGTGCCTTCTCATAAATCAGTCCTTCATTTTTCAATTCCTTCCAGAATTCGGTCGGAATCTTGGTATTAAGAGCCTTCAGATTGTCTTTTACCTGGTCAGGCTGGCTGGCTCCCGGAATAATGGAAGCAAATTCATCTGCGGCCAGTACAAAATGCAGCGCGGCATCAATAAGACTTATATTATACTTTTCAGCAATGGAAGTCATTCTGGCTCTCTTTTCATGCATTCCCTTCGGAATCACATCTTTATAATTATAACGTTCTCTTCCTGCTATATATCCTGAATTATATCCTGCTCCCGAAACCAGTTTCACCCCTGCTTTTCTAACTGCAGGAAGAAGACGGTCCACAGCATCTTCATGTTCCAGAATAGAATATTGTGTTGCCGAAAGGCAGATATCCGGATCAGCAGATTCAATACAATCTAAAATAGGTTCAATTTTATTAACACCCATTCCCCATGCTTTTATAACACCCTGACTGCGAAGTTCAGAAAGAATTTTAAAAGCTCCGTTTCTTGCCTGTTTCAGAAAATAAGGATAACGGTCTCCTACCTGATCTTCAGACAGATCATGAATATAAACAATATCAATACGACTCAACCCCGTTCTTTCCAGGCTGTCTTCGATAGATTTCTTTACGGCATCGGCCGTATAATCATGAAAAAAGTCATAATCAAGAGGTTTTTTCCACATGGTTGGCGGAACATCGGATTCAGGAACCTGATGAAAAAGTCTTCCTACTTTGGTTGAGAAAATAAAATCATCCCTGTCTTTATCTTTAAGAAAATGTCCAAATCTTCTTTCACTTTTGGTCAATCCGTACCAGGGAGACGTATCATAATACCGGATTCCGGTTTCCCAGGCTGTCTGTAGAATTTCATAAGCCTGTTCATCTGTAATATTTTCAAAAGCTGTTCCTATTGCTACACCCCCTATTCCCAGTTGGTGCTTTTCTGTTAAAATGTGTGATTTCATAGATGAATATTTAAAGTGTTGGATAAGCAGTAAAGTACAAACATCGTGCTGATACCGGATGAAACGTTAAAAAGAAAATACCTGCTGAAACCTGAAATTCTTAATGAGAGCTGATATTTAGGCTGTTTCAGCAATTTGTATATTATGTTAAATATTTGTTTTATACCTCCTTTGGTCTTGTTATTGAATGAAATTCAGTACACCATTTGAAATAATCACATACTATGAAAAAGCATATTCTAATCGTAGGAGGAGGATTTGCGGGCATTAATCTTATCAAATCTCTCAGGAATGATAAAAGGTTCAGAATAACCCTTGTTGACAAAAACAATTATCATTTTTTCCCTCCGCTTATCTATCAGGTAGCTACTTCGTTTATAGAAGCTTCCAATATCAGTTATCCTTTCAGAAAACTGTTTTCAAACAATAAAAATGTGAAATTTCACATGGGAAGTCTGGTCAGAGTATATCCGGAAAATAAGACGATAGAAACAGATACCGGAAATCTCAGCTATGATTATCTGGTGCTGGCATTGGGCACTGAGTCTAATTTTTTCGGAATGGAAAACGTGAAAAAATGTGCTCTTCCTATGAAAAATATCGAAGAAGCCCTGTATCTCAGAAACCATATTCTGCTCACGCTGGAAGAAGCGGCCAGAAATAAAAATATTAAAGAAGCCGAAAAACTTCAGAATATTGTTATTGCAGGAGGTGGACCCACAGGAGTAGAACTGGCAGGAATGCTGGCAGAAATGGGAAAATATATTGCTCAGAAAGAATATCCGGAAATCAAGCTGGGCCTTTCCAATCTTTATCTTATTGATGCCTTGCCTACTTTACTTTCGCCCATGAGCCAACTGGCTCAGAAAACGGCTTATGATAAGTTGAAAGAATTAGGGGTGAAAATTCTTCTCAATGTTTCTGTAAAGGATTATACGGATAATAAAGTCATCTTAAGTGACGGAAGCTCTATCGAAACCGAAACCCTGATCTGGACTTCAGGAGTCATTGGAAAAGAAATCCCCGGATTACCGGAAGAAACCATTGGAAAAGGCAGACGAATACTAGTGGACGACTATAATAAAGTAACCGGAACTACCAATATGTATGCGTTGGGAGATATTTGTCTGATGCTTTCCGAAGAAAAATATCCTAAAGGACATCCTCAACTTGCTCAGGTCGCCATTCAGCAGAGTAAAAACCTCGCTGCCAATTTTAAACGGATAGAAGACGGAAAGGTCCTGGAGCAATTCCGGTACAATGACAAAGGAAGTATGGCCATTATATCCAAATACAACGCGGTTGTAGATCTTCCGAAAAATTCTTTTAACGGTTTTATAGCGTGGCTTACCTGGCTTTTCATTCACATCATTCCGCTGGTAGGGTTTAAAAATAAACTTCAGCTGGCGATGGACTGGTTCCGGTTGTTTATCACCAATAACCCATCCATCAGGCTGATCCTCTTTCCAAAAAGAAATACAGAAAACGGATCATGATAAAAAAATAAGAACACTTAAATCTATCATATTATGAAAAATCAAAGAAGACCTCCATTTTTTGGAGAAACAGTTGTCATCACAGGTGCTTCAAGCGGAATTGGTAAGGCTACGGCAGAAGCTTTTGCAGAGCAGGGAGCTGATCTTGTGCTGGCAGCAAGAGGAGAAGAAGCGCTTACAGAAACCGCTGAATTATGCAGAAAACTGGGAGCTACAGTGCTTGCCGTCCCTACCGATACTTCTGTTGCAGAAGATGTTCAGAACCTTGTAAAAGAAGCCCTTGAATTCACCGGAAAAATTGATTACTGGGTCAATAATGCGGGAGTGCTTGCATTTGGTAAGTTTGAGGAAATTCCGGTTGATGTCAGTGATCAGATTGTTAAAACAAACCTTTTGGGATATATGCATTCGGCACATGCGGTACTTCCTGTTTTTAAAAAACAGAAAAAAGGAGTTCTCCTGAATAATATTTCTATCGGAGGATGGATGCCCGCACCTTATGGAACAGCCTATACTGCTTCAAAATTTGGAGTCCGCGGAATGGTAGAAACATTGCAGGGAGAGGTTTCAGACTTTCCTGATATTCATATCTGCGCACTTTACCCCGGTTTTCAGAAATCTTCAGGAATAGACCATGCGGCTAATTATTCAGGAATAAAACTCAGTACACCTCCTCCAGCGTTTGATCCTCGTAAACTAGCAGCTTCAATTGTAAAAACAGCCAAAAATCCAATGGAAGCTTCTTATCCGGATTGGTCAGCAGTAGTTTTTAAGAACTTATATGAAATGTTTCCCGGAATAATACGTTATGCATCTTCCGCTGGGGTGAGAATGCTAATGAAAAAAGCCCATAAAGATGAAAATACCGGAGGAAATGTACAGAACCCTTCAACAGGAAATATGAGAATTGACGGAAAAACATTATTTTCTATTCCAAAGAAACCATTAATCTTGGCAGGCGCAGGACTCCTTGGAGCACTGGCCGTTGGATTGATTTTTTCAGGAAAATCTAAAGAAATAAGATAAGACTGATAGAAATAAACAGTCATCGATATATTTTGAAAAAGTCTCTTTACTATATTTTTTGTGATATATTTCATAAATTTACGGTGCTGTATCAATCTGATGATAGTGTAAAATATTTCGACGGTGAAAATTCACAACAAAAAAAAATACCTTAGTTTCCTTAAATTTAAAAGAGATTTCCAAAAATACGGACTTGAAAAAGCACGCAGTTATGAACTTATTCTGCACTGGCTGAACAACAGGCTGAGCCGAAATCAGTTTCTTGTTCTTTCCGGAATTCTGGTAGGCTGCACAGCTGGCCTTGCGGGAGTTATCCTGAAAACCCTGGTGCACAATATTCATTATTTTATTACGAATAAAGTTCATTTTGAATATCAGATTTTATTCTATATTGTTTTTCCTTTTTTAGGAATTGTTCTGACAACGATGATTGTATTGACTTTGTTCAAAGGTCAGGATCGTAAAGGTATTGGGGCTATTTTATACGAAATTGCACAGAATTCCAGTATTGTGGCCTCCGTTAAAATGTATTCTCAGGTGATACAAAGTGCTGTTACCGTAGGATTGGGAGGCTCGGCAGGATTGGAAAGCCCTATTGCCGTTACCGGAGCTGCTATTGGTTCCAATTATGCGCAGACCTACAGACTGAGTTATAAAGAACGTACGTTGTTGCTGGCTGCTGGTGCTACTGCCGGGATTGCGTCTGCTTTCAATGCTCCTATTGCCGGGATTATGTTTGCCTTTGAAATTCTTTTAACCGGAGTAGTCTTCACAGATTTTATTCCGCTGGTTGTGGCTGCAGTCTGCGGAAGCCTTTTATCAAGGATTTTGCTTCAGGAAGATGTTCTTTTCAGATTTTACACCAGAGATCCGTTCAACTATAAAAATGTTCCGTATTATCTTATTTTGGGAATTGTTACAGGGTTATATGCCCGTTATTTTGTGATTATTTCTCAAAAAGTAGAGCATTTTATAAAAGGGCTTCAGCTCTCTAAAATGCGTAAAGCCATGTTTGGAGGCGCTGTACTTTCCCTGTTATGTGTTCTTTTTCCACCGTTGTTTGGGGAAGGATATGAAACGGTAAAAGCTTTTACCAACGGAAATACCTACTCTATTATTGAAAACAGTTTTTTCAGGTATTTTGAGATCGGAGACTGGACCATTATTATATTTTTAGTTCTGGTATTGCTTTTAAAGGCATTTGCCACCTCATTCACGATCTTTAGCGGAGGGAACGGCGGAAACTTTGCTCCTTCTCTTTTTGCCGGAGGAACTTTGGGCTATTTATTTGCATTGGTTTGCCAGCATATTGGTTTTACAGATGTTCCGGTAACGAATCTTGTGCTGGTTGGAATGGCAGGTGCCATGAGTGGTGTGCTATATGCCCCGCTTACGGCTATATTTCTGATTGCAGAGTCAAGTTTCGGATATGATTTGTTTATCCCTCTGATGATTGCCTCCATCATATCTTACCTTATTGCCAAATGGTTCTCCCCAATTTCACCGGAATTAAAATCATTGGCAGATGAAGGAAAAATTTTCACAAATAAACATGACAAAAACCTTCTTTTTGCCTTAAGAACAGAAGATTTTATTGATAAATATTCACAGACCATTAATGAAAATGCATCCGTTACAGAACTGTTTGAAATGGTAAAGAACGGGGATAAAAATATTTTCGCCGTTGTGGATGAAAACAGAAAACTGAGAGGAGTTCTTACATTAGATGATATAAGACCATATCTTTTTAACAAAGAAACGGAAACCTCGCAGACGGTTGCGCAGATCATGAAAGCTCCGCCAGCTGTTCTGCACCGCGAAAATAAACCACTGGATATCCTTCAGACCTTTGATGATACGGGAGTATGGAATTTACCTGTAGTAAGTGACCATAATGATTTTATCGGTTTTATTTCAAAATCTTCCATATTAATGAGCTACAGACAGCTTTTGAAGGAATATTCCGATTAATATTCAAAGTAGAATATCACAACTGAAGAACTCCATTCCCCTCCTCCGGAGGTGTGGCGAAAATTCAAAGAATTTTTGACGGGGTGGTTAGCCTCGTCACATCATAAAAAATCCGTTCAGCAATGAACGGATTTCATTTTAGTCTATAATGAAAGTCGAGAAAATTAGTTGCTTGCGTTATTCAGCAGCTCAATATCCTCCTGATCCAAAATAAGTTTTGGCGCATTGAAGACTGTTTCAAGCTGTGAGGCACTGGTCGCACTTACAATAGGTGCTGTAATTAAAGGATTGGATAATAACCATGCTAAAGAAACCGTTCCTTGTGTAGTATTATGCTTTGCACTTACCTGATCCAGTGCTTTTAGAACTTCAAGTCCTTTAGGGTTTAAATATTTTCTTACCCCTTCACCTCTTGCACTTTTTGCCAGATCTGCTTCATCACGGTATTTACCTGTTAAGAAACCTGCCGCCAGTGACCAATACGGAAATACACTTAAGTCAAACTGTTCTGCCAGAGGAGCATAATTTTGCTCAAAGCCTTCTCTTTCCATTAAATTATAATGAGGCTGTAAGGCAACATATTTGGGAAGGTTATTCTTTTCGGCAGCTTCAAATGATGCTTTCAAACGTTCCGGAGATAAGTTGGAAGCCGCAATATAACGTACTTTTCCCGCTTTAATAATCTCATCATAAGCTGAAAGCGTTTCTTCCACCGGAGTGGTATTATCATCAAAATGCGTGTAGTAAAGATCAATATGATCCGTCTGAAGTCTTAGCAGAGACTCATCTACAGATTTAAGGATATGCTTTTTGCTGATATCATAACCATGTTCCTTCGTTTCTGAACCTACTTTGGTTGCCAGAACAATGTCATTACGGTTCGCTCTGCTTTTCATCCATTTTCCGATGATCTCTTCAGACTGTCCGCCTTTACCGTTCACCCACCATGAATAGGTATCTGCAGTATCTATAAAATTGAATCCGGCTTCAGTAAAGCGGTCCAGTATATCAAAAGACTGTTTCTCGTCCAATGTCCATCCAAAAACATTTCCTCCGAAATTGATTGGGGCAATCGATAAATCGGTGTTTTTGATTTTTCTTTTTTCCATAAAAATAATTTATTAAGTGACCTCTAAGGTAAGAAATATTAAGCCTGGGGAATATTCAAAATAGCCATTCTGCCTATAGTTATTATAAATGGGAATGCTGATGTTTCCTCAGTTTTTTGATTAATGCCATTGTTGGAAAATCGCAAAGGAGCAAATAAATTAAAAGCTAACTGTTTTAAGACGCAAAATCTTATCTCCTATAAAATTGATTACATCATAGTTTATTTTTTATCTCACGCTGATTTTGCAGAATACGCTGATTTAAATATCAATATCTGCGTAATCTGTTTTATCTGCGAGAAAAATTTATATCATATTGTCTATTTAAAATCTCACATTGATCAAAGTTGAAATGCTCTTACGCTTTTGTGCCTCTCTAACAAAATACATGTGATTTAATTAGTAACTAAAAAAATAAAAACAGCCATGTAAAAGCTGTTTTTATTATCTATCAATTAAAAATACGGTTATTTTTCAACCTGCGGAATCTCAATAGCAATAAGCTGAAGTTTATATTCCTGTAATTGAAGATGGATGGTTGATAAACCGTTGCTGAAGAATGATGATGCTGTAAAAAGCTCATGATAATATGCTATCCCTTCAAGAACATTTTTCCTGAAAGCATTCCATTTTTTTGTCTGCGAATGGGTAATCTGTACAGTGCATTCGGTGATTTCCTTTCTCAGGTAATCCACATACATTTTCAATTCGTTGATGAACATATTCGGGCGTTGATTATCTGAAAGAATATTATTGTTTCCGTAGATGTGTTGTACCATTTCCGAAAGAGAAACTTCCTTATCAAAGAAGGCAATATTCGGTCCGGGACATATCACCACGCCTTGCTTTTCACCTTTAATTTCAAGGTTCTGTTCCATGTATGCTGCATTCACAAGTCCTACACAAAGGCAGGCTTTATCGGTAATTTCGGATTTTCTTTTATTGAATTCCTTTTCGGTCAAGGTTTGCTTGTTTTCGAACAGTTCTTTCAGTTTGATATCCTGATACTTTCTGGAAGCGGTACAGGTTCCTTCCGGAGAAAATTCTTTGCTGAGTGCGAGAAGTTTTTTAGGACAAGAACTTCCATATTTCCCTTTTGCTTCTTTTTCAAACTTCAATACTTCGTTAGATGTCCCTTTTACGGTATTGAAAGGCACTCCCAATGGCGAAATATTACTCAGATAGAAATCCTGCTCTTGGGATTGTACAAGTAAATTTCTGGTTTCTGTATCTACCGATGTCGCTTCGGGTACGAGTAAAAATGGGGAACCCCATCCTACGCTGTCTACGCTATAGTTAGCCAATAAAAACTCATGTTCTTCAGAAGTTCCTACTCCACCCTGAACAGTGATTTTCATTTCTAAAGGTTCGGAAACTACATATCTTCCTTTTTGTTCCAAAGCAGTCGTCATTAAGGCATGAGCAGATTGTATCAGATCGTTTTTTTTCTGCTTGAATTCTTCCATAATGGGCCCGAGAAGCATTCCTTCAGTAGCAAATGCATGGCCTCCGCAATTCAATCCGGATTCTATTCTGTATTCAGAAACCCATAATCCTTTTTTGGCCAGAAAGTTCCCCTGAATCATAGCCGAACGGAAATCGCTTACTTTAAGGATAATTTTCTTTTTGATGTTTCCGTTTTCGTCCGGGAAAAAATCTTCAAACTCCTCCATATAGCTGTACAAACGGGGATTCATCCCTGCAGAAAGAACCATTGATGATGATAATTTGCTTTTGGCAAATCCGCGCAGTGAGGCATGTGCATCGTTATACATCACAGGAAGCTGTTCATTATTCTGATAGTTGTCTTTATCTACTTTCGTCATGATATTGACATCAATACTTCCCGGCTTTAAATTCGATTCAATGAAGTTTTTAATATTGGAACTCCAGTTCTCCTTTTGATGGATTAAATGTTGTAAGCTGTTTTTTAGATCTGAAGTATTCGGAAGCATAGCTATGAAATCCTTCAAAGCTTCCTTGTTTTTGCTGATTTCCTGTTTGAAAGATTCAAATTTTTCATTCACGATATCATCTACCATATCCAGATAAGCGGTAACTCTTTTTGCTCTGTAATCTTCTGTTTTTGTTGAGATCCCGAAATAGTCAAGGTTGAACTTTTTGTTATAAAAGTTCTTCATTTTTTCCAGGATTTCATCATCAATAATAGAGATGACGGAAGAAATTCCATACTGGGCAACACGAATCGGGCTGTCGATAGTGTAAGCCAGACCCATTACTGGAATATGGAAATTGTGCAAAGGTTTTTGTGTCATAAAGTTTTGATAAAAGTTCTTTTGTTATTCATCTAAAAATCCTTTACAACTATTCACTTCTTAAAAATATTATTTTAAAATGAATTATGCGTTAAATAGTATTTATCAATATGTAAAACATGTCAAATGTCATGTTTCTATTTTCGTTAACGCAAAGTAACAATGGTTCAGATGCTCATTTTGAGAAGGCAAAGAAGTGCGACTGTGTCGCTGAAGAAGCTTTATGATTATACATTTGCATAAATAAATCGATAAAATTGATTCTCCCTTTGCACTCTTTACTTTATATACGTAACTGTGATAACTTTACGTTTATTTTTTAGTCATATTAAATAAAAAAGACCATTCAAAAGAATGATCTTTTTTAATGATATAGAATTTATTTAATACTATTCAGCTTTGTTTTTAAGCATCATCAGAAGACTGTAAGCGCCTTTCTGAACAATTTTTTTATCCTTTAAAAAATCGGCTTTTAAAATCTCTGTAAAGTGATCATCAGCGATTCCGGTCACTACAGGAATCATTTTGTAATTGGATTTTCCAAGATCTTCAAAAACATAATTTTTATTTTCAAAAGACACCACGGCTTCGTTTGGAAGTCCCATTGTATAACGGCTGCTGATATTCACTTCGGCATTCACGTACATTCCTTTTACAAATTCCGTGTTCACAGAAGATAATCTGGCAATTGCCGTTGCAGAACCTCCGTTTTCAATACTAGGAACTACGCTGATAATTTTTGCATTGGATTTCACGTCAGGATTCTGATTGTTGTACACCAAAATTTCCTGCCCTACTTTTACATCATTCACATCGTTTTCAAAAATCTTGAGTTCTAAAAGTAATCCAGCCGGATTGATCAATTCAAATAAAGTATCTGCGGGGTTGATATACTGTCCGTTATTCACCAGAATTTTGCTTACAAAACCTGTAAACGGAGCATAAATATTGATTTTACTTCTGATATTTCCGGTAGTCAGACCTTTGGCATTAATTCCGATGATTCTCAGTTTTTCCTCAAGCCCTTTTAAAGTAGCATTCAAAGTAGAATAATCTGCCTGAGCAGTCTGCATGGTTTTGTCACTGCTGGCTTTGCTTGTATTCAAATCTTTCTGACGGTTGAAATTCAATCTTGCCGCTTCAAGCTGAGCTTTGGTCACCAGATAATCCTGCTGCAATTGTATAAATTGTGGATCTTCTACTACTGCAAGCACCTGCCCTTTGTTAAAATGACTTCCATTAATAACATTGATTGATTTGATATGCCCACCCATAATACTGGAAACTAAACTAATGTGGGAAGGTGCAATTTCTGCCTTTCCGTTTAATTTCACCAGCTTTTCCATATTCCTGTTCTGAATACTGGTTGTTGTTAATCCTACAGACTGAATCTGTTTTTCTGTAAGATGAACGGAGTTTTTGTCATTCTTAGAAAATTTGGTGTTTTCATAAATTGTTTTTTCCTCCTCATTTTTTCCTGAGCATGAAGATAAAGTAAGGATGAAAGCAAGGCTGTATATTGATATATTCTTGAAATGCATGATGTATTATTTTGAAATTAAGAATTGAATTTCGGCTCCGGTTTGATTAAGCTTTTCCAGCTGATCAATATAATCTGCTTTGGTTTTTACGGCCTGATTCACCAGGATTACCCAGTCCAGATAATCTATTTCTCCTACTTCCATCTGTTTCTGAGCGGTTTTTAGAATGGTTTCAGACTTCGGAAGCTGTTTTTGTTCATAATTTTCGATGATCTGCTGTTGGTTCATATAATTAGCCAATTGTTGTTTCAATCTGTTTTTAAGCTCTATTTCTTTTCTCTGATACTGATTTTCAGAGATGGCAATTTTAGCCTGTGCTGCCTTTGCCATAGCTCTCTGTCCTTTGGTAAACAGCGGAATTCCTACGCCCACCTGAACTGAATTGAAACGATTGTTATTGATGTTTTTCATACTCTGATTGGTATATCCTATAAGCAGATCCGGAAGCAGTCTGCTTTTTTCAAGCTGTACTTCTGCCTCTCCCACTTTGATCTGTTGCTGCAGATATTGAAGTTCGGGATGCTGTTGTACCATTTCTTCTGAAATCTGAAGCCCCATTTTCATCGTAGGCTGGTCAGCAATGGGCTGATAAGGTGTTGTAGATTGTAGTAATAATTGAAGCTGAAGTTTTGCAATATTCAGATCATTTTCAAGGGTATTCAACTGTACTTTGATCTGTTCTTTCTGAATTTCGGCGGTGGATTCCTCCAGAATATTGGCTTCTCCTTTTTTTAATCTTAATCCGGCTTTGTCTGCAAAATTATTGTAAAGCTGGCTGATGTATTCAAGCACTTTTTTCTTCTCCTGAAGCACCAGTATCCTGTAGAAAACGTCTGTTACTTCTTTGGTAAGCTGTGTTTTGGTAAGATTCTGATTGATGACACTGGCAGACCATTCGGCATCCAGCATTTGTTTTCTTTTTGAATACACCGTTGGAAAACTGAATTTTTGAGAGATTCCGAATGAATTATCCGTTTCCTCACCCTGAATCTGACCAAATCCTCCGGTAATTTCCGTCTGTGGAATATCCAGATAGCTGGCTTTCAGTTTTTCCTGATAATCTGAGACTAATTTTGAATTTTTAAGAGTACCATTCTGCTGGTATGCTTTTTCCAAAGCCTGATCATAGGTAATATTTTCCTGAGCCTGATAAGTTCCGAAGGATATTAACAACAGGAAAACAGACAATTTTTTATAGCTGAGTTTTTTTGAGAATTTCATTTTATCTTTATTAATATGTTCAAACAGGACGTATAAAATGGGAAGGACAAACAAGGTTAAAAGAGTTGCAAGCATTAACCCTCCGATCACCACCGTTGCCAAAGGTCTCTGTACTTCTGCTCCTGCACCGTTGCTGATTGCCATGGGAAGGAACCCCAGTGAAGCCACAAAAGCCGTCATTAAGACCGGACGCAGTCTGATTTTTGTGCCTATCAGTACAATTCTGCTGGTGTTGGCTATTCCATTCTTTTTCAATCGGTTAAATTCTGATATCAAAACAATCCCATTAAGTACGGCAACCCCAAATAAGGCAATGAATCCTACCCCTGCGCTGATGCTGAAAGGCATTCCTCTCAGAGCCAGAAAATATACACCTCCTATCGCAGATAAAGGAATGGCGGTATAGATCAGCAGACTGTGTTTTACAGAACCAAAAGCAAAAAATAATAACAGGAAGATCATCACTAACGAAATAGGAACTGCGATTCCCAGTCTGGCCTTGGCTTCATTTAAATTTTCAAAAGCTCCTCCATAAGAAATTGTGTAGCCCGGTGATAATTTCAGGTTTTTATCTGCTTTTTGCTGAAGTTCTTCCACAATACTCTGTACATCTCTTCCTCTCACATTAAAACCTACAATAATCCTTCTTTTAGTATCTTCCCTCTGAATCTGGTTCGGACTGTTTTTAAGCTCTACTTTAGCCAATTGTGACAATGGAATCTGTTCTCCCGAAGAAGTAGGAACCAAAAGATTCTGAATGCTGGTAATATCTTTTTTATGCTCATTATCCATTCGGACAACGATATCAAACTTTTTCTCACCTTCATACAGTGCTCCTGCAGTTTGTCCGGCAAAAGCCATATTAATTACCCTGTTGATATCCGCCACTGAAATATTGTATCGGGAAAGTTCCGAACGGTTATAATCAATCACAACCTGTGGAGCGCCTACTACCGGCTCGATATATAGATCCTGTGCCCCTTTTACAGTGTTAATAATGCTTCCAATCTTTTTAGCGTACGTGGCAAGACTGTCAAGATCTTCGCCGTAAATCTTACATACCACATCTTGTCTTGCTCCGGTCATCAGTTCATTGAAGCGCATCTGTACCGGAAACTGGAAACTGGTGGTGAGGCCGGGAATAACGCTTAATGCTTTGCTCATTTTGTCAGAAAGTTCAGGAAATGTTGTTGCGGAAGTCCATTTCTTTTTAGGTTTTAAAACGACGATCATATCTCCGGAATCCATAGGCATAGGTTCCGTAGGAATTTCTGCACTCCCAATTTTCATGACTACTTTTTCTACTTCAGGAAACTGTGTTAAAAGAATATGCGCTGCCTGTGTGGTGGCTTTCTTGGTTTCATTGATATTACTTCCCTGAAGAATTCTCATTTCAACAGCAAAGTCACCTTCCTCCAGAGACGGAATAAATTCTCCACCCATTCTGGAAAGGGTAAAAACAGCACCTGCAAACAGGATCAACACACCAATGATGATCGTTTTTCTGAATTTAAGAGCTTTCATCAGTAATCGTTGATGTCCGGTTTCCACTTTACCCATGACGCGGTCCGAGATGTTCTCTTTTTCTTTTTTCTTTCTGCTTAATACCAGAGAACTCATCATCGGAATATAAGTCAGGGAAAGAATAAATGCTCCGATCAGGGCAAAGGCAACAGTCTGAGCCATAGGCTTGAACATCTTTCCTTCAATTCCCTGAAGGGTAAAGATCGGAAGATATACGATTAAGATAATGATCTGCCCGAAAACCGCACTGTTAACCATTTTGGTCGCAGAGCTGGAAACCTGATCATCCATTTCTCTCTTGCTGAGCATATTGTCTTTTCCAAAATGCTTTTTATGGGCAAGCTGATGCAGCACGGCTTCCACAATAATAACAGCACCGTCCACAATAAGACCGAAATCCAGCGCTCCAAGGCTCATCAGATTTCCTCCAACCCCGAAAATATTCATCATAATAATGGCGAAAAGCATGGCCAAAGGAATAACGGAAGCCACCAGTAATCCTGCTCTGAAATTTCCTAAGAATAAAACCAGAATGAAAACAACGATCAAAGCTCCTTCCATCAGGTTTGTTTTTACGGTACTGATGGTGTTATTTACCATTTTAGCACGATCAAGGAAAGGCTCAATTACTACTCCTTCCGGTAATGATTCCTGGATTTTTTCCAGTCTTTGTTTGATATTTCCAATCACGACATTGGCGTTCTCTCCTTTCAGCATCAGAACAATTGCTCCGGAAACCTCTCCGGTGTCATTATAAGTCATCGCGCCATACCTTGTCGCATAACCGATCTTCACAGACGCTACATCTTTGATATGTACCGGAATACCTTCTTTCGTTTCCGCTACCTGAATGCTTCCGATATCTTCCGTACTTCCCAGAAGTCCTTCGCTGCGGATAAACAGAACGGTTTCTTTCTTTTCAATATATGCACCTCCGGTATTCTGGTTATTCTTTTCCAGCGCGGCAAAAACATCATTGATATTGATGTTGAACGCCTGTAATTTATTTGGATTAATGGCAATTTCGTATTGTTTCAGCTTTCCTCCGAAACTGCTGACATCCGCCACACCTTTGGTTCCGAGAAGCTGCCTTCTGACCACCCAGTCCTGAATAGTCCTCAGTTCTGTTTCATCATATACATTTTCGTATCCTTTTTTGGCTCTTACCACATATTGGAAAATCTCTCCCAATCCTGTTGAAATAGGCCCTAATTCCGGCTTGCCGATTCCGGCTGGTATATTGTCCTGAACAAGCTGCAACCGTTCCTGAACCTGTTGACGAGCCCAATACACATCGGTCTTATCGTCAAAAACTACCGTCAC
Source organism: Chryseobacterium sp. KLBC 52 (assembly GCF_003347605.1). GTDB lineage: Bacteria > Bacteroidota > Bacteroidia > Flavobacteriales > Weeksellaceae > Chryseobacterium. The sequence continues at coordinate 190,305 of NZ_QDFZ01000005.1, read as the reverse complement.
TAATGAAAGTCCGAAACGGGAGAAACTTCTCAGCTCCGTTATTCCGCTGATATTGCTGGTAGCCTGTTCGATAGGAAATGTAACAAGGCGTTCTATATCTGCTGCACCATAAGAAGGAGCAGTGGTAATGATCTGAACCTGATTATTGGTGATGTCCGGCTGGGCATCAATGGGAAGTTTAGTGGTTTCATAGACTCCAAAAAGGATGAGGGCCACTGTAAACAGAGCAATGATGAGTTTATTCTTTACAGAAAACTCAATAATTTTATTTAACATGGAAAAACTATTAATTGATAATCCGGAATGCTTTATAAAAGCTGAAATTCTCCCAAAACTTAAAGTGCCCAAAAAAGCATTTGTAACTCTTTGGTTAAGGGTTAAGCATCAATACAATGCATTGCGGATTAATTGATATGTAACAAGAATTCACTGCTTTAGGTAAGAACATAAAGCATTAATTTTCAATATGAAGTCAATTAAGAAAGCCGTGGAGGCTGGAAAATCTGAGAAAGGTATTGGTTGGAAAAATCTTTTTCCTTGTAGATACTGCTTTTCTTTGAAACAGTAATTTCCTTAGGTTTTTTTATTTCAAAGGAAAGCTCCGGAAGCTGGGCGTGTACGGTAAGTACGATAGGTGGATTGATAAACGGCAGTTTCTGATCGGTATCCCAGTCTGAATCCTGTTTGTGGTTATCATAATGCTCCATTACAAATTCTGAAAAGCTTCCATGGTATTCCATGAAATGTTCCACAAACATAGGTACTTTCAATACTTCCCCCGCATTGGTGGTAGCCAGCACATACATCATTGAACATAATATGGAGATCCATTTTAACATGAGTACAAATATAAGGCTTAAATTTTTCCTGAGTGGGCTTTAGTATTAATTTTTTGAGAATTTTAGCTTGTTTAAAAGTAGTTTAAATAAATAATACCCTTTCCTGAAAATGTTAGGATTACCAAACAAAAATCAAAGCCTTGACTTCAGTCTGCTCAGTGTCTCCTGTGAAATATTAAGATAGGAAGCTACCAGTTTATTGGAAAGCCTTCTTACCACCACAGGATTTTCATCCAGAAGCTGGCGGTATTTTTCAAGTGCATCCTGGACAAGGAATGACATCAATCTTTTGGTATTATTTACATATGCAGTTTCCAGATATATTCTGTAAAATTTTTCCCACTGAGGGATAATATCCAAAAGATGATAAAAATCTTTATGGGTAATATAATATACTTCTGAATCCTCTACAGCTTCTATGAATTCCTCAGAGGGTTCAGAAGTAATAAAACTGGTAAGTGCCGTTGCAAACTGATTTTCAAAAGCAAAATATCGGGTAGAATCCTGTCCTTCTTCATTGATGAAAAATATACGGAGACAGCCATTTACAACAAAAAATGTTCTCTGACTGTTTTGCCCGTTGGAAAGGAGCATTTCATTCTTTTTTAATTGGATAGGTCTGAAATAGGACAGAATTGTTTCCATTTCTGTATCCGTTACCGATATTCTATTGTTGATATATGACGTTAAAAGTTCCTGCATGTAAGCAAAAATAGTGATAAATGGCTTTGCTTACATCCTTTCATCTCCAATATCTACGGGTTTTCTGCCTGTCCGGCTTTCCAGTATGAGCAAATGTACATCCCATGCGGATCCCATTCCAGCGTTGTTTTAAAGTACGTACGAAGCTCACGTACAGTGGAATATTCTGCAGCGATGTAAACATATTCTTTCAACACTCCGGGCGGAAACTGAACAGATTTTACTACTTCTGCAATCTTGCTTCCCTGCTCAGGATGAGGATTGTGCAGCCATTCAACCGAAATATCTGCCGCAGAACACAGGATCAATTCGTCGTCTTTATCTGCTACTTCCAATAGTATTTTTGCTCTTACATAAGATGGAAATTGTTCTGCGATGGCACAAATCACTGGTAGTGCCGTTGCGTCTCCTGCCATCAGATAAAAATCAGCTTCAGGAATTAAAGGCTTTGTACTTTCTTTCATTCCTATTTCCAATACATCACCTGGTTTGGTCTTCAATGCCCATGCAGAAGCTGGTCCGTTGTCACCATGAGCTATAAAATCAATGCTCAGTTCATTTTCTTCCAGATCAATTTTTCTGTTGGTATATGTTCTGATCAGAGCGAGATTTTCTTCTCCGGTGGGGATAAAGATTTTATTATTAGAACCGGACTTAACATTAGCCAATAGTTCAGCCTGGTTTTCATCAATATCAAATATGACACGGATTAAATGCGGTGTAATAAAGAGTTTCTTTTTAACGGTAAATACAGAACGTATTTTTTTCGTTTCTTTTACTTGAGATGTTAGGGAATGTTCCATTATTATTTTTTGTTAAATAGTAAAATAATCATTGCAATCACACAGCTGATTCCTCCGAACAGATATACCATCTGATAATCGAACCAACCGGCAATGAGCCCGGCAATAGGACCTGCGAGCCCTAATGAAAGGTCAACAAATGCGACATAAGCTCCTAGCGCCGTTCCTCTCATCTGCGGCTTTACTTTTTGAATGGCAAGAACGCCCAAAGCCGGAAAAACCAATGAAAATCCTACCCCCGTTAATCCACATCCGATAATGGCCAATGTTTTGGATGCAGAGGTCCAGATCAGCATTTGTCCGGCCACTTCGATAATCAGAGAGATCAAGGCTATTGTAAAGCCTCCGTATTTATCCGGAAAAGAAGCAAAGAAAATTCTGGTCAGCCCATAACAAGCCCCGAAGATCATAAAAGCCAGTGAAGCATCACCCCAATTTTTTTGAGAGAAAAATAAGGCAATAAAAGAGGCAATACATCCAAAAGCCATTGATGAAAAAGCAAGGCTCAGGCCCTGGCCCGATATGGCACCAATTACTTTGTAGAAAGGTGTTCTTATATGATCTTTATCCACAGGAATAGAAGGAAGTTTTGCTGTAGAAAGCCAGCTTACCAGCGGAAGTAAGGTAATAAAAAGAAAAGCAGGCAGAATACTGTACTCTTTACTTAACCAGATACTGATGGGAGCTCCGATGGCAATTCCCGCATACATGGCAATACCATTCCAGGTCATGACTTTCCCTGAGCTGGAAGGTCCTGCGAGACCGATTCCCCACGTTAATGCTCCGGTAACCAGAAAACTTTCGCCAACCCCATGAATAATTCTTGCCAATAAAAGAAAAGCAAGTGCCAGAATCGGTTGAGCCTGAAATAATACCGCCAGGACGTAAGCAATTCCTGCAATAACAGCCAGTATTACGCCGGACATTTTACTTTTCTTAGCACCGCTGGTATCTGTGATTTTTCCGGAATAAGCACGGGTTAAAAGTGTTGACAATGATTGCAGACCAATCACAAGTCCTATAATAATACTGTCAAAGCCCAACGTGCTCTGAACAAACCTGGGAAGTACTCCTAACGCAATTCCTATGGTAAGGTAAACCGCAAATACCGAAACGATAATAGGAGCTGTTGCCTGATAGAAATTAATAGTCTGTCCCTTTTCTAATGTTGTACTCATAAATTTTGTTTAAAATATTCGGGTACAAAGGTCTTTGTGTGACGGATACCAAGCTTTGACTTAGATCAAAAAAGGATGAACCGTTACTCTTTTGATGCAGGATTATGTTGTAAAGTATTGAGTTCCTGATATACTGTAGTTGTCCAGAAATCCAGTTCCCATTCTTTTTTACGAATAGATTCAAGAGAGAATGCTCCTCTATAGTAATTCCTGATCAGTTCTTTTCTTTGAAAATCTGCAAGTTCAAGCTCCAGGTGGAAATATGCTTTTTTCGATTCAACAGAGTCTGAATCTAAGAAGTTTCCGTTTGTTCGAAGAAGCTGTTCCTGTTCTTTTTTCAGCTTTTCAGTCATAATTTTCAGGGCGTTTTCAGTAGTAATGTTTCCCGGTTTAAAATCTTTTAGGAAAGAATTCGATTTTTTTAGCAGAAGCCTATTCAGATCTTTTTCTTCTTCCTTGTCCGGTGTGGAAGGTTTTATCAGTTTGATTAATCTTGGAAGCGTAAGCCCCTGAATTACCAATGTAAAAATGATCACTACAAATGAGATCAATAATATGGTATTTCTCTGTTCTATAGCAAACCCTGAATTATCCCGGAAAGGGAGTGCCAAAGCAGCGGCCAGAGAAACTACTCCACGCATTCCCGACCATGAGAGGATAATATATTCTTTTTTAGACTGGGTCAGAAAACGATTTCCTTTGTTAATGGATGACTGGTTGGAAAAAACAGGAAATAAAGCAAGTACAGCCAACCTTATCATGACGAGTATAATAAATAGGAGAAAGCCATATAGAATCAATAATGGTAATTCAGTAGAGGGTATATGTGAAATACTTGAAGGCAGCTGCATTCCCAGAATCAAAAAAATCAATCCGTTCAGAATAAAAATAATAACATCCCAGAAATGGCTCATCTGTAATCTACTGGCTGAGCTGAATAAGGAAAATGAATTCCAGGATAGAAACATTCCCAATACCACAACTGCCAATACTCCCGAACATCCTAAATGTTCGGCAAAGCTATACGCTGCAAAAGGAAGCAGGATCACAGCAAAAGTTTCTGCACTGGAGTTGGTATTAAAATACTTATGCAATTTTAAAAATATAAAACCTATCAGAAATCCAATGAATATCCCTCCAATACTGATCCCCATAAATTGTATTCCCGTATTCCAGAAAGAAAATATACCGCTTGTAATAGCAATAACAGCACATTTATAGGCAATCAAGGCGGATGCATCATTCAGAAGACTTTCTCCTTCAAGAATAGTGGTTAATTTTTGTGGTAACGGAAGATTCTTTGTAATACTTGTTGCTGCAACAGCGTCAGGTGGTGAAATGATAGCACCCAATACAAAAGATAAAGGCCACGTAAATCCGGGAATGATGCTGTGAACAATCACGGCAATAATGGTGGTGGTCAGGAAAACCAGCCCTACTGCCAGCAGGGAAATTGTTGGAAATTCTTTTTTGAAATCCGGAATCGAAGTATTCCAGGCTGCATCAAATAATATGGGAGGAAGGACAACATAAAAAATCATTTCCGGGCTCATATCAATAGAGGGAACGATTCCGGTAAGACTTACTATAAGCCCTGCAACGACCAGTACTATAGGAAGAGCCAGCTTTATTCTGTCTTTTACGGAAATGATAATCATTAAAATGATGGATACCCATATGATCTTTTCAAGTTCTGCCATAGCGTGATAATATCCTGCGAAATTAAAATGCCGGAGCAGGCAGAACTATGATCTAGATCAAAAACGGCGCATGGATTCAATCAAAATCCAGAAAACTATCAGTAAGCTGCTTCCATTGTATTTTTGCAACACCCATCATTCCGCCTATAGCAGTAGCAATATTTCAGATGACATCGGGAAACTCCGCGTTCCAGTTGGGTTTTTCATTTCGTCTATATACGGCTGCTTTTAAATATTATCCTTACTTAGGAAAGCAAGGATAATGCTGAATATCAAGGAATTTACCAATTAGCTTTAGGCGGTTTTTTAATTGTTGTCAATTATCTGCGAACCGCTTTACTATCAATTGTATTTTGAGATTCACCTTTTTGCATGCTATTCGCTTTTGAAGTTATTGGTGATATTTTTATTTGTGGGTTGAGTGCATTACTGGTGTTCATAAACTTTTCCAGATTAGGTTTACCAGTTTTTAAATTATTAGCTTCACTATTATTGGCCTGATGATTTTCACCTCCTATTGCTTTTTCTTTCTGGTTTGCATAATCAGGCTGATCAGTTGTTTGTTTGTCTGTCAAAGCCTGGTTGTTTCGCATTTTTCTCTTAGCCAGCAATTTACTTGAGTTCAGAACAAAAACAGGCTTACTATCTTCTGGTTTTAATTGCTCGCTTGCGCCAGATGTAGCAGGTATATCAGCAGTAGGTATAAAATTTGATTTTGATTCTTGAACACTGGTATCTTTAGGCTTTATATTATACTTTTGTATTGTAGAATCTAAAAATTCTCGATGTTTGTTGATAAAATCTTTGTTCATCCCATTTTCACCAATAAGTTCTCCCAAAAAACAATCTTCAGTTCTTGTTTTGTCTTCTTTAAATACATTTATATTTTCAGCTGTATCATCTAAGAAAACGCTGAATACCTGATCATTTTCTTTTCGGATCTCATCTTCTATTTTACCTATCAATTTGTTCTTATCAATAGCCATCTGCTCCTTCTTAGTAGCACTAACTGTTAATATTGGAATATTCTCCAGATTTTTAAATCCATTTTGTTGATATAAATACTTTATAACTTTTGGATAGGCAGATGCTGTCAGTACATAAAAATCAACTCCCTTTGCTTTAAAGTCTCCCACCAATTCATCAAGCTCTTTACCCGCAAAAAATTCAAATGTGTTTTTAGATGCAGGGTGACTTTCTTTGTATTGTTCAAATGCTTTCTCAATTGCCTGCTTACCAAGCATTCCTATTTCCTCTGATTCATTAGTAAGCTGACCATAGATTTCCCAATTCATAGTGCTATCTATATAATTGCGAATAGCACTATGAACATGCCCATCAAATTGAGTGTAATCAAAATCAATAAATTCTTGTAATCTCATTATTTATTTTTTTTAAAAATTCTGTAATCTTTTGCAGAGGCCCTGAATACAATGGTAGAATGGCCTTTATTTTTGCAGTGTTAAGTCATCTTTTTTACCCAAACACATCTTCTCTCCTGACCCACTCTGCTTATTGCCTTTGCAAAAGCAGGAACAGCTGACAACGCTAAAATTTTATCAATGCTTCCCCAGCAACAGGGACCGGAATCATGCTCCAGATGTTTTCATCCCTTCTTAAAAAAGGAAAAATCAAAGCACTTTTAAAATAATTACTTTTGTCAGATGATGTACTGAAAACGTTACAAATCTATAAAAACAGCCATGAGAACAAATAATGAAATTCGTAAACATTTAACTACACAATGTAAATATATAACTGATGGTGCTGCAATAATTGTAGTGTCAGGAAAACCAATCCTACTGCCAGCAGGGAAATTGATGCAAACTCTTTTTTTGAAATCCGGAAAGAAGTATTTCAGGCTGCATCAAATAATATGGGAGGAAGGACAACATAAAAAATCATTTCCGGGCTCTTATCAATAGAGGGAACGATCACGGTAAAACTTACTATAAGCCCTGCAACGACCAGTAGTAATATTGGAAGAGCCAGCTTTATTTTGTCTTTTACGGAAATAATAATCATATCCTGCGAAATTAAAATGCCGGAGCAGGCAGAACGATGATCGGGATCAAAAACGGCGCATGGATTCAATCAAAATCCAGAAAACTATCAGTAAGCTGCTTCCACTGTATTTTTGCAATCCCCATCATTCCGCCTATAGCAGTAGCAAGATTTCTGATGACATCTGGAAACTTTGCGTTCCAGTTGGGTCTTTCATTTCGTCCGTATACCGCTGCTTTTAAATAAGCAATATTTCTGGATATCATAAAGGTTGAGCTGGCTGCAGAACTGTAAAAATGAGCAATGTGACGGTTTTTCTTATTTTGGGGATCTACTGATGGCCTGCAGGTGATCGATATACTTTCAGAAAAACTGTCCTGATAGAAGCAGATATCTGTTATTTCTACCCAATCGTACCCTTTAGCCTCAGGATCTCCCGGACCCGGAATATCAATGCGGATAAAATCTCCTTTTTGAGGTTCGCGATCCACAGGACTACCATCAAAATCATACAATTTAAATGCAGCGAAAGCTTTCCCGGTATAATTTTCCCAATTATTAACTGAAAAGAACCTTTCTTTTAACAGGTTAAACTTTTCCGGAATCAGGTCCTGATCAAATACTTTTCTGCTTTCCGTATCATGGAAGCCACCGAATTTTTGTGCAGGAACTCCTTTAAATATCTTTGGACTCATACGATAGGTTTTGATCCAAAGTAGTACAAAAAACTTTCAGAATTTTATGAGTAGAATCACAAAATAGTTAAACGTTTGTTTAATTATTGACTTTATAATGTGGTATTCTAATAATAATTCACTTTTTTAGATTTCTTTATTTTGCTTAAAAAACATGCGTACAATTCTTCAGATGGCGAATTATATTTATCAGGAGAGGTTTTTATATTGCTGATTTCGGAATCTTAAAGAAAACAGGGAAGATTTATGAAATAATTATTCGTAGGAAAAATCAATAATTTTTAAAAAAAATAAGCATATGGTGTTTTGCATAACATGATTTTTGTTTATATTTGTGAATCGAAATAATTTTTTTTCATCATTTGTGTTTTTTTAAGGTCTCCATCCGTGGAGACCTTTTTATTTTCAATAATATCATAATTGAATATTGACTATTGAAGTGGAAAAATGGCCAAAATGTGAAATATTTTCTTTTTTAATTCGGTTAATTGCTTTTCTTTAAAGGAATGTATGAAGTTTTATAATGTTAATAACTCTCCTTTTTTAATAATTTTAGTCTGCTTTTATACAAATTAAAAACCTATTGAATGGTTTTAATAAAATCAGTCGGCCTGAATTTCATCACAGAATAAAAACTTCTGGTATAAGCCTGAATACTCTTGTACCCTACTTCATAAGCTGTTTCTGAAACCGTAAGATTCCCGGAGCTTAAATATTCAAGACTTTTGATGATCCGAAGCATTTGCTGATATTTGCTTAGGGTGAGACCTGTTTCTTTTTTGAAAATACGTTCCAGAGTACGGAAAGATAGCAGGGCTTCATCACTGAGATCTTCCATTGTAATCTCCTGCCGGTAATGACTGTGGAGATGTTCTATGACCTTGGCAAGGCGTTTATCTTTAGGAAGACTGATATGAAGAGTCAGGGAATGTTCTACAAATCGTGGAAGTTCGTTGAACAATGCTTTCAGAAACAGGCTCTCATGATGATCCGGAGTCATCAGTTTAGACCATTTTTCTGCATATTTTATCATTTCCTTCAGTACAGGAGGAACAGAAAATACATTCACTTCGTGATAAAAAGGTTCTTGTGTACTGATCTCCGCAAACATAATCATCAGCTTGATCTTTTCAGAATGAGAATCGGTTTTATGGACGGCATTGGGAGGAATCCATACCGCATGATTCTGAGGAAGGAGATAGATTTTTTCTTCAATCGTAATATACTGGAAACCACTTTCCACGTACACGAGCTGTCCCTTCTGATGGTGATGCAGAACATTATCGTGCACCCAGTTTTCTTCAAACCATACAAAATAAGGCTTTTTAAGTTCATCTATTTTGATACTGTCGTTGCCGTTCATGTCGTTTCAGGTTAAAACTTTGGCAAAATTAAACAAAATTACTGTGTTAATTTTGTACAAAAGTTTTATTATGATGAAGAATGAAGTAAAAAAGAATGCTTCGTATGTTTTATTAATCATTAATGTTCTGGTAGTTGTCCTCATTTCCAGCAATCTCCGCTCACCGATTGTGGCGGTTGCTCCCGTTCTCGGAGAAGTACGGGATGCTTTGAAACTGGATAATTTTCAGGTGAGTTTACTTACTTCTATTCCGCTGTTTATGTTTGCCGCCTGTTCTGTATTGGTAAGCAGATTTTCCAATAAGTTCGGAATCAGCAAACTTCTGATGTATTCTCTAATTATTTTAAGCTTTGGGCTATTTTTAAGGATCAGTGGTTCCCTGTGGCTTTTGTTTTTAGGCTCTCTATTTATTGGTTTAGGAATATGCATCGGAAATGTGGTTACTCCGGGATATGTTAAGAATAATTTTCCGAAGCAGATAGGTCTTATGACAGGAATTTTTGCTGTATCAATGAATCTTACGGCAGCTTTAGCTTCCGGGTTCAGTGTAAAAATTGGAGAACTGACAGGTTTTGGATGGAAAGGATCTCTGGGAATATGGCTGGTGATTGCTGCATTGGGTTTCCTTGTTTTATCATTGGAATTCATATTTAACAAAAGAAATCCGGCTCCACCTAAAACAGCACTCAGTACATCAGATTTTAATATGTTCAAATCTGCACAGGCATGGAATATCAGTATTTTTATGGGACTGCAGTCTTTATTTTATTATTGCCTGGTAGCATGGCTTCCCTCCTTTCTTGCTGACTTTCATATGCAGGGAGAAAGCTCCGGCTGGGTGTTCTTTGTGATTCAGATTACCATGATTCCTGTGACATTCTGTTGTCCGATTATTGCCAGTAAAATGAAAGACCAGAGACTTATGATCCTTTTCATATGTACTTTGATGTTTGGAAGTACCATGATGTTTGTCTTCCTGAAATCACAGTGGATTTATGTGAATGCAGTAATTATTGGTATCTCTAATGGATTGTCTTTCAGCTTGTCAATTCTTTTCTTTTCCACAAGAACGAAAAACAGTATCAATGCGGTTAAAATATCAGGAATGGCTCAGTCTGTGGGATATCTGATTGCTGCGTTCGGGCCACCGCTGTTTGGAAAACTACATGACTGGGATATTTCCTGGAACAGTTCATTCTATTTATTAAGCTGTGCTGTATTGCTGATGCTGTATTTTGGAATGAAAGCGGCAAGAAATAAGTTTGTTGAGGATTAGGATGGTCAAAGGTCAGGTCACACGTCTTTTATTGCTGGATGCTACCCATTCTTCTTTTTGGCATTTGGGGCAGCGTCCGGCATTACCTGCTTTTTTATGTTCAGTATACCCACAGAATATACAAGAGTAATGTCCCTCCTCGTGAAGGTGTTGTAGCGGATAATTTAATGAGCCTGGCATAATAGGAAGCCCGTATCTGACAGATTCATCTTCGAAAAAGAATACACTGATTTCTCCTGATATTTCTTCTATAGCCATTTCAACCTGCCCAAGCTGAGAAACCCCTTTGAGCCTCAACTCTGCAAAGAATTCGTCACTCCCAAGATTTTCTTTTTGAAAGTTTTTGATGGAGAATTCACCACTTTCTATCAGACAGATGGACTTTCCTTCCACCAGATTTTCAAATTTTTTACTTTTGCCGATAAAATACGTCACAATAGAATAAAGGAGAATAATAACAATAAAAACAATAAGGGATGAAATGATTCCGACATCCTTATTAAACATAGGATCTCCTGCTGCCGATCCCAGGCCAATAATGACGACCAGCTCAAAGATTGAGAGCTGTTTTACTCCTCTTTTTCCCAAAATTCTAAGTCCGATAATAATAGCCAGAAACATAATCATGGTACGAAGAATGATCTCTAAAAGAAAAGACCATTCTTCATGCCCCAATAATAATTCTTTCCAATCAAGATGTAAGAGAAAAACTGACAGCATACACATTATTTATCAGGGAATATTCAAAAAATAAGCCAGAACTCCTGCTATTTATTTCATAGATATTTCAGGCTTACCTCTTCACCGTCATCAAGTATAAAACATCTTTCCGCTAATCCGTTTTCAAGGATCTTTTTCTGAATAAATTTTCTGTCTTCCCTACAGTGGCTCAGGGCTTCCAGATGCGTTACCCAAACAGTAGATTCCGGTGCATATTCACAAACTTTTACGATGTCTTCACTGGTCATAATAATAGGATCTCCTACAGAGAAAGTGGCGGCTCCTCCTGCCACAATGATGTGCTGCGGCTGATGTTTGTCAATTTCCCCTGCAATTTCATCATACCAAATCGTGTCGCCTGCAATATAGACTGATTGATTGTCTTTTTTTAAAACAAAACCATTCACGGTGCCCATTTTCTCTCCGATTTCTCCGGTTCCATGTTGCCCTTTGGTGGTTGATATTGTAATGTTTTTCCATTGAATCTTATTATTCACAGCAATAATATTGGTAAAACCCTGTGCTGCAATATGATCTGAAATAACATCTGAGCAGATGATAGGAATATTTTTATCAAGAAGTCTCACAGCTTCAGAATCCCAATGATCAGGGTGAAGATGAGTGACGGCAACAGCATCAATTTCTTTTAATCTGTTACTTAATTCTTCTTTATTAAAAGGCAAATCTACCAATGGATTCAGTAATTTGCTTTCTGTCATCGGCATTTTTCCCATAGAGCCTTTTTCGCCCAGCATGGGATCTACGAGGATGGAAATTCCATCAATATTCAATAGCAATGTAGCATTGCGCCATAATTGTAATTTCATTTTGAGTATGTTTGTAGAACAAAGCTATTGCCCGAAGAGGGTAAAACAATCGAAGGTTACCAAAAAGTTAACCACAAATATTCAACTGTGTTATGAATTTTGAAGAATTTAAAAACTGCGGATTAAGACGAAGCCTGGATATTCTTTCAGGGAAATGGAAACCTTTGATCCTGCACAACCTTTTTGAAGAAAACCAGGTCCGTTTTGTGGAACTTTGGCGGAATATGCCCCGGGTTTCCAAGAAAGTATTGGCAGAACAGCTGAAACAGTTGGAAGAAGACCTTATTATTGAAAGGATTGAAGTTTATAATTTCCCACCGGAAGTGTATTATAAATTAACAGAGAAAGGACAAAAACTGGGACCTATCCTTTCCGAACTTCATTCATGGGGAAATGAATTGGGATAAAATTATTTTTGAATATTTTATATATTGTTGAAAATTACACTGTAATTTGAATGATATAAAAACTAATAACAATTTTTACAAATGAAAAGAATCATTATTTTGATCTCCTGCGCAATAGGCGCATGGATAACTGCACAGATAGCACCACCACCAACGATTCAAAGATCCAGTACCACATCCCGCGGACTAACTGTCAATTCAAGAAAAGGGACATTAATTGAAAAGAAAATCACCAATTTAGGTAAGTTTAAAAATCTGAATATTCAAAAAATTGTAACGAAAGATATTTCCGGCAATTCTTCGGATACTCTTCTTGGAATCATGTATGAATATGAAACCTTTGATGAAATCTCCAAAAAGACACTTACTATTGACAAAAATGAGTTGGGAAAACTGATTCAGGCTCTTCAGACTGTAGAACAGAAAGAAAACGAAAAGGCTGGCCAGGAAACCAGATATAAGTTTGTAACGATGAGTAATATTGAATTCGGAAGTGTTTATCGTGAAAAACTTTCTTCATGGATTCATTATATAAAAATTCCTTCCAATCATTTTAATCAGAACTTACTGGAATTCAACAAAGATGAATTAAAAGAATTGATTACTATTTTGAAGAAAGCAGAACAGGAAATTTAAAAAATACAGGTGCTTACATTCAACATAAAAACCTTATAGGTTCTGGAAACCTATAAGGTATATTAAAAAAATTAAAAATAATTATTACCGGAACAGATCGTTTATTCTCTAAACTGATCCAGAACCTCCGTAATATTCTGATAGACAAAATCCAATTCTTCTGATGTAATACAATAAGGAGGAACCAGATAGATTACATTTCCCAACGGCCTCATGATAATCCCTCTCTGTAAGAATTCATTGTAAAGCTTCTTCCCTATTTCATTGAAATAAGAAGTATCATTCCCGGTTTTAAAATCGAACGCTAAAATAGTTCCGATCTGACGTACCTTTTCTACATGAGGATGCAAAGCAAGTGCTTTCACAAACTCTGAATGCTGATGAGTGATGCGGTTGATATTCATTTGAGTTTCATTTGTCAATAGTAATTCCATACTGGCAAGAGCCGCTGTACAGGCTAAAGGATTGGCTGTAAACGAATGCCCGTGAAATAAGGTTTTATAACGGTCTTCAGAAAGGAAAGCCTCATAAATCTCATTGGAGCAGGTTGTAATTCCCATAGGCATCGTTCCTCCTGTCAATCCTTTTGAAAAACACATAATATCCGGCTTTTCCGTAAGATAATCTGCAGCGAAAAGCTTACCTGTTCTTCCAAATCCTGTAAAAACTTCATCCTGAATCATAAGAACGCTTTCTTCCCTACAGAATTTCATCAGCTGAGTAAGGTCTTCAGCTTTATACATCAACATTCCGGCAGCTCCCTGAACTAATGGCTCATAGATAAAACAAGCCACTTCATCAGCTAATTCTTTAATCAGTTTCTGCAGGCTTTCAAGATTTTCTGCATTGGGTGTATCTATAAAAACAACTTCAAACAGCATGCTTTCAAAAGGTTTTGTCCAGAAGCTTTTTCCACTTACAGACATGGCTCCGAAGGTATCTCCGTGATAGGCATTTTTAAAAGCTAAAATCTTTGTTTTCTTATTCTCTTTATTGTATGCATATTGAATACACATTTTCAAAGCAACTTCTACTGCGGTAGAGCCATTATCCGAATAAAAGACCTTTTCCTGGCCACCCGGAAGAAGTTTCAGTAAATTTTCTGAAAGCTGTACAGCAGGTTCATGGGTAAATCCTGCAAAAATCACCTGTTCCAGTGTATTCAACTGTTCAAAAACACGTTGCGCAATATAAGGATGAGAATGGCCGTGCAATGTTACCCACCATGATGAAACGACATCCAGATATTTTTTTCCTTCGGTATCATAAAGATAAATTCCTTTTCCTTTTACAATAGGAATGGCATCATCAGCTGTTTTCATCTGCGTGTACGGATGCCAGTTCACCGCTTTATCTCTCTCCTGCAGGCTGATTTCTTTTGTTATTGTATTCATATTATAGATCTAAAAAGTAGAAATGAGTGATGGAATTGGATTTAACAATAATTTAGTTGAATATGTTGGCGTAAATGTTGGACTAATCGCAAAGGCGCAAAGTTTTATCATAGATTGCGAATATTTTAAGGCGCAAGAAAATCAAAGATTTTCAGCAAAGAATGTGTTTAATTTTATCGGAGATAAAATCCTTGCGCCTTAAAATATTACTTACTACAAAAGATTTTGCGTCTTTGCGTTTTCCAACTTGTAGAGCAGTTTATAAAAATTCAAAAACCAATTTTATAATAAGCGCTATAATACCAATAATCCAACTCATCACTCATTATTTATCATTTATAATTCATAATTATTTAACAGCATGTTTCTTTTTTCATCATAGGTTTCAGCCCTAATGTCTGAAGCATCTGCATATCTTCTGAAACTCCCGGATTAGGTGTTACCAATAAGGTTTCTCTTTCTCCTGTAAAAATGGAATTGGCACCTGCCATAAAGCACCACGCCTGCTCTGTTTCAGACATTTCAATACGTCCGGCACTTAATCTTACCATAGAAGACGGCATTACGATTCTTGCAGTAGCAATCATTCTTACCATTTCCCACGTGTCAACTTTTTCGTTATCTTCTAATGGTGTTCCTGCTACTCTCGCTAATGCATTGATAGGAACGGATTCCGGATGTTTTGGCATTGTTGCCAACGTTAAAAGCATAGAAATTCTGTCTCTGTGGGTTTCTCCAAGTCCGATAATTCCTCCGGAACATACTGTGATTCCTGCTTTTCTTACATTATTGATGGTATTGATTCTATTGTCAAAAGTTCTGGTAGAGATGATCTCTTCATAATACTGTTCGGAAGTATCAAGATTATGATTGTAAGCATATAATCCAGCTTCTTGTAGTCTGATTGCCTGTTCTTCGGTAAGCATTCCCAGCGTGCAGCAAACTTCCAGACCAAGATCATTGACTCCCTTTACCATATCAATTACCCTGTCAAAATCACGGTTATTACGAACTTCACGCCATGCTGCTGCCATACAGAACCTTGAAGATCCCGAATCTTTTGCTTTTTGAGCGTGAGCAATTACAGTTTCTGTAGGTAACAAAGCCTGTACTTTAATATTGGTATGATAACGGGCTGCCTGTCCGCAGTATGAACAATCCTCAGGACATCCGCCTGTTTTGATGGATAATAAAGTGGAAATCTGTACTTCAGAAGGATCATGCCATTCACGATGTACGGTGGCTGCCTTATAGATCAGTTCCATGAGTGGAAGGTGATAAATTTCCTCAATTTCTTCTTTCGTCCAATTGTTTCTCAATGTTGTTTTTGTATCCATTATCCTATTTTTGTTATTGTTAATTGCTTTGCAGCAAGTTGTATAGATTCCTTATCTGTGTTTTTGATTTCGGGAATCTTTATAATTTTTGTTTCTTTTTCGATAAAACTGCAGATCACTCTTGCTGTGTCTTCCGGAAAATCTCCGTTAAGAATTAAATATTCCAACTGAATTTCTCTCTGTCGTAACGCGATGATTGATAATAAACTATGATTAATACATCCTAAATAATTTCTGACTACCAATGCTGCAGGAAGGTTTAACTCCTCAATAAGATCAATCATAAAAGTAGTGTCCGAAATGGGTACCATAAGGCCTCCGGCTCCCTCTACAATTAATGGGCTTGCTGTTTTGGGAAGTTGAAAATCATTCAGATTGATGGTGATATTTTCTTCTCTTGCGGACTGATGGGGTGAGGCTGCCAGCTGTAAACGGTAAGTTTCCGGGTGGCAAAAGCCGGTATCTGTCCAGGCTTCAATTTTATGACTGTCCGTATAATGAAGATCTCCGGACTGTATGGGCTTCCAATATTCTGTTTTAAAGTGCTGTACCAAAACGGCTGAGCAGACTGTTTTTCCTATTTCGGTTCCTATTCCTGTTATAAATAATTTCATGTTTTTCGTGATGCGGGGTTCGGGATTCGTGAAAGTTTTAAATAAATTCTTTAATAATTCCTGTCAGTTTTATAATTTCTTCTTCAGTATTAAAGCTGTGAAGGCATATTCTTAAGCGTTCACTTCCTTCTTTTACTGTAGGGCTGTAGATGGCATAGGTTAAAAGTCCTTCTCCGGATAAAATGTTTTGTAATTCTTTCAGTTTTTGATTGTCAGGGATCACAATAGCCTGAACCGGACTGTTTTCTGCTGATGGAGACTTTAATTTTCTGCTGCGAAAAACTTTGATGTTATTCTGAAGTTTTTCAGCCAGTTCATGGTTTTGATCTAAAAATTCATATCCTGTTTTGATACTCATCCACTGGAAATCCTGTGTTGATGTAGTATAAATAAATGGGCTTGCAAAATTGATCAGGTAAGATTTCACTGTTTCATTGCAAAGAATAGCTGCTCCATGAGCCCCAAGAGCTTTTCCGTACGTCACAACTACTGCTGAAACATGGTTCTGTAACTGTAATTTTTCAATCAATCCATATCCAAAAACGCCGAACGCGTGAGCTTCATCTACAATCAAAGAGGCTTTATATGTACTGGCAATCGATGCTATTTCCTGAAGAGGAGCAAAATCGCCTTCCATGGAGTAAACACTTTCTATCGCGATATAACAATGACCTTCCTGTCTTTTTAAAATATTTTCAAGATCTTCAGTATCATTGTGTTTGAATTTAAGTTTTTTAGCATTGGATAGTTTGCAGCCATCATGTACTGAACGATGAATCTGTTCGTCAACAATCACAGTATCATGGCGGTTGGGAAACGTAGAAAACAAAGCCAGATTTGCATTATATCCGGATGGAAAAAGCAATGCAGACTCAAACTGATGTTTTTGAGCGATATCCTTTTCCACGGAAACTGCCATATCACTGTTCCCGCTAATCAATCTTGAACCTGTACTTCCGGAAAGCAACTGAGGGCTATTGATAACCTTTTCCAGCATTAAATGTTGAAGGTCTTTACTTTTTGCCAATCCCAGATAATCATTGGAATAAAAATCAATTCCATCTGATTGAAGTTTTAAACATCTTAACGTTCCCTCCTCTTTTCTTTTGTCAAGAGATTCCTGAAAATGAGGGCTATGGCTAAGCATAATTCAACTGAGCGACTTCCTGGGTAATGGCATTGATCCACTCTTCATGCAATTCTTTTTCTATAGTCAGAATATGGTCCGCATGGTTTTTCCAGTCTGGTGAAAATTCATTAAGCTGATGAATCATTTCTTCCAGATGCCCTTCTTCTTCCAGAATAATAGATTTCACCATGATTTTAGAAGAAGCTTCAGTAAGCGCCTCCTGATAGACCGGATAAAGCTCATCTGCACGAACTTCGATCGCATACGTTACAAAAAGGTAAGCGGCATATTTAATATCTGTTTTGTCAAGATTGAAAGCCTTCTGAAGATAACGACAGGCTTTAATATCCAACGAATGAAGATATTGGCTTGTGGCGATAGGCGCCAGAAGTTCTGTGCTTTCGTAGGTTTTGCAGAGCTCAGGGTTTATTTTGCCAATTTGTTTTTTTAAATAATAAGCGTGGCGGTGTTCCTCAGCAGCATGTTTCAGCTGGATCTGAGAAACCAGAGTTGGATGTTCACATTTTGATATTTTTCTTGCACCGGCATTTTCCATAAAAGAAAGGGTGTTCAGCCATTTGGCGTGGGTACTTCCTTCCTGTACAATTTTTTTTAACAGATGATGAAATTCCATAGATTTTTATTTTGATGTCAAAAGTAGTATATTGCCGGATGGTTACATGGTGCCAGTTTTGATATTATGGATAGTCCGGTTAAGATTCCCTACGAAAGTTTTATAAGAATTGATAGAAAATCAGAGACTTCTATCTATCTGCAAATTGCCAATCAGCTGATCAACGCGATTCAGAGAGGGTTTCTTCCCTTTGGAACGAAACTTCCAGGAACAAGAACTTTCAGTGAAATACTGGAAATCCATAGAAATACAGCGGTTGCGGTATATGATGAACTCTCTGCACAAGGTTGGACCGAGAGTTTTCCCAACAAAGGAACGTTTGTCATTGGAAAAGATCAGGAAAAACCTGTTAAATTGAACGATTTTGAGCACAATAACCTTCAAAACTATCCTGTTTCCACTGGTTTTTCATTCAAAACATCCAATATTCTTGACAACCCTTTTGAGCATTCAAATTGTGAGTATGTCTTTAATGATGGGGTACCGGATATCCGTTTAACCCAAATCGGACAGCATTCCCGGTTTTACAGTTCTATTTTGAAACGTAAATCCAGCCAGAAAGCTTTTGGCCATTATAATCATGACGGGAGTGAATTTTTTAAAGAACATTTATCCCAATACCTGAATCTTTCCCGTGGACTTCCTATTTCCAAGAACAATCTGCTCATCACCCGAAGCACGGAAATGAGTATTTATATTGTTTCCGAAATTCTTCTCTCGGCTGGTGACACCGTATTGGTAGGAGCTTTAAGCTATTTTTCCGTCAATATGATCTTTATGAAAGCTGGAGTTGACATTGTTTCTATTCCCATTGATGAGGAAGGAATTATCGTTGAAAGTGTACGGGAAGCGTGTAAAAAGCAGAAAATACGGATGCTTTATCTGACACCTCATCACCACTATCCTACTACCGTTGCACTAAGTGCTCAAAGAAGATTTGAGTTATTAGAATTAGCGAATGAATACGGATTTATTATCCTGGAAGACGATTACGATTATGAATTTCACTACGATAAAAGTCCCATTCTTCCTTTAGCCAGTGCGGATACGAACGGAATGGTGATCTATATCGGCTCTTTCGGGAAGTCTTTAGCTCCAGGATTCAGAACAGGATTTATTGTTGCTCCTGAGAATCTGATGACAGAAATGCGTAAATATCTGGGAATTATTGACCGTCAGGGGGATATTCTGATGGAAAGAGCCCTTGGAGAAATGATTGCAGAAGGGGAAATCAACCGTTATCTGAAAAAGTCTTTAAAGGTATATCAGGAAAGACGTGATTATTTTGCTTTGCTGTTAGAAGAAAATCTTGGGGATTTTATTACTTTTCAAAGACCTTCCGGAGGGCTTGCTATATGGCTGGAATGGAATATTCCACTGAATCTGATGCAGCTAAGCCGAAATTGTGCAAAGGACAACCTTTTCATTCCAAAAACGTTGCTGTATCAGAATAAAGGGCTTACAGCCATGCGTCTGGGATTTGGAGATCTTAATTTTGATGAGATGAATAAAGGAATTGAAGTTTTTTCAAAAAATGTAAAGGGATTGATTGGGTAATTACATCTCTCGCAGATTTAGGAGATTCTGCAGATTTTTCATAGATACCAATAAAGTTTGTGAAAAATTATATCTAATATGGTGCGAAGTCGAAATGTTCCTGTGTCTTAAAAAAAAGTACTAAGAGATTAAAAAATTGCGCCTTTGCGATTTTCCAAAAAAAAGATTATTTAATTTTTTGAACGCAAAGACGCAAGTTAGATGATAACGTTTTGTTTTTAAGGCGCGAGGATTTTATCTGCGATAAAATTTGATACTTTATATTTTACTTTTGAAAGAAGAAAAAGCTATGTCAAAGGTCAAATGATTTGACTTTTGTCATTCTGACGAAGGAAGAATCTCAATAATATCTTTTATGAGATTCTTCACTACATTTCATTTCGCTCAGAATGACACTTTTGAAATAACCTCTTCTCTTTATTAATGATGAGAAGGAAAAACCACTTTGTTTTTCTTATGTTTTGGTTTCTTCTTTTTCTTATTCAAATAGATAATAAAACCGGTAATCGGGAGTGAAAGTGCGATAATAGCAGCCAGAAAATAGATCATTCTGGTGGTTAGTCCCAGGATGCTTCCGGTGTGAAGATCATAATTTCTGTCTCTTAATGCGGTTCCATATCCGATATTTTTATTTTTATACGATTGAGATTTTAAAATATCTCCTGAATATTGATCAAAATTAAAATGTTCATTTCTGTATTGCCTGCCGTCATAAGTCAGCTCAGCATAATACGTTCCTTCTTCCGATCTTGGAAAATTGACAAGGGCTGATTTCTTGTCTTTCAATCCTTTTTCCATAGTATTTCCAATCAGATTGAGGATATTTTTCCGGTTTGAAAATTCTTCGGAAGGGATTATACTTTTTGCTTTCTTTTCTGTGGGCGTATTTCCGTTCAATGTATTCTTTACCCATTGATCTACATCTTCAAAGCTCCATATCAATGCAGAATAAGAGATTAAAAGTAAAGGAATGATGGCGTAGAATCCCAATACATTATGAGCATCATAGTTAATCCTTTTCCAATTGGCTGACGTTTTAATGAAGAACATACCTTTGAGCATGGCTTTACTCATTTTTCGGGGATACCATATCACAAGGCCCGATAGAAGAATCACGGCAAATATCAATGTGGAATAACCGGTAATCGTTTTTCCGATTTTCTCCCCCAGCAGAAGTCTTCTGTGAAGATCCAGTACAATTTCAAAGAAGTCCTTTTTGGCGTCTTCTACTTCCTGCACTTTTCCGGTGTAAGGATCTATATAAATCCGATAATAATAAAGATAAGTTCCCCAATACGTCCATGCTTCGTTATCCATTTTTAAGGTACGGAATACATAGGTTCGTGAGGGATCAGAAGGCATGACTACCCTTTTGACCTTTAAACCTTCAGGAAGTACTTTTTCTGCTTTTTCCGTAAGTTCAGACAGTGAAAGCTTGTTTCTTCCGATATTTTCAACGTAATGTCGGTTGGGGTGAACAATATGTTTTAATTCTTCTTCAAAAGCCAGGATACATCCTGTAGCGGCCATGATAACAACTATAAGCCCGGACGTTAGTCCGAGCCATAGATGTAACTGATATGCAATTTTTCTCAACTTTAATTTCATCCTTAAAATTTAAAGCTTACCTCAGCGACAAAATTACGAGGCATCTGAGCGACTACCACTCCCTGTCCTGCAAAATATTGTGCATTGCCCAGATTATTCATTTTAAATCCTAATCTGTATCTTTCTTTTTCAAGGGAGATAGAAGCATTGATCAAGGTGTAGGCAGGAAATATAAACTGTCCGGTTCTCACTTTATTTCCGGTAATCTGTTTTCCGACACGGTTTACCCCGAAACCAACTCCAAGTCCCTGTAGTCCTTTGATCGGAAGAATATAACTTATCCATGAATTGAATACATTCGCAGGACCTGCAGACTCAGGACGACGTCCTTCTACATCTGCATCTGCTTTTTCAAATCTGCTGTGGTTATAGGAATATCCGGCCATAATGTTTAATCCCTGAACAGGATTCATGATGGTTTCAATCTCAATTCCTTTACTTCTCTGTGTTCCATCCTGAACAACAATATTATATTCTTTTCCGTCACGGATTACGCCACTTCCTCTCTGGATATTATCCACAAGAATATCGTAGTATCCAACGGTGAAATTAATTTTATTTCTCCAAAGATTTCCTTTTAATCCTACTTCCCATTGATTAGCCATCTGAGGCTTCATTTCCCCGCTAATGTCCGGAAGCTGCTGCACAACAGGTGCTGTATAGCTGAAACCATTCATATAGTTACCATAAGCAGATAACTGATCTTTAAGGATCTGGTAAACGATTCCCACTTTTGGAGACCATGCAGTCTGGTTAAAATCACCCGTACGCTTGTTATCATTAAGGTTAAGCTGTCCTTTACTTTCATAATGATCCATACGTAAGCTTAAAAGCGTAATCAAACGGTCTGTAATATAAGTGACGTTTGAAATATAGGCTCCATAAAGGTTGGATGCAGAATTATTTCTCACCAAAGGTGTTTTACCTGCCACAATAGCAGCCTGAGTTGCAGTCTGAATTTTCTGAAGTGCCAGATCTCTGGATATGTTACCATAAACTCCGGTTACAGGTGCCACTACCGGCCCCGTAGGATTTGTCCCATCAATATAATCATATACTACAATCGGAGAATGATTATTGTTGATCGATTGATTTAAATAATCTAATCCGATCAACACTTTATTTTTAATTTTTCCGATATTAAATTCTCCGTTGAAGTTCTGCTGAACACTTGTAGAAGAAGCTTCCGAGTTCTGCCACTGTACGTTACGTTCCAGCAGAGCATCACTGGTTGTCCCTCTGATAAACTGATATTGATATAACCCTTCTGTTTTTCTGAAGTTTCTTGAAAGCAACGTTTGCGAAGTCCATTGATCCGAAATTTTGTAATTGGCCTCTGCTTTTACATTGATAGACGGAGCTTTTAAAGTCATATCATTGTTGGAGTAAGATCTTTTCCAGTCGAATCCAAGTTCATCTGGTGTATGAGCAACATAAGGTCTTGTTCTGGCCAGAAAAATAATCGGAGTGTTTGTTCCTTCATAATTATAGATCTGAGCTCCTAAGTTAAATTTCAACCTTTCATTAACCTGATAGCTTACAGTAGGTGCCACAAAGAATGATTTCCTGAATTCAGAATCTCTGAATCCGTTCTGATACTGATAAGCGGCATTCAAACGGAATAACATATTTCTGGATTCTGTGATCGGACCGTAAACATCAGCGGTTACACGGTTCAGATTATAGCTTCCCATCAGATAAGAAGCTTCACCCCCGAAATAATCTTTCGGTTTTTTGGTTACAGCGTTAATCAAACCTCCAAAAGAAGTTACAGCACCTCCGTACAATGTTCCTGAAGGTCCTTTGATCACTTCAAGACGCTCAAGATCGGCAGGATCTATTTCTCCGTTGGTGGTTGCAGGCACTCCATCTACCATCGATACTTTGGTAGGGAAACCTCTAAGGCTATAGTAGAAACTTCCGTCTCCGGAACCTCTTCCCGGGCTACCTTGCATTTTTACCATACCCGGAACGTTTTTCAATACTTCCGAAATATCGTAAGTAAGCTGTTCCTTCATGATCTGCTGGTTGATGCTGGTGTAAGCCTGTGGATTTTCAAGCACTTTCAAAGGCATTTTAGCCACTGAAGTACTGTCTTTATCCAAAAATTTATTTCTGCTCACTGCATATACGGTAATTCCTTCAATCACATTGTTGTGTAAAGGAGCGTAGATCGCAGGGATTTCATAGACATCTTTCTGAATGTGGATGGGTTCCCTCATCAGTTCGATGTCATTTAAAACCACCTGAAGCGTATATTCTCCAGGTGGCACATTTTCAAAGTAATATTCTCCTAAATTATTGGTTTTTGCCTGATAAGACGTGTTGACAAGTCTTAAAATAGCATTTTTTACCGGTGCTTTTTCAGACAGCATGATTTTGCCATGAATTCTGTCGCCCTGTTGTGCAGAAAGCGAATTTGAAGATAAAGCAAGACCAAGAAGTAATATAAGGGTTTTAGATGTTTTCATGCTGTAAGTTTTGTAACAGGGGATAGTTTATTTTACCGTTTTGTGATAATGGGAATGATTCTATACGTTCTGTGCGTACATATTGGGGGTTAATACGCAGTTTATTTTTAATGGTTTCGGTGATGATCTGAGGATCTATTTCCGGATTGTCATACAATACCACGATTTTTTTATCATTGGCATTCAGACAGACGAAAGTATTGCCCTGCATTTCATTTTTAAGAATAAATTCTACCTCATCCAGATTAAGACGTATTCCGAAAAGCTTCATAATACGTTTTATTCTTCCTGTGATATAATAAATTCCGTTTTCACCTTTTCTGGCGGTATCTCCGGTATGCAGTACAGAAGGCTGCTCATACATAGCAAGATCTTCCAGTTTATTGGCATACCCTCCGAAAATACTGACATGAGAAAAAAGCAATTCGTCCGTTTCAGGATCAATTTTGAAGCTTCCTCTTTCTACCACATTTCCGATTGATGTTTCTTCTTCCAGCAATCCTTCTGTGGTTAGGTAAGCCATTCTGCCTCCTGCTTCCGTTTGTCCGTATTGTGCAAAAAAATCTTTCTTAAACTCGTGGCAATAAGAGAAAATCGTTTTTCTCAGCTCAGCGTTGATTACTCCTCCGGTATGGGTAAAATATCTCAGACTTGGAGAATCTTTTCTGAAGAATCCTATTCTGTTCAGGTTTTCATAAAGAAAAGGAACACCGCCCAAAGTACTGTAGCCGTACTCCTCCATTTCGTCCCAGAATGCTTTTTGCATAATGTCTTTATCTGTACACACGATTCTTCCGGCACGCATACAGTTGGTGGTAAAAATAGAGAATCCATACACAAAATTGATCGGAACGTTTAAAGGAACTACATCCGTTCCCTGAACCGGCATGTACTGAAGGATGCTCAATGCGTTCTGATAAAGGCTTTCATCAGATAATTTAACAAGTTTCGGAACACCAGTTGTTCCGGACGTACTCAAAAGGATTTTAATGTCAGGATGAATGGTAACTTCACTCTTATAATCATCCTTTGCGAAGATGTTGATGTTGTCTGAGAATGCTTTCAGAGTATATCCTTCAATGACTTCTCTTTGCGGATCAAAGATGTATTTCGGACGGTATTCTGCCTCAATACGTTCTTTGAATTCCTCATGCAGTTTCTGCCCTAGTACCGCAATGGTATGTGCTGTTCCGTAAAAATTGAGCAGCACTTCAATACTGGACAGCTGATTGTCATTGTATAAAAAGAGCAGCCCTTTTTCTACCGGGTTTAAGCCTAAAGACCGGTACAGTGTTCCCACCGGTATTGTTGTACCGGTGGAAGCATCTGTAAACCTTAAGTTCTTATTAGCAATTACATTTTCTAAAATTTTCATATGCTTAGTTTTCTACGAATACATCGTATTTTTTCATTTTTTCGCGAATCTTTCCGACGGTTCCCATCTCCAGAATATCGTTAAAATCAAACTTGATCTGATAAAACTGCTCAAGTGCTTCTACGATAAGAAGATGAGACATAGAATCCCATTCCGGGATTTCCTGATACGTTAGTTTTTCATCTACCAATTCTTTCTTTATGGCGATGGCAGAGGCGATAATTTCATAAAATTCTTCTGTAGTGTTCATTTTAAATTTTTATAGTTTTCCATTTTCCATTTTTAAAAATCATGAGGAATAGCACAGCCAAAACTATTTCCGAAGAAACAATGGCAGTAAATATTCCTCTCAGTTCCCACTGAAATCTTACTCCTAAGAGATAAGCCAGCGGAAGCTGAATCACATAAAACATGACGAGGTACAGCAACGTAACCTGTAATATATTTCCGGCCGCATTCAGAGCACGGCTGATCACCATAGTGAATCCTAAAAGCAGATAAGCCATAGATACTACATGGATGTATTGAACCGCATATCTGGCAACTTCCGGTTCTGTAGTGAAGAATTTCACCACATATTCCGCTGCAATCTGCCAGAATAAGGCTACAAGTACCAGATACGTCATGTTGATTGTTCCGGCTCTCCAGACTGTTTTTTCAGCACGTTCCGGTTCTCCGGCACCTAAGTTCTGTCCTGTAAGAACTCCGGCAGCATTTCCTATTCCCCAGGCAGGCATCGTAGCTACGGAAGCAATACGCTGGGCAATAATATATCCTGCAAGCGCTGTGGTTCCGAAAGTGGAGATAATCTTCACCATAATCAGCCAGCTGGATGTTGGAATGATATACTGAACCAATCCTCCAAAGGCGAGTTTCAGAATCTTTTGCAGCAAAGGAATATCAAGCTGTAAAGGAACTCTGATGCTGATGCTGGTTTTTCCTGCGGCAAATACAAAAGCCTGGTATAAAACTCCTAAAAGCCTTGATAAAACCGTAGCATAAGCCAATCCCATCAATCCAAAAGCAGGAATAAATCCTAATCCGAAAACAAGGATCACCGCAAAGATGATATTGGAAATATGGCAGATCCAAAGTGATTTCATAGCAATATCGGCATCACCAGCCCCTCTGAAAAGTCCATTCACAGACAGGCGGAGAATCACAAGCCCGATACTCAGGAAGACCAGTCTTGAGAAAGAAACGCCTTCGGTTACCGTACTGGCATTGATTCCCAGAAAACCAACAATTTCTGATGCGAAAAAGCAGGAAACACCGCCAATAAGCACTGCAAAAAACAGAGCCAGCAAGATAATGTATTGGGCTGTTCTGCCCATTCCTTCTTTATCTTTTTCGCCCGCTCTTCTGGCGGTAAGGGTTGCTGCTGCAATTCCCAAACCTACTGCAATGGCATAAGCAAAGTTGATGTAGTTATCGGTAATTCCCACAAGCCCAAGAACCTTGTCGCCTAATTTTGCAATAATCAATAAATTGACACTTACAAAAACAGATTCCATGACAAGTTCCATCACCATAGGAATGGCAAGACTAAAGATGGAACGGTTTATACTTCCGGAAGTCAGTTCAACTTTCTTTCCGGCTATGGCTCCATACGTAAAAACCGCTCCTTCTTTTAGTATATGCAGGAATTTCCTCATACTGCTGCTACTGAATTTTTATTGGCAATCTGATACAGCGGATTTGGCAGTGCTCCGTCTTTTCTCGGAATAGCAAATGCTTTATTCTCACTGTAACCGTTATTTTTCAGACGCAGACTGTTGATATAGAATCTTTTGAATGCCGGCACATACAGGTCATACTTTTCGTATCTTTCCTGAAGGTGAGTATTCTCAGCTTTATAATTTTCTACACAGTTGTGAACCAATTCCCAGAATGTTTCTTCATTAAAGTTGGAATAGGTATGCAAAGCATTCGACAGGTATCTGAAGAAGGCATCAAAAACTCCAAGCAAAATAAACAATGGGATATTTTCTTTATTGGAAGACTGGATCAAACCGTCCGCAAGGTGTGCAGGAAGCTTTTCTCTGGCTTCTGTGGTAAGTACAATATCATCCACAAAGTCTTTGATGACGATTCTCTTCGGAACTCCGTTTTTCAAAACAACCATAATGTTTTCTCCGTGTGGTGTTACACATAATGAATGGGTGTAATAAATGTGTAATAATGGGGTAAGATAAGCATCAAGATAGCTTTCAATCCATTCTTTAATGCTCACTCCTGCTTTTTCAGCAAATGCCTGAACCAATGGAACTCCACTTTCATCTACATACAGTAAAGAAGCCATAGTTACCATTTGTTCGTCTTCTTTCAGATAATTTTCAGCACTTTCTCTCCATAATGCTCCAAGGAATTCATTATATTGATAAGGTACACTCGCAATAGCTCCATATTGTGGATGCAGATAGGTGATTGCTGCTTCTTCTCCTAAGAAAATAGTCTCTTTGTTCTCAAGGTAAGCATCGTCTTTAATTAAGCCTTTTACCCAATCTGTAATAGCTGGAGCAATTTTCATCTGTTTAGGTGATAATCCTCTGATATTTCCCGTGCTCAGAATAGAAACAGCCGTTTTCAGGTATCTTTTTTTAGGATGATCTACGTTGAATAAAGTACGGATACTCTGCTGCGGACTGTACGTATCACTACCCTCACCCAATTGGATTAAAAGTCCGGAAGCAATATCTCCGGCAAAATGAATCTGAAGCTTATGCTCCCACTGCCATGGATGTACCGGGATAAAATGATAATCTTCAACAACTTTTCTTTTGTTCAACAGCTGCTGCTGAAAATCATTATATAAATCCTCTCCTATTTCTGAACGGTAAAACTCGTCTCTGTTAATGTGTTCCAAAGACTGGAATGACGATCTGCTTTTATGAGAAGCCAGCCAGATTACTTTTAAATTTTCATCGGCTTCAGGGGCAAATGTTTTAAGATCTCTTGGAGAAAAACCTAATCGGCTTTTGTTCACAATTACCCAAGGATGTCCGGTCATATTGTGCTCTACCGTTTGATAATCCGCATCCGCAAGGTCTTTTGAAGACATTACTCCTCTTGATAAAATTAAAGCATCACAATACAAAGTATGCAGTAATTCTTCAGTATATCTTGCAATGGTATAAGGGTCTAAATCAAAAACAGTCTGCATTTCCAGGAAGAAAGCCGCTACATCTACAGAAGACAAATCTTCACCGTTTTCTGTTTTTGTAATACTGTCTTTATCAATATGCCAGTAATCCATCATTCTTTCCTGTCCGCGGAAGCTGTAGACAATATTTTCAACTCCGGTTTCAAGGGTAAAAACAGTATATCCGTTTTTATTTTCAAAGGTTATCACAGGCTTTAGAAGCTCTTCGTGCATCAATTCTGCGATGGTTTTAGCCATTAAATTTCTGTTGGCCTGATTCCAGGTTTCCTGGCTTATTGTATTTTTTAAGTTGGTGTTCATTTTTTGATTAAATTTTGGCAGTTGGTAAATCAGCATATTTTTCCACATCGAAATCCTGGAAAGCAATTTTCTTTTCAATTTTATAATGCTCTCTTCCCAGAATATCATTGATGATGTAGGAATTACGGTATGCAGCCATTCCAAGATCAGTAGAAATATAACTGTGAGTGTGTACTTCAGCATGAAGCACATAAATTTCCCCTCCGTTGTGGTCTATTGAATAATTTCTGTTAACATCAAACAATCCGCTGGAATCTCTCTTGATTCTATCCTGAATATTCTTTAAGAATGCAGGTTCGTGGTAACGGTATCCTGTTCCCAAAATCAGATAATCTGCTTCCTGATCATAAGGTACTTCCTGTTCCAGTTGGGTAAATTCAAGATTGATGAAATCCGGATTGCTGTTGTCTACTCTATTCAACTGGCTGTTAGGAATAATTTTAAGATTAGGATCCGCATTGTCGATATTCAGATCATAAATAAAATCGTAGATATCATTGATCAGATCATAATTGATTCCTTTAAACTGAGCTTGCTGCTTGCTTAAAATGGTTTTCCTTGCAGACTCACTTCTGTTGTAGAAATACTCTACATAATCAGGTGAAGTAAGCTCCAGCGTCAACTTAGAATATTCCATGGGGAAAAATCTGTCCGGACGGGAATACCATCCCAGTTGTGTCTCTTCATTTCTGTTTTGAAGAAGGTCATAAAAAACTTCTGCAGAACTCTGGCCAGAACCGATAATTGCTATTTTTTTACCACGAGACAAAAGCTCTTCTTTTCTGTACAGATAAGAACTGGTGTGAATAACACGGGAATCATCCTTCGGAATGAAAGAAGGAATATGAGGCTGTGTTCCTGTTCCTAAAATCAACCTTTCCGTTTTGAAAACCGTAGTTTCTTTGGTTTTGGTGTGAATCGTAGTTACATGATATAAACCTTCTTCATAAGTAATATCCACTACCTGAGTAGAGAAACGGCATTGTGGAAGCTGTTCAATTACCCATTGGCAGTAACGGTTGTATTCTTTTCTCGGAATGAAAAAATCTTCTCTGATAAAAAACTTATACAGTCTTCCGGTTTCTTTCAGATAATTCAAAAGACTTAAAGGATTCGTAGGATCAGCCATGGAAACGCAGTCGCATAAAAATGGGGTCTGCAGGGTTACATGGTCAATCATCAGTCCCGGATGCCAGTCGAAACCATCTCTCTGGTCCAGGAAAAGGGTTTTCAGTTCCGAAATCGGATTAGATAATGCGGCAAGTCCCAGATTGAAAGGACCTATACCTATGCCTATTACATTGTATACGGCTTCGTTAGTCATTTTTTGTGATGTTTGTGGTGATTTGTACCTCTTTATTCTGTGGAAATTTTTCCCAGTACCATTCTCTGTAACAGAAGTTCAGATTGGCTTTTTTATGAGGCATTTCTATTACTTTATCTACTTTGAAGCCTACATGAGCTTTGTTCATCATAGACGCAAGAGAGTCTACAGACCCTTCTCCTACCATTTTTCCTACCTGTGGCTGTGCAAAAACATAGTCAACCATAGATTGGGTGGATGGAGATACAAATTTCTTTTTAGGATCAATAGGTGCAATGAACTGGTGCGTTCCGTAATCGGTAGGCAGCACTTCGTAATAATCGCCTACGATATCTCTGCAAGCCCAATACACCTCAATATTACAAGAAGGTTCATCGTTTCCTGCGATGATATAACTGTGCGCTTCATCACTTGGAAGCATTAGTCTGTAGTACGTTTCCAGCTCATCAATGGGCCAGTTCATCTGCCAAATTTTTACGGCATGTTCACGGTTGAACCATTCATGAAGCATTTCAAGGTCGTTTTCAAGATCTATAGGACGCATACTCATGGTTACGTCTTCTTTCTGGAAGTATCTTTTAAAGAAAACTTCTGTTCCCTGTGGATTGATTAGCTGATCCGAGAAGAAATGTTTGTGAAGAAGATTCGGAACTTTAGCATATGAAATTGAAGAAGCATTCACGCCGCCGTCTACATCAGCAACCGCCGACTGAAGGTTTGATTTTACTGCCCAATATCTTTGATTCAAAGCATACTCCGTTAATGATGAAGGTTCAGTTTCGTGAAGATTTTCAAACTCTCTGTACAGAATATGGATTAATCTTCTTTCTTTCACCAATCCTGTTTTGCCTATTGAAGCAATCAATGCACTCAGATTACTTACCAAAAGATGATGAGAAATAATGTCCAGAAGACGCTCATCTCTGATGAAAAGATCTTCTATTTCAGGATAATCTTTGATCAGAGACTCATATTTTTCTTTAAAACTGTCTTTGATTAAATAACCTTGTCCGTCTCTCACATAAATAGATTGAGGAAGCAATTGATTATCCAGCTGTACAAGCAGATTCTGCTGATGAACTTCAGGAGCCATGCCTAATTGATTGTACAATCTGTTTAAAGGAGAAAGCAATAGATTTACATACTTTTCAAACCAGATAATCGCTGCTTTTTCTGCATCTACTCCTAATTGATTGGAAACATTTTTAAAGAAGTGCGTTGTAAAATTGAAACCATCTGTAGATTCATCCTGGCAAAGTCTTGCTAAGAGAATGACTTTATCTTCATTTGAAAAAGGATTTTCGCGAAGCAGTATATTCAGACTATCCATATTCTTTCCTTCATAATGAACGCTTAACGTGGATGGTTCCAGTAATAATTTAAAATTCGGGAAATCTTGTTCAAATGAAGTTTTTTGATGCTGCCACCATATTGCGGAAGCATATCCTCTGTTGAGATCTTTTAAGCTGTTCGTTCTTACAGAGCCTGTCATTAAAACATGCAGAGAAAATTTCAACATCCAGCTGAAATCCGGATTGTATACCGTTCTTATAGAAGATGTTGCATAAAAATCCTCTCCCAAAGGTCCGATGTGAATAATTTTCCCGGAACCCAGCATTTCAGGATATTCTGCTGTTGATAAAAGATACTGTGCCTCCCATGGATGGCATGGAACTATATAAAAATCATTGATGTTTTCAAAATCGTAGCTTTCCGGTAAAGAAGTCCATTTTTCGAAGATTTCTTTTGCTGAAATTCCTGGAAGTGACTTTTCCGTGATGCAGTCTTTATGAATCAGGAAATAATCCAGCTGAAATCCTTTCCCGAATTCAGGACCGTACAATAGCTGTTCTTCCTCAGAGAATCCCATTCTTGATTTGGTGAAAGGATGCAGATTGTGTCCTGCCGGAAGCATTTGCTCAGATTCAAGAAAAGAATAAGTTAAAAGCTGATCATCCTGGAGACACGCTTCTGTTGTCAGTTCCAGATTTCTTAAGCTGCTTTGAATTCTTTCCACAAAATTTCTGAAACCCGTTTCGTTGGTAGTCTCAGAAAGTTCTTTGTAAACCAGCTCAGTAAGCTTTTGATCATTCACTTCAAAAACTTCCTGATTTTGATGATCTACCGCCCACAAAACAGGTCCGTATTCATGAAAAAGAGTTTCGGAACGATAGGAAACCGGAGCAAATAAAAACAGTCCGCTTTTCTTCATTTCAAATCTCATAAACAATGAATAATCACTGTTCCGAAGAGCCTTTGCTGTAAGAAGATCATATTTCGGAACGCCCTGATAGAATTTTCCGTTTCCCAGTTCTCTCAGCATTCCGTTCAACAGAATTCTGAAAGTAATTTCTCTGGCTTTTTCTCCCGTTCTATTTTTCTGAATTAAAGTCTTTTCCATGATTTTTGATTGTGGTGAGAATTTGATGAATGTCTTCCGTAGTCGTAATCGGATTCAGGAAAGTAAACTTCAGATAGAAGTTTCCATCCACTTTGGTACTTGCAACAAGGATTTCCCCGCTGTAGAACAGTTTCATCTTGATGTACTGATTCAGCGCATTCAGATCACTGATTTCCGGATTGATATATCTGAAAACAAGAACACTTAAGTCAGAATCAGAAAGAAGTTCAAAATCTGCATCTTCCGTAATCATTGCGGCTGCATCTTTGGTAAGATCAATCACCGTGTCTGTATATTCTGCCAACTGTTCTTTCCCCATCATTCTTATGGTAAACCAAAGTTTTAAAGCATCAAATCTTCGGGTACTTTGCGTAATGGATTTATTGATCTGTGCCGGAATTTCCTCTTCGTCCATTTCTTTCGGATTCAGATAATCGGCGTGATGTTTAAGAATCAACAGTTCTTTTTTGTTTTTAACAATAAAAGCGCTGCTGCTGATCGGCTGGAAGAATGATTTGTGGTAATCAATCGTTACAGAGTCTGCTCTTTCAATACCATTGATCAGATCACGGTACTTTTCACTTAATAATAAAGCACAACCATAGGCGGCATCTACGTGCATCCAGATGTTATATTGTTCTGCAATATTCGCGATATCATCCAGTGGATCAATATTTCCAAAGTCTGTGGTTCCGGCGGTAGCAACAATTCCAATTGGAATATTTCCTAATTGTTCTTCTCTCTTGATGTATTTTTTCAAAAGAGAAATATCCATACGGAAACGGTCATCAGTAGGAACTTTAACGATACTTTTCTCACCCAGCCCCATAATAGACGCATTTTTCAGATTGCTGAAGTGAGATTTATCTGAAACAAATATTCTGAAACGGCTTGCCTCCGCTGGCAGACCATCCATTTTAATATTGTGGTTATATCTTTTCTGAGAAAAACAGTCACGCATCATGACCAATCCCATCAGATTACTCTGTGAGCCTCCTGCGGTGAAAACACCGTCGCTTTCATTCGTATTATATCCGATCTGACCGGCAGTCCAATCGATCAGTTTTCTTTCCATAAAAGTTCCTCCGGCACTCTGATCATAAGTATCCTGTGAAGAATTGATGGCACTTACAAGAATTTCTCCTGCCAATGCCGGGATTACTACAGGACAGTTAAGGTGAGCTACATATTGTGGAAGGTGAAAAGCTGTGGCATGTTTCACATAAATATCATCTACTTCTGCCAGAAGCTCATTATAATTGGAAAGTTTTTGATTAAGGTCTATCTGTTGTACCATTCCTTTCATTGTTTTGGCTTCGATACCACTGAAAGGTTTGTTGTTTCTGTAAAGAAATTCCTGAACCAGGTCTAAAGTACTGTTGACAGCATTACGATAATGATCATAATTGTCAGGATGAAAAATATTCCCAAAATTCCCCGAAATGTGGGGTGCAGTTGTACTTGCGAGCTCTTCTAGGGATATTAAATTGTTGTTCATAAAAGTTTTGTAATGTGATTTTTTAAATCTGTGAGTTGTTATGGTTTTTTTGATATGCGATTATATATATCTGATAGTCAGGTTTTTAAATTTTGCATTTTTTATTATATTTTATTTGGTGATTACGTAATTATTACTAAATTTGAACCAGCTATTGTTATTTAGAATAATTAAAAACAAAGATAAAAATTATTACTTAACACCAAATTTTTTTTAATGAATTCTACAGAAATTTTAGATAAAGACTGTTTAACAGCGGTAAAACTGCTTCCTACGGTCATAGAAGTCACCTCTCAGGAAAGAAGAATGATAAAAGATGCGGCATTGCATCTTCAGAAAAAGTATGACAATTATGAAAACCGTGATTTTATAAAGCATGTACATCAGCTGGCGTCTTATTTCTTACCGGAGAGAATTTTAAACATAGCGGCTGATTTTGCAAGTGACTTTTCAAAAAATCAGTATGGTGCCCTGATCTTTACAGGATTAATGGATATCGATCAGGAGGATATAGGCTCTACCCCTCCCAATTGGCAGGCGGCAGATTATTCAAAATTTAATTTATATGGTTTTGCATGTGCACTTATCCATGGGGCACTTCCTTCAAAACCTGTACAATATTATTCACAACGTAAGGGCGGCGGACTGATCCATGCCATTATTCCTGACGAAAAAATGAAGGAAACACAGACAGGATCAGGATCTTCTACAGATTTATATGTCCATACGGAAGACGCTTTTCTGAAACATCAGGCTGACTTTTTAAGCTTTATGTATGTCAGAAATGAGGAACAGGTTCCTTCTACCCTTTATTCTATCCGTTCTCATGAGTCTATCGGGGACAATTACAGACCTCTTTTTGAGCCTATTTATAAAATTCCGAAAGATGCCAATCTGGAAACAGGAGAAAATGAAGAAGAGACATTAGATTCTGTATTGTATGGGAATTACAGCCTTCCGTTTATGAGGTTTGATGCTGCAGAACAACTTTTCAATTCCAGTATAAGACAATCAGAAGAAGCCCAAAGTACACTGCATGAGTTCTGGGAAGAAGCCAGACATTTGATTTATTCAGGATTCACACCTCAGGCAGGAGATGTTATTCTGGTTAATAATCATTTATGTGCTCATGGAAGATCAGCTTTCCGTGCGGGAGTAAGAAATATTGACGGAATAGAACATCCGTGCGAGAGAAGAATTATGCTTCGTATGATGAGTAAAGTGAGCCTTATTGATATGAGAGCACACACGCTTACAGAAGATCCGTTCTTTGTGATAGAGGAACATTTGGGTAAAAACTTTCAACATTTTTAAAATGCAGTTTAGTTAGCATTTTTGAACATCAATCAATTGAAATCCTTTTTGGGCATGGCTCAAAAAGGATTTTTTCTGGTTAATCCTTGTCAAGGTTTTAAACCTTGACAAGGATATAGGGGTATTAAGTTTCGGCTAAAGCCAATATTACACTAACAATAAAAAACAAGCGGGCTAAAGCCCGCTTCTATTGATATAAAAACTAATCAATATTTAATAGGAACGGGCTTTAGCCCGTTTAATAATTAAATATAAATTCAAAATGGCTTTAGCCGAAACTTAAAAAAGGGTTCATTGTTTAAAAAACCTGTCAAACAAAGACAATTGCTCCGATAATGATCTGCTCCAGTATTCCGGAACGTGCCCGCCTAAAGATTCTGTGTAGAGATGCTGGACCTTCATTTCAGTCAGCTTTTTATGAAAATTACGGTTCATATTGATCATTTGGGTATCATCTGTACCACAATCAAAAATATATTGCTGTCCTGCTCCTGCCATCAATTTTACTTTATTGTCAGTAAGGAAATTAGGATTGATAGATTCTAGTGGTCCCAAAACTTTATTCACCATGTATTTCTGATAGCCTTCTCCGAAAGAGTTAAAATCCAACGCTCCACAGGAACTTCCTACAATACCAAATGTTTTATTATAAGTCACTCCGATATTGGTTGCCCCATAGCCTCCCATACTCCATCCCAAAATACCGCGGAATTTTTTCTCTGCTTTCACTGGATAATTTTTATCAATAAATTCAACCAGTTCTTTTCCGATAAAGGTTTGATATTGTGAGTCTTTAACGATTGGACTGTCTACATACCATGAACTGTAATTCCCATCCGGAAGCACATAGATTGTTTTCAGTTCCTGTGCTTTTTTTACCAGATCCGGAATATCCTGCTTAATAATTCTGTCCGGATTTCCACTGAAACCATGAAGGATATAAACTGATGGATAGGTGGTATTAGGCTGAAGATTTGGGGTAATGATCACTGTTTTGATCTTTTTATTCATTTTCGGACTGAAAATTTCCTGATGAATAATTTTTTGTGCTGATAACTGAATACATGCCGTCAGTACAAATACAATGTTGATAAGCTTCTTCATGTTGAGAAATGTTTAATTAATGATGATCACAGGTTTCTTATTGTAAAACATATAGTGTACCAATGATTTTATGACAGCGCAAAATTGCGTCAGAAAAAGAGAAAAAGCCTCAACATATGTTGAAGCTTTTGTTAATTTATTTTGTTTTAATACTATGGGATCAATTTGCAAAATGGTGATCATTAGTATCTCCAAAGCATTAACCCTGCCTGATAACCTGTTCCCAGCGTCCATATGAGAATATAATCTCCTTTTTTCAAACGCTTTACTTCTTTTTGATATTTGTGTAAAGCTAAAAATGGACTGGAAGCTCCGGTATATCCCAGTTCTTTAGAGTAAAAAGGAATTT
The DNA here is from genome assembly GCF_003347605.1 of Chryseobacterium sp. KLBC 52. Lineage (GTDB taxonomy): Bacteria > Bacteroidota > Bacteroidia > Flavobacteriales > Weeksellaceae > Chryseobacterium. Next base: position 153,583 of record NZ_QDFZ01000005.1, on the reverse strand, counting down.
TTTCCTCTGGCAGCTGAAAATAACCCTGGATCATATTGATATTCTTTATGGAAAATTGTGAAAATAAAAACAAATCAATCTGTTCCAGGTTGATCTGATTCCGTTTTAAAAACTGTCTGATATTATCCACCGCAAAATTGACACTTCCCATTCCGTCAAAAATACGGTCCCAGGTTGCTAGATCACCATGACGATGCTCCGACCTTCCTTTAGGCGGATACAGTACGGTATTGCAAAAGCTGCTGTCTGTATAATACAATACATCTATTAATCCTGAGGCAGAATCCCCATCATTTTCTACAATGAAGGCAAAAGCAGAATCTGAAAAACCAAAAGCTGTCGTAGGATTATCAGGATCTAATATCGTTGAAAATTTTTCAGCACAAACGACTAAAGCATTTGTTCCTGTGCCGGCTTCTTTTAAGTATTTTGATACCTGATCCAGTGCGATAAACCCTCCAATACAGTTGGCGTTAATATCATAACACATAGTATCAGGTTTTCCCTCCAATGCATGATGGATATGGATAGCATCACAAGGAATATGATGCTCGGGAGAGCTGCTCACAAAAATAATAATATCGATATCGAGAATAGAAATATTACTTTCATGAAGAACTCCTCTTGCAGCTTTTATTCCCATGGAAAGTGAAGTTTCAAAAGAATTCTCAGGAACAATAAAACGGACTTCCCTGCCTAAAGCATTCTGGATTTTTTGCATTGAAATTTCCTGGAGTTCAAAGTGCTCAATAACAGCAGCATTATTTTCTACCAACTCAGGATGATAAAAATACGTGTGGTGTAGTTTCATGATTTGGATTTATTTATATCTCTTATTTGTGATATACTACAAAGTTAACATAATATTAAAATATATCCCAGTAACATGAAATAAATCATTTAATAGCTGATGCTTAAAAATATCTGAAAAATTTAATCAGTATTTATTTCCTTTTTGATCCGGCTTAATTGTGTAGGTGTTATTCCAAGATAAGAAGCAATGTGATGCTGTTTCAGTCTGTTATATAAAGACGGGGTTTCCAGTAACTGTAAATATCGTTTTTTTGCAGTTTCGTATTTCAGGGAGACTTCCAATGGTTCTTTTTTCACTACCCAGTTTTTTTCCAGGTAACAGAGGTGAAAAAGAGCCAGGTCATGATGCTTTTCAAGTAATTCACGGTAGGCTTTGGCAGGGTATTGTATCACTGAGCAGTCTTCCAGTGCTATGATATTGAAATCGCTGGGTTCATTTTTAATAATGGCTGCTGTGGAAGCTACGAAGCTGTTTTCTTCAAAGAAGATTTTATAGATATTATTTCCGTCATCATCCACGGTATAATACCCTATCAGTCCCGACCGCAGAAAGTAATAATATCTGGCCATAGAACCGGATTCCAGCAGAAGATCATTTTTGCGGTAGTACTCTTCTGTACAGATATCCAGTAAATCTTTAATTGTTTCTTCGGATAAAGGATAATACTGATTAATCTGCTTTATAAATTCTGAATGGTTCATTTTAGTATGTAGAAGGTATAAAGAATTGTATTACATAATCATCTGTGAAAATTTGTGTCATCTGTGGTTAAAAAGGTTTAATCCAGTATTTTTTTCATCATCAGATCCGTCTGTTCTTCTTCCCCCAGTCTGAAAATATGCTTATCAAACTCAACGAATCCATTCTTTTTGTAAAATTGTAAAGCTCTCAGGTTTCTTTCCCAAACTCCAAGCCATAAGTATGATTTACCAAGCTGCTTAGCAGTTTCCAGAGATTGATTATAAAGAAGCTGCCCTACTTTTTTTCCATGATGACTTTTCTTTACATAGATTCTTTCAATTTCCAGGCTGCTCTCATCCTGAAGTTCTGTCTGTGCTTTTCCGGCATTGACTTTCAGGTAACCAACCGGATTGTCTTCTTCCCAGGCAATATAGAAAAATGAACCAGGATTATTCAACTCTGATTTTATCTTTTCAGTATTAAAGCTTTCTTCCAGATACTTTTTCATAGCCTCTTCAGTATTATCTTCTGCAAACGTTTCAGTGAAGGTTTGTATACCAATATTTTGAAGTATTTCGAGGTCTTTTTCGCTGGATGTATTGATAATGATCGATGACATAATAGGTATTTATTGTTCTAATTTATAAATAAGATTTCTTATTTCGGGTAAGGTTAGTTCTGTTTTTGTTTCTGATGTTATTATATTTTTTAAAATTTTGATGTGAGCCGTCTTTAAAGCATCTTCGCTGTTCACTTCCTGATCGGGGATCACTCCTATATGTTCCCAGTTCTTTTGAGTACTTAAAGCGGTTATTTTTCCTGCTGGAACAAGCAGTAAATATTGATTTTGAACCATAAAATGATCTACAGGATTAGCGGCACCCCCTGTTTTTTCACCAATTACTTCGGCAAGTTTATATTGCTGCAAAAAATAGGCTACAGCTTCTCCAGCCGAAAAAGTTTTTTTACTGGTAAGAATATAAATCTTTTTATGAAGATATTTCTGTCCGAGAACTTTGGGTTGAGTACTGTCTACAACCGTTTTCTGATTATGTCTGAAATAAGTGGTATAAAGATCTTTTTTCTGATCAAAAAAATAGCTTAAAAATAAAAGGAGCATCCCGTTTTCTCCTCCGCCGTTTTCTCTGAGATCAATAATCAGGGAATGGGTGTTGGCAACAAAATTCATAGTGGCAGCCAATGTTTTTTCACTGGCTTCAGGAGAGGCAAAGCCTTTATAATTAATGTATCCGATGTTACCCGGAAGCCGCTGTACTGTTTCAAATCCAAAATTTTCAAGACGGTTATGTTCATTGTTTAATTTTTCTTTTTCTTTTTTACTCAGCTGTTTTTCTGAGGTATAGTTTTCAATATATTTCACGAAAAAATGTTCATCTTTAATCGTTGTTCTCAACTTTTGGGTCAGAAGAGCCGCGAAATCTTTTTTATTGAGTTCATTAAAAGTTCCTTTTTTCATTTCACTCTGAAACAGAGAGTCTACTTTTTTATAAGTTTCTTTATCAATATAATGACTTTTAACTTTTTCGGTAATATCAATAAGCACCCCTGAAGTATCATTTCTCTGGGCATACGAGAACAAGGAAGTGGCAAGGAAAAGCCCGATACCTATTTTTTTCATTGAAATAAGAATTTAATATTTCAACAAATGTATTTCAATGAAATCTGTGTAAATTGTAAAAATGGAAACTCAGATAAATAACCAGATATTATTTTGTCTGGTATCTACATTCTCAAAGAATTTTCCCGGGCTTATTCTGGTGAGTTCTTTAAAATTTTTAATAAGATGAGACTGATCATAAAATAGATTTTCATAGGACAGCTCTGTAAGATTCCTGGATTTTTTATTGGATATCAATACATTACGAAACCGTTGGATTTTTCTGAATTCTGACGCTGGTTTAGCCAGATACCGCTGGCAAATTTTGTTTACATATTGCCGTGTAATATTATTTTTTACCGCAATTGCTTCAATGCTCATTTCGGTTTCAAAATCTTCCAACAGGGTATAAGCCAACGGTAGTTCTCTCTTTCGGAATTTTGATAGCCAGTAATTTTCCAGAATTTCAATCTGTATTGTCCTGTCCGACTCTTTCAAAACAGTATTCATAATGTCTATAAAGTCTGAAAGATGGATTTCCTGCTCCAGATCCTGACTTTTGTGGGCGGTAAAAAAATGATAAATCCCTAATGGTTTAAAGTAGACTGTAATTTCATTTACCGATTGACGGTAAAAAATTTCAGTAGGAACAGAGCATCTGAATACAAAATCAACCACAAAATTCTCAGAAGAAGATCTGGTGATTTCTACCCATCCTTTATCCTGCGTCATAGCAACATCCTGACATGCTGATACAATAAAATAATTGTCTGGAAATGTAAGATATTTTATCGTTTTCTGACTGTCATCTTTTTCTATAAAATAATATCCTTCAATATAATCTTTCAAAACAGAATGCATCGGTTGATAAAAAGTAACTTTCATAGGAGTGGTGAGTTGAAAGTAAAAATACAAATAGAAAACAAAATCCTGAAACTTTGTTCAGGATTTATATTTGTTTATGAAAATAATATTTTTTTGAAGGCTTCAGAAGCAAGATGCACCTGTACGCTCCAGTCGTCTGCCGCATCACTTCCGGCATCATCGGAGATATATTTTAAACACAGGAACGGAATGTTTTCCTTTTGAGCAATCAATGCCAACGGATAAGCTTCCATGTCTACAATATTGTAATCTGTCTCAGAATGATTCATTTCAAAACTGTCTCCGCTTCCGCAGATTCCTTCTTTGAGGGTTTCCATTTTAAGACCGTATTCCAGCACTGGTGGTACTCCGGATAGTGGTGTTTCATACAATTGAAATCCTAATCCTCTTACATCCATATCTCTCTGGATGAACTTTGTACAGCATACCACTTCACCTTTGTGAAATCCTTTACTACCCGCAGAACCTAAGTTCACAATCAGTTTAGGTTTTCTGACGTGAATTTCTTTGGTTAATTCAATAGCGGCATTTACTTTTCCGATGCCGGTAATTAATTTATTTTTATCGTCGAAAACAGTTCCTGCTTCAGAATCTAATGCGAAAACAAAAAGAGTATCGTCAATTGAATAATGCGTTTCGTTGTTAATTTTTATCATTGAGAGATCAGATTTATACAGCTATTAACACTGTATGACAAAGATACGAGACTCTATTCAATTAAAAACCCCAAAATAAAACTATTTTGGGGTTCTTATATCTTACATGCTGCATCCCTCTGCATCACAGGAAGCTCCGTTTTCACCGGAAAGATCCTTAAACGGGCTCACCGTTTCTTTGTACGTCTGCTGGAGTGCATTTTCAAATACTTCTGCAGGCTGCGCTCCGGAAACAGCATATTTACCATTCAAAACGAAGAAAGGAACTCCGGAAATCCCATTGTTTCTCGCCTCCTGAATATCCTGATTGACTTCATCATCAAGTTGATCTGTTGTAATGGCCTGTCTTGCTTCTTCTTTATCAATTCCTAAGCTTTCGGCCAGAGCAACGAGAACTTCTGTATCTCCCACATTCTTACCGTCAATAAAATGGGCAATAAATAATGCTTCTTCCATTTCATTGGATTTGTTATGCTTTTTAGCTAAATGAAGCAATTTATGGGCACTGAAGGTATTGGTGATCAAAGTTTTGCCAAAATTAAAATCAATTCCCGCTCCTTTTCCCATTTGAGTTACCTGTCCAAGCATTTGGGTAGCCTGAGTTTCAGGGAATCCTTTCTTTTCTCTGAAATATTGCAGGGTATCCTGAGTTTCCTTCGGATCTAAGCTTGGATCCAATTGAAAACTCTTCCATTCTACTTCTACTTCATCTTTAAAAGGAAGCTTATTCAAAGCCTGTTCAAAATTATTTTTTCCGATATAACAAAACGGACACATCACGTCCGACCAGATTTCTATTTTCATTGTATTTAATTTTACATCAAGAAACTATTTAAACTTATAAAAAAATATTCAATATCTATTAAGACCATTAAGAAAGCTTTAAGAGATAAAGTATAGTTAAGATGAATCATTCTGATTTTAAAGCTTAAAGCGAAGCTTATCTTAATACTCTTAAACTCTCATTTTAAATCTTAATGGTTTAAAAATAAAAGCTTAAACCAATTTCAAATTAATAGTACAAAGATAGTGTATTTTATTTAATGTAACAAAAATTATTACAGTTTAATTCTGACAGGTGGACAGTACGTGGCTACGCTTCTCTACGACCCCTTTTAGAATCATCATTGTAAAAGCAAGAAGTCCAAAAACAACACCTATCCATGGGATATACTCTACTCCTTTTGTAACGATTACCCATCCTCCGATTGTAGTTCCCACCGTTACTCCAAGATTTCCAAAAGATGTAGCAAGGCTGTTGGCAAACTCCAGAGATTCCGGAGCTGAAGAGATCATATAAGTGGATGCATTCAAAAAGCTAGGTGAATACAGAAATCCCCAGATTCCGATCACTGCCATTGTTGCCCATAAGTTTCCGTCAGAAAAATAGAGAAGAACAGGTACTACAATCGTTCCGGAAAGAAAAATAGCGGTGGTACCTGCGACATTTCTATTCAGCATTTTTCCGGCTACTCCATTGGCAAATACTCCGATAATTCCAAATAACAGAAGCATATAGCTTACCATTGATGTATCCATTCCTTTGGCTTTGTTCAGATAATCTGCAAAATAACTGTACGTAGAAAACCATGCTGTAATCATGAAAAAATTAGTCAGCGTACTCAGTACAAATGGAGGCTGTTTCAATATTCTGATCTGATTCCCATAAGACTTTTTCTCTTTCACAGGCATTGGAGGAAGCATACAATAAATGACTACCAGAGCAATCAAACTCACTACAGTCTGTATCATAAATGAATATTCCCAGGTCCAAAGCCCGGCAATCCAGGTGGCAAAAGGTACTGTTGTTACCATGGCAATAGCTACTCCATTAAAAACGATTCCCATCAATTGATTCTTTTTCCGTTCATCTGCCTTGGATACCGCCACAGATAGTGCCGTCGCGATATACACCGGCTGAAGGAATGCGGGTAAAATTCTCACCAGCATCAGCAGCCAGAAAGGAGGCGAAAAAGACGATACAAATCCTGTAATCAGAAACATGAAAATCGCAGTAAGCATTATCTTCTTACGGTCAAAATCTGATGTAAGCAAGGTCATAAAAGGTCCTGTAAGCGCAATGATTAAAGCAAATGCACTCAAGAGATATCCTGCTTTGTCTATACTGATTTTATAATGTTCTGCAATTTGCGGGAGAATTCCGATGACCCCAAATTCTGTTGTAATAACCGCTATAAATCCGAGACAACCAATGTATGCATATTTCTTCATGATCCTTATTCCTCAGATTTTAAGTTTTGATGGGCAAAATCAGCCATTTCATTTACCGCTGACTGTACTTCTTCCAACAATTCTCCCATGTGCATAAATCCGTGAACCATATCTTTGTAGAGGCTTGTTTTAAACTCAACTCCTGCATTTTTCATATTTTCAGAAAGCTGTTTCCCATCATCCAGCAAAGGGTCATGTTCTGCCAGAATGATTAAAGTAGGTGGTGTTTCTTTAAAATCTTTGATTAAAACAGGAATTGCCAGAGGGTTATCCTTCTCATCTTCCGGAAGATACCCTGCCCAGGCTTCTATGCCCCCTTGTTTATTAAGAACCGGGCCGTTTTCATAAGTTTCCCAGGTCTTTGAATTCAATTGATTGTCTACTGCAGGATAAATCAAGGTCTGAAACTTCAGATGCTTTCCTAGCTGAATAGAAACTGCCGTTGATAAAGCTGCTCCGGCACTGTCACCTATGATTCCAACCTTATCAGGATCAATTCCTAAAGATTCTGCATTTTCAAATACCCATTTTACCCCATCAATACAATCATTTAAACCAGCAGGAAAAGGATGTTCGGGAGCAAGACGGTAATCTATAAAAATAACGACTGATCCGGTTTTATTCGCCAGTTTACGGACAACCGCATCATGGGTTTCATAACCACCTGCAATAAACCATCCGCCATGAATATAAATAATAGCTGACGACTGTTGAATTTCTCTTCCCTTAGGACGATAAATTCTGATCGGAATCTGATGATTATTCTGTTGAATATCCAGCTCTTCAATCATGTTTACTGATTCTTTCTTCCCGCTAAGCTGAAGAGACATGGTTTCAAGAAATTTGCGTGCACCATCTAAAGAATCCTGAGGATTGAAAGGTTGTATGGTTTCTAAGTGATTTAAAATCTGTGTTATCTTAGGTGTTAATTGCATTATATTTTTAATTTAAATTATTGTTGTTTCTGCTGAGAACTTGAGCGCTATCGTTCTTCTATTGCAGTTATTTTCTGTTTTGATGGACAAAATTAAATCTCAAACCTTACATTTGCAGTGTATACGGCTAAATGTATGGTACTAACAAATTTGTAAGTAATGGGTAAGATCAAAGAAAATTCAACGAATAATATCAACAGACAATATATCCAGGGATGTGATCTGAGCTATGCTGTATGTAAAATCGGCGGACGATGGAAATTGATTATTTTAAATAAATTAAAGGACGGAAAACTACGTTTCAGTGAAATCAGAAACTCTATTTCAGGAATAACGGAAAGAATGCTAACTCTTCAGCTGAGAGAACTGGAGAAAGAAAGCCTGGTAAAAAGAACGGTCCATGCTGAAGTTCCGCCAAGAGTAGACTATGAACTTACGGATATTGCCAGAGAACTGATCCCCATTTGGAAACAGCTTGATGAATGGGGCGGTAAACACAGAGAACTGATGCAGGCACAGGAAAATGCAGACGAATTATCATAAAAAAACTTCGGGGGATTTTATCTGCGATAAAATCCCCCGAAACCCAAAACAGGTTAAGTATAAAACAAAAATACTTTTCCCCTACGCTTTATTCACTTTTTTACAAAACAGAACATGGGCAATCAAAGCCAATACGCCAAATACTGTTCCTACAAAGCAAACACCGGTCCATTGAGCCTTTTGCCAGGCAATAGAGGCCAGCCAGGTTCCCAGTGATCCTCCGATGAAGTAAGATACCATATATACGGTATTCAGTCTGTTGACAGCATTGGATTTAATCAAAAAATAATTGGTCTGGTTCATAATGTGACTTGACTGTACTCCCAGATCCACGAGAATTACTCCTACAATCAAACCCCAATAGGTCTCTCCTGCAAAATAGGTAAAGCCCCAGCTTCCAATCACAATCAATAAAGAGTACAATATAATCCTGTTAATATCCAGATACTTTTGCAATTTTCCCACTTTCGCAGCGGCTAAAGCTCCTACGGCACCTGCCAACCCAAAGCTCCCCACTACAGAAGATCCTGCATTAAAAGGTGGTTTTTCCATATGAAAAACCAATGTGGTAAACAAAGCACACATCGATCCGAATGCCATTGCTCCACGGAATGATGCCAGCTGAAGAATCGGTTGTGTTTTGGCAAGTTGGGCTACAGAACACATCAGCTCTCTATAAGTTCCTTTAAAATTAGGAGACAACTCCGGAAGCATTTTATAAACAGCAAGCCAGACAAGGATCATCAGTCCCGCTGCAATTCCAAACATGGCTCTCCATCCCCAGACTTCTCCTACAATTCCACCCACAAAACGGGAAAGAAGAATTCCCAGTAATAATCCGGACATGACCAATCCTATGTTAGAAGATTTTTCTTTATCAGATGAAAGCTCTGCAGCAATAGGGACAAACAACTGCGGAATTACTGATGTAGCTCCAATCAGTAAACTGGCTGCATACAGCATCCACAACTGAGTGGCAAAAGTCATCCATAAAAGTGATCCGAAAACCAGGCACAAATCAATTAAAATTAATTTCTTGCGGAAAAACTTATCTCCCAAAGGAACAATCAGCAGCAATCCTAATGCATAGCCAATCTGTGTAAGGACAGAAATTTTACTCGCAGCACTTTCAGAAACCTGAAGTTCTTCAGAGATGAGTGCCAATAAAGGCTGATTATAATAATTGTTGGCGACTACAAGTCCGGAAATAATGGCCATAAGCCAGATGACCGTCCGGGAAATACCATGGGAAGAATTCTCCTGCATTGCGTATAAAGTTTTTTTGAATTGAAAGTTGCCCAACGGAAGGTACCGTCAGATTTTTAAGAGATCAAAGATAATCATTAAAAAAAGAAAATTTCCACTCTTATCTTTTACATCTTTATGAATGATTCGTAATTCTGCGATAAGTTGAATAATTTCAGTATTATGACGCTGTGATTGTTTTTATTGATCATATATATCGATGAAAAACCTTTTGAATATTAGAAATATTGAGGAAATTTGCAGCATGAAAATCATTCCACTTAAAGAAGGTAATTTTTCGGCAAGCAAAACCAAAGACTTTACCCTTTTAACAGAAGAAAATTTTGATACCATCGGAGGAATCAAAATGTCTGTTCAACCGTTTCTTATCATTACGGAAAATGATTATATCCTTTTGGATGCCGGGATTGGCTGGAAAAATGAGTCCGGAACAACGGTGGTTTCAGAAATTCTTAAAAAGGAAAATATTCGTCCTGAACAGATCACCAAGTTATTACTCTCCCATCTCCATAAAGATCATATTGAAGGCGCTGTAAAGCTTACAGAAACTGGTTTCGAAGCTGCTTTTCCGAATGCTCAGATTTATATCCAGAAACGTGAACTGGATTTTGCCATGGAAAAGAAAGGAAATCCTTCTTTTGATTTTGATATGCTGGAAAAGTTGATTCAGCTCCCCAATATTATTTGGATGAATGAAGATCGGGGGCAGATCACAGATGAAATTTCCTATGAAGTGGTAGGTGGGCACACTCCTTTTATGCAGGTGTTCTGGATCAGAGAAAATGATGAAACGGCTTTCTACGGCGCTGATGATCTTCCGCAGGCTTCCTATTTAAAATACCATTTAGCCTATAAAAGCGATTACGATGGCAGGAAAGCTATGGAATTAAGGCTCAGATGGGAAAAAGAAGCGAGAGAGAACAACTGGAAAATTCTTTTATATCATGATTTGGATAAAGCCATAGTGGAAGTGTAAATACAGAAAAAATGGTTTAAATTTCATTAAACCATTTGTAGATATCGAATTCAGAAGGGATATTCAGCTTTTTTCTGATCCTGTTTTTCCTGTTCTGTATTGCTTTTGGAGTCACAAAAATACAGGTTGCTATTTCCTTGGTAGTCATATTGAGCTTAAGATAAATACAAAAGATCAGTTCAGAGTTTTTAAGCGAAGGCTGTATATCAGATAACTTTTTAAAAAAATCAGGATAAACCAATCTGAATTTATTCAAAAGACGAGGAGAATTTGCCTTAGCTAATGCCATTATTTCGTCTTGTACAAGAATCTTTTGGGTTAAATCCTCTAAGTTGGTTTCAGGGTTTCTATTTTTCATAATACTTTTTCATCTCTTATTTCAGATACCACATCTTTTGTGTATCTGTACAAAGTCTTTTTTTTACTGTTCAATTTGTGTTTTGCTGAATCAATACCGGGAACAAAATAATTTTTATGTATTCAAAATTCTACAAGTTTTAGTTAATATTACGTAACAAATTATGGTATATAACTCGATTTAATTGAATAATTCTGTTAAAAAATCACACATTTGAATTTCTTTCCATTTTTACATTGGCAAAGAAAGAAAAAATGATTAAAATTTTATTAAATACGTGTACCACATAGATACCACGTTATATTTTGAGTAAAATATCATAATTGCTTTTATCAGCTTGTTCCCTATTACTTGGGTCCTTATTTTGACAGGAAGTAAATGTACTGTGTAATTCCGTTAACTTTTTATGATCTCAATCAATGTTTTCAACCTGTTCATCGGAAAAAACTAAACATTTGTGGTATATGAATGGTACCACATCATAGGAGAAATAAATGAAATGGGTGTTCCTTTATCATTATAAAATTTTAAACATCAGCAGTCTCTAAAAGATTATTTAAAATTTTAGATGAAAATTAAATAACTACCATGATCCCTGAAAATTTACTTATCTCATTTGGTGCCGAAATGAAAAATTATAAAGCAGAAGATATTATTTTTCGTGAGGACGATTCTCCTATACATTATTACCAGATTGAAAAAGGGAAAATTAAACTCAATAATTATACGGAAAACGGTAAAGAGTTTATCCAAAATATATTATCAGACGGTCACAGCTTTGGAGAGTCGTTACTTTTCGTCAACAGACCTTATCCTATGAATGCTGTCGCAATAGAAGATTCGAGTATTTTTATAATGCCGGGACAGAATTTTCTGGAACTGCTTCAAAGTAACCCTGAAATTTCACTCAATGTCTATCAATGTCTTGCCGAAAGGATGTATTATAAATATATCATGCTTTATAACCTCTCATTTCAAAACCCCGTTTCCAAACTAAAACTTCTGATGGATTATCTGAAAAGCTACCATGATGATAAAAACCATTATTCTTTCCAGATTCCCCTTACCCGGCAGCAGCTTGCTTCATTGACAGGATTGCGTGTGGAAACGGTTATAAGAACCATAAAACAACTGGAAAAAGATCAGATTTTGAAAATAGAACGCGGGAAGATTTATTATTAAAATGGAAAAGCCGGACTCAGCCGGCTTCTGCTTATACTTGATTAAAAATATGGTCTCTAATTCTGGTCCAACTCTTTCTGAAACTCTTCCAGATATTTCGAAAGGTGAATTCCATCTGCCAATCCGTGATGTGCTTCAACAGACACCGGAAGATATTTTCTTCCTTCACGGATATTGAATCGTCCAAAAGCAATTTTAGGAACCGATTCTGTAGTATTAAAATCTGTTGGATGCAATATCGCACTGAATGAATTCCAAGGAATAGTAGTATGTCTGACATGATCTTTCCCCAACCTTTCATTGCTAAGTCTCAACCCTGCACTTTCATGTACTCCTTTTATTTCTTCCTGCAGAGCTGCATTGAATGTTTCGAAATCTTCTGAGAAAGGAGTGAATGAAAAACCGAAAGTACCATCCGGTCTGCCAATTGTACTGCCGGCATGAACGGTGTCAAACAGTATCACCTGCCCATCAATAATTCTGAGCTTTAGCTCCTCCACTCTGTTGATCGCCACCATAGATTTGTGAAAATAATAGGCAAAAAAAGAATAGCCTTTTTCTTTTGCAATATCATATGCTTTTGTACAGTCTACCTCCGTTGTAAATCCAAAATAAGGGCTTGCCATGTTAGAAAAAAATTCAAAATGCTCTTTTCTGTTCCAGTTGTCTATATCTACAATCTTCATTAATTCTTATTTGCTGTAAATTTCTGAAAGTTTCTCCGGTTTTAAAAACTTATGTTTGAAAATATAATTAAAACTTAATTTTGTAATGGAGCTGTTTGGTCGGTATTTTGCTGCAAAACAGACGTATTTTATATACTTATCGATTTCCTTAAGATCACTCCTCTTCACTCAGAAGATTGAAAACATAACAATTTAATTAATAACAAAATAGAAATCAGGACAATGGAAAAAATCGGATTCATCGGATTAGGAAATATGGGCCATCCAATGGCAAAAAATATTGAAAAAGCAGGATTCCCTCTTTCGGTTTATAACAGATCCTCTGAAAAAGCCAAAGATTTTCAGGAAAAGTCTACAGTCTATACCGAAGTTAAAGACCTGGTACAAAACAGTGATATTATATTCACAATGTTAACTAATGACACTGCTGTAAAAGCAGTATATGAAGAAATCATTCCATTAAATATTCAGGGAAAGCTCTTTGTGGATATGAGTACCATTTCTCCGGAAACTTCTACAGAAACCGCTGCGGCTCTCAAAATAAAAGAAGCATCGTTTATTGATGCTCCTGTAGCCGGAAGTACCTTACCTGCAAAAGAAGGAACCCTGATTATTATGGCGGGAGGTGAAGAAAAAGACATCCACCGTGCGATGCCTTATCTTTTGAAAATAGGAAAATCTGTAAAACATTTGGGTGAAAACGGAAAAGGAATTGCAGGAAAACTATCGATCAATTATTTTCTGTCTACCATTTATCAGGGACTGGCAGAAACAGTTCTATTGGCAGGAAAATTAGGAATTGAACGATCAGATATGCTGGAAATCATCAATGAAAGTGCCAGCGGAAGCGGTGCTACCAAAGTAAAAACACCTATGCTTATTGCTAATGAGTACGCTCCGGCATTTGCCCTTGATCTGATGCTGAAAGATATTCTTCTCGCTAAAAATGCAGGCGCTGATTATCCTTTATCCGAATCTTTGATTCAAACCTATCAAAATGCGCATGACAAAGGTTTTGGTGAAGAGGATGTGATAGGAATCATCAATTATTTAAAAACTATAGAATAAATTTTTCGATTATGAATTATAAAGGAAAACATTGGTCTGCCAGAAAAGCCGATCATATTTACATTGTTAGTCTTTATAATCATTCCAATATTGTAGAGAGTTTAACAGACTTTATTCAAAACCAAAATATCCTGGCGGGAGAAGTTACCGGTATAGGAGCTGTAAGTGAAGCCACCCTTCGTTTCTTTAATCCGGCGACCAAAAAATATGTAGACAAGACTTTCAAAGAACAGATGGAAGTCACCAATATTTCCGGAAATGTGTCTGAAATAGAAGGAAAACAAACTCTTCACCTTCATATTACATTGGGAAGAGAAGATTACACCGCCTTGGCAGGCCATCTTCTGGAGGCGAAAATTCAGGGAGCTGCAGAATTTATTTTCTATCCGTTGAATACAAGGGTTGTAAAAATTAAAAATGAGGAAATAGGCATCAACCTCTATGATTTTGAAAAATAAAGTTTCTGATGCATTTGAAAATAGTAATTTTGATGAAATATTTATTGGATGTTTGAAGTGCTGCTTTCCCATATCGAAAATAAGGTTGATATCACAGACGAACAGAAGAATCAGGTTCAATCTTATTTTACCCTTAAAAAACTTCGCAGAAAACAGTATCTTCTTCAGGAAGGAGATGTCTGCAAATCGTTGTCTTTTGTAAGCAAAGGACTACTGAAGTCTTATTTTCTGGATGAAAAAGGAAATGAGCACATCAATATGTTTGCCTTTGAAGGCTGGTGGATCTCAGATTTCAACAGCTTTATCAATCAGGAAAAATCAGTACTCAATATTGATGCAATTGAAGAAACCGAAGTACTGACGATCACATTGGAAAACTACGAAAAAATGATGCTGGAGATCCCGGTGATGGATCGGTATTTCAGAATTTTATACCAAAACAGTCTCGTAACGAAAGATTACAGGCTCATTGTTTCCAATAGCTATACTGCTGAAGAAAAATATCTTCAACTGGCACAAAAGAATCCTGAAATGATCAAAAGAGTGCCACACAACCTTATTGCTTCTTATCTTGGTCTTGCTCCTGAAACCGTAAGCAGAATCCGTAAAAAAAATTCTCTGAATAATCCTTGATCCAGATCAACCCAAATGTATGATCCAGATCAAGGGGAGAAGCCTTCTGTCAGCCATAATTTTGTACAAGAAATTTTACAATACTTATGGAAAATATTGCATTGGTAGTAGGTGCTACCGGAATTACAGGAAGTAACCTTGCTGAGGAATTGATTGCACAAGGCTGGACAACATACGGATTATCCAGAAACCCGAACACCAATATCCCGGGACTTCGTCCCATTAAAGCAGACCTGTTGAATGAGCAGAACCTTACAGAAGCATTAGAAGGGATCTCTCCCACTCATATTTACTTTACCACATGGATGCGCAATGACACCGAAGAAGAAAATATCCGTGTCAACAGCCTATTGGTGAGAAACCTGCTAAACGTTTTATCTCCTAAAAAATCGGTTCAGCATGTAGCTTTGGTTACAGGACTTAAACATTATCTGGGCCCATTCGAGGCTTATGCTAAAGAAGGAGTTTTACCTGAAACACCTGTCAGAGAAGAACATCCAAGACTTCCGCTTCCCAACTTTTATTATGCACAGGAAGACGAAGTATACAAAGCTTCTGAAAGAGACGGTTTTACATGGAGTATTCACAGACCTCACACAGTCGTTGGATATGCCGTAGGAAATCTTATGAATATCGGAGCTACATTGGCTGTATATGCCAGCATCTGCAAAGAAACCGGAAGAAAATTCATCTGGCCGGGCTCAGAAGCTCAATGGAACGGAGTTTCAGATGTAACTGATGCAAGAATCCTGGCTAAGCAATTGGTTTGGGCATCATCTACAGAATCAGCAAAAAACCAGGCTTTTAATATTGCTAACGGAGATGTTTTCCGATGGAAATGGCTTTGGAAAAGATTGGCAGACTGGTTCGGTGTAGAAGCTGAAGGTTTCAACGGAACTATAAGACCTCTTGAAAAAGAAATTGAAAACGATCACGAAACCTGGACAGCCATTGCAGAAAAATATAATCTCAAAGAAAGTAATCTTAACCGTCTGTCGTCTGCATGGCATACTGACCTGGATCTGGGAAGACCATTGGAAGTGATGTGTGATATGTCTAAAAGCAGAAAACTGGGCTTTACAGCTTACACAAGTACAGAAGACTCTTTTACACAGGTATTTGAAAGATTGAGATCAGAAAATATGATCCCATAACAGTAAGAAAACGCAAAGAGGCAGGAAAATCATAAATGATTGATAGATTCTCGCAGATCCTGGAGAATTACGCAGATGTTGTGATTAATCAACAATTTAGGATCACATTTTATCAGAGATAAAATCTTTGCGCCTTAGAACAGTCACATTGTAAAACCTTTCTTGCGTCTTTGCGTTTTTCCAACAGTTACATATAGAATAATTGTGTTTTTTTAAGGGTTAAAGCTATATTTCAGTAGTTCTCACCCCGAATTTCTTTTTGAAAGAAGAATAAAAGTGAGACAAATTCTCAAACCCCAGATCAAGATAAATATCTGAAGGCTTTTTATCTCTGTTCTTAATTAAATAATAGGCTTCTTGTAATCTTTTTTCTTTCAGCCATTGCTTGGGTGTCATCTCAAAAGTTTTGCTGAAATCTCTTTTAAATCCCGAAAGACTACGCCCTGTAAGCCTTGCAAAAGCATTCACAGAAACATTGAACATAAAGTTTTTATTCATAAACTCCTTAAGATCAATTTTATGCGGTTCAGAAAAATCAAAAAGAAGGTTTTTAAGATCCGGATTACTCAGCAAAAGTAACTCAATAGCTTCCTTCACCTTTAATGCTGCTAACTTTGGGGGAATTTTCTTTGTTTTATTAATGTAAGGAATAAGAGAAGTAAAATAGCTCTTAAAAAAATCATCAGGCTCAAAAAATAACCGCTCATTACCACTAAAAACTGTATTTACGGTTATTTTATTTTCTGTAGCATACTGTCTCAGCGTTTCATCATCCAATGTAATGGAAACAAACTGATACTTTTCATGGCTTGAAGGATATTTGATCGTTCTGATCAGTTGGTTTTTTCTGACCAGAACTACTGTATTTTCTTTAATCACCGTTTTACCATGCTCATGAAAAGCATGAGTCTCTCCGGATATCTGAAATCCCAGAAAGTGATCCGGAATAAATTCCTCATGGCCTCTGTAAGATTCAAAGGCGCATGAATAAACCAGTTGGTCAAATATGATCTCAGAAGTATTTTCCATCATGCAAATATCTGAAATTTAAGCAATAGCCTGTGCTCCTGCTTCTGCAATTTCCTTATCCTGCTCCGGGCTTCCCCCTGAAGAACCTATAGCACCAATAATTTTTCCTTCTGTATTCTTCAGAACAACACCACCTGCAATAGTTAAAAGTCCTTCATTTGAATTGAGCATTCCGTATCCATGGATGCCTGTTTCTGAGATAATACTTCCCATCATTTCAGTATTTACAGCAAACATAGCGGCAGTTCTTGCTTTTTTAACGGCAAAATCAATCACTCCATAAACACTATCCAGTCTTGCTAATGCAATAAGGTGTCCGCCCATATCAACCACAGCAATAGTTACAGGAATATTTAGAGATAATGCTTTTTCCCTGGCTGTTTGCAAAGCCTTTTCGGCTGTTTCATAACTCAATTCCATGACATTAACTTTTTGCGGTCCATGCCTCTGCCTGAAGCTGTTTTACAAACTCTTCGGTTTCCTTCGGATGAACATTTCTGAAGTTGCTGTTGTCATCTAAAGCTACATTTACAATCACTTCGGCCATAGACTGAGGATCAAGCTGATGTGTTAAAGATTCTGCAGCCCCGTCAAACGCTGATTCCGGAGTAAAGTTGGTTTTCGGATCATACCAATGGAAAATAGAATCTACGCCTCTATCATTGAAACCTGTTCCAAATACACCAGGATTACAAGTTGCAATCTTGATATTGAACGGAGCCAATTCAGTCCTCAACCCTTCTGCAATAGACTCCAAAGCATGTTTTGAAGCACAATAAGCCGCAACATAAGGAACGGTCCATAAACCTCCCATCGAAGACGTGAAAATAATCTTTCCACTTTTCTTTTCTACAAACCTTTTGATAAAACCCTGTGCAAGATTCAAGGCACCAAATACATTCACTTCAAACATAGAACGGATAATGTCTACGGGCTGTTCAGCAATCGGACCGCCTTCCATAATTCCGGCATTGCTGATGAGAATATCAATATCATTATACTTCTTTACAATATACTCTACATCTCTTTGGCTTGTTACATCCAGTTTGTCGACAGTCAGATCAACTCCCTGTTCTTTAGCTTCACGGATTAAATCACTCATTTGAGGATAGACCTGAGCTGTAGCGATTATTCTGTGTCCTTTTTTAGCAAGATCAAAAGCTGCTATCTTTCCAAATCCACTTGCTGCCCCTGTAATTAAAATTGTTTTACTCATTGTATTCTTTTTTAATGATGGACAAATTTCAAAGATTTTAAGAAGGTCCATATTGCCTGAAAGTTCATTTTCATAGTGCTGAAAAGCTCAGAAAGTGCACCAGAAAACATTTTTTTTAGAATAATTCTCTTTTTTGCATCATAAAAAAACAGAATTATCGTTAGATTTGTAAGCTTTACAACAAAACTAATAACTAACATATGCTTAAAATTAAAACACTTTTTTTAATTTTTATCACTTCTACTTCTTTTAGCTCTGCTCAAAACTGCAATTGTGAAAGTAATTATCAGTGGGTAAAAAAGACCTTTGAAGAAAATGATGCCGGATATCAGTATGTGATTGATAAAAAAGGTCTTCCAGCTTATCAGGCTCATAATGATGACTTTCTGAAAAGAATCAAAAATGCAAAATCCGATACAGAATGTTATCAGACAATATATGACTGGCTTAAATTCTTCAGATCAGGTCATTTTTCAGTTTCAAAAATAGAAAATAAAGCTACCGAGGCCCTCCCAGCAGTCAATGAAAATACCAAAACAGAATTGGTGAAAATAGATCTTGAAAAGTTCAAAAAAGAAGCTGCATCTAAAAATGATTCAGATATTGAAGGAATCTGGGAAGTTGAACCCTATACAATAGGTATTAAAAAGTTCGGGGAAGTCTATAAAGGTTTTATCATACAGTCCGGAGCCGAAAACTGGAAACCTAATGAATTAAAACTGACTTTCAACGCCGATAAAACCAAAGGAACCTATTATCTGAGAAATAAAACCGGACAGGAAATTCACGATATGAGACTTGTAGGAAAAAACTATCTTGAAATCAATGACTTTACCTTGAAAAGAGTTTCCCCGAAATTTGAAAAAGAAGAAGGAATTGAAACGTATTATGAGGCTATTATGGCACAAAAACCGTTCCTGAAGCAGCTTAATAAAACTACACTGCTTTTGAGAATCCCTTCATTTAATGGTGCTTTGAAAAAAGATATTGACAGCGTCATTACAGCCAATAAATCTAAAATTGAAAGTACAGAAAACCTAATAATTGATATCAGATATAATGGTGGTGGAAGTGATAACAGTTTTGCCAAAATTATTCCTTATCTCTACACAAACCCTATCCGAAGTGTAAGAACACAGCTTTATTCTACAAAACTGAATAACCAGAGAATGCTTGATTTCTATGACAACTATCAGAAATATGGTATGCAGGCAGATGAAAGAGAATATCTGAAGAAAGCTTATGACAAGCTCAGCAAGAACTTAGGTAAATTTGTAAGCCTTCAGGATGATGGAAAAATTGTAGGAATCACCAAAATGGATAAAATTTCACCATATCCAAAGAATGTAGGAATCATCATTAACAACGGAAACGGAAGTACTGCAGAAGAATTTTTACTGGCTGCCAAACAAAGTAAAAAAGTAAAGCTTTTCGGAACCACTACTGCCGGAGTTCTGGATATCTCCAATATGTATTTTGTAAATTCCCCTTGTAACGAGTTTAAACTGGGCTATGCACTCTCCAAAAGCTTTCGTATTCCTGATATGGCCATTGACGAAAAAGGTATTCAACCCGATTATTTCATCGACAAAACCATTCCGGATTATCAATGGATTGACTTCGTAAATGACGTGCTGAATGAAAAATAAACGATACAAGCTGTTTCAATTGGGAACAGCTTTTTTTATTCTTTACAATCCAATTGTAATCCCTCCTTTCATTATTTAACATTACAGAATATCAATAGAAATGGGCTTTAGCCCATTTATTCTTTAAAACATTCCATTGGCTTAAGCCAAAACCTATTATAAATAATCATTCCTACAATATGGAATACTTCATAAAATCTCATACCACAAAAATTAAAAAATAAACACTTTATTGTAAATTGGTTAAGTTTTTGAAGCTAATTCTATAAACCAGTTACACCATTGAAATTAATCACATTTACAAAAAAAGGCATTTACTGTCCCCAGGGAAAATTTTATATAGATCCCTGGAGACCCGTAGAGATGGCTGTTATCACCCATGGTCATGCTGATCATGCCCGCTGGGGAATGAAAAAATACCTTTGTCACCATTTTACCAAACCTATTCTGTACCAGAGAATTGGACCAGATATTGAATGCCAGAGCGTAGAATATGGAGAAGTGATTACCATCAATGGAGTAAAACTTTCACTTCACCCTGCCGGACATATCATTGGTTCAGCACAGATAAAGCTTGAGTATAAAGGCTACGTGGCTGTCATTTCTGGAGATTATAAAGTTCAGGATGATGGGCTAAGTACTCCTTTCGAACTGGTAAAATGCAATGAATTTGTGACAGAAAGCACCTTTGGGCTGCCTATTTACAACTGGCTGGAAGTTCCGGACTTAAATAAAAAACTCCAGAACTGGGTTCTGAAAAATAAAGAAAACAATAAAACTTCTGTATTCATCGGGTATTCTTTAGGGAAAGCCCAGCGCATTATGAAAGCAGTGGAAGAATTAGGGAAAATATATGTTCATTATTCTATCGGAAAGCTTAATGAAGCCTTCGAAACAGTAGGAATTGATCTTCCTGAATACACCATTGCGGATTTTAGAGAACGCCCGAAAGAGATGGAACACGAAATTGTCATTGTACCACCTGCTTTGCTCGACAGTAATATTATTAAAAAGATTCCAGATCCGGCAACAGCGATATGTTCCGGCTGGATGCAGGTGCGCGGTGCCAGAAGATGGCGAAGCGCTGATGCAGGATTTGCCATGAGTGATCATGCAGATTGGAAAGGATTATTGCAAACGGTAAAAGCAACTGAAGCAGAGCTGGTTCATGTTACTCACGGACAGACAGAAGTTTTTTCCAAATATCTGAATGAAACAGGAATTAAAGCAGATGTTGTAGAAACACTTTACGGAGAAGACGAAGAAGAATCTGAAAAAGAAATCTCACAAAATCCGGCATCATGAGACATTTTGCAGACCTTATCAACGCGTTGGAAACAACCAATAAAACCAATGCTAAAATTGATGCGATCATTGATTATCTCGAGCGTGCTCCTGATGAAGATAAAGTATGGTTTATCGCTTTATTTACCGGCAAGAGACCTAAGAGAAATGTCAATACCAATTACATGAAAGAATGGGCGCTGGAAATTACCAAACTTCCTTATTGGCTGTTTCAGGAATCCTACTCTTCGGTAGGCGATCTTGGAGAAACGTTGTCACTAATTCTTCCGCCTCCGAAGGAAAAAATAGAACGTTCATTATCAGAATGGATGAATGATATCGTAAGTCTGAAAGGCAAAACAGATGTAGAAAAAAAAGAATTTGTACTGCAGTCATGGAATGGGCTGGATTATACCGAGCGATTGATTTTCAATAAATTAATTGGCGGAAGCTTCCGGATTGGAGTTTCAGATAAAACATTAATCAATGCACTGACGAAATTTTCAGGACAGGAACCGAGTGCTTTAATGCATAGCTTAATGGGAAAATGGCAGCCTGAAGAAGTTTCCTTCAAAGAACTTATTGATGCAGAAAATGTAAATCCTGACAATTCAAAACCTTATCCCTTCTGCCTAGCCTATCCTTTGGAAAAAGAAACCAAAGAACTTGGAAATCCTGATGAATGGCTGGTAGAATACAAATGGGACGGAATACGCGGGCAAATCATAAGAAGAAATGATGAGGTTTTCATCTGGTCAAGAGGTGAAGAACTCGTCACAGAACAATTTCCGGAAATTTCAGAAGCCGTACAAGCTATGAAAGGCAACTTTGTCCTGGATGGAGAAATACTTGCAGTGAACGATGGTAAGGTCTTAAATTTTAACGAATTACAAAAGAGATTAAACAGGAAAACTTTAACTAAAAAAATGCTCTCAGAAATTCCGATTGAAGTCTTCGTCTACGACTTACTGGAACTTGAAGATAACGACCTGAGAGAAAAACCCATCTCTGCAAGAAGAGCTTTACTGGGAGAATTATTACTGAATGAGAAGCCCGAACGTATCAGTATTTCCAAAAGTCTGGAATTTGAAAAATGGGAAGAACTGAATTCTCTTCGTGAAAATTCAAGAGACGTAAACAGCGAAGGACTGATGTTAAAACAAAAAAATTCACCTTACCATTCCGGAAGGAAAAAAGGCGACTGGTGGAAGTGGAAAATTAATCCTTTTACCATTGATGCCGTTCTGATCTACGCGCAAAAAGGAAGCGGCAGACGAAGTGCTTACTACACAGATTATAGTTTTGCCGTGAAAAACGGAGATAGTCTGGTGACCATTGCCAAAGCCTACTCAGGATTAACGGATAAAGAAATCATGGAGGTGAGCCGGTTTGTTACCAAGAATGCCATTGAGAAGTTCGGTCCTGTAAGAACGGTAAAAGCAGAACTGGTTTTTGAAATTGCTTTTGAAGGCATAGGTTTCAGCAATCGTCATAAAAGTGGTGTAGCTCTCCGATTCCCAAGAATTGTAAGATGGCGGAAAGACAAAACCGTAGACGAAATTGACGATTTGGAAGAAATTAAAAAATTAATACAGTAATTATTTAAACGCAATGAACTCAAAAGTTTTTAAAATTATTTCTAATATTTTCGTTCGCAAAGGCACTCCGTTCAGCTATGTAAAAATGCAAACTTTGCTAAGTGAAACGCCCTTGCGATCGAAAAATAAAACACTCTCATACAAACTCTTAGCGCCGTTTGTGTTGGAATTTGGTTTAAAAAAATTAATGCAGTAATTATTTTAACGCAATGAACGCAAAAGTTTTTAAAATTATTTCTAATATTTTCGTTCGCAAAGGCACTCCGTTCAGCTATGATAAAATGCAAACTTTGCTAAGTGAAACGCCCTTGCGATCGAAAAATAAAACACGATCATACAAAATCTTAGCGCCGGTTGCGTTGGAATTTGGTTTAAAAAAATTAATGCAGTAATCATTTTAACGCAATGAACGCAAAAGTTTTTAAAATTATTTCTAATTTTTTCGTTCGCAAAGGCACTCCGTTCAGCTTTGATAAAATGAAAACTTTGCTAAGTGAAACGCCCTTGCGAACGAAAAATAAAACACTCTCATACAAACTCTTAGCGCCGTTTGCGTTGGAATTTGGTTTAAAAAAATTAATGCAGTAATATTTTAATGCAATGAACGCAAAAGTTTTTAAAATTATTTCTAATATTTTCGTTCGCAAAGGCACTCCGTTCAGCTATGTAAAAATGCAAACTTTGCTAAGTGAAACGCCCTTGCGATCAAAAAATAAATAATATCCTATAAAATCTTAGCGTCTTAGCGTTAAAAATTAAATAAAAATAGAATTGGCAACTTTCGAACATACCACCGGATTAAAGATCATTCAGCAATGGATGACTGATAAAGGTATTGCTCCTTTCAAATTTCAGTTGGAAACCTGGAAGAAATTTGGAAACGGATACAGCGGAATGGTCGTTGCTCCTACCGGTTTTGGAAAGACTTTTTCTGTTTTTTTAGCCTTAATTTCTGATTTCCTGAATCATCCCGAACAATACAAAAAAGGCTTGAAAATGGTCTGGATTACTCCTCTCCGGTCTCTGTCAAAAGATATTGCAAAAGCGATGCAGGAAGCCATTGATGAAATCGGGCTTGACTGGACTGTAGGCGTGAGAAATGGAGATACGGATCCGAAAGTAAGACAACAGCAGGTCAAAAAGATGCCTGAAATTCTTGTCGTAACCCCTGAAAGTCTTCATTTGCTCCTTGCGCAGAAAAATAATGAAAGGTTTTTCACCGATATGAAATGCGTAGCTGTGGATGAATGGCATGAATTACTGGGTTCAAAGCGCGGTGTCATGGTAGAACTTGGGATTTCTCAGCTTAAAAAATATGTTCCGAAGATCAAAATATGGGGAATCACCGCAACCATCGGAAATCTGGATGAAGCCATGGAAGTGCTTATTCCGTATGATATTAAAAAGACAAAAATTACAGCCAAAGAACATAAGAAAATAGATATTCTGCCGGTGTTCCCGAACGAAATTGAAATATTGCCATGGGCAGGACATCTTGGAAACAAACTGGCAGATAAAGTGGTTCCTATTATTCTGGAATCAAAATCTACCATTGTATTCACAAATACCAGAAGCCAGAGTGAAATGTGGTATCAGCTTTTACTGGAGGCTTACCCTGATTTTGCAGGCCAGATTGCGATCCATCACAGCTCCATTGATGCCCATCTGAGAATCTGGATTGAAGAAAATTTAAGTTCCGGAAAATTAAAAGCTGTAGTTTCAACGTCATCTTTAGACCTTGGAATTGATTTTAAACCTGTAGACACTGTTATTCAGGTAGGATCAGCCAAAGGTGTTGCGCGCTTTCTTCAAAGAGCAGGACGAAGCGGGCACTCCCCTTTTGAAACCTCTAAAATTTATTGTGTTCCGACCCATTCTCTGGAACTCATTGAAGTGGCAGCGCTAAAAGAAGCCGTAAAACAGAAAGTGGTTGAGCCCAGAGAACCACAGGTTTTGTGTTTTGATGTGCTGGTTCAGTTTCTGATGACATTGGCGGTTGGAGACGGATTTTATCCCGATGAACTGTATCAGAGAATTAAAAAAGTATATGCTTTTCAGGAAATGTTGGACGAGGAATGGAAAAGTATTCTGGAATTCCTTACCATTGGCGGCAGTGTATTAAAAAACTATGAAGAATACCACAAGATCGTCATTATGGAAGACGGTCTTTATAAAGTCACCTCACGGAAAATTGCTATGCTCCACCGGATGAATATGGGGGTCATTGTGAGTGATGCCATGTTGAAGGTAAAATTTATTTCCGGAGGCTATATCGGAATGATTGAAGAATATTTTATTTCAAAATTAAAAAAAGAAGAAAAATTCATTCTGGCGGGACGTACACTGGAGGTTGTCATTATTAAAGATATGACAGTGTATGTGAGAGCAGCTAAAGGAAAAGCCCTGGTTCCGAGTTATCTGGGAGGAAGGCTTCCTTTGAGTTCCAATCTGGGGCATTTTCTGAGAGAAAAATTATCACATGCTCTAAATCCGAAAGCTTCAGAAAAAGAGCTTAAATTTTTACACCCGCTTTTAATCAACCAGGAAAAAAACTCCCATATTCCCAAAGAAAATGAATTTCTGGTCGAAATGATCAAAAACCGTGAAGGATATCATTTGTTTATGTATCCTTTCGAAGGGCGTCTCGTTCATGAAGTAATGGCTGCCTTGATTGCTTATCGGATCTCAAAACTTGCGCCTATCTCCTTTTCCATGGCAATGAACGATTACGGATTTGAGCTGTTCAGTGATAAAGAAATTCCTTTAAATGAAGACAATCTCCAGCAGATTTTAACCCGGGATCATCTGATGAATGATGTGATCGCAAGTATCAATTCTGCGGAAATGGCAAGGAGAAAATTTCGTGATATTGCAGTAATTTCCGGAATGGTGATTCAAAATTATGCAGGCCAGCAACGTTCTAACAAATCATTACAGAGTTCTGCCGGACTGATTTTTAAAGTATTGGAAGATCATGACCCCAATCATTTTTTAATAAAACAGGCATATACCGAAGTCTTCAATATGCAGCTTCAGGAACAACGGCTTGTTGAAGCTTTTAAAAGAATTGAAAAATCCAAAATTATTTTAAAACATTCCCGTTCTTTTACTCCGTTGAGTTTCCCCATTAAAGTAGACAGCTTAAGACAGACGCTTTCAAGTGAAGGACTGGATGCGAGAATTAAAAGAATGCTGAAACTGTCTGATATAAGTGATCTTTGATGGTCAATCCGATGTTTTTTCAATGAGTTCCCTGCTCTTTTTAATCTTATTCATAGCCTAATATTCTATGTTAATTTTCTTGAAAAGTCTGGATAATCATCGTAACTTAGAGTATACCTTCCTGGAAGTTGAAATAAAATTTAAAAATGGAAAAATTGTTCTTAGTCCGTCACGGACAGTCACTCTGGAATCTGGAAAACAGATTTACAGGGTGGAAAGATATCGATATAACTGAAGCCGGTATTGAAGAAGCTAAAAAAGCAGGTATTGCGCTAAAAGGAGAAAGAATAGATATAGCATTCACCTCTGCCCTGATCAGAGCACAGCATACCCTCTCTGTCATTCTGGATGAAATAGGAAATCCGGATATTCCTGTCGTTAAAGATAAAGCACTCAATGAACGCTGTTACGGAAATCTGGAAGGATTAAATAAAGCAGATACCGCCTTGAAATATGGTGCAGAGCAGGTTCATATCTGGCGCAGGTCTTACGATGTGGTTCCTCCCGGAGGTGAAAGCCTTAAAGATACTTATAACAGAGTGATTCCTTATTTCGAAAGCGAAATAAAGCCCTTATTGAAGCAGGGCGAAAATGTATTGATTGTAGCCCATGGAAACAGCCTGCGTGCTTTAATTATGTATTTGGAACATCTTTCTCCTGAAGAGATTTTAGAAAGAGAAATTGCTACGGGGTTTCCACTGACTTATATTTTTGATGAGAAATTTCATGTAAGCCGGAAAGTTAGCTGATCCGGTTTAAATAATGTAACTTTGATCCTTCAATTTTCAATCTATCAAGTGTTTATAGCAACCAAAAATATTTCCATCCAAAATAAAACTTTCACTCTGACCAATCAGCGGGCAGCATTCTGGCAAAAAGAAAAAGCCTTGATTCTATCTGATCTGCATATTGGAAAAACCGCTCATTTCCGCAAAAATGGGATTGCACTGGCCAATCACATTATGAAAAGTGATCTGGAAAGATTATCCGCACTGATTGAATATTTTCAGCCTGAAAAATTTATTGTTGTTGGAGACTTGCTGCATGCCGGGGATAATTCTGATGTGGATGAATTCTGTATATGGAAAAACCGGTATCCAGATATACAATTTTATCTTATTGAAGGAAATCACGATCGTATTTCAAAAACTTTGGAGGAAAAATTATGCTTTAATCATAAGTCTGAATTTCTCGAAATAGAAGATATTACTTTTATCCATGATTTTGACAGCATAAAATCCGGATTTCAGATTACCGGGCATATTCACCCTGGAATTGTACTGAATTCTGCGGTGAAAAATATCAGATTACCCTGTTTTGCCCTTAGCAGCAATCAATTATTATTACCCGCTTTCAGTGAGTTTACAGGACTGGATACAAAAAATCTGCCTAAGAAAAGTACATTTTTTGTGTTTACCGATGCTGAAATCTATGAAATTTAGTGATCTAAAGGTGTTAACTCTGGTAGATTTTGTTGCTCGAAAATGAGTTTTACTAAAATGTTGAAATTTTTTTACATGAAACCCTTGTCAAGGTTTAAAACCTTGACAAGGGTTGATAATTCCAATAAATATAGTAAATCTTAATTTTTCTTACTTAAACCAATACTATACATGGTTATCAAAACTGTAACCAGCAGGAATAAAGCACCTATCCATGGCGTACTTGCCAAACCTAAGGAAGAGGTAACAATCATTCCTCCCGCATAAGATCCGATCGCAATACCGATATTAAAAGCAGCAATATTGATCCCCGAAGCTACATCCTCAGTTCCCGGAAGTTCTTTTTCAGCAATCTGTACCACCAATAACTGAAGTCCGGGAACAGAAGCAAATGATAAAGCTCCTAACAGAAAAAGGGTAATGATGCTTAAAACAGGACTGCTTACAGTGAAATAAAACGCCAGCAATACCAATCCCTGTGCGGCAAACATCCATAGAAGGGCTTTCAGAGGATTTTTATTCGCTACTTTCCCACCAATCAGGTTTCCTAAAGCAATGGCAATTCCATAAACCAGAAGGATAAAAGTAACCGTAGATTCCTTAAACCCTGTAATTTTCTGCAAAATTGGCGACAGATACGTAAACACCACAAACGTACCTCCATATCCCATTGCAGTCATTAAAAAGGTAAAAATCAAACGTTTGTTTCCCAGCACTTTAAACTGACTTTTTAAAGATGCTGTTTTCCCGTTTTTCAGATTGTTGGGAACCAATAGTAAACTGGCAATTAACCCTATAATCCCAAGGATTGAAACGCCTATGAAAGTCGCTCTCCATCCGAAATGCTGTCCTATAAATGTTCCTAGTGGAACTCCTGTTACAATCGCCAGGGTAAGCCCGGCAAACATAATAGAAATAGCGGTGGCTCTTTTCTCCTCAGGAACCAGCGACGCTGCAATGGTAGAACCTATGGAAAAGTAAACCCCGTGGGCCAATCCCGTAAGTATTCTGGCCAGAACTAAAGTGATAAAACCAGGAGCTATAGATGCCAGCCCGTTCCCGATAACAAATAAAAGCATGATGGATACCAATAGCATCTTGCGTGGGATTTTCCCTGTTAATGCCGTTAATATCGGTGCTCCGATTGCCACTCCTATCGCATAGAGACTCACCAGCAGCCCTGCGGAAGGTATGGTAATTCCCAGGTCTGAGGCTACGGTAGGAAGCAGCCCTACAATAACAAATTCTGTAGTTCCTATTCCGAAAGCACTTATTGTTAATGCCCATAAAGCTGCAGGAAGACCTTTTTTAGCGGTCTGTGTTGCAGGATTGATCTGTATTTCTTTTTGAAAGTTCATTGTCTTGTATTTTGTTGATATTGACAAGGCAAAGTTCTGACGATTTTTCGTATTATAAAAATTATTTAAATTGTATTAAAGTATCAGAATAATGATAGTTTTTATTTTACATTTAAAATGTGTTCCTTTGTAAATAATCATCAGTTTTAATGAAGAAATCAGAAGCAACCCGTCTTACCATTCTCCAGAAAGCGTTCGAATTGATCTATGTGAAAGGTTTTCAGACTACAAGCATAGATGAAATTATTGCAACGACTCAGGTGACGAAAGGAGCTTTTTATTATCATTTTAAAACCAAGGATGAAATGGGGCTTGCTATTATTACAGATCTGATGAAACCCAATTTCAGGAAAATGTTCATTGACTCTCTTCAAAACAGTCAGAATCCTTTAGACAGTATTTATGATATCATGTATCATCTGTTGATTGAAAACGATTTTTTAAAAGTGGAATATGGCTGCCCTACTTCCAATTTCGTACAGCAAATGGCCCCCTGGCATCATGCTTTTACACACGCTTTGCATGAACTTTCAAAAGAATGGGAACAGGCCCTTGCACAAAGTATTGAGATAGGTAAAGAAGCAGGAATCATCAACAAAGAAGTAAATGCAAAAGAAGTAAGTGTTTTTGTCATTTCGGGCTATTGGGGAGTAAGAAACCTGGGCAAATTAGAAAACTCAAAAGAAGTATATCTTATTTATTTAAAAGGACTTAAGTCTTATTTCAACACGCTTCAATAATTTTTTTCTCAAAAAACATACTAATTAGTATGTTTTTATTTTACCTTTGCTGTGTTCAAAAAAATAAACGATGTATCAAACCCTTACTTTTTTACATTCACTCACCCGATGGTTGGTTTTAATAAGCCTGATCTATGCGATTTACCGTTCTTTCAATGGATATTTTTCCAACAGAAAATTTGCAGGAGCAGATAATAAGGTAAGACACTGGACTGCAACGATAGCTCATATTCAACTGGTCATAGGAATGATATTTTACTTCAAAAGCCCAATGATTCAATACTTCTGGAAAAATTTTAACGAAGCCAAAGACTCTTTGGAACATGTATTTTTCGGACTGATCCATATTTCGCTGATGATTACAGCCATTATTATCATCACGATCGGTTCTGCATTAGCCAAAAGAAAACCTTCGGATAAAGAACAATTCAAAACTATGGGGATCTGGTTTTCTATAGCACTGATCATAATTTTCATTGTCATTCCGTGGCCTTTTTCTCCTTTTGCAAACAGACCTTATTTCAGATAATTATGATAGATTTATTTAAAACAAAAATCGGCCGGTTGAGGATTCTGGCTATTTTGGAAGGAATTTCCTTACTGACTCTGATATTTATTGCAGTCCCTATGAAATACTGGATGGACAATCCTTTATGGGTAAGACTTATTGGCCCTGTTCACGGAACATTATTCCTGCTATTTCTGTTCAATACATTAAGTGTTGGAGTGGAACAAAACTGGAAATTTAAAGAAATAACCTGGAAAGTTATTTTGGCATGCTTTATTCCTTTCGGAACCTTTTATATTGACAAAAAAATTCTGAGCAAGCTATGAAAAGCCTTTTTATATTCTGTGGAATAGCTCTCATTCTGTATATAGTTTACAGAGTTTACCGATTCCAGACTTTAGATAATGGTTTGCCGGAACTCCTCAGAAAAGGAGCTGTTATTTTGGATGTAAGAACAGAAAAGGAATATGAAACAGGACATATAGAAGGTTCTGTGAATATTTCTTTAGGAACAATCAGAGAACGGTATGTAGAATTAGACCCGAAAAAAACATACATCACAGTGTGTTCTCACGGACTCAGAAGTGTAAAAGCAGAGAATATCCTCAAAGAAAGAGGTTTTAAACATATCTACAACGGAGGTGCCTGGACAGATCTTCAGAAAACAATTAACCCATAAGCAATGAATCTCTTCCGAACATTACTGACAGAAGAGATTCAATTTTTTTAAAGAGTTTTATCAGTAAGCCAAACTACTTTTTGTTCTGGTGAATGTTCCTGCCCAATGATATCTCTGTATAATTCAGGTCTTCTGGCTTTAATATAGCGATATCCTCCTGCCTGAGTAAGTCTTTCAGGAGTAATTACTGCTGATTCAAAACTGTCTTCCCATGAGTGACATTCTGCAATCACATCTCCAAAAGGATCTATAATCATGGAACACCCGTTTTTAAGCTGGTCATCATCCATACCAACTGGGTTTGAAAAAACAATATACGCTCCGTTATCATAAGCTCTGGACGGAAGCCACTTCATCAGCCAGTCCCGGCCCTTCATTCCATTAAATTCCAGACGTAAAGACGTAGGATCTGCTACCCTATTTTCCCAAAGCTGTGGGTCTACAAACCCAGCTCCCGGCCTTGTGGATGGTGTACACATGGTGACGTGAGGCATAAAAATAATTTCTGCACCGAGAAGTCTGGTCGCTCTCACGTTTTCAATGATGTTGTTATCATAACAGATAAGAATTCCACACTTCCAACCCATAATATCAAATACACAGTACTCATTTCCGGGTGTAAGATTAGGATTAATAAAAGGATGTAATTTTCTGTATTTCGCCTTCAGTCCTGTTTTATCTACACAAACATAAGCCTTGAAGAGGTTATCATGTTCATCTTTCTCAAACAATCCGGCTAGTATGGTGATATTATATTGAGTAGAAATCTCTTGTAGCCTTGTAATACTCTCACCATCCGGAATAAGTTCTGCAATATCAAGAAGCTGTTCTCTGGAAAGCTTTCGGGCAAAAGTATAGCCTGTAATGGAGCATTCATGGAAGGCAATTACATGAGACCCTTTGGATGCTGCCTCACCAGCTAATTTTTCTATAACGGATAGGTTATAAACTTTATCACCACTTTTGTTTTCAAATTGTGCCGTCGAAATTTTGATATTCATAATTTTTTTAAAGCAAAACTAGGCTGTCTCGCTTCTTAAAAATTGTATAAAACCGCCATTTCAATTTACAGCTCAATAAAATTAACTGCCATTTTATTTTCTGTATGTAAATATTGTTTAGGAGTAAGCCCGATATTATTTTTAAATTCCCTGATCAGATGAGACTGGTCAGAATATCCCGCTTCGTAAGAAAGTGTGGTCATATTTTTATCATCAATCCCGTTATTCATAAGGCTTAAAAAATAATGAAGACGGATGATATTTCCATATTTTTTGGGAGATATTCCTATATGATAGTCAAACTTTCGTTCTAAATGACGCTCAGAATATCCGGTGAAATACTGCAAATCTTTGGAGGATACAGAGCCTTTACTTTGAAGAATATATTGCTGTGTCGCTGTTATTAAATGATGATCTGCACTCATTCTTTCGGATAAAAAACGCGTAAAAAAGATATTCAGATCATTGATTATAGCTAAAGGACTTTCTTTATTAAACAATTTCTCCTGAAACACTTCCAGCTTATTTTTCAAAATATCTTCCACGGAAATGATCTGATTGCGAATTTCTTTGGCAGAGGTTTTTAAAAGAATATTCAAAAAATAAGGTTGAAATACGATGGCCATAAGAGAAAATTTACCTTTTGAAAAGAAATCCCTGTAACCGTTTAATGTACCATAGAAAAAGGAAAATGGCATCTGGTCCTCGGAAATACCGGAATACAGATTCATGTCTCCGGATAGTATCAATCCGGAACTTCCATCCGTAAAGAGCCTTAAACTTTTTATATCCTCTTGGGAATTTTCCAAAAAGATATAATGTCTGATATAAGGAGCCAAGTGTTTGGGAGGCGAAATCTGCATCCATCAAATTTACAGAAAACTTATTGACAGAAAAAGACAATCTCCAAATTTAAGACATGCAAAATCACTTATTTAATTCTCTCGCATATTTTGTCAATTACAAAGATATATACACAATCAACTGCGAAATCTGAGTGATCTGCGGGAGATAAAATTGATAAAATTCTTGAACTTTATGTGGAATTAACACTCATCCTTCTTCGTTGTGATTTCCAAAAACGAAAAGAAATTTATATAAGATACCACACTTTATCCTCTTTTGGTCAGGTATTTGAATCTTATACTACTTACCAATCACTAAAATATAAGAATATGTCAACAGAAAACCTTACCCACCTTGAAGCGATCAAAAAGATCAAAGAACTGTCAGAAAAAGCAAGAATATGTATGTTCTGTACAGAATTGGAAACGATTCCTGTCAATTCAAGACCTATGACTCTACAAGAAACTGATGACAGTGGAAATCTATGGTTTATCAGCAGCGGAACCAGCAACAAGAATTTTGAAATAAAAGAAGACCGGAGAGTACAGCTGTTTTTTATGAACAACAGCGATTCCCAGTATCTTTCAGTTTACGGAAAAGCTTCTGTTTATAAAGATAAAGCAACGATAGAAGATAAATGGTCTCCACTGGCTAAAGCATGGTTTGACGGAAAAGATGACCCCAATGTTACCATTATCCGTGTAGAACCTAAAGAAACTTATTATTGGGACACCAAAGCAGGGAAACTGGTCAGTCTCTTTAGCTTTGTCGCATCTGCAATCACAGGAAACAAAACCGATAATTCAGACGGTGTTGAGGGAAATGCAACGATTTAAAAAGTTCTGAATAAAAATAATTCTCTCGCAGATGCTGCAAATTAAGCAGATTTCTGTGTAATTTTCTGCGTAATCTGTATAATCTGCGAGAGATAAATCAGCAGCATTCAATTTTATCGGAGATAAACACAACGCATATATTTGTTCTGCGTCCTTGCGTTTTTCAATACTAAAAACGGCTCAAAAGTTTGAGCCGTTTATACAAGAATTAATGCGATAATCTAACCTTTCACATCTTCCATAGACGCTCCAAAATTAATATGAAGAACATTCCCGTTGGGAGTTACTATTGCAGGTACAGATTTTACACCCGCTTTTTCAGCCTCTTCAATTTTGCCTTTGTCATTACCTAAATGGATAATCTCAACATTTTCCGAACCTATAAGGCTAACAATATCATGTTCTGCACTGATACATACAGGGCATCCTGCATGATAAAAAATGGACTTTTTCATACGATTTTTACTAATTAATAAGGGTTTCAATAATATTTTTTAATTCTTCGGTTTCTTTTTCGTGTAAAGGTTTTAAAGGGCTTCGTAAATTACCGCCATCTTCCCCCAGAATATTAAGACCGGATTTCACGGCTCTTGGCAATCCTTTGTTCACAATGAATTTTAAAAGATCAAACTGGTGATAGAAAATTGTTTTTGCTTTCTCAAGATCACCTTCCTCCACTGCATTATAAAGACTGATATTCAGTTCGGGAATGAGATTGGGAGCTGCGGTGCACCAGCCTCTCGCTCCCGCAGAAAATGCAGCCAGAGCCAAAGGATTGGAACCATTATAGAATGCAACCTCTTCACCAAGTTCTCTCCTTAGATAATGCATTCTCTGTATGTCTCCCGTACTTTCTTTGATCATCGTTACATTAGGAATTTCAAGAAGTCTTTTCAAGAGAGCCGGAGACATGTCTACTCCACTTGTTGCCGGATTATTGTACGCCATAATTGGAATGGAAATTTTACTGGCTACGGCATCATAATGCGCTACAATTTCATCATCAGTCAGCTTCCAGTAGCTCATCGGGATAATCATTACCGCATCTGCTCCAGCTTTTTCTGCGAACTGAGCATGGTGAATGGTTTTTTCTGTTGTAAGATTAGAAACCCCTACCAATGTCGGAATTCTGCCTTTTACCTGTTGTAAAGTAGCTTCCGTCACTTCTTCTTTTTCTTCGTCCGACAGATAAGGCATGACTCCTGTACTCCCCAATGGAGCGATACCATGGCTTCCGGAGGTGATGAGCCTTTCTACCAAATGTTTGAAAAGCGGAATATCTACTTTTTCGTTTTTATCAAAAGGCGTTATGGGATAGGCTATAATCCCTTTGAATGGTACATTTTTCATGTTCTTTGTTTAAAAGTTTAAGATTATTTTTAAACCATTAAGCGAGAATAAATTGTTAAGAGTATTAAGGGTAGCTTCGCTTAAAAAAAATCATATCCGATATCAATCCAATTAACAACTACTCGCCTTAATGGTTTAAACTCTTGATACTAAAGGTCTCTTCCTTCTTCTTCTCTCAGGGCTACACCTAAGTTTTGCAGCTGAGGAGCATTTTCACAGGCGATGTATTTGGCAGGTTCGGTATCGCTCAGATTCTGGTGTTTGTGCCAGGCCCAGGAAGGAATGTATACCGCATCACCAGCTTCCCAGTGTACTCTTTCATCTTCTACTTCTGTCCAGCCTTTTCCTTCGATTACAAATAATACGGTTTCATAAGTATGACGGTGTCTGTTGGTTTGCTGTCCGGGAGTTAAGCCTCCAATCGTCATGCTCACATTCTTACTCGGTAGATCTACAAAGAAAACGGGATGCTTTCTTTCTGTTGAAAACTGATTGTGTTCTCCTGCGTTTTCTACATTTTTATGAATCAAATGGCTTGGTTTTACATACTTTGGTCTTGCGAAAGTTTCGTGGAAATCTTTAGAGCTGAATTGTTTCTTGTCCATGATTTTAAAATTATTATGGTTTTGTGCTTTATTGCATGACAAAATTATTTTATATTTGGACTGTTTAAATGATTCAGTTTTTACATAAATAGATAGTCCAGATGTTACGTCCTTGGAAATTGGAATTAGAAATTGATAAAAAGCTTGATAAAGCAGTTTATCTACAGATTGCGGATACTATTATCACTGATATTCGTACAGGAAGATTAAAAGCGGGGGATGCCCTTCCAGGAAGCCGAAACCTTGCCCAAACGTTAAAAATCAACAGAAATACTGTTGTAGAAGCCTATCAGGTGCTGATCAATGAAGAATGGGTCATTTCAAAAGAAAGAAAAGGTATTTTCGTATCAGAAAAGCTCCCTGTCTTGCATGTAAAAAATGCAGATGCACTCCATGATTCTAAAAATCAGCAGGTCTTGCCTAATGGAATTTTAATTAATTTCGATGATGGCCATCCCGATAGTAAAATTGCCCCTGTAACAGAACTGGCAAGAGCTTACAGGCAAATTTTCAGCATCAAAGCCAAATGGCAGATGATGGGTTATGGAGATGAACATGGCGATATGGAATTCAGAAAAATGGTCTCTCAGATGCTTAATCATCAACGGGGAATGCATATTCATGAAAACGAAATTTCTATCACCAGAGGCAGTCAGATGGGAATGTTCCTTACAGCTCAGAGTCTTTTAAGTCCCGGTGACATAGTTATTGTAGAAGATCCCGGCTATCAGCCTGCATGGCAAGCGTTTCAGTATGCAGGAGCACAGCTTTTGTCAGTACCTGTAGATCATGAAGGAATTGATATTGAGGCTGTGGAAAAGCTTTTAAAACAACATCAGAATATAAAAGCATTATATAGTACTCCTCACAGACAATATCCTACAACAGTTACCCTAAGCCTGTCAAGAAGACTCAAACTGATTGAGTTGTCAAATCAATATAATATGACCATTATTGAAGATGATTATGATAATGAGTTTCATTTCGGATATCGCCCTATTCTCCCGATTTCAAGTTTTCCCGAACTGCACAATTACATGTATATCGGAACATTAAGTAAAGTAGTAGCACCTGCCTTGAGAATTGGTTATCTGGCAACCAAAAACCAGGACTTGCTGAAAAGAATTGGCGATCTGAGAAAGATTATTGATGTACATGGAGATGTCATTATGGAACAGGCGGTCCTCCAGCTCATTAAAGAAGGTGCCATAAAAAAGCATATCAGAAAAGCAACTGTTCATTATAAGAACAAAAGAGACTTTGTTTTTGAATTGTTGAAGAAACACATGAAAGATATAGCCGATTTTACGCTGCCCGAAGGTGGTCTGGCGTTTTGGATTGTTCCTAAAGTACAATTGGATTGGGATGTGGTAACAACTTTATTACTGGAAAAAAACATTAAGATTATTCATCCCAAACAATACAGTCAAAATAATATAAATGGGTTCAGATTAAGCTATGGAGCGCTTTCTGAGGAACAGCTGGAACAGAGTATTCCTTTGATTGCTGAGATTTTTTCCAGATTTTGACCGCACAGGTTATAATGAGAATATAATTCTTTATTCCTCGCAGATTTTACAGATTACGCAGATTTGTATGGTCAGTGTAATCTGTCAGATCTGAAAGATTTTTATGTGAAAAAACATTAAATGATTACGGAAAACTATTCTACTTCAAAAACAGCCTGAATCTCTACTGAAGAGCCTACAGGAATAGAAGAAGCTCCCAAAGTTGCTCTGGCATGTTTTCCTTTTTCCCCGAAGACTTCTACAGCCAGATCAGAAGCAACGTTCATCAGATCTGCATGTTTTGTATAATCATCTTTAGTATTAAAGATTCCCGTAAGCTGAACACATTGCTTTACTCTGCTCAAATCTCCTCCTACTGCTTCATTTAACACTGAAATTACGTTCAGCATGGTTACTTTTGTTGCGTCTTTTACCTGCTGTTCATTCACTTCTACTCCTAATTTCCCCGGATTGAAAATTTTACCGTCTTTTAAAGCAACCTGATTGATAAATACCAGATTTCCGGAACGGATAAACGGCTGATAATTTCCTGCCGGTTTTGGAACCTGTGGAAGTGTAATATTTTTCTGTTTTAATATTTCATTGAAATTCTGGTGATTTTCCGCAACCGCAACTGTTTTCTTTGGGTGAGTATCCTTTAACGCCAGTGCTATTTTTGCGAAATTCCTTCCCTGAAGTTCAGCAATATTCCGTTCTCCTTTGGTAGGTCTTTCCACATCTTTTAATGAGGCCATGCTGGTAACTCCCAACACCGTATTTCCCTGTGGAATGGCTTTATTCAGCTCTTCTGTTCCACGAATTCCATTAGATACCAATACCATCCCGTGCACAGCAAGACTGTTCCAGAAGGCCTGAAGAGCAAGTTCCTTTCCTGCTCCGCTTCCCGCTGACATGAAAACCGTAGCAGGAACTCCTTCCAAAGCATGATTGGTCCACAACGGAACGGTTTTCGATAAAAACTCACTCATTCCTGTACTGATATTCCCGAAGTAAACCGGTGAACCAAAAGCAATTCCATCATAAGAGGTTAATTCATCCACTGTGGCTACAGGAAGATTTTTCAGGGTTGGATTTTGTGAGGTCTTGACTAATTTGATATAAGGAACTGCATTATTTTCACTTTCCATTCCTTTGGCTATTTCTTTAGCCAGTTCGTAAGTTCCGCCATTATCGGAATGGATAAGAACCAATATTTTAGCCTTATTTTGTGCCATGATGTGGGTGTTATGAGATAATAAAATTAAAATAAAAAAAAGACATAGTTTTTTCATTCTGAATAAGATATAGATTATACTTTGAATTAACCGTGTAGTTATTACATTGGTAATACAAAATTACTACTGTCGTTCTTATTAAATTTGCCAAAATATACACACAAAACGACATATGAAAGGTGGACTGATTGAAAAAAAACGGAAAGCCAGTTTGTAGATTCTATAGGAAAAGAATTGTGTGTGGTACTGAAAAAACTGGAAACATGATCATTATGAACACAGACATACCCGTGCCAGGCTTACATTTTTTGCAATTATGCAGACCAAGCCAAAAGTGAATAAAAGTCACGGCGTTTCATCATGAGGCATATCCACGGGTTTCGATTCGGGAGAGCCTTTTTCACGCAGCCAAATAGATAAAAGAACAAGGGAAGCAACCGCCAGAAATTCACTCTGCCAGTTCTGAAAGGATTCAAACCAGAACCTTGATTCTGAAATATATTGCAATGCTGTTACGGGCGGTTTATTTTTCATCATCTGCTCATCATTAAAATCCGTAAGACTTCCATAGAAATGCAAGGTAAAACTCACCAGAAACAGGACTGCAAATGCAAGTGATAAGGAATGTTGATAGAGTTTCAGCCAGATTCCTCCTTTTTTCACTGGCCATGGTGCTTTGGGATGTGCTGCAGGATCCCTGTCTACCTCTTCCTTTTCTGTCATAGATTTTGATTCGCTGGAACCTTTTTGCCTGAGAGAAATCGTTAATACCACGTAGATCATCATCTGAAGGAATTCGCTTTCCCAGTTTTCAAAAGTGGCCTGTATGAAATGTCCGCTGTGAATGTATTCACTGATTTTTAAAGCGGCCTGCCCGTTTTCAATCAATTCTTTGTTTTCCGTTTTCCAACCGGTAAAAAACTGTCCTGTAAGAAAGACAATCATCAGAGTAATCAGAACAATGCTTAAGCTGTTGCGATAAAAGAAACTGGGGCGTGACATTTTTTTTGGTTTAAAGTTTAAAGTTCAAGGTTTATGAATCACGTTTTTGATAAGGAAATACTTTTTGCAGATTCTTTGTGGTTGGCCCGGTAAGGATTTTTCCGTTAATATTGAATCTCGAACCGTGGCATGGGCAGTCCCAGCTCAGTTCGGCACTATTCCACCGCACTTCACATCCCGCATGCGGACATGTACTCCTAAGCAAATGTAAAGTCCCGTCAATTTCTTTGTAAAGTGCGTAAGATTCGGATTCGTAGCGGATCACTTTTGCTTCGCCTTCTCCAACTTCTGAAAAGGATTCAATTTTATCCCTGAAAATTTTATCTTTCACAAAATCAAATGCCACAGTGGCTGCTTCCTTCACAAAATCTGAGAATCCAGCGACAGGTTTGATTCTTGAAGGATTAAATAAGTCTCCATATTTACTTTTTCCGGTAATAATCAAATCATGCAATATCTGCGATGAAAGTGTCCCGAATATCATTCCGTTTCCTCTGAAGCCTGTCGCCACAAAAACTCTTTCCTGAGTTCCCGGTAGTTTTCCAATGTATGGAAGCCCGTCCACCGGTTCATAGTATTGGCTGGACCAGCTGTAGAACACCGTTTCCACATCAAAGTATTTCCTCACATAATTTTCAAGCCTGGAGAAGCATGCTCCCGTATCATCAGCGTGCCCTGTTTTATGGTCTTCACCGCCTGCAATTAAAAGATTTTCACCATCGATATTCTGAATACGGTAATAATGATAAGGTTCACAAAGATCATAGCCTAACTCCCAGGGATATTTATCATTTTTCAGGGTAAATGCCATCGCATAGCTTCTGTAAGGAGCATTGGTAAAGTGCAGAATATTGACTCCGGGAGGAATATGAGTGGCGTAAACAATATTTCGTGCCTTTATTTCTCCTTTTGAAGTTTTTAAAAGTACATGATCTTCCTGCTCATCATGACTTTCAGAAAGACAGTTTTCCTGAATGAAACCACCAAGACTTATAAAAGCTTCACAAAGTCCCTTTATATATTTAATGGGATGAAAATGCCCCTGTCCGGGAATACGTACTGCTTCTTTGAAGGGAACCGGAAAAGGAATTTCATTAACATAGCTCATTTCGTGGCCTACATTTTCAGCTCCTTCAACAATACTTTTCAACCGCTCTTCCTGGTTTTCATCCAATGCAAAGAGGTATGCTGATTTTCTGGTGAAATCACAACTGATCTTGTATCTGTCAATATGATCTTCAATAATTTCAATAGCATCATTTCCTGCCTCTGCATAGAGTTTAGCCTTATCCAGACCAAAATCGCGGATGGCCTGCGTAAAGGTTGTATCAAAGAAATCATTTAAATGAGCCGTTGTACCACCTGTTGTTCCAAATCCAATGTTGGCAGCTTCCAGAATAATACATTTCTTTCCGGATTCCTGAAGTTTCAGAGCTGTTGAAACTCCTGTAATTCCGCCCCCTATTATGGCAACATCAAATAACGAATGGAGATCAGTTTCTGTAGAAAATTTTCTGACCTCTTCCTGCCATATACTTTTTCTTGCACCGTCTCTGTACATAACCAGATTTTTTTTTTGTTAAACTTATCTGATACTCAGGGTATCACTTTCAGGCAGACCTGTTTTGCCGGCACTGGGCGGGTTATTCTTTTGGTCTCTTTTTCTG
This sequence comes from Chryseobacterium sp. KLBC 52, assembly GCF_003347605.1. Lineage (GTDB taxonomy): Bacteria > Bacteroidota > Bacteroidia > Flavobacteriales > Weeksellaceae > Chryseobacterium. Next base: position 112,663 of record NZ_QDFZ01000005.1, on the reverse strand, counting down.
TTTTCATCTTCATCAATATTACATTTGCAAGAAGCAAAAGCAAATAAGCTGAGTACTCCTAAAATAAAAGCTGTTGTTTTCATATATAAAATATTTTAATCGATTACTCTTTACCCATTTACAATCAAACCGCCGTTGGGATGCAGTACCTGTCCTGTCATTTGTGAGGCATCCGGACTTGCCAGAAAAAGAAAACTGAAGGCTATTTCCTCGGGCGTTGCATTTCTTTCCAGAGGTGGTTTGTCCGGATTTTCTTCTTTTTCATCAAAAGTCTCTTCAGTAAGTGGCGTAGCTACAGGTCCGGGAGCAACCGCATTAATGCGTATTCCTTTTGGCTTGGCCTGCAGTGCCAATGAGCGGGTGAAAGAAACAATAGCGCCTTTTGTAGCAGAATAATCAAGGAGCTCAGGATGTCCCTGATAAGCGGAAACGGAAGTGGTATTGATTACGCAGCTTCCTTCTTTCAGATAAGGAAATACAACTTTCGTTAATAAAATCATTCCGACAATGTTGGAATCAAAGGTTTGTCTGATGTTTTTCTCTTCAAGCTGCTCTATGCTTTCCGCCGGGAACTGGACGCCTGCATTATTGATAAGGATATCAATTTTTCCGAATGATGCATTAACTTCTTTCACTGTTTTTTCGCAAAATTCATAATCGTTGATATCTCCTTGAAAGATGATGCATTTTCTATTCAAATTTTCAATTTCTGTTTTTGTTTTTTCAGCATCATCATGGCTTGAATGATAAATAATGGCAATATCTGCTCCTTCTAAAGCAAAGAGAAGTGCCACTGCCTTACCAATTCCGCTGTCGGCTCCGGTAATCAAAACAGATTTATGATCTAATTTTCCCATTCCGCAATCTTTTATTCCTGTTCTGTAGGTTTCTGCATTTCTGCCATTCTATGAGCGGCCATACTATCACTTGTAAGATTGGCCATCGCTACGGATAGTTTATTTTTCAGGCCTGAAATTATTTTATCTTCATTGTTCATCAAAGCGTTATAGCCATCAATTGCCACTTCTTCCGGAGAGGCCAGACTATCTTTATCTTCCAGTATTTTACTGCGGTTCATATCTGCTTTATTAAAAAAGTCGGTGTCTGTAGGTCCGGGTAAAAGTGCGGTTACTGTAATTCCGGAGTCTTTCAACTCTTCACGAATAGCCTCAGACCACGACAAAATAAATGCTTTGGTAGCATGATATACCGAATGCCATGGACCGGGAGCTTTACTGGCCACAGAAGCGAGATTAAGAATTTTTCCTGATCCTTTTGGAAGCCTGTCCTTAACAAAGAGCTTTGTAAGGATGAGAACCGAAATAATATTTAAATGAACAATATCTATTTCCCTGTGAATATCCGTATCCTGAAATTTCCCATACACTCCCTGTCCTGCGTCATTAACTAATATTTCAGGACTTATCGCATTCATTTTCAATTCAGAATAAAGAGAATAGGCTTCTTCTTCTAAAAACAAATTTTTAGAGATGCTAATGACATTTATGCCATAATTTTTAAGTTCGTCGGCTTTTTTTACCAGTTCTTCGTGATCTCTGGCCACAATTACAAGATCATAGCCATTCATGGCAAACTGTTTCGCGAGTTCATAACCAATACCACTGGTTGCACCTGTAATGAGTGCAAATTGATTTTTGCGTTCCATAGATTTTATTTTAAGATTAAAAGCCTGTTAAGCTCACTTTTAAAACAGCCCAAAATAAATTCTGTATAATATAACTGGGCGTTCAGAGCCTGTGTTTTGGGATGCAGTTCCAGCTTTTTAGTCAGAATAATCTCACCTTTATATGAAAATGAGAAATAGGCGAATATTTTATAGCCAGAATTGCGGATTGGCGTACAATAGCCCGTTGTGGCGATAGACCAGTCAGATTCATATAATTTGGCGACATTCAATGCCATTGTTTCTGCAATATTTTCGGAAACACAGTCACATTCTTCTGCTTCCCTTCTGTTGACGTTTAACAGTCTTACTTTTTCAGGTAAGGAATAAGCTGTCATTCCGCCTTTATAAAACATTGAAGCATTCGGCATCTGTGAAAAAGCCAGCTGCAGACATCCTGACGTAACACTTTCTGCAATGGAAATGCTCTCATCAATGGTCATGAGTGACTGGCTTATATATTCAAGAAGATTTTGTTGAAAATCCATAATAGTGTATTTGAATCATTAGTTTGTATTTATTCTAAAAGCTCGCAAGCTTCCACGGGTCCAGAACGACCTTTACACATCCATCTTCTTTTTTATCAAAGATTTCATACCCTTTACTTACTTCCTCAAGGGATAAACGGTGTGTAATTACATCATCAAGGGTGATTTTTCCGGTTACCACATAATCCATGAGTTTGTCTATGATTGGATGAACATTACACTGTCCTGATTTAATGGTAATTCCCTTGTCAAAAATTTGTCCAAGTCTGAAATTATCATAATTGACAGGATAAACTCCTAAAACAGATACGGTACCACCTCGTCTTACGGCACTCATACATGCTTCCAGAACCTTAATAGAGCCTTTTTCGAAGTTTATTACTGCTTTTGCACGGTCTATAAAACTTCTTTCTGGTTCAAAGCCTACGGCTTCAATACAAAGATCGGCTCCACGGCCGTCTGTCATATCTCTGATCTGCTCTATAGCGCTGTCTGCATCCTCCCACAAAATGGTTTCGCATCCGGTAAGCATTTTAATACGATCCAATCTGTATTGAAGAGTATCAATTACAATAACCTTTTGGGCATTATGCAGAATAGCACTTTTGGCAGCCATTGTACCTACAGGACCAGCGCCAAAAACGGCAACGGTTTCTCCTCCCTTCAATTCTCCCCACATTACACCTGTATAGCCAGTGGGAAAAATATCTGTAAGAAATAAAACCTGTTCATCTGTAAGGTTTTCCGGAACTTTTCTTGGACCAAAATGCGCATAAGGAACCCTTACATATTGTGCCTGTCCGCCATCATAACCTCCGTAAAGATCACTGTATCCGAATAATGCACCTCCTTTTTCTGTGAGAATTCCTCCTTCAGGACCATAATGATCAGGATTGCTGTGCTCGCAGGCTGTGGGAAGATCATGCTGGCAGAAAAAACAGCTGCCACAAGCTATGGGAAAAGGTACTACTACCCTGTCACCTACTTTTAAATGACTGATATTTCTTCCGGTTTCTTCTACAATGCCCATAAATTCATGACCCATAACCATGGGTCTGGCCTGGGGAATTCCCCCGGAGTACATATGAAGGTCACTGCCACATATTGCTGTGGAGGTCACCTTCAGAATAATATCGCGTTCATCAAGAATCCTGGGATCTTCTACGGTATCACAGGTAATCTTACCTGGTGAGTGAAAAACTGCTGCTTTCATAATTTGAATATTTAAAGTGATTGGTGTGGTGTGAAGGATGTTTATGATTTAAGCGTTTCTTTCCATTTCAAGATCCCAGACTCTATGTTTGGCTATGGCATTAATAAATTTATCGGTTGGTTTTCCGTCTTCCCAGGTAATAATTCCCGGATCGTCATGCTGTTTTGCTGATACATTGGAATTATGATAAAGGACCTGAGTATCTGTCCCGAAATAAATGGCTTTACAGTGTTTATATGCTTCGTTGATAAAATGCAGAACAAGGTGCTTATTTTCAGCAATCATCAGCTCACTTACGGAATCTGCACCGGAACAGATATAAAGGGCATCAAAGCACACACTTGAAGTATTGGTCAGCGTATGTTTCGGGGCCAGTTCTGCGCCATCATTGGTTCTTATATGAGCCAGACTTGGGGCAATCAATTCCACTTTTGCTCCTTCTGTTTCAAGTTGTGTTTTGAGATCATTGATTGCACCACCATCAGCTCCGTTGGCCAGAATAAATCCTATTTTCCGGCTTTTAATGGTGTCTTTCACCGTATGTCTCATACTTAATGCATCAGAAATTTTTGTTTTAGGTTCCCTTTCTTCACTTTGAAGTTCTACAATATTACTGTCCGCAGGTAAACTCTGATTAGGCCAATCCAGTTTTTTAACTTCTACCCCTACTTTTTCTGCTACTCTCCAAGCCAGGATCATATCAATATATCCTAATTGGCCCACCATTCTCTCTCTGATCTCCGGACGTGTCACTTTAGACAATTCAAAAATCAAAGCATTCTGCAAGTGTAATTTTTCAGGTGTCGACTGGCTGTTATAAAATAGTTTAGCCTGTGAATAATGATCAACAAAACTTTTACTTCTTTCTCTTACTTTCTCTCCGGAAACTCTTTCCTGCTGGGAAGCAAATCCGCCTTCAGACATCATGGCCTGGAAAGGGCAGCCTCCTCCGATAGAATTAGGTTCATAGCTTGTTTTTCCTTTGACAATCTGCTGTCTCATATGGCCATCTCTCTGATTGTTATGAACCGTATTGATGGATCTGTTGATCGGTATTTCATGGAAGTTGGGTGATCCTAGTCTTGAAAGCTGAGTATCTGTATATGAAAATAATCTTCCCTGAAGCAAAGGATCATTGGTGAAATCAATTCCGGGGATGATGTGGCCAGGGTGGAAAGCAACCTGCTCGGTTTCTGCAAAGAAATTATCCGGGTTTCTGTTAAGCGTTAAAGTTCCAACAATTTCTACAGGAACTTCTTCTTCGGGTACCAGTTTTGTTGGATCGAGAAGGTCAAAATCAAATTTGTGTTCATCTTCTTCAGGAATCAGCTGTACTCCGAAGTCCCATTCCGGATAATCACCGTTTTCAATGGCTTCCCAGAGATCTCTTTTATGAAAATCAGAATCTATTCCTGAAAGAATCTGAGCTTCATTCCATGCAACGGAATGCACTCCCAATCTCGGTTTTAAATGGAATTTTACAAAATGAGACTTTCCTTCCTCATTGATGAATTTGAAAGAGTGTACCCCAAAGCCTTCCATCATTCTGAGACTTCTCGGAATGGCTCTGTCGCTCATTATCCACATAATCATGTGCATACTTTCGGGCATCAGTGAAATAAAGTCCCAAAAGGTGTCGTGGGCAGAAGCAGCCTGTGGAATTTCATTATCAGGTTCGGGTTTCACAGCATGTATCAGATCCGGGAATTTAATCGCATCCTGAATAAAAAACACAGGCATATTATTGGCAACAAGGTCATAGTTCCCTTCGTCAGTATAAAATTTTATTGCAAAACCTCTTACGTCTCTCGCCAGGTCTGTACTTCCTTTACTTCCGGCAACGGTAGAGAATCTTACAAAAACCGGAGTCTCTTTTCCCAGTTCTGTTAAAAATCTGGCTTTGGTATATCCTGCAAGACTTTTGTTAAGTTTAAAAACCCCGTGAGCGCCGGACCCTCGTGCATGAACTACTCTTTCAGGAATTCTCTCATGATCAAAATGGGTAATCTTTTCTCTCAGAATAAAATCTTCCAGCAATGAAGGGCCACGTTCTCCCGCTTTTAAGGAGTCCTGATTATTATTAATCTTAAGCCCCTGATTGGTAGTCAGTTTTTCATTTTTATTGGAAGTACTGTGTACATCCAGTTGTTCTGCTTTCTTGTTGTGTTCGTTGGTGTTCATATTCATAATCTTTTTGTGGTTGGTGTATTTTCTTTCAAAAGCAGTAAATCATGGGACACAGAAATTAATCTGTCTTATTTCCCAGAATTTCAAGAAGCCTGTTGATATACTCTTCTTCCTTCAGAACTTTATAATAAGCTGTTTTGGCATACAAAGTGAAGGATGGGGATTCAAATCTTATCTCTGCATCTCTATCTGTGGTTTCTGTTGTGTTTTTCGTATGAAACTCCCGGATATTAAGGATGTATTCTTCCAGATAAGTATTTATTACTCCTTTAAGAACTTCACAGGTAGCATTGTTTTTAATCTTTTCCAGAGACTTGATCAGAAAAGCTGTAACTCCGTAAGAATTGATAATAGGCGGAAATAAAGACTCATTCTCTATTGCATTATTTTTATCATTCAGACCGGAATGTTGCAAAGTGTCGTTTTCAAATGTCATATTCAAAAAATGGTATTAGTTATGGGAAGCTCTCAGATATTGTTCAAAATAATGGAGGTCATTTTTATCTTTGATGGATAAATAAAACATGATCTGTTCCGGTTCTTTTAAGCCTATACTGCCAAAACAATCGAAATGAGCAATTAACGCCTGTATATTTTCAATATCAATATCTTTCAGAATGATAAACAGCAGGAAGATATTTTCTTTGATCTCTTTAGCATAAATTGCAGCTCCATCTTCGAAACACGTCCCTGTGTGGGAGACTTTTACAAAATCTTTGTGTTTCAGTGTTTTTATAATTTTCTGACAGTCCATATATTTTGATTTCATGATTAAAATAAGCCATATAGAACAAGCTACATGGCTTATTGCATAGTTTAGTCTTCTTGTTCTGCATCGAAATTGATGGATGTCTCCGCAATATCGGTAAGATACGAATCCGTATCTTCTTCTTCCTGAAGGGTTCTTTCAAGAAGATCTGCAGCCTTATCGTGCCCCATGGTTATGGCTAGCTGGGCCAGCCCGCCGTAAGTGGCAATTTCGTAATGTTCTACTTTCTGTGCGGCAATAATTAATGCTACATCTCTTGTTGCAGAACCATCTTCTGTGGATTTGATGACTTCTTCACCTTCTTCGATGATTCCTTTAATAGCCTTGCATTCTTTTTTTTCAGGTTTCTCGTCAATAAGCTGGAATACTTTTTCCAGTCGTTTAACGTGTTTTTGGGTCTGAAGATGATGATCTTCAAACGCATCCTTCAGTTCTTCCGTTGTTGCGGCTTCCTGCATCTTTTCCAGCGCTTCAAGAATGGCATTTTCTGCATAATAAATATCTTTAAGAGCACTTGCAAAGAACTTATGCAGCGGAGAACTTTTCATTTCATCCTTGTTGACTGTATCTTTATCTGCCGTACCTTTCTTGGTAACAGGAACTGCAGTGTCTGTTTCTAATATTTTATTGGGCATAGTGTAAATGGTGTTTGTGATTAAAGGATTACCTCTTTATATAGATCTAAAGAGGCAATCCTGGAAAAAGAATTATGAATTACGTCTGCCACCGAATCCGGAACGACCTGAAGATCTTCCGCCTCCGTGGGATGCCTGTCCGCCCATTCTGGCGATTCTTGTACGCTCAGATTTACTCATCGCAGCAAAACCTCTTTTGGAACTGCCTGAACCGGAACTACGGCCCGAACTATTACTGTTACTGCTATTTGCTGATCTTGAATTAGAACCCCTTCTTCCTGAATTGGATTCAGAACTGGAAGATCTTACTCCCGATCTGGAACCAGAACCTGAATTGGAACGGTTACGGGAATTGCTACTTGATCCTCCTCTACCGGAAGTACCACTTCCTGATGATGACCTGCCTCGTCCTCCTGAACCTGAATTTGACCTTCCGCGAGAATTACCCCCAGAACTGCTTCCACGTGATCCTCCTCTGCCGGAAGTAAATCTTCCCTGGCTGTCTCTTTGCTGATTTCCGTTTCCACTTCTGGAACCGCCTCTTCCTCCGCTGCGGCCTCTCTGATCATCATCATCGTCGTAATCTTCGTCATCATCTTCATCATAATCATCGTCATCGTACTCATCATAGTCATCTTCATCATAATCATCATCGTCATCATTTTCATCAAAATAATTTTCATATTCTGAAAAATCATCGTCGTAATCTTCATCTTGAGTGGCATCATTGAAACCATGATCATACCCTAATTGATATACTTCTTCAAGGTTTTCCGGCGAATGCGAACGTCCTCTTGAACTGTTGTTTCTTGAATTTCTAGTGTTCATAACTGAATTTTTTATATTATTATTTAGTGATAGGTATTGCAGTCCGTGACTAGTATGAGACGGCAACAGTTAGGTGTCGGTAATTTTAATGAATATAAAAAGCAAATGCTTTTTTGCGTGCCTTTTACTAAGGGCCTAAGAATTGTGTTGAAGAACTATAACAAATGTATGAAAGAATAATTCACTTATTTATGACCTGGGTCATGTTATTGAAATTAATATAGAATTTTACGATCTTTCAAAGTGAGCATTCCTTCCTTTTCCATTTTTTTCAGATTTCTGATCACTGTCTCTACACGCAGACCTGTAAGATTGGCGATCTGTTGGCGTGTAAAGGCAATATGGAAACATTGATGACAGTCTTCATCATGATAGCTTTTAAGATAATCCAATAAGCCTTTCAGCCTCTGCATCGGATTTTCTGATGCAAGGCTCTGCATCATTTTCAGTTTATAAAAAATTTCCTGTGAAAGGCAGGCATTCATTTCCAGTGAAAGATTCGGATTTTCCGTGATCATTTCAAAGAAATTATTTTTGGGAAGCCTTATAATCCGGGAATCTTCAAGGGATATAGCATTGATGGGATAATTCTGATGAAGGAAAAGCATGGCCTCTCCAAAGCTTTGTTTTTTGCCCAGAATATTATGAATGAATTCTTTTCCGTTTTCATTATAATTATTCAGTTTTACTTTTCCTTCAACAATTTGAAAATAATAAAGTGCATGATCCTCTTCTTTAAAAACAACTTCATGTTTCTTATAATTCCTTTCTTCTCCACCGAATGAATACAGAAGACTTTCTTCAATATTCATACAACTTATTGTTTTCATAACTTTAATAGATTTTAAGTAAAGAAAAACGCAAATAATATACCTAAAATGTTTTTTTAGTATAAAATTTTACGGTTTTCAATTCTTAAAATTTTATCCCTTTCCATATGCTTAATGGTTCTTATTGCGGTTTCCACACAAAGGCCCGTCAGGCTTGCCATCTGCTGCCTCGTTAACGGAATCAAAAAAGAATACGGAGTCAGATCCTTTTGGAAGCTTTTAAGATAATCCATCAATCCTTTCAGTCGTATAGAAGGATTTTGAGATGAGAGGCTCTGCATCATAATGAATTTATAATACAGGCGTTCTGAAAGAAAGCTGTTAACCTCCATGTACAATTCAGGATTTTGATTCAGCAAATTGAAAAATACAGATTTGTGAAGCCTCAGAACACTACATTCTGTAATGGCTTCAGCATTCATAGGGTAAGGTTTCTCTATAAACAGAATAGACTCCCCGCAGCTTTCCCCGTCTGATAATATATTCTGAATAAATTCTTTTCCTTCCTCATTATAATTGTTGAGTTTTATTTCTCCTTTAATAATCTGGTAATAATAGGTAGGAATATCTCCCTCACAGAATATTACTTCTGAAGGGCTATAGTGTCTCGTTTCTGCTCCTGCTGAAATCAAAATGTTTTCGTCGATAACCATAATAGTTGTTTTTGGCGTTGTTTTCTTCTTCCCCGCTTCTTAGTCTTAGTAAAAATATCACTGGTAATCGATCCTATGTTGCATGCAAAAACTACACCTTATTGTTTATTTTAAAAGTTAAAAAAAGTTAAAAATTTTAATAACTTTAAGTATTTTTACAGTTATTGATCAAATATCATTACTAAAAACGCAATTAAATTGCTTTTTTGATACCACATTTTTAAATTTGTGGTTTCAATACTATATCGGTATATAAAATAATAAAACCTGTTTTCACTTAATGAGAACAGGTTTTTCAAAGTAATTACAGAAAAAGTTGCTACTTTTTTGGTATTTTATTTTTAGGACTTCCTGCCGTATCTGTACGTTTTTTTGAGGAAAGCGTATCAGTTCGAACTGTATCGGAAGGGATTGGATTTATTGAAACAGAGTCCGTCCTGACGGTATCAGCTATGACTGTGTCTGTAGTAACATGGGTTTCTGTCCTCGATTCTTTTTTGCAGCTCAGGACAATAATTCCTATCAGCAAGGTTGACATCATAAATTTCATACTGTTCTATTTTGTGGTGATAGATCAAAGGTAGACTATTATGAAGTCGTTTTCTTATGACTTAAGTCATAATTCTTTATATTTAATTATTTCGCAAATTTCTTTGTTCCTGCTACACATAATATCACGCCCACTGTCACCCCCAGCATTCCCATACTCACCTGCTCATGAAGAAGCCAGGCCGCGAGTGCCAGCCCAAAGAAAGGCTGAAGCAGCTGCAGCTGCCCAACAGTTGCAATTCCTCCCTGTGCTAATCCCTTGTACCAGAATATAAAACCAATAAACATGCTGAACAGTGAAATGTAGGCCATTCCAAACCATCCCTTGAAGCTGACATTCTCAATATCCGCCGGAAAATAAATAAAAAATAAAGGAATCATAATTGGTAATGCCAATACCAAAGCCCAGGAAATCACCTGCCATCCGCCCAATGTTTTGGATAATTTAGCGCCTTCAGCATAGCCCATACCACATAAAATAACGGCAAGAAGCATCAGAATATCGCCAATAGGTGATGCCGATATTCCTTGTGAAACAGCATAGCCAATCACCAGAAGACTTCCCACAATCGAAAAAAACCAAAATATAGGATGAGGTCTTTCACCACCACGCATGACACCAAATACAGCAGTGGCCAACGGCAGCATTCCCAGAAATACAATAGAATGCGCTGAAGTAAGATATTGAAGCGCTAACGCAGAAAGAAGAGGAAACCCTACCACACAACCAAGAGAAACCAATAATAATGGAATCAGATCTTTTTTTACAGGACGTTTTTCTTTCCCCAGCCATAATACGATCAGTGCCAGGACTCCTGCAACAGCTGCACGAACAATCGTTACAAAAGTAGGACTCATTTCCATTACAGCTAATTTAGTGGCCGGCAAACCTCCGCTAAATAAGACTACGCCTATAAATCCATTGATCCAGCCACTTATATTTTCATCTTTTGATAGTTGTTTTGTCATCATTTTATTCAAAGTTTTTAATTGATGTTCAAAATTAAAAAGGATAATTAGATAAACACAGTATCAGTTTTGTATATTTGCATGAGCACAGTTTAACAATATGAGTAAAGAATTTTTATATACAGAAATTGCTGATGGAATTGCAGGACAGATCAGAAGTGGTATTCTAAAGACAGGAGACAAACTTCCTTCCGTGAGAATGCTATGCCAGGAACATCAGGTGAGCATGAATACGGCCAAGCGTGTTTTTCTTGAACTGGAATCCCAGTCTTTGGTAGAATCCAAACCGCAATCCGGTTATTTTGTAAGTCAGCTGCTCTCTGCCAAACTTCCTTTGCCCGAAGTAAGCCGCCCGTCATTGATCGCCAATAATGATGAACCGGACGAACTCATCAGTAAGGTATATGAAAATATGGGTAAAAAGGATCTTACCTTTTTCTCTATAGGAATTCCTTCCGGAGATCTTTTACCGCAGGCTAAACTGAAGAAAGAAATTGTAAACGCCACGAGGGAATTAAAAGATGGCGGTACCGAGTATGAAGAACTTCAGGGAAATCTGAAATTAAGAAGAATGATTGCTGTACGTTCCTTGCAATGGGGAGGAAATCTGAGCGAAAATGACCTGATTACCACCAATGGCGGAATGAATGCTCTTTCTTTCTGTTTAATGGCTTTAGGAAAACCCGGAGATACCGTTGCTATCGAAAGTCCTTGTTATCCCGGAATTCTTCAGCTTGCCAATGGTTTGGGTTTAAAAGTGCTTGAACTTCCTACCCATCCCACTACCGGAATTGAAATTGAGGCTTTAAAAAAATTAATTCCAAAAATAGATCTGTGCTTGTTGATTCCCAATTTCAATTCACCTTTGGGAAGCTGTATGCCAGATGAAAATAAAAAAGAAATTGTAAAAATACTTTCTGAAAATAATATTCCATTGATAGAAGATGATGTATATGGAGACCTTTATTTTGGTTCCAGCCGTCCGAAATGCTGTAAATCTTTCGATAAGGACGGAAATGTACTCTATTGCAGCTCTATTTCAAAAACTTTGGCTCCCGGATATCGTGTAGGCTGGATTGCTCCGGGGAAATATAAAGACAAAATCATGAAACTTAAGCTTCTGCATTCTACGTCTTCTATTTCCATTGTAAATGAAGCTGTTGCCAACTTTCTGAAATCCGGAAAATATGAAAAACATCTTCAGCAGCTTCGCAGAACATTACAGTTCAATTATCAGAACTATGTACAGACCATTGCAGAATCTTTCCCTGAAGGCACAAAAACCAGCCGTCCGCAGGGAGGTTTGTCTTTATGGGTAGAATTTGATCAAAAGATCCGTACAACAGAATTATACGATCTGGCCATCAAACAGAATATCAGTATCGCTCCCGGAAGAATGTTTACCTTTCAGGAACAGTTTGAAAACTGCATGAGGCTCTGCATAGGGCTTCCATGGTCGGAAGATACACAGGCAAAACTGAGACAGGTCGGACAGCTTGCCAAAAAGATTTATTAAAGTAAAGAAGATGGAGGCCTGAAGCTCCAGTGAATAATTCCAGCCTCCATGTCCCAGCCTTTTCTATTTATTATCCGGGATGAAATTTTTTCTTGCCAGCTCCTTTCTTACACGGCTCAGGCTCTCCGGAGTAATTCCAAGATAAGAAGCAATCATCCATTGCGGAACTCTCAGGAGTAAATCGGGATACATTTTGATGAATTTCATATACCTTTCTTCTGCAGTTTCTCCCAATAAAGAGTTGATCCTGTTTTGAAGGCTTCTGATATGTTTCTGAAGAAGAAAATCACTTCCCTCGATGCTGTTCGGAAATTGTTCTACCAGTTTGTTGAAGAAATCAGGATGAAGAAACAACACTTCAGAATCTTCCACTGCTTCTATATAATAAATGGATTTTTCATTGAAATAAAGGCTGCTTCGGTCAGAAATCAGCCAGCTTTCCGGAGCGAACTGGATAATATGTTCCTTTCCGTTTTTATCAATGGAATACATCTTTATCAGCCCTTTTTCTACAAAGAAAATATGTCGGCAGATTTCACCATACTGAAGAAGAAACTGGTTTTTAGGAATTTTCTTTACTTCATAGTGCAGGCTGCACGTATTCACATTCTTAAGCGGAACATTTAAAACTTTGGCTAAGTAATTATTTATATTCTTCATGATATAATCTGGCTTAAAGAAATATCCTGATGTGAAGCACTGTTAACAGGTTTTCCGTTCTCTATGACAATCAGTTGCGGACTTTCGTGTCTGATCTCAAAATCTGCTGCTATTTTGTTGGAAACAGGTCTGTGCGCCAATAAATCCAGATAGTATACATTGACCGGCTGGTCTGAATTTTCTATTTCTTTTTCAAAATTTTTCAGAACTGTCCTGCTTATGAAACAGCTTGTAGAATGTTTGAATATTGCTATTCTATTCTGAAAAGAGTCTTCCATTGCTTTGGCAAGGTCTTCTTCAGATTCTATCTTTTTCCAGAATGTTTTTTGCTCAGGGCTTTCACTTTTTCCACCGAATATTTTATCAAAAAAACTCATACATTAAATTGTTTTAGATGGTGATCAAGATGTTTGAATTCTAAAAATGTCCAGTCTTTTTCAGTCATGCTTCCGAATAGTCTGTGGCGGTCCGGTAAATTGCTTTTTTCACAAGCCTCCCGGAATTCTTCCAGCGTTTTCAGCAGATTGGTTTTTGATGCATCAAAATCACACTCAAAATTAACGATTAGTTTTTGAAAAGTAGGCATGTTTCTCGGAATTCCATTATTGAAAACATACATTTCTATTTTAGTAAAAATCCCTATTGCCTCAAACATCACATTAATACGGGGAAGTTCAAACTTTCCCAAAGCCACCTGAAGAACTAAATCACAATGCTTTAGCATTTGACATACGTTCATTTTTCCCCATTTTGCAGGAGAGTTTTCAGTTAACAGGGAAATTCTGTCTTTGATTTCCCGATAATATATGGGATTATTGAGACTCTTTTTTACCAACCTTTTTCTATCTTCAGATTTTCAATGTGAGCAAAATGATGATTGCAATGCCAAACGTATAAAGCAAGGCTTTCTCTTAAATTATAATTCTTTTGATGCTCAGGATGATGGAAAGTTCTTTCAAACTGTTTATTCGTAAGGCTTTTAAGAAGAACTACCCATCTTTGGTGTGTTCCCTTCAACATTCTCATAGCCGGCTTTACAGGCATATGAAAACTGTCCTGAAGCTCCGCCCATTTCGCTTCGTCATAAGGCTTTATGATAGGGTTTTCTTCTGTCAGTGCCAGTTTGAAACGGATAAAACTGTTCATGTGACTGTCTGAAAGATGATTCACAAGCTGTCTTACCGTCCAGCCTCCTTCTCTGTAAGGGGTATCCAATTGATCGTCTGTAAAGTGTTCAATGAGATTCTTTAGCCGGCCGGGAAAGTCTTTGATTACTTTGATATAAGTATCCAATGTGATATCACAAATGTTTTCAGGCACTTCAAATGGTCCTATTGGAAACTTTTTTTTCTCTAAATCGCTCATTGTTCAGGTTTTAATTTTTAATTATTTGCCGATGGGTATTACTATTATTTATTAGAATAATTGACGAATATCAGCTTGCGCGAATTTATCAAAAATTCAAGAATATAAAGTGAATAAAGCATTAATTATACCGATAATGATTTTTGTGGTACCTATTTTTTCATTAAAAAAGGCTTCAATTATATAAACTGAAGCCTCTCTTAATTATAATAAAGTATTAATAACCGTGTAAATCAATACCTTCTGTTCTTTGCAGGGTTACTTTTCTACCCATTTTCTTCTGAATCACTCTGAAATGCTGCAATTCATCATCCGTCAGAATACTGATTGCAGTTCCTTTTTCATTAGCACGCCCTGTTCTACCAATACGGTGAATATAATCCAGCGGCGAGCGAGGCAACTCGTAATTGATAACACATGGCAGAGATTCAATATGAATTCCACGCCCAATTAAGTCTGTAGCCACCAAAATCTGAGCTCCGTTTACTTTAAATTCTTCCAGATTATTTCTTCTCGCTCCCTGTGACTTCTGGCTATGAATGGCCACCGCTTTTATCTTATTCTTTTTAAGTTTCTCTACCAGATTATCCGCAGATCTTGTAGACGAAACAAAAATCAAAGCCTTTTCTACTTTCTTTTCTTTGATCAGATATCGTAAAAAAGGTCCTTTATTTTCCGGAGCAACATGATAGGCAAGCTGTTCGATATTATCAATTTCAACTTCTTCTTTTTTAATCTCAATAATCGTAGGATTGATAGAAAGACGTTCTTTCATTTCAGAAACCTTATCATTCAAGGTAGCTGAAAATAAAGTGGTTTGCTTCGCTACAGGCATCATGGCAAAAAGTTTATTCATTTCTTCACCAAACCCCAGCTGAAACATTTTATCTGCTTCATCAATCACCAAATGTTTAATTCCTGAAATACTCAATGCATTATGATCAATTAAATCCAGCAAACGTCCCGGAGTCGCAATCAAAACTTCCACTCCAAACATTCCCTTCATCTGCGGATTGATAGAAACACCTCCGTACACTGCCATCGTACGGACTTCCCTCTTTATATTTTCTGTGAATGCTCTGCAAACTTCATCTATCTGAATCGCTAATTCTCTGGTAGGAACCAATATCAAAACCTGAACATTACGATCTTTTTTAACTTCCGCATTCTGCAATTTTTCCAGAATCGGCATCACAAAACAAGCTGTTTTACCGGAACCTGTCTGTGCAATTCCCATCAGGTCCTTGCCTTGCAAAATGACAGGAACAGCCTGCTCCTGTATGGGGAATGGTTTTAAATACCCTAGTTTTTTGACAGAACGAATAATATTGTGTGATAATCCTAACGATTCAAATGACATAAAAATACTTATTTACTGCAAAGATACGCTATTGATATTTGGTGTAAGCCTCAAAATACGATAGGCAGCAGATAAACTTCAATTATTTAAAATTTTATGTCTTTCATTCATAAACATTGAAAATTTATGTTGCCGATTTGTCCGATAATTAAGGTTTGGACAAATTTTTGAAGATTAGTTTTGTAAATTTATCAAAAATTCGAGAAATCAAAATATGAAAAAAGCGTTAATAATAGTCGATGTACAGAATGATTTTTGTGAAGGCGGAGCACTTGCAGTCCCTGGAGCCAGCGAAATTATTCCATACATCAATCTCCTGATGGAAGAAAATGAATATGATCAGATAGTTCTTACCCAAGACTGGCATCCTGCAGGTCATAAAAGTTTTGCAAGCAGCAATGGAAGAAAGGTGGGAGAAAGTATTATTTTAAATGGTGTTCCACAATTTATGTGGCCGGATCACTGTATTCAGGGAACTTTTGGGGCAGAATTCCACAAAGATCTGAACAGAGATAAAGTAACCCACATTGTACAGAAAGGTAAAAATATTGAAATTGACAGCTACAGCGGTTTTCAGGATAACAACCACTTTATGAAAACCGGATTGGATGACTTCCTGAAATATCATGATATTCAGCTAGTAGAAATCGTAGGCCTGGCATTAGACTATTGTGTTAAATTTACAGCACAGGATGCAGTAGCCAACGGATATGTAACCTGCCTTCATTTCAACGGAACACGTGCAGTAAACGTAAAACCTGACAACGGCAGAGATGCCATCTATGAAATGATTGAAAAAGGAGTAACTGTATTAGGGTAATTCTTTTTAATGATGAATTATAAATGATGAGTTATGAGTTTTAGAATTCACAACTTACTACAATAAAAAAGCGCAGAATTATTTTCTGCGCTTTTTGTTTTTATCCTGAAGATACTTTTTTGAAAAATGAAATAAGCTGGAAATCTGAATCTGTCATTCATCATTTATAACTTATAATTCATCATTATTTTAAAGCATTTTAAGGTTGTTCACTTCCAGTTCTGTAAGGATTCTCCAGTGTCCTCTCTTGATATTCTTCTTCGTTAATCCTGCAAACATTACTCTGTCTAAAGATTCTACTTCGTATCCTAATCTTTGGAAAATTCTTCTGATCACACGGTTCCATCCGATGTGGATCTCAATTCCGATTTCATTCTTAGGTTTCCCTTCAATGTATGAAATCTGATCTACCACTGCTACTCCTTCATCAAGACGGATACCTTCCGCAATAAGACGTAAATCTTCACCAGTAAGCTTTTTATCCAATGTTACATGATAAATCTTCTTGGCATCAAAAGAGGGATGCGTCAGTTTTTTAGTCATGTGTCCGTCATTGGTCAGTAAGATAACTCCTGTTGTAGAACGATCCAGTCTTCCCACCGGGAAAAGTCTGTAAGGAGAAGCATTCGCTACAAGATCCATTACAGTTTTTCTTGCTTTATCGTCTTT
This sequence comes from Chryseobacterium sp. KLBC 52, assembly GCF_003347605.1. GTDB lineage: Bacteria > Bacteroidota > Bacteroidia > Flavobacteriales > Weeksellaceae > Chryseobacterium. Next base: position 95,468 of record NZ_QDFZ01000005.1, on the reverse strand, counting down.
TGTAGTAGAAATATAACCTTTTGGCTTATTCAAAAGTACATATACAGGCTTTTCAGGAGTAATGCTTTGTCCGTCAAAAACTACTCTGTCTGTTTTCTGTACCTGATATCCCATTTCAGTTACCACCTTTCCGTTGACTTCTACCAATCCCTGAGTAATCAGTTCATCAGCTTCTCTTCTGCTGCAGATTCCGGAATTAGCGATATACTTGTTAAGACGGATGCTGTCTTTATGAACGTCCTTTTCAATTTTATTCAGCCTTCTTTTCTGTACAAAAGATCTTGTCTTGTCATCATTTCTGTCTTCACCATTAGATGGTCTTCTTCCGTATTTCAGGCTGCCTCTTTCGTACTTATCTCTTGTATCGAAATTCTTTCCTCCTCTCTTCGGTTTTCCGAAAGATTTTTTCTCATAGCTCTCACTTTTGTTCGTGATATAAGGTTTTCTTTCGGATTTTGATCCTGAATCGTCGTTGGAATTTTCGAAACTGTCGGTATTTCTTTTAAAAGGTTTCTTTTCAAATCTTGAGTTGGATCCTTTATGTTCCGGGCCTTTTTTTCCTCCATCTTTAGAGAAAGGCTTTTTAAAAGGTTTTGATCCTGAAGAATTTCCAGATCTGGAAGCACGAGAATCATCAGAACTTTTCTTGGTTGAAATTCTTGGTCTCTTTGGTCTGTCTGAATTATTATTATCTCTGCTCATTCTAAAAATTTCTGCAAAGATAGTAATTTAGTTACGAGTTAAAAATTAAGAATCATAACTTTGCACTATAGTTTACATTTTAACTTTACATACAATAGAAGATGATAACAATATTAAACGATAATTTTTCACAGCTCAACGAGTTTCTTCACGAAAAAACTTTCAGTAAAATTTTCATTCTTGTAGATGAAAACACGCATGAATACTGCCTCCCTGTTCTTCTCGGAAATATGGAAACGGATCTTGGCTTTGAAATTTTAGAGATTGAAGCGGGAGAGGAAATGAAAAATATCCAGACGGCCAATCAGCTTTGGGAAATTCTTACAGAAATGCAGGCGGACAGAAAAGCGCTGGTTATCAACCTTGGAGGTGGTGTAATAACCGATATGGGCGGATTTGTGGCATCTACTTATAAAAGAGGAATACAGTTTATCAACATCCCTACTACCCTTCTATCGATGTGTGATGCTTCTATAGGCGGAAAAACCGGGATCGATCTGATGCACTATAAAAATATGGTGGGAACTTTTGCTTTCCCTGAGCAAATCTTTATTTTCCCAAAATTCTTAGAAACATTACCTTTTAAAGAATTAAGAAGCGGATTTGCTGAAATGCTGAAACATGGGTTAATTGCTGATAAAAATCATTGGGATCAGTTGACACAGATCCGTAAACTCGAAGTAGAAACTGTAATTCCACATATTCAGACTTCCATGAATATTAAACAGAATGTAGTAGATCAGGATTTCCACGAACAGAATATCAGAAAAACACTTAATTTCGGACATACCATAGGCCATGCGGTGGAAAGTTTATGTCTGCAGCAGGAAAATCCAATTCTTCATGGTGAGGCCGTTGCTATGGGAATGATTGCTGAAGCTCATCTGGCTTATCTTGAAAACCTAATTTCTGAAGAAGATTCAAAAATTATCATTGAAAACATTCAGAGATACTATCCATACCTTGATATCAGCGATTTTAAGGATGAAGATATTACCGCATTACTGCTGAATGACAAAAAGAATACAGACAGCAAAATCAATTTTTCTCTGCTTTCAGGAATAGGTTCCTGCAATTATGATCATCAGTGCAGTCAGGAAAATATCCTTGAATCTCTGTCTTTCTATAGAAGATTGAATGATGCTTAACGTTTTTTTCAGAAAAAATCATTTGTTTCACCTTCTGTTTTTGACAAAATTGTCAATTTAGACAATGTCTAAACAAACATTTATTTGAAATCATAAAGCATTATTAATCAATATTATATTTTAAAAATCACTTAAACACTAAGTGATTTTTTTATTGATTTTACTCATAAAAAATATTTTTGGCAAGCAATTTGAAAGATACTCTGCGTTCAACTGAAAATGCTGAACAGTAGTAAAATTTAAAATTAAGAAAGAGTAAAATTAAAAAAATTAAAGTTATGAAAAAGTTAATTTTAGGATTAGCGTTAACTGCAGGAACATTCGCATTCGCTCAACAGACAGGAAACATGTCTTCTAATCCGGTAACATTTGGGGTAAAAGGAGGTATGAACGTTTCTTCACTTTCAAAAGACAGTGGTCTTGATGATCAGAAATCTAAAATAGGATTCAACGCAGGTGTATTTGCCAACATTCCATTAGCAGCTTCATTCAGCGTTCAGCCAGAGGTTCAGTATTCACAATATGGTAATAAATCAGATTATACGTTAGCAGGAACAAAATATTCAGCTTCAACTAAATTGGATTATATTACAGTACCGGTAATGTTCCAGTACAACCTGATTCCAAATCTTTATGTTGAGGCAGGGCCAGAATTTGGTTTCATGGTAAGTGCTAAAAACAAATTTAAAAATGAATCAAACGGAGATTCAAGCACTACTGATAATTACAAAGACAATCTAAATACATTTAACTTTGGTATCGGTCTTGGAGCTGGATATTATTTCACTCCGAACTTAGGACTTACCGCAAGATATGTTGCAGGTTTAACAGATGTAGCGAAAAACAGACCTAGTGGATCTGATGCTACAAGAAACAACCTATTCCAGGTAGGATTAGCTTATAAATTTAAATAAGCTACACATTCACTAACAAATTTTATATTCAATAGAAAAGATCAGATTAATTTTTTAATCTGGTCTTTTTTTATGTTAAAATAATATGGAGCTGATAAATCACTATAAATACATCCCAAAGAGTTGATTTATCCATTCGTTAAAAACACATAAAGTCTTTATACAAGGGGATTGACGGCATATTGTTTGTTGCATAGCGAGCGTTAAACAACATAAAAAATAAAGCTAATCTATGAAAAAGATTTTTCTAGGCCTGGCACTTATCGCAGGTACTTTTACTTTTGCTCAAAGCACTTCCACTTCTGCTGAAGCTACTACTCCATCCACATCTTCTTCCAAAATCAAGTTCGGTTTGAAGGCGGGACTAAATGTTTCCAGTCTTTCTAATATGAATATGAATTCAAAAGCAGGATTTTATGGTGGTGTTTTTTTGAATATTTCTGTCGCAAAGGATTTCTCTATTCAGCCGGAAGTATTATATAGTGCAGTGGGTGCTAAAGAAAAAGGAGGCAGCAATGCAAAACTTAATTTAGAATATCTTTCTGTACCGGTAATGTTCCAATATAAGGCACTTCCAAATTTATATGTAGAAGCAGGGCCTCAATTTAATTTTTTAATTGATGCAAGGTTAAAGAAAAGTGAATCTACGAGCGTTCTTAAAAATGGAACTCAATCTTTCGATTTTGGAATCGGATTGGGAGCAGGGTATTATATTACCAAAAACATTGGGATCAATGTGAGATACACTGCCGGATTATCTGATATTGTAAAAACAAAATATCATTACGGATATGACAGAGAAGGCTCTGTGAGAAATGGTGTATTCCAGGTAGGAGTAAATTACAAATTCTAAAGCTTTATTAAGCTTTTTTCATTAAGTTTTTATAATTAAAGTGAAGTCGGATTAAATTTAATCCGGCTTTTTTAATACTATAGAAAAATTATTATTCAAAAAAACACATTACATAGTAGATTCACAGTACATTTTAACTTTGGCACGCCATTTGATTCTTAATGAAATGTTAAATAAAACTTAAAAACTATTAAAATATAAAACTTATGAAAAAGATTTTTTTAGGCCTTGCCCTTGTAGCAGGTACTTTTGCTTTCTCTCAGAAGACTTCAACTTCTACTGCTTCATCTTCTCCAGTTAGATTTGGTGTAAAAGCAGGTCTTAATATCTCTACTATTTCTAACAGTGATTTAAATTCAAAAGCTGGATTTTATGGTGGTGTGTTTGCCAACATTCCGGTAGCACAAGACTTCTCTGTACAACCTGAAGTGTTATACAGTGGTATGGGTGGTAAATATAAAGGTAACAGTGATGTAAAACTTAATACAGATTATATCGCAGTACCTGTAATGTTACAGTACAATCTGATTCCTAATCTATATGTAGAAGCAGGTCCTCAGTTTGGTTTCCTTATCAGTGCTAAAGGAAAGGGTAACGGTGCTTCTGTAGATGTTAAAGATAATTTGAAAACTTTTGATTTCGGAATTGGTCTTGGAGCCGGATATTATTTCACACAAAATATCGGAGTGAATCTAAGATATACTGCAGGACTATCTGATGTTCCAAAGAACAATAACGGTGATGCTGCCAGAAACGGAGTATTCCAGATTGGTTTAGCATACAAATTCTAAAAACAAACTTTCTATTCAATACAAAGCCGGGTTTATTATAATCCGGCTTTTTTATTGGTCCTGATATTTTTGGCAAGAAATTTGCGTATTGAATAATTGATTGTACTCTATTCCGGAAATTTCCAACTTACGGTCTTGTTTTCAAAATGAGTATGCTTTGATTCAGTTGATATTCAATTGGATATCAAATTAATTCAACTATTACCATTACCTTTTAACGAGAATTATGTCAGGTGGGCTGGCATTAGAGTGCACATACAGAATATTAAAAATATTTTGTTTATTCAATAAGATACATTTTGATTTCAATAGAAAAAGTCAGGTTTATTAGTTTAGGCCTGACTTTTTCGCTTATTGCATGACTTTTATCACTTTACATTTTTATGGCAGGTATTTTGAAGCGAAGAAGAAAAATTAAACTTTAAATCATGAAAAAACTCTTTGCAGTACTCGCAATTACGGCTGGGCTTTCCGCCAGTGCGCAGGAAAAACAACAGCCGAAAGCCGCCTCTCCTGTTACTTTTGGTGTTAAAGCCGGTTTCAATGGGTCTACTTTCAGCAGAGGTGAAAGAAGTGATGTGGATAATAGCGAAAAAATAAAAGCAGGTTCACATATCGGAATATTTGCCAATATTCCTGTTGCTGAAAAATTCTGTATACAACCCGAACTTCTTTTCAGCCAGCTAGGCTCAAAAACAGAAGATCTCTTTATTCATGATTCCGGAGATTATTTTACGAAGCAGGAATATGAGTACAAAACTAATTTAAATTACCTTACTCTTCCTATTATGGTTCAATACAATATTCTTCCTCAATTGTATGTGGAAGCAGGACCTGAGTTTGGTTTACTTCTGGGAGGGAAAATAGAAGGAGACGGAAGAAATGAAATAAGATACGATAATACAACGACTGTTAATTCTGAGAGTTTCTCCGATAAAATTTCAATGAAGTTGTATAATAAATTCAATTTTGGAATTGGAATTGGCGCAGGATATTATTTTACTCAAAATTTTGGAGTGACTGCAAGATTTACAGCGGGTATAACAGGAATTTTCAAGAATGATTACGGTAGTAAAGTCAGAAATAATGCGCTTCAGCTTGGAGTAGCTTATCGCTTTAAATAGAGATATTTATTATTTTCAAAACTGGTGCCGGGCTTTAAGAGTCCGGTATTTTTTATTTCTATTCTTAAAAAGAGCCAGGAAGACTTATTAATTCTTTAAAAAACTAATTCCGGTTCAAATTTTTTCATTATTTCAATTATCAATAATAAAGCGTATTGAGCATTCAACTATTTTCACAAAACATTCATTTTATAACATATTTATTCATCAAAAAGGGATAAATGGTTTAAAATAAACTTTTCAAAAACCATCTCAAAAGCCCTTCAAACAGGCATTTTTCGACTTTGGCAAGCAATTTGCAAAATACAAGGAGTCTGATTGAGAAATATCCGACACACAAATAGTAAAATTAAAAAATAAAATTATGAAGAAGTTATTTTTAGGATTGGCATTAACTGCTGGTACACTAGCTTTCGCTCAAGAGACAGAAACAAAGACAGAAACGAAAACAGTAAATGCATCACCACTAAAAAAAGATGTACAACCCATTAGATTCGGAATCAAGGCCGGAGGAAACTCAGCTTATTTCAGCGAGCAAAAGTTTGGGATCAACACACAACAACTAGGTTTCCACGCAGGTGCATTCGTTAATATTCCACTTTCAAAACATTTCAGCTTACAGCCAGAGGTATTATATAACCAAATGGGGGCAAAAGATGTAATTTCATCTACAGAAACTGATAATGGAGTTACGAATGTAAAAACTAAAGAAGAAGGTAGAGTAAAGATGAACTATATTTCAGTTCCTTTAATGCTTCAGATGAGACCTACTGAGAAATTTTACGTTGAAGCTGGACCTGAATTCAGTTATTTCATCAACGGAAAAACTAAAGGAGAAACAAGTGTAGCAAGTACTACAGGAGGTGTTACTACAACTACTACAAGTTCTAATACTGAAGATATCGATAAAGATCAGATCAATAAATTCAATTTCGGATTGGGTCTTGGTTTAGGGTATGATATCACATCCAATATTGGTATCAGCGCAAGATATGTAAATAGTTTGACAAAAATTGATAAAAGCAGACCTGCTGCTGAAAATAACAACAGAGTATTTCAGTTAGGTCTTAACTACAAATTTTAATTAAGAACCAATTTTTTAACCGAAGTGCATTAACCTTGCACGCATAAAATAGCCGGAAGATTTTCTTCCGGCTATTTATATCAAAAGTTTTATTCAAATATTCTCGGATCATCGCTGATCACCCCATCTATTCCCATTTCTTTTAATTCTTTTAATCTTTCTTTGGCATTCACAGTCCATGGGATTACTTTCATGCCTAATGAGTGGCATTCCTGTACTAATTGAGGCGTTACAAGATTCTGTTCCGGACTGTAAATCGTAGGAGTGAAACTCAGGAACTTCATATCTCCGGCTACTCCATTCATATGATCAGGATACATTCTGAACTTTTCTGCCGGAATACTTTTAAAATAAGCCTGCTGCTGGGCCAGCTTTTTGTCATCTACCTTTTCTACGAGTAAAGCAGTCATGATTTCAGGATATTCTTTATGAAGAATTTCCAGTGTTCTTGGATCAAAAGACTGAATGATCACTCTGTCCTGAATCTTTTTTTCAATAATGATCTTCATCATCAGATCTACAAATGCTTTCGGTTCAGGATGAAAAATATTATCAGAGAAAGGACGTGTTTTTGTTTCTATATTGTAAAAAGGCAGCGGTCTTTTCAATTCGCGTGCATAGGCCTCACAAGCATCAATGACGTCTGAAAAAAGAGGTTTCTGAACCTTCATTTTCTTTTGATCAGGATAGTTATCCAGTTTTTTTAAACCTACGTCAAATGTTTTGATCTTTGCGTAAGGCATTTCATATATTTTGTAATAAAAACCTGAATCTTTGGGAATATAAGTTCCATCCGGTTTTGTAACCAGTTCCGGTGAAAGAAAAGCATCATGGGAAAGAATCACTTTTTTATCCTTCGTTATAGCCAGATCCATTTCCAGAGTTGTCACATTCATTTTAAGTGCATTCTTCATTGCCGGGATCGTATTTTCGGGGTAAAGAGATTTTCCTCCGCGGTGTGCCTGCTTGTCAAAAGACTGCGAAGAATACAATTGGGTAAATACCAGAAAAATACCCGTAAAAAGTGCGTTTTTCATATCCTGAAGTTTTAATCTGACAAAATTAAAACTCCTTTATATATTGAATACTACAGGAATATTAAGCTTTTGCTACATTTATACAACGAAATAGCCGGATTATAAACCCGGCTATTTATTTTTATGAATTCAATAAAGAGATTAATTGAATAAATCTACCTCTTCTCCTTTTCCAACAGGATATTCTTCTGTAAAGCATCCGAAACAGTGATTAGCTGATCCTAAAATGTCTTTCAGGTTGTCTATGCTTAAAAACTCTAAGGAATCTACCCCAAGATAGTTTTTAAGTTCTTCCGTAGTCATATTCGCTGAGATCAGATCATCTTTAGACGGAGTATCAATTCCCAGATAACAAGGCGCAATAATAGGTGGCGAAACACTTCTGAAGTGGATTTCTTTTACACCTGCATCTTTTAAGATTTTAACCAGTCTTTTAGATGTTGTTCCACGAACAATAGAATCGTCAATAATGACTACTCTCTTATCTTTCATCTCAGAGATGATCGGGTTCAGCTTAAGGTTTACTACCCTTTCTCTCATTTCCTGTGTAGGAACGATGAAACTTCTTCCGATATATCTGTTTTTGATCAAAACCGGGCGGAAAGGGATTCCTGAAGCTTTAGAGAAACCAATAGCAGCCGGAACTCCGGAATCCGGAACTCCAATCACCAAATCAGCTTCTACAGGAGCCTGTTCCCAGATTTTCTCTCCGGATTTTTCTCTGATCTCGTATACATTGATGTTTTCTAAGGTAGAGTCAGGTCTTGCGAAATAAATATATTCGAAAGAACAGATTCTCTGCTTGCCCTTCGCTTCATCCATCATATAAGAATGAAGTTTTCCAGGTTCGTTTTCATTGGTATAAATGATCTCACCAGGAAGAATATCACGCACATACTGAGCGCCTACAGCATCCAATGCTACAGATTCTGAAGCTACTACATAAGATTTCTCATCAATAGCTCCCAACACTAACGGACGGATACCGTTGAAGTCTCTGAATGCAAAGAATTTGTTTCTGGTCATCCCTACTACAGAATAAGCTCCTTCAATCTTTTCCATGGTTGCTTTAATCGCTCCACGAAGACCTAAATCAAGGTTTTTCTGGATCAGTCTCAGAATAACTTCAGAATCGGAAGTCGCTCTGAAAACTACGCCTTCAGCTTCTAATTCTGCTTTTAATTCCTTGGCATTGGTAAGGTTACCGTTGTGTGCTATAGAAAGTATAATCTGGTCATATTCGTTTTTCGCGAAAAATGGCTGGAAATTATACTTCTTCTTATCTCCTGCAGTGGTATAACGGGTATGCCCAATTGCAGAATTTCCCATAAAAGTTTCAGGTTCCTGAATTTCTTTATAAACATCCAAAACCAGTCCTTCATCTTTCATGTTGGTGATTCTTCCATCCTTTAAAACGGAAATACCACAAGCCTCCTGACCTCTGTGCTGTAATGCAAAAAGACCAAACTGTGAAAGAGAGAAAGTATCCAGATCATTATCCGAATACATTCCGAAGATCCCACACTCTTCATTAGGAGCATCCAGTCTTTCCTCTTCCTGAGTTCTGAAAAGATTCCTTCCGTAAGTCTGGGTTTCAAACTGTTTTAAATATTCACTTTTATGAATGTCTAAACTTTTCATTTCTATTTTTTCTAAATTAAAAGATTAAAAAATTTAATGATTAAAAAGATTACAGCCTGTTTAATTTTTAAATGGTTTAATCTTTAAATAAATTAAATCTTATTTCTGTAAAAGATTTTTAAGACGGTTGTAGATTTCAACATAAGCCTCAGTAACTTCTCCCAAGTCTCTTCTGAATCTGTCTTTGTCTAATTTCTTCATGGTATCTTTATCCCAAAGTCTGCATGTATCAGGAGAGATTTCGTCTGCTAAGATGATTTCTCCGTCTGAAGTTTTACCTAATTCGATTTTGAAATCTACCAGGATGATATTGATTTTGTCAAACAGGTCGATAAGGATATCATTGATATCTGAAGATAACTCATACATCTCGTCAAGCTCTTCGTAAGTAGCTGCTCCTAAGAAAACGGCATGGTGATCATTGATAAGCGGATCTCCCAATTCATCTTTTTTATAGCAGATATCGAAGATCGTTACCGGAGATTTAATTCCTTCTTCCACTCCTAATCTTTGTGCCATACTTCCTGCAGAGTAGTTTCTTACTACCATTTCCAAAGGAATGATAGAAACTTTTCTTACCAGCTGCTCTCTTTCGTCTAATTTTTGGATGAAATGAGTTTTGATCCCTTTTTCATTTAAATATTCAAAAATAAGAGTTGTGATCGCGTTGTTCATTTCCCCTTTAAGGTCTACCTGACCTCTTTTTTGAGCATTAAATGCTGTAGCATCGTCTTTGAAACGTACTACTACTTCATCAGGATTATCGGTTGCAAATACTTGTTTTGCTTTCCCCTCGTACAACATTTCTTTCTTTTGACTCATAATTTTACTTTCTAAATTGTAGTTAGATTTATTGATTTATTTTATTATTATTCCTGTTAAGACAGCCAGTCCAAAACTCAGCAGTGTACCAATTAATACATATTCTGTAAGCTTTCTCTGTTTTGCCTGTGCAAGGTCGCTGAATCTGAAAACAGATTTGGCAGCCACCATGAAACCTACGCCTTCCCAGTGATTCACCATGATAAAAGTGAAAACCAGCAGACGTTCTAAAATTCCGATATATTTTCCGGCACTTGATAAAGATTCGGTTTGAATAGTGTTTGGGCCATCCGGAGCAGGTGTCCAGGACGACAATAAGATTTTGATAAAAATAGAAGCAGGTGTTGTCAAAAACAGTGCCGCCATAATTACCTTTAAAAATTCCTGATTCTGTAAAAATCCAAAGCTGAATTCCTGGAAATAAAAAGAAACTCCGCCAATCACCAGAACATGCAGCAATTGATCTATGAAAAACCATCTTTTCTTAGTCTTTACATTTTGAAAACTAAGCTTGGCAGCATCAATAATAAAGTGAGTAATTCCCACCAGAACAGCCACCCACCAAAGTTGAAGATCCCAAAGAAAAACAAGACTTAAAATGGTGTGAATCAGAACATGAATGTATAAAAACTTACTTTTTAGTTTATAGTTTTCCTTATCTGCAACCCATGAATTTGGCTGAAGTATAAAATCTCCGAGTAGATGTGCCAATATGAGTTTGATGAAGATCATGCCTATAGTTCTGAGATTTTCTTTCTGAAATACTGATTGGTTTCCACGATGAGCTCATAGTTGGCTCGTTTCAGTCTCTGGCTTACCGAAGACTGTGAAATAGCAAATCTCTTAGCAAGATCTTCCTGTGTGATATCCTGATTCATGATCATTTCATGAATAATCTCTGCCGTAGCCATCGTCCAGTTATCAAAATCCTTGGACGACCATTTCAACAGGATATTAAGATCTCTGTCCACCGGATCACTGGAGGTTTTAATAGCAACCGTATGACCGTCGCTTTTAAGATCATTAAGCAGTCTTCCGGAATTAACGTAGGCTGTACCGTTAGATTCAGTGATCTTCTCAGAAGAGAAACTTTCCTCACCAATACCTATGGCCATTCTTACATCCAGATTTTCAACGCTTTTAATAAGAGATTTTATGGCTAGAAAACGCCAGAAAACGTCATCAATTTTGCACTTGAACTGAAACTCATCTCCCCTGTAGATTTCCCATGTGTGAGGAGCGCTTCCCCATTTTTCGAGAAGATGTTTAAGCCTGGTAATCCAAACTTCAGTGTCCGCATGCTGTGAATTTATAATATCACCGGTAATGACCGCTATCATACTGCAAATATAAGCATAATTACTTATATATAAAAAATATAAGCAGAAACACTTATAGATATTCATTATTAGCGAATCAGCTTATATCAATGATGCAGTAAACATAAGGTTTTTAGGGCGTTATATAAAATCACAGAATAGCAAAAAAGCAAAAAAATGTTCAATCTTTTATTATGATGTCGACTTTAACTCTACTTTTTTATATTTTTTTTATAATAAGAAGCTGTTCCTGCTATCCGCTCATACTCCTCGCTCCATCGCTCTCCCACACTCAAACCCATACACGCTCAAACCCAACTCCGGGATAACCGCTGCTATCAGGGCTAGAACAGTCATTGCGGACAAGGCGAAACAATCTCTTGAATGATTTCTATACCATATAAAGTAAACCTAACAGGTTTTAAAAACCTGTTAGGTTTGGCTGATTACGAGCAAAGCAACCTTCTGGATTATTTCTACGTCATATTAAAAATAAACCTCATAGGTTTTAAAAACCTATGAGGTTTGAATGATTACTCATTAAGAGTTTCCCGCTATCTTACTTTTTAATAAACTGATGCGCTTTCTCATCAAGCTTTAAGAAATATATTCCTGTAGGAATTCCCATCACCGGAATACTTTTCTTATTTCTAAAAGGATCTTTCTCCGTATAAATCACTTTTCCGGAAAGATCTATAATCTGAGCCGTTTTTATGTAGGTAACTTCTCCGTTCACATAGAGATTATCGTAAACAGGATTCGGATAAATGGTAAACTCTTTATTAACAGTGATCAAATCTGCTGTAGACAAGGTACCACCCAGGTCCTGGCAGTAATTGTCCGGATAAGAATCCCATTCACTGATACTAAAAGTATTATTGGGTTGATTGATGGTGTTCTTTCTGTATAAAGATACATTTCCGTTGTTATTGGTTGTATATTTTACTCCGATAGCATCCACAGTCACCGTTTTATTATAAGCAAGTTCCACATAATTTCCTCCGTTAAAGGTGAGCGGATCAGAAGCCGTTACAAATCTTGCCTGGGCATTGGTGTAACACGATAAAGTAGATTTCGGATTCAGGATCACAAAGGCTTCATTATTTCCTACCTTACCTTCCAGTTCGTAGGTGTCTCCACTGTAAATAGCTCCTGAGGAATTATTTTTAAACTGGATATTAATCCTGTAATTATTTAAATTAACTTCATGCCCCGTTTTGTTAACAATTTCCAGAGCGTTATTTTTAATGGTATTGGCAGCATCATTGGTTCCGGAAATATATTTGGTAATCATAAGATCCGGAGCATATGAATCCGAAGCAATCGTTGAAGTTGTCACCGTATTGCTGAAAGGAGATTCAAGATATGCTTTATCAAAAGCTTTCACAGTAAAGCTATATGGAGTTGAAGGGCTCAGATGATCAATACTGATAGAAGTTCCCTTTGTAGTGGCCACAGGCGTTGCAGACCCATTCATATAAATCCTGTATCCTAAAATATCAGTATCAGGAGAAGCGGTCCAGTTCAGATTCACAAAATAGGCACTCTGCTGAGTTGAAACCAGTGATCCGGGAGCTGCAGGTGCAATATTATCAGGCGTTTCAGACCAGATCAGATCAATCCATTCAGGATGGTCAATGAATGGATTTCTGTTTTTTTGTATGGTATAGATCGTGTTATTTCTGTCAATTTCTCTTTGGGAAACAGGATCTGCTGCACTCCATTGTTTCAGCATAGCAATATAAGCAAGATCAACCGCTCTTTCTTCTGTTCCATCCAATGGACACTGATCGGTTGCCGGAGTAAGATTCGCCGAAGTGGTATAAGCCGTATTGAATGAACCTAATTTTCCTTCATATCGTACTGCAAAATACAGCAATGACCTCGCGATATCCCCTTTGAATTCATTAATAGGTTCATACACTCTTCCCGTATAAGGGTAGTTTGGAATGGCTGCATTGGATATTCTTGAAGTGTTGGAAAAAATATAATGGTTGGTATTATTTCCTATTCCATAAGGATAATTGCTCCTGCGCTGATTGATCCATCCATCAACAGGAATTATAAAATTCAGATCTGAATACATAGGGTAATCGCTGATGGAGGAGCTTGTACTGAATGTACTTTGCGGCATCATATGTTCTCTGTTATACCCCTGCCCTTCCATACCGACACCTGCTACCAGCTGATCCGCAGTATATTCATAAGAATCAGGTCCTGAAGGAATTTCAGAATAGATATCCAGCAGATATTGAGTATTGGAAGCATCGTGGTCATAATACCTGTCCAGATCAGTCTGAGCATACAACATTTTAAGATCGTCATAATGCCAGTTGACCATCTTTTCTGAAATAATATCGTGAAGTTTTGATTTCAGGGCATACCCCGTCAATCCTGCCGTTCCATCATAATATCCGGCGGGAGCCTGGGCGGAAATATAAGAGGAAATTAATATAATAGGAAGTAGAATTTTTTTCATATCTAAAAAATTGGAGAACTAAAATAGTGAAATAAAAAACGGAAAAGACTGAATATTTTATTAAGAAAGTATTAATATTCTAAATATAAAATTTTGATAATTAAAGAGATTACCCTTTAAACATTATGAATGAAATAATTTATTTTAGCATTCCACCAATTTGGTTATCTTTGGGAACTAACTATTATTATATGAATACTGAGACTATTGACAACATCAAAATGATAGCGGAGACGGCTAGAGAATTTGCAGAAAAAAACATCAGACCGAATATTATGGAATGGGATGAAAGCCAGACATTTCCAAAAGACTTATTCCACCAATTGGGTGAGATGGGTTTTATGGGAATTGTGGTTCCTGAACAATATGGAGGCTCTGGCTTAGGTTATCATGAATATGTTACTATTCTGGACGAAATTTCTCAGGTTGACCCTTCTATTGGTCTTTCTGTAGCAGCACACAACTCACTTTGCACCAACCATATTTATGAATTTGGAAATGAAGAACAAAGACACAAATGGCTTCCACAGCTGGCTTCCGGAAAAGTAATCGGAGCCTGGGGTCTTACTGAGCACAACACAGGTTCTGATTCAGGAGGAATGTCTACTACTGCTGTAAAAGATGGTGATGAGTGGATTATCAACGGAGCTAAAAACTTTATCACTCATGCTATTTCAGGAGATATTGCCGTGGTAATGACAAGAACCGGAGAAATAAGTGCTAAGAACAACTCTACTGCTTTTGTTTTAGAAAAAGGAATGCCTGGCTTTACTTCCGGAAAAAAAGAAAATAAACTGGGAATGCGTGCTTCTGAAACAGCAGAATTAATTTTTGATAACGTACGTGTACCGGATTCTCATCGTTTAGGTGAAGTAGGCGAAGGTTTCAAGCAGGCTATGAAAGTTTTGGATGGTGGTAGAATCTCTATTGCTGCATTAAGCTTAGGGACTGCAAGAGGAGCTTACAAAGCTGCTTTGAAATATGCAAAAGAAAGACATCAGTTCGGAAAACCTATTGCAGATTTCCAGGCAATCAACTTTATGTTGGCTGATATGGCTACAGAAATTGATGCTGCTGAACTTCTTATCCAGAGAGCATCTACGCTTAAGAATGCAAAACAAAAAATGACCAAAGAAGGAGCTATGGCTAAATTATACGCTTCTGAAGCTTGTGTAAGAATCTCAAACAATGCAGTTCAGATCTTCGGAGGATATGGATATACAAAGGACTTCCCTGCTGAAAAGTTCTATAGAGACTCTAAGCTTTGTACTATCGGAGAAGGAACTTCTGAGATCCAGAGACTGGTCATCGGAAGAGATATCACGAAATAACATTTTAAAATCCCGATACAAATGATTAAACAGGCACTTTTAGGTGAATTTCTGCATGAGGCTGAAAACACCAGAAAAATTTTACAGGCAATCCCCGACAGCGCACTGGATTGGAAACCGTCCGAAAAAAACTGGACTACCGGCCAGCTTGCCTCTCATATTGCTGAAGTATACAATTGGTACGAATCTACTTTCAATAAGGATATTTTTGATATGGGTACGTATAGGTATGACAAAGGAGATATTTCCAAAGCGGAGAATATCCTTGCCAAATTTGAAGAAAATGTTGCCAACGCACAGAAAGTTCTTGAAAACTCGGACGAAAACACTTATTTCAATGAGTGGAAAATGGAAATGGACGGAAATGTACTTTTCCCTCCTATGCCAAAGGTTCAGGTAGTGAGAGCTTTTCTTTATAATCATTTGTACCATCACAGAGGTGAGCTGGTTGTTTACTTGAGATCAACCGGAAATAAAGTTCCCGGACTTTATGGCCCTACTGCTGATGACAAAATGTAATTCAAGATTGCATCAATATAGTAAGCTGTTTCATTTTGAGACAGCTTTTTTTATGGACAAAATGCGCATGAAGCAAGATTTAAAAAAAATAAATCAACAACAATATTTACACATTTTTCAATAATAGATCTATTACATTGTCTCTTTTTGGTAAATTAATAATCAAAACGCAGATATTTTATTTTTTTGAAATTAAAATCCGGTTCGAAAATTTTATTTTTCTTTTATTAATAAGCTTTTTCAATTATATTCAATGCAACGCATAATACATTATGGCTAAAGTCTAAATTTTCCTTAAAAAATTTTGTTTTTCATAATATATTTTTTATTAGCTTTGATATTCCACAATCAAATTTAATATTTAATATGAAAAAACAATTAACGCTGATTGGAATGCTCCTTATTTCGGGTATTTCTTTCGCACAGACGGACCGTCTTTGGTCTGAAGGCTCAAAAAGAACTTCATCAGAGATCTTTGAAAACAAAACCAGCATCAGCAATCCTAAGGTATACAACCTGGATATCAACGGATTGAAAAACATGTTGGCAAAAGCTCCCAAAAGGCTGGCTGCAGGCGAAAAATCTGAAATCATTATTTCTTTTCCAAATTCTGAAGGCAGAATGGAAAATTTTAAAGTGAGAGAGAATTCCAATTTTGCTCCTGAGCTGGCAGCAAAATATCCGGATATCAAATCCTATGTAGGACAAGGTCTGGATGATCCTAATTCCACAGTTTATTTCAGTGTTTCTCCACTAGGACTGTCTTCTATGGAAATTTATGGTGATAAATCGGCTGTTTTCATCGAGCCTTACACCAAAGATCTTTCTTCGTATGTTGTATACAGAAAATCTGATAAAAAAGACGATCTTAACAAGTTTGAATGTACGGTGGTAGATGCAGCACAGAAAGGAGTTTCCAATTCCGCTCTTGCAGCAAGACCTAATGCCGATGATGCTAAACTGAGAACATTCAGACTGGCATTATCCTGTACAGGAGAATACACCACTTACTTTGGAGGAACAAAAGCTCAGGCTTTAGCTGCTATGAATACTACAATGACTCGAGTAAACGGGGTTTTTGAAAAAGATTTCGCAGCAAGAATGGTCCTTATCGCCAACAATGATGCGGTTATCTACACCAATGCTTCTACAGACCCTTACTCTGCAGCTTCGGGAATGAGCAGCTGGAATTCGCAATTACAAAGTACATTAACTTCGGTAATCGGTGAAGCTAATTATGACATCGGTCACTTGTTCGGAGCTTCAGGAGGTGGAGGAAATGCTGGTTGTATCGGCTGTATCTGTACAAACGGATCAAAAGGAAGCGGATATACCTCTCCTGCAGATGCCATTCCTTCAGGAGATAATTTCGATATTGACTACGTGGCTCACGAAATGGGACACCAGTTCGGTGGAAATCATACATTCTCTATGAGCAATGAAGGAACAGGAGCCAATATGGAACCCGGATCAGGGTCAACCATCATGGGATATGCAGGAATTACCAGCCAGGATATCCAGCCGCACTCTGATGCGTTCTTCCATGCGATCAGTATTCAACAAATCACCAATAATATTAAAGCTAAAACCTGCTCAGTTAATACCAATACAGGAAATGCAATTCCTACAGCTAATGCAGGATTAGATTATACCATTCCAAAAGGAACTCCATTTGTTCTTACAGGAACAGGAACAGATGCTGATGGAGATTCTCTAACCTACATCTGGGAGCAAATGGACAATGCTTCTTCTTCCCAAACAGGAGCAAGTTCTGCAGCAAGTGCTACAAAAACTTCAGGGCCTAACTTCAGATCCTGGACTCCTACTACTGCACCTGTAAGATACTTCCCTAGAATGGCGTCTGTTTTAGCAGGTGCTACCACTACAGCAGGGTCTGAAATCACAGTAGAAGCACTTTCTTTAGTAGCCAGAACATTAAACTTCAGATTTACCGTTCGCGACAACAAAGCCGGAGGTTCCGGAAATAATTCTGACGATGCAGTAATCACAGTAAATTCAACAGCAGGACCATTCCTGGTAACTTCGCAAAACTCTGCAACGACTTATGCTGGAGGAAGTTCTCAAACCATTACGTGGGATGTAGCAGGAACTACAGCAAATAATGTAAATACTGCCAATGTAGATATCCTTTGGTCTACAGACAGCGGAAATACATGGACAACTCTATTAGCAGGAACACCTAATGACGGTTCACAGGCGGTGACTATTCCTAATGCTACGACAACAACGGGAAGAATTATGGTAAAAGGATCAAACCACATTTTCTTTGATGTCAACAATGCCAACATCTCTGTCAATGCAGGTTCAGGAACTCCTGACACCGTTGCTCCTACAGCGCCTACCCTTGCTGCCTCAGGAACTACAGCTACAACCACTAACCTTTCATGGTCCGGAGCTACAGATAATGTTGGCGTTACCGGATACGATGTATACCAAGGGGCTTCATTAATTGGTTCTACAGCATCTACTACATACACAGTAACGGGACTTTCACCTGCAACTACGTATTCTTTCTCTGTGAAAGCAAAAGATGCAGCTGGAAATGCTTCGGTATCAAGTAATACAGTGAGTGTGACAACTCTTTCTGGAGGAACAGTTACGTATTGCTCTTCTTCGGCCTCAAATACAGCAGATGAAAGAATAGGAAATGTAACCTTCGGATCTATTAATAATACGTCTACAGGAACCGCAGGATATGAAAACTTCACTTCAGTTTCTACGAATGTTACAAGAGGAAGCGCTTACACAATTTCCATTACTCCGGTTTGGACTTCTACCAAATACAGTGAAGCTTACGCGGTTTATATTGATTACAACGGAGACGGAGACTTTACAGACAGCGGAGAACTGGCATGGACAAAAGCAGGCTCTACAACAAGTCCGGTTACAGGATCTATCACCATCCCGGCTACTGCTGCTGTTGGATCTACAAGAATGAGAGTAATGATGAAGTATAGCTCAATCCCTACTTCTTCATGTGAAGCCTTCACGTACGGACAGGTGGAAGATTATACCCTTAATATTGTTTCTTCCGGAAAAGGAGATCTTCATAATACAAAAGATCTGATCACCGATGTGAAGCTTTATCCAAACCCTGCAAGAGATATACTTTATATTTCCAATACTACTTCTGAAGATTATAAAATCTTCGATATGGGTGGAAAACTAATCGACTCAGGAAAACTACAAAGAGGATCTGTGAACGTAAGCAACCTTATCAAGGGCGCTTATATGATCCAAATTGGAGAATCTTCTAAGAGATTTGTTAAAAACTAATCCCTTTACAATTAAACGATGTGAAAAACCGTTCTGCATGGAACGGTTTTTCTTTTTTTTAAATTTTATACTCTATCACTTTTCCTTCTTTTCTTATGGAACAAAAAACAAGGATAAAGAATACATTTTCAGTGAGTTTTTTTACTATTTTTGCTGAAAATACATATGTAAGTGAAAAAACAATTATTGATAACGGGAATGCTCGCATTGTCAGGCATTTCTTTTGCACAGACCGATCGTTTATGGACTTCCAGCTCCATTAAAACATCCTCTCCCATTTTTGAAAATATGTCAGTTTTCAAAAATCCGCAGCTTTTTCATCTGAATATTACCGGATTAAAAAATGTATTAGCAAAGGCCTCAGAAAAATTAACCGAAAAATCTGAAGTCATTATTTCCTTCCCCAATTCAGCAGGAAAAATGGAAAACTTTAAAGTAACGGAAAATTCTAATTTTGAACCCGAACTTGCTGCAAAATACCCTGATATCAAGTCTTACATTGGTGAAGGTTTGGAAGATCAAGCTTCAAAAGTCTATTTCAGCATTTCTTCTCTTGGGCTTTCTTCTATGGAAATTTATAGTGACAAATCTACTGTTTTTATACAACCCTACACTAAAGATCTTTCTACTTATATCATTTATAAAAAGTCTGACAGAAAAGATATTTTAAATAAATTTGAGTGTAAAGTTTTAGATGTAGCTCCAAAGGAAAGTCTGAAAACCAATACTAATAAAAATGCTGATGATTCTACATTAAGAACCTTCAGACTTGCCCTTTCATGTACCGGAGAATACGCTTCTTATTTTGGAGGAACAAAAGCTCAGGCATTAGCAGCCATGAATAACACAATGACCCGTGTAAATGCTATCTTTGAAAATGATTTTGCGGCGAAAATGGTCCTGATCGCTGATAATGATGCTATCATTTATACTGATGCCGCCACAGATCCTTATTCTCCATCTTCACAAATGAGAAACTGGAATCTGCAGCTGATGAATACATTAAGCTCTTCCATCGGAAATGATCATTTTGACGTGGGTCATCTTTTTGGCAGGGATGGAGGCGGCGGTAACGCAGGATGTATTGGATGTATTTGTGACAATAATATGTCTACTTACGAAGACCAGGGCATTACCTATCCCAGCAGCTACAAAGGAAGCGGATACACTTCACCGGCAAACGGAATCCCTTCGGGAGACAGCTTTGATATCGATTTTGTAGCGCATGAAATGGGACATCAATTCGGAGGAAATCATACATGGTCATACGATACCCAATCCGGATTAAAGCCTGTGGAACCAGGCTCAGGATCTACTATCATGGGATATGCCGGTGTTACCAACTATGATGTTCAACAACATTCTGATCCATTTTTCCATGCGTTGAGTATTGAACAAATTACGAGTACGATCAAAATAAAGACCTGCCCTGTAAAATCTCCTACAGGAAATTCAATTCCTACCGCAGATGCAGGCCTTGATTATATTATTCCCAAAAGTACTCCATTCATGCTTACCGGATCTGGAACTGATGCAGATGGAGACCCGCTTACTTATATCTGGGAGCAGATGGATAAAGGAACATCTTCTGAAACGGGAGCTAATTCTGCGGCAAAAGACTCAAAAAACGCAGGACCAATATTCAGATCGTGGACGCCTTCAGGTTCTCCGACAAGGTATTTTCCGGCAATGTCTTCCATATTGGCAGGTGCTCTTAAAACCACAGGAACAGAAATAGATGTTGAAGCACTTCCTTCTGTAGCGAGAACCTTAAATTTCAGACTCACCGTCCGCGATAATAAAGCCGGAGGCGGAGGCAACAATTCCGATGATACAAAGCTGACTGTGAACCCAGCAGCAGGGCCATTTATGATTACCTCACAGAACACTGCGGTTTCTTATATAAAAGGAAATTCACAAACGGTTACATGGGATGTAGCAGGAACCACAGCTAATGGTGTGAATACAGCTAATGTAGACATTCTATGGTCAACAGATAACGGCAGCACATGGAAAACAATTTTGACCGGAACACCTAATGACGGCTCAGAGAGTATTATAATTCCTGATACTTTAACCAATTCCGGAAGAATAATGGTCAAAGGAAGCAATCATATTTTCTTTGATATCAATAATGCCAATATTTCGGTAAAAAACTCAAATGACGATGCTGCTTCGTCATCCACAGAAATTAAACTGTATCCAAATCCTGTAAAAAGCATTCTTATCCTTACCAATACAAGTAATGAAGAATATAAAATCTACGACATGTCTGGCAGGCTTGTAAGTGGAGGAAATCTTGAAAGTGGAACCGTAAATGTAAATAAACTAACCAATGGAACTTACGTAATCCAGATCGCAGGATTTACAAAACAATTCATTAAAAAGTAGAAAAAATAAACCTGAAACAATAAGCTGCTCATCCGGGCAGCTTTTTTATTTCTTAAAATGCAAAATATTATAATAAATAGGTTTATAAATAAAATTAATTTCAAAATAATAATTTATTTTAGATAAAATAACTAGTATTTAAGTTTTTTAATTTAAATTTATCACACAACAATATTGTATTGTGCTGTTTACCCGGATCGTATTTAAGGGAGCTTCAAGCCGTTTTTTTAACGTCTGATGCCGTTGCTTCTTTTGAATTTATTTTGGTGTAAATTACTATTTCAGCAATTTGCTACGAAAAAAGTCTATTATTAAACAAATTCCAGCCTCAAAAATTTCTATTCTGGACCAGAGAATCATTAGTAATATTCATATCAGTATTTCATGTGAGATCTTTGCAAAAAATTGATGTTTCAAAAAAGGTACATTCCTCTAATACCTCTATAATTTTAAAATAATTTAAAATTTTTTATATGAAACATTTATTTAAGTACCTCTTTTTTTTAGCCATTACTTCATTCTCGGTTGCCTGTAGCTCTGACGATGATGAAGTAATAGACATCAATCCGGATGTGACCACTGTATTCTACAAAAATGCAGATGAACTGGCAGTAACCTATGATCCCGGTAATTCGGTAAGTCAAGCCATAAAAAATCAGGCTTATGACCTATACAAAAGGGGAAAATGGAGTGAGTTGGAATCACTTTTTAAGGCTAATAATTTAAATGGCGGATGGCCGCCTGCCAACGGAGGTTACAATATTGTTGATGATGTTCCTTTACAGGTTGGACAGAAATTCGACAGATACAGCGGAGCGGTTGGCAACTATACCGGCACCGGAGTTCCTACATTGGGAGGAAGTTTTACAAGCCCTATTATCAATGGTTATACTTATACTTTTACCCAAAGAGCATTAAATCAACCGGAAGACAAGTACGATTTTTACTATGAAATCGATGTTTTGAATAGTTCTATGCAGTTTAAAACCCAAACCGCAGACATCATTCCTTGGTTCAGCCAGGCAGGAAAAGGAAAACAAACCATGTGGAAAATCCCTATCGACATCAACACGGGTTATCAGAAAACATGGAATAAGCTGGCTGAAGAAGGCTATATAAAAGTAACCATTAAGAAAAGCCCCAGCGGAAAATACCCTAACTTAGCAGGTACAGTTATTCAGCCATAAATCAACCGTGATGTATTCAATATCAGAAAAAATAAGCATAACCGAAAAAGCTTCTGTTGAAAAAAACACCTTTATCAACGATGAAGCTCTTCCTTCAGCAATAACCACTTTCACCTGCTGTCATTGCGGAAACAAAAATACTATTGCAATAAAACCCTACGAATCAGGATTTCCTATTCTACAACTGTACCATGAAGGTAAAATATTATCCAAAGATGAATTGTTAAAGCACAGAATTGCCAACGGAACCTCTCAAAGAATGTTGCATTTCGGAGAATTAACAGTTAATGATTTACCTACTTTATATTTTGGTACCGATTGTACTTCCTGCCATTCAAAATACATAGGCGTTTTCAGCTATGGGGAAAAGCAGCCAGGATTGATGATATTGACCATCTCCGGAATCTGGAAATATGAGTAATTGAAATCCTATCCATATCCTATTAAAAGTCCACAAGTTTCAGATTGTGGACTTTTTTCTTACTTTAGCGAAGAAATTAATAACATCAGCAATAACCAGGAAAACACGTTAATTCATGAAAAAGATTACTTTACTTCTTTTCATGCTGTTCTTTGAGTCAGCATATTCACAAAAAACACTTGCCCAATATCCTGATGGCCAGTTTCCATACCAAGGAGGTTCTATCCAATTGTTCTCAGATATGCAGGACTATTTCCTGAAAAGCGGCTCAAAACCATGTGATCAAAATGAGATGTATTTTGTAAGCCTAAAGATTGATGAGAATGGTAAACCTGCTTTAGTAAAGAAAAAGAGCGATGATCTTATTATAGAAAAGAACAAATGCGCTTTTACTCTTGCTGTCAAATCTTTAGGGAGCTTAAAAAACTGGCAGCCTGCAGAGCAAAACGGACAGAAAGTTGCCGCTTATTTCGATTTTCTATTCCAACCCAAAGATTTTTTTGAAAATTACAAACCCGATTACGATATTGCTAAATCATATCAGTCTGCTGCCATGCCTGGTGGGATGAAAGCATTTAGAAAAGATGTTCTTGAAAGCTTAAGTAATTATTTGGATTGGGAAACTTACAATCCAAAAGGAACATTTCTTATATCCTTTGCAATAGATGAAAATGGAGAGATCACCAATGTAGATATTGAACCGAAAGTAGAAAACAACAAAATTCTTCTTGAAGATGTAAAATTTGCTCTGAAAAAAATAAAAGGAAAGTGGACTCCGGCAAAAACTAATGGAACACCAGTAAAATCATGGTTTAGAATGTCTATTAACTTTAGTTCGCGGGAGTAAAATAAAAACATTAGACAGCCTGCGCTTTTGGGTCTCATATTTTACTCCTGTACATTTCACATTTTACAAATCCTTTTCTATCTTTGTGGGAAATAAAAAAATTCATGGATAAAATTGATAGTCTGAACCAAGTAGCAGAATTCCATACTACTTTCAAAGCCCCTATTTTAGATACCCCACAAATTCCTTCTCCGGAAAGATGCAATCTTAGAGTAGAACTTTTACAGGAAGAATTAAACGAACTGAAGCAGGCGATTGCTGACAATAATATTGTAGAAATTGCTGACGCATTGTGTGATCTTCAGTATGTTTTGAGTGGTGCGGTACTGGAATTCGGACTTGGCAACAAATTTGTAGAGCTATTCAACGAAGTTCAGCGCTCCAATATGTCGAAAGCATGTGATAATGAAGAGCAGGCAAAGGAAACTGTTGAATTTTACAAAGCGAAGGAAGTAGAATCTTTTTATGAAAAGTCTGGAGAAAAATTCAATGTTTACAGACAGGCGGATCATAAAGTGCTGAAAAACAAATACTATTCTCCTGCTGATTTAAAATCAATTATCGAAAAATAAAATATGAAAAAATTTATTACCAATATTGTTGCCTTTTCAAGCTTGTTTTTAGCAGCACAACAGCTTACCGCACAAAAAGTTGTGGTAAACCGTGAAGTTGAAACGCAGAATGACGGCAAAATGCTTTTGGGAAACCAGTTGAAAGAGCAATTTTTAAAAGCTCCTTACGCAGATTGGTATGTGAAAGAACATGATGAATATGTTCTTGATCAAAAAGCAGTCAGTGAATTAAAAAAAGAGAAAATCGGAACCTATGATATTATTGTTTTCATGGGAACCTGGTGTGAAGACAGCCACAGAGATTTTCCAAGACTGATGAAAATATTGGAAGCTGTAAGTTATCCGGAAAGTAAATTGAATATTATTGCTGTTAACCGTAAGAAAGAATCTCCTACCGGAGACGAAAGTCTTTACAATCTGCAGAAAGTTCCTACCATTATTCTTAAAAGATATGGAAAAGAAGTAGGTAGAATTATAGAAATGCCTACTACAGGATATATTGAAAGGGATTTGGTTCAAATTCTTAAAAAGAATGATTCATCTGTTATCAAAGAAATTTTTAAATAGATTTTGAGAAATTATAGAACAATATTATCTTTTGTAGCCGGTGCCGGTGCAATGGTGCTGCTGTTTTTGGGTCTGAAATCATGTCTGAACCTGGGAAATAAAACTGAAAAGTCAGATTATTATATTCTGACCAATCAGATTTCAAAGATGAATAAGATGGTGGTTATGGAGCAGAATACTTCCAGCATGCAGAAAACCAAAATGGGCTATGAAGTTTTTGGTAAGGAAATTTCCAGCAACAGCATTATTACTTATACCAAGACCAATGCACAGGTTTCGTATGATCTTAATAAAATGAAGATCGAAGTAGATTCCATCAATAAAAAGCTTATTATTACCGAGCTTCCTGATGCAGAGATCAGAATTACTCCAAGTGTTGAAATCCAATCTCTGGATGATTCTTTTATTAACAGAATCTCGGAAAAAGACATTAAAAATGTTACTGCTAAAGCAAAGGAAACGGCAGAAAAATCAATTGACCAGAATCAGTTGAGAACTGAAGGCCGTAAACAGCTCATGGAAAATCTGAATAATGTTTTTGTTCTGGCTAAGGCTTTAAATTATGAAATAGAAGATAAAACCGGAAAAATTGGTATTCTGGGACTTTAGGGATAAAATATTTCTGTTTGGCAAACCCTTTGAATGATATCATCCATATTGTTGACACTTTAAAATCAAAATCATGGATAGAAAAGGAAAAACCACTAAGAAAGAATCTGCCAATACCGCAGAAACCCAAAAGCAAAATCAGGATTTCCAGAATATTCCTGCAGCATCAAAAAAGACCAATCCGCCTGATATTGATAAAGAAGATGTGCAGAAGTCTTCCAAAAACAAATCAGGAAAAACAGATAACACAAAAAAATAAAAGGGCGACAACGCTCTATTATAACGAAAAGTTCCGTCTCATACGAGGCGGAACTTTTCTTTCTAACTATCTAACTGAACTTTTGTTTCTATACAATGGTTGATTTTCCGATCTTGATATTTTCAAAATTGTAATATGACTTCTCGGAATATCTGATATGGTCGGCAATAAAGCTTCCCACTTCACTTGTTGAGTAATATTGTTTGGTATTAAGATCAATCGTGACATACTTGTTCTCAATAGCATGTTCTACAGATTGTCTTAATTTATCTGCTGCCGTTTTCAAATTAAGATGATCCAGCATCATAGCCACACTTAAAATAGAAGCAACAGGATTGGCAATTCCTTTTCCTTTTGCTTGTGGGTAAGACCCATGAATAGGCTCAAACAAAGCATTCTTCTCTCCTACTGAGGCAGATGGCAGCAAGCCGATAGAACCTCCGATCACACTTGCTTCATCCGAAATAATATCTCCAAACATGTTTTCCGTTACAATAACATCAAAATGCTTAGGATTAAGAATCAGCTGCATGGCTGCATTGTCTACAAACATATAATCAAGCTGTACATCCGGATATTCAGGTGCAATTTCCTGACAGGTCTTTCTCCATAATCTTGAAGTATCCAGAACATTAGCTTTATCAATAAGGGTAAGTTTTTTCTTCCTTTTGTGAGCTTCCTGGAATGCCATATGCGCAATCGGAATAATATCTTCGCGACTGTATTTGCAGATGTCATAAGCATAAGCTCCTTCCGGATCTGTAAATTTTTCACCAAAATAGATTCCGCTTACCAGCTCTCTGAAGATCTGGATATCAGCTCCTTCAATAATTTCTCTTTTCAAAGGACTTTTATCAATAAGAGATGCATACGTTTTTAACGGGCGGATATTGGCAAACAGTCCCAACTCTTTACGAAGTTTCAATAATCCCTGTTCCGGTCTCACTTTCGCTTCCGGATTATTATCAAAAACCGGATCTCCAATTGCCCCGAAAAGCACGGCATCAGATTCTTTACATATTTTCAACGTTTCTTCGGGCAAAGGATTTCCTGTTTTAAAAATAGCTTCTGCACCGATTAATCCATAGTCAAAATGAAATTTACATTGAAACACTTCAGCGATAGCATCCAATATTTTAATGCTTTCACTGATAATTTCCGGGCCAATCCCATCTCCGGGAAGAACCGCGATTTTAAAATAATTGTCGCTCATTTGCTTTTTGTGTTTTTAATTCGAATTCTGTGATCGCCTGCTTTCTGCTGATTAAAAAATCAATATCGTCATAGCCATTCAGCAGGCATATTTTTTTATAAGAATCTAATTCAAAGGTTTCCGTGGTATCTTTAAAGCTGATCGACTGTAATTCCACATCAATAGCGATTTCATGATCAGGATTTTCATTGATTCCGTCTAATATTTCTTTTAAAAATTCTTCAGAAACCTTTACAGGAAGAAGTCCGTTATTGAGAGCATTTCCTTTAAAGATGTCGGCGAAATAACTGGAAACAATTACTTTAAAGCCATAATCGGTCAAAGACCAGGCTGCATGTTCGCGGCTGCTTCCACAACCGAAGTTATTTCCTGCCACTAAAATTTCACCTTCGAATTTAGGATTGTTTAAAACAAAATCCGGATTCGGTTCTCCTGTATGAATATTGAACCTCCAGTCTCTGAACAGATTTTCTCCGAACCCTTTTCTGTCTATACTTTTCAGGAATCTTGCCGGAATAATCTGGTCTGTATCTATATTTTCTGCCGGCAGTGGAACTGCACGGGATTTTAAAACAACTAATTTTTGCATTTATTCTATATTGTTTAGACTTGGAACCACAAAAGGCACAAAAGTTTTCTTTTTTACTTTTCAATTTACTTAACTGAAGTTCACATAAGAGTGAAAATCGAAGATTTTCAAAAAACTTAAGTGTTCTTTTCTACAAGCAAATGGAACCTTCTTCTTACTTAAGTGTTATCATCTTTTGTGTCTTTGTAGTTAAATTCTTTTTAGTTTACACTTTCAAAAGCTGAAATTTTACCTTCTATGGCTGCTTTTGCTGCAGTAAGCGGGCTGGCAAGAATAGTCCTTGAACCTTGTCCCTGTCTGCCTTCAAAATTTCTGTTGGAAGTGGAAACACAATATTCTCCTTCCGGAATTTTATCATCATTCATCGCCAGACATGCCGAACATCCCGGCTGACGGATCTGAAACCCTGCATCACTGAATATTTTATCCAGTCCTTCCTCATAAATCTGTTTAACCACCTGTTGAGATCCGGGAACAATCAGTGCTTTTACAGCCTCAGATTTACTTTTTCCTTTGATATACTGAGCGGCAGAACGAAAATCTTCTATTCTTGCATTGGTACAGCTTCCTATGAAAACATAATTAACCTTAATACTATTTACCGCCTGTCCGGCTTCCAGTCCCATATATTTCAATGCCTTCTCTTCCGATTCATTTTGCGGTGCCGGAATCACTTCGCGGATTGAAATCCCCATTCCCGGATTGGTACCATACGTAATCATTGGGTAAATATCCGAAGCATCAAAGCTGAGTTCTTCATCAAAAATAGCTCCTTCATCTGTCTTCAGCGTTTTCCAATACGCTACTTTTTCATTCCACTCTTCTCCTTGAGGTGCAAACTTTCTTCCCTTCACGTATTCAAAAGTGGTTTCATCAGGAGCAATCATTCCTCCTCTGGCACCCATTTCAATACTCATATTGCAGACTGTCATTCTTCCTTCCATGGACATTTCTTCAAATACATTCCCTGCATATTCACAGAAATATCCTGTTCCTCCATCTGTTCCTATTTTTGAAATGATATAAAGAATTACATCTTTAGGCTGAACATTTTCATTAAGTGTACCATTAACGGTTATCCTCATTGATTTTGGCTTGTTCAGCAATAAACACTGGCTGGCAAATACCTGAGCCACCTGGCTGGTTCCAATCCCAAAAGCAATAGATCCAAATGCTCCGTGCGTAGAGGTATGGCTGTCGCCACACACAATACTCATTCCCGGCTGCGTAATCCCCAGTTCCGGGGCGATGATATGAACAATTCCCTGATATGGGTGTCCTAACCCAAAAAGTTCAATATTGTTTTTCTTACAGTTTTCTGTAAGCTGTTCTACCTGATTTCTTGAAAGTTCATCTTTAATAGGCTGCTCCTGGTGTAAAGTAGGTACGTTGTGATCCGCAGTAGCTACAATCTGTTCCGGTCTGAATATTTCCAGGTTTCTGGATTCAAGTTCCGCAAAAGCCTGAGGGCTGGTTACCTCATGAATAAGATGTTTGTCTATATAAATGATCTGAGGTCCGTCAGGAATGGTTTCTACCACGTGAGCGTCCCAAACTTTATCAAAAAGTGTCTTTTTACTGTTGTTCATTGTTTACTTTATCTTGATTTAATCAAACCTATCCTATTTTTCTACTGAAAGAATCCATCATCAGGCTCAGATCATCATTTCCTATTTCTTTTTTAAGGTCAGCAATTTTCAAAAATTCCTGATACAGAAAATCAAGTTCATTTTTGGTCACTTCATAACCGATATGCTTGAAACGGTAAGCTAATGCTGAGCGTCCACTTCTTGCTGTAAGAATAATGGAAGACGCATTCACTCCTACTTCTGCTGGATCAATGATCTCATACGTTTCCCTGTTTTTAATCACCCCATCCTGATGAATTCCTGAGCTGTGAGCAAAGGCATTAGCTCCTACGATGGCTTTGTTTGGTTGTACAGACATTCCCATCAGATCAGATACCATTGCGCTCATTTCATTCAGCATTCTGGAATTCACATCAGTATGCAGATTCAAATCTTTATGCTGTTTTAAAATCATGACGACTTCTTCCAACGCTGTATTTCCTGCTCTTTCTCCCAATCCGTTGATGGTACATTCAATCTGACGCGCTCCGTTGATCGCTCCGGCAATAGAATTGGCAGTCGCCAGTCCAAGATCATTATGACAATGGCATGAAAGCACTGCTTTTTCAATTCCTTTTACGTTTTCTTTCAGGTATTTTATTTTCTGACCATATTCTTCCGGTAAGCAATATCCTGTGGTATCAGGAATATTCAGAACCGTTGCCCCTGCTTTGATCACAGCTTCACAAACTCTTGCCAGATACTCATTATCTGTTCTTCCGGCATCTTCGGCATAAAATTCAACGTCCTCCACATAGGTTTTCGCATATCTTACTGCATCAGCTGCTCTTTCAATAATATCTTCTCTTGTGGAGTTGAATTTGTATTTAATATGAGAATCAGAAGTTCCGATTCCTGTATGGATTCTTGGTTTCTTTGCCAACTTCAGCGCTTCTGCCGCTACATCAATATCTTTTTTGTTCGCTCTTGTGAGTCCGCATACCTTAGCATTTTTCACCAGTTTTGAAATTTCTGAAACCGATTCAAAATCTCCGGGGCTGGAAATTGGGAATCCTGCCTCGATAATATCAATCCCTAATTCATCAAGCCTTTCAGCAATTACCAGTTTTTGTTCCGTATTCAGTTTGCATCCCGGAACCTGTTCCCCATCTCTCAGTGTCGTATCAAATATTTCGATTTTTTCGGAATTCATAAGTGAAGTTTTTTACTTAATTTTGGCTCAAAACTACAGCTTGCGATATTTTTTTATTTTCACTTTTCCTGAAAATTACAATATTCAACAGCTCGAAAAACAAATGTATTTATTTATTAATCAATAATTTAATTCCTTAAAATTTACAATGGCAGAATTGCAGAAAGATTTTTTGTTTGTACTGGTAAAGTCATTGACGACCTCTGAAAAAAGACAGTTTAAGCTCTACGTAAACCGGCTCGGAATTAACGTGGATGCCAAATTTCTATTGTTATTTTCTGAGATGGACAAGATGAAAGAATATGACGAAAGTATTATTATTGAGAAAAAAATATCTACAAAACAACAGCTTTCTAACCTTAAAGCCCATCTTTACAAACAGATCCTGGTGAGCCTCCGTATGAACCCAAGTCATCAGAACTATAGAATCCAGCTTCGTGAACAGTTGGATTTTGCCAATATCCTGTATCAGAAAGGACTTTACAAGCAGGCTTTAAAAATACTGGACAAGACCAAACAAACAGCTTTGGAACTGGATGAAAAAAGTATTGCCTCAGAAATCATAGACCTTGAAAAAGTAATTGAATCACAATTCATTACACGAAGTATTGAAGGCCGTGCCGAAGAGCTTATCAAGCAGTCTCAGGAGATCAGTAAACAAAACCGTTATACAACAAAATTATCCAACCTTTCGCTGAAATTATATAGCGAAATGCTCACCCATGGTTATGTAAAAAATGATGCAGACCGACAGGAAGTCATGGACGTTTTTAACTCCGAGATTAAAAACATCAACCCTGAAAAACTGAATTTCACCGAGAAATTATGGTATTATAAAGCCCATGTATGGAAAAACCAGCTTTTGCAGGATTATAAATACACGTTGAAATATGCCTACCAATGGGTAGATCTTTTTCACAAGAAGCCTGAAATGATTTACAGCCATCCTGTCTGGTATATCAAAGGGAATACTTATCTGCTGAAAATTCTGTTTTTATATGGAAATATTGATATTCTGGAGGAACATTTTGAGAATTTCAATACAATGGTACATGCGGAGAATTTTGTTCAGAACGAAAACCTACAGTCCCTTATTTTCCTTACCCAATACAATACATTGATGAATATTCACTTTGTAAAGGGAGAATTCTTCACAGGAACCAAGCTTATTCCTGAAGTGGAATTAAAAATGGAAAAGCTCCGGGAAAGAATTGATGAGCACCATTTTATGATTCTCTACCTTAAAATGGCAGCCATGTTCTTCGGCAGTAAAATGTTTGAAAAATCCATTGAATATTCTATGAGGGTCATTGAATCCAAAGGAAATGTACAGGAAGACCTGTTGTTCCATACACGGATTCTGATCTTGATGGCAAAATATGAGTCTGGAAATGATGAAGATTATGATGAATTTATTACTTCTACTTTGAAGTTTGCCAGGAAAATGAAGAAACCGGAAGAATTCCATTTTGAAAGCATTCAGTTTTTTAAGAACCTGAATAATCAGGTACCGGATCAGAGACAAAAAGCATTTGAAAGTTTTGATAAAAAGCTGGAAGAATATTCCAATAATGAGTATTACAGACGTTCATTATTCTATATTGATATTCATGGATGGATTAAATCTAAAGTCCGGAATGTAGATGTGATTGAGATTATCAAGCAGAAAGTAAAGTATAAAAGAAAGCATTAAATAAAAACACATAAAAAATTGTTTTAAAGTGATTTAACACCATTTATTTAATGTAAAATTAAACATTACAAATCATTCATTTCTTTTAAAAATAATTTCTCGCAGATTGAGCTGATTTTGCAGATCAACATAAAAAATCTGCTTAATTTAATCTGCGAGAGAATAAATCATCTAAAATTGTAAAACGCAATATTTACAGCATGTATTAACAGGTCGCTCCTCTGGAGCTATCATTTTAAAACAAATTACGTACTATTAACCGTTAGCTCCTATTGGAGCTGAATTTAATCCCATCGGGATTTACTGTTAATAGAAAAAATGAAGTGCTCTCAAAATAAAGCTCCATAGGAGCGACCTGTTAATTATGCTTTGATTTAATCAGACAAAAATGATTTTATTTGTATAGGTTTTCTATAAAATTCAGTGCATTTTTATGACTGATTTTTTCAACCAGTTCAGAAGAAAAGCGCTTTTCAATCTCTGTATTGATCGCATTAAAAGCAGATGCATCATCATATCCTTCAAAGAAAAAAGGATGACGCGATTTATCCGGATGGTTTTTGCAAAAGAAAAAATCGGCTCCATAAGCAATTGCATCTTCTCCTCCTAAATCAAGACCATACTGAATATGTTCATATAAAATCTCAGGATTTTTCTCATCAACACAGTTACGGATAAAATTAAGTCCTATTAAACCCTTTCTTTTAATTACCTCTTTTGCCAGTTCATCAGGAAGGTTTCTTTTTTTGTCATGAACCTTTCTGTAGTTGGAATGACTGGCCAGAATAGGAATCTTATAGTTTCTCTGATCGATATAAGTAAGTATTCCGTAGGCAAGCTGATCACTGGTATGAGCAAGATCAATAGCAATGTTTTTTTCGGATACATAATCAAGAAGGACTTTTCCGTCATCTTTCAATCCAACATCAGAATTGTTTCCACCTCCAAAGCGGTTTTCAGTATGATGGGTTATTCCCAGATAAAAAACCCGTTGTGTTTTTTCAATCATCGCTTCCAGATTTTTAAAACCAGCATCAAGAGTATCGTCTTCACTACAAAAGCCGGACGCATTTTCAATGGCAGCAATAATCCCTACTTTGTCCGAGTTTTCAGAATTTTTATAATTGTTACCATTAAATAAGAAAAAACTTTCATTTTGCAGGAAATCTGAAAAAATTTCACTCTGCTTTGCTCCATAAACTGTACTATGCTCTCCTGTTGCTGAATATATAGCCATCACCTGGAGCTTTACATTTCCTTCTTTTAAATACGGAAGCGAGCAGCCAAGTTCCTTGTCATCAATTAATGAACCTGGCTCCAGTAAATAGCATAATAAATCGCAGTGCAAATCAAAATTAATAGCATTCATACTTAGATGTAATTTGTTTATTTTTAAATGGTTACATAAATGATAAGATATTTAATACCTGTATTATTAAGAATAAAAAATTAAAGGTGTTTTTCTATGAAAAACGAAATATGGAATTCAGTGAGACTAAAACCATCTTCATCTTTTGCATTTTTAATATTAATTCTCATTCTAAATATGTGCTAATATAGTATTTTATCTAAAAATTCCGTATTTTTGCATCTTAAAATTTCTTAGTAAACAATGATAAAAATTACACTTCCAGACAATAGTGTCAAAGAATTCGAAGGAGCAGTGACTCCTCTAGATGTGGCAAAATCTATAAGCGAGGGATTGGCTAGAAACACCATTTCCGCAATTGTTAATGACAAACAAGTAGAAACGACCACACCTATAACCACGGATTCTACGGTACAGCTTTTGACCTGGAATGATGATCTTGGAAAGAAGGCTTTCTGGCACTCTTCTGCCCACCTTCTGGCGCAGGCAATCCTTGAGTTTTATCCTGATGCTAAGTTGACCATCGGTCCTGCTATCGAAAGTGGATTCTACTATGATGTAGATTTCGGGGATGAAAGCTTATCTGAAAAAGATTTTGAAAAGATTGAGAAAAAAATCTTAGAAAATGCGAAGAAAGGTTCTACCTTCTCTTTATATCCGGTTTCTAAAGACGAAGCTTTGAAGACGTATGCAGATAACCCTTACAAAGTTGAATTGATTTCTAATCTTAATGATGGAGAAATCACTTTTGTAACGCACGATAACTTCACAGATTTATGTCGTGGTGGTCACATCCCGAATACAGGAATCGTAAAAGCGGTTAAAATATTAAATGCAGCAGGAGCTTACTGGAGAGGTAATGAAAAGAACCCACAATTAACAAGAGTATATGGTATTTCTTTCCCTAAACAGAAAGATCTTACAGAATATCTTGAAAGATTGGAAGAAGCTAAAAGAAGAGACCACAGGAAATTAGGTAAAGAACTTGGAATTTTTGCGTTCTCTGAAAAAGTAGGTGCCGGTTTACCACTTTGGTTGCCAAAAGGAACTGCTTTAAGAAGAAAACTGGAGAATTTCCTTTCTGATGCTCAGAAAAAAGGAGGTTATGAATTCGTAATGTCTCCACATATCGGGGCCAAAGAATTGTATGTAACTTCAGGACACTGGGATAAGTATGGGGAAGACAGCTTCCAGCCGATTAAAACTCCGAACGAAGGAGAAGAATTTTTGCTGAAGCCAATGAACTGTCCTCACCACTGTGAAATCTACAAGACTTCACAATGGAGCTACAGAGATTTACCAAAAAGATATGCAGAATTCGGTACAGTATACAGATATGAGCAAAGTGGAGAACTTCACGGCTTAACGAGAGTTCGTGGATTTACTCAGGATGATGCTCACCTTTTCTGTACTCCGGATCAGCTTTCTGAAGAGTTTGAAAAAGTAATTGATTTAACGCTTTATGTGTTCAAATCTTTAGGTTTTGAAGATTTTGTTACTCAGGTTTCATTAAGAGATCCTGAAAACAAACAAAAATATATCGGTTCTGATGAAAACTGGGAGAAAGCAGAAAGCGCAATCATCAATGCAGCTCAAAAGAAAGGTTTAAAAACAGTTGTAGAATACGGAGAAGCAGCATTCTACGGTCCTAAGCTTGACTTCATGGTGAAAGATGCTTTAGGAAGAAAATGGCAGCTTGGAACTATCCAGGTAGACTATAACCTTCCGGAAAGATTTGATCTTCACTATATCGGAAATGATAATGAGAAGCACAGACCGGTAATGATCCACAGAGCACCATTCGGTTCTATGGAGCGTTTCATCGCTATTTTACTGGAAAACACTGCAGGTGATTTCCCATTATGGCTAAGCCCGGATCAGTTTATTATTCTACCAATCAGTGAAAAATATGTAGATTATTCAAAAAAAGTTTCACAATTTTTGGAAAATCACGATATTAGCGGTCAGATTGATGACAGAAACGAGAAGACTGGTAAAAAGATCCGTGATGCAGAATTGAATAAAATTCCTTTCATGCTTGTCGTAGGAGAAAACGAAGAGAAAGAAGGCACGATTTCTGTAAGAAGACGTGGAGAAGGAGATCTTGGAGTGATGAAGATGGAGGATTTCGTTGCTTACTTCAAAAAAGAAGCAGCCATATAAATTTTAAATTAAAAGATTGAAGGATTCAAATAATTAATTGGAATCTTTCAATTTTAAATATTTAAATCAATTAAATTAAGTAATTAACCAATAAAATTATAATACAATAGCACAAAGATTTAACAACAGGGGCCCACAGAGACGTCCGGTACAAGAGGACGCTCACTTGATCAACGATAAAATTCGTGTGAGAGAGCTTCGTTTAGTGGGCGATAACGTAGAGCCAGGAATTTACCCAATTGACAAAGCAAGACAAATTGCGGCGGAACAGGAATTGGATTTAGTAGTAATTTCTGACAAAGCAGAACCATTTATTGCAAGAGTATTGGAATACAAGAAATTCTTATACGAGCAAAAGAAAAAACAGAAGGAACTTAAAGCCAAGCAGGTAAAAGTGGTGGTAAAAGAGATCCGTTTCGGACCTCAGACTGATGATCACGATTACGAATTCAAAAAGAAGCATGCTGAAAAATTCCTTGAAGAAGGTTCTAAATTAAAAACCTACGTATTTTTTAAAGGACGTTCGATTATCTTTAAGGACCAGGGAGAAATTTTGCTTTTAAAACTTGCTCAGGAACTAGAGCACGTGGGTAAAGTAGACCAGCTTCCTAAGCTTGAAGGAAAAAGAATGATTATGATGATGAGTCCTAAAAAACCAGCAAAATAATTAAGTCATTATTTTATATAAAAAAACCTCAAAGTAATTTGAGGTTTTTTTATGTATTGATTTCACAATGTTTGACATCTTATTTGTGCTTTTGCCAATGTGGATTAAAAGTATACTTCACTTCAAAAAGTAACTTTAATATTGTTTTTGGCTTTTTTGAAAATACTTGCTTTAATGTCAGTATTTTACTCAAAAAAATTCATATTTTTGCGCCCAACTAATAACCCGAAAACTAAATTTATAATAGTCATGAGACATTTACTATTTCTAGCATTTTTTTCTGCGGGCTCATTCTACGGACAAAATGGGCAGGTAGATCTAAACTTTGGCAATAACGGAGTCCGTTATGATGCACCAAGTGGAGCCCCGAATATCCAGGTTACAACTGATGGCAAAGTTTTTTTGATGGTTAATAACCAAATAAAAAAACTAATGAATACCGGTACGTTAGATCCTACTTTTGGCACCATGGGTGTTTTTTCAAATCCTAACCCCTATAACAGTATATATCTCTACTCTAATGGAAAGTTATTAACGCAGGAAGCCAACAGCTTATATACTACCAGAGTAAAAAGATTAAATTCAGACGGCACTGTAGATACTGCTTTTGGTACATCAACGAATAATAGTGTTGACTTTAATAATTCAGGATGCTCTCCTTGTATAGAGAACCCGCGTATTCACCTTTCTAACAGCAATAGCACTAATTCTTTTTTTATTCTGGCAAGTGATGGTTATTATATGGGAGGCCGTGGTGTAGTGGTTTTAAAAAATGAAACGGGTACTTCAGGATTTTCGATTTCACCAGTCTATATTCCTGCAATAACAGGTAGTACAGGAGTTCATATGGGTACAGGTGCAGCAAAAATTCTTAAAGCGTCTGATGGAAGTTACTTTGTGGGAGGTGGCTTATATAAAATTAATAATAATTCAGGTGTCAGCCATAGACAGGGCTCAAAGGCATTTATCGCCAAGTACTCTTCTCAGGGCTCTCAAGATAACAATTTTAATTTTTATGCTTCTCAGGGTTCAGATAGTGGCAGCAATGCTGGTGTAGATTATCAGCTGGATACACAGGATAATGTTTATTTAATGGCTATGGATAATACCTATAACAGTGGCGCGTCATTGTACTACTACCGCATCTATAAAACAGATAAGTATGGAAATTTAGACTACTCTTTCGGCAATACTAATTTTACGGGAAATTTGGATGTTTCTGCCGCTTTTTCATCTGTAACCGCCTATAAAACTAATTTCCGAAAAATGTTTATACAGCCGGATGGCAAAATCTTATTGGTAGGGAACACCACCTATATCATAAATTCAACAACCACTCAGGATAAGGAAATACTACTAGCGCGTTTTAATACCGATGGAACATTAGATAGTACATTTGGAACCAATGGCTATGTTGTACATGACATTGACCCTACAGCTTTTGAAACTTTTGTAGATGCCGGAACTAATTCTGATATGACAGAAATCTATGTAAGTGCAAATCTTAAAAATTCAGCAACGAATTCATTTATTAAAACGGCTCTCGTGAAGTTTAAAAATAATTTCAACAATTTATCTACTAAAGAAAGTACTCCTACTCAAAATGATTTATTATTCTATCCTAATCCTGTAAAGGATATTCTAAAATTCAATACCGAAGGAAAAGTAACGATCTATGATACGAACGGGCAACTGATATTATCAAAAGATGATGTAGATGGAAAAAAAGGTATTGATGTTTCTGAGCTGATACATGGAAACTACCTTATTCAGGTAAAAAACAAAAAAGAAACGTATAATTCCAAGTTTATTAAAAACTGATAATCCAAAAGTAAGGATATTATCATCTTTGATATTTTCAGAATACAATTAAAAAGTTCTCTAAATTTTAGAGGACTTTTTCCGTTTTAAACAAAATCAGAATAGAAAACTTTCTACTCTGATTTTAATATTACACGAGTCAACCTATTTCAGGACTGGTTATTTTGTACGTTTTCATGGAAAAGTTCTACCCTTCAAAATCGCCACAATCATGCTCAGCAAAAAGAGGCAGGGCTTTTTTGGTTGTAAAATACTTCGACAATCTTTTGTTTTTTAATTCCAGTTTTTTACCTTCCACGCTAAGCTCATAAACAGGTGCTTTATCTATTTGAGTTAAAATATATGTTCTTTCCAGTGTTTTAAAGATCGTTTTATTTCCTTCAATAGTATAAGAAAAATCATCAATTTCAAAAGTATCTTTTTCATCACAGACGTTAGTCCAAATTATTTTTTCCTTTGTTATTGATAAACTTGCCAAATCGCATGAATAACAGTTACCCGAAAATTCTATCCCATATTTCTCGTACACCTCTGTACTTTTGTTGTTCAATACATCAATAGGAACCAATGTTGAAAAATCACCCGGAATCTCTGCTACTGCAGCCACATTCTTTACCGGATCAGGAGTTGAAATCTCTTTTGCTGTTACCTTTACAGAATCAACTTTACTCCCTTTTTTTTCTGTAGCCGGTGAGCACGAAGCTAATAAAGTAATCACAATTGAAAAGCTGGTTATTACGTTTTTCATTTTTTAAAATAGTTTAGAATATCTAATTTATCGTTTGGTAAAATTCTCCAAAATCCAGTACTCAATATATCCCTGTTTTCAGCCATTTATTCCCTATATCAGTCGGTTTTGTTGGCTTCTGATCTGAATACTGATACATTTGCCCAAAAATATAGAAAATGAAAATACTTAATCAAATTTTTATATCATGTATGGTTGTTTTTGTGGGATGCAATCAACAGAATAAAACATCAGAAACTAAAACAGCAAAAACTGAAGTTAAGCAAAAAGTCGTTACATTCGCCGACTTCAAAAAAATCAAAGGGGTAGATAATGTACAGGAGGTACCGTTTCAATTATTTACCACGCTGGATTCTGTACAGTTTTTTGTAACGGCGAATAAAGAGGCTGCTCATCTGAAAATCGCTTATAATAAGCTGGATAATTATTACGGATTCGAAGAATTTGAGGACTTCTACTCTATTCATTACAGCATTAATAATAATATTTCGAACAGCATTGAAGCTTTTGTCTTGAAATCCGAATTCACTCCGTCATTTACATTAACTTTAAATGGTGTGGATCTTTATGAGATCAGAAGCAGCACATTTAAACAATCTGATGATTTTAAGAATAAGTCTTTCAGTAAATACGGAACAATTATTGAGATTTCAGAACAGGAATTTAAGGCCAACTCCAAAGCCAAAATCAATGAAACATTAGTGAGAAATCCGAATATGAAACTACAGGATGATAACTGGGTATATAAAGAAAATGGCAGAGAAGAAGTGATTACCCAGCATGAAAATATATCTACAGAAACCGGACCGCTTGCTAATGAATATGTAGGAAGATCACCTTACCTAAACCTGGAAGTTTTCAAAGAAAATTCTGATGAAGTGGCAGATTCTTACTATTCTTTTTACAATATAAAAAATGCAGTTTTGTTTGAATTGGGTACAGATGGTTATCCACAAATTCTCCCAACCAAGAGCTGGGTTACCTGCATTTCATCGAATAATGATGTGGGCAGCAATTTTATTATCTCTAAATATTTTCCACAAACAAAGAAACAGGATAATCTTTTGTATGTGAATTTCACCAAATTCAAAATAGCAGATGAAAAGAAAGCATTCTGGACCGATAACGATACCTTTTATGCAGAAGTCTACCCTCTTAATTCAGCTTCTGGCAATGGTAAAAAGCAGAAAACGGCTTATATAAAAATCCAGTTGAAGGCTGATCTGTTTTAGTAAGAAAACTGAGAGCATTAGGACCTTAATGGAAATACACTTTACATGTAAAGGGATGAACTTGTGTAAACTTTTATATTTTGAAACATTAAGATCGCATTAAGATGTTGAGAATATTAAGATAAGCTTCGCTTTACGCTTAAAAGATAAGAATGATTCATCTTAACTATACTTTATTTCTTAAGCTCTTCCTAATGGTTTTATTAGATAAAAATTTTAACAATTTCAATAATAAAAACCCCTGAAATCAGCGAGTGTACAGGGAAATAAAGTCTAATATCTTTGCTGCAATTATTTAAAGAGATACAATGAAAAAATTAAGTTTGACCGTCCTTTTTTGTCTATTAAATCTTATGACTTTTGCACAATCGCTAAAAGTAGTTATTAAACAGGACGGAAAAGTGGTACAGCCGGTAAATGAAGTCTATGAACTGAAAAAATCGCCTTTCCTGTTTGAAATTACTTCTGCCGATCTGGAAGGTTTTCTAGTGGGCGCTACAACAAATAAAGAGATCTATGGTGCAGCTTTGGGTGTTTTAAATACTGAAGTTCCATGGTTTCAGAATACAGGGATGGCGGAGGAACTTTATAACAAGGACAAAGAAATGTTTCTGATGGATTCTGCTCCTTCTTATTGGTATTATACGGATGCGAAAGATCACAGATTTGATAAAAATCCTAAAGGTAATACAAAGCAATGGACTGCCACACGTACTATAACAAGGTTTTATGATATCATGGCAGACCAGCCTATCAATTTAAAAGATTTTGACGGCAGAGTTTTCATCCTGATGTATCAGCCTGAATATAACGACGAATATGATTTAACAGGAAAGAAAAACCTGTTTCAGGCTGCGTTGAAATTCAAAGATTAAAACAAACACACCGATTATTTGATTATATAAGAAAAAGGTCTGCTTTTACGATGTAAGCAGGCCTTTTTTGTAGATGAATATTTTATTCGATAATCAAACCGTATTCTATGGCTAACTTTATAGCTGAACTCAGGTTGGATGTCTGAAATTTTTCAATAAGATTCTTTCGATGGCTTTCTACGGTGTGCGGACTTATAAAAAGCTTTTCCGCCATTTGATTGGTGGTAAGTCCTTTTGCTGCTTCCCCCAGAATTTCCTTTTCCCTTCGGGTGAGTTTCGGAACCTGACTCAATCCGTCAGTCGATTTTTTCTCCAAAACAGACTTTGTCTGAGAGCATAAAAACCTGTTACCGCTGTATACAGCATTAATTCCTTCAATAATTTCGGAAACTGAAGCATTTTTTTGAATGTATCCTAAAGCCCCTTCAGCCAGAGTACTGTTAATTACAGGCAGTTCATTATGGACACTAAGGATAATAATCTGAAGGTCATTGTACTTTTTCTTTAAAGGCTTGATGAGTTCAATACTGTTGGTATCAACCAGATTGATATCAAGCAACAGAATATCAACTGCATGTTTGGCAAGACCTGCATTCATTTCTTGAACGTTTTTGAAACAATCAACAACATCTATTGTTTCGCTGTTTCCTAAAATATTTTTAAGTCCTTCCAATAGAAGCGGATGATCGTCTGTTATGGCTACTTTTATCATGTTTAATGAATAGGGATTTGAAGTTCTATACTGGTGCCAATATTTAATTCGGAGGTGATATTCATCGTTCCTTTTAAAAATTGGACCCTGAGTTCTATATTGTGAAAACCTGCCGTTTTTCTAACGTCTAAGTTGGTATGATCGAAACCTTTACCATTATCCTCTACTGTGAGATTCAATAGGTTTTCCTCTTCGCTTATCTGAACAATAATTTCGGAAGTATCGGCATGTTTTATGGCATTGTTGACCAATTCCTGAATAATCCTGTAAATAATCAATTGCTTTTCTTTCGATAAGGAATTGCTGTAATTGATAAACTCGGTATGGATTTCCAATGCATTGTTGGAAATTCGGGAAGCAAACTCCTGAATAGCGACTTCCAGTCCGTATTTTGATAATAAATCGGGCATTAAGTTATGTGCCACCCTTCTCAACTCTTCTACCGCCCCATCAATCTGTTCAATTGATTTTGAAATTCCTTCTTCAATATTTTCTGATTGCTGAGGATTTAAATAAGAAAGTTGATGCTTAGTTCCGGAAAGCAAACCTCCCAGCCCGTCGTGGAGATCACGGGCCAGCCGGCCACGCTCCTGCTCCTGCCCTTTAAGCAATGCGGTAAGGGTAGAAATTTTGGAGTTCTGTTTCTCCTGTTCCAAGGCTAAAGCATGCAGTTCGTCTCTTCGCTTAATAGACTTTGCACGTTGTTTATAGGCATAAAGCAGTAACAAGATTAAAACGATAAAGAAAATAATAAAAAAGATGTAATAGGTATTGATCTTCTCTTTGAAGGCCAACAGCTTTTTGTAGTTACCAATATCATTATTTTTCTGTTGGGTTTCCAACTTTGCCAGGCGAAGCTGCTGTTCTTTTTTTTCTGACTCAAGTTCTGAGAACTTCAGCCTTTCGCGCTGGTTTTCTTCTACCAGTTTTAAATTGTTGTACACCTGTTCACGCTGTGCACGCAAAATATTAATCAACTTAATTTCCTGTGCTTTCTTGTCACTTTCCAGCTGTAACTTGATGTACTTCTGCTCCTGTCGTTCTTTATCAAACTGAGATTCCAATCTTTTGGTAATATCCAGTTTTTCCTGATCATAAACGCTTTTATATTTATCTAAATACCCTTTATAATACGTGAGCGCTTCTTTGTAATTACCCTGTTCTTCACTGATTCTGGATAAAGATTCAAGGATAGACAATTCTATCATATGATTTCTCACCGGGCTTTTTCCAATTTCCATAGAAGCTTTCAGAAAGTAGGACTTGGCTAAATCATAATTTTTATCCTGCAATGCCAATTCTGCTAAAATCCCAAATGACGAAGCAATGTGAATAGCATCACCAATTTCCAGACTCACCTTATTCGCCAACTGGGCATATTGCATTGCCTTATTGCTGTCAAACTCAGTATATAAATTCGCTAAATTGATGGCAGCATATGAAAGGCTGTTTCTGCTAAGCATCGCATCTTTATTTTTATTAAAAGTAGCAATAGCCTGTAAATAATATTGTTCTGTTTTATTCCTAAACACTGTATTAGATGGATCTTGTGTATATTTTTGTTCATATACGTACCCCATCCGCATGTAAGCATCAAAGATAAGATTGGGATCATTTTGTTTGGAAGCTAACAATAGAAATTGTTTGCTGTATTTTTCTTCCAGCTGATATTCATTCAGGTCAGAATAAATGGCAGA
This sequence comes from Chryseobacterium sp. KLBC 52, assembly GCF_003347605.1. Taxonomy (GTDB): domain Bacteria; phylum Bacteroidota; class Bacteroidia; order Flavobacteriales; family Weeksellaceae; genus Chryseobacterium. Next base: position 51,994 of record NZ_QDFZ01000005.1, on the reverse strand, counting down.
TAATTCCTTGGCCGTATTACCCAATCTTCCATATAGTGTGGAAGTTGTTGGCGAGTTTTCATAATATTCAATCGCTTTTAAGTAGGCTGCAACAGCATCTGTTGTTTTATTATCCCTTGTAAGAATCCAGCCTTTTGCGTAGTAAAAGTAACCTTTTGCTTCATTGCTATTCGTTTTTAAGCTGTAGGCCTTTGCCATATCCAGGCTTTTTAAAGATTCAGCTGTTTTGTTATCAAGGCGATAATTCATCGCCTGAACGGCATATAAGATAGCAGCATATTTTCCATCGGTCTGTTTTGCGGCGATGGAAATGTTGGTATTTAAAATCTGGTAAGATTTAGATTTAAGATTATGGAAAAATAAAGCAGTAGCGTATTTAGGAGCAAGATTCAGCTGCTCTGCCGTATTGTTTGAAGCATGGCTGTATTCTCTTTCCAATCTGTTCAAAACCTCCTGTGCCTGAGTAAAAAGCGGACAAACCAATAAAGTCAATATAAATAATACCTTGTATACCAAACCCTTATCTTTATTAAGTTGCATTATAGTAAAGGACGTAAATATAAGTAAATAGCTTCTAATTCATTTTGAATCTGTATTATTGATTCCCAACATATTTTTATCAGTGCTGTTGTCTGATTTACTTTTTCATTATAAAATAAGTTTGGCCTCATACTTTCACAGCTTCTTCTTCACTCAATTCTAGTTTGTTATTGTTTTTACCCATGTTTTTAATGTTGTGTTAGCTCGAAATAAGGATTTATCATTGAATTGGGTGTGAAAAAGAAAGCTATAAAAGTGATCAATGAAAGATTTCAACCTTTGTATCTTCAGTAAATTGATGAGCCAAAGATAAAAATAGAGATACTATAAAAACATCCCTGATAACAGGGGTTTTTACACCCCTCTCTTTTGAAGATATACAGCATCACATTTTCTTTTAAGGCCTATAGGTTTGGGCCTGCTCGAATAATATCATGTAAACATAAAATGCAGTTAAAACTACTCCAAGAAGTCCAGAAATAGTAAATAGAAGAAGATAATACTTACCATTCTTCTCCTTCTTTTGCAGAAAATTGATGATAAAAGTAATCAATGTGCACAAAAACCCGACTCCCAAAAATATAATGAAGACAGCAAGGAATAATGCTCTTTCAAGGTGTAAATCTGCAGATGAAAGCATAATTTAATTTATATATTGTATTCATCATCAATAGTAGAGAGAATCTGAAAATATGGCAATCCCGATTATCAGCTATATTTGATAGTAAGAAGATTTTTTCAGATGCTACGTAAAATTAATTTTTGAATTTTTGGCTGATTCCATTCATAATATAAAGATTTTCAATCTGTTTTTTTTAAAATATTATTTATATATTATTATTGTTTGTAAATTTTTAATTAATTATTATCTCAGATCAAGACATTGTGAAGATTTTCTATCTACATTTGTGAGTATAAAAATCAAATCCACTATTTATTAATTATTAAAAAAAGAAACAATGAGTACACTTACATTAAAGGACGGAACAGAAATTTATTACAAAGATTGGGGAAAAGGACAACCGGTTTTCTTTCACCATGGATGGCCATTATCGAGTGATGACTGGGACGCGCAAATGTTCTTCTTTTTAGAACAAGGCTACAGAGTAATTGCTCATGACAGAAGAGGACACGGAAGATCTGAACAGACGCCTTACGGGCATGATATGGATACCTATGCATCTGATGTGGCAGAAATTGTTGAAGCTTTGGGCTTAAAAGATGTGATCCATGTAGGACATTCTACAGGCGGCGGCGAAGTGATCCGATATGTAGCAAAACACGGTAACGGAAGAGTGGCAAAAGCCGTTCTGGTAAGTGCAGTGACACCTATTATGGTTCAGAATGAGAACAACCCGGATGGAGTTCCCATCTCTGTTTTTGATGATATCCGGAACAATACTGCAAAACACAGACAGCAATTCTTCATCGATATTACCTTCCCTTTTTATGGGTACAACAGAGAAGGAGCTAAAGTTTCAGAAGGAATCCAGAGAAACTGGTGGAGACAGGGAATGAACGGCTCTATCAAAGCACATTATGATTGTGTGAAAGCATTCTCTGAGACAGATTTTACGGAGGATCTTAAGAGTGTAGATGTTCCTGTATTGGTAATGCACGGTGAAGATGATCAGATTGTTCCTTTTGAAACAACAGGTAAGGTTGCCGCTACTCTTCTTAAAAACGGAAAACTGATTTCTTATCCTGGATTCCCTCACGGAATGCCGACAACAGAGGCTGAAACCATTAACAGAGATCTTCTGGAGTTTTTTAAATCCTAAATTTTTACAGATATCAGATCAATTCTGGTAAAAAATCATTGATAAAAGACAGACCTGTTTGTAATGCAGGTTTGTCTTTTCATTTTTAGAATAGGTATTTACCTGTTTATGCTTATTAAAAAACTTTCACGGATCACTTTTTTTTCGTAATTTTGCAAACTATTATTCCTGATGTCTTTAGGAGTAGCCAAAACAGATATTGATAACAAAAACAATAAAAAAGCAAAACAATGCCAAAATTAAAAACGAAATCAGGTGCTAAGAAACGTTTTGCTCTTACCGGAACAGGTAAGATCAAAAGAAAAAACGCTTACAAAAGCCACATCTTAACTAAGAAAGAAACTAAGCAGAAGAGAAATCTTACGTCTACTTCTTACGTAGCTAAAGTGGATGAGAAAAGCGTTCAACGTCAATTAGCAATTAAGTAGTTTTTATAAATCTATATTCGGTTTATAAGAATTCAAACAAATTCACAATTTTAACCCTGAAACGGTGCCAACAAGAGCAATAACACTGCCGCCCTTTTCAAAAAAACAATTTAAATTATGCCAAGATCAGTAAATGCCGTAGCTTCAAGAGCTCGCAGAAAGAAAATTTTTAAGCACGCTAAAGGTTATTTCGGAAGAAGAAAGAACGTTTGGACTGTAGCTAAAAACGCGGTAGAAAAAGCAATGCAATATGCTTACCGTGGTAGAAAAGAGAAAAAGAGAAATTTCAGAGCACTTTGGATCACTCGTATCAACGCGGGAACCAGAGAGCACGGAATGTCTTACTCTCAATTTATGGGAGCTCTTAAAAAGAACAACATCGAACTTAACAGAAAAGTTTTAGCAGATTTAGCAATGAATCACCCTGAAGCTTTCAAAGCTGTTGTAGATCAAGTAAAATAATGTAGAATAGATTTTGTTATCAATATAAGTCCCGGGTTTTCCCGGGATTTTTTTGTTATATATTTTTTCATCTTTCAAGCTGTTAAAAATCCAGATGATACTCTTTCAAACCCTGTTGTAATTGTGATATCAGCAGTAAAACTTATTAGATAAAATTAATAAAACCTGAATTTATCATTGAATACAATTACTAAAAAAGAAAAATTTACCTAAATTTTATTTATTTGATGAATTTTAAACTATCAAAATAATAAATTTAATAAAAAGATATATTATTATTAATAAACCAAGCAAATAAGCACTATCACATTAAAAAAATAACAATAAATGCTGGTTTATTGCTATATTAGCAATCTCTAAAGAAAGTATCAAAAATGAAAAAAGTTGCAGCTTTTTTGCTCACTTCCATCGCACTGCAAAATATAAGTGCACAAAGTTTTATTCAAGCTTATAAGGACAGAGCAGATATGGTTACCCAAACCAATATTAGTACAAACCTTCAGGAATTTGCAGGTTTTGGAGTAAAAAAAACAGGTACAACAGCCAATAACAATGCTTTTGACTGGCTTAAAAACAAATACCTGTCTTACGGCTATACAGCAACTAACATGTCCGAAGATTCTTTCACCTACGGAAGCAACACTTCAAAAAATTTAATTATTACCAAAACGGGAACAGTATACCCTAACAAATACGTTATTATCTGCGGACATTATGATACGATTGTAGGTCCTGGAGTAAGTGACAACGGAAGCGGAACTTCCATTATTCTGGAAGCAGCAAGAATATTGAAAAATGTTCCCACAGAATACTCCATCAAGTTTATTCATTTTTCCGGGGAAGAACAAGGCCTTGTAGGAAGTAATCATTATGTAAATAATGTAGCTTATCAGAATGGCAGCCAGGTTCTGGATATAAAATTGGTTTTAAATATAGACCAGGTAGGCGGACTTATCGGAAATAATAACAATACGATTACCTGCGAACGAGATACCGGTGGCGTGTCTTCCAACAATGCAGCCTCTACTGCTGCAACACAGGAACTGATGAATTGTACTACCCTGTACTCTCCTCTTCAGACGAATCTTTCGTATGCCTACAGCTCTGATTATATGCCTTTTGAAGCGAAAGGATATACCATTACCGGATTCTATGAGTATCTGAGAAGTGAAAACGAGCATACGGTAAGCGATACTTTTGCCAATCTGGACCCTGTCTATGTTTTTAATGTAGGAAAAGCCGCTTTAGGAGCTTTACAACACTTTGCCGTTGCCTCTACTTCCAGCAATCTTTTAAGCACTAAAGATACAGCACAACACTCAACAGAAGCCATAAGGGTTTATCCTAATCCGGCTAAAGATCTTGTGACGGTGGAATTTCAGGAAAAAGTAAAACAATTTAAAGTTGAAGTCAACGACATGTCTGGAAAGACTGTATTAACCCTTGAAAATCAGGAAAAAATAAATACTTCCGGATTAACGAACGGGGTTTATACCTTTACTATTACAACCGATAAAGGAAATACCACAAAAAAAATAATCATTAATAAATAATGTCAGGTGGAATATTCTGAATCCGTTTTATATTCAGGAATATTCAGCATTACTTTCATACAATGAAAAAAATCGCTACTTTTTTATTGGCCTCTATTGCTTTTCAAAGTATTGGAGCTCAAAGTTTTATTCAGGCTTATCAGGACAGAGCGGATATGGTAAATCAAACCAATATCACAACCTACCTTCAGGAATTTGCTAATCTAGGAGTGAAAACCACAGGTTCAACGGCTAATGCCAACGCCCTGACATGGCTCAAAAACAAGTACCTTTCTTACGGATATACAGCCAGCCAGCTAGCAGAAGATCCTTTCACTGCAGGAAGTTATAATTCTAAAAACCTGGTCATTACCAAAACAGGCACACTGTATCCTAATAAATATGTAATCATCTGCGGACATTTCGATAGTATTACCGGCCTGGGAATCAATGATAACGGAAGTGGAACTTCTATTATTCTTGAAGCTGCAAGAATTCTGAAAGATGTTCTTACGGAATATTCTATAAAATTCATCCATTTTTCCGGGGAAGAGCAAGGACTTCTGGGAAGTAAACATTATGTAAACAATGTAGCGTATCAGAGTGGTGTCCGTCTTCTGGATATTAAACTTGTTTTTAATCTGGATCAGGTAGGCGGTGTGATGGGAAATAACAACAATACTGTTTACTGCGATGAAGATCAGGGCGGACTTTCAACAAACAATGCAGCTTCGGCTGCTGTAACTCAGGAACTGAGAAACTGTACAGCACTTTACTCTCCTCTTTTGACCGCTGTAGATCCGGCTGCTGATACGGATTACATCCCTTTTGAGCAGAAAGGCGAAGTAATCACAGGTTTCTTTGAAAGAATAAGAAGTACCTATCCGCATACGGTGAATGATACTTTTGCCAATACAGATCCTGTATACATTTACAAGATAGGAAAAGCTTCTGTAGGAGCATTACAGCATTTCGCTGTTGCTACCGGCACATTGGGAACACATGAAACTACTGTGAAAAATACTTTGGAAAGTGTAAAAATCTATCCAAATCCAGCAAAAGACGTCATCAATATTGAACTTCCGGACTCCGGAATTAAAAACTTCACTTTTGAAATCACTGATTTCCAGGGACGTTCTATTTTCAAGAGAAACAATGAAACAAAAATCAACGTTTCTTCACTTGAAAACGGAGCTTATATCGGAATTTTAAAAATTGGAGACCAAAAGGTTGTCAGAAAAGTGATGATTGAAAGATAATTCAATGTAAGAAACTATAAATAAAAACCTTTGAAATAGTTCAAAGGTTTTTATTTTTTCACACCCGATCCACATTACAGTATTTATAACACATCAGTGATGATTAATGTGACATTCATAATAAATATTCTTTTATTTTACAACATTAAACACTTCGTTGTGATTTATTTACTACATTCGTGTTACCAAAATAATATTATTTATATGAAAAAATTAACAACACTTTTATGCTCTGCATTGATGATGCAGAGTATTGCGGCTCAAACTTTTATTCAGGCTTACAAAGACAGAGCGGATTTGGTAACCCAAACCAATATTACCAACAATCTTCAGGAATTCAGTAATTTAGGAGTAAAAACTACAGGTTCAGTAGCAAATACGAATACTCTGAACTGGATCAAAAACAAATATCTTTCTTACGGCTATACTGCGAGCCAGATAGAAGAAAGTCCTTTTACCTTTGGAAGTACCAGCTCTAAAAATTTAATCATTACCAAAACCGGAACGCTGTATCCTAATAAGTATGTCATTATCTGCGGGCATTTCGACACCATTTATGGTCCGGGAGTAAATGATAACGGCAGCGGAACGTCTATTATCCTTGAAGCCGCAAGGATTCTGAAAAATGTTCCTACTGAATATTCTATTAAGTTCATTCATTTTTCCGGGGAAGAACAAGGATTAAAAGGAAGCAGCCATTATGTGAATAATGTAGTTTATCAGGGAGGTGTCCGCAAATTGGATATCAAACTGGTCTTCAATCTGGATCAGGTAGGTGGCGTGAAAGGAAACAACAATACAACGGTATATTGTGATGAAGATCAGGGAGGTGTTTCGAGTAACAATGCCGCTTCTGCAGCTGTCACTCAACAGCTGAGAAACTGTACAGCACTCTACTCTCCTCTTTTGACCGCTGTAGATCCAGCTGCTGATACAGATTATATTCCTTTTGAGCAGAAGGGTGAAGTGATTACCGGTTTTTTTGAAAGGATAAGAAGTACTTACCCTCACAGCTCTAAGGATACTTTCACTAATATGGATCCTGTTTATGTATACAAGATCGGGAAAGCTACTGTGGGAGCATTACAGCATTTTGCTACAGCTTCTACTACGATGAGCAAACCAGCTTCTAAAAATTCACTGGAAGCGGTAAAAATCTATCCTAATCCCGTCAATAATATCCTGAATATTGAATTACCGGATTCTAAGGAAGCCAACTTCAGTTTTGAAATCAGCAATTCTTTGGGAAGATCTCTTCTGAAAGTCAATAATGAAAGGAAGATCAATGTTTCCAGCCTTCAAAATGGAGTATATATTGGAGTGTTGAAAATGGGTGAAGAGACTCTGGTTAAGAATATTATGATTGAAAGATAGTATAGATTTCACTTAAAAAATGAGCCCTTTTCCATTATGAAAAGGGCTCATTTTTATAAAAAGGATTCAAATTAATAATTAAAATTAAGAGAAACCGTGTAATATCTTCCATTTCCACGGACATATTCTGCATCACGAGCGGTATACATTGAAGTTGGCGTGAAATAAGAAGTGTTGAATACATTCTCTATTCCAAGTCCTATGGTCAGAAGTTTATTCAGTTTATAGCTTCCCTGAACATTGAACAGGTTAAAGCTTTTCACAGGGCCTTCTCCTTCATCATATTTTCCGGATGCAGCAGGTTCAAACTTATCTCTCTTAAACGAGTACATGTGATAAACACCCAGTTGTAATTTCTGAGCCTTATCATTCCATTTAACAAAAGAATTCAACCTTGCGGGTGCAATTCTTAAACCGCTTAAATATTTTTCATAGCTGTTGTCGTTCTTCACATCTACTTTTCCTTCCTGATAGGTATAATTGGTTCCGAAAGTTAATCCCTGTGTCGGATAGATATTTACTGCCAGTTCTACTCCGTTAATGTACTGAGGGGCACGAAGCGGAGTCCAGAAACCATTTACAGAAACAAGATCAGCTCCCAACTTGGAGTAATTATAAAAATAACTGGCTGAAAAATCTACATACTGCCCGATTTTACTGTTGAAACCTATTTCATAATTATCAATAACTACAGGATCTGTATTAATTTCACTTAAGACATTGCTTTTCGCATCTCTCAGCACACGGCCCAAATCATAGATATTAAATCCTCTGGAATAAGAAGTGAATGGCTGGAAGAAATCAAATGCTACATAACTCACGCCAACATTATAAGAAAGGTTTGAATAGTTTAATCTTCCTCCTTCTACATTGAAAGGAACATCTTTGTTGGAAGGTAAAGTAGTATAATCAGGAACTTTTACGGACATTTTATCCCATCGAACTCCAGCTTTTACCGTCAAATCATCAGTAAGAAAAAGTTTCCCCTGTACGAAAGGCGCTGCAGCCAACATATTCATTTCAGGAACCCACATCCTTCCATCTACCAATGGCTGACTTGTTTTCTCATTTAAAAGGTCCAAACCATAGGTCAATGAACCTTTTAATCCCTTCTCTTTTCCAAATTCAGTATTAAAATCTGCTCTGAAACCGTATTTTTTCTCCAAAATGGCAGATTGTCCTCCGGTTTTCCATCTCGGTGCATTCCTGTAATCGTATATCGTATAAAAGTCCTGGAAGTACAAAGTTGTGCTAAGCGTTGTATTGCGGAAAATATTCTTATTGATATACTTAAGATATCCATTGTGGTTATATCTTGTTCCTTCTTTCACCCCTTCGCGATCTCCTAGTTTTCCGGTAGAAGGCTGTTCTCCGTATTTACCAAGATCCAAAATATATTTGGAGTCCTGCAGACTTGAATAGTAATTATACATCACTTCCAGTCTGTTGTTGTCATTCAAATCATATCCTATTTTGGCAAAGATATTATTGATGGCAGTTTCTCCCAATCCATATCGTGGATTCTGAACTAATCCTTCACCGTCTATTTTTACTCCGCTTTGAGTAAGAGCTCCATTCACAAGGTAATCAAACTTCCCTGCTTTTCCGAAGAAACTTTGTGAAACTCTGTATCCAGCCCCACCTTCTGATTTAAACATTTTGTTATTAAACAGATCATGACTGGTAAATCCCAACACCGTTCTTCCTGAAAAAACTTTACCGGAAGTACTTTTTTGGGTAATATAATTAATGATTCCTCCTTCTGCGCCATTCCCATAAATGGAAGTTGCTCCTTTTACCACTTCAATTCTTTCCAAGACCGAAGGATCAATACTTCTGATTTCTCTGTCGTTATTACGTAACGGACTGGATTGTGGAATTCCGTCAATCATAATCAAAACATTTCTTCCTCTTAATGTTTGCCCTCTGTTGCTTACCAGATTATTCCCGAATGCCAATCCGGGAACTTTGTAAGCCAGGATATTACTAAGATCAGCAGAAATCAATGATTGCTCTGCAATTTCTTTTCTATTGATGATGTTGACGGTAGAAGCTGTTTTCTTTACAATTTCCGGAGATCTTGATGCGGTAACAATCACTTCATCAAGCCTGTTCTGTTCTAATGAATCTTTTTTCTGGGCAGCGACTTGAGAAAATGCCACAAGGCTTCCGATTAAGAAAATAGATTTATTCATACTTAGTGTTATTTAGAATAATTAAAAACAAAAGTACGGTTTTTAGCCGCCTTTGAATTTTGGGTGTTTTAACAGCCTTTCTCCGGATATAGTTTTAAATTAATTCAATAAATACATTTAAATAAAATAATCCAATAATAATATTTATATAGTTTATTTTATCAATATCAACTGATAATCGTCATGTATAAAAAAACCCAATACTTTATTGGGTTTTATAATTTTTTCCTGACTTAACAGTCTCAAAAGTGTCATTCTGAACATAGACTGAAGGTCTGCGAACATAGTTCAACAACGCGGTGAAGGATCCCATACAGTTAGTTATCAATGAGATTCTTCCTTCGTCAGAATGACAAAAGCCAAGTTACTTGACTTTTGAGACAATCTCTTTATTTATCTCTGTTTTTAAGAATTCCCTCAATCTCTTCCAGCGAAAATCCTTTGGCCTTCAATAAAATCAGGAAGTGATACATCAGATCTGCAGCTTCGTTTTTAAAAAGTTCTTCATTGTCATCTTTTGCTTCTATAACGAGTTCTACGGCTTCCTCACCTACTTTTTGAGCCATTTTATTGATTCCTCTCTGATAGAGTGAATAGGTATAAGAATCTTCAGCTTTGGTATCTATTCGCTGTGATATTTTATCTTCCAGTTCATACAGAAATCCTTTGACATTCTTTTCTCCAAAACAACTGAAACTGCCTGTGTGACAAACAACATTTTTTGGAACGGCTTTAATTAAAATGGTATCCTGGTCACAGTCGATGTCAATACTTTTTACCGTTAAAAAATTACCAGACTTTTCACCCTTTGTCCAGAGTCTGTTTTTGGAACGGCTGAAAAAAGTAACGATTCCTTCTTTTTCTGTTTTCTGAAAAGCCTCTTCATTCATGTAACCCAGCATCAATACCTGCAACGTTCTGCTGTCTTGAATAACTACCGGAACCAGCCCGTTATCTTTATTAAAATCTATTTTCATCGTACTTCTATTTTTTGAGTTTTTAACTGTTGTTTTAAATCCTGAATCCCTATTTCATTAAAATGGAAAATGCTGGCTGCCAAACCTCCTGTAGCTTTCGTTTCATTGAATACTTTAACAAAATGACCTACAGCACCAGCTCCTCCGGAAGCAATCACAGGAATGGTAATACTATCTGAAACCAGTTTTGTAATGCGAAGATCAAAACCGTTTTTTGTACCGTCTCCATCCATCGAAGTCAGTAGAATTTCTCCCGCTCCAAGGGATTCTGCTTGCTTTGCCCATTCTACCGTAGTGAGTTCAGTAGCTTCTCTTCCTCCTTTGATGTGAACCAGATCTTTATCGCCAACTTGTCTTGTATCAATAGCAACCACTACACACTGGCTCCCGAATTCTTTAGCCAGATCGGAAATAAGGGTCGGATTTTTCACCGCAGAGGAATTGATACTGATCTTATCTGCTCCTGCTTCCAAAAGCTTTCTCACATCTTCTACAGATGAAATTCCGCCTCCCACCGTAAAAGGAATACTAAGCTCTTTGGCAATCTCTTTTACCAATTCTATAAACGTTTTTCTGTTCTCAATAGTGGCGGTAATATCCAGAAAAACCAACTCATCAGCACCTTCCTGCTCATATTTTTTGGCAAGTTCTACAGGATCTCCAGCATTTTTAAGGTCTTCAAAATTGATTCCTTTCACCGTAGCCCCATCTTTGATATCCAGACATGGAATAATTCTTTTTTTAAGCATTTTCAATAAAATTTTGAAGTTGTTGTAAGCTTATTTTTCCCTCATAAATTGCTTTTCCGATGATGGTCCCTGCACAGCCGATATCTTTCATTTTATACACATCAGCAATCCCTGAAATGCCTCCGCTCGCTACCAGCTGAACAGATGTTTTATATAAAATCTCAATATAAAGCCCCGTTGAAGGTCCTTCCAGCATCCCATCTTTTGCAATATCAGTACAAATAGCGGTCTCTACCCCTTTTTCCTGATACTGAAGGATGAAATCAATGATGTCATTGTCACTTTCTTCGAGCCATCCGGAGGTTTTAATCATTCTGTTGTCGCAGTCTGCTCCCAGAATAATTTTCTCAGCGCCATATTTTTGAATCATTTCATAGCAGAATTCAGGATTTTGCACTGCAATACTTCCTAAAGTGATTTGTTTTGCACCAGAATTAAAAGCTGTTTCAATATCTTCCTGAGTCTTTAATCCTCCTCCAAAATCGAGATGCAGCGAAGTAGAACGGGCAATATTTTCCAGAACTTTCTGGTTGACAATATGCTTTGATTTCGCCCCATCAAGATCCACCAAATGAAGGTATTGAATTCCAAAGCTTTCAAACTCCTTCGCAACTTCTACAGGATCTTCATTGTATATTTTCTTTGTATTGTAATCTCCTTTTGATAAACGGACACATTTGCCGTCGATAATATCAATAGCCGGAATTATTTTCATCATTATAAATTTATAAAGTTCTTAACGATCTGATTTCCTATCATTCCCGATTTTTCAGGGTGAAACTGTACTGCATAGAAATTGTCTTTCTGCAATGAAGCACTGAAAGGCAGGATATAATCACAAACAGAAGTGGTAAAGTCCGAAAGTTCACAATAATAGCTGTGAACAAAATAAACATCATTATTCTTTCCTATTCCTGAAAACAAAGGAGAAGTCTGTCCCGAAACGGTATTCCAACCCATGTGGGGAACAATATCCTTTGCTGGAAATTTTCTGACATTGATATCAAAAATCCCCATTCCTTCAGTATTTCCTTCTTCATTTTCGTTGCACATCAGCTGCATTCCCAGGCATATTCCTAAAACCGGCTGTGTAAGGCTGGGAATCAAAAGATCAAGTTCTTTTTCCTTCAGCAGTTTCATGGTGGACGAAGCTTCTCCTACGCCTGGAAAGATCACTTTATCAGCTTTTACAATCTGTTCGGTATCATCAGTGATCACAGAATCTATTTTCAGTCTGTTAAGGGCATTCTGGACAGAGTTTACATTTCCTCCGTTGTATTTTATTATAGCGATCATATTTATAAACTTCCTTTTGTAGAAGGTAAACTGTAGTTACTATCCGATTGATTCACTGCCATTTTAACGGCTTTTGCAAACGCTTTAAAGATGGATTCAATTTTGTGGTGTTCATTCTCTCCTTCTGCTTTGATGTTCAGATTGGATTTCGAAGCATCAGTAAAGGATTTAAAGAAGTGAAAAAACATTTCTGCAGGCATATCTCCTATTTTTTCTCTCTTAAACGCCGCATCCCAAACCAACCATGGTCTGCCGCCAAAATCAATAGCCACCTGAGAAAGACAGTCGTCCATCGGAAGCAGAAAACCATATCTTTCAATTCCTTTTTTCTTTCCTAAAGCTTTTAAAATAACTTCTCCCAGTACAATTCCTGTGTCTTCAATGGTGTGGTGCTCATCTACAGCAAGATCTCCGTTCACTTTAATGGTCAAATCCATATTTCCGTGTCTTGCAATCTGATCCAGCATGTGGTCAAAAAAATGAAGCCCGGTGGAAATATCTGACTGTCCGTTTCCATCAAGATTGACTTCAATTTCAATATCTGTTTCATTGGTTTTGCGGGATACTTTTGCCTTCCGCATTCCCGATTTTAAGAACTGATAGATCTCCGACCATTGGGTTGTAGACAGCTCAGCTTCGCTATTTAAGTTTTGATTAAGATAAATAGCTTTAGATTTCAGATTTTTAGCCAGTTGCACATCGGTAATTCGATCACCAATTACATAGGAATTTTCAAGATCATAATTGCCATAGATGTATTTTGTCAGCATTCCGATTCCTGGTTTTCTGGTGGGAAGATTTTCAGATTCAAAGCTTTTATCGATTAAAATATCACTGAAAACGATCCCTTCATTTTCAAATGCCTGCAACATTTTTTCCTGTGGTTTTATGAAATCTTCTTCAGGAAAACTCTCAGTTCCCAACCCATCCTGATTGGTGACCATTACCAATTCATAATCTAATTCATTGACAATTTTTGCAAGGTTTTGAAAAACTCCCGGATAAAACTCAAGCTTTTCCAGAGAATCTACCTGAAAATCTGTAGGAGGTTCAATGATGAGTGTTCCGTCGCGGTCTATAAATAGTACTTTTTTCATATGTTTTTTATAAAATTGTTTTTAACCATTAAGCTTTTTAAGAGATTAAGAATTATTAAGAGCATAGCTAAAGCTAATAATTGAGCTATATTCTTGCTTATTCATCTTTGATGAATCTTAATTTTTCTTATTCTCTTCATCTTTCTTAATGGTTTATATTTATATTTCTTTTAAAAGATTAATTAGTTTTTCATTTTCCGAACGGCTCCCCACATTAATCCTGATACATCCAGAAATAGCCGGATCTCTTCTGCTGGTTAAAATTTCCTCTTTCAGCATTCTTGTGTACACTTTATCTACATTTTCCATTCTGATCAGAAAGAAATTGGCATCCGTTGAAAACACTTTTTTAATGCATGTAATTCCTTCAAACTGCTGCTTCAGCCATGCTCTTTCTTCCAGAATAAGACTTACATTCTCCTGAAGCTTATTTTCTTCCTCTAATGTTTTTATAATCAATTCCTGACTCAGAACATTCACATTATAAGGCGCTTTTACGGTATTAATAAAGCTGATAATTTCTTCAGATGCATAAGCCATACCTACCCTTGCTCCGGCAATTCCCCATGCTTTGGAAAAAGTTTGAAGTACAATCAGGTTCGAATATTTCTCCAACAGCTCCAGACTTGATTTTTTTTCTGAAAATTCAATATATGCTTCATCTACCACTACAATTCCATTGAAATTCTGAAGATAAAATTCAATATCATCCACACTGTTTCCCGTTGGGTTATTAGGTGAACATAAAAAGAAAATTTTCAATGAAGGATCTTCTGCTGCTTTTAAAAAATCACTTTTAACGATTTCAAAGTTTTCATCGAGATCCAGTTTCAGGACTTTATTCTCATTAATTGTTGCATAGAAACCATACATCGCAAAAGACGGATTCATCATCAGAATGGCATCTTTTTTAGGCTCGCAGAAAATTTTGACAATAAGGTCTATCAGCTCATCGCTTCCGTTTCCTATGGCAATCTGTGAGGGTGAAACTTTTTTAAGCCCCGCAAGCTTGGTTTTAAGCTTTTTCTGGGTAGAATCCGGGTAACGGTTGCATTCTCCAAAGGGACTTTCATTCGCATCCAGCATTACCGGAGCATTAAATTCATTGTGATCCCTGAAACTGATGTAGGGCTGTAATTGTAATATATTTTCTCTTACTAAAGTTTTGATACTGTTATTTTTCATTGTATTGTTTGTTTAAAACTATTTTTAAACCATTAAGATGTATTGAGTGATTAAGAATAGTGAAGAAAACATCTTCAGATCATTAATTATTTTTCCCACAGATTTCACAAATTTCACAGATTTTTTATATTTGCCTTCTTCATTTGGAGAATCTGTGAGAGATCAAAATATTTGGTATTCAATTTTATCGGAGATAAAATCATTGCTTCTTAAAAAGGTTTCTCATTATAATTCTCTTGCGTCTTTGCGTTTTCCAACAATTAATTATTTCAATCTTATCGACACTGCATTTTTGTGAGCAAACAGACCTTCTGCTTCTGCCATGAGTTCTATTGTTTTTCCTAAATTCTGAAGCCCCTCTTTTGAAAGGTACTGGAATGTTATTTTCTTTACGAAACTATCCAGGGACACCCCACTGTAATTCTTTGCATAGGCATTGGTAGGCAGCGTGTGATTCGTTCCGCTGGCATAATCTCCTGCACTTTCACAAGAATAGTTTCCAAGAAAAACCGAACCTGCATTCTGAACCTCTGGAATATATTTTTCAAAATCATTGATGGCCAGAATAAGGTGTTCCGGAGCATATAAATTACTGAACTCAAGAGCCTCGTCTAATGAATTTACTAAAATAAAAGAACTGTTTTTCAAAGCCTGGCTTGCAAATTCATTTCTAGGTAAGTCTTTGACTTGCTGCCCAACAGCTTCTATCGTCTCTTCAAATACTTTAAGGTTTGTGGTTATAAAAACCACCTGACTGTCGCTTCCGTGTTCTGCTTGTGAAAGAAGATCGGCAGCACAAAATTCAGGAATAGCCTGCTCATCAGCTATGACAAGAACTTCACTCGGACCGGCTGGCATATCAATGGCAACTCCATACCGTTGTGCATATTCTTTTGCCGCTACCACGAACTGATTTCCAGGACCAAAAATTTTATTAACTGCAGGAATAGTCTCTGTCCCAAAAGTCATCGCTGCAACAGCCTGCGCCCCGCCTGTTTTAAAGATTTTCGAAACTCCACAAAGTTTTGCAGCATAAAGAATGGCGGGATTAACATTTCCATTTTTATCCGGTGGCGTGCAAAGGATTATTTCTTTACATCCGGCCAGATTTGCAGGAACTGCCAACATCAATACTGTAGAAAATAAAGGAGCTGTTCCTCCCGGAATATAGATCCCGACTCTCTCTACTGCACGGTTTTCCCGCCAGCAAACCACTCCTTTTGTGGTTTCAATTTTCTGAATTTCCTGCTTTTGAGAGGCGTGAAATATTGAAATATTCTCCTTCGCCTGTTGAATGGCCTGTTTCAATTCATCTTGAATCTGATTTTCTGCCTCCTGAATTTCGACATCAGAAACTTGTATGCTCGGGGTTTCTGCTTTATCAAACTTTTTGTTGAATTCTATTAAAGCTTCATCACCATTTTTTTCAATTTCTGTGAATATTTCTGTGATCAGACCTGAAATTTCTTTCTGTTCCAGAACAGGGCGCTTTAACAGGTCTTTCCAGGTGTCTTTTGTGGGATATCTGTATATTTTCATTGTACTATTTTAAAAGTTTTTGAACCATTAAGATCCTTTTAAGTTGTTAAGTCTTATTTAAGATCATAGCTGAAGCTATTTTATTCAGACTCTTTATAGCTTACATGCTTTTTTCAGGATATTTTTTTTAATCTCTCGCAGATTGAACTGATTTTGCAGATGATTGTGTATCAATTTATCATAGAAATCTTCGTTATCTGCATAATCTGCGTGCTTTTTATTTATTTTTTCTGTATGAATTTTTTTGTTGGTTTATCGCAAAGACGCAAAGTTTTTTATTCTTTATGTCCTTTTTGGCGCAAGAAAATCCAAGATTTTCAGCAAGTGTTGGAGTTATACTTCTTTTACTTTATTTTCATTGCGCCTTTGCGTTAATCAACATCTACCATTATGATTTTTTTAAATAACCATTTTATCAATTGGAATGATTAGAATATCCTGAGCGCCATTTTCTTTGAGTTCATCAATGACTTCCCAGAAACGTTCTTCATCAATCACAGAATGAATACTGCTCCAGCCTTCTTCTGCCAATGGAATAACTGTAGGGCTTTTCAATACAGGAAGAACACCGGCTACTTTCTGTATTTTTTCATTAGGAACATTCATCAGGATGTACTTTGAGTTTTTTGCTTTTAAAACCGATTTGATTCTGAATACAAATTTTTCAAGAATGGCTTCTTTCTCAGATGATAATTGGGGTGTTTGAGCTAAAACAGCTTCCGATTTCAGTAAAGTAACCGTTTCTCTTAATCCGTTTTTGAACAACGTACTTCCGGAGCTGACAATATCACATATTCCATCCGCAAGGCCGATATTAGGAGCGATTTCTACAGAACCCGAAATCACGTGAATGTCTGATACGATTCCTTCTTTTTCTAAAAAGTTTTTAAGGGTATTGGGGTAAGAAGTAGCAATTTTTTTACCCTGGAAATAAGAGATATCATCGGTGTCAACTTCTTTAGGAACAGCCAGTGAAACACGGCATTTTGAAAAACCAAGTTTCTGGATCGTTTTGATGTTTTTACCTTTTTCAACTAGAAGATTTTCGCCAAGAATGGCGACATCCACTACTCCGTCTTCTAGATATTGCGGGATGTCTGAGTTCCGAAGGTACATGATTTCCATCGGAAAGTTATCTACTGAAACTTTGAGTTGGTCTTTACCATTATTGACAAAGATTCCACAGTCTTTGAGAAGCTGAAGAGATTCTTCGTAAAGCCGGCCACTTTTTTGGATTGCAATTTTTAATTTACTCATTTTGCCTTTTTTGGGTCCGAGCAAATAAAAACTGATCTATTGAAATTTCTGAGGAGAATTCAGGAAACAAAAAAACCGTCTATTTACTCAGACGGTTTTTATTATTTTTGATTTTAGCACATACTTATATCAATCAATTCCGCCTAACAGAGATGATGATGATAATGATGTAATGCTAAAAATATTGGTTTCATTGTATTGAATTATGATGCAAATGTAGGATTTATTTTTAAAATGCAACGTTTTTTCAGATAATTTTTTGATAAAAATTCATAAGCTCTTTGGCAATGGGTTCGTCATTAAACTTCTGAACAAACTCGAAACCCTTTTCCTCACGGCGTTTTCTCTCAGATTCATTTTCCCAGAGAAATTTGATTTTCGCTCGGATATCCAGATTGTTGTCAGGATTCACATACACGGAGTCCTTTCCACCTGCTTCCGGGAGACAGCTGGTATTGCTTGTCACCACAACTGTTTTGGAGAAAAGTGCCTCAATGACAGGGATTCCGAAGCCTTCAAAGAAGCTCGGATAGACAAAAATATCTGCCAGTTTATAGAGACAAGCCAGCTCATCCATAGAAACGCCTTCCAGGAAAAGCACCTGCTGCTCCATTTTGTTTTTTTTCAGGAAATGTTCTATTTTCTGGTAATATTTGGTCTTTCTTCCCACCACAACCAGTGGAATTTCTGTACTGTTGATTGCTTTTACGACGTTCAAAAGGTTCTTACGATCTTCAATAGTTCCTACATTCAGTACAAACCTTTCGGGAAGCTTAAATTTCACTTTAACAGTTTCCATCAATTCAGGAGACTGCTGTTCTTTAAAAGCATGATGACATCCCTGATAAATAACTTCAATCTTAGTCTCAGGAACCTTTAAATATTGGATAATATCTCTTTTGGTCTGTTCTGAAATCGCAATGATTTTATCAGCGGTATCAGCGGCTTTTTTGAATTTCCAGAAATGGATTTTCCTGTCAAAAAAAGAATAATACTGCGGATATCTTACGAAGATTAAATCGTGAATGGTAACAACCTTTTTTATAGGTTTTGAATCCCATTTCAGAGGAAGTTCACCTGATAATCCATGGAAAATATCTGCTCCTTGTTTTTGGGCATCTTTACCCATTTTCAGCTGACGGGACAGGTTTCCTTTTGAGGTTTCAATAAAGTGAACATTAGTGCGTTCCAGGATATCTTTTCCGCGCTCCGATTTATTTTTATTGAGTAACAGATATTCGTTCTCCGGTTCATATTCGGAAAGGATTCTTACAAGATCTCTCGAGTAGTTTCCAAGGCCGGATGTATTGTGGAAAAACCGTTTTGCATCAAAGGCAATCTTCATCGTTCTATCTGTTTTTGAAATTCCTGAAATGTACCGAATGTATGTCCTTTTTCTTTCAACCATCCTACAAACCTATCAAATCTTTCCACCATATCTTTTCCTGAATTTTTTACAGTAAATCCAGGAAGTTTAAAGGCTTCATCTTTAATTTCTGCAAATTCCCAGGGATGGAAATAAATGTTCAGATACTGATCTTTTTTCAAACAATCCGAAGCCAGTTTTTTGTAGAAAAATAAAGGGAAATTGTGAAAGCTTAACCAAAACAAAGGAATCCTGAAATTAGGAGAAACCGAAGCCGGTACCTGAGTCACATTTCCTTCTTTGAAATAGGTTCTGGATACTTTTAAATTATTATATCTTCCTGGCAAAAACGTAGGATTGATAGAGGAATTGTAAGAATACCCTGCTCTTTCCACTTCTTTTTCATCCACAGGCATCATTCTCGGCATTCTTAATCCGGTAACCTTTGTGGAAAATAATTCTTCCAGTTTTTCTCTTGATTCCTTCAGGTGTTTATCTTCAAATTCTGAATGAAACCAGGTGTGAGAAGCCAGTTCATGACCTTCATGTAGCAACCTTTCAATAAGATGTTTGCTGTTTTCTGCAAAAACTACTGTGGAAAAAAAAGTAGCTTTAGCGTTATGTTTTTTAAGGATATCGAGAATTCTCTCTAATCCTGTCTGTGAAATTGAAATCTGCTTTTCAAAGGGAATTTCACCCTTATACTCTAATGGCATATCAAATTCTTCAATATCAAAACTCAATAAAACCATTCTAAAAATTTTTGTTTTTAATAATATAATTTGGTCTGTCTTTCACCTGTTTGAATATTTTACCTAAATAAATTCCCATGATTCCGAGGATGATCAGCTGAAGTCCTCCAAAGAAAACAATGGTCATAATTAAGGATGCCCAACCTGAAATCTCTGTTTTGGCAATAAATGAATGAATAACGTATGCTCCATATCCAATGACTGACAGTGCCGAGAATAAAAATCCCAGATAAGCCGCGAGATAAAGAGGTTTCACACTGAAAGCAGTGATTCCCGTGAAGGCAAAAGTAAACATCTTTTTAAGATTGTAGCTGCTTTTCCCTGAGAGTCTTTCCGCTGCAGTAAAGTCGATTCCTGTTTGTTTGAAACCCATCCAACTCGTTAATCCTCTAAGAAACAGGTCGTCTTCATTAAAATTTCTCATGACTTCAACGGCACTAGCATCCAGCAATCTGAAATCTGAGCCACCCCCTTTTGTTAAGTTAACATCTGAGAGGCTTGATAAAAGCTTATAAAATAGGTCTGATGTTTTTCTTTTAAAAAATGAAATCTCTTTGGGATATGTTCTAAAGGTAAAAACTACGTCATAGCCTTCTTCCCATTTCTGAATCATTTCAGGAATAAGCTCCGGCGGATGCTGAAGATCTCCATCCATAGAAATAACTGCATTTCCCAGCGCATTATCCATTCCAGCTTTTACAGCGGGCTGGTGACCAAAATTGCGGGAAAACTCGATGAATTTCACTTCATCATATTGACTGGAAAGTTCTTCTAATTTTTGTTGAGTATTGTCTCTGCTGCCATCATTCACAAATATGATTTCAAAGTCATAATTGTTCAAACCATCAAAAACTTCTTTGATTTTCTGATGGATCATGGCAACGTTTCCTTCTTCGTTATAAGCGGGAATTACAATTGAAATTTTCTTCATATGTATTAATTCAGGCTGTAATTTTTCTCAAAATCTTTAGTCAGAAGTTCATAAGTCACTCTCAACCAGATTACAATACAAGGTACGGCTTTTAATGAATATTTGATGATATAATTCTCTTTTACAAATTTCGGGAACAGATCCGAAGTGGAGAAACAGGTAAAAATAATGACAAAAACCAACAATCCAATGATCAATGGGGTTCTTTCTTTCTGAAGGAAAAACCAGATCAGTACTCCTACCACCGCAATAATATATGTTGGAGATTCTGAACTTGAACTGAACAATACCAGGAATAGTAATGTTGAAGCCAGAATCATCAATTGGAAAGCATAATGTTTGTATTGTTTAATTCTGATATAAGGTAAAGCAAAAAGAGGCAATCCGCCTGCTAAAAACACAAGGTTTGAAATGGATGCATCTCCTAAAATTCTTCTCACAAAGCCCATTAATGAGATATCCTGCATATTTCCTAACACCTGATTTTCGCTATTCTTTTCTACAATAGACTGAAACCAGTCCGAATAACACTGAATGACAAACTGCGGGCTTGAATAGGCCATCGGAAGTACAAAAAACAATAGGGCAATTCCAATTCCTGAAAGAATAAATTTAGTTTTATTTTTAATGAAGAAAAACTGCGTTAATCCTACGATTCCGTAGATTTTCACAAATATTCCTATTAAAATTGCGGTTACAGATTTCACTTCTTTTCTTTCGTAAATATAGACTGCAGATAACAGTAAAAGACCTGTCAGTGCTACATTGAACTGCAGACTTAAAGCCGCAGTAATGTATTCCTGAAGACAAAGCAATCCGAAAATCGCTTTCTTGCTGTCTGAAAAAGGCAGTTTATAAATTCCGTAGATAAAAATGAAAGTATTGGCAATATTCCAGAGTGAGATTCCCAGCCAATCCGGCATCATGGCAAACGGTGCAATCAATGCACTAAAAAATACACCATAATGGTTCAGATCAAAATAAAGATCAGGATAATGGATAAATAAGTTTTTCTGATGAATGGTATTAAAGAATACATTTTTAAAAATCAGATAGTTATTGATCGCATAATCTCCTCTCAGGTATTTGGAAATTGCTGTAACAACGGATATAATAAGATAAACCCCAAATATATATTTAGGGTTTAATAGTATTTTAAGAAATTTTTCTTTCAAGATTGTGGTATTAGATTAAAATATTAATCTTAAACAGCTACATTATTATCTCTCAATGCATCATTCAGAGATGTTTTCTTGTCTGTAGATTCTTTTCTCTGACCGATGATCAGGGCACATGGAACCTGATATTCTCCTGCAGGATACTGTTTTGTATAGCTTCCAGGGATAACTACTGAACGTGCAGGAACTCTTCCTTTGATTTCAATTGGTGTATCTCCTGTAACATCGATAATTTTTGTAGAAGCAGTCAGTACTACGTTAGCGCCCAATACGGCTTCTTTTTCTACGTGAACTCCTTCTACAACGATACATCTTGAACCGATAAAGCAATCGTCTTCAATGATTACCGGAGCAGCCTGTAAAGGTTCCAATACCCCACCGATACCAACACCACCGCTCAGGTGAACGTTTTTACCGATCTGTGCACAGCTTCCTACCGTTGCCCATGTATCTACCATTGTTCCGGAATCTACATAAGCACCAATGTTTACGTAAGATGGCATCATAATTACTCCAGGAGCAATGTAAGCACCTTCTCTCGCTACTGCATGCGGAACAACTCTCACTCCTTTTTCAGCATAACCTCTCTTCAAAGGCATTTTATCATGAAATTCAAACGGACCTACTTCAATAGTTTCCATTTTCTGGATCGGGAAATACATTACTACAGCTTTCTTTACCCATTCATTTACCTGCCATCCGTTTTCTGTAGGTTCTGCAGTACGAAGTTCCCCTTTATCAACTAAAGAAATAACTTCTCTGATCGCCTTCTGGCTGTCTTCATTCTGCAATAATTCTCTGTTGTCCCAGATATTTTCAATAGTTTGTTGTAACGACATGTTTCTTATTTAAAATTATACCGCCCAAAGATACAAAAAAGTTCAGCAAAACTGTTTTTAACATTATGTTTTAATAAAGCGTGAACATGCGCTTCACCCTCTTTTTGTAGGTCAGATACATTTGTCCGTGCTCTTTTAGGAGATACTCTTCTTCCATCCGTATTTGAATCTGCATTAAAATATTTCCGATCAGAAGAAAAGAAAAAGCAATGACAGTCGGGAATGCAAGGAAAAATCCGGCAAGGCTGACCGTCATTCCCAGAAATATAGGATTTCTTGAAAAACTGAATAATCTGTGGGTTATCAGTTTTGTTTTTGCTGAGTTATCAATTCCAATCCTCCATGAATTTTTCATTTGTAACTGTGCTATGATCACCCAAATCAAGGCGAAAATCATTAATACAATTCCTGCGTACTGAAAAATGTCATATTCCAGAATATTGATTTTAAAAGCAGAGAAAATGTCTTTCGGAAAAAATAAAAGAAGTATGGTATAGATAAACAAAGCAAATAAAACCAGCTTAAAATATAATCCCACCAATCCGTATGCGGAATCATCTTTGGGAAGAACATTAGGATTTTTACCAATTTGTTTAGCCACTTTGCAGCTAATGCCTACAAAAGAGACCAAAAAGAAAATGATGAAGTAAAAAGGGATAAAAAATCTGATGAAATCTGCCATTTGATAATAGTTTTGGGCAAATTTGCAAAGTTTCGTGATGCAATGCTATTGCAATGACAAGAATATTATTGATTTGCAGAAATGCGAAGCTGTAAACCTGGCAATTCCCCTCCACCGCAGGGGTGGCAAAAATTCAAAGAATTTTTGACGGGGTGGTTAAAGAATATAGTTATAAGTTTTGGCTAAAGCCAATTGATTGTTTGATTTTTCTATTGAACGGGCTAAAGCCCGTTTCTATTGAATTTCAACCCTTCCCTGCATGACAAAATATTAATTCCTGTTAGTACGTTTTAAAGATTTACAGAACTCTTTGAGCATGAAGGTAGGCCTTATTCCAGTATTTTTCATTCAGGGATGAAATGATTACACCTTTTGAGGTGGAAGCATGAATAAATTTCACTTCTCCGTCAGGACCAATATCATGAACAATTCCCACATGAGAAACTCTGCTTCCTCCGGCTGTTGCAAAAAACAACAGGTCACCTGGTTTTACATCCTTGATATCAATATTCTTTCCGGCATCGGCCTGATCAGAAGATCTTCTGGGAAGATTAAAATCATTTTCTTCAAATACTTTTACGGTAAATCCGGAACAGTCAAATCCTGACGAAGTATTTCCTCCGAATTTATAAGGTGTTCCGATATACTTTTCTGCATCTTTCAAAATATCATTGATGGATCTGGAAACACTGCCACTAAATTTTGAATCCAGTTTTCTGAGATTTTCAGCTTTCGCTACCGCCTTTGTATTTGATTTTTTGCTCGCAGAAACACTTTTCGAGGATCCGCAGGAAACCACAAAAACAGAGGCTGTCAGGACAACCACCATCTGTTTTACTTTTATTTTTTGTTGAAATAATTCCGTTCCCATATTCTTCTGATTTATAATTAATTAACAAAATCTACCACAAATATACATTTTATAATTTAATTACGATATAACTATACTACAACTATATGATAAATATATGTTAAAGTTTTGAATTTCATTATTTATCTGTATATTTGATTTCTATTTTGAAGATATGGCAACCTATGAAAGTGTAATCAAGATCACCGGAGCAGTGGGCGATCTGGTATTTTATACTCTGAATGGCAAAAATGTGGTTCGGAAGAAAAGCGGGTTCAATAAAGCTGCGTTTAAAAAAAATCCGTCCTATGAGAAAGTAAGACAGAATAGTTCTGAATTCGGGCATTGTTCCAAAATAGGGAAGATTATTAGGAAAAGCCTGGAAGTATATATTAAAGAAGCAGGTGATCCCCTCCTCTACCAGAAGTTTGCAAAGGTGATGACTACCATCAAAGATTTAGATACCCTTTCTGAAAGAGGAAAAAGAACAGTTGAAAATGGATTAAAGACTGAAGATGGAAGAAAACTCCTGAGAGAATTTCAATTAGGCACGTTTCATGATATTTCTGATTGTGTAAGAATGAAAGATCATGTTCTGTATAAAAATGAACTCTGTAGATCAGAATATGCTGTGATTATGACGATGAAACTGGATGCTGAAAATTATAGCATAGAAAGTAGTGAAGAAATAGTCCATTGGAATCAGCAACAAGACAAGTCTTTTAAAAAGTATTTCTCTGAAGATGACATTCTAATCTATTTTGTAGCATTAAAGAATGAAAATGATAAGATTACCCATATGGGATTTGTATAAATAAAAAAGTCTGCAGTATATTCTGCAGACTTTCTTGTTTTTATTTCTTTTCTCCTTTCCAGCTTCCTGATACGGAAGGTGTTGGAAGTGAGTTGGACCAGTTTCCGTTTCCTTTTTTTTCTGTTGTTAACGTCCCTTTGAAATCTCCTTGTGAAGGAAGTCCTACTCTGGCGTTAAGATCTCCTGTCTCACTTAAATTTCCGGTAATGCTGTAGTTTTCATTATTAACATCCGAATGCATTGTTCCTACCACTTTACCACTTTCATCTACCACAAAGTTCCAAACTCCTTTATCTGCTCCTTCATAGGAACCAGACCATGTTCCTACATAATCATAAATAGTATCATCATCAGAGCTGCAACCGATAAATAAAAACGCCGTTAATAAAAGTAAAAAAAGTTTCTTCATAGTTTCAGTAGTTTTATAACCTAAATCCTGTTATTCTCCTATACTTTTCTTCTAAAAATTCAGTCAGAGAGAATATTGCTTAATATGTATTATTTTTTTGTTCGTGCAAATCTACTAATTTTTTCATTCAAATTATCTGAATTTTAATTAGCGCCCAATATGTTTATTAAAAAACAACATATTTCGGCTAAAATACAAATATTTTTCAAACAAATAGAGTCTCTATAAATTTTGAGTTATTTTAAATTTATACGTAAAACTTGGTATTAATATGTTTACTATTCATTTACAATTAGTTTATACTAGATTTCAGCCCATTTGTCTTCTATTTTAAAGATATTTCTTACCTTAGTGAAAAATTTAACCTTTTCAAAAAATTACATGAAAACAAAAACATTATTTTTGGCAGCACTTGCTATTTGTGGAAGTTCAACAGCACAGGTTGGGATTAATACCGCCACTCCGAGTCATACTTTAGACGTAAATGGCCTGGTAAGAGTAAGAGGACTTTCAAATGCTGAAAAAAAGATTGTTGCGGCAGATGCACAGGGAGTTTTAACGCTTATTTCCCCTGAAGAAATTTTTGCTCCAAAGGCTATATTGAACACATCAACTTCTTCCAGTGAACAAAGACTCACAGTCTACGAAGGAAAATGTTTCCTACCTGGCGACAATGCTTCGTCCTGTACAGTTTCTGTAAACCATTACTCTTCTTGTGCGGGATTCAGTAACCCTGTAGACACTCAGATTATTGTAGGACAAGGAATTAATACAGGAAACGGACAATTTCTAGGAACATGGACAGCCCGATATGTCGACAATAAAGGATTTGCAAACACAGCTGCTGTGGCTAATCAGACAGCACCTGACTATCCCAGAATTTCTTATCCAAGTACCAATACAGTGAACTATTTAGGAAGTGGAAACTTTGCGGGTCAGTGTAATACGGATTTGGTCACTACCATCAACCAGACCACCGGAGATATAAAAGTAGAGTCTGTAAAGCGAAGCATGTACGCACACCTTGTGTACCTTATTAATATTGCCCGCTCCAGATCTTTATAATAGTTGATATTTGATTTCAAAAGGCAGCCGCAATATTTTCATTGTGGCTGTTTTTTTGTTAAAAAGAAAATCCTTAGCATTTTACATAAAAAGCCTCTACAAAAGAGGCTAAAAACTATTATTGGATGAATGAAAAACTTATCCCAAATGTATGAAATATCCTCACAGGCTTTTATGAGTGTAGTCATAATCCATTGTTTTCCATAGTTTATATCACACGTAAAGGCTAATTGATGATATCTCCCTTACTGTTTTCAAGTTTTTCGCGAAATTTTTGAAGATCTTCGGGAGTTGGTCTGTTCCATTCTGTAATTTCTCCGATAATTTTTAAGGGCATTTCCGAACGATAAGAACGGGTTGGATTGCCCGGAAATTTCTTATCTGTTACATTGGGATCATTTTCAAAACTTCCGGTGGGTTCTATAATATATACTCTTTCGGCTCCATCACCATTTGCCAGAGCAGCAGCTAGCCCTGCTCCATTGGCTAAAGCGGTGAAATAAATATGATTCATTTTGAATTCAGATTTATAATTAGAATTTCCTCCCGCTGTCAAGAAATCTCCCATGTGCAAGTCGGCTTTTGTTCCATGGTAAAAAGGGCCCTTATCAGAAGGATGATT
Organism: Chryseobacterium sp. KLBC 52; assembly: GCF_003347605.1. Taxonomy (GTDB): domain Bacteria; phylum Bacteroidota; class Bacteroidia; order Flavobacteriales; family Weeksellaceae; genus Chryseobacterium. The sequence goes on along the minus strand of NZ_QDFZ01000005.1, from coordinate 24,815 downwards.
TTGCACTAACTCTGACAATTCAGCATTTTCTTTTGATTTTTCAGTATCTCCTACATCATCATAGGATCTGGAAATATTCAGATAAAGAGAGGGCAAGGCACTTTTAACGGTATCATCATTAATTTTCAAGGCAAACTCTAAGGAAGTTTCCAGCCATTTCAACCGATCAGCAGTGGTTTTCTGATGACGTGATACATAATAAGCTGCCAGAAACTTTTCATGATCATCGGAAGCTTTCTCCCAGGCTTGTAAAAATAGTTGAGCTGCTTCTTCAGGCATTCCTTTGTCTTCAAAACCCATCCCTTGCAGACAAAGCTTGATCACAGGATTAAAAGGAGAAAATTCCATGTTTTATTTTTTTTTCAAATCTAGGGTATTCTGTTGGTATTTTTGGATTTAAAAATCCTGGGAAGTAAAAAGAATAGTAAAATTAAACAATAGAAATCACATAAAATCACTACTTTTTCCACAGTATTAAAAAGATTTTCATTTTTCATCCATGAAAAAACTGCAAAGAAATAATCCTTACAGTTTTTTTATGTGTTTTTAGAATCGCTGGACCTTAATAAAAAGCTGCTATCTTAATTTTGGAATTTTACAAAATCCAGATAAAAAGAAGGGTTTCCAGCGTTAAATGAAGCTGGAACTACTCCATTTGTTTTACCAGCTAACACAGTGTAGGTTCCTGGTGTAGCAAAATATAATACACGGTTCTGATCTCTTGGAAACATGAATGCAGCAGTGTTTGATCCACAGTAGCTTCTCCAGACATCACCAATACCATTAATATAAAAAAAGTAATCATTACAATCAGAATTGATAGCAACTCCACATCGGAAAAAATACCACCCTTTTGCAGGGATAGTGACCTGAACTCCCGTATTCAATCCTGCAGCTCCGGTTCCGCCCGTATAAGGATTTATCAATGTTCCGGTATATGGTGTCCAATTATTAGCGAACGCTGTAGTAACAGTGGAGGACCATGTTGCTAAACCATTGGCATCACTGGTGAGGACATACCCCAACTGCTGAGTACCATCTTTAATTTGAAGAGCACCATTGGTAGTCCCATTATCAATAATAACTTTTGCATTTGATGCGCCCGTGGGCACTGTATTGGTCCCCATCAGAACTTTTCCTGTACCATTAATACTTAAATTGTTTCCCGCCATTGCTATATCTGTAGCTTGTGAAAGGGTTCCTCCCAATTTTACATCTGTACCTGATAATGTAAGACCATTGCTTGCGGTAATGTTGTTATTAATAATCGTTGTTCCTCCGTTTCCGTTACCTCCGGCAAGTTCTGTAACAGTCATAAATCCTATTTGAGGATTCAACTGAGCTGTTCCTGCTCCTCCTAATCGTACTTTTACAGAGGTGTCAACTGTAGGCCTGTAAATAGCATAGGCCTCTGGCTGGCCTCCTATTGAAGTAGCAGGATAATTATTTATTGCATCAACAACACCGGTTGTACTGGAGGGAAGAACGGAATTATTTGAAGCATCAACCCATTCATAGACGAAGAAACCTCCAGCTAGTGAGAACTCTGTAGCATGCAATTGGCAACGGAGAACATAGGTTTTCCCGGCTTTCAAATTAAAAATACCAGCATTATAAGTAATATTATTGGTTGCAATTACAGAACCAAATGTAACATCCGATCCAGTAGATACTGTTTGAATAGCGTTTGGCTTTACTATAATATAATCTCCTGTAGAAGAACTTCCTTTTGAAAGTATTTCCCATGTAGAAGAAGCCCCCGTAAGCCCGGTATTGATTAACTCTACACTTTGATTTGCTGGGACAAGAACGTTGGGATTTCCATTAATAGTCTCTGGAGATGCAGAATTTACTGTAATACTAAAGTTTGTATTATTTTTAATCCTATAAATACGTCCTCTATAATTCCCGGCCCCACTGACTGCAGAAGGGAGATTAAACACAGCATTGGAGCTACCGTTATAAGAAACATGGAAATCTGATGAATTCAAATTATAAGAGTTTGTATTGACAGCATTATAATTTGCTGCTAATGATCCATTAATATCCATAGTGGAACCTGGATTTGCAGTATTAATACCAACATTTCCTGCCTGGGCAAAAGCAAAAGTTGGACTTAAAGCTAATACGGCTACAAATAATTTTGTATAAATTTTAACCATTCATTATTGTTTTACATATCGTAACTGATATTATGACGAGGTAAAGGTATGCTAATAGAGAGGTAAAAATTTTCCAAATGCAGTGGAAATACATGTACAGGTTTGTGGAAAAATATCCACAAACGTTCCTATCAAATAATAAGCTGTATGATATAACAAATCAGACAACTTAAAAAAATAAAATCCATTATCCCGGACTGGTAAGAGGTATATTTCATGTTAAAATATTTCAAATAGAATTTTAGAGAGAAAGAATAAAAATGTAAAGCATTTAAGGATCTTACATCTTCTTTTATATCTATGGCTTTTCCTTCTTTTTGGTCTCAGTGATTAATATCCCATTTTCTTTTCGTGGAAGCTGCCATCTATGGCTATCCTAACATAAATTATACGAGTAGATTTGTTTTTTGAACTTAAAAAAAATAAAGTTGCCACGATTTTGCCACAAAAATTATGAGTCTATTTGAAAGCTATATCATTTCTTTTACAAAAAAAACCTACAAAAAATCAATTTTTGCAGGATTTATCTATCTTTTTGTACTTTATAAAGATTTTATGAATTGTACCACGTGGAGAATACGGGACTAGAACATAAGATTATCTGTTATATTATTTTGAAACTTAAAGAAAGCGGAAATTATCCACTTCTCACCGATTGATTCTGCCCGTTCGCCGAAAATAAAGATCGTTTTATCAGATTATGAAAGACCTTTACCTCAGAAAAAGCAATAATGCTCAACTAAAATCTTATTATTATGAAAACAAAAATCGGAATTACAGAAAAAAATACAGAAGCCGTTGCAGAACAATTAGCAAAATTATTAGCAGACGAAACGCTTCTTTACATCAAAACAAGAAACGCTCACTGGAATGTAACCGGCGATAACTTCCATGCCCACCATATATTCTTCGAAGAACAGTATAAACAACTGGATGAACTGATTGACAATGTTGCGGAAAGAATGCGTAAAATCGGGCATTATGCTCCGGCAACAATGAAAACCTATCTGGAACTGACTCATTTAACAGAATACAGCGAAAGAACAAACGATGGTTTAGGGTACATGAAAGATTTATTAAGTGATCATGAAAGCATCATCGAATTTCTCCGCGGAAATATTACTCCATTTGCAGAAACGTATAAAGATTATGGTACCAGTGATTTCATTACAGGTCTTATGGAAACCCATGAGGAAATGGCCTGGATGATCCGTTCCTATTTCAGATAACACAAAATAAAAAAGGAATAATTATCTTTGTGTAAATCATAAACAACTATACCTATGAAAGCCTTAATCGTGGATGATAATGATATTGCAAGAACAACATTGGCACATCTCGCAAAACAGGTTCCGGATCTTTCCATTGTCAGCGAGTTTTCCAATGCCATAGAAGCGTATCATTACCTTCAGTCCAATTCTGTCGATCTCATATTTCTCGATATAGAAATGCCGGAAATGACAGGAATTGAACTCACGAAAACGCTTTCCGGTAAAGAGACTATCATCATTTTCACGACCTCAAAAAAAGAATATGCATTGGAAGCGTTTGAGCTTAATATTGCAGATTATCTTCTGAAGCCCATTATGCCGGTCAGATTTCTGCAGGCAGTAAGCAAGGCTCAGACGATTCTTGAAAGCAGAAAAGAAAATGTGGAAATCACCAGGGATGAGTTTCTTTTTGTGAGAGATTCCAATATCACAAGACGCTTAAAGCTGGATGACATTTTCTATGCAGAAGCCATGGGTGATTATGTGAAGTTCTATACCAAAGAAAAGATGTTTGCCATTCATGGTAAAATGAAAACGGCCGAAGAACGTCTCCCAAAGGATCATTTTATAAGAGTCCACCGTTCCTATATTGTTTCTGTTGGCAAAATCGACACCCTTCAGGACGGCGGTATTATGATTAATGGTAAATTCATTCCCGTGGCAGATGCATATAGAAAAGCACTCAACACGAGAATGAATGTCTTTTAGCCGTAGCAGGCCATCAGAAATCTCACTCTGCTTTTGATCTTAATCCCTTAACAATTGAGGGGTAATCAACCTCCATCTGTATTTATTTTAAATCAGACCGTTAATTATGAAAAATATATCTTCAGTAATGGATAACAAGCGATTCAGCTATTTTATTATCCTGACATTTATTGCGGGCTCACTCCTATTGATCGCTGTTCAGCTCAATTCTGCGGGAAATACCAAGGCGCTGATTCAAAATAATAATACTTTGCTGAACGAACTGCGTTCAAGCAATCATTTACGGGAGATTGACCGGGATATTCTGGGGGTGGAAAGCAGAATCAGAGCTTCTATTGCAACAAATGACACCACGCATCTCGAAGGCATCGATCAAAAAATCAATCAGATCGAAAATTTCCTGGATTCTCTATCCAGAGATAATGTAAATGCTGAGGAAGAAAAACTGATCCACCGGTTAAGCGTTCTTGCGATGGAAAAGAAAACAACCAAAGACAGGCTGTTGAAGCGTTATATGACTTTGGGAAATATGGATGACAATACCTCCATTGCCAATCCACGTGCGAGAAATATCTCCAATGAAATTACCAGAATCACGGCTGAAATATATGAAAGCAGAAAGCTGAATATGGTTGAACTCAGCCAGAAAAGTGAAGAAATGGGACAAAAAGCAAGGTTTTATGATATTTCACTGCTGGTCTTACTGATCCTGAGTGGTTCTGTTGCAGGATATCATATCCTCAGACAGTTTAAACGTCAGAGACTGCTGATCAATGAACTTGATATTGCCGAGAAAAAAGCGTTGGTAGCAGCGCAGACCAAGGAAAATTTCCTGGCCAATATGAGCCATGAAATCAGGACTCCGTTAAGTGGAATTCTCGGTTTTACCAATTTGCTTCAAAAACGTCCGATGGATGAAACTTCAGCAGAATTTGTCTCTTCCATACAACGTTCCGGGGAAAATCTGATGGCGATCATCAACGACATTCTTGATTTATCCAAAATAGAAGCCGGGATGATGCGCATTACCTCCGGAATTTTCAGTATTAATGGGCTGGTTAATTCCGTAGAAACCTTCTTTGCAGAAAGAGCAAAGGAAAAAGATCTTACCCTCTCGAGTACCATTGATCCTTCGATACCTGACACTTTGGTAGGAGATGCTACAAGGCTGACCCAGATCTTAGTGAACCTCATCGGAAATGCTATAAAATTTACCCATCAGGGAAATATTTCTGTTGAAATCTACAGCAAGCAGCAAACTGAGAAAACTGCTGTTCTCGGATTTAAAATTTCAGATACGGGAATTGGAATTGACAAAGAAAAGCTCACAGAAATCTTCGAAAGATTCAACCAGGGAGAAGATTCGACCACAAGAAATTACGGCGGAACAGGATTGGGCTTATCCATTGTGAAAAGCTTAATTATACTGCAGAACGGAAACATCGAAGTAAACAGTGAACAGGGTAAAGGAACTACATTTCATTTCTATATTCCTTACGGTATTGCTGAAGAGCAACTTACCGTGCTGCCAATCGCTGATCCGCATTATTTTAAAGATAAATCCAACACGCCTCTGAAAGTTCTGGTGGTTGATGATAATGTGATTAATCAAAGCCTGATGAAACATCTGCTTTCTCAATGGAATATTGATTTTAATATTGCGTCGAACGGTCTTGAAGCAGTAAGTTATCTGAAAAGCAATGCATGCGACCTGATCTTAATGGATATACAGATGCCGCATATGGATGGATATACAGCAGCCCAAAAAATCCGGGAAGAACTGAGCCTGGATATTCCGATTATCGCGATGACTGCCCATGCTCTTGCTGGTGAAAGAGAAAGATGCCTGAGCCGCGGGATGAACGAATATATTTCCAAACCTGTGAATGAAGAAGAGCTTTTTATGCTGATTTCAAAATTCGGTCTTAAAGAAAACGGCAGTCACGAAAAGAAAAACGAAATACGATCAGCTGACTATCATTATATTGATCTCACTTATATGCAGACGGTAAGCGGCGGCGACAAAAGTTTCGAACAAATGGTCACCCAACAGTTCATTGAGAACATTCCCAATCATGTACAGAAACTGACTATAGCTTATGAAAACGGGGATTTTCAGGATGTGAAACTATGGGCCCACGATCTTAAATCCAGTATTACCATCATGGGATTACATCCTATTTTAAAGGAAAAACTTGATATTCTTGAAACAGCTTCAGCAGAAACCCCTGAATTGCAAAAAATACTGACAGAGGTGCAGGGAGTTCTGTCAAAAGCAGTTTCCGAAGCTCACACATTTTCAAAAACAATTTAAAAAAAGAAAAAAATGAATTTATTTTCACCGATACACATTCGCAATCTTACGATAAAAAACAGGATTGCTTTATCCCCCATGCAGCAGTACAGCGCACAAAACGGAGTTCCGGGCAACTGGCATCTTGTCCATCTCGGAAGCCGTGCTGTTGGCGGAGCCGGATTAATTCTCACCGAATGTACAGCCGTTTCAGAAGAAGGTCTGGCTACATTATCCGATGTAGGAATCTGGAACGAGGAACAGAAAAATGCATGGAGAAACATCGTGAATTTTGTGCATGAACAGGACGCAAAAATAGGAATTCAGCTGTGGCATGCAGGAGGAAAAGGAAGCCTTAAGCACCCGAATGAAAGAATGAAACCCCTCACCCGGGAAGAAGGAGGCTGGACTGTAAAATCTTCTTCAGCACAGGAATTCAACGGTGTCTTTGCGGAAGAGCTCACGATTGATGAGATACAGGAGCTGAAGACGAAATTTGTTAAAGCAGCCCTTCGTGCCATCGAAGCAGGTTTTGATACCATTGAACTTCATGCAGCGCATGGCTACTTATTTCATCAGTTTTATTCTGCAGTGATTAACAAAAGAAAGGATGAATATGGCGGAAGTTTTGAGAACAGGATCCGTTTTCTTGTGGAAACCGTGCAGGAAATCAGGAAAGTTATTCCTGCTGCAATGCCTCTTTTTGTAAGAATATCTTCTACCGACTATATAGAATCGGGGGAAGCCTGGACTTTGGGAGACAGTATCAGACTTTCCGAAATCCTTAAAGAAAACGGTGTAGATTTCATTACGGCGTCCGGCGGAGGATTTACCAATGTAAGCAAGGATAAAGTATTTCCCGGATATCAGGTTCCTTTTGCAAAAGCCATTAAAGAACATACCGGGATTTCAACAGGAGCTGTAGGAATGATTACAGAAGCAGAACAGGCCAATACGATTATTGCCCATGGAGATGCCGATCTGGTCATCATCGCACGTGAGCATCTGAGAGATCCTTATTTTGCCATTCATTCAGCCATAGCATTAGGTGCTGAAACAGAAATTCCGTGGCAGTATAAAAGAGCGTATTAAACAAAACCGTAAAAATCAATGATGGAAAATCAAGGTGCTTCCGTAGTGATCACTCATCATATTCTGGATGGGAAACAACCTCAGTATGAAAAATGGCTGGATGAAATTATCCCTATTACAAGACATTCTGAAGGCTTTATCGATCTACAGATTGTTCGCCCTATTCCTGATCTCACTTTTGTGTATACCGTCATTATCCGTTTTGATACGATTAATCATCTTAAAAACTGGATGGAGTCAGAGGATCGGAAAGAACTGATAGGGAAAGCCAGTCCGTTCTTCAGAAAAAATGACCATTACCAGATAAGATCCGGTCTGGATTTTCTTTTTACCGGGGAAAATGAAGGCAATAAAGTTCCGGTACGCTGGAAACAGTTTCTCGCGACATGGTCTGCGATTTTTCCGCTGTCTGTTCTTATTCCGGCTTTGATAATTCCTGTTTTACGGTTCTTTGCTATTCCGGCCAATCATTATTCTGACGGGCTCATCAATTCCGGAATCATTGTTTTTCTGATGGTATTTGCCGTAATGCCCTATTATACAAGGCTGATCAGAAAATGGCTGTATAAATAACCACCTATAAAAATTACCCTTCCTCAATCACTGTAACCCACAGTGATTTTTTTGTTTTTCATAATGTTTATCTCCTTAACATTTAAACTGTGTCAGCTTATTCAACGATACTTTTCGCCTGTTGACCGAACAGCAGTAAAAATTATGATGGTCTGTTGGTAGCTTTACATCATTAATAATAAAACAATCAAAACCAACGACTATGGAAATCTTACAAACTCCCGAAAACGCACTCTCCCATTCCAGCGTAAGTGCCATCATCAATGCACCTATTGAAAAAGTGAATATTGCAGACTGGCTGCTTAACCTACCGGATGCCGAATATCAGCGTTGCTCTACCCAGCATATCGGAGCTGCTATTTCTTTGACTTTTGATGGTAAACCAGTGTCTTTAAATGTCGAAACCATTGGAGATGCACTGATGGTACAGCATTATATTGCAGATATTTATCGTCCTGACTATTGCCGCATGCTTTCCATCTCTGATTCAATTACTAAAAACGGACGCACAAAAGTTCAGGTCTTATGGGAACTGAAAGTGACAGAGATTGATAAAAATACCTGTCTTTACACCAATGAAATTCATGCGACAGCCACACCTGAAATGTTTGAATATATGAAAGAACACGGGATCAACCTCGCAGATGCCGCTGCATCAAGGCAAGCTGCTTCTGATGCTCACAATCATGAAGAAACTCCAAATTTTGCAAATAGCATAGAAAACAAAGCATTAACAGGTCAATATAACCAACCTTTTAAATATGGGCACTACAGCTATATTTCCAACGACTCAATTTGCCTTTTCACCGAATGATCTTAAAAAAAAGCAAGACTTCAGGGTAGCTTTACAATAGCAAAAACAAAGAATTAATCACAAAAAAATAATATTATGAATCCTTCATCATTAAGTTTCAAATACGAATTAGAAAAAAAAGAACCCCGCACCAATGACGGCGGTACAACAAGAGGAGCCTCTGTAAAGGAATTTCCGGCCTCTGTAGGTATTGCCGGGGTTTCCATGAGATTACAGCCCGGGAGTATGAGAGAGCTGCACTGGCATGCCAACGCTGCAGAATGGGCTTATGTAATTTCAGGAACAGTACGCACCACGATTATTCACCCGGACGGGCAAAGTTATACTGATAATTTTGAACCTGGTGATGTGTGGTATTTCCCGAAAGGTTATGGACATTCCATCCAGGCTACCGGGACAGAGGAATGCCACTTTATCCTGATTTTTGATAATGGTAATTTTTCGGAAGACCATACCTTCAGTGTTACAGATTTTGTTTCAAGTATGCCTCCTGAAATCGTTGCACAAAATTTAGGTTTGAGTCTTGACGAGGTATCAGAACTCCCTCAGAAAGAAGTTTACTTTGCAGCAGGAGTTGTTCCTGACGAACTCTCCGTGAATGCAGCAGCCCGTCCCGAGGAATCAGACATTGAGCTGACAAGCCTTCACCGATATCCTCTGCATTCCCAACAGCCAAGAATCATTCCCGGTGGAGGTCTGCAAAGACTGGTTACCCATAAAGAATTTCCTATCAGCACAACAATGGCAGGTTCTGTACTGGAGCTGCAACCCGGAGCTTTAAGAGAAATGCACTGGCATCCGAATGCAGACGAGTGGCAGTATTTTATTTCCGGACAGGCAGAAATGTCGGTGTTTTTGGCAGAAGGAGTTTCTGTTACCGAACAGTTCAATGCAGGTGATGTAGGATATGTGCCTATGGGAGCCGGACATTATATCAAAAATACAGGAGATACAGTCTGTAAAGTGTTGATCGGATTTAATAGCGGTACCTACGAGTCGATTGATCTCAGTGAATGGCTGGCAGGAAACCCTAAAGATGTGGTGATCACCAATTTTGGACTGAAAGAAGGAGAAATAGAAAAGTTTCCCCAAAAGAAAGTATTCATCAAACCTGGAAAATAACACCTGTGCTTCCGCAAACAAAGCTCCGTGTCTCTGATATTTCTGTCAGAATACAGGAGAAACTAGCAGTATTTCTGGCCTTTATTGCAGGATATACAGATGCTACAGGGCTGATACAATGGAAAACCTATGTTTCTTTTATGAGCGGCAATACAACCCAATTAGGTGCAGCAGTTTTCAGTGAAAAATATGGTGTTATCATCAGTTCTGCCATTGTAATCAGCTTTTTTCTGGCAGGGATTTATACAGGAACGTGTCTATCATTATCAAAGAAGTTCAGAAGCACAAAGATGATCTTCTACACAGTTTCCGGCATCATGATCCTTTACAGTATCACTGATTACTATGAGCATATTGCCCATGGAGTGTCTATAGCAGTAATCGGTTTTTCGATGGGCCTTATGAATACCATCGTCACTTCGGTGGGTAATCAAAAGATCAATACCGATTTTGTGACGGGAACTTTAAACAGCCTGGCAAAAACTGCTGCCCTGCTTATGATGAGTAATGATGCCGACAAGAGGGATGAATACAAAGAGAATATTTTCCATTTATTATTCTTATGGACAGGCTTTCTTTCCGGTGCTTCAGCAGCTCCTTTTCTACTCTTTTATTTAGGAAACTGGACGCTGATGTTTCCGGCCGGCTTACTACTCATCTGTACCTTAATAATACCAACGATTAAAAACTAACCTATGCTACAAAAAAATAAGATTGCCCCTGATTTTACATTATTTGCAACCCCGGATCAGAAAATTACCTTATCCGAATTCAGAGGACGAAATGTTATCCTTGTATTTTATCCTGCAGACTGGAGTCCGGTGTGCAGTGACCAGATGGCATTATACAACGAAATGCTGAAGTATTTCAAAAAATATGATGCGGAGATTTTCGGAATTTCCGTAGACAGCAAATGGTGCCACCTGGCATTTTCACAATCCAGAAACCTGCACTTCCCACTGCTTGCAGACTTTGAAGCCAAAGGAGAAACAGCCAGGAAATATGGTGTTTACAATGACGAAGAAGGAGAATGCAACAGAGCTCTTTTTGTCATTAATAAAGACGGCATCATCGAGTGGAGCTACCTCTCTCCCACCGCGATCAATCCCGGTGCAGACGGAATTTTAGAAGCGTTAGAAAACCTTAACACGAAATAATTATGTCACTTAAACCATCAGTCAGCAATGCTGACCACACCCAGGGCAACTCAAATGCCAGCTTAATCATTGTAGAATATGGAGATTATCAGTGTCCTTTCTGCGGAGCAGCTTATCCGGTTCTTAAAGAGTTAATGAAAGAATTCGGAGACCAGATCAGATTTGTATTCAGAAATTTTCCTCTGTCAGAAATGCATCAGTATGCAAGAACGGCAGCACTGGCAGCAGAAGCGGCTTCTTTACAAGGAAAATTCTGGGAAATGCATGATGCTATTTATGAAAACCAGGAATTTCTGAATGACATGCTCCCGTTAAAGCTTGCAGAAAAACTGGGTTTAGATATTCCTCAATTCAGAGCAGATATTCATAGACAGGAATTGGCAGAAAAAGTAGATACAGATTTTGAAAGTGGGATCATGAGCGGAGTGAACGGAACTCCTTCTTTTTTCATTAACGGAAATAAATTCAATGGCAGTGCCGAAGACCTTTTCCAGCTGGTACGTGAAAATACTGCCTATTAATCAAATCCTATTATTTTAAATACAATCCATCATAACATTAAAAATAAACAATATGAGCACACTAACATTAAAAGACGGAACAGAAATTTTTTACAAAGATCAGGGACAGGGACCTGTACTGATGTTTCACCATGGATGGCCTTTATCATCTGATGACTGGGACGCACAGGTTATTTTCTTTTTACAGAGAGGATTCAGAGTGGTTACCCATGACAGAAGAGGCCACGGACGTTCCAGTCAGAATATTTATAATCACACTATTGAACAGTATGCTTCTGATGCTGCAGAACTGGTTGATTTTTTAGATCTGAAGGAGGTTGTACACATCGGTCACTCAACAGGCGGTGCTGAAGTCATCCGTTATGTCAATAAATATTCCAATGGAAGAGCTAAGAAAGCAGTACTGATCAGTGCCATTCCACCGGTAATGGTTAAGAGTGAGAATAATCCTGACGGCGTTTCCATGGAAGTTTTTGACAATATCAGGGAACAGACATTAAACAACAGGAACCAGTTTTATTATGATCTGACTTTCCCTTTCTATGGCTACAACAGAGAAGGTGCCCATGTAAAAGACGGTGTTCAGAGAAACTGGTGGAGACAGGGTCTGATGGGAGGAATCGTAGCTCATTATGACGGGATCAAAGCCTTTTCAGAAACAGATTTAACCGAAGATTTAAAAGCAGTGGATATTCCTGTCCTTGTGATGCATGGTGAAGATGATCAAATTGTTCCTATTGCCAATGCAGCATTGAAATCAATTAAATTATTAAAGAACGGAAAGCTGATCACTTATCCGGGGTTCCCTCACGGCATGCCGACTACGGAACATCCAACCATCAACAAAGACCTTTTGGAATTTATCAGATCATAAATTCCAATTGTTTTCTAAACAATAAAGATGAACCCTTGAAAGGTTCATCTTTTTATTATTTAATACAATAGAATACATTGAAATGCAAAACTTTATAGTTTCACCATTTTTTCACTTCTTATTCAGCCTTATTTTTGAAAGGTCAAGACCAAGTTTTGTAAATTCCTCCTGTCCTTTATCCGTAATGTAGTAGTGGCGGTCTGCCGGATTTTCTTTAGCAATCCAGCCTTTCTCCAGGAATTGTTCTAAAAGAAGCTGGCCTAATTTTCCGCCGATATGCTCATAGCATGCTTTAGCAGGTTTCCTTTGGGTTGATTTACTCCTATTCATATTGGGTTATAGTTTTTAGGGATGAATTAATTCACATGCAGATAATCTTTTATCGTTTTAAGAACTCCGAAGCTGTCATTGGTACATGCTTCAAAATTAGCGACCTCTTTTACATTCGGGTGGGCATTTTTCATTGCGTAAGAATATTTGGCGTTCTTCAGCATTTCTATGTCATTCATATAATCTCCGAAAGCCATTGTATTTTCAGGAGAAATGTTTAATGATTTCTGAAGGATTTTCAGAGCGTTTCCTTTATTGATATCCTTATTCATCACATCCAGCCAGTGCGCTCCTGAAATAACTATTTCCAGACCAAATTCTTCAAATCTTTTAAGAGCCGGATACAAAAATTTTTCAGAACCTTCAGGGTGATACACTGCTATTTTAAAGGCGGTATCATCAATTTTTTCCGTCAGGTCGTCCTTTTTCATATTTTCGGTGTAATACTTTGAGAAGAAATCTACAAATTCCTGGTCTTCGGTTTCATAATAAGCCATTTTCTTAGCTGATAATACGGCTTTGGCACCTGGTATTTCACGGACAGCTTTAATGATTTCAACAATATATTTGTATTCCAGCGTATCGGCAAAAAGTTCCTGATCTTTATAGATCACGTAGCCTCCGTTTTCAGCAATAAAACCGATCTCACTTTCTATATCTCCGAAATAATGGGTAATGCCCGGCATCTGTCTTCCGCTTGCGGGTACAAATACAATGTTTCTTTTTTTCAGTTCTTTGTAAACTTCTGAAAACTCAGGGCTCATTTCATGGCTGGAATTGAGAAATGTACCATCCATGTCTGTCACAATTAATTTAATCTGTTCCATATTCTATTAGGAAATGCAAGGTTCTGTATACAGCAGAATCATCATCTGCTTATTCTTTTCAAAGATATTGAATTAATTATCTTTTCTAATAATGATTCCCCTACTTTGTTCCTGTTTAAGGTTTATTGTGAAGATTTTTAAAGTTGACAGTATCAGGTTGTAATTCTTGGATAACTTCTTCAGAGTTTCGCTGCTTATCCTTTATACAGTCACTTTCCTGACATCTTATTCTATTTTTCCAGAAAAAACGGAGCGTTTCAAAATCCTGAATATGTAAAAAGCCCTTAAGAAAAGGGCTTTGCTGTAGTGGAGAATACGGGATTCGAACCCGTGACCTTTTGACTGCCAGTCAAACGCGCTAGCCAACTGCGCCAATCCCCCGTCTTTATTGTAAGGCGGTACAAAAGTAAGTATTTAAATGATATCTGCAACTATTTTATCATTTTTATTGAATTAAAATTAGAGAAAACAGGTTCAATGACTATAAAATCCATCACTTTCCATTGAGTAGCTTCCCAATTAATCCTATTTTTGTCTGAAATTATATTAGAATCATGCAACTTTATACAGAACGATTACTTTTACGGGATATTACGATTGATGACAAACAGGACATTTTTGATTACCGTTCCGATGCAGAAGCGAATCAATTTCAAGGCTGGATTCCTGAAACACTGGAAGAAGTAGAAAGTTTTATCCAAAGAAATACAAAAGAATTCAATCAGCCTGAAAGCTGGTACCAACTGTTGATTACAGATAAAGATTCAAAAGCAGTAATTGGAGATATTGGAGTTCATTTTACAGGAGATGAAAATGCACAGGTGGAATTGGGAATTACATTGAGTACCTTTTTTCATGGTAAAGGATATGCTTCCGAGGCTTTAAAGGGTGTTATTAATTATCTTTTTAATGATTTGAGCAAACACAGAATTACAGCTTCAGTGGATCCTGACAATACAGCGTCTATTCAACTGATGGAAAGAATCGGTTTAAGAAAGGAAGGACATTTCAGGAAAAGTCTGTTCTGGAAAAATAGATGGGTGGATGATATTATTTATGCAGTTCTTCGTGAAGAATGGGTTACAGAATAGATGCTTTTCAGGTATCATTTGTTTTGCTGTACAACGCAAAATGAATTTCCTTCCGGATCCAGAAGAACCACATAATCAGCATCGTCTTCGTAATTCCAGCCTGGCATTTTTCCAGCCCCGATACTAAGAAGCCGCTCTACTTCCTGCTGCTGATTATCCGTTATCAGATCCATATGATGTCTCTTGGGCTCTTCCGAACTGGTTACTTTTAATGACAGCTGTATTCCATCTCCCTCCTTTGGGATCAGAATGGCGAAATCAGCATCAGGCTCATTCTTTATTTTATAATGCAAAGCTTCACACCAAAATGCAATTGCTCTGTTTAAATCCACAACGCCCCAAACGATGGATAATATTTTCAATTTCATTTCAGTATTGTTTTAAATAATGAAGAATTTAAGATCTTATAACTATATTCTCAAAAAAGAAAAAATTACAAAACGGTATATTTTTCATAAAATGGAAGAAATTTTGTTCTTACAATCGTTAAAGCAACTAAACCATTGCAAATCAAATAGGATACAATCATTGTATGACACCACTTTTTAACTGTAACCGTAATCCAGTTATCATTTTCAATCATGGGATACATCTCATTTTTTAGGTGCATAATAACATGATCCTTCCTCTTGCCGCTTAATGAAAATAAGTCTTTCATAATCTTTGATAATCTTCTATTTTTTAGTTTAACAAGTTTTTATGTTGGCTTATTTCATGGTTAGTTTTATTATTCCAAATATAGTGAAATAACAAAAAATTACTTTATGACGCCAGTCATAAAAGAATATTCCTATGCGATAAAAAGTGTATTAACAAGCAATTTTATACTCAGAAAGAAAAATCCAGATCATTGGCAGAAGGTCTGAAATTAAAATGCATAGCAGCTGTAAAGTAATCACAAAACACCTGATATACTGCAGAATTAGTATCCGTTGCCCGGATTCCTAACTGGGTGTAGACCGTAAGGATCTGATGGGATAGTTTTTGAACCAGCTCTACTCCATATTGGTGAATTTCGTTTTGATATCCTTCGGAAATATCTTTGTGATCACCGAGTATATTTTCTACTTCTCCGGCAATTTGCAATACTTTTTCCAAATGCTTTTCAACAGACTCTGCGAAACTTTTGAAATGGATCTCAGGACGAATCAATACGGCCTCTTCAATAAAATGAGAAGCCATTCCCAAATAATTGACCAACAGCGTCAAGTCTGCAAAGACCCGGAACGGAATGCTGTCCAGGATATCATTGGTGAAAAAGATATCGTAAACAAAACCGTATTCTTCACTCACAATAGCATTTTCAACAGTGAATGAATAGGTGCCGCTGGCTTTCATTCCCATAGATTTCCAGTTGGGAATCACTTGAGCCTGTTCTTTCGGAATAATGAATGACCGAACTATTTCATTGCCATTGCCATCCAGTATTGGTTTCCCGTTTTCCGTCATCTTGGCATTCAATGTAAAATGGGTAAGATGAGGTGCTCCTGTTGCAAAATTCCATGAACCGTTGATCAGATAGTGGCTGTTGTCTATTTTTTCTGCAGTTCCTCCCACCATTCCGCTGCCACCAAAGCAGGTTTCAGAATGGGTGAACAATAATTCAGCAATTTCAGGTTTTACATTTCTGGAAAAATAATTGGCTCCGGCACACAGCGTCAGCATCCAGCCAAAACTGCCATCGGTTTGAGCCCATCCAAATAATGCTTTAAGTCCTTCCTCAAAACGATAGCCCAGCCCTCCGTATTTTTGGGGAACCCATATTTTAAGTAATCCTTCTTCATGAATATATTGCATTACCTCATCAGAGATTCTGGAAGCTCCATGAAGTTCTTGTCTGATATCTTTAGTGCTCAGCATTAGCTTTGGATTTAATCAATTTTTGCCACTCTATATATCCGGAAATAGCTACTAGAAATAAAAATGAGGTTAAAGCAGCATAGAGATATAATTCTTTGTGAATCATCAAAGGGATCGAAATGATATTGCTGACATTCAGTATCACCCAGTTTTCAATTTTGCGCCTCGCCATCAGCCACATTCCTGCCCACGCAAAAGCACTTACCAGAGAATCCCAAACAGGAACATCCGAATCGGTAAAGTGAGTAAGAAAAGACCAGAATAAGATAAAAGTACCCAAAACAATCCCTCCGGTAATCCATTTTTCTGTGGTGGTGGTAACAGAGATTTCCATTTCGGATTTTTGTTTCCCGAATTTCCAGTATAACCATCCGTAGATGCTCATGATCAGATAATAAAGGTTTAAGGTAAATTCAGCGTAGAGCTTGGAAGTAAGCATCACATACAGCGTAAGCAGAATCCCCGCGATTCCGAAAAGATAGTTGTTGACGTTGTTTTTACGGGCCAGTAAAACCTGAATGACTGAAAATAAGACTCCGAACCATTCCGGTAAGGTAATTTGTTTTAAAATGTCCTGCATCATACTAATTATTAGAAATCAAATGATGAGATGATCAGTAAGCAATCCCTACGCCGGTATTATCCGGATCAGGTGTGGAAGTATATTCCTGGGTATCATCTCAGCCACTGTTCTGTAGCACCCCATTGTTCGGCAAAGGTGCGTTTTTTTGGTGGAAAAAGAAAGGACTTTGGCTTTTTATTTACAGGATATGATCACGATTATAAAGAGTCGCTGAAGTAAATTATAATTTTATGGATACCTAAAAAATTATATTATGGACAATCAGGAAATATCAGTACTTAATGACTTACTTCACATTACCAACGACAGAAAGGAAGGTTTTGAAAAAGTTGATGGAAAAGTCTGGGAAATGTATCCGGATGTAAAAGATGAGTACGAACATATGATTTCGCAGACTAAAATTATGAAAAATGAACTGGTTAACCTCATCACAGAAAAGCAAGGTATTCCGGAGGACCCAACATCCCTGGCAGGAGCTGTTCACAGAACATGGATTGACATTAAAAATTCTTTTACTATGGGAAATCTGATAGAGTCTACCTTAGAAAATGTAGTGTTTGGCGAAAAAGCAGCTATCGAAGCCTATCAAAATGCCCTGGACACAGGTGATCTCAGCCCAAAAAGTACTGAGATTGTATCTGAACAGCTTCGTCTTCTTAAAGATTCTTACAGACAGTTTAAGAAAATTGAAGAATACAAAAAGAAAGAATAATCTAAAAAACTCCTCTGAAAAGAGGAGCTTACTATAATCAAGAACAAAATAATATTTAATCAAATCAAAATTATTAAATACTTTCTGTTCATATTTATGATGCAGGTCATATAAGCTGAATATTATTTGACTGCATTTTTAGCTTTTTCCGATTCCTTTAAATGATGTTCAAGGGTCGGAAGGGTCTTCGCTGCGAAAGATTTTAATGAAGACTCTGTTCCTTCTGAAGACTCTTTTTTGAATGCTTCTACATCCTCTTTGTGATCACTGACCATAAGATCTGTATATTTTTTGTCAAAGTCCTTTCCTTTCTTAGCTTTCAGATCATCATACATCTTCTGCTTTTCGGCATCCAAAGTTGTTGGTAAGGTGTACCCTGTTCCTGAAGCCCAATTTTTGAGCTCGTCATTCGCTTTGGAATGATCGGTTACCATCATTGCTCCCAAAGATTTTACTACTGAATTTTCAGCGTTTGTTGCGGCGAGTTTTCCCATCATGACCTCCATCAGTCCTCCTATAGCTGCAGCATCTGCAAACTTTTTGTCCTGATCACTGAGAGTACTTTTCTGTTCTCTGGTGTCTGTCATTTTTGTGGAGTCGCTTACCGTCATTCCGGATTCTGCAGGTGCAGACATTGTGGTACTTTCCTCAGATTGACTCGTGGTTGTCGGCTCGTTTTTTTTGCAGGCCGTTAAAGCAGTCAATGCAAAAATTGTTACTACAAGATTTTTCATAATAATAAATTTTAAGTGGTGATATAAATGAAGTCAAACAATGACTTTGTTTATAAATGCAACAATTTATCTGCCAAAAAACTGATCACAACGCTTTTAAACCAATCATAAAACGTTATGAATAAATATTTTACGAATTATTAACTAACCGGAATGTAAGATTAATGCGCTCTTTCATAGAGGTTAGAGACTTAGCAATACGGTGTTCCCAGTTTTGTTGAAGATCTCCTTTCATAATCAATAATGAACCGTGAGGAAGTGGTAAACTGTATTTACTCTGATGATGGTCTTTTTTCCTGAAATCAAAATTCCTGGTCTGCCCAAGGCTTACCGATGCAATCACGGGACGTTTTCCGTATCTGCTTTCCTTATCCCGATGCCAGGCAACTGAATCATTGTGATCTCTGTAAAGGTTAAGCAATACAGAATTGAACTGATAACCGAATGTTTCTTCTATCCTTTCTTTTAAGGAAAACAGTTCAGGGGTCCAGAGGTTATTCTCCACTTCACCATCTCCTGATGGATAATCCGTTTTCGGATCCCCATACCAGGCGGTTAAGCGAGGTGTTAGGACCATCTTATCGTACATTTTCTGGGTGCGTTGTTCCCAGGGAGCTGTTTCAAGTAAATGGTTTTTAAGCTGGTCTGCTTCGTCCTGGCTCAGGAAATGTTCTCTGTATTCCAGAAGGTCTTTTGGAAATTCGTACAGATCTGCTGAGTCAAACAGGCTAAGTTGTGTCATTTTTAAACTTTATAAATGGCAGAATACAGTTTTCTTTTATAATATAATAGTTTTGGTATTCAATTACAGTTCATTATCAAAAACAAAATTGATACAAATAATATCTACAAATATACTAAAACTGATACAAAATCAATCATAATAAAAATGCTGCATTTTAAACCTTTCTGGTTTTCAATAAAAAAAGACCTGAAAAAATCAGGTCTCCTTTTTTAAAGATTGTATTTACATTGCTTTGCTGTTAAGGTTGGTATCAGCAACTTTGGTTAACAGCTCATCACATTTTTTTTCTTCTTCCAGTGTGCTTAAAAGGTTTTTAAGACAATCCTCTTCTTTTAATACTTTAGCGAATGAAGCAAGTGTTCCATAAGTGGCGATTTCGTAATGTTCAACTTTCTGTGCTGCTGCAATAATTCCTGCATCTCTTACTGCTCCGGGTTCTGTTTCTTCCATGATGCTTTTTCCTTCATCCAGTAGTCCCTGCATAGCATCGCATTTCTTTGCCTGGGCTTTTTTCCCTAATGCTTTAAAGCATTCTTCCAGTCTTTCCACATGGCCTTCCGTTTCCGTGATGTGCTTATCAATTCCTTGTTTAAGCTTTTCACTGGTTGCATTTTTCATCATTGCCGGCAGCGCTTTCAATAGTGCTTTTTCAGCCCAGTAGATATCTTTCAGCGCATCTTCAAAAAGATCTTCCAAACTTTTGGCTGCATTTTTTTTAGCAGGAGTTTTGGTTGTTGCTTTTGCTGTTGTCGTTTTTTTGGCTGGTGATTTTTTGGTTGCCGTTTTAGTTTCCATAATATAATAATTTAGTGTTTGATTGGTGGTAAATCTGCAACTATAAGACCATTTTTACCTGAAATACAAAGATGTGGTATCTAAAATTATCAGAGTATATAAGGTAACACATACAGCCCAGACAACAACCAGTAAACTTGCTGTAATAAAAGCACCCGGACTTCCGGTTATACAGACAACACGGTCTGAAAACCTTTCAAAAAATTTTTTTTTCATAAATAATACGATTTTGAATAAAATGGTAATACAAGTTATCAAAACAACAGTATAAAAATTATGATTAAAGTCACCTATGCTTTTTACTACTTACTATTATTATAGTATATTTTCCAACAATTTTTAATTTTGTTTAAAAATGTGGAGAACCGCATAATTATTTTTACCCGTTAAAAACAAACCATTTTTTTCATTATTCTCTATTATAACAAATTGTAAACGAAAGATGTGGAATAATTAACATATACCAAAAAGTGAGAAATAAAGCACATTCTAAAAACTGAATAAAATCACTTCGTTAAGATTTAATACTTAATTAAAAAATAATTATCCATCTTTGCAGCCTTAAAAATCAAACACGCTAGTTTATTTCATGAGCATTACTTTTAAAAAGCGACTAATTATAGCGCTTGTATTACCTACGGCTGCCATCTATTATGGGCAGAGTACGAAGGATTCTTTAGAGAAATCTAAATCTATTGATGAGGTTATGTTGGTAGGTAGAAACCTTTCCCAAACAGCCAAAGAGAGAAAAACACCTGTTGCAGTTTCCAATATTAAGGCTGCAGAAATTCAGGAGAAACTGGGAAACCGAGAATTCCCTGAAATTATGAAGTCTACTCCATCCGTGTACGTGACCAAAGTAGGTGGAGGATTCGGAGACAGCAGAATCAACATGAGAGGTTTTGATGGAGCTAACATTGCTGTGATCATCAACGGACAGCCGGTGAATGACATGCAGGGAGGTACCGTTTACTGGTCCAACTGGACCGGTTTGGCTGATATTGCCAGTAATATTCAGATTCAAAGAGGTTTGGGAGCATCTAAATTTGTTGTTCCTTCTGTGGGAGGAACCATCAATATTGTAACCAAAGCTACCGATTCTGAGCAAAAGGCAATGATTAAAGGGGAAGTTGGAAATGACAACTACTCCAGAATATCAGCAATGTACTCTTCGGGATTAAAAAACAAGTGGGGAACAACCGTATTGCTTTCACGCTGGCAAGGTGACGGATACATCAATGGAACGAAAGGAGAAGGTTACTCATGGTTTTTCTCTACAGGATTTAAGCCTAATGAAAAACATGCGTTCAATTTAATTGCAACCGGAGCACCACAGGTACACGATACGAGAAGGTCTTCTGCAACCGGAGCCAATGTTGCCACTTTACAGCAATTTGAAACGTACGGAAGAAGATACAATCCACAAACAGGAATGCTGAATGGTTCTCAATTCAATTTAGCTCCTAATTTCTATCACAAACCTATCGCTTCATTGAACTGGGACTGGACCATGAATGACAATCTGAAATTATCTACCGTTCTTTATGGTTCATGGGGACGTGGCGGCGGTGGTACCGGACTTAACGGTTCTATCAAAAACGCAGCCGGACAAACCATGAATTTCATGAATTATGGTGCTGGCGGAGATGGTACGATCAACTGGGATATGATTTATCGCTACAACAGAGGCGGTATGGTAACCGATTATAATGGAAACAGCTTCCAGAAATCAACCTTCACTGCTCCTGCAGGATCTCCCGGTGATTACAACGGTCAATATGTAGCAACTCTGAACGGAACCAACGGTATCGTAAGAAAACAAAGTATTAATGCTCATGACTGGTACGGGGTAATTGCAGACCTTAATTACAAGAAAAACAACTGGACTTTCAACGGAGGTATCGATCTTAAAACGTACAAAGGAGCTTTATATGATATTGTAACGGATATGTTAGGATCTGATGCTTTATTTGTTCCTGGTACAGCTAATGCTCCAAAAGGATATTATATCAACCAGACGGTAAAACCTGAACCTCTTACCAAACTTAAAGATGCTCAGAAAGTTTCTATTCACAACGAAGGACTTGTAAAATGGGCTGGTATTTATGGAATGGTTGAATACAGCTCTGAAAAGCTTAGTGCATCCGTTCAGGGATCTGTTTCCGAGCAATATTATAAGCGAAGAGATTATATGTTATATACTCCGGGAAATCAGGAAACAAAATGGTATCACAAAACAGGTTATATCGTAAAAGGAGGTGCCAACTATAATATTGATGACCACCATAATGTATTTTTCAATACAGGAGTTATTTCAAGACAGCCATTGTTCAATGCTTTGTTCCCGTCCAACCAGAATATCTATAATGATGCAAAGAATGAAAGAATCTTCTCTGTGGAATTAGGATATGGTTTCAAATCACGTTATATCGATGTGAACATCAATGCTTACAGAACGCAGTGGGATGACCGATTTATTTCAAGAACATTCAATGCTACAGCAGCGGATGTTGCGAAATTCTCTCAGTTAAGCCTTGGAAATGCTTATTTCTATAATGCACTGAATGTAGGACAGGTACACCAGGGGATAGAATTGGAAGCAAAGGCAAGACCTTTTACTAACCTTAGATTAAGAGGAATGGTATCATTGGGTAACTGGAAATATAAAGGAAATGCTAATTTCAACATTCTGGATGTTCAAACCAACCAGGAAATAGCTGGAGCTACAGGAGTGATCAATATCAAAGACCTGAAAGTTGGAGATGCTGCTCAAACAACTGCTAGCATTGGAGCTGATTACAATATCACCAAAGCATTCAGTATTGATGCCAATTGGGAATATTACGACAAGCTTTATGCTCAGTTCAACCCGATCAACTTCCTTACTGAAGCGGCAAGAGAAAAAGGAATTGTAAAATTGCCAAGCTACCATTTATTTGATGTTGGTGCTTCTTACAAATTTACCTTGGATGCGAAAAAATCTCTAACATTGAGAGCGAACGTGTACAACTTATTCAACAAATATTACATTTCTGAATTGAGCTCCAATATTTTCGCAGGCGATAAAATTGCCAATGGTCCGGATGCCGGAAAAACATATCAGGAAGCTGGCAGAGTATATCAGGGTGTTGCAGACGGCAATACAGGATTCCTTGGTTTTGGAAGAACCTGGTCTGTTGCAGCGACTTTGAGATTCTAAGATATTATATTTCAATAATGTGACTAGTCCTGAAAATCTGATACAGATTATAGTACAAAAATAAATAATTAAACCAGAGTAATTTTACTATTGCTTTGGTTTTTGTTTTTATAGGTTTTCATTTTAATTTGTGACTGTTTATGCATTTGGTTTGGAGTTAGATAATGATTTGAAAAATGTGGGCGTAAATTATTGTAGATTTCGATAGATTCATTTACTATCTTTTTCCTTAAATTGTTGTTTATATCATGTTTATCAATATCAAACTCATGCTTTAAAATACCATTTATTCTCTCTGCTACTGCATTTTGATAAGGATCAGAGTTTTGTGTCATACTACATTTTAATTGATGTTTCTGTAAAAGTCTTTGATACTCATTCGAGCAGTATTGTAAACCACGATCGGAATGATGGATTAAAGATTCTCTCATACCTTTATACTTCTTTAGAGCTCTTTTTAAAGCTATAATACTACTCTGTGTATTTAAATTGTCTGCAACAAAGTGTCCCATTATTTTCTTAGAATACGCATCAGTTATTAAACTTAAATAGCTTGGATTTTTTCGGTTCCCTATATAAGTAATATCTGCAACCCATACCTGGTTGGGCTTTGTTATCTGATAGTCAAGGAGCAGGTTCTTATGCTTTCTAAAACGATGATGAGAGTTGGTTGTAATGTGATAGCTTTTGCGAGGTTCAATCAATAAATGATTAGCTTTTAAGATGGCAAAGAATTTATCTCTCCCTACCTTAATGGAGCTTAAGGATCTCTGTAAAATAAAATATAATTTCCTGCCTCCTAACCGGGGCATCTTAACACGAAGATTCTCTACCAGCTTTACTACCTCTGAAGCTTTATCTTTACAAACTTTCGTACGCTTGATACTTCTATAATAGATTTGTCTATTTAACCCTAACAATCCACAAGTAAAAATCAAAGTTTCTTTTTCTTTACTGCGGAAGTAATCGATTGTTCGGGTGGTGAGTTTTTTCGAATATCAATGTGATATTCTTTCTCAGCCAGATCAATCATCATATCAAAAAATATGGACTTCTTATCTGCAATATAAGCCTGCTTTTCTAAAAAAGCCTTTTGCTTTTCAAGAAGCCTTACCTGGGCTTCTAATTCCATAATACGTTGTTCAGGTGTTTTTTCCATGGCATAAGGTCTTTGGTTTTCCCAATCAAAGTTACCATATTTTCTCAGCCAATTTAAAATAGTACCATGAGATTGAATACCATATTTCTTACGACAACTAGTAATAGTGGATGCTCCACATTCAACTTCTTTCACGATTTGAAGTTTTAAACTTAAACTGTAATCCTTCTGTGTGCGTTTAATGTACGTGGAT